>NZ_LMGW01000002.1:0-1287259 GCF_001427835.1 Rhodanobacter sp. Root627
GTCAGTGCGGCCGTCAGCGTCGTCTTGCCGTGATCCACGTGACCAATCGTGCCGACGTTGACGTGCGGCTTGGTGCGTTCGAATTTACCCTTTGCCATGCGCGCTAAACCCCGATGGAGTCAATGGTTAAAAAGAAAACGTGCCCTGCAAGGGTCACGACCGTGAAGGTCAAACTGAATTGGTGCTCATAACAGGAATCGAACCTGTGACCTCTTCCTTACCAAGGAAGTGCTCTACCGACTGAGCTACATGAGCGTATGTATTTCAGCCATCCTCCATGATGGCGAAGAACAAGACCGGCATCCTGCCGGACTCTTCATAAAGCGTCGATCTAGGCAGCATCTGCGTTGACCAACTTCGCATCAGCAGATGCAGAACAATGGAGCGGAAGGCGGGAATCGAACCCGCGTAATCAGTTTGGAAAACTGATGTTCTACCATTGAACTACTCCCGCCCTGCGCGGAACCTTTGCCAACTGCGCCGCTTTCGCGTCGCATGATGCCGCTTGCAACTGGTGGAGGGAGGTGGATTCGAACCACCGAAGGCGTAAGCCAGCAGATTTACAGTCTGCCCCCGTTGGCCGCTTGGGTATCCCTCCAACAAAGAACGCGTATTGTGTGGATCGGACCCGGGACTGTCAACACCTTCTGGCACCGAATTCGCATGTCGGCGTGATTTTCCGGCAGGTTTTGCGGCCGCTCAATCCAGCGTCACGCCGCGCAGATCGACCAGTTGCTCCATTCCCTTGGACAGCTCCAGCAACTGCCGGGCCTGCGCCTGCAACCGGCGCTCGCTGTCGTCGCGCGGCTCCCAGCGCGGCACCGGGGTGGGCTTGCCGTCCTGCCCGTCGAGCGCCACGAAAACCATGACGCAGCTGGTGGCCAGGCGCTGCTCGTCGCGACGCAGGTCGCGAGCCAGCACGTCGACGGCCAGATGCATGCTGCTGGTGCCGGTATGAATCAGCCGCGCGCGTACCGTGACCAGGTCACCGATCAGGATCGGCGCCACGAACTGGATGCCGCTCACCGATGCGGTGACGCAATATGCCCCGCTCCAGCCCACTGCACAGGCATAGCCAGCCTGGTCGATCCACTTCATCGCCATGCCGCCATGTACCTTGCCGCCGAAATTGACGTCCGTTGGCTGGGCGAGAAAACGGAACGTCACTTCGTGCTGTTGTCCGGACATGGGGCGGCGTCTCGTCGGTGAAGTAGGAGGGCGGGATTATGCCCTGACTGACGGAGCCATCCTTGCCGGTCCGGCTTGCGGACAACCAATTATTCGTGGCTAGATGCAAGGCCAAGGAAACCGGGAATGCAGCATGGCCCTGCGCAGCATTGCATCGCGGACAGCATTGTGGGTTCTGGTCGGATCGATGGTCGTGCTTGCGGCGATCGGGGCGTTGTTGCTCAGCCTGACCCGCGCGCAGATCCTGCAGCACACCCACCACGAGGCCGCCGCCCTGGCGGCCAACGCGGGCAGCCAGATCCAGGCCCGGATCGATCGCGTTGCCGTTTCGGCACAGATGCTCGCGACGATCGTCGCCACCCGTCAGGATGACGCCGAATCCCTGCTGCGCGACACCCTGTCCACCAATCTGGACATGGATGGCCTGGCTGCAGCGTTCACGCCGTCACCCGACACCGCCGATGGGTCCATGTATTCGCCGTTCGTGCGTCGACTGGACGACGGCAGCCTGGCCAGCCGCAACCTGTCGCAAGACAGCAACCCCTACTGGAACAGCAACTGGTTCCTCGGCGGGCTCGGCTGCGCCAGCGGCTGCTGGCAGCGACCGTTCCTGTCGCTGTCGCGGCACCGCCAGGTGATCAACTACTCCGTGGCGATCGAGCGCGAAGGGCACCCGATCGGCATCATCAACGCCGACGTCACTCTCGACTGGCTGCACCAGATACTCGGCAGCCTGGACAAGCCCGCGGGCGCCTACGCCTTCGTGCTCGACAGCGACGGCAACTACTTGGCGCACGACAATCCGGCCCTGGTGGGCAAACGCGGCTCACCAGCCTTGCTCAACGCGCTGGCCAGCGACCAGGCCGGAGCCATGCGCCTGCGGGTGGCACAGAACCCGCGGGCGCGCGGGCCGGTCTGGGTCTATTCCGCACCGATCGAAGGCACACGCTGGCGGCTTGGGCTGGTGGTGCCCGAGTACCAGACCTACGCCAGCGTGCGGCACATCTTCATGCTGAGCCTCGCGCTGGGCCTGCTGGCCCTGCTCGGCGTGTCGCTGATCACCCTGCTGACGATCCGCCGCACGATGGCGCCGCTGGGTGTACTGGCCGACCGCGCCGAGCACGTTGCCCGCGGCGAGCTGGATTTCGAATTGCCGCCGGCACGCCGGCCCGACGAAGTGGGCCGTCTGACCCAGTCGTTCGACCACATGCGCCGCGAGCTGGCGTTGCATCTGGAGGACCTCGCCCGGGTGGCGCGCGAAAAACAGCGGCTGGCCAGCGAACTGGAGATCGCCCACCAGATCCAGCTCGGCCTGTTGCCGAACGCACACTACCTCGATGCCGTCTGCGCGCAGTTCGAACTGCATGCGGCGCTGCGTCCCGCGCGGGCCGTCGGCGGCGATCTCTACAGCTACTTCATGCTCGACCCGCAGCGCTTCTTCGTGATGGTCGGTGACGTCTCCGACAAGGGCATTCCGGCCGCCCTGTTCATGGCGCAGACGATCACCCTGGCCAAGGCGCTGGCGCCGCGCGCGCAGACGCCGCAGAACCTGTTGCAACTGCTCAATCTCGAACTCTGCCGCGGCAACGACAGCTGCATGTTCGTCACCCTGCTGTGCGGCCTGCTGGACACTGGCAGCGGCGACCTGGTGCTGGCCAGCGCCGGCCACGAGCCGCCGATCCTGTGCGGCCGTGGCGCACCACAACTGCTGGAATTCCCCACCGGCGCGGTGCTGGGGCTGTACGAAGACTCGACTTACCCGGAACAACGCCTGCGCCTGCGCCCGGGTGAAACGCTGCTGATGTACACCGACGGCATCACCGAAGCCAGCGACCACGAGCTGCAGATGTACGGCATCGAGCGCACCGTGGAGAGTCTCGCGCAGGTTCCGCCGACCGCCGACACCGCCGCCTACATCGAGCGGCTGCTGGGTGACGTCGACCACTTCGTGGCGGATGCCGCGCAGGCGGACGACATCACCCTGCTGGCGCTGACCTGGCACGGCGCCGGGGCGCCGCCGACCGGGATAGACATCGACAACCGGCTGCCGGACGTCTTCGTGGCGCTCGACCGCTGCGAGCAGCTGCTGCAGGAGGCAAAAGTCCCGGCATCACTGCACGGCGACGTGCGCCTGGTGCTGGAGGAGCTGATGGTCAACACGGTGGAATACGGCTATCCCGATGGCCGACCCGGCCGGATCCGCGTGTTGCTGCAGTCCCGACCCGGCGCCACCACGATCGAGCTGATCGACGACGGCATCGCCTTCGACCCGTTGCAATCCGCCGCCCCCACCCTTACCGGCGACCTGGCCGACCGCGAGCAGATCGGCGGCCTCGGCATCCACCTCGCACGCACCATGACCGACGAAATGCGCTATACACGGGACGCGCAAGGCAATCACCTGCTGCTTCGCTTCACTTACCCGACCCAGGATGGATCTTCACCATGACGCTCAGCCTGCACAGCGAATTCTCCGCCCCCGACCGCGTGGTCGTGCAGGTCGGTGGCCGCCTCGACGCGATGACCTTCGGCGAGCTCGACGAGGCCATGCTCGCCCTGTTGCCACGACTCGCCGATGGCGGCACCGTGGTGATCGACCTGGCCCATCTGGAATACGTCAGCAGCGCCGGCCTGCGCAGCTTCGCCAAGATCCGCAAGAATATGCGCACCCGCGGCGGCCACACCCTGCTGCTGAATCCGCAGCCGCAGGTGCGCAAGGTGTTCGACATCGTCAAGGCCGTGCCGGTGAACGAGGTATTCGCCAGCACCCAGGAACTCGATGCCTATCTGGACCGCATGCAGCGGCAGATCACCGAAGGCGACGACAGCGACATCTGATCACTGCGTCGCCGTACGTACGGCAGCTCAGACGTTGAACAGGAAGTGCAGCACGTCGCCATCCTTGACGATGTATTCCTTGCCTTCCTTGCGCAGCCGCCCGGCCGCACCCGCGCCCGCCTCGCCCTTGTACTGGATGAAGTCCTCGTAGCCGATCGTCTCGGCGCGGATGAAGCCCTTCTCGAAATCGCTGTGGATCACGCCCGCCGCCTGCGGCGCCGTGGAGCCGCGCCGCACCTGCCACGCGCGCACTTCCTTCACGCCGGCGGTGAAATAGGTCTGCAGGTCGAGCAACTTGTAGCCGGCGCGGATCACCCGGTTCAGGCCCGGCTCGTCCAGGCCCATGTCCTTCAGGAACTCGTCGCGGTCGGCGTCGTCCAGCTGTGCCATCTCTTCCTCGATCGCGGCGCACACCGGCACCACCTCGGCACCTTCGGTGGCGGCGCGCTCGCGCACGGCATCCAGCAACGGATTGTTCTCGAAGCCGTCGTCGGGGACGTTGGCGATGTACATCAACGGCTTCAGGGTCAGCAGGAACAGGTCGCGCACCAGCGTCTTCTCTTCCTCGTCCAGGCCCAGGCTGCGCGCGGATTTGCCTTCGTTGAGGCCAGCGGCCAGCTTCTGCAGCACCGGCTTCTTCGCCAGCGCTTCCTTGTCGTTGGCCTTGGCCGCGCGCTCGGCGCGGTTCAACGCCTTGTCCACCGACTCCAGGTCGGCCAACGCCAGCTCGGTGTCGATGGTCTCGATGTCGGCGATCGGGTCGACCTTGCCGGCCACGTGGATCACGTCACCCTCGAAGCAGCGCACCACGTGGGCGATCGCGTCGACCTCGCGGATGTGCGCCAGGAACTTGTTGCCCAGGCCCTCGCCCTTCGACGCACCGGCCACCAGCCCGGCGATGTCGACGAACTCCACCGCGGTCGGGATCACCTTTTGCGGATTGACGATCTCTGCCAACGCATTCAGCCGCGGGTCCGGCACCGGCACCACGCCCACGTTCGGCTCGATCGTGCAGAACGGAAAATTCGCCGCCGCGATGCCCGCCTTGGTCAGCGCGTTGAACAGGGTGGATTTGCCGACATTGGGCAGACCGACGATGCCGCATTTGATGCCCATTTGGGACTCCGGGATTCGTGATGTGGGATTAGGGATTCGGAAGAGCGGGCCGCCGTGCTTTGACGAATCCCTAATCCCGAATCCCCAATCCCGGCTATTTCGTATGCAACAACTGCATCGCCTTCTCGAACTGGCCTTCCACCGCCAGCGGCAGTACGTCCAGGGCGCGGGCGATGCCGTCGAGGATCGCGTCCTCGTCCGTGGCCGATGGCCGGCCCAGCACCCACGGGGTGACCTGGTCGCGGTGGCCGGGGTGGCCGATGCCCACGCGCAGGCGATGGAACTTGCCGTGGCCGAGGTGACCCATGATGTCGCGCAAGCCGTTCTGGCCGCCGTGGCCGCCGTCGAACTTCAGCCGCACGGTGCCCGCAGGAAGGTCCAGGTCGTCGTGCGCGACCAGGCACTGTTCGGGTTCGATCTTGTAATAGCGCAGCGCCGAAACCACGGCGATGCCGCTCTTGTTCATGAAGGTGGCCGGCTTCAACAGCCAGACCGGTTCGCCACCGAGGCGCACGCGGCAACTCTCGCCGTGCAGCTTGCCGTCGAAGGCGAAACGCTCGCCCCGCCCGCTGGCGAGGGCGTCAACTAGCCAGAACCCGGCGTTGTGCCGGGTTCGGAGGTATTCGGCACCGGGGTTGCCCAGCCCGACAATGAGTCGCAAACCAGCCATGCGCAGAAGCAGCAGGACGGCCCGCACTCCATCGGAGCGCGGGCCGTCGCGGCTTACTTCTTGTCAGCCGCCGGCTTGGCCGGCTTGGCAGCCGCGGCCTTGTTCGCCTCGGCTTCGGCTTCGGCGGCCGCGTCTTCCGCCGCGTCGGCAGCGCTTTCCTTGACCGCATTCACGGTGACCACCGCAGCGTCGTGCGCTTCACCCAGCGCCAGCGCGGGCAGTTCCACGTTGGCTGGCAGCTTCAGCTGCGACAGGTGGATGATGTCGCCGGCTTCGACCGCGCCCAGGTCCAGCTCGATGAACGCGGGCAGGTCCTTCGGCAGGCAGCTGACTTCCACCTCGGTGAGGTTGTGCGAGATCACCACGCCGGACATCTTGCCGGCCGGCGATGTTTCCTGGTTGAGGAAGTGCAGCGGCACGTTGGCGCGCAGCTTGGCGTTCTCGTCGATGCGCAGGAAATCCATGTGCATCATCAACTGCTTGAACGGATGCTTCTGCCAGTCACGCACCAGCACCTTCTGCACCTTGCCGTCGACGTTCAGGTCGAGCACCGAGGAGAAGAACGACTCGTTCTTCGCGGCCAGCAGGATGGTGTTGTGCTCGATCTGGATGCTCTCGGGAGCCTGATCGCCGCCGTAGACAACGGCAGGCACATAAGCGGCACGACGCAGGCGGCGGCTCGCACCTTTCCCCTCGTCCTTGCGGCCTTGCGCCTTGATTTCAAGATTCTTGGACATTGCTTTTCACTACCTTGGTGGTTGTTTGCCGCCTCGCGGCGACTGGTTGACTTCCCCGCGACCAGGTGAAGATCGTTATTTCACGCGGCATCCGTGCCGCGAAAAACTGACATCAAGACCGCCCATCCTGGGCGGACACTTCAATTTTCAGTCCACATACAACGAACTTACCGACTCGCCGTAGGCGATGCGGCGAATGGTTTCGGCCAGCAGTTCGGCGACGGACAACTGGCGGATCTTGCCGCAGGCCTGCACTTCGGCGCGCAGCGGCAAGGTGTTGGTGACGATGAGCTGGTCGAGCTGGGAGTTCTCGATGTTGCTGACTGCCGCGCCCGACAGTACCGGGTGCACGCAATAGGCAATGACCTTGCGGGCGCCACGCTCCTTCAGGGCGGCGGCGGCCGCGCACAAGGTGCCGGCGGTGTCCACGATGTCGTCAACCATCACGCAGGTCTTGCCGTCGACGTCGCCGATGATGTTCATCACCGTGGAGACGTTGGCGCGCGGACGGCGCTTGTCGATGATCGCCAGGTCCGCGTCGTCCAGGCGCTTGGCGATGGCCCGTGCGCGCACCACGCCCCCCACGTCCGGGCTCACCACGATCAGGTCGTCCGTGGCGTGGTTGCGCCAGATATCGGCCAGCAGCACCGGCGAGGCGTACACATTGTCCACCGGGATATCGAAGAAGCCCTGGATCTGGTCGGCATGCAGATCCACCGTGAGCAGGCGATCCACGCCAGCGGCGCTGACCATCTTGGCAGCCAGCTTGGCGGTGATCGGCACTCGCGCCGAGCGCGGCCGACGATCCTGCCGTGCATAGCCGAAATACGGCATTACGGCGGTAACGCTGGTGGCCGATGCCCGCTTCAGCGCATCGGTGAGCGCCAGCAGCTCGAACAGGTTTTCCGCGCTCGGCGCGCCCGTGGGCTGGATGACGAAAACCTCCTGCCGGCGGACGTTCTCCTCGATCTCGATCTGCACTTCGCCGTCGCTGAAGGTGCCCACCAGCGCCTTGCCCAAGGGCACACCCAGGCGCTGGGCGACGTTCTCGGACAGTGCGCGGTGCGCATTGCCGGAAAAAAGCAGCATCGGGGTGGACGTATCCACAGTCATTACCTCAGAACCAATGGCCATCATGAATGGCTGGGGCGGCAGGATTCGAACCTGCGCATGCGGGAATCAAAATCCCGTGCCTTAACCAGCTTGGCGACGCCCCAGAAGTTTTAGTTTTCGTTCGTGCTTTGGTTCGATCCATGCGGCTCACGGCGCGCCGCAATGGCGCGCCAGGGCCTGGTTCAGCGATGACACGTCGACACCCGCGGCCACTTGGGCCGAAAATGCCGCCGGGCAACGACGCGCAATCGCCACCGCCCGATCGAGTGATTTCGCCTCCAGGAACACGCAACCACCGCTGCCGGAAAGTCGCGCCTCGCCGAAGCCCGCCAACCAGTCCAGCGCCGCGGCCACCCGCGGGTGTCGCGCTCGCACAACGGTCGTGAAGGCGTTCTCCGACGTTTCGCCGGAAACAAAGGATGAAATTGTCGCCCGCGGCGCATTTCGTGTCAATTCGGGCGCCTGGAAAAGCGCCGCTGTCGGTACCGATTCGTGCGGGTCGAGCACCACATGGTAGCGCCGCGGCAACGCCAGCGGCGTGAGTTTCTCGCCGACGCCTTCGGCCCACGCCGATCTGCCCCGCACGAAAACCGGCACGTCGGCGCCCAATTGGCGGCCCAGCTCGGCCAGCGCATCGATGTCGAGGTGGCGCCCCCACAGGTGGTTGAGCGCCACCAGCACGGTGGCCGCGTCGGAACTGCCGCCGCCCAGGCCGCCACCCATGGGAATGCGTTTTTCCACCGTGATGTCGACGCCCATGCCGCCATCGGTTTGCAGCAGGCGCGCGGCGCGGGTCACCAGATCGTGTTCGGCTGGCACGCCGGGTGTGTCGCTCAGCCGGCGTATCTCGCCATCGCCGCGGACGCGAAGGCGTATCTCGTCGCCCCAGTCGAGCAGCCGGAATACGGTTTGCAGCTCGTGATAGCCATCGTCGCGCCGGCCCACGATGCGCAGGAACAGGTTGAGCTTGGCCGGTGCCGGCCAGGCCGACCAGTCGCCTGCGGCCAGCGGCGGCAGATGGCGGCTCATGAACTGGCGCAGGTGCTCGGGGAACCCGTTGTCACGATCGCGCTGGCGCGCCAGCGCGAAGGTCGGATCGCTCCTGTCGACCGCCACGAAACCATGCCTGGCGTAGAACGGCGCATTCCATGGCACATCGGCCAGGGTGCCCAGATCGACCCGGCGATAGCCGGCCGCGCGCGCCCAGTCGCAGGCATGCTCCAGCAGCGCCGCGCCGATGCCGCGGCGGCCGTGCGACGGCAGCACGTCGAGCTCGGCAATGCCGATCGCGCCCTCGCCCACGTCGGTATCCAGCCACACGAAACCCACCGGCTCGCCGGAAGTATCCAGCGCAGCCCACACCAGGCCGCGGCTGACCGCCAGATGCAGCAACGGGGGCGGAATGACCATCGCCGCATACGACGGCCAGGCCGGATGGCCGCGGAACAGCTGCACGGCCTTGCGCTCGATCTCGCACAGCGCGTCGACGTCGGCGGCGCCGGCACGCACGATCCGGCAGTTCATGTCGTGGCGGCTGGGTCGGGGATGGGGCGACCCGTCATCGCCGCGAACCGCACTCAGGGGAGTTGCCACGATTCGATCACCAGTTTCACCTTGTACGGGGGTTTCGCCGCGTACAGTTTTTTCGGCAGTGGCGGCTGGCGGCTGGTATCCCACTCGCGATAATCCACGCTCCAGCCGTCCTGCAGCAGCGTGGCCGGAAGCCGGTCCTCGCCGAAGGTGAGTTCCGCCGGGCCGCTGTCGGCGCGCAGCCCCAGCACCCAGGCGCGCAGGTCGCTCAGTGGCACATCCCAACCCAGCGCCCGGTGCATCAGTGATTCGGCGTCGCGGCCGCGGATCGGCCCGCCATCCAGGCCTTCCATCAGCGCACCGTGGTTGTCACCGCTGAGGCGGAAGCTTTTGCCGGTGACCGGCGCGCGCAACACGAATTCGTAATGGTCGCCGTCCTGGCTCCAGCTGAAACTTCCGCTGCCGCCGTCACTGCCGTTGGATACGCCCAGCCGCCCCTGCAACACCCAGCGATCGACCGGCGCCAGCGCCCGCTCGCGCGCGTGCTGGGCGGCCAGCAGGCTGGCGTCGCCCTTCATCCGCACGGCGGGCACGCAGGCGGTCAGCAGCAACGGCAATACCAACAGGGAATACCGCAACCAGCGCCTCACGGCTGCAGCCTCTTCAGGGTCTCGCGCAGCAAACTGCTGCGCGGGTCGAGCTTGCGTACTTCGTCAAACAATTTCTTCGCTTCCTGTTGCTGGCCCTGTTTCCACAGCACCTCGGCCAGATGCACGCCGACGTCGGCGTCCTTGCGCGACTGCCACGCGCTGCGCAGAACCTCGGCCGCCTGGTCGAGGTGACCCAGCCGGTATTGCAGCCAGCCCCAGGAGTCGGCGATCGCCGGGTCATGCGGTTTGGCGGCACGGGCGGCGCGCAGCAGTTTTTCGGCCTGTGGCAGATCGCGGTCGGCATCGGCCAGGGTGTAGCCCAGCGCATTGCTGGCATCGATGTCATCGGGCTTGATCTCAAGCAGGTGCTCGAAATCCTTCACCGCCAGATCCACCTTGCCCGCCTCGGCATAGGCCAGCCCGCGCCCGTACAGCAAGCCGGGATCGTTCGGTACCACCTGCAAGGCGCGGTTGAACGCCGCTTCGGCCAGCGTGAAGTGCTGCTCGCGCATGTAGAGCTCGGCGTCCACCTGGTAGGCCTGACGCAGTTGATCGGGCTGGTCGAGGTAACTCATCTGCAACTGGCTGAGCAGCTCGTGGGCCTCGGCGCCGTGGCCTTGCGACTGCAGGATGACCGCGGTGCGCAGGTCGGCGTCGAACGCGTGCGGGTCGTCATCAGCCACCTGGTCGTACCAGGTCAATGCCTCGGCATCGCGGCGCTGCATCTGCGCCAGTTGCCCGAGCAGGTAGGCGTTGTGCCGGCGCACGTCGGACGGCGCCTTCTGCAACTGCTGGTACAACGCCGCGATGGCCTTGTCGTCATCGGCCCGCGCGGCCAGCGACGCGCGCAGGGCATAGGTGTCGGCATCCTGCGGGCCGTGGTCGAGCACCCGCAAGGCGGCGGCGTTGTCGCCGGCCTGGCTCAACATGCCGGCATAACCCATCCGCAGCGCGGTGCTTTCCGGGTGACGCGCAACGGCTTGGCGCAGCAGCGCCTGCGCCGCCGCATGGTCACCCTGGCGGAACGTCATCTGCGCCGCCCAGGCATAGGTTTCGGGGCTTTTGAAGCGCTCCATCGCTGCCTGGGCGATCTGCATGGCGTAGGCATGGCGACCCAGCTTGTCGCCCAGTTCACTCATCGCCAACCATGCCCTGGGGTCGGCAGGCAGACGTTGTGCCGTGGCCAGTTTTTCCAGTAGACGGCCCGCCTGAGCCTGGTCGCGGGCAGACAGCAAGACACGGCCAAGCTGACGCCAGGCGTCCTTGTCGCCGCTGTCCAGCAGGCGCTGCAACTGACGCGCCGCCTCGTCGCCGTCGCCGCGGTCCAGCGCCAGTTGCGCGCGTCCCGCAGCCAGCGCGGCAGGTTCGGCGCCCAGCGACTGCCAGCGGTCCAGTGCACGCTGCGCGGCGGCGTCATCGTGCACCGCGGTGGCCAGGCCGGCGGCGCGTTCGGCCACTTCCGGCTCGTTGCTCAGCATCATCGCCTTGCCGAAGAATCCGGCCGCACCGGCGAGGTCGGTGCGGTTCAGCGCCATCTCGCCGGCCAGCAGCTGGGCCAGCAGATCGTGGTCGGCATCGGGCGTCACCACCACCAGGTGCGTCAACGGCTGCGCGGGCGCCGGTGCGGTGGTGGCTGGCCGCGATGCCATCGAGGCGCATCCGGCCAGGCCCAGCGCGAATGCCGAGACTGCCGTAAAATGCCGCAGTTGCTTGAACTTGACCGACCTGCTCCGCACACTGTTCACCGTTTGTTTGACCGTTTCGCCGTATCGCTCCGTACACGGCAGGTTGCATCAAGCTTAGCCTACGCTGCCGTCATTCCTGCCCGGATTCCTTCCGAAAATGCCGCTGATCGCCCTCGGGCTCAATCACCTCACCGCGCCGGTCAGCCTGCGCGAGCGGGTGGCGTTCGACCCGGACGCCGCTGCGGCAGCCGTGCGCGCGTTGCGTGGCGAACCGGGCGTGGAAGAGGCACTGATCCTGTCCACCTGCAACCGTACCGAGTTGTACGTGGGCGTAACGGCCGGCGCCGAGGGTATCCCGCAGCAGTGGCTGAACCGCCACCATCATCTGACGCCGGGCAAGCTGGACGAGTTCCTGTATCGGCACGATGAACAGGATGCGGTGCGGCACATGTTCCGCGTCGCCACCGGGCTGGACTCGATGGTGCTGGGCGAGCCGCAGATCCTGGGTCAGGTGAAGGATGCCTACCAGCAGGCCCGCGCCGCGCAGGCCTTGGGCGCACCGCTGGATCGCCTGTTGCAGCACACCTTTGCCGTGGCCAAGCGGGTGCGCACCGATACCCGCATCGGCGCGCACACGGTATCCGTGGCGTTCACCGCGGTACGCCTGGCCGAGCAGGTGTTTGCGGACCTGAAGCAGGCCTGCGTGCTGCTGATCGGCGCCGGCGACACCATCGAACTGGCGGCGCGGCACCTGGCCGACAAGCAGGCACGCCGGCTGATCGTGGCCAACCGCACGCTGGAAACCGCGCAGGAACTGGCCGCCCGCCATGGCGGTTATGCGGTGGCGCTGGCCGACCTGCCGCAGCACCTGGCCGAAGCCGACATCGTGATCTCCTCCACCGCCGCGCGCACGCCGATCGTCACCCGCGCCATGGTCGAGCAGGCGATGGCCACGCGGCGGCGCAAACCGATGTTCATGGTCGACATCGCCGTGCCGCGCGACATCGAGGCCAGCGTGGCCGAGCTGTCCGACGTCTATCTCTATGGCATCGACGACCTGCAGCAGGTAATCGACGAAAACCGCCGCTCGCGCCAGGCCGCCGCCCGCGAGGCGGACGCCATCATCGACCTGCAGGTGGACCGCTACATGGCCTGGCGCCGTGCGCTCACCGTGCACAATCCGGCGCTGGACATCCGCCAGCACGCGGAGACCTACCGCGACGAAGTGCTGGAAAAAGCCCGCGCCATGATCGCCCACGGCAAGCCGACGGACGAAGCACTGGCCTTTCTCGCCAACACGCTGACCAACAAGCTGCTGCATCACCCCAGCGCTCGCCTGCGCGAGGCCGCACTCAGCGGCGACATGGATCTGCTGCACGCGGCGGGCCGCCTGTACGGCCTGGACGACGACGCGAACACCCCCCATCTGTAGGAGCGACTTCAGTCGCGATGCTCTTGGCTGTATCGGCGCCAAGAAGAGCATCGCGACTGAAGTCGCTCCTGCATTATTTGCCGCCTGTTAAAGGGTAAACGTACCGGCCATGACCCCATCGATCCGCCGCAAGCTCGAAGCACTGGCCGAGCGTCACGAGGAAATCGGCCTGCTGCTGGCCCAGCCCGACGTGCACGCCGACAACGCCCGCTTCCGCGCGCTGTCGCAGGAATACGCCCAGCTCGAACCGGTCGCCGTCTCGCTGCACGAACACGACCAGGCCGAACACGAACTGGCCGATGCGCGGGCGATGCTGGACGACGCCGAACTGCGCGAGATGGCCGCCGACGATGTGCGCCGGCTGGAGCAACGGCTGCGGGAGCTGGACGACGAGCTGCAGATCCTGCTGCTGCCGAAGGACCCGCGCGACGACGCCAGCCTGTATCTCGAAGTGCGCGCCGGCACCGGCGGCGACGAGGCGGCGATTTTTGCCGGCGACCTGCTGCGCATGTACCTGCGCTTTGCCGAAAGCCGCCGCTGGCAGGTGGAAATTCTCAGCGAGCACGCCGGCGAGCACGGCGGCTACAAGGAAGTGGTGGCGCGCATCGAGGGCAAGGGCGCGTATTCGCAACTGAAATTCGAATCGGGCACGCACCGCGTGCAGCGCGTGCCGGAAACCGAATCACAGGGACGCATCCACACCTCGGCCGCCACGGTGGCGATCATGCCGGTGCCCGACGAGATCGACGAGATCGAGATCAACCCGGCCGACCTGAAAACCGACACCTTCCGCGCCTCCGGCGCCGGTGGCCAGCACGTCAACAAGACCGACTCGGCCATCCGCATCACCCACCTGCCCACCGGCACCGTGGTGGAATGCCAGGACGAGCGCAGCCAGCACAAGAACCGCGCCCGCGCACTGAGCCTGCTGAAGGCACGGCTGCTGGACGTCGAGCGCAGCAAGCAGAGCGAGGAACGCTCCGAGGCGCGGCGCCTGCAGGTGGGTTCCGGCGACCGCAGCCAGCGCATCCGCACCTACAACTACCCGCAGGGCCGCATCACCGACCACCGCATCAATCTCACCTTGTATCGGTTACCCGAAATCGTGCAAGGGGATTTGGGCGAGCTGATCGATGCGCTGAACCGCGAGTACCAAGCCGATCAGTTGCAGGCGTTGAGCGGCGGGTAAAGCATCTCGTCACCCGATCCGAAACCCCTGCAACTCCCGCTCCGGCAAGTCCTCCCGACTGACCGCCTCGACCGCCGCCATCGGTGGCCCCTGCCGCAGCCAGCGCTGCAACGCATCGAGCGCCGACGCCGACCCGCTGGCCAGCACCTCGACGCTGCCATCCGCCCGGTTTTCCGCATGCCCGGCCATGCCAAGCGCCAGCGCCTGATCGCGCGTACTGGCGCGGAAGAACACACCCTGCACCCTGCCAGTGACGACAAAACGCGCAGTCGGCATCACGATGCCCCCATCACGGCTGGCCGATCAGCGCCGCCAGCGAGGCCTCGGTCACCGGCCCCACGATGTGTTTGGCGACCTTGCCGTCGGGGCTGATCAGGTAGGTGGTGGGCAGCCCGCGCGGCTGGTCGAAATCCTTCAGCGGCTTGTCCAGCGTCACCTGCGCGATCGGGTACACCACCGGCCGCTTCGCCAGGAAGGCCTTGATGTCGGCCGGATCGCTGTCTTCATACGCCAGCCCGATCGCGCGGACATTCGGGTGCGCCGCCACGAAGCGCGAGATGTCCGGCATCTCCTTGATGCACGGCACGCACCAGGTGGCCCAGAAATTCACGATCACCCACTTGCCGCGCTGCGCGGAAAGATCGAACGTCTTGCCCTGCAGCGTGGTCACCTGGAGCGTGGGCTGGGCGGGCATGGCCGACCACGCGGGCGCGGCAAATGCCAGCATCGCGACGGATATGGCCGTCCATACGGCAGGACGGGAAAAGCGGAAAGTCATGCGTTCGGTTCCTCAATGGCAGGCGCATCGGCGTCCTGCGGATAGATCTGGTCCAGCCGCGTGCCCAGCGCGGCATGCAGGGTATCCGCCATCACGTCCAGCAATTCAAGCAACGTCCTGGGCAACTCGATGCCCAGTGCGGCCGCTTCCTCAGCCGGGCGCAACGGCAGGCGGTAATGGGTCTTGTTGTAGACGCGCAGCAGGTCCGTGCTGTCCAGGCTGCGGCAGAGCAACCAGCCGGCCTCGCCGCGGGTGATCAGGTCGGCGCGTTGCAGGTCGTCGAAATAGGCGGCGATGGCGGCGCTGCGCAGATACGGCTCGCACAATCGTACTTGCGCCGGATCCACCCGCGAACCATCGCGCTGGGCTTCGATGAAATGGCGCAACACCACCAGCAGCCCCAGGAATTCCGCGCCCTCGGGCAACGTCGTGGCCGGCGCGTGATATTCGTACGCCGACAGCGAAGCGGCGACGGACGCCGCCAGTATCACGATCACCCACGACAGGTAGATCCACAGCAGGAAGATCGGGATCGTGGCCAGCACGCCGTAGATCTGCTGGTAGGTATGCGCATTGCGCACGAACAGCGTGAAGCCCCAGCGGGCGACCTCGAACAGCACCGCGCCCAGCAGCGCGCCGATCGCCGCATCACGGCGCGACACGCGGCAATTGGGGATCACCGAATACATCAGCCACAGCGTCACGAACGTCACCACGAACGGCAACACCACCAGAAACCGCTCGGCGATGCTGGTGCCCAGGTCGTAGGCGCCGTGCAGCAACGGCATCGCCGTGACATACGAGGTGGCGGCGATGCCACCACCCACCAGGATCGGCCCCAGCGTCAACGCGGCCCAATACAGCAGCAGGCGCGATCCCCACCCACGCGGCTGGCGCACGCGCCAGATGCGATCGAGCCGATCCTCGATGCTGATCATCATCGACACCGCACTGAACAGCATCACCAGGATGCTGATGCCGGTGAGCTTGCTGGCGTTTGCCGCGAAACCCAGCATGGTGTTGCGCACCGCCTCGCCCGCCGCCGGCACGAAATTGTTGAACACGAAGGTGATCAGCGTGTCGCGTGCAGGCTGGAACACCGGAAACACCGAGAACATCGCGAACACCGCCACCATCAACGGTACCAGCGACACCAGCGTGGTGTACGACAGCGCGCCGGCCGTCTCGAAGCATTTGTCGTCGACAAAACGCTGCCAGATGAAGCGGCTGAAATTCGACGTGCGTTCGCGATTGAAGCGCAGGGCCATCATTCTTCCATCGTTGCGCCGGAGGGCGGCATCGTCGCCACAACCATCGCGGCCGGAACCTATGCGGCATGAACTCATTGCGGCATGCGCCGGTACACTAGCGTATCGCCCATGAACGACCAAAACACATGAGTCCCTGCCACCGGAACCACCGCGCATGAGCCAGGACATCCTGGTGCTTTACTACAGCCGCAGCGGCCACACCGCGCAATTGGCGCGCCTGATCGCCCGCGGCATCGAGGAAGTGCCCGGCATGCACGCGCGCCTGCGCCAGGTGCCGCCGGTGGCGCCGGTGACCGAAGTGGCGCAGCCACCCGAACCGGACGACGGCGCACCTTACGTGACCCGCGCCGATCTGGCCGACTGCGCCGGACTGGCGCTGGGCAGCCCCACCCGCTTCGGCAACATGGCCGCGCCGCTGAAGTATTTCCTCGACTCCACCGGCGCCGAATGGGCCAGCGGCGCGTTGGTCGGCAAACCCGCGGCGGTTTTCACCTCCACCAGCACCATGCACGGTGGCCAGGAATCCACCTTGCTGACGATGGCGCTGCCGCTGCTGCATCACGGCATGCTGCTGCTCGGCCTGCCATTCACCGAAGCCGCGCTCAGTGCCACCCAGAGCGGCGGCACGCCCTACGGCGCCAGCCACATCGCCGGCACCACGGGCGACAACCCCATCAGTGACCACGAACGCGAACTGGCCCGCGCCCTGGGCCGCCGCCTTGCCGACACCGCACGCAAACTGGCGGCCGGCGCATGAGCACGATGGCGCAGTTGCCACCCGAACAACGGCTGGGCCTGATCGCCTGGACGGCGCTGACGGTGTTGCAGCCGGTCTGGCACGCCTGGCTGTTTCCCGCGCAGACCGTGCCGGTCTGGCTGGTGCTGGCGATCACCACCGTGCCGCTGCTGCTGCCACTGCTGGCGATCCGCGACGTGCGCCGCGCCTTGCTGTGGGTGGGCATCCTCAGCCTGTTCTATTTCTGCCATGGCGTCTCAGAAGCGTGGAGCGCCGCCGACCAGCGCTGGCCGGCCATCATCGAGATCGTGCTGACCGTGCTGCTGATCGGCCTGCTGGGCGCCGGCGTCAAACGCAAGGCGCACTGAACTAGTCGGACTGCAGCCGGCAGATGCGCAGGTTGCCGGACGCCTCCTTGCCGTTGCGCCGTTGCTCCAGCCCGCTTTGCACCGGCGCGCAGTCGCTCATACGGACACCGGGCAGATACCGTTGCAGCAGCGGCAGATCCTCACCGGCGTCGTCGCGCAGCAGGGCGTATACCGCGCCCGTGTGCGCCGCGATCCGCTCCTGGACCAGCGTATCGAACCGGAAGCCCAGCGCGGACCGGGTGAACCAGCTCAGTCCGATATAGCGGTTGTCCTGCGCATGCGGCAGAAACGGAATCACGTAAGCATCCGGCTGCCCCACCACCAGCACCAGGCTGCCGCGCTCGACTGCCGGCGGCCGCACATCGAACGTGACATCCGCATATGGCACATGTCCCCAGCCCGGATAGCGGCTGAACCCGGCCAGCAGCAGGAAGGCGCCGGCCATCGCCCACACCAGCCAGCGCCGCGGCGCCGCGTCTGCCGGCGCGAAAAGCTGCAACGCCGCCAGCAGCAACAAGCCCGAGAGCAACTCCAGCGGCACCGCATAACGCAGGATCGAAAACAGGCACAGCCACAACACATAGGCCGTGGCCACAAACACCAGCAACAACCGTATCGACCGATCCAGCGGCTGGCGCCGCAGCAACCACGGCAACGTCAACAGCGCCAGCGTCGACAGCCCCGCCAGCGCATAACGCGCATCGGCAAAGTTCACCTCGGTGACGATGTGCTGGTTCTTTCCCAGCCAATACAGCGGATAAAACAGCCACTGGCCCAGATCGCGCGGCAGATATTGCCGGTCGGTGCCACCCACCGCCGGTACCCACGCCGAGTGGAACACCTGGTTGAACAACGGAAAGATCGGGTTGCCGGTGAGCTCATAAAGCTGCCAACCCCACCAGCCGTACGCCGCAATGAAACCGGCCAGCGCACCGACACCGAACAGCGTTGCCAGCCGCCACGCCTTGCGCCGCATCCCCAGCGCCAGCAACAGGCCCAGCGCCAGGGCCGGCGCGTAAACCACGGCGGTGGGTTTCAAGCCTGCAGCCAGGCCGCCCAGCAAACCGGCCAGCAGCGCGCGCCGCCATGGCCGGGGTGTGTCGCCGCACAACGGCAACAGCACGTATAAGCTCGACAAGATGAACAAGGCCAGCGGCAATTCGTTGAAGCTGGAACCGGTCTGCGAGACCGTCATCGTCCCGGTCACGCCGATCAGCACCGCCCACACGTCAGCCCAGCCAAACGTGCGCCCGCGCAGCCATGCAAGCCGGATCGCGACACGAAACAGCATGAAAACCAGGCCGCCGTACCACAGCCCCTGCACACCGGCGAGCAGCCGCGGCCAATACTGCAACGGGCCCGTTCCCAGCAGGAAATACGGCATGTCCAGCAACGGATTGAAAAAGCTCTGCATGCCCGCCGGCGCCAGGTCCAGCGCCAGCCGTCCGTGCAGCCCGGCCCAGGCGTTGTAGAGGTGGTAGTTCTTCAGGTCCCAGTTCGCGTCCTGGCCGCGCAGCACCGACAGCAGCGCACCGAAAGACAGGCACGCCAGCAAGGCGCGCACGCCCAGGAATTTCCGCGCATCCAGCGCCCGCATCAGCGTGGGTCACTCGCGCTCGGGAGTCCCGGCTGGTTGAGATACGCCAGATACTTCTGCTCGCGCCGCCCCAGCGTCACCGTGTCGAGCACCAGCCCGCAAACCAGGAACACGCCGCCGAGCAGGCACAGCGACGCGCTCAGGATCGCGGTGGGGAATCGCGGCACCAGGCCGGTGGCCAGATAGGTCTCGAACAGCGGCAGCGACAAGCCCACCGCCAGCAACACGCACAAGGCGCAAGCGATGGAGAAAAACGCCAGCGGCCGACCATTCTTGGCCAGCTTCACGATGGTGAGGAAAATGCGCCAGCCATCGCGCCAGGTGTTGAGCTTGCTGTGCGAACCCTCCGGTCGCGCGCTGTAGCGGCTGGGCATTTCCGCCACCGGCATGCGCAATTCCAGCGCGTGGATCGCCAGCTCGGTCTCCGTCTCGAAACCCTGCGCATGGGCCGGAAACGATTTCACGTAACGCCGCGACATCACCCGGTAGCCCGACAGCATGTCGGTAAACGTGTTGCCGAATATCCAGCCGACCAGGCCGGTCAGCAAACGGTTGCCCCATTGATGGCCGGCACGATAAGCCTGCGCGTGATCGCTGGATCGGCTGGCCACCACCAGATCCAGGCGCTCGTCGCACAGGCGCTGGATCATCGCCGGCGCATCGTTGGCGTCATAGGTGGCGTCGCCATCCACCATCACGAAGACATCCGCGTCGACATCGGCAAACATGCGGCGCACCACGTGGCCCTTGCCCTGCAGCCGCTCCTGCCGCACCTCGGCGCCAGCCTCGCGGGCAATCCGCGCGGTGTCGTCGGTCGAGTTGTTGTCGTACACCACGATCCGCGCCTGCGGCAGGCTGGCGGCAAACGCGCGCACCACGGAGGCAATCGCCACCGCCTCGTTGAAACACGGAATCAACACCGCCACGCGCGGTACTGTCACTGGGGTCATGGGGCTGGCACGCCTCGATGGAAACGCGCCTATTCTAGTCGTCTGGCGAAAGCTTCCACGCTCCTAGGGAGAACACCCATGGGATTCCTGCAAGAAGGGCCGCAACTGGCGCATCCGTGGCGCAGCGATCAATTGCTGCACGACCTGCTCGATCGTGTGCTGCCGGCCGAACGCCGCGCGGTGCTGGATGCCGACCTCGCCGCTCTGGGCGACTACGCACAGATGGCGTGGCAACGCGCCAGCGAAAGCACCCGGCGCAAGCCGATATTGACCCAATGGGACGCGTGGGGCCGCCGCGTCGACCGGATCGAGCTGACCACGGCGTGGCTGGAAGGCCCGCAGCTGACGACGCGGCACGCGGTGCTTGCCACCGGCCATGCGCCGGGCGAATACGCGCGGCTGGAGGAGTTCGCCCGCGTCTACCTGTATCACGTGGCCAGCGAGTTCTACACCTGCCCGCTGGCAATGACCGACGGCGCCGCCACCGCGATCAAGGCCTCCGGCAACGCAGCGTTGATCGAGCGAGCGCTGCCACATTTCCTCAGCCGCGATCCGGCGCAGTTCTGGCTCAGCGGCCAATGGATGACCGAGAACATCGGCGGCTCCGATGTCAGCCACAGCGAGACGGTGGCGCGCCGCGATGGCGATGGCCAGTGGCGATTGCATGGCCGCAAGTGGTTCAGCTCGGCCGTGGTCGGCGAAGCGGCACTTGCGCTGGCCAGGCCCGGAGGCGCCGATGAAGGCAACGCCGCGCTGGCACTGTTCTACGTGGAAACGATGGACGGCCAGCGGCGCAAGCCCGAGCTGATCATCGACCGGCTGAAGGACAAACTGGGCACGCAGGAGCTGCCTACCGCGGAAATCCATCTCGACGGCCTGCCCGCCTGGCCCGTCGGCGAGCTGGCCCACGGCGTGCGCCAGGTGGCGCCGATGCTCAACGTCACCCGCACCTGGAATGCCGTCTGCGCCGTGGCCAGCATGGCCCGGGCAATCAGCCTGGCGCGCGACTACGCCACGCGGCGGCAGGCGTTTGGCCGTCCATTGATCGAGCAGCCGCTGCACGCGCAGACGCTGGCCGACATGCAGGCCGAGTTCGAGGGCGCGTTCGCACTGGCGTTCGAAGTGGCGCATCTGCTGGGCCGGGTCGAGAGCGGCGCTGCGGCGGCGCACGAAGCGGCGCTGCTGCGCCTGCTCACGCCGCTGGCGAAACTGTGGACCGGCAAGCTGGCGGTGAAAATCTGCTCCGAAGCGCTGGAAGGGTTCGGCGGCGCCGGCTACATCGAGGACACCGGCCTGCCGCAGCTGCTGCGCGACGCGCAGGTGTATCCGATCTGGGAAGGCACCACCAACGTGTTGTCGCTGGACAGCTTGCGGGCGCTGGCCGGTGAGGGATTGTCAGCCTTGCGGCTGGCGGTCGACGGCTGGCTGGCCGGCAGCGATGACGCGGCCGCAGCCGCCATCACGGGAGCACTGGATGCGACCACCGCGCATCTCGATCGGCATGGCGCCGATCGTGCGTCGCTCGAAGCAGGCGCGCGCGGGTTGGCTTTCACCCTCGCCCGTTGCGCGGCGGCGGCGTTGCTGGCGCGTCAGGCGGTGTGGTCGGCGCGCAGCGGCGAGCGGCGGCCGGGGGCCGCGTTGCGCCGGTTTGTCAGCCATGGGCTCAATCGGTTGATTGCGCCGGATGCAGAGGACACTGGGTTGTTGCTGGGGTGAAGACGGTCGCGGCCAAAAAGCGTCGCGGCTGAAGCCGCTCCTACAGGGGGGCACGGCGCAGATGTGCGGGCGGGCTAAAATGCGTCATTCCCTCTATTGGCCGACCCCATGCAGCATCTGACCATCGTCACCACCGGCGGCACCATCGACAAGATCTATTTCGACGACAAGTCGGATTACAAGATCGGCGCGCCACAGATCGGCGAAATCCTCTCCCAGCTCGGCGTGGGCTTCCAATTCGACGTGATTCCCATCCTGCGCAAGGACAGCCTGCACATGGCCGCCGAGGACCGCGCCCTGGTGCGTTCCACCATCGAGGCGCAGCCGCACCGGCACGTGCTGGTGACGCACGGCACCGACACCATGGTCGACACCGCCAGGGCGCTGGCCGACATCAAGGGCAAGGTGATCGTGCTGACCGGCGCGCTCAACCCGGCGCGCTTCCAGGGCTCGGATGCAGTGTTCAACATCGGCTGCGCGGTGGCCGCGGTACAGACCCTGCCCGACGGCGTCTACATCACCATGAACGGCCGCGTGTGGGACCCGGCCAAGGTACGCAAGAATCGCGACGCCAACCGGTTTGAGGAAGCGTCGGGAGTCTGAAAAGCCCGACATGTTGCTTCCCCCGCTTGCGGGGGAAGCTGCCCGAAGGGCTGATGGGGGCGCTCTTCCATCCCGCAAAAGCCAAGATCAAGAGCACCCCCATCCGCCTTCGGCACCTTCCCCCGCAAGCGGGGGAAGGAAGGTTTAGGGTTACAACGAGCGCCTTGGCGAAATCAGCAAATCGCCGAACATCAGCCCGGCCACGATCGACACCAGCAGGGTCAGCAGCAGCATCGCGGTGTCCAGGCCCAGCGGCGTATCGCGCTCCAGCAGGAACGACATGCTGCGAAAGCCCACGCTGCCCGGCACTAGCAGCAGGATGCCCGGCTCGCGGATCACGGCGCCGGGCTGGTGCGCATAGCGCGCGTACAGGTTGGAGAACGCGCCCAGCAGCAAGCCGCCCAGGAACACGCCGAACGGCGCCGCCGGCAACGCGCCGGAAATCTCGCCGCCCCAGCGCGTGGCCAGGTAACCCACGATCACCGCGCCGATCACCGCTGGCCAGTCGCGCAGCGCGGCGCGAAACAGGATGGCGAACGCGACCGCCCCCACCAGCAGCGCCACGTAATCGGTCCATGGCGGCAACGCCGGCAAGGCGTAATCGCGCGCGTGGATGCCGGCGGCGGCGCACAGCTGCGTGGCGGCCACGGTGCCGAACACCAGTTTCAGCAGCGTCGCCATGGCGCCGCCCATGCGCGCCATGCCGGAAACCAGGTTCTGGCTGGAAATCTCGCGCACCGCATTGGTGAGCGACATCCCCGGTACCAGGATGATCAGGCCCGCCAGCACCACCGACTTGATCGCCAGCGGCACCACGAAGGCGCTCACCACGATCGCCACGGTGGTCGCCACCATCGCGCAGATCACGTCGCTGGCCACCGCCAGCCGTGGCCGCGTGCCTGCCAGTATCGCGATCCAGCCGATGAGCACGCCGATCACCCCCGCGACCACCAGGTCGACCCACGAACTGTGCAGGAACAGCGCCGCGATGGCGGCGGCGGACAAGCCGTAGCTGGCGATGGTGCCGGCCTGCTCCCACGGCGTATCGGGACGACCCAGCACCCGCAACTGGCGAAAGCCTTCGCGCAGATCCAGCTCGCCCGCGATGGCGCGATCGGCGATATCGTCGGCGCGGCACAGGCGCGCCAGGTTCACCTCGCCCGGCGCCAGCCGCATCACCTGGGTGGTCTGCGCCACGCCTTCCTCGCCCTGCGCCATGTCGGTGAACGAGATGATGATGGCGGTGGGGCTGGACCACACATCCGCCACCAGCTCCAGCCGCTGCGCTGCGCCGGAAATGGCCATCTCCAGCCGTGGCGCGGAGGTGCCGTATTGATGCAGCCGCCGCGCCAGCTCCACCAGGAAGGCAATGCGCGTGTTGAGCGCGATGGCCGCGAACGGCTGGCTGACGACCGCATTCATGCCGCTGCGCGAACCTGCAGCGTGGTGCCCTGCACCGCCACCACCTCGACTGTGCTGCCTGCGGGCAGATCCGGCCCGCTGACCAGCCACTGACCGTCGCCCACGCGCGCCTTGCCGCGGCCGTTGATGATCGGCTCGATCAACTCGTAGCGCTGGCCGATCATCTGCTCGCCACGACGGTTCAAGCGCTCATTACCCGGCTCGCTGCGCTCCAGCCGCGGCCGCAGGAGCTTCGCGTAAAGCACGCAGGCCGCGAACGCCAGCACGCCAAACACGATCGCCTGCGCCAGCATCCCCAGCGTCGGCACCACCCACAGCACCACGCCCATCGCGGCAGCGGCGATGCCTATCCACAACAGGAAATACCCCGGCAACAACAACTCCCCCGCGATCAACAGCAAGGCGAGTATCCACCACAGGTAATGCGTTGAAATGGCCTCGAACATGATGGTTTCCGTGAGAGTTTTGCGCCCCTCTCCCATTCATGGGAGAGGGGCGGGGGGAGAGGGCACCAGCGCCGGGAAAGCCCGTTCTTCGACAACCTGCCGAATACGCTCCAACACACTCTCCGTACGATTCAATACATCGTGATTCCAGAAGCGCAGCACGATGAAACCTTGCGATGCCAACCATCGGTCACGTCGCTGGTCATAAGCAACATCATCGCCATGTTGTCCGCCATCGACTTCGATCACCACGCCGCGCTCCAGACAGATGAAATCCACGATGTAGGGGCCGAGGGGTTTCTGTCGCTTGAACTTCAACCCCATGAAGCGGTTCGCGCGCAGGTGATACCAGAGGTGCTGCTCCGCGGGTGTTTGCGCTGAGCGCATGGATTTGGCGTTAGTGAGGTTGTCCATGGTGTTCTTCGGCTCCTTGCTCTCCCCCCCGGCCCCTCTCCCATGAATGGGAGAGGGGAGTTTGGCTCCTTGCCCTCTCCCCCGGCCCCTCTCCCGCTAGCGGGAGAGGGGAGCAAATCAGCGTAGTGGCGGTTGGACGACGGTTTTCTGCTGGCCCAGCGACTCCTTCGCCAATTCCGCGATGCCGGCCAGCGAGCCGAGGATGCCGGTGGCTTCGATCGGCAACAGCAGCATTTTCTGGTTGGGGGATTTGGCCATCTCTTTCAGCGCATCCACGTAGTTGTTGGCAACGAAGTAGTTCAGCGCGTTGACATTGCCGCCCTCGATCGCGTCGGACACCATCGTGGTGGCTTTCGCTTCGGCCTCGGCTGAACGCTCACGCGCTTCGGCGATGCGGAACGCGGCCTCCTTCTCGCCCTCGGCGGCCAGAATCACCGACTGCTTTTCGCCCTCCGCCTTCAGGATCGCCGCCTGGCGGAAACCCTCGGCATCGAGGATGTTGGCGCGCTTTTCGCGCTCGGCCTTCATCTGCCGCGCCATCGCGTCGATCAGGTCGCGCGGCGGCGCGATGTCCTTGATCTCGATGCGGTTGACCTTCACGCCCCACGGGTGGGTGGCCTCGTCCACCACGCGCAGCAGCTTGGCGTTGATGGCGTCGCGCTGGCTGAGGCTTTCGTCCAGATCCATCGAACCCAGCACGGTACGGATGTTGGTCATGATCAGCGCCAGCGTGGCCTGCTCCAGGTTGGAGACCTCATACGCCGCCTTGGACGCGTCCAGCACCTGGTAGAACACCACGCCGTCCACGCCGACCACCGCGTTGTCCTTGGTGATCACGTCCTGCGAGGGCACGTCCAGCACCTGCTCCATCATGTTGATCTTGCGTCCGACCGCCTGGTAGATCGGGATCAGGAAATGCAGCCCCGGGGTCAGCGTGCGGGTGTATTTGCCGAAAGTTTCCACGGTCCATTCGTAGCCCTGCGGCACGATGCGCACCAGCTTGACGATGCCGACCACCACCAGAAAAACAATGACCAGCGCCAGCAGTTGTCCCAATCCCATGACGTAACTCCATCCCCTGAAGAAGTCCTGAGTATAGGCGAGCGCCGCGGGCCAAAGCGGTTATCTCGGCGTGGTCTGCGGCAGCACCAAGGTCACCCGCAAACCACCGCCTTCGCGGTTGGCCAGCAGCACCCGGCCGCCGTGCGCCTCGGTGATCTCGCGCGCCAGGGCCAGGCCCAGGCCGGTGCCGGCGCGCTTGGTGGAATAGAACGGCAGCAGCGCCTGCGCCAGCACGGTTTCGCTCATGCCCGGGCCGCGATCGGCCACCTCGATGCGCAGGTCGCGCCCGGCCTGCGTGATGGCGAGCGACACCTCGTCCTCGTCGCCGCCGGCTTCGTGGGCGTTCTTGATCAGGTTGATCAGCACCTGCTCGACCTGCACCGCATCGAACACGCCCGGCCGCTCCGGCGCCTCCCCCAGCAGGTGAAAGCGGCAGTGCAAGGCCAGCGCGTCGAGGAAAGGCTGCCATGCCACCGGCGCCAACCGCGGCGCGGGCAACTTGGCGAAGCTGGCGTAGCCGGCGATGAAACCGTGCAGATGGTTGGCCCGCTCGCCGATGGTGGCGAACACGCCCGGCAGCCGCGCCACGTCGCCGCGGCGGGCCAGCTCCGCGCCCGAGTGCGCCAGCGAGGAAATCGGCGCCAGTGAATTGTTCAACTCATGGCTGATCACCCGGATCACCCGCTTCCAGGTCGCCACTTCCTGCCGCGACAGCTCGCGTGTCATGCGGCGGAACAACTGCAGGCGGTGCGGTCGCCCCTGCAACCGGAACGCGCGCTGGGAAAGGTGAAAGGTTTCCTCGCCGCCATCCATTTCCACGCTGAGCAGGGCATCCTCGCCGCTCTCCACCGCCTGGCGCAGCGCGTCCGGGCCGGCGGCCAGCAATTGCGAAAAATCCATCCCCTGCAGGCTGCGGCCGTTGTTGAACAGGTGGCGCGAGGCGATGTTGGCGTAAGCCACGCGGCCGATCGCATCGGTCAGCACCAGCGCCACCGGCGTGTTCTGCACCACGGTGTCCAGCAGCAATTCGCGCTGCACCAGGTGCTGGCGCTGTTCGCGCAGGGTCTGGCCCAGCGCGTTGTGCATGCGGATCAATTCGCCCAGTTCATCGCGCCGGTCCACGGCGATGGAGAAGCTGAAATCGCCATCGCGGTAGCTGGCCACCGCACCTTCCAGTGCGCGCAGCAAGCGGCTCACCGGCGCCATTACCACCCCGGCCAGCCAGAGCGCCAGCGGCAACAGCACGAGCAGGCTGATCAGCACGCCCCCATAGACACCCGCCGACGACGCATGCGCCGAAAACGACTCCTGGGTCTGCAGCCAGTGCAGCACCTGCGGCACGGGCCAGCGGCTGACACCGGCATAGATCAAGGCCCCCGCCACACCGGCCACGACCAGCAGGATGGTCAGCCGCATCCGCAGCGAGGTCAGCCAACGCCACATGGCGAGCTCCAGCCTGTGGGAGCGACTTCAGTCGCGATGCTTCTGCATGATCCGAAAGGCATCGCGACTGAAGTCGCTCCCACAAGGATCACACCCCTCAATGGCACTTGGCATCCATCGGCGTCTGCGCGCAATCCAGCGGCGGGCGGCCATCGGTCCACGGCAGGCCCAGGCCCAGCACCACGTTGCGGTCGTTGGGTCGCGGCGGCGGCTGGCCCACCGGGCCGCGCGGGCGATGGTCGTCGAACTCGAACGGACTGGGCGGCGGCGCGTCGAGCCGCGGCGAGCCGACGCGGTAGTCGATGGCGGGCGACTCCGTAGCCGGGATCGTCCACTTTTGCGCGATGGTTGGCTGGGTCAAGGCGGCCTGGGCCACCAGCGCACCCAGCAGCAGTGCCGGCAGCGGTGCCATTACGTATCGCATGACAGTTCTCCCCCGAGACAGACGGCGCCCATCTTTCTACGACCAGCGCGGCGCGGCAAGGCCACTGCATCTCAGTTTGACGACGCCAGGCCGTAGCGCTCCATGCGCCGGTACAGTGCCTGTCGCGACAGGCCCAGTTGTTGCGCTGCACGACTGACCACGCCGTCGGCCTTGTGCAACGCGCTTTCCACCACCTCGCGGCTGGGCTCGTCCAGGCTGCGCGCCACGCTGGAAACGTGCTGCGGCAGGTTGAGCAGCTCCGGTGTGATCGATCCGCCGCCCGAGAGCAGTGCGGCGCGCTCGATGGCGTTTTTCAACTCGCGCACGTTGCCCGGCCACGGGTAGCCGAGCAGCAGCTCGCGCGCCGCATCGCCCAGTTCGGCGCGGCCACCGAGGAAAAATTCGGCCAGCGGCAGGATGTCGTCGCTGCGCTCGCTCAACGGCGGCAGGTTCACCTCGATCACGTTGAGCCGGTAATACAAATCCTCGCGGAAGGTGCCGGCACGCACCATCGCCTTCAGGTCGGCATTGGTGGCCGACAGCACGCGCACCTTCACCTGCCGCGTGCGCCCGGAGCCCAGCCGTTCATACTGGCCGGTTTCCAGCACGCGCAACAATTTCACCTGGCCGGACAACGGCAGGTTGCCGATCTCGTCCAGGAACAGGGTGCCGCCATCGGCCAGCTCGAAGCGTCCCTCGCGCGCCTTGTTGGCGCCGGTATAGGCACCGGCATCGGCGCCGAACAGCTCGGCCTCGATCAGCTCGCCGGGCAATGCACCGCAGTTCACCGCGATGAACGGGCCGCGCTTCACCGCGGAGTTCGCATGCACGATCGCGGCGATGCGCTCCTTGCCGGCGCCATTGGGGCCGGTGATCAGCACCGGTACGTCCGAACGGGCGATCTGGCAGGCCAGCTCCAGCGTGCGCGCCATCGCGTCGGAGGCGAACACCAGACCGTCCAGCTGGTAGTTCTTGCGCAGCTGATCGCTGCGCTGGCGCCGCTCGCGCCGGCTGCGCGACACCTCGCGGGTGGATTCGGACAGCTCCAGCAGGTTCTCTACCGTGGCCAGCAGCTTGTTGTCGTCCCACGGCTTGGCCAGGTAATCGGCGGCGCCGGCTTTGACCAGCTCCACCGCGGTTTCCAGGTGCGTCCACGCGGTCAGCAGGATCACCGGCAAATCCGGATGCCGCTCGCGGATGGCACGGAACAGCGCCACGCCCTCCTCGCCCGAGGTGGTGTCGGCGGTGAAGTTCATGTCCTGGATCACCACATCCACCTGGCCACGCGCCAGCAACGCCAGCCCCTCGTCAGGCGTGAGCGCGGTAAGCGGCTTGATCTCGTTCAACGACAACGCCAGCGACAACGCCTCGCCCACGGCCGGGTTGTCGTCGATGACAAGGACAGTTCTCATAGGCTTTCTGCACATGCGGTCATGGATGCCGCCGGGGTCGGGAAGGTTGCCATGACTTTCGGCGGAAGTACCTCAATGATGCCTGCAGGAGCGACTTCAGTCGCGATGCTTTTCGGTTCGCGCAAGAGCATCGCGACTGAAGTCGCTCCCACATGTCGGTTTTGGTGGCGTTTCATCACACCGACCTCGTCGCCACCACCGGCGGCACCGCCGAAGCGCGCAGCGCGGGGCCGAGTACGGCAAGCTGGCTAAGCACCACCATCATCAGCGCGCCCCACGGCAAGTAAGTCCAGGGCAGATGCGCCAACTCGTAATGGCGCATCAGCAACCGGTTGCCCAGGCTGGCGAGCAGCATGCCGATCGCGATACCGACGCCCACGATCAGCAGATTCTCGACGAGGAAATAGCGCAGGATGTCCGCCTTCCGCGCACCCAGCGCCCGCCGGATACCAATCTGCCGCGTGCGCTTCTGCACCCAGAAACCGGTGAGCCCCATGATGCCGATCACCGTGACGATGACGACCGCCAGGGTCACCCCGGCAAAGAGCCACAGCGCGGCGCGTCGGCTCTGGAAAGCCTGCGCCCGGCGCTCGCTGTAGAAGCTGACGCGGGCGGTTGCCCCCTCTTTCATCCTGGCGCCGAACTCACGCTGGATCGCTGTCGCCACCTGCTTCAACACCGCGTCGTGCTTCGATGGATCAACGCGCACTGCAAAATTCAGCGTGGATGTGCTGCCGATGCGCCGCGCAAGCAGAACGGTATTGTCGGCACGGCCGTCCGTGGCGAGTTGGAGCTGGTTGCGCAACAGATGTTGCACGATACCCACCACTCGATAGCCATGTCCGTGACTCTCTAGGTAACCGGGGTCAAGCAGCACCTTGCCAAGCGCATGTCCATCGTCGAACAGTTGGTCGGCCAACGCGCGGGTAATGATGATCGGTTGCGGTGCAACCGGTTCCCATTTGGCGCTGCCATCACCGCCGACGCCAAAGTCGTGGTATTCGTCCGGAAGGAAATCCCGTCCGGCCACCAGTTGCAGCCCCAGCGTTTTTACCAGCCCGTCGCCAACATAACCGTTGACGCCAAGCTTCACACCGTTGGCTCCCTGCAAAGCCATATCCATCAGTGCCGTTGGCACCATCGGCAAGCCGAATGCCGCCGACGCCCCCCGCACACCCGGCGTCCCACGCAACGTCAGCTCCGCGTGGCGCACCTCGGTCGCCGTCCAGGGATGGTGTTCTGACTCCATCTGATCGATCAGAATCAGTTGGTCAGCGGCTACGCCGCTGGGCGCCAACAGCGGTGCCAGTTTCTGCTGCACCAGAAACAGCACATTGCACAAAATGGCGCAGGCCAATGCGACCTGCAGCACGACAAGCGCCGGCATCAGGCTGTGCCGCCGCAACACGGATAGATGGATGCGCATGGACATGACTGGCTCCCTCAGACGCTCTTGACCTGCAAACCGGGTTCGACCGTGGATGCACGCCACGCCGGCACCACGCCTACCAACACGCCCACCAAAAGCGACAAGGCGAACAAGCCCGCAAACATCAGCGGATCAAGCCGTGCCAGATCGGTAAAGCCCTGATCCTGCAACCGCACGATCCACAAACCCAGCAAGGTCAGCGGCAGCGCGACCGCGCCACCCAGCGCACTGACTGCGGTGGCCTCCAGCACGTACTGCATGAAGACAGCACGGCGGGGTGCTCCCAGTGCACGCCGAATGCCGATCTCGCCACTACGGCGCAGGAATTTCGCGGTCAGCAAGCCGGCCACATTCGCCATGCACAACAGCAGAAATGACACGGCCAGCCATACATTCATGCGTGCGTTGTCGGGAATCACGTTCTGCTTCGTGAGCCATGCCGACACACTGAACAGTTGTGCTTTCGCCGGCTTGGCAAGCTCTGCCAGTCGCGGTTGTTGCGCGGCATAGTGATCGAGATAAGCACGGTAATCCGTCACCTGCTGCGGCGTATCCAGCTCCACCCAGTACGCCAGCCATGCACAGCGTGCTGGATCGACGTCGAACAGGTGGCGTTTGGTCTTGTCGTCGCAACCGTCGGAGCTGCCCGGTATCAGACCCGCGTCCAGCGCCGCGGTGTACGGCACGAACACGTTCTCCAGATCACTATCACTGAACGCCCATCGATCCAGCCCGAAAAAATGCGGCTGCGGTGCGAATGGAGTGTTGATTCCGATCACCCGGAATACCGCCTTGTCGAGTCGGATACTTCTGCCCACCGCGTTCCCGGTACCGAACAACTTCTGCGCCAGATCCACGTCGATCACCGCCACCGGCGCACGCGCCGCATCCTCTGCTGCGCTCCAGTTACGGCCGTACCGCAACGCCACGCCGAACATGGGTACAAGCTCACTGGTCGTGCCAAGCAGCGACTGCGCCTTCTGCACATGCTCACCCTCCGCCGTGCTTACATCCGCATCCAGCCCGGCCAACGCCGCCTGCCGCACCGCCCGGTGTTCCTGCACCAGGGCCTGCGCATCAGCCATCTTGATGCGCTTGTAGTTCTCCACCGTCACGTCATTCAACGACGCGTAATTGTCCGGCTTCGCCTGCACCGTATCCACCCACGCCAGATACAGATGCTGGCTTCGGCCCGGCAATGGATCGGCGGACAACATGTGCAGCAAGGCCAGCGTGGTCATGCTGGCCGCCAGCCCCAGCGCCACCGTCACCACCGCCAGCAGCGTGCTTTTGGGCGAACGCCGCAGCCCATGCAGGGCCAGCTCAAGGCTGTATCGAATCATCCATCCACTCCCTGGGTTTCGTGTCACCAGCTTCACACTGACCTCGTCGCCACCACCGTGGCACGGTAACAACGCACGTCCATCAATCGCCGCGGGTGATTTCCGCCGGTGCCGCATCGCCGGCTTTCTGGGCAAACGGCAACGCATCCGTCACCAGGTGCATCAGGAATCGGCCCGGTTGATCCTGCATCACCATGTGCGCCGATTCCGCGAACAGCACCAGGTGCTTCGACGGCGCCTGGATGCGGTCGAACCATTGCTCGGCCAGTTCGTGCGAGGTGGTGTAGTCGTGTTGCCCGACGAACAGGATCACCGGGCAGCGGAACGCCGTTACGTTGTCGAGATTCAGGCTGAGCAGCGGCTGCAGCAGGTGATGGAGCGTGTACAGGCTGCCCTTGCCGATCGCAGCGAGCTCAGCCTGGCTGTAATCGGGCGACAGCGCGCCGGCGTCGGCGTCGTAGGAGAAGTCCCTGCGGCCATAGGCCAGGCCGCCGTAGTAGGCCTCCCACTTGCTGCGCGTGCCGATGCGCGGGATCGTCATGGGTCCCGTGCCCGGATAGGGCATCAACGCCTCCAGCTCGCGCACGGCCGCCTGGTTGTGGTCGGCCTTAGCTTTGCGCAGGGCGAAGGCGAAACCGATCTCCTCGTTCCTGCGAACGTTCACCACCTGGCCGACGCCGATGTAGGCGTAGAACCAATCCGGATGCTGCTGCGCCAACCGCGTGCCCAGCACGGTGCCCCAGGAATGGCCGAGCAGGAAAATCTTCTGCTTGTCGTAGTGCTTGCGCAGGTATTGCACGAGTTGCGCAGCGTCGTCGGTCATGCCGTCGACGGTCATGCCCGGCGACATCTGCGCTTCGGTGTTGGCCGCATAGGTCTTGCCGGCACCGCGCTGATCCCACTGCACGACGGTGAAGTAATCCTCCCACGGCGACTGGAACGTGTAGCTGGCCGGCATCACCACCGACGCCGGGCCACCGTGGAGAAACAGCAGGATCGGATTGCGGCGGTCGCGCCCGCGAATCGACACCCACTGGTCGATGCCGCCGATACGCAGCTTGATGCGTTCGTCCACGCCGTTGGGTGAAACGATGCGACGGGTGTTGTCGATGATGCCGGTGATCTCGTCACGCGAAAACATCCGGGGCGTGGCACTCGATGATGCCGACACTGCCGGGGCATCTGCTGGCGCGGGCGTCGCCCACGCCGCACGCGCCATCGTGGCCACGGCGACGGTCGCCATGCAAAGAAGTGTCATGCGGAAAGTGTTCATTGAAACTCCATGTTGGAAATGCCGGAAACAGAACCACCGATACGAGCCTTCACCGCGACATGTCCCGAGAGGCAACCCATCACACGCTGCGCGTGGCCACCACCGGCGGCACCGCTGCCGCACGCAGCGCGGGGCCGAGCACGGCAAGCTGCCCCAGCCCCCACAGCGTCAGTGCACCGACCAAGCACGATGCCGCCGCTGACGATCAGGAAGTTCTCGATCTGGAAGTAGCGCAGGATGTCGCCGCGCGTGGCGCCGATGGCGCGGCGGATGCCGATGCTGCGGCGGCGCTGCTGCACCCAGAAGTTCGCCAGGCCGGCGATGCCAAGCGCAGTCACCAGCAGCATCGCCAGACAGACGAGTGCCAGCAGCCAGACCAGCGATGCATCCAGGCGGAAATAGTCCGCACGCATGTCGGCGTAACGGCCCTTGGCATCGATCAGCATGTCCGGATTGAGTTTCAACAACAGCTCGGAGGCCTCGCGAACCAGGCGATCGCCATCGGATGGAGCCACTCGCATCACGTAAAGCGAGGAGACGAAGGACACCGGCTTGACCGGAAACATGGCCGAGTATTCCGGCACGAAATCCTCGCGCAGGTAGCCGCGCACCAGCCGCTCGACCACGCCGACCACGGTGTAGCCGCGGGTCGCGCTACGCCAGAACTCCTTGCCGATCGGATTCTCTGCGGGCCACAATTTTTCGGCGAGATCGCGGGTGACGATCACCGCTGGCGACAGCGTCTTCCAGGTCGGGTCCATGCCGTCATATTCGGCGCTATTGAAATCGCGCCCCTGCACAACCTTCAGCCCCAACGTGTGCAGATAACCAGGCGTGCCGACGAACATGCCCACGGCCGGGCCACGCCGTTTCATATCCGGGTCCAGCCACGGACGGAAGTTGATCGACATGTTTTCCAGCGGCAACGGAAACATCGCCACCGCCGACTCCACCCCGGCCAAGCCACGCAGCGCCTGCAGGTTGCGCTCGACCAGCGGCGCGTTGCTGTCCATACCGACACCGTCGTTGTGGATATAAATCAGCTGACTTTCGGTGATGCCGATATCGATCTGCATCTGCGCCACGCGCTCGCGGATGATGAAGACCGCATTGCAGAGAATCGCGAAAGCCACCGCGATCTCCACCACAACGAGCAGGCAAACCAGTTTGTGCCGAGGCAATGCCGCAAGAACATGGCGTAGTTGCATGCGTAAGCCTCAGAGGGTCTTGAGCTGGATGGCTGGCGCGATATGACAGGCACGCCACGCCGGCAGCAAACCGGCGACCAGGCTGACCATGATCGACAGCACGAACGTGGTCGCGAACATCGACACATCCAGGTGCGCCAGATCGGCATAGTCCGCAGGCGTCTGGCGTATGCCCCACAAGCCAGCCCAAGCCAACATGAGCCCGAAGACCCCACCAGCCAGCCCGACCATGGCCGCTTCCACCAGGCACTGGAAAAACACCTGCCGACGCGACGCACCCAGCGCGCGCCGCACGCTGATCTCGGCGCCACGCTGCAGGAATTTCGCCAGCAGCAATCCCGTCGTGTTCATCAGGCACACCAGCAGAAAGCCGAATGCGATCCATGCCTTGAGACGTACGTCCGCCGGCACCACGCCGTTCTGGTCCAGCCACTGCATCACGTCGGGCAAGGCGGTGCGTGGCGCCCCCACATAGGTGAACCGCCCCGCTGCCTGCTGCGCCCGCGAGTAGTTGTCCAGAAACTGGCGGTAGGCGCTGATCTTGGCGGGACTATCCAGCTCCACCCAGAACTTCAGCCACAGGCAGGGCTGATTCTCCAGGTGGAGGTCGTCGGTGGTGGTGCCGTAGCAATCCAGGCTGTAACCGGTGATGCCGAGTTCCGCCAGATCGCGCGATGTGAGGAACGGAATGAATACATCGTCGCCCTGACCATAGCTCTCCCGATCGAGGTCGTAAAAATGGGGCGTCGGTCGCCAGTCCTCGGTGACACCAACCACGCGAAAATCCCAGGAGCCCAGTCGGATTGACTGGCCGATCCCATCGTTGCCCTGGAACATCCTCTCGTAGGCACTACGCGAGAGCACCGCGACCCTGGCCTTGCCCACATCATCAGCCGGCGTCCACGGGCCGCCATGGATGAACGACACGCCGAACATCGAAAAGAAGTCTGCGGTCGTCGCCAGCGTATGCAGCCCCATCGGTTTCGCGCCGGCCTGCGCCACCTTCATCTTCACGGTGGAACCGACCATGATGGCCTGGCGATCGGCGCGCCTGGCCTGCCACAGATTCATGGCATCGATATAGGTCAGCTGACCGGGAAGTTCATGCGGCTCCGCCGGTTTTGGATCCACCTGCGGATAGAACAGCCGGTCGCTGCGCCCGGGCAAGGGGTCGTCTGAAAGCAAACGCATGACGGTCAGCGTGGTCATGCTGGCACCGATCCCCAACCCGATCGCCAGTACCATCAGCGCGGTAAGCACCTTGTTGCGCTTCAGGCTGCGCAGTGCCAGATCCAGGTAGTAGCCAAACACCTTCGGTGACTCCTTCGGAGGAGGGAATGGGGAATCGGGAATCGGTAGAGCAACGGTGGCCCGCTTCGGCTCTTCCCATTCCCCATTCCCTATTCCATGCGTGTTGATCACACCGACCTCGTGGCCACCACCGGCGGCACCGCTGCTGCACGCAGCGCGGGGCCGAGCACGGCAAGCTGCCCCAGCCCCCACAGCGTCAGTGCACCGATCGGCAGGTAGTGAACCGGCAGGCGTGGCAATTCGTAGTGCTGCCCAAGCACGATGCCGCCGCTGACGATCAGGAAGTTCTCGATCTGGAAGTAGCGCAGGATGTCGCCGCGCGTGGCGCCGATGGCGCGGCGGATGCCGATCTGTCGACGGCGCTGCTGCACCCAGAAGCTGGCCAGGCCGACGATGCCCAGCGCGGTGACGCCGAGCAGGGTGACGATCACGCCGAGCAGCAGGTTGATCATGATGCGATCGGACTCGAAGTAGGTCGTGCGCAGGTCGCTCACGGTCTGGCTGTTTTCCTGATCCAGCACCACATCGGGGGCAATCTTCGCCACGGCGTCGCGCGCGTTGTGCAGTACGCGCGGCAGATCGTGCGGGTCGGCACGCAACAGATACGTGCCGGCCAGCGAGCCACCCGGCAGCGTGGGCGTGAACACCGTCCACTCCGTTGCCTGCGTGCCCCAATCATGCGGATGCGCGCGCGCTAGATGATCGACCACACCCATCACGCGGAAGTGCAGCTTGTCGCACCAGAAGTCCTTGCCCAGTGGGCTTTCCCCCGGCCAGGCGTGATCCGCCAGCGCGCGACTGACCAGCACCTGCGCATCCGGCGGCGCGAAATTGGTGGCGGGGCGATAGTCGTCCGCCTGCGGCAGGCGGCCCTCGACCAGCTTCAGGCCCAGCGCCTGATACGTGCCTGGGCCACCCAGCACGAAATCCACCACGCCGATCGTGTTCTTGAAACTGCCGGGGTCGTGCGAAACGCCGGCAGCACCGGCCTGGGTCCCGAACGGCACCTGGTTGATCAGGGTGACCGACTGCATGCCAGGGATGGTGCGCAACCCGGTCAGCATGCGCGCATTGAGGTCTGCGGCCTGGCTGGGGTCGAAGCCATTGACCGCCAGCACCGCCAGCGCGCTTTCATCGACACCGCTGTTTATCTGGATCAGCTTCCAGCGCTGCACCACCAGGAAACACGCGTTGCACAGCACGGCGCAAGCCAGCGCGATTTCCATGGCGATCAGCAGCGTGGCGAGCCGATGGCGACGCAAGGCGGCGAGTATGGGTCGAACCTGCATGGTCATCCTCCTCACAGCGCCTTGAGTTGCCAGGCGGGCACCACGCGGCTGGCGCGCAGCGCGGGTATCACCCCGGCCAGCAGGCTCGCCGCTATCGCCATGACGAAGGTGGCCAGGAACATGCCGGTGTCCAGATGCGCGAGATGGGCGTAATCCACCGGTTGCTGTCGCACCAGCCACAAGCCGGCCAGCGTCAGCAGCCAGCCGAAGAATCCGCCCAGCAGACCGATCACGCCGGCTTCCACCAGGCACTGCGCAAAGATCGCGCGACGGCTCGCGCCGAGCGCGCGGCGCACGCCGATCTCGCCGCTGCGGCGCAGGAACTTCGCCAGCAACAAACCCACCGCGTTGAACAGGCAGATCGCGAGGAACGCCGACGCCAGCCATGCCTGCAGGCGTACATCGCCAGGCACCATGCCGCGTGCGGTCAGCATCGTCATCACATCACGCATCCGCACATGCTCCCTGCCCGTCGCAAACCGCCCCGACGCCTTCTGCTGATCCGCGTAATCGCCCACGAAGCGCGCATAGGCCGCCGCCTTCGCCGGGCTGTCCAGCTCCGCCCACAACCACACCCACACGCAATCCGCGTTCTGCAGGTGGTGCGTATCCTCCGGCACATGCCAGCAGGTGTAGGGCAGGAAATTGCCCTCGTTGATTTCCATGCTGCTGGTGAACGGCGCAAATACATCCTCCGTCTTGCTGAAGTTCTGCGGCCACGGGTCGTAGAACAGCGGCGTGGGTCGCCATGGTTTGAGCACGCCCACGATGCGCACGTCGGTGTCGCGCACTCTCAGGCTGCGGCCGACGCTGTTGGCGCCACCGAACAGCTTGTCGTTCAGATCGTGCGAGATCACCACCACGCGTGCGTGGCGAGCGTCGTCTTCCGCGCTCCAGCCGGAGCCGTACTGGAACGGCACCTGGAACATCGGGAAGAAATCCGCGGAGGTGGAAAGCAGGCCCAGCATCAGCGGTGGTCGACCGGTTTCCGCTGCGCGCACCTTCACGGAACTGCTGGTGAGGATGGCCTGGCGATCGGCGCGGTGCGCGCTCCACAGATCCACCGCCGAACGGTAATCCATCATGGCATAAGGCTCGGCGTGATCCGCTCTGGCAGGATTCTCGGGATCGAGCTGCGGGAAATACAGCACGCTGCTCTTGCCGGGTATCGGGTCGCCGGACAACAGGTGCACCACGGTGAGCGTCGTCATGCTCGCGCCGATACCCACGGCAATGGCCACCACCATCAGCGCAGTGAGCACCTTGTTGCGCTTGAGGCTGCGCAGCGCGAGGTTGAGGTAGTAGATGAACATGGTTGCTCCTTTGGAGCCGGGATTGGGGATTCGGGATTGGGGATTCGTAAAAGCGGAAGCCTGCTTCGCTGCCGCTCTGCCAAATCCCGAATCCCCAATCCCGGCTTTTCAATCACACTGATCGCGTGGCCACTACCGGCGGCACCGCCGCCGCGCGCAATGCAGGCCCCAGCACGGCCACTTGCCCGATCAGCCACAACGCGATCGCGCCCACGGGGAAATAGACGGCCGGCAGGCGCGGCAATTCGTAATGCATCATCAAAAACAGGTTGATGCCGTAGGCCAGCACCATGCCCAGCGCGATGCCGATGGTGGCCAGCAGGAAATTTTCGGTCTGGAAGTAGACGAGGATGTTGCGCCGGGTGGCGCCCAGTGCGCGGCGCACGCCGATGGTGCGGCGTCGTTGCGCCACCCAGAAACTGGCCAGACCCACGATGCCCAGCGCGGTGACGATCAGCAGCGCGACGATCGCTCCCACCAGGATGCCGGCCATGGAGCGATCATTCTCGAAGAACTTCTCGCGCACCTCGTCATACGTGCGTTGCGTGGTCACCACGCGGCGGGGGTCGGCCTTTTTCAGTGCGGCCACGGCGGCCTTGAGCACGGCGTGGCGGTCCTGCGGTCGGGTGCGGATGAGGTAGCTCTGGTCCTTGCCGGCGCCCATGAACATGGGCAGGATCATCGAGTATTGCGCGGTGACGTCATCGTACGCATTGGCACGCGCCAGTTCCGCCACCACGCCGACCACCCGCACACCGATCGATCCGAGATAGATCATCTTGCCCAGCGCCTCGCCGCCCGGCCACAAGCGTTGCGCCATCGCCTGCGTGATCACCGTGACCGGGGCGATGACGTCCGTATCGCCATTGGCCACGGCCTTGAGCACGATGTCTGAATCAAGCACTTCCTCGGGGCGCAGGTAACGTCCCGCCAGCAGGCGCAGGCCCATCGTGGGCGCCAGATCCGCGCCGAAATACGTACCGGCATTGAGGGTCGGCTGGCGTTGCGCGGGGTCGAGAAAGATGCTGGCATTCGACGACGACGAGCCCAGCGGCACCTGGTTCACCAGCGTTACGGCCTGCACGCCGGGCACCTGCCGGATCACGGCCAGATCCTCGCGCGCACGAGCGTAGATGTCGGCCAAAGGTGCCACTTCGGCCACCTGTATCTGCACCAGGGCGTGTTCGTCGATGCCGGTGGACATCTGCATGTGCTGCAGGCGGTGGTTGATCATGAACACCGCGTTGCAGACGATCGCGCAGGTCAGCGCGATTTCCAGTATCAGCAACCATGCGGTGGTCTTGTGCCGTCGCAGTGTGGAGAGAATCGGTCGCAGTTCCATCCGTGTCGTCCTCAATTGCTCTTGAGCTGCAGGGCGGGCGGCACCTGGCAGGCGCGCCAGGCGGGCAGCATGCCGGCGACCAAGGTGGAACCCAGCGCCAGTGCAAAGGTGACCAGCAACATGCTGCCGTCCAGATGCGCCAGCGCGGCATAACTGGACGGGCGCTGCCGCACCGCCCACAACCCCAGGCCCGCCAACAGCAGGCCGCCCACGCCACCGACCACACCGACCACACCGGACTCCACCAGCAACTGGGCGAACAACGATCGTTTGGACGCCCCCAACGCGCGACGCACGCCGAGGTCGGCGGCGCGGCGCATGAACTTGGCCAGCATTAAGCCCATCGTGTTGACCAGGCACACCAGCAGGAAGCCGAACGCCAGCCCGGTCTGCAGGCGCACGTCGTCCGGCACCACTTTTTCGTGGGCCAGCCACTGCATCACGTTGCGCAGGCGCACGTTCGGCGGCCTCACGAAGCGTCCCAGCGCTTTCTGCTCCTGCGAGTAATGCATCAGGAACTGCTCGTAGGCGGCAACCTTCGCCGCGCTGTCCAGCTGCACCCAGAACTGCAACCACACGCAGCTTTCGCCGGGGTAGATCCGGCCCACGCCACCGGCGCCCTTGCCCCAGCAGTCGTTGGAACCGTGGCGCTCCAGCTTCAAACCCATGGCCGTCTGCAACGGCACGAACACCTGCTCGGTACGGCCGAACGAGCCGGTATTGAGATCGTAGAAATGCGGATTGGGCGCCCAGTCGTCGAGCACGCCCACGATGCGGAAACGGGTGTCGGCGATGCGCAGCGTGCGGCCCACGCTGTCGGCGCCACCGAAGAGGCGGCCGTTGAGTTCGCCATTGATCACCACGTCGCGTGCCCTGGTCTCGTCGTCGAAGGCATTCCAGCCGCGGCCGTAACGAAACGGCGCGCCGAACATGGGAAAGAAATCGGCGGTGGTGAAACGCGCCTCCACGTAGAACGGATCGACCACCGCGGAATCGGACTGCACCGGCACGTAACCGCCGGTCATCAACGCCTGTCGATCCGCCCGTTTCGCATGCAGCAGGTTGAGCCCGTCGGCGAGGGTGACCTGCGTCGGCGGCTCCTTGCCGGGCATCTGGCCACTGTCGTCGCGCGGGTCGATCTGCGGGTAATACAGCGATCCGCTGCGCCCCGGCAGCGGATCACCCGACAGCACGTGCAGCACCGTAAGCGTGGTCATCGACGCACCGATGCCCAGCGCGATCGCCAGCACCATCAGCACGGTGAGCGCCTTGTTGCGCCTCAGGCTGCGCAGGGCCAGGTCGAGGTAGTACGTGAACATGCCTTGTTCCTTCGGAACGGGATTCGGGATTCGGGATTCGGAAAAGCAGCGATCCGGCGAGCTCTGGCTCTTGCAAATCCCGAATCCCCAGTCCCGATTCCCGGCTTTTCAATCACACCGCGCGCGTCGCCACCACCGGCGCCACGTTCGACGCGCGTCGCGCCGGCACGAACACCGCGGCCTGGCCGATCGCCAGCATTGCCAGCACGCCCGTGAGCACGTACAGGACAGGGATGCGGGTCATCTCGTAGTGGCTCATCAGCCACTGGTTGAGCCCCACCGCCAGCAGCACGCCGATCACCACGCCGGTGCCGGCGATCAGCAGGTTCTCGATCTGGAAGTAGCGCAGGATGTCGATCTTGCGGGCGCCCAGTGCACGCCGCACGCCGATCTGCCGGTGCCGCTGACCGACCCAGAAACTGGTGAGCCCCACGATGCCGGCGGCGGTGACGCACAGCAGGATCAGGCACACCACGCCCATCAGGATCGCCATGCCAAGATCGGCACGATAGGCCTTGTCGCGGATCTCGGTGAACGAGCGCACGCTGTCGTCGTCTAGCACGCGCATCGGGTTGACCTTGTACAGCGCCGGCATCACCGCGCGCATCACCTCGTCCAGGCGGCCCGGCTTGGTGCGTACCGCGTAGCGGGCGAAGTTCGCGTTCAGGCGGGCGGGTATCAGGGTGGAGTTCCACGCCACCTCGTCGCCGCCGCCGGCATACGGCACCTGCATGCGCTCGACCACGCCGATCACGGTGACCGGCTTGTTGTTGCCGTTGAGGTAAACGGCCTTGCCCACGGCACCATCCGGGAACAATTTGTCGGCAAGCGCCTTGGTCAGGATCGCGATGTCCGGGTCACGCTGGTCGCGGAATCCCTGGTGCACCACGTCGCCGGCGTTGAACGCGCGCCCGGCGACCAGCCGCACGCCGAGCGTGGGCAGTACCTGCTCGTCGCTGAAGTAATACGTGGTGCGGGTAACGCTTTTGCCGCGGAATTGCGTATCCCCTGGCTTGGTGGCGATGGCGCCGTTCCACGACTGGTCGAGCAACGGCATCGAATTGATCGGCGCCACCGACACCACGTCGGGCATTTGGCGCAACGCCGCGAGATCCTCGAGCTGCATGGCATCGAGCTTGTCCACGCCACCGGGCACGTCTTCGCCGGGCGCGCCCACCCACTGCTGGGTGACCAGGAACAGGTTGCTCTCGTCCAGCCCGGTCGGGCGGTTCACCCGTTCGATGCGCTGGCCGATGATGAACACCGCATTGCAGACGATCGCCAGGGTCAGCGCGATCTGCATGGCGATCAGCACGACGCCGGCCTTGTGCTTGCGCAAAGCGGCGAGGATGGGATGCAGGGTCATCGGTCGATCCTCAGTTGCTTTTCAATTGCCACGCGGGCTGCACGCGCGACGCACGGAAGGTGGGGTAAAGCCCGGCCAGCAAGGTCGCCAATACGGCCACCAGCAGCGTGATCACCAGCAGCGGCAGGTCGAGCCGGGCCAGGTCGGAAATGCTCTTGGGCAACACCAGCCCCACGCTGGCCACGCCCACGCCGGTCAGCAGCAGACCCAGCACGCCGCCGGCCAGGCCGACCACGCCGGCCTCGGTGAGAAACTGCAGGTAGATCGCCTTGCGCGGCGCACCCAGCGCACGGCGCACGCCGATCTCGCCGCTGCGGCGCAGGAACTTGGCCAGCAGCAGGCCCACGGTGTTGACCAGGCACACCAGCAACAGGCCCAGCGCCACCAGCAACGACACCTTGGTATCGCGCGGCACCACCTGTTGTTGTTCCAGGTAATCCGGCAGGTTGCGCAAGCGGTTGTTGGGCGCCCAGCCGAAACGGCCGGCCTTCTGCTGGTTTTTCGCATAGGCGTCCAGGTACTGGCGATACGCGGTGACCGCCGCCGCATCGTCCAGCTCGGCCATGTAGGCGATCCACACGCATTCCGAATGCTGCAGTCCCACGAAGCCCGACTCCTTCGGCGTGGCGTTGCAGTTGGTGTTGCCGTTGTTGGGCAAGCCCACGGAGATCGCGCGCTCGAACGGCAGGAAGACGTCCTCGACGTTTTCGCTGAAGCCGCCCGTGTTCGTCACATCGTAGAAGCGCGGTTGCGGATTCCAGTGATCGAGCACGCCGACCACGCGGTAATCGCGGCCTTCGATGTTCACCGTACGGCCCACGCTGTCGACATTGCCGAACAGCTTCTCGTTGAGCTTGCTGCTGATCACCGCCACCGCGGCGCGCTGCGCATCGTCCTGCGCGCTCCAGCCGTTGCCGTAGAGGAACGGCACGTCCAGCATCGGGAAGAACTCGCTGTACACCGCATGGCCGGTGACGTTGAGCGGATGCTTGCCGGCCTGCGTGGGCACCACCGAGGGAGAGATCTGATACATCGCCGATTGCCGCTTGGCGCGGTGGTCGCGCATCAGCGTGGTGGCGTCCAGATAGCTCATGGCGCTGGGTGGCTCGCCATCGGTGTCGCGATCCTTCGGACCCCAGTTGTCGACCTGGGGCACGAACAACTGTGCCGACTTCCACGGGATCGGGTCACCCGAAACCGCGCGAAACACCGAGTACGTCGTCATCGACGCGGCCACGCCGAAGCCGATCGCCAGCACCATCAACGCGGTGAGGCCGGGGCTTCGCCTGAGGCTGCGCAGGGCCAGTTCGAGGTAGTAGGCAAACATTCCATTCACTCCGTTGTTTGTCTCCTCCCCCTGCAAAGCAGGGGGAGGTTGGGAGGGGGTGCTCTTTGAGCTATCCCGCGAAAAGCAAAAGCACCCCACCCCAGCCCTCCCCTGCATGCAGGGGAGGGAGTAGAAACTCACACGCTCCGTGTCGCCTCCACCGGCGATACGTGCGAAGCACGCAACGCCGGCGCCAGCACCGCACCCTGGCCGAGCACCAACAACGCCACCACGCCGGCCGCCACGTAAGCCAGCGACAGCCGCGCCATTTCGAACTGGCTGACCATCCACACGTTGATACCGATCGCCAGCACCGCGCCGACCATCACCCCGCCGATGCCGATCAACAGGTTTTCAGTAAGGAAATAGTTGAGGATGTCGCGGCGCGTGGCGCCCAGCGCGCGGCGCACGCCGATCTGCTTGCGCCGCTGGCCGACCCAGAAACTGGTGAGGCCCACGATGCCCGCGGCGGTGATCGCCAGCAGCACCGCGCTGATGATGGCCATCAGGATCGCCATGCCGCGGTCGCTTTCGAAGACGCGGTGACGGATCTGCGCGTAGTCGAGCACACCATCCTTCGAATCGATGATGCGCAAGCGGCTCTGCGCGAACAGCGCCTTGGGCGCCGCGCGCATCGCGGCGGCGAGCTGACCCGGCTTGGCGCGCACGATGTAGTAGATGCCGCGCGCATCATCCGGTCGCGCCGGCCAGATCAGCGACTGCCCGACATAAGCCTTGTTCCAAGAGGACACGCCCTGTCGGTGCAGATGTTCCACGATGCCGATGATCGTGGTGGGCGTCGCGCTCATCGCATGGAAGCTCTTGCCCAGCGCCGAGCCGTCGGGAAACAGCCGGTCGGCGAGTGCCTTGCTCACAATCACCTGCGGGGGAACGACCGCCTCCTGAGTACCCATCACAAGGACTTCGCCGGGATGGAAATTGCGCCCCGCAACCAACCGCAAGCCAAGCGTGTCGAGCAGGTGTTCGTCGCCTATGTACACCGCCGAATCGGTGGTCGGCTTGACCTGGTCGGGTGTCATCGTGATGAAGTTGTCCCACCCACTACCCTGCAGCGGATAGCCGGTGGATGGGGCGGCGTCGCGCACGGCGGGCAGGTTTCGCAGCGCTATCAGGTCGGCACGCACCTGGGCATCGATCTGCTGGGTCGGCCTGTCGGTGGCCCACTGGTTCTGGATCACGAACACGTCGGCCTCATCGACGCCAGTGCGCGCGGACAGGTTGGTCAGCCGCTGCTCGATGATGAACAACGCATTGCAGACGATCGCCAGGGTCAGCGCGATCTGCAACGCGATAAGCAACGTGCCGGCCTTGTGACGGCGCAACGCGACGAGGATGGGTTTGATCTGAAGGTGCATGGTCATCCCCTCAGTTGGACTTCAGCTGCCAGGCCGGCTGCACGCGCGCCGCGCGCCAGGCCGGGTAAAACGCGGCGAGCACGGTGGCGACGATCGCCACCAACAAGGTCAGCCCCACCAGCGAGAAATCGAGCTGCGCCAGCTTCGCGATCTGCGGCGGGAACAGCACGCCCACGCCAGTCACCCCGACGGCAGTAAACAGCAGGCCCAGGACTCCGCCGGCAAGGCCCACCGTGCCCGCCTCGATCAGGTACTGGGTGTAGATCTCGCGCCGCGAGGCGCCGAGGGCGCGACGCACACCGATCTCGCCGGCGCGGCGCAGGAACTTTGCCAGCAGCAGGCCGATGGTGTTGATCAGGCAGATCAGGAAGAAGCCCAGTGCCACCAACAGGGAAATGCGGCTTTCCGGTGGCACGACGTGTTCGTGGTCGAGCCACTGCGTCACGTTGTGCAAGCGCACGTTGGGTGCCCAGGCAAAGCGGCCGGCCCGCTGCTGATCGGCGGCATAGCTCTCGAGGAAACGGTGGTAGCGCGTGACCTCGACGGCGCTATCCAGCTCCACCCACGCGGTGATCCACACACAGTTGCTCTGCAGGTAGTCCTCCCAGCCGGTGAAGTTGAGGTGGCCGCGGCAGCTGTTGCGGCCGCCCGGGCGCATCTTCAGATCCAGCGCGCGGGTGAACGGTATGTAGAAGTCCGACGCTTCCTTGAAGCCGCTGGTACTGAACAAGTCGAAGAAGCGCGGCGAAGGGTTCCAGTGACGGGTCACGCCCACCACGCGATAGTCGTGACCACTGAGGTTGACCGTGCGGCCCACGCTGTCGGCACCGCCGAACAGCTTCTGGTTGAGCTGGTCACTGATCACCACCTCGGCGCCGCGTGCCTGGTCGTCTCGCGCGCTCCAGCCGCTGCCGTACTGGAACGGCACCTCGAACATGGGGAAGAAGTCGCCCCCGACGGCGTAACCGTCCGCAGGAAGGGGAAGGTCGCGGTCGCCAGCCGGCATCACCGACATCTGGATCATGTACAGCAGCGTCTGGCGCTTTGCTTCGCGCGCATGCATCAACGCCATCGCGTCCACGTAATCCAGCGCTTCCGGCGGCTCGCCCTTGTCGTTTTGTTGCGGCCCCCAGTTGTCGATCAGCGGGATGAACAGCTGTGAGGATTTATCGGGAATGGGATTGCCGGATACGGCGCGGAACACCGACCAGGTGATCATCGACGCCGCCACCCCGAAACCGATCGCCATCACCATCAACGCGGTGAGCGCCGGATTGCGCCGGAGGCTGCGGAAGCCGAGTTGGAGGTAGTAGGTGAACATGCGTGGGTTCCGGGAATGGAGAATCGGGAATGGGGAATCGGAAAGCGGCGGTCTCGCGAGCTTGCGCTCTCAACGATTCCCTATTCCCGATTCCCCATTCCCTGCTCTTCAGCCACGCACTTCGCCAGCGGCGACTTGCGCCGGGTGAAAGCGCGGGTCTTCCGACAACTCCACCACCTGGCCGTCGATGATGTGCACGTTGCGCTGGGCGCGTGCGGCCAGCTCGGGGTCATGCGTGACCATTACGATGGTGGCGCCTTCGCGGTGGATGTCTTCCAGCAATTCCAGCACGCTGCGCGCCATCTGCGTGTCCAGGTTGCCGGTGGGCTCATCCGCCAGCAGCAGGCGCGGCGAGCCGGCCAGGGCGCGGGCGATGGCCACGCGTTGCTGCTGGCCGCCGGAGAGTTCGGCCGGGTAGTGCTTTGCGCGCGAGGCCAGGCCCACGCGCTCCAGCGACTCCATGATCCGCTGCTTGCGCTCGGCCGCCTTCATGCCGCGGTAGCGCAACGGCACCTCGATGTTGTCGAACACGTTGAGGTCGGGGATCAGGTTGAACGCTTGGAAGATGAAGCCGATCTTCTCGTTGCGGATCTTCGAGCGGGCGTTGTCGTTGAGGTTGCTCACCTCGATGCCATCGAGGTGGTACTCGCCACCGCTGAAGGTTTCCAGCAAGCCGGCGATGGTGAGGAAGGTGGTCTTGCCCGAACCGGACGGCCCGGTAACGGCCACGAACTCGCCCTCCTTCACGTCGATGTTGAAATCGCGCAGCGCGTAGGTCTCCACCACTTCGGTGCGGTAGACCTTGGACAGGTGGGTCATTTTCAGCATGGTTGCGTCCCTTGGTGGTGGTGTCTTGGCTCCTCCCCCTGCGTGCAGGGGGAGGCTGGGAAGGGGTGCGGGCTTGCGGAAGAGCTACCCCACCCCAGCCCTCCCCTGCGAGCAGGGGAGGGAGAAAATCGTCAGTTGCTGATCGCGACCGTCGTCGCGCCCTTGAAGCTGTCCGTACCGGAAATCACGATGCGGTCGCCTTCCTTCAGGCCATCGAGGATTTCCACCTTGTCGATGCTGGAGGCGCCCACGCGGATCGGGGTCTTGGTGGCGATGTCGTCGTGCACCAGATAGGCGTAGCTGCCGCCGGATTCGTCCACGAACGAGCCGCGCTGCACGGTCAGCACGTTGTCGCGCTTGTCCAGCAGCACGCGCACGGACAGGCGCTGGTTCTGCCGCAACTGTTTGGGCGTATCGCCGGCGAAGCGCAGCCGCGCGGCCACTTGGCCGTTGACCACTTCGGGCGAGATCGCGCTCACCAAACCTTTCCAGGTATGACCGTTGCCGCTGATCTCGCCAGCCATGCCGATGCCCAGATCGCGCGCGAAGCTTTCCGGCACCTGCATTTCCACCTGCAGCGCGGACAGGTCGATGACGCTGAGCAGTTGCGCGTCCTTGGCCACGGTGGCGCGCTCGGCGATGAACAGCTGGCCGACCTGCCCGTCCACCGGTGATTTCACGTTGAGGTCGTCGACCTGGCGCTGCAGATCCTTCACCAGCAGCAACTGGCGCTCGTGTGCCAGCTTCTTCGACTGGATGTCGAAGTTGAGGCTGGCGTTGTCCATGCCCAGGTCGGCCTTGGCGTGCTGCAGCGTGATCTGCGCCTTGTGCAGCGCGTCCTTGGCGCGGTCCACGTCCATGCCGGGCACCGCGCCCTTGCCGAATGCCTTCTGGTTGCGATCGAGATCGCGCGCGGCGGCCTGCTCGTCGATCTTGGCGTTGTCGTACGCCTTCTGCAGTTCGCCGCGCTGCTTGCGCGCATCGATCTGGGCGCGCTGGTAATCCACCTCCATCGCGTCGGCGTTGCTCTGCTCCTGCGCCAGCTTGTTGGTCAGCTCGGGGCTCACGATGGTGGCCAGCACCTGGCCCTCCTTCACCGTATCGCCCGCGTGCACCTTCAACGTCACCGCGCCGCCGGAGGTGGCGTACAGCGTGGGGCTCACCGCCGCCACCACCTTGCCCTCGGCCGCGATATCGCGCACGAACGGCCCCCGCTCCACCGTGGCGAATGACAAGCGCGAACTGCTGACCGACGCGGACGCGGAAAACATGCGCCCGATCCCCGGCGCCAACCACACCAGCAGGGCCAGCACGGCCACGCCAACGCCCGCCAGAATCACCCGTCGTCGACGGTTGGGTTTGACCTCGACCATGCGGTCTTGCGCGGAGGTATCACGAATCATCTTGCCCTTCCCGACCGCGGACAGCGCGGTAGCACGGGAGGATTGCAAGTGATGTGCCAGCAGAGAGGGTTACTTATATTCCATTGGAATCAAAGTGTTGGTGACCACGCATCGGCCACGCCGAGTGTCCGCGGACAATGCTGCGGACAGGCGGACAGGAAGAGCGCCCCCCTTCCGCCCTGTCGGGCACCTTCCCCCGCAGGCGGGGGAAGGAAGCTGGCTGTTTCGAGGAGTCCGATCGCTCCCTTCCCCCGTTTCACGGGGGAAGGTGCCCGACAGGGCGGAAGGGGGCGCTCTTCAAGCCCCAACCACCCTCTCCAACGGCAACGCCTCAGCCCGCGCAACCTGCCCCGCCACCCGCTGCCCCACCACCGAAGCCACTGGCGCGAGCCGCACGTCAAACACCCACAAGCCAGCCAAAGCCCGCCCATCAAAACAACACAAGCGTGCACTGGCCGGCTGAAAACGCCGCGAAACACGCCAGCCAACCGGAGGCTCCACGCCCTCGCCCGCCGCCAGCAACCGGTCCCAGGCGAGATAGTCGGTATCCGGCAACAGATGCAACCGAGCCTGGGTCGCGCCGCGCACATCCACGCATTCGATCCATTCGCGCGGGCCTTCCGTGGTCACTTCGCCAACTTCCGCCAGCCAGTGCGTGCGCAACAACGGTTGCAGATCAGCCGAACCCAGCAGCCAGCCAGGCGGTGACCGGGTGTCGGCGCACTCGCCCGGCAGGTACAACACGCAGCCGAGGGCCGGCAGCCGGTGCATCAACTCCAGCGGCGTGAGCCGCCGCCAGCGCCGGGTGACGTAGGTGGGTGCGGGGTGATAGCCCAGACATTGCAAGATGGAAAATGGACGGCCAAACATGGATCACCTCGACGGTGGCCCGGCTGGCGCATGCGCACTGGCTGAGGCGTGGAAACTGGGGGTGGCGCGAGCTACTTGGTGAGGATCAACTTGTCGTTGCGCGTGAGGCGCAAGTGGTATTCGTTGCCCTGGTGCTGGATCACCAGCTCACGCGCGCCATCGAGCAGCGCGAGGCTGTTGACGCGGCGCACCGCGCTGGTTGTCATCGACAGCGGGCGTCGACGTGATTCGCCGATGGAAACGACGGGGGATGACAACAACTGGGAGGAAGGCGACATCGGGAGCTCCAGCGCGGCGACGGTTTAAAGATGATAATGATTCTCATTAACCTGTCAACCGTCCCGCAGCGGAGCTCGCGGAAATCCCGCTCAGCCCGCCATCGCCTGCTCGATCCGCTGTGCCACGGCTGCATCCAGCCGCGGCAGCACGTCCATCGCGCCCAGGTTGTGCTCCAGCTGCTCCAGCCGGCTGGCGCCCAGCATCACGGTGGACACGTGCGGGTTCAGCAGGCACCACGCCAGGGCCAGTTGCACCTGGCTCACGCCCAGGTCGTCGGCGATCGTCTTCAGCGCGCGCACCTTGCCGATGCGCTTGTCCAGGCCATCGCCCAGCAGGCTGTCGCGCAGCCATTCGTAACCTTCCTGCGCCAGCCGCGAATCCGGCGGCACGCCGTTGTTGTACTTGCCGCTGAGCAGGCCGGACGCCAGCGGCGACCAGATGGTGGTGCCCATGCCATAGGCCTCGTACAGCGGCGCGTATTCCACCTCCACCCGCTGGCGATGCAGCAGGTTGTATTCGGGCTGCTCCATCACCGGCGCGTACATGTGGTTTTCGCGGGCCACGCGATGCGCCGCGTGGATTTCCTCGGCCGACCATTCGCTGGTGCCCCAGTACAACACCTTGCCTTGGCGGATCAGCGTATCCATCGCCGCCACTGTTTCCTCCATCGGCGTTTCCGGATCGGCGCGATGGCAGAAATACAGGTCCAGGTAATCCACCCGCAACCGCTGCATTGCCTGGTGGCAGGCTTCGATCACGTGTTTGCGCGACAGCCCGCGCTGGGTCGGCAGCGGGTTCGTGGCCGAGCCGAAAAACACCTTGCTGGACACGCAGTAGCTGTCGCGCGGAAAACGCAGGTCGGCCAGCACATCGCCCATCACTTCCTCGGCCACGCCGTGGTTGTAGATCTCGGCGTTGTCGAAAAAATTCACCCCGCGCGCATGCGCCAACGCCAGCAACTCGCGCGCCTGCGTGCGGTCCACCTGCTTCCCGAACGTCACCCACGCGCCAAACGACAACGCGGAAAGCTGCAGGCCGGATTTGCCAAGGCGACGGTATTGCATGGGCGTTTCTCCATGGATCGGGTGAGGTAGCGCGCCGCAGCCAGCTGCGGCGACGAACTGCCGACATTACCTCAGCTGGCCTCAGCGCCGCGAGAAAGTGGGAAAAGCGCCGGGTGCGTTCCCCGCGCCTTCAGGCCGACGGTCGCTTGTACGTGGTCACCTGCGTCCACAGCGCCCGCGTCAGGGCAAGCACCTCCTCGCGGCTCAGCTCGGTTTCGGCGCCGATGAACACCTCCATCATCACGCCACGCTCAGCCACCACCACCTGCCGAAGGGATTGGGATGGCTCGCTGCCGAAACCCACTGCCACTTCGGCCAAGTCGCCCAATGCAGGCGACCCAGCGTTGCCGTAAGTCTGCGCGGCCTCGGCCAGGATCAGGCGTACGGATTGATCGAACTGGCGCGAGCCGCCCGCCGCGGCACGCGTGAGAAGTCCGACCTGGATGCGCCCGCCGCTGCTGTCCTCGCCGTCGACACGGAACTCGCAGGTACCCGGCCCGCGCTCGGTGACCGGCACGCCGTGCAGCGCTGAAGTCGCCGCCTCCAGCATCAGCGCGCAAACGTCGACGTTCTTCTCCGACGCCACCCGATGGTTGCAGCCGGCCAGCAGCAACAGCGGGAGAACCAACAGTACGTGGCGTGACCGATGAAAGGCCCGAAACCACGCCTTCCCGGCCCGCACGGAAACCGGGCCCGGAAAGCATCCGCCCCCATGAGTGTCTGCAGCATGCATCGGTTTATCCCCTGTCGATGATCAAGCGGCTCAAGCGTCTTGCGGACCATACGCGACAACCGGGGGCGCCGGAATGTGCATGCCCTTCCCCCAGCAACACCCGCACAACCGCTAGATATTGGTCCCGTCGGACGGCGCGTCACTGCCCAGTGGCGATGCCCCGGGCAAACCCGCCGCGGCAGGCGGGCACGACACGCCCACGCCAAACGACGTCATCGACAGCGAGCCATAGGCGTAACCATCGACCAGCACTTTCGGCGTGTCCCCGGTGGCCGCGCTGAACCCGGCGATGTACAGCAGCGGCAGGAAGTGCTCCGGCGTGGGCGCCACGCGGCCGAAGTCGCGATGCGACACCAGCTGCGCCGCATCCGCGGGGCGGTCCGTCATCACGTCGATCGCCTCCTCGCTGAACGGCCGCACCCAATCGAAACCCAGGTCGGGCGAACGGCCGTCCATGGCGCGCAGGTTGTGCACCACGTTGCCACTCCCCATCAACAGCACGCCGCGTTGGCGCAGCGCCGCCAGCCGAATGCCCAGCTCCACGTGATAACGCGCGGGCTCGGCGGCGTTGATCGACAACTGCACCACCGGCACGTCGGCATCCGGAAACGCATGCACCAGCACCGACCAGGTGCCGTGATCCAGCCCCCAGCTGTCCGCATCCGCGCCCACGTAATCGGGCTTCGCCACCTCGGCCACTTCCTCGGCCAGCTCCGGCAACCCGGGCGCAGGGTAGTCGACATCGAACAGCGCCTGCGGAAAGCCGTAAAAATCGTGGATCGTCTTCGGCCGCGCCATCGCCGTCACCGCCGTGGCGTTGACGTACCAATGCGCCGACACCATCAGGATCGCCCGCGGCTTCGGCATCGATGCGCCGAACGCACGCCATGCCTCCGTATAGCGGTTGCGCTCCAACGCATTCATCGGACTGCCGTGGCCGATGAACGCGGCGGGCATGACGGGAGTGGGCATGGCGCATCCTCGGGCGGCGAAGATTGGAGATTACGCCCCCCCCAGTCTGAGCGGGCCGATGTGGTCTTCGGGCGAAGCCGGTACGTGCCCTCTTTCTGGCGAGGGATGGCTAGCCGCCGATCGCTTGCGCCACCTCGGCCGCCAGACCGGATCTGACGAACCAGATGCACATGCCCACATTCAAGAAAACCGTGACCCAGAAAGCCGCCTGGAATGACGCCTTCGCGGTCTTGTGGTGGAACTGCTGCTGAGCCACAAGCGCCCCGGGCCAGCCGCCCAGAAGATCCATCAAGTGCAAGTTGTTCTCGGGCGTGCGACGCGCCCCTTTCTGCGCGGCCGACTTGTCCCACCAATACAGCAGATACGACAAGACACTGAGACCGAGATACGCGCCGAGCAGCAGAGGCGGCAGCAGGCCAAACGCCGCGGCGCCGCCAATCAACCCGAGGACGCAAATCCCCAGCACCGCTCGCGGAAAACGCGATGGTTTCCGGGGGACCGCAACCTTCTCACCCGCATGGCGAATCTGCTGCGCATTGGTCCGCCCGCGCTCGTCAACCACGGGAAGATACGAAACGAGATCCCCCGCAACCGGTCGACGCGAACCGCGCTGGAACTGGCGGATATGGACGAACGCACGAGTTCCGCCGCCATTCGGGACCACGAATCCAAATCCCTTTTCATCGTTCCAGTCGGTGATGCGGCCGGCGTATCGCATTAGTACCCCTACCAACAATCAGCGCTGTGGTTGGCGGTGGCGTCGCCACCCGCATCGAACAGAGATTCAACCTCGCCACCCCGCTGAACCTATAGCGCATCGCCCTGACCGCGAACGAACGGGCCCAGAAGTAAAGGCCAGCAATGCACGCAAGGGGGAAACCCGTGCCGCTGGTCCAGAAGATAAGTTGGCCAAAAACATCCATGTAGCCTCTAACGCCTGAATTAAGCGGCGGCGGTACGCCGTCCGCTTGGGCGAGGAGTTAGACGGTTGCGACGCTGCTTGCTCGGACGACAACGATTGCCACGACGAGCGCACCGCTTGAACAACCAGCCACCCCCAAACAACCAGCTCTGAAAGCTGAGGCTTGCGACGACGCCGCGCGAAAAGCTGCTGCGGCGACGGACGACAAGCCAGCGCGAAACTGGGCGAAACGCGTGCAACGAAGAACCCACACGAGCTACCGACTAACGCCTGAGTTAAGCCGAGCCGCGAAGCGGCTTCGGCTTGAACGAATTGTTAGCGCCCACCCGTTAGAACATCGACTTTTGGCGCTCTTTGTTTGAGTGCGGTTGTTCTAGAGAGTCAGGGAGCAGAATTTGCATAAAGCGCTCTGACGATCGCGCGCACTCGTCCAGCAGTTCTAGCCGATCTAGTGCGACGTACGTGGCACAGGAGCGGGCTTGGCAGTTGATGGACTTTTCCGGATTGAACTCGATGTCCGTAAATCCAGCATATTGATGTAGGCGTTGCAAGAACTCTCTGTGCGGATAAAGCGCTCTTATGTAGAGCCAATCATAGAAGGCCGTCTTTGGGATGAGCGGAAAGTCTTGCCCCTCAAAACGGAAGCCAATCAGCTTTCCCGAGCTAGATAGCCTTTCATCACGCTTCGCGTCTCTGCTCTCGACACCAAACAGGTCTGTATAAGGGCCGCCGTGCTCGAAAACTTTGCTCCCTTGAAAGGCGCATTCAAGTGAGATCACGCCTCCCTCATCCAGCTCTACCTTCAGATTGAAGGCGCTGAGTCTTTGTCCGAGCTTCTCTTCGGACTTTGACGAGACTTCAAGCAAAGGCTCAATGCCGCGCTTTGCAGCCGCCGTGTGAAGCTCAGAGACGTTCTTCTTCTTTTGGGAAGGTGCCATACCCTTGTGCCACAAGAACGAGACACTGGTTTCCTCCACCAGTCGGCCGGTCCGTTGTGAAGGCATGAAGATGGGGCGTTCTGCCACGTTAAATACCAGAGATTAGTGATAGGGGAATCCGCCCGGGTACAAGCAGCTCGTACTTACAAGCGCGCTTCTTTCGCTCAAACAAAGATGGATCAAGCCATTTGTGCGCAGGAGCTATGACCTCAAAATCCATCTCCGAGACAGCCGCTGTTAGGTCCATCATCTCTACACCAGATTTGTTGGCGACATCCGGACAGAACAGAACTCCTGGCGTGTGAATAACGCTCGGATCAATGCGGAGGAATCGAGACTCTTGAATTCTCCCATCTTTTCGCGCTACGAACTCCATCGGATGTTCAGGCAAGAAGCAAAGATGGACGTAGTTGTCTTGTCCTTTGATCGCATCCGCATCGTGGCTCCAATCATTTCCGCCCGGCGCAACGACGTTGCCTCTGATTTGTGACCACGGAAGCAGGCCGCCATGGGCTTTGATGGACTGCAGATTTCGGGTGTCTGTGAAGTGATAGAAGCTGGTAATTCCAAATCGTTGCAAGAACTCGGACGGTGTAATGATCCCAGATGCCTGAGTAGGCTGCCCGGAGACCGGAAAGTTTCCGGCCTGCAACGTCTCCAAGAGCTTTTTGAGAAGGTCATTCATGCGTCGTGGCTTCAATGAGTGGGCGCTAACGCTATGTAGATTTCAAAACGCAGTGTAATCCGGCAGTCTAATCACTGGCCTCGTTCGTCTTCCGTTCGACGACATACCCGCGAAATCAGATAGTTGGCTCCCGCAACGCAATCTAATCGCTCCATCTATCCCTGTCGCGATTCGCGCCGCAATTTCCTCGAAGCCGCCGCGATCCGTGTACCGGTTCAGCCACGCTCGATTGGGCCATGTCTCGATTGCCAGTCAACGTAACACCAACAACCCTACCCCCAACACCACCCCCGCAAACACCCCCGCGATCACGTCGTCGATCATCACCCCAAACCCACCCTTCACGCGGCGATCCAGCCAACGGATGGGCCAGGGTTTCCACACGTCGAACAGGCGGAACAGGGCGAAGGCGGCGATGGGCATCCACCAGGCCAGGCCGGTGGATGGCAGCAGGATGGCGATGCCCAGTGGCAGCAGGGCGATCCATTGGCCGATGAATTCGTCCCAGACCAGGCTGCGGTGGTCGTCCACGCCCAGTGCGCGGCCGGCGATGGTGCAGGCCCAGACGCCGATGGCGAAGCCGACGACCAGCACGGCAATGTAAAGCCACAACGGCAGCTGGCGCAGGGCCAGCCAGGGGATGAAGGCGGCGACCGAGCCGAAGGTGCCTTGGGCGATGGGCGCCAAGCCGGAGCCGAAGCCGCAGGCCAGCCAGCCGGCGGGGGTGGCCAGCAGGGCGCGGCGTTGGTCGGGGCTGAGGGTTTTCTTGGCGCTCATGCGAAATGCTCCCAGCCCTTCATGGTGACGGTCAGCGGGCGGCCATCGGCGGCGCGCACGCGCACGTCGTGGCCTTCGACGATGCGGCCGATGCGGGTCGCGGGGCAACCGGCTTCGGCCAACGCCGCCAGGGCGTTCGCCAACCGCTGCGGCGGCACGGTGAAGCAGAGTTCGTAGTTGTCGCCACCGCTCAGCGCCAGTTGCAGCGATTCATCCTCGCCATGCAGTTCACGCAGCGCGGGCGAGCGCGGCAGTTGTGTCGCCTCCAGTTCCGCGCCCACGCCGCTGGCGCTGCAGATATGGCCGAGGTCGGCCAGCAGACCGTCGGAAATATCCACGCAGGCGCTGGCCAGCCCCCGCAGGGCGATGCCAGCGGCCACGCGCGGCTCGGGGCGGGTCAAGCGTTCGATCAGGGATTGGCGGAGAGTGGCCTGGTGCGCGTCGTCTTGCGGCGGTTCGCGCAAGGCGTACAAGCCCGCCAGCGCATCGCCCAATGTGCCGGTAACCAGCACTTCATCGCCCACCTGCGCGCCGGCGCGGGTCAGCGCCTGGCCCGGCGGCACGAAGCCGTGCACGGCTACGCTGATGCAAAACGGCCCACCGGTGGTATCACCGCCAACCAGGGCCAGCCGGTGCGGCTGCGCCAGTTGTGCGAAACCCTCGGCGAAGCCATCCACGAAGGGCGCGTCGGCCTTGGGCAAGGTCAGCGCCAGCAGAGCCCAGGCGGGCGTGGCGCCCATCGCGGCGAGATCGGAAAGATTGACCGCCAGCGCCTTCCAGCCCAGGTCGGCCGGTGCGGTGCCGGGCAGGAAATGCGTGCCTTCCACCATGGTGTCGATGGCCATCACCAGCTCCTGCCCTGCCGGTACCGCCAGCACGGCGGCGTCGTCACCGATGCCCAGGCGCACGTCGTCGCGTGGCTGGGCGGTGAGTTCGCGGATGCGATCGATCAGCCGGAATTCCATCGAGGCCCTTTGTGTTTTTTGTAGGAGCGGCTTCAGCCGCGATGCTTTTTGGCCGGGAATCGGGAATCGGGAATCGGGAATCGGGAATCGCGAAAAGCGTCGCGGCTGAAGCCGCTCCTACAGGTTTTTTGCGGGTGGGGTCAGCCGCGCTTCTCGACCGCGCGCAGTTCGCTGGCGAGTTTGTCCAGCACGCCGTTGACGTAGCTGTGGCCGTGGTCGGCGCCGAAGCGCTTGGTGACTTCGATGGCTTCGTTGATCACCACGCGGTACGGCACGTCGGGGCGGAATTTCAGCTCGTAGGCGGCCAGGCGCAGCGCGGCGCGTTCGATCGGATCGATCTGGGCGACTTCGCGGTCGATATGCGGGCGCAGGCTTTCGTCGAGCGCGTCGACGTTGGTTTCCACGCCGTGCAGCAGGTCTTCGAAGTACTCCAGGTCGGCAATCTCCATGTCCTGCTCGTGGCGGAACTGGTCGATCACCGCGTTCATGTGGCTGCCGCTCAACTGCCACGCATACAGCGCCTGCAGCGCGCGGCGGCGAGCGCGCGAACGCGCCTGCATGTCGATACTTTGGCTCATGCCAGCTTGCCGTAGAGATTGACCATTTCCAGCGCGGCCATGGCGGCGTCGGCGCCCTTGTTGCCGGCCTTGGTGCCGGAGCGCTCGATCGCCTGCTCGATGCTGTCGGTGGTGAGCACGCCGAACGCCACCGGCACGCCGGACGCGTACGCCGCCTGCGCCAGGCCCTTGGCGCATTCGCCGGCCACGTAGTCGAAGTGCGGGGTGGAACCGCGGATCACCGCGCCAAGGGCGATCACCGCCGTGTACTTGCCGCTGTTGGCCAGCTTGTGCGCGGCCAGCGCGATTTCCCAGGCGCCGGGCACGCGGACCAGGTCGATCGCATCGTCCGCCACGCCGTGGCGCACCAGCGCGTCACGCGCACCGGCCACCAGCGGTTCGACGACGAAGCCATTGAAGCGGCCGGCGACGATGACAAAGCGGCCTTTGGGCGTGGCGAAATCGCCTTCGATGATCTTCATTGCGGATTCCTTGGGTGGGCACAGCCCATGCTGGCCGGTCATTTTACGGGTTTGGGGCTTCGCCTGCTCTCTTTGCTCCCTCCCCTGCTTTGCAGGGGAGGGTTGGGGTGGGGTCGCTTTTGACCCCGGAAGATCAAAAGCCAACCCCCTCACCTAAAGGACTCCCTACGGTCGCCAGCCTCCCCCTGCCTTGCAGGGGAAGGAGTGCAGGCGTCAGAGCGACGGCAGATGCGGGTAATCGCTGAAACCAAGACTGGCCTCGCCGCCGCCCACGCGCAGCCTTGCCGGCGCGCTGAAGGGCAGCGTGAATTTGTCCGGTTCGTGGCCGGTGGGCAGGCCGTCGATCACCGGGATGCCGCAGGCGGCGCGGATCTGCTCGAAGCTGTGCTGCAGGCCGTAGCCGTTGTCGTAGGCGCTGCCGCGGCACTGGCTGAAATCGCCCAGCAGCAGCGCGCGCTGGCGCCCCAGCACACCGGACAGGTGCAGTTGGTACAGCAGCCGCTCGATCCGGAACGGCGGCTCGCCCACGTCCTCCACGAACAGGATGCCGCCCTCGATGGCGGGGAAATACGGCGTACCGATCAGGCTGCACAGCACGGCCAGGTTGCCACCCCACAGCGGGCCTTCGACCTCCGCTTCCGTTGCGGCCGTGGTGCGCCATGCGACCTGGGTCGCCGGCGAGCGCGCCGTCTGCCAGAAGTGCTGCCAGGTGAAATCACTCAAGGCTTCCGCGCCAAAATCCGCGCCCAGCATCGGGCCGCTAAAGGTGCACAGCCCGCTTTTTGCGTGCAGGGCCAGTTGCAGCGCAGTGAAATCGCTGTAACCGACCAGCAGCGTGTCGCCGCCGCTCAGCCGTTCGCGCAAGGCGTCGTAATGCAGATCGGCCAGCAACCGCGTGGCGCCGTAGCCGCCGCGGATCGCCAGCGCGATATCCGGCAGCGCATCCAGCGTGGCCAGCGCATTGATATCCGCCGCCCGTTGGGCGTCGCTGCCGGCGTAGCGCTGCTCGCTGCGGTCAAGCACGTCCAGCGCATCCACGACGCAACCGGCCTCGCGCAGCCGTTCCACGCCGCGCGTCATGGCGGCGCGATCGTGCGGATAGCCGGAAGGGGCGATCAGGCGGATGCGGGGTTCGGACATGGGCGCGGGTTCGGTGGGCGACGGTCGATTATGCGGGGATAGGGTGGCGGTTGCAGGGCGGAGGGATGGCGCGATGCCGCGACTTCTGTGTGGGAGCGGCTTCAGCCGCGATGCTCTTGGCTCTTCCAAATCCCAAATCCCGTAAAAGCATCGCGGCTGAAGCCGCTCCCACAGAAACAGGTGCGAGTCAAACGTACTCGACGACCTCCAGATCGAAACCGCCCAGGCCCACCAGCTTGCGCGGCGTGCCGATCACGCGCAGGCGGTGCACGCCGAGGTCGGCCAGGATCTGCGCGCCCAGGCCCAGTTCGCGCCATTCCTGCTGCGGGTCGGAGGTGGGTTCGGGCCGGGGCTGACGTTGCAGTCCAGCCAGCAGGGTGTCCGGCGTGTCATCGCCAGACAGCACCAGCAGCACGCCGCGATCCTCGTCGGCGATGCGGCGCAGGGCTTCGGTCACGGTGATGCCAAGATCGTCGCGTTGCAGGTGCAGCACGTCGGACAAGGTGTTGCGCACATGCACGCGCGACAGCACCGGCGCGCCGTCGTCCACCGTGCCGCGCACCAAGGCGAAGTGCAGGCCCTTGCGGATCACGTCGCGATACGCGACCAGCCGGAACGCGCCGAACTCGGTCTGCACGTCTTCCTCGTGCACGCGCTGCACGGTCTTCTCGGTTTCCAGCCGGTGGCGGATCAGGTCGGCAATGGAGCCGATCTTCAACCCGTGCTTGCGCGCGAAAACCTCCAGCTCCGGCCGGCGCGCCATCGAGCCGTCCTCATGCAGGATCTCGATCAGCACCGCCGCCGGCTCCAGCCCTGCCAGCGCCGCCAGGTCGCAGCCCGCTTCGGTGTGACCGGCGCGGCTCAGCACGCCACCCGGCAGCGCGGTGAGCGGAAAGATGTGCCCGGGCTGGGTCAGGTCCTGCGGCTTCGCATCCGCCTGCGCGGCCACCTGGATGGTGCGCGCGCGGTCGTGGGCGGAGATGCCGGTGGTGACGCCTTCGGCCGCCTCGATCGAGACGGTGAAGTTGGTGTGGTAGGCCGAGGTGTTGTCGCTGACCATCGGCTTCAGGCCCAACTGGCGCGTGCGCTGCTCGGTGAGCGTGACGCAGACCAGGCCGCGCGCCTCGCGCACCATGAAGTTGATGTCTTCGGGGCGCACTTTCTCGGCGGCCATGATCAGGTCGCCCTCGTTCTCGCGGTCTTCGTCGTCGACGATGACGACCATGCGGCCGGCGCGGATGTCTTCGAGGATTTCGGGGATGGTGTTGAAGGGCATGGGTGTATCCGTTTTGGCGGTTCCCTTCTCCCGATGGGAGAAGGTGCCCCGAAGGGGCGGATGAGGGTTCGGGCGGAGCGAAAGCGCTGCGCTCCGCCCGAACCCTCACCCCAACCCCTCTCCCAGGGGGAGAGGGGCTTCAGGATCAGGCAAAACCGTTCTGCTTCAGGAACGCCTCATCCAGCTTCGGCGTCTCGCCACTGGACAGCAGCCGTTCGATGTAGCGCGCCACCACGTCCACCTCGATATTCACCACATCGCCCACGCGGCGGGCGTGGAAGGCGGTGTGCTCGACGGTGTGCGGGATCAGGTTGACGCCGAAGCGATGGCCCGACACTTCGTTGACGGTGAGGCTGGTGCCGTCGATGCAGACCGAACCCTTGGCCGCGATGTATCGCGACAGGCTGGCGGGCACTTCGAAGGTCCACCGTTGCGAGCGGCCATCGGGCGTGATCGACACCACCTTGCCCAGCCCGTCGACGTGGCCGGACACCATATGGCCGCCCAAACGGTCGGCGAGGCGCAAGGCCTTTTCCAGGTTCACCGGATCGCCGGCTTTCAATTTTCCGAGAGAAGTCAGCGACAGCGTTTCGTTGGAGACGTCCGCCGCGAAACCGCGCGCTTCCAGCGTGACCGCCGTGAGGCAGACACCGGAGACGGCGATGGAATCGCCCAGTTGCACGTCGCGGAGATCGAGGTCGGCGGTATCGACATGAAGCCGCACGTCGCCGCCACGCGGTTCGAGCCGCGCGATGCGGCCCACGCATTGGATGATGCCGGTAAACATCAGCGCACCTCCGGCGGGAGGGCGAGGCGATGCCATGACTGAACGATTTTCATGAAACGTTTCCCGCGTCGAAAAAAGCGAAAAACGCCTCAAGGCATGAGGCCTGACGCACGCCGCGAAGCGTGTGCCGTGCCGTCTTCTCTTTATCCGGACTTTGAGGATGCGGTTGCCCGCATCCAACCGTCGGCTCCGGAGTCTGACCGGATCTGCTGACCTCCCAGTGGGACTGGAAGCGCTCGCGGGCTCGCCTCGAAAGGCCTACCGCCGGTGGGGAATTTCGCCCCGCCCTGAAGACGTCGTACTACCGGCCGAAGCCGGATGTGGCAGTCTAGCACCATCGCCGGGTAGGCCCCTGCGCTTTCTGGCCTCTGTAGGAGCGACTTCAGTCGCGACGCCTTTGCTTCGATGTCCCTGATAAGAGCGTCGCGACTGAAGTCGCTCCTACAGAAGGCGGCGCGTGCCGCGCTACAGCCCGATCTGCTGCCCCGTGGCGCGCCGGTAATCGCGCAGCACCTGGTCCATTACCCACGTGGTGCGCACGCCGCTGGCGGCAAGGTCCGGGCAGGCGGCGGGCTGGCCGTGGAGTTCGGCCACCAGGGTTTCGATCAGCGGCTGCTGGATGGTGCGCGGGTTCTCGATGTGGAACTCGCGCACGCCGGCGGCGTTCTCCAGCCGGATCGGACCGTCGCCGAAGGTGGCGAAGGAAAGCCGGCCCGCATCGCCCGTCACCTCGGTGAGATCGTGCCGCTGCAGCGCGTCGAAATTCCACAGGCCGGTACCGACCATGCCGTTGCCGAACGCGAACGCCATCGCCACGCTGTCCTCAGCCGGATAACTGCCGCGCTGGTTGCTGGCGTGGCCGCTGACGCGGGTGATGGGGCCGAACAGCCAGTCCAGGATGTTCAGCGTGTGGCAGCCGATGTCCACGAACAGCCCGCCGCCGGAAATCGCCGGGTTCACATGCCAGTGCGGCGACTGCGGACCGTCGTAGCGCGGGTTGTGCGAGGCGGTATGCACGCAATGCACCGAGCGCGGCGTGCCGATGGCGCGCTCGTCGAACAGCAACTCGCGCACCTTGTGGAAGCGCGGCAGCATGCGCCGGTAATAGGCCACGAACACCGGCACGTTGGCGGCGAGCCCGGCCGCCACGATGGCCTCGCATTCGGCCGCATCCATCGCGAAGGGTTTCTCCACGTAGACCGGCTTGCCCGCCGCGATGCTCATCAGCGCGTAGTGCTTGTGCGATGACGGCGGCGTGGCGATGTAGACGGCGTCCACATCGGGATCATCGACCAGGGCCTGGCCATCGTCATACCACTTCGCCACGCCATGGCGCTGGGCGTAATCGCGCGCCTTGGCGCCGTCACGGCGCATCACCGCCACCAGCGCGGACCCTTCCACCTTCTGGAAGGCCGGACCGCTTTTCACCTCGGTCACATCGCCGCAACCGATGATGCCCCAGCGGATGGTTTTCGGGTTGGCACTGCTCATGGCGATGGGCTCCTTGTGTGACGAACGGCCGCGGGGACTTCGGCGGCTCACGCGGGGCGCAGGCGCAAGCGGATGTCGGAGCCGAGCATGCGCTGGTCCAGCAACTGCAGCGACCAGCGTGAGGCCATGTCGGTCAGCGCCGGCAGGTTCATCAACGGCGCGGCTTCACTGCCCAGCAGCACCGGCGCGATGTACAGCAACAGCTCGTCCACCAGGCCGGCGGCGAACAATGCGCCGCACAGGGTCGGGCCAGCTTCGACGTGAATCTCGTTGCAATCGCGGCCGGCCAGCAGGGCCAGCACGGCATGCAGGTCGAGTGCGTCGCCCTGCTCCGGCACGCTGACGTATTCGACATGGTTGGAACGCGTTGCAGCGGGCGTTGCGTTCGCTGCGTGCAGCAGCAGCGTGGGGGCTGCGCCATCCAGCACATGGCTGCCGGCGGGCGTGCGCAGATGGCGGTCGAGGATCACGCGCAGGGGTTTGAAGCCCTCTCCCCCGGCAGCGCCGGGGGAGAGGGAGTTTGAAGCCTGCCGTACGGTGAGCCGGGGGTTGTCGGCCAGCACGGTGCCGCTGCCGCTGAGGATCGCGGAGCTGCGTGCGCGCCAATGCTGTACGTCGGCGCGGGCAGCCTCACCGGTGATCCATTTGGAATCGCCATTGGCCAGCGCGGTGCGGCCGTCCAGGCTCATCGCCAGCTTCACCCGCACGAACGGGCGACCGCGCTCGATGCGGCTGAAAAAACCGATATTCAGTTCGCGCGCGGCATCGCGCATCAAGCCGGTTTCGACCGTGATGCCGGCGGCGCGCAGGCGCTCGATGCCGCGGCCGGCCACCTGATCGAATGGATCCTCCGCGGCCACCACCACCCGCCCCACCCCGGCTGCCACCAGCGCGTCGGCGCACGGCGGTGTGCGGCCGTGGTGGGCGCAGGGTTCCAGCGTCACGTAGGCGGTGGCGCCGCGAGCGCGTGCGCCCGCCTCGCGCAGGGCGAAGACCTCGGCGTGGGGTTCGCCGGCGCGCTGGTGGAAGCCGGTGCCAAGCACGGTTTCACCGTCCGCGATCACGCAACCCACGCGTGGGTTGGGCGCCGTGGTGTACAGGCCGCACGCCGCGAGGCGCAGGGCGTGCGCCATGTGGGTATGGTCGGTGGCCGAAAACATCAGCCCATTCATCCGCATGTCAGCCGATCTGTGGGAGCGACTTCAGTCGCGATGCTCTTGATCTTTGCAGCAAAGGCATCGCGACTGAAGTCGCTCCCACAGGGAAAGCGCGGCCTCATGCTATTTGGGTTTGCCGCCGCCAAGCAGCGGCAATTGCAGATCCGACAAGCCCGGCAGATCGCGCTCCAGCTTCTCGATCTCCTCGCGAAACGCGTGCACGTCCTCGAACTTGCGGTAGACCGAGGCAAAGCGCACGTACGCCACCTGGTCGAGATTCTTCAGCTCGCGCATCACCAACTCGCCGAGTTGGCGCGACGGAATCTCGCGCTCGCCGCTGCGGCGCAGGTCGTTGATGATGGTGCGCACGGCGCTGTCCACGTCATGGCTTGGCACCGGCCGCTTCTGCAGCGCGCGCTCGAAACTCACGCGCAACTTGCGCTCGTCGAACGTCTCGCGCCGCTCGCCACTTTTCACGATCGTCGGCAACTTCAACTCGGCCGTCTCGAACGTGTTGAACCGCTCACCGCACTGCGGACATTCGCGCCGCCGACGCACCGTGCTGCCGTCCTCGGTCAGCCGCGAATCGATCACCCGCGTGTCTTCGTGCTGGCAGAAGGGGCAGTGCATGGTTAGGGGAATGAGGAATGGGGAATGGGGAATGGGAAAAAGCAAAAGCGCCCGGGAAGCCGGCTTTCACCGATTCCCCATTCCCCATTCCCCATTCCCGGCATCTCAGCCATACACCGGGAACTTGCGGCACTGCTCGGTGACCTTGCTGCGCACCGCCGCGATCACCGCCTCGTCTTCCGGTGCGTCCAGCACATCGCAGATCCAGTTCGCCAGCTCGGTCACGTCCGCTTCCTTGTAGCCGCGGGTGGTGACGGCCGGGGTGCCGACGCGCAGGCCGGAGGTGACGAAGGGCTTGCGCGGGTCGTTCGGCACGGCGTTCTTGTTGACGGTGATGTGGGCCTTGCCCAGCGCTTCCTCGGCCGCCTTGCCGGTGACGTCCTTGCCGATCATGTCGACCAGCATCAGGTGGTTTTCTGTGCCGCCGGAGACGATCTTGTAGCCGCGCTCGATGAAGGTCTTGGCCATCGCCTTGGCGTTCTTCACCACTTGCGCCTGGTAGCTCTTGAACTCGGGCTCCAGCGCTTCCTTGAACGCCACCGCCTTGGCGGCGATCACGTGCATCAGCGGGCCGCCCTGGATGCCGGGGAACACGATCGACTGCAGCTTCTTCTCGATTTCCTCACCCGCACCCTTGGCCACGATGAGGCCGCCACGCGGGCCGCGCAGGGTCTTGTGGGTGGTGGAGGTGACCACGTGCGCGTGTGGCAGCGGGCTGGGATAGACGCCCGCGGCGATCAGGCCGGCGACGTGGGCCATGTCGACGAAGAACAGCGCGCCCACCGAATCGGCGATCTTGCGCATGCGCGCCCAGTCGACCACTTGCGAATACGCGCTGAAGCCGCCCACCAGCATCTTCGGCTGGTGCTCCGTGGCCAGGCGCTGCACTTCGTCGTAATCGATCAGGCCGTTCTCGTCGACGCCGTACTGGATCGCGTTGAACAGCTTGCCGGAGACGTTGACCTTGGCGCCGTGGGTCAGGTGGCCGCCGTGGGCCAGGCTCATGCCCAGGATGGTGTCGCCCGGCTGCAGCAGCGCCAGGTAAACCGCCTGGTTGGCCTGCGAGCCGGAATGCGGCTGCACGTTGGCGTAGTCGGCGTCGAACAGCTGCTTCAGGCGCTCGATGGCCAGCTTCTCGGCCACGTCCACATACTCGCAGCCGCCGTAGTAGCGCTTGCCCGGATAGCCTTCGGCGTACTTGTTGGTGAGCTTGGAGCCCTGCGCTTCCAGCACGCGCGGGCTGGCGTAGTTCTCCGAGGCGATCAGCTCGACGTGATCTTCCTGGCGCTGGCCTTCATCGGCGATGGCCTTGGCCAGTTCGTCGTCATAACCGGCAATCGTGCAGTCCTTGGGGAACATTCTGGCCTCGGCGGGGTGGTGGCGGGATTTAGCCGGAAATTGTAGCGCTGCCGGGCTTTTGCGGCCACCGGCAGCTGGCTACGCGCGGGTTCATCGGCGCGATGGCACAAGCCGCTATAATGCGCGGTTTGATGAATTCCCTTTCCGCGCCGCCCGTCGGTGGCGCGGCGCACGCTTTCGGAGGTTGCATGAGCTCGCAGTACATCTACACCATGAATGGGGTCAGCAAGATCGTCCCGCCGAAGCGGCAGATCATCAAGGACATCTCGCTCAGCTTCTTCCCCGGCGCCAAGATCGGCCTGCTCGGCGTCAACGGCGCGGGCAAGTCCACCGTGCTGCGGATCATGGCCGGCGTGGATACCGACTTCCAGGGCGAGGCGCGCGCCCAGCCCGGCACCAAGATCGGCTACCTGGCGCAGGAGCCGAACCTGGACCCCGAGAAGACCGTGCGCGAAGTGGTCGAGGAAGGCGTCTCGGAAATTCTCGATGCGCAGAAGCGGCTGGAAGAGGTCTACGCCGCCTACGCCGAGGACGGCGCGGATTTCGACAAGCTGGCCAAGGAACAGGAACAGCTGGAAAACCTGCTGGCCGCCAACGACGCGCATGCGCTGGAGCGCCAGCTGGAAGTGGCCGCCGACGCGCTGCGCCTGCCGGCGTGGGATGCCGTCGTCGGCCCGCTTTCCGGTGGCGAAAAGCGCCGCGTGGCGCTATGCCGCCTGCTGCTGTCCAAGCCGGACATGCTGCTGCTCGACGAACCCACCAACCACTTGGACGCCGAGTCGGTCGACTGGCTGGAAAAATTCCTGCACGACTACCCCGGCACCGTGGTGGCGGTCACCCATGACCGCTACTTCCTCGACAACGCCGCCGAGTGGATCCTCGAACTCGACCGCGGCCGCGGCATCCCGTGGAAGGGCAACTACACCGAGTGGCTGGAGCAGAAGGACGCCCGTCTGAAGCAGGAAGCGAACCAGGAGAAGTCGCGCCAGAAGGCGATCGCGAAGGAGCTGGAGTGGGTGCGCTCGGCCGCCAAGGGCCGCCAGTCCAAGGGCAAGGCCCGCCTGGCCCGCTTCGAGGAACTGAATTCGGTCGACTACCAGCGCCGCAACGAGACGAATGAGATCTTCATCCCGCCGGGCGAGCGTCTGGGCCAGGAAGTGATCGAGTTCAAGAACGTGACCAAGTCGTTCGGCGACCGCGTGCTGATCGAGGACCTGTCGTTCAAGGTGCCGCCGGGCGCGATCATCGGCGTGATCGGCCCCAACGGCGCCGGCAAGTCGACCATGATGAAGATGATCATGGGCAAGGAACAGCCGGACACCGGCGAGGTGAAGCTGGGCCACACCACCAAGCTGGCCTACGTCGACCAGTCGCGCGATGCGCTCGACCCGAAGAACAACGTGTGGCAGGAAGTGTCCGGCGGTTCGGACATCCTCACCATCGGCAACTTCGAGATCCAGTCGCGCGCCTACATCGGCCGCTTCAACTTCAAGGGCACCGACCAGCAGAAGATCGTCGGCAGCCTGTCCGGCGGTGAGCGCGGCCGCCTGCACATGGCCAAGACCCTGCTGCAGGGCGGCAACGTGCTGCTGCTCGATGAGCCGTCCAACGACCTCGACGTGGAAACCCTGCGCGCGCTGGAAGACGCGTTGTTGGAATTCCCCGGCAGCGCGATCGTGATCTCGCATGACCGCTGGTTCCTCGACCGCATCGCCACCCACATCATCGCGTTCGAAGGCGACTCGCACGTGGAGTTCTTCCCCGGCAACTACAACGAGTACGAGGCCGACAAGAAGCGTCGCCTGGGCGACGATTCGGGTCCGAAGCGCGTGAAGTACAAAAAGCTGGCCTGATCGAACGACCTGTAGGAGCGGCTTCAGCCGCGACGCCTTTGCCTCGAATTTTCAGAGCAACAGCGTCGCGGCTGAAGCCGCTCCTACAAGTGCTATCCGTATTTCTCAGGCCTCGACCGTCACCAACACGGCACTACCACGCGGCAGCGACAACACGCCCCGCCCCGCATCGATCCGCAGCGTTTCATCGGAAACCGGCGACCAGTCGCCCGTATGCCCCACGGCGGCGCCAGCCAACGTGGTGTGGTGCACGTCGTCGATGCCCGGCGCCTGCAGACGCCACACCTTGGCCGCACTTCCCGCGTGGCCGAAATCCACCTGCAGATCCACATCACGCTGCAGATCCTTGTTGAACACCGCCAGCAGGCGCTGTCCGCCGCGGTCAGCCGCGTAGGCGGTGAGGTTGGCGCCATTCGCACGGAGCGCGGCATCGACGAAACCCGCCCCCGCGAACTGCCGCGCCAGCAGCAACCCGTAATACAGCGGGCGGGCGTAATAACCCTCCTCCGCATCGCCGGCGATGGGCGTGTAGCGGCCGCTGATCGCATCCAGCCGCTGCTCGTAGGTGGCACCCTTTGGCGCCGTCGCCACGTTCTTGTTGAGCGATGCCTCCAGTACCGACAGCGTGCCGGAGTGGATGTTGATGCCGTCCACGCCGGCCTGTGCGCAAGCCAGCGCGAAATCGCCGCCCCACAACGCCGAAGCGAAAGTATTGCTGACACCCAGCTTGCCGCCGCCCCAGTAGGAGTTCGCTTCGGTCAGCAGGAACGGCAGCTTCTTCGCCGCCGCCACCTTGGCGACCTGTTCCGCCTGCTGGATGAAGTCGGGGTCGCCACCCAGCATTTGCGCCACCGTGGTGGTCGGTTGCGGCGCGCCGCCGCGGTAGTAGTGATGCGTGAGTGCCACGATGTCGTTGGTGTCGTGGGCAAACTTCCGCACCCAGTCGATTTCATTGCTGGTGTCGGGGCCGGCGATCGGCACGTGCGCGCGCTGCCGGATCGCCCCGGCGGTTTTGCGCCACAACGCCAGGTACTCGTCGTAGCTGAAGGCGCTGCCATCCGCGTGCTTGTACAGGCTCGGCTCGTTGCCGATCTGGATCGCCTGCAACCGGTCGCCCACCGCGCGCTGCACCGCCTCGGCCAACTCGGCCGCCATCGCCGGCGAGCCGCGACGCAGGTTGACGCCGAACACCAGCCGCCAGCCGGTGGCATCGAGGAAGCCCGCCAGGTTCGTCAGCTGCTCGGGCGTAACCATGTACGGCCGCTTGAACACCGCGTGCGGCAATTGCTCGAACGGCGGCAGCGCGCCGGTGTAACCGCTCCACGCCGAGTAATCGCTGGAATTGCCGCCGATGCGCAACACGCCCTGCGGGTTCAACCGGCGCAGCATGCCGATCAGCGCCTTGTTCGATGCCGAGAAGTAGCTGGTGTCGTGCATCTGCAGCGTTTCGAAACTCAGGCCGACAAGGCCCGATGGCACGGTGCGACCAGTCGCCGACTTGCCCAGTTTCAACATGGCGCGCGTTGGCGTTCCGCCGGAACCACCGCCGGCTCGCGCGGCAAACGGGTTGATCAGCGCCATGGTGGCGGCAGTGGCACCGACCTGAAGGAAGCGACGGCGGCTGGCGGAAATCTCGTGCGTCATGGGCAAGGCCTCGCGGTTTCGAGATGACAGATCACTCTGGTCGACGATAAACGAAAAATCCCGCCAGCCGCTAAAATGGCCAACCGATCCCGCCGACCCGAGAGTGACCATGCGCTTTTCCGACGCCCTGCAGCAACGCTGGCGCCAGCACGACACCCTGGTCTGCGTGGGACTCGATCCGGACCCGGCGAAATTCCCCGCGCACATCAAGGGCGCGCCCGATGCGGTGTTCGCCTTCTGCCACGCCATCGTCGACGCCACCGCCGACCTGGCCTGCGCATTCAAACCGCAGATCGCCCACTTCGCAGCCCTGCGCGCCGAAGACGCACTCGAGCGCCTGATCGCCTACATCCACCAGCGGCATCCCGGCGTGCCGGTGATCCTGGACGCCAAGCGCGGCGACATCGGCAGCACGGCGCAGCATTACGTCACCGAGGCGTTCGACCGCTACGGCGCCGACGCTGTGACACTGAACCCGTACATGGGCCGCGATTCGATCCAGCCGTTCCTGGACCGCACCGACAAGGGCGTGATCCTGCTGTGCCGCACATCCAACCCCGGCGGCGCGGATTTCCAGGCGCTGGATTGCGGCGGCGTGCCGCTGTACCTGCGCGTGGCCGAAACCATCGCCCGCGACTGGAACACCCACGGCAACTGCGCCCTGGTCACTGGCGCCACCTGGCCCGAGGAAATCCGCCAGGTGCGTGCACTGGTAGGCGACATGCCGCTGCTGGTGCCGGGCATCGGCGCCCAGGGCGGCGACATCGAGGCGGTGATGCAGGCCGGCCGTACCACCGACGGCACCGGCCTGATGATCAACTCCTCCCGCGGCATCATCTACGCCGGCAACGACAAGGACTTCGCCCTCGCCGCACGCAACGCCGCCATCGAACTGCGCGACACGATCAATCGCTGCCGCTGAGCGGATAGGGGCGGCTCGACGAAGGTGATCCCATCGCACCTGGCGATGCCGCCTCAGGCCAGCGCCAGGAAAAAGCGGCGTTTGGACTTTTCCACCGCGCCGGCACGGCGATAGAAACGGGCAGCGTCACCGTTCCATTCCGGCGTTTGCCACTGGATCTCCGCACAACCGGAACGACGGGCGAAATCGCCGACCGCCTGCAGCAAGGCGGCGCCGGTACCGTGGCCTCGCCATCCCTCACGCACGAACAGGCAGTCCATGTGCAGGAATTCGCCGCCCTGCCAGGTGGAGAACTCCCACGCGGCCGTGGCATAGCCCGTCACCTCCCCGGCCGCCTCTGCCACCCAACCGTGCAATCGCGGCGTGGCGGCGAACAATGCCTGCGAGAGTGCCTTGGCCTTGCCCGCGCGCCGATAGGGTGCGCCTTCGTGCCGCGCGTGTTCGCCGCACATCACCACCAAAGCTTCGATGTCGTTCGGTCTTGCCGGTCGCACTTCAGCGGTGGTGCTCACGCCCGGCGACCGCTCAGTCATCATCGGCACCGATGGCCAGCTCGAACCCCTCATCGATCCAGCCCGTGATACCACCGGCCATCAGCTTCACCGGCCGTCCCAGCCGGGCCAGCCGCACGGCGGCACGCGCCGCGCCATTGCAATGCGGGCCGGCGCAATACACCACGAACAAGGTCTCCGCGGGGTGCTTCGCCAGCCGCGATTCGATGATCTTGGCATGCGGGATGTTGATCGCGCCGGGGACGTGCCCGCGCTGGTAGTGCGCCGGGCCGCGGGCATCGACGAGGACGAAGCCCGGCTCGGCCTGCTGCAGGGCGTCGTGCGTATCCCAGCAATCGGTTTCGAAGGCGAACGCCGCTTCGAAATGCTGCAGCGCCTGCGCGGACGGCGCGGCGGGAATCTGGGTGACGGCGTTCGACATGGGTGCTCCCGGGTGCGGATGGAGACTCATTGTTCGGCCGCGGCGGGGCGCGCACAATTGGCGAAAACGACACGCTTCGATCAGATCATGCCAATCTCCCGTCGCCGCCGAACCCCGCCCAACCCACTGGTCGCCGCGCTGGTCTACGACGGCTTGTGCGGCTTCGAGTTCGCCTGCGCGGCCGAGGTTTTCGGCCTGCCACGACCCGAATTGCAGCCCGGCTGGTACCGCTTCGAAACCTGTGCCGCCGAGCGCGGCCCGCTGCGTGGTCAATACGGCATGCGGGTGACGGCGGACGCGGGACTGGAGCGACTCGCCGACGCCGGCACCATCATCATCCCCGGCTGGAAAGGCCTCGACGTGCCGGTACCGACACGCGTGCTGGACGCCCTGCGCGAGGCGCATGCACGCGGCGCACGGTTGCTGACGATCTGCTCGGGCGCCTTCGTGCTGGCCGCCACCGGCCTGCTCGATGGCCGCCGCGCCACCACCCACTGGCGCTACGCCGAGGCGCTGCAACGCAGGTACCCGCGCATCAAGGTCGATCCAGCGGTGCTGTACGTGGACGAAGGCCAGTTGCTCACGTCCGCCGGCAGCGCGGCGGGCCTGGACTTGTGCCTGCATCTGGTGCGTCGCGACCACGGCGCCGACGTGGCCAACCAGGTGGCGCGGCGGCTGGTGATTCCGCCGCACCGCGACGGCGGCCAGGCGCAGTTCGTCGAGCGGCCGGTGGCGAAACGCGAATCCAGCACGCTGTCAAAAGTGATCGACCACATGCAGCGGCGGCTGGCCAGCCACCAGCCGATCGCCGAGCTGGCCGCGATGGCGGCGATGAGCGAACGCAGCTTCATGCGCCACTTCAAGCAGGCCACCGGCACCAGCCCGGCGGACTGGTTGATCGCGGCGCGGGTGGACCGGGCGCGGGAATTGCTGGAGGGTTCGTCGCTGTCCATCGACGCCATCGCCGGCGAGTGCGGCTTCGGCAGCGCGATCACCCTGCGCCATCATTTCCGCCGCAAGCTGGGCGTCAGCCCCGGCGCCTACAAGGCGCGCTTCGCTGCCGCGGAAACACGGCGGGAACCGACCACCGCGTGACGGCCGATGCGCCGACGCCGTAGCGTCGCTGCACTCAATCCGCCGCAACGCAAATCAGGCAGCCGTCTTGGCCGCCTGCAGGGTTTTCGCCTTCAGGTCCAGCGCATCGGCTGCGTCCAGCAGCGCTCGCGCAAAGCTGCGCACCTCACCGGGACGCAGGGCGTACCAGTTGCCCTTCTTGCTCACGTCGCCCACGGTGCGGCCGACGCGGGATACGCAGTGCGGTCGAAAAATCACCATCCCGGTCAGCAGTTCCGAGCTGATATCCGCGGACACAATCTGCATGTGCGTTTCATCTTCTTTCTTCACCAAATCTCTCCCCGGCGGAAAGCCACCGCTCTCCAGCTTACGCCACCGGTGATTTGGCGGTTGCCACCGCAACGGTGTGGAGCACCAAACACGGGAATCCTATACTCGCCGAGGGCCTACTGCTGGATGCGGTATCCGGCGGCATGTCCCTCCCTCCATCACACAAGGATTCCCCAAGATGAACGGACTTGCCGATGTGCGTATCGAAGACTGGAACCGCCTGCAACAAGAAGTAGCCCGTTTGCGCGTGCTGGTGATACTCGCCCTGCTGGCGGTGGTTGCGCTGGCCGCCGTGTCCCTGCTGCGCAAACCCGAGGCGCCGGCCAAGCCCGACGCGATCATCCGCACGCAGGGCCTGGTGATCACCGATGCCCAGGGCCACGACCGCATCCTGATCGGCGCGCCGGTGCCCGCCAGCAAGGACCGCACGCGCAAGGACGACGCTTCGGACGGCATCATCTTCCTCGGCAAGACCGGGGCGGATCGCCTGGCCGTCGGGCAAACGCCCACGCTGCATATCGATGGCAAGACCTACAAGCGTAGGGGTGATGACAACAACTACGGCATGACGCTCTACGACACCAAGGGCAGCGAGCGTGGAGGCATGGCTTTCATGGGGACCGGACGCGTCGGGATCGCGCTTGATCGTGCCAAGCCTCCCTACGAGGCGATTGGGTTGATGGTCGACGACGCGGACAACTTCGCCGGCATGTATGTCAATTACGGTGATCCCGCGGCTCGGGACGCAGCCTTTGAGCTGAGTACCAATGCCAACAGTGTCCATGTCCGGTTCAACGGCACGGATGGTCTTCCGCGCACCCAAATGAACGTGGACGGCAAGAGCAAACCCGCCTGGCAGTTCGACGACGCAGCTTCGGCGGCATCAGCCGCGAAGGCTGCGCAGGCCACCGCGAACTGACGGCTTCGCCGTGTGGGTGCGCGAATGCCGCGCACCCACACGGCATATCGGCAAGCGAACGGGCGACATCGGTGGGCACCACCGTCCCGCGACACGTCCCTACTTCGTCGGCGGGTACGGGCTTCCCTGCAACAGCCCCGCCAGATGCGCCGCATTGCAGGCCTGGGTCTTGATCGCGCCGGCCAGCGCCTTGGGCGTTTCCTTCAGGTCGATGTAGTTGGTCTTGTGCATCGCCTCGCCGACCCAGTAGCTGGAGCTGCCCCCGGGGATACTGAAACCGACATCGGCCAGCGCCTGGTAGAGCTCCGCGGTGACGTGATGCGCACCGTCCTCGTTACCGACCACGCAGACCATGGCGACCTTGCCGAAGGTGGGATAGACGCCGTGCTCGTCGATCTCGCCGAATACCGCGTCGAGACGTTCGCACACCCGTTTGGCCACGCTGCATGGCTGGCCCATCCAGATGGGCGTGGCCAGCACGAAGATGTTGGCGTCGTCGATGCGTTTGCGCAGCGCGGGCCACGCGTCGCCCGGCCCCTGGTCGGTCTTCACGCCGGGCTTGATGTCGTGGTTGACGGCGCGCTCGCTGGCGGTGGTCACGTCGTAGCCCTGCAGTGCTTCCAGCACCTGATCGAGCAGTTTCTGGGTGGACGACGGTTCGTTGCCGGTCTTGAGGGTGCAGTTGAGGCCGAAGGCGGAAAGCATGGCGGCTCCTTGAATCAAGGGCTTTCCACCCTGCACCTGCGGATGTCGAGATGCGGTCGGCGTAACGTGTTGCTGCCGTGTGGCGACAGCGTCCGGGCAACGCCCGCCGTATCAATCGACGACGCGCACCCCTTTCCAGAACGCCACCCGACCGGCGATCTGCGCCGCGGCTTCCTTCGGCTGCAGGTAGTACCACGCGGCCTGGGCATTCACTGCATCACCGACCACCACGTCGTAATAGCTGGCCGTGCCCTTCCACGGACACACGCTGTGATGATCGCTTTCGCGGAAATATTCCTCTCGCAACGAGGCGGCGGGAAAGTAGTGATTGCCTTCGACCACGACGGTGTCGTCGCTGTCGACCAGCACGGTGTCGTTCCAGATGGCTTTCATCAATCGTCTCCCAGGTCCTGCCCCGGAAACAGCACGTCGGTGTAGCCGAACTTGCTGAAGTCGGTGATGCGCGAGGGGTACAGGCGACCGATCAGGTGGTCGCATTCGTGCTGCACCACGCGGGCGTGGAAGCCTTCGGCGGTGCGGTCGATGCGGGTGCCTTGCGGGTCGACGCCCTGGTAGCGGATGAGTGAGTAACGGCTCACCGCGCCGCGCAGGCCCGGTACCGACAGGCAGCCTTCCCAGCCTTCTTCCATGTCCTGCGACAGTGGGGTGATCAGCGGGTTGAGCAGGATCGTGCGCGGCACTGCCGGTGCGTCGGGGTAGCGCTCGTTGTGGTCGAAACCGAAGATCACCAGTTGCAGGTCGACGCCGATCTGCGGCGCGGCCAGACCCACGCCGCCGGCGTCATGCATGGTTTCGAACATGTCGGCGATCAGCACATCCAGCTCCGCGCTGCCCAGCATTGCCGTGGGCACGGCCGGGGCGACGCGCAGCAACCGTGGGTCGCCCATCTTCAGGATTTCGCGAATCATGCAGAACCTCGACGTGGAATCGCCATCTCTTGACGATCTAGGGGCGGTGCGGCGCAATGCAAGCGATGTGGCTCACGAGCCACGAGAAGCACGAGCCCCGGCGAGCCACAAAGCCTGAGCGTCGTGTTTGTCGAACCCGCAAGCGGGTTCAACGGCCGCCGAACACCTTTTTCAGCAACTCGGTGCTGCGCGCAGCGGGGTTCTCGCGGATCGATCGTTCCTGCGCGCCGATCTCGGTGAACAGGCCATCCAGTGTTTTCGCTGTCACGTAGTCGTCCAGGTCCAGCGGGCTGCCGCCCTTGTTCGACTTTCCGCCGCCCAGCGCCCCGAGCACGCTGCCGAGCTGGCCACCACCGCTGCCAGAGGTGAACGCCTTGTATTTCCGGGTGACGCCGGCGCTGTCGGTGGCCTGGGCCACGATGGGATGGATGCGCGCGGTCAGTGCATCGCCGGCCACGCGACGGAAGAAATCGGTGGCCGCGTGGTCACCGCCGGTGAGGATGCCGCGCGCGTCGTCCAGCGTCATCTTGCGGATGGCGTCGCCGAAGATCCCGGCAACCTGTGGCACCGCCTTCTCGGCGGCGCGGTTCATGCTCAACTCGAACGCATCCACCTTGGCGCCCTGGCCCAGTTGCCTGGCCAGCTGGCCGGCCTGTTCGAGCTTGCCCGGCAGGGGAATACGCACCTTGGCGTTGTTCCAGAAGCCGCCGTCGCGGCCGAGACTGTTGATGGCGTTGGTGGTGCCCTTGGCCAGCGCTTCCTTGAGGCCGGCGGCGATGTCGCTGGTCGGCAGGTTGCTGCCCGCCTGCGACGTATTCGAGGTGTGCGTCGACTGCTTGACCTTGTTCAACAAGTCCTTGAATTGATTGGACCCGACGGCGCCCACCGGCAACGCCAGAGCCACCAGGGCAAGACCGCACAAACCGTGACGTATCGCGATGCGCATGGCGTATTTCCTCGATGGCGGCGGGCCGGGCAGTGTAGCGCCGCCCCTGTGACGCGGTGTGCACGGATCTCGCAATTCGACCAATGGCTAATCCGGCTGGCCTTATTTGGCATTGACCATCGCCGCCGCCGGGCGGAGTCTTGCGGTATTGCCGAGGAGGAGTTGCCATGCAGACGATGCAAGCCACCGTTCCCCCGCCGAGCGCCGCCAGCAAGATTGTCTGGGTCGCGATCGCCATCATCGGTGCTTTCTGCCTGGGCGTGGTGGCATTGAGACGGGGCGAACCGATCAATGCGATCTGGCTGGTAGCTGCCGCAACGGCGATCTTCGCCATCGGCTACCGCTTCTACGGCAAGTTCGTCGAACACTCCGTGTTGAGGTTGGACCCCACCCGCGCGCCGCCCTCCGTGCTGCGCAACGACGGCCTCGATTACGTGCCCACCGACAAATGGGTGGTGTTCGGCCACCACTTCGCCGCGATCGCCGGCGCCGGCCCGCTGGTCGGCCCGGTGCTGGCTGCCCAGATGGGTTATCTGCCCGGCACGTTGTGGATCCTGTTCGGCGTGGTGTTTGCCGGCGCGGTGCAGGACTTCATGATCCTTGGCCTGTCGCTGCGCCGCGACGCGCGTTCGCTCGGCCACATGTTGCGTGAGGAGTTGGGACCGGTGCCCGGCATCGTGGCGATGATCGGCGTGCTGGTGCTGATGATGATCGTGCTGGCGGTGCTGGCGCTGGTGGTGGTCAAGGCACTGACGCACAGCCCGTGGGGCACGTTCACCGTGGCCGCCACCATCCCGATCGCGTTCCTGATGGGCGGCTACATGCGCTGGTTCCGACCGGGCCGCATTCTCGAAGTGTCGATCATCGGCCTGGTGCTGCTGCTGGTCTCGATCTGGGCCGGCAAGTACGTGGCGGACTCGGCCACGCTGGCGCCGCTGTTCGACATGGACGCCAAGGCGCTGGCCTGGTGGCTGATCGGCTACGGCTTCGTCGCCTCGGTGTTGCCGGTGTGGCTGCTGCTGGCGCCGCGCGATTACCTTTCCACCTTCCTGAAGATCGGCACCATCGCGTTGCTGGCGCTGGCGATCCTGATCGCCGCGCCGGACCTGCAGATGCCGGCGGTGACCCGCTTCATCGACGGTACCGGCCCGGTGTTCGCCGGCGACCTGTTCCCGTTCCTGTTCATCACCATCGCCTGCGGCGCGGTGTCTGGCTGGCATTCGATCATCGCCTCCGGCACCACGCCCAAGCTGCTGGCCAACGAAGGCCAGGCGCGCATGGTCGGTTACGGCGGCATGCTGTGCGAAGCCTTCGTGGCGATCATGGCGTTGATCGCCGCCACCTACCTGCACCCGGGCGTGTACTTCGCGATGAACTCGCCCAGCGCCATCATCGGCACCACGGTGCAGGAAGCGGCCACCACGATCAGCCAGTGGGGCTTTGTGGTGACACCGGACGAGTTGATCAAGACGGCCCAGGACATCGGCGAAAACAGCATCCTCAGCCGCGCCGGCGGTGCGCCCACGCTGGCCGTGGGCATGGCCCAGTTGCTGCACAACATCCTGCCGGGCGGCGGCATGATGGCGTTCTGGTACCACTACGCGATCCTGTTCGAGGCGCTGTTCATCCTCACCACGGTGGACGCCGGCACCCGTGTGGGCCGCTTCATGATCCAGGAGATCGCCGGCCTGATCCACCAGCCGCTGCAGGAAACCGAATCGTGGGCCGGCAACCTGCTGGCCACCGCGATCTGCGTGTTCCTGTGGGGTTATTTCCTGTACCAGGGCGCGGTCGACCCGCTGGGCGGCATCAACACCTTGTGGCCGTTGTTCGGCATCGCCAACCAGATGCTGGCGGCAATCGCGCTGATGCTGGCCACCGTGGTGGTGGTGAAACTCAAGCGCGAGCGCTACGTGTGGGTGCCGGGCATCCCGGCGATCTGGCTGATCATCTGCACGCTCACCGCCGGTTACCAGAAACTGGTGGGCCCGATCAGCTTCACCGCCGCCGCCAACAAGTACAACGCGGCCCTGCAGCAGGGCCAGCTGCTGGCGCCGGCCAAGACCCCGGCCGCCATGCAGCAGATCGTCACCAACAACTACGTGGACATGGCGCTCACCGGCCTGTTCATGCTGCTGATCGTGGTGATGGTGGTGTTCTGCCTGCGCGCGCTGATCCGGGGCTGGCAGGCCAACCATCCCACCGCGCATGAAGAGCCCTACGTGGCGTTGGGCAGCGTGGCGTCATGATGGCCAGCACGTTGAACGCGGTACGCAAGTGGGCGGTGCAGACCGCCCGCCTGTGCTGCGGCATACCCGACTACGACGTCTACGTGAAGCATCTGCGCGAGCATCACCCCGAACGCAAGGTGCCCAACTATGGCGAGTTTTTCCGCGAACGGCAGGAAGCGCGTTACAAGGGAGGCGGCGGGCGCTGTTGCTGAGGGGCTGCTCAATGTAGGAGCGGCTTCAGCCGCGACCGCTTCTGCTCCAACGCCGAGCTGTCGCGGCTGAAGCCGCTCCTACAAGGTAATGACATGGCGCATTGGTCAACCGGCGCCAAGCGAGGACAATGGGCCGCTTGTCTGCCCGATGCCCACCATGTCCCCCTCCGAAAACACCCTGCTGTCCCCGCTGAAATCCGCACCGCTGCAACGCCACCCCGGACTGCGTGTCATCGCGATGTACGAGATCGTGAAGACCGCCTGCCTGCTGCTGGTGGCGATGGCGGCGTTCCATCTGGACCATCAGCAGAATTTCGAACACCTGGTGCACTGGCTGGAACATCTTTCGCTGGCCGACAGCAATGGCCTGCGCTGGAAACTGGTGGGCGTGCTGGTGGCGTTCGGTCCCAGCAAGTTCGTGGCGGTCGGCGCGGTGGCGTTGGGTTATGCGGTGCTGTTCGGCGTCGAGGGCATCGGCCTGTGGCTGGGCAGGCACTGGGCGGAATGGTTCACGGTGATCGCCACCGGTTCGCTGATTCCGCTGGAGCTGTACGAGACGCTGCACCGCTTCGGCTGGTTGAAACTGGCCACCCTGGTGGGCAATGTGGCGATCATCATTTACCTGGTGCGGATCGCATTGCAGCCGCGTGGCGGCGCATCCATCAGGACGCAACAGCCTCACACCTCGTGATGCACCGCCTCGGCTTGCAGCGCGGCCGCCGTGTCGGACCGGCGCGGCGCCAGCTCCACCAGATACATCGCCGCCAGCACCAGCGCGCCGCCTGCCAGCATGCGCCAGCCCAGCACGTCACTGCCGAACAGCACCGCGAACGCCGCGGCGAACACCGGCTCGGTGGTCATCACGATGGCGGCGCGGGTGGCCGGCAGGTGTGACTGCGCCCAGGTCTGCATCAGCATCGCGCCGGCGCCGGCGATCAGCGCCATGTACAGAATCGCCAGCCATGCATTGCGGTCGGGTGGCCACACCGGGCCGTGCGGTGCGGTGGCCAACAGGCAGACCGCGGCGATCGCCAGCATCTGCACCGCCGACATGCCGAACGCCTCGCCCGGCCGCGACCATTGCCCCAGCCCCACGATGTGCAGCGCATACAGCACGGCCGAGGCCAGCGTCAGCCACACGCCCAGATCCACCGAAAGCCCGTTGAGCGACAGCAGCGCCAACCCCGCCGTGGACAAGGCCACCGCCAGCCACGTCACGGCAGGCATCCGCCGACGCAACAACAGCACCGCCAGGATCGGCGTGAACACCACATACATGCCGGTGACAAAACCGCTGACGCTGGGCGCGATCAAGGCCAGGCCCCACGTCTGCAGCAACTGCCCCACACCATAGAGCGCGCCCAGCAACAAGCCGCGCACCAGTTGTTGCCGTCCAAGCCGCCACACCGGCCGCGCGAACAACGCCAACATCACCCCCGCGCCGATCAGGAAACGCACGGCCAGAAAATCCGCCACCGGCATGCGCCCCACCACGTCCTTGATCAGCACGAAGGTCGAACCCCAGACGGCTGTCATTGCCAGCAGGCCGAGGGTCGCGAGGGTGGTGGTCTGGCGTGGGTTGGGCATGGGGTGCTGGATGGAATGGGGAATGGGGAAGCTCCCATCGATCGCCCTGAGCGTAGCCGCGCAGCGGCGGAGTCGAAGGGTGGTTATGCGGCAGGGCTTCGACTACGCCGCTGCGCGGCTACGCTCAGCCGGAACGGTTGAGGAAACTGTTGCGCGAAATCAGGCGTTCCCGCCCCGAACCCGTTGCCTCGCACGCCACCACTGCCCCGGCACCAGCAACAAAAAGTGTCCCCAGATACCGAGCCACACCGCGGCCGCCAGCAGCGGGTTGCGCGCGGCCGGGTCGAACTTGCGGAACCAGCGCCACATGCCGCTGTGCTTGTAGCGGCTGACGAACACCGGCCGGTGGCGGCTGGAACTGCCCTTGCCATGCGGCACATGCACGTCGCCCGCCAGCAGCACCTGGTAGCCGGCATCACGCACTCGGCGGCACAGGTCCAGATCCTCGCAGTGCAGGAAATAGCCTTCGTCGAAGCCTTCCAACTGCTGGAAAACCCCGCGCGGCAGCAGCATCACCGCGCCGGAGACGGCCTCGGCTTCCACCACCCGATCGGGCATGGCGCCGTCGATCGCCACGCCTTCTCCCGCGCCACCGAACAGGCTGGTGAGCGCGCGCCGCAACAGCGGGTCGCGGCGGAACGAGGCCGGGTCGGGCTGGCCGTCGGCGTCGCACACCACCGCTCCCACCAGTCCCGCACGCGGATGCGCTTCGAGGATATCGAGCAACCGCTGCAGCGCCGTTTCCTGCAGCAGGCAATCGGGGTTCAACACCAGCAAGGTTTCGCCGCATGCCTGTGCAGCCGCGCGATTCACCGCCGGCCCAAAACCCAGGTTTGCGTGGTTCTCGATCACCCGCAGGCGCCCGTCACCCGCGTGCGCCTGCGCGATCGCCTGCGGCATGCCGTCGGTGGAGGCGTTGTCGATCAGGACCAGTTCCAGCGGCAAGGTACTGGCCAATACCTCGCGCACACCATCGCGCAGCGAGGGACCGCTGTCGGCCGACACGACGATGATGCTGACCGCGGGCGCGGAAGCGGAAGAAGAAGGAGGATTCACCGGCGCAAGTATGCGTGAGACGGGGCAATGTGAGAACCGGATGGGTGCATCGGTGGGAGCGCTCCTACCGTCGCCCGCGGGAGCCGGCGACGTGTTCCAGCGGCACCGGCATGTCGCCTTCGCGCCGTTGCAGCCAGGGCTGTTCGCCGTCCCAGCCATACAGGTTCCAGCCGCGCAGGCGGTGGCAGCGGTGATGGTCGCGATCGCATAGCAGCAGGCGACGGCCGTGTTCGGGGCGGGCAGCGAACCAGCGTCCGCCCGGGCTGAAATCGCATTGCTCGCCGGCTTCCACTTGCATGCCGTCCGCAAACAGGTAGCTGCCCTCGCGCCACTGCAAGCGGCCGCCGCGCGGGTCGGCGAGTTCCGCTGATGCGGCGTGCCACTCGGGTGGGCGCAGTTCGATGATGCGGGCGGGCGGGCCGATCGGCGCGCGGGCCAACTCGGGCCATTCCGCGTCGGAGGTGGTACCGGCGGGGGCGCGGCGCAGGTCGCGATCCAGCCACGCCTCCATGCCGGCCAGCAAGGTGTAGCCGGCGAGTGCGCCCAGCAGTGCGGCGCCCACGCCGAACGCTCCGCCACCCAATGCCCGTTGCAGTGCGACCATCACCCCGGGCAGGCCCCAGCGCAACGCCTGCCGTAACAGTCTGGCGTGTTCAGCCGGCCAGTGCAGTTGCAACAACAACGCGGCAGCCAGAGCCAGCAACAGGGGCAGCCCCAGCCACCATGGCAGCAACGCCAGCGCCGCCAGCCATGCCAGCATCGGCGCCATGGCATGCCACTCGGGTAAGCGCCACCGGGCCATGGCTCAGTGGCGTTCTGTGGGCGGTGGAACGATCAGTCGCACCACACGCGGGCGTTGCGGAACATGCGCATCCACGGTGAATCCTCACCCCAGTTTTCCGGATGCCAGCTCAACTGCACGCTGCGGAACACGCGCTCCGGATGCGGCATCAGGATGGTCACGCGGCCATCGGCGGCGGTGAAGCCGGCCAGGCCGCCGGGCGAGCCGTTGGTGTTGAGCGGGAAGTTCTCGGTGGGCTTGCCGCGGTTGTCGACGAAGCGCACTGCGCCGTGCGACTTGGACGGGCTGCACACCTGCGGAAAACTCACCCGGCCCTCGCCGTGCGCCACCGCCACCGGAATCCGCGAGCCGGTCATGCCCTTGAAGAACAGGCTGGGCGAATCGAGGATTTCCAGCGTGGCCACGCGCGACTCGTACTGCTCCGACGCGTTGCGCAGGAACTTCGGCCAGTGCTGCGCACCGGGAATGATTTCCTTCAGCTGTGACAGCATCTGGCAACCGTTGCACACGCCCAGCGCAAACTTCGTCTCGTCGGCGAAGAACGCGGTGAACTGCTCGCGCAAGTCGTCGTTGTAGAGGATCGAGGTGGCCCAGCCGCGACCCGCGCCCAGCACGTCACCGTAGGAGAACCCGCCGCACGCCGCGAAACCGCGGAAATCGGCCAGCTTCACGCGACCGCTGGCGAGATCCGACATGTGCACGTCCACCGCGTCGAAGCCGGCGCGGGTGAACGCGGCGGCCATCTCCACCTGGCCGTTGACGCCCTGCTCGCGCAGTATCGCGATGCGCGGCCGCTGGCCCTTGGCGATGAGCGCGGCGGCCACGTCCTGCGTCGGGTCGAACGTGAGCTTTGGCGAGATGCCCGGGTCGGCATCGTCCAGACGCCATTCCAGCTCGGCGTCGGCGCTGAGCGGGTTGTCGCGCAGGCGCTGCATGGCGTGGCTGGTTTCGTTCCAGGCCGCGTACAGCGTGCTCCAGTTCCACTTGAACAAGGTGTCGCTGCCGTTGAACAGTTTGATGCCCAGCTTTTCTTTTGGCCGTCCAATCCGGTGGCTGCAACCGGCCAGGTCGTATTTCACCAGCAGGCTCTCGAACGCCTCGCGGTTGGCATCCGCCACCTGCAACACGGCGCCCAGTTCCTCGTTGAACAGCGCGCGCATGGCCGCTTCGGCCCAGCCGTCCAGATGGATTTCCAGGCCGCAATGGCCGGCGAAGGCCATCTCCAGCAAGGTGACGATGACGCCACCGTCGGAACGGTCGTGATAAGCCAGCAGCAGGCCGTTGGCATTCGCCTCCTGCACCAGTTCGAACAGCGCGCGCAGCCGCTTCGCGTCATCGAGATCCGGCGGCACGCCGCCGCCGCGGTTGAACACCTGGGTCAGCGCGGAGCCACCCAGGCGGTCGCGGCCGGCGCCAAGGTCCACCAGCCACAGGGACGAGTGGCCGCGATCGAGCTTGAGTTGCGGGGTCAGCGTGCGGCGCACGTCGCCCACGCGGGCGAAGCCGGTGATCACCAGCGACACCGGCGACACCGTGCGCTGCGGCGTGCCACCGTCCTGCCACACCGTCTGCATCGACAGCGAGTCCTTGCCGACGGGGATGGAAATATCGAGTTCGGGGCACAGCTCCATGCCCACCGCGTGCACCGCATCGAACAACGCGGCGTCCTCGCCCGGATGGTTGACCGCGGCCATCCAGTTGGCCGACAGCCGGATCTCGCCGAGTGAGGCGATCGGTGCGGCGGCCAGGTTGGTGATCGCCTCGCCCACCGCCAGCCGCGCCGCATCGGCGCTGCTGAGCAAGGCCACTGGCGCGCGTTCGGCCATCGCCATCGCCTCGCCCGCGTAACCGTCGAAATCGGCGATGGTCACCGCGCAATCGGCGACCGGCACCTGCCACGGGCCGACCATCGGGTCGCGCGCATTGAGGCCGCCCACGGTGCGGTCGCCGATGGTGATCAGGAAGCTCTTGCTGCCCACGCCGGGCAACCGCAGCACGCGCAGCAGCGCCTCGTCCATGCCGATGCCGGTGAGGTCGGGCACCAGGTCCACGCGCGGCTTGATGCGGGTGGCGTCGCGATGCATGCGCGGCGGCTTGCCAAACAGCACGTCCATCGGCAGGTCGATGACGGTCAGCTCGCGGCGCGGATCGGTCAGCACCAGTTGGCGTTCGGCGGTGGCGTCGCCCACGACGGCATACGGGCAACGCTCGCGCACGCACATGGCTTCGAATTGGGCCAGATTTTCCGGCGCGATGGCCAGCACGTAGCGCTCCTGCGACTCGTTGCTCCACACCTGCATCGGCGACAGCGAAGGATCGTCGCAAGGGATTTTCGACAGGTCGATCACGCCGCCCACGTCGGCGTCGTTGAGCAATTCCGGGATCGCGTTGGACAGGCCGCCCGCGCCCACGTCATGCACGCTGACGATGGGGTTGGCCTCGCCCAGCGCGCAGCAGGCGTCGATCACTTCCTGGCAGCGCCGTTCCATCTCGGGGTTGTCGCGCTGCACCGAGGCGAAATCCAGCTCCGCGCTGGACGCGCCGCCGGCCACCGACGAGGCGGCACCGCCGCCCAGCCCGATCAGCATCGCCGGGCCGCCCAGCACGATCACCTTGTTGCCCGGCTGCACCGGGTGCTTCAGCACGTGGCCCGCGCGCAGGTTGGCCAGACCGCCGGCCAGCATGATCGGCTTGTCGTAGCCGCGGCGCAGGCCGGCTTCGCCGGTCTCGTGCTCGTAACTGCGGAAATAGCCGCCCAGGCAGGGGCGGCCGAATTCGTTGTTGAACGCGGCCGCGCCCAGCGGGCCGTCGCGCATGATCTCGAACGCGCTGGCCATCCGCGGCGGCAGAGGGCGCTCCACTTCCCACGGCTGCGGGTGGCCGGGGATGCGCAGGTCGGAGACCGAGAAACCGGTGAGACCGGCCTTTGGCTTGCCGCCGCGACCGGTGGCGCCTTCGTCGCGGATCTCGCCACCCGCGCCGGTGGCCGCGCCGGGCCAGGGCGCGATCGCGGTGGGGTGGTTATGCGTTTCCACCTTGATCGCGAAGTCGATGCGCTCCTCGATCCCGCGCCAAACGCCATCATCCGGGTCGGTGAAGAAGCGCTTGCCGTTGCTGCCCTCGATCACCGCCGCGTTGTCCGAATACGCGGACAGCGTGTACGCCGGCGAGCGCTGGTGGGTGTGCTTGATCATGCCGAACAGGGTCTTGTCCTGCGCCTCGCCATCCACCGTCCAGCTGGCGTTGAACACCTTGTGCCGGCAGTGCTCGGAGTTGGCCTGGGCGAACATGAAAAGTTCGGCGTCGGTGGGGTCGCGGCCGAGTTCGGCGTAACGGTCGGCCAGGTAGTCGATCTCGTCGTCGGCCAGCGCCAGGCCCAGTCGCTTGTTGGCCTCGGCCAGCGCGCCGCGGGCGTCGGCGCCCAGCGCGATGTATTGCAGATCGCCCGGCGCGCCGCCCAGGAACAGGCTGTGCGCGTCTTCGATACGGATCAACACCGATTGCGTCATCGCATCGTGCAGCAGCGCCATCACCGCTTCGTGGGCAGGCGTGCCGGCGTCCGGCAGGCCGGCCATGCGCCACGCCATGCCACGCTCCACCCGCCGCACGTCGGCGCCGAAGCCGGCGCCATGCAGGATGTCGGTGGCCTTGCTCGACCACGGCGAAATCGTGCCCAGTCGCGGCACCACCCACAGCGTGGCCGGCTCCGGCGCGGCATCCTTCGCTTCCAGCACGGCCAGCAACCGCTGGCGCAGCACGCCTTCGGGCGCGGCATCGGCGTCGATGAAATAGACAAACCACGACGCCTGCACGCGCACACCGTGATGCAGGGCATCCAGGCGGGCGTTGAGGCGTTCGAGGCGGAACGGCGAGAGGGCGCTCTGCCCGTCGAGTGCGATCATGCGGGGAACGGCGCTATGCGAGGGGAAACGCCCATTCTAACCGACCTGCCCGCCCGAGGTCTGCCGTTGGGGTATCCCGCTGCAAAAACCTAGCATTACCTGTAGGAGCGGCTTCAGCCGCGACCCGCCTCCCCGCACAGGCCGGTCGCGGCTGAAGCCGCTCCTACAGAACAGCCAGCTCAGCTGCCTTTCTGCAGCGCGATCAGCATTTGCTCGGGGGTCACATAACCACCCAGCGTGCGGCCATCGGGCGCGACGATGGTGGGCGTGCCGCTGACGCCCAGTTTCATGCCCAGGTCGAACTGGTCCGCCACCGGGTTGGTGCAGGTGGCCGCGGCCGGCGCCTTGCCTGCGATGGCGGCGCTGAAGGCCGCCTTGCGATCGGCCGCGCACCAGATCGACGCCATTTCGCTATAGGTCGCGGTGGGTTTGCCCGAGGTGCTGGCGACGCCTTCACGCGGCCAGGCCAGGTATTCCACCGCGATGCCGGCCTTGTTGAAGGCGGCGATGTGCTCATGCAGCGCGCGGCAATAGCCACAGTTGATATCGGTGAACACGGTGACGGTGTATTTCGGGTTCGCCGGCGCGAACACGATGCGCTGCGAGGCGGGCACCTTGGCCAGTTCCGCCTTGCGGAAGCGGGCCCACGCCGCGTTGCTCACGTTCTTCTTCTGCGTCAGGTCGATCAGGTCGCCGTTGAGCAAGTAGCGACCGTCGCTGCTGAGGTACATCAGCTGGCCCGAGGCGATCACCTGATAGAAGCCCGGCAGTGCCGCCGGCTCCACCGCATCCACCTGCACGCCGGGCGCCAGCGTTTTCAGCGCGTTCCGCACCATGGTGTTGACGGCGGGAGTGACCTTCAGGGGAGCCGGCTCGACCGCACTCGCAGCACCCATCGCTGTCGCGCTGGCGAGCATTGCGCTGGCGACCATCAGGCCGGCGCACGTCGCCAGCAGCCATTTCTTCGACATCACGACCTCGTTCGATCCGGCTTGGCCGGGCATGACAGGCGATTCTCGCATAGTCCGCTGAACCGGCCTGATCCGCGCCCGATCATCCGCGCGGGTGGTGCTGCGCGTGCAACCGCTTCAGGCCTTCCTTCGCCACCAGGGTGTAGATCTGGGTGGTGCTGAGCGAGCTGTGGCCCAGCAGCATCTGCAGCGCACGCAGGTCGGCACCATGGTTGAGCAGGTGGGTGGCGAACGAATGGCGCAGCACATGCGGCGATATGCGCTTCGGGTTGATGCCCACCTGCACCGCATAGCGCTTCACCAGCAACCAGAACATCTGTCGTGTCATGCCGCTGCCGCGCTGGCTGAGGAACAGTGCCGGCGGCTGGCGGGCGCCGGCCAGTTGTGGGCGCGCGTCGGCCAGATAGTTGCCGATGTGCTCCAGCGCCACCTCGCCCACCGGCACCAGCCGGTCCTTGCCGCCCTTGCCGGTAACCCGCAGCACACCCTGGCGCGCGTTGAACCCGGCCAGCGGCAGCTCGACCAGCTCCGACACGCGCAGGCCGCAGGCGTACATCAGCTCCAGCATGGCGCGGTCGCGCAGCCCAAGAGTGCTGCCTAGGTCGGGCGCGGCCAGCAGGCTTTCGATCTCGCGCTCGGCCAGCGCCTTGGGCAGGCTGCGCGGCAGGCGCGGCCGTTCGATCAGGGCGGTGGGGTCGACGAACGAGGGCTCGTCGCGGGCAATGGCCGCGTAATAGCGGCGAAACGTGGATTGCCGCCGCGCCATCGAACGGATCGCCCCCGCGCAGGCCGCGTGGTAGGCGGAGATGTCCTCGCGCCGCGCCGTGCGCAACTGCCGCCCGCGTCCGGCCAGCCACGCGGCCAGCGCCTGCAGGTCGCGGCGATACGCTTCCAGCGTACGATCCGCCAGGCCGTCCTCCGACCACAGCCGTTCGAGAAACGCGGCAATGCCCGCGCGGTCGGCTTCGGCGATACTGGCCGGGTTTTCTTCCTTCGTCATGCGCTCGATGCTGGCCATTGCGCGCGCAACACGCAAGCGATCCACACTGATGTCCAGCACCTTTCCCACCGCCCCGCCCTGCCCGCTGTGGCGCCGATTGACGGCGCTGGTGTACGACCTGCTGATCGTGCTGGCGATCATGATGGTGGCGAACATGCTGGGCCTGCTGGTCACCGGCGGCCGCCTGCTGGACGAACAGCAGCACCTGCGCGCCTGGTGGTTTCCGCTGTTCGAGGCGGCCTGCGTGGGCGGGTATTTCGTGGCGTCGTGGCGACGCGGCGGGCAGACCATCGGCATGCGGCCGTGGCGCATCCGCCTGACCACCGCCGCTGGCGACACACCCTCGTGGCCGCAACTGCTGATTCGCCTGGGTGTCGCCGCCGCACCGTGGTTTTTGCTGGGCCTCACCCACTGGGTCGGGCTTCGACTGGCGCTGTGGGCCGTGCTGGTGGCGTGGGTCGTCTGGTACATACCGGCATTGATCGATCCGCGCCGCCGCGCCGTGCACGATATCGTTGCCGGCACCGAAATCCGTTCACCACCCTGATTCCCACCGTCGCCCCGCCCGCGCAGGACCCCAACCGCCCATGCCAAGCCCCGCACGCGACAGCCGCAGCAACGATGACCTCATTCGTGCCAACCGCGGCTTCTATGAATCGCTGTGGGCCGACGCGCATCTGATGGAACCGCAACGCTTCAACACCTGGCCACTGGTGCGCGAACTGGTCGCCGCCGCGCCGCGCCGGCTGGAGGTAGCCCCGGGCCTGCGCCCGCGCCTGCCGCTGGAAGACACCTGTTTCATCGACCTCAGCCACGCCGCCCTGCGCCAGTTGCGCCAGCGCGGTGCGAATGCCGCGCACGGCATGATCGGCGCGCTGCCCTGCGCCAATGCCAGCTTCGAACTGGTGTGCGCGCTGGACATCCTGGAGCACGTGGCCGACGACGAAGGCGCGCTGCGCGAACTGGCGCGCGTGGCCGCGCCCGGCGCCACAGTGTTGCTTTCGGTGCCGCTGCATCAGCACGCGTGGACGGCGTTCGATGAATTCGTGGGCCATTGCCGCCGCTACGAGCCGGACCGGATCATGACGCTGCTGGCACAGCACGGCTTCACCATCGAGCAGAGCGCCGTGTACGGCATGCAACCCAAATCCTCGCGCCTGCTGGAGCTGGGCCAATGGTTCCTGGTGCACCGGCGCCAGCGCGCGATGTGGTGGTACAACCGCGTGTTCATGCCGCTGGGCGTGCGCTTCCAGAAGCCGCTGCAGTGGCGCGACGGCATGGGCGACACCGAGGGCGTGGATGAGCTGCTGCTGCGCTGCCGTTTCTCGCCAAGTGATTGATTAGGCAGGCCACCACTGCTTTTGCGGCGACGCAACACCCGGCGCTCAAAAGGGCTAAGATGGCGCCTTTCGTCGCAGGCACACCCGCCCCATGCTTTATCAAATCCACGAATGGCAACGCTCGTTCCTCGGCCCGTTGAGCTACTTCGCGCAGGCCAACGCGCGCATGCTCAATGACCATGCCAGCCCGCTGTCGCAATGGCCGGGCGTGCAGCGGATGGCGGCGGGTTTCGAGCTGATCCACCGGCTGGGCAAGGATTACGAGAAGCCGGAATTCGGCATCCACAGCGCGCTGGCCCACGAGCACGAGATCGCGGTGATCGAACGCGTGGCGTTGGACAAGCCATTTTGCCAGCTGAAGCGCTTCAAGCGTTTCAGCGACGACCCGGCCACCATCGAGAAAATGAAGGCCGACCCGGTGGTGTTGGTGGTGGCGCCGCTGTCCGGCCATCACGCCACGCTGCTGCGCGACACCGTGCGCACGCTGCTGCGCGAGCACAAGGTCTACATCACCGACTGGGTCGACGCGCGCATGGTGCACGCCGAGGCCGGCACGTTCGGGCTCGACGATTACGTGGCGTATATCGAGGAGTTCATCCGCCATATCGGCGCGCGCGAGCTGCACGTGATCTCGGTGTGCCAGCCCACCGTGCCGGTGCTGGCAGCGGTGTCGCTGATGGCCGCGCGCGGCGAGGACACGCCGCTCAGCCTCACCATGATGGGCGGCCCGATCGACCCGCGCCGCAGCCCCACCGGCGTCAACAACCTGGCCACCACGCAGCCGCTGTCGTGGTTCAAGAACAACGTGGTGCAAACCGTGCCGCCGAACTACCCCGGCCACGGCCGCGAGGTCTACCCGGGCTTTCTGCAGCACGCCGGATTCATCGCGATGAATCCCAGCCGGCACCTCAGCTCGCACTGGGACTACTACCAGAACCTGTTGCGCGGCGACCAGGAAGACGCCGCCTCGCACCGCAAGTTCTACGACGAATACAACGCCGTGCTGGACATGCCGGCCGCGTTCTACCTGGACACCATCGCCACCGTGTTCCAGCAGTTCCTGCTGCCGCGCGGCCTGTGGGACGTGGCCGGTGAACGGGTGAACCCGGCGGCGATCAAGCGCAGCGCGCTGCTCACGGTCGAAGGCGAGCTGGACGACATCTCCGGCCTGGGCCAGACCCAGGCGGCGCACGACCTGTGCAGCGGCATCCCCGCGAAACGCCGCGCGCACAAGGTGATCGAGGGAGCCGGTCACTACGGCATCTTCAGCGGCAGGCGCTGGCGCGAAACCGTGTACCCGCAGGTGCGCGACTTCATCCGCAAGTTCGACCGCGCTGCAAAATAATCCGATCGAGGCGGCGCCAGGAACGACGAAGGCCGGCATTGCCGGCCTTCGTCGTTTTGCCTGCGTGGTGCCCTCGAGACGATTCGAACGTCCGACCTGCCCCTTAGGAGGGGGCCGCTCTATCCAGCTGAGCTACGAGGGCGAACGGCAATTTTCGCATGGATTCGCCGAGGCGCGAAGAACGCCAGCGAGAGGCCCGGTAAATGACCACCTGCTAGAATGGTTTCTTTTTAAACCATTCAATGGAGACGCTCATGTCCCATGCGATCCTGAAGTCGCTCGGCCTCGACCAGACCTTGTCCGGCACCTACCTGGGCCAGGGCGAATGGTCGACCACGACCGACGCCGGCACGCTGCAGCCCACCAACCCGGCCACCGGTGAAGTGATCGCCAGCGTGCCCGCCACCAGCGCGGCCGATTACGAAAAGCTGATCGCGCGCGCGCAGGCCGCGTTCAAGATCTGGCGCACCACGCCCGCGCCGCAGCGCGGCGAAGCCGTGCGCCTGTGCGGCGAGGCGTTGCGCAAACACAAGGATGCGCTGGGTTCGCTGGTGGCGCTGGAGATGGGCAAGATCAAGCCCGAGGGCGATGGCGAAGTGCAGGAGATGATCGACATCGCCGACTTTGCCGTGGGCCAGAGCCGCATGCTCTACGGCTACACCATGCATTCGGAACGCCCCGGCCACCGCATGTACGACCAGTACCATCCACTGGGCCTGGTCGGCATCATCAGCGCATTCAACTTCCCCGTCGCGGTGTGGGCGTGGAATGCGATGCTGGCCACCATCGCCGGCGACATCTGCATCTGGAAGCCGTCGCCGAAGACACCGCTGTCGGCGATCGCCACGATCAGGATCTGCAACGAGGCGCTGAAGGCTGGCGGCTTCCCGGACCTGTTCTTCCTGTTCAACGATGCCGGCAGCGAGTTGGCGCAGAAGTTCGTGGATGACCGGCGCATCCCGCTGATCAGCTTCACCGGTTCCACCAAGGTCGGCCGCATGGTCGGCGAGCGCGTGGCCAAGCGCATGGGCCGTTCGCTGCTGGAGCTGGGCGGCAACAACGCCATCATCCTGGACGAGAGCGCCGAGCTGAAGCTGGCGATCCCCGCGATCGTGTTCGGCGCGGTGGGCACCGCCGGCCAGCGCTGCACCAGCACGCGCCGGCTGTTCGTGCACGAGTCGATCCACGACACCGTGGTCGACACGCTGGTGAAGGCGTACAGCCAGGTGGAAGGCAAGATCGGCGATCCCACGCTGGCCACCACCCTGATGGGCCCGCTCAACAGCCCGGACGCGGTACAGGCGTATCTGGCGGCGATCGAGAAGGCCAAGGCCGCGGGCGGCAACGTGCGCAGCGGCGGCAAGGCGCTCACCGATCGCAAGGGCAACTTCGTGCTGCCCACGATCATCACCGGGCTGAAGAACGACGATGAGGTGGTGCAGACTGAAACGTTCGCGCCGATCCTCTACGTGATGCCGTTCAAGACGCTGGACGAGGCGATCGAGTTGCAGAACAGCGTGCCGCAGGGTTTGTCCGCGGCAATCTTCACCCAGAACCTGAAAGCGGCCGAGCAGTACCTGTCGGCGGCCGGCTCCGATTGCGGCATCGCCAACGTCAACATCGGCACCAGCGGCGCGGAAATCGGCGGCGCCTTCGGCGGCGAGAAGGACACTGGCGGCGGGCGCGAATCGGGTTCGGACGCGTGGAAGGTCTACATGCGCCGCCAGACCAATACCATCAACTACTCGGACGCGTTGCCACTGGCGCAGGGCATCAAGTTCGAGTTCTGATGCAGGCGACCTGGCCGCGGCACCCGCCGCGGCCGGCGCCACGCGAGACCGCGTTGTATCCCACAAGAGTGCGCGATCGATGAGCTACCAACCGTCCCACCGCCCCGCTACAAACAGCACGTTGGCGATCGTGAGCCTGGTCTTCGGCATCCTGGCGTGGTGCGTGTTGCCGTTCGTGGGTGCCCTGGTGGCGATCGTCTGCGGGCACATGGCGCGCGCGGACATCCGCCGCGCCAGCGTGGACGCCCCGATCGAAGGCGATGGCCTGGCCATCGCGGGCCTGGTGCTGGGCTACGTGCAAGTGCTGTCCGGCGTGGCGGTGGTCGCCTTCATCCTCGCCATGCTCTTCACCGGCCTGGGCTGGGTGACCTGGTAGCGGCCACGGCATCGGCTGCGCAGATATTGAACGGCTGACCGACCGGCCAGGAGCGGGGGCGGTAGAAACCAAGGGAGCGAGGCGAAGCGCTTTTGCGTCGGGTTTTTCGATCGTTTGAGGAAGATAGCCGTAGCTATCTGACGAGAAGGAGCGGAAAACCCGGCCAAAAGCGCAAAGCCGCAGCCCCTCGCGTTTCTGCCGCCCCCGCTCCCGAGCGCGATAAACTGGCGCGACGACTCCCGCACTTCGCGGACAACCGGTTCGACACATGTACGACTACCTGCGCCCGCTGCTGTTCAAGCTGGATGCCGAAACCGCGCATCGCGCCACCTTGTATGCACTGGGCGTGGCCCAGCGCAGCAACGTCGCGCAGTGGATCGCCAAGCCGCCGGCCGACCTACCGACCACCGCGTTCGGCATCAGTTTCCCCAACCCGGTCGGCCTGGCCGCGGGGCTGGACAAGAACGCCGAGCATCTGGACGCGCTGAACACCCTGGGTTTCGGTTTCATCGAGGTGGGTACGGTGACGCCGCGGCCGCAGTCGGGCAATGAAAAACCGCGCATGTTCCGGCTGCCGCGGCACGAGGCGATCATCAACCGCATGGGCTTCAACAACGAGGGCGTCGATGCGCTGGTGCGCAACGTCCGCGCATCGAGCTACCACGGCGTGCTCGGCATCAACATCGGCAAGAACAAGGACACGCCGAACGAGAAAGCCGCCAGCGATTACCTGTTCTGCCTCACCCGCGTGTACGAGCACGCCAGCTACATCACCATCAATATCTCCTCGCCCAACACGCAAGGCCTGCGCGACCTTCAGCAGGAGGCCACGCTGCGGCGCTTCATCTCGGTATTGCGCGAGGCGCAGGAGCGCCTGGGCGCCCAGCACGGCCAGCGCAAACCGATGCTGCTGAAGATCGCGCCCGATCTGAACGAGGCCGAGCAGGACGCCGTGGCCGAGGTACTGCTGCACACCGGCATCGACGGCGTGATCTGCGGCAACACCACCATCGACCACAGCGCCGTCGCCGACGATCCGCACGGCGACGAGGCGGGCGGGCTTTCCGGCAAACCGCTGTTCGCGCACTCCACCGCGGTGCTGGCCGGCATGCACAAGCGCCTGCAGGGGCGCATTCCGCTGATCGGCGTGGGTGGCATTCTGGACGGCAGTGACGCGGCCGAGAAGCTCGACGCCGGCGCCTCGCTGGTGCAGCTGTATTCGGGGCTGATCTATCGTGGGCCAGCGCTGGTCAACGAATGTGTGGACGAGATCCGCCGCCAGCGCGGGGCCGCGCATGTCGAGTGAACACGGCCGCATGCCAGCGGAGCGGATTGATATGGGCGGCTACACGCTGATCGAAAACGCCCCGTTGGCCAACCGCAACACCTTGCGCGTCGATGCACGGGCCCGGCTGCTGGCCGAGATCCACGACGCCAGCAAGCTGCCCGAGCTGCTCGACTTCCCCGCCGTGCGCAACAGTCGCCTGCTGGTGTTGGGCGAAGGCAGCAACATGCTGTTCACCGGCGACTTCGACGGCACCGTGCTGGCCATGGCCACCCGCGGCGTGCAGGTGGAAAGCGACGGCGACAGCGCCCGTATCGCCGTCGCAGCCGGCGAACGCTGGGACGACTTCGTGCGCTGGACCCTGGGCCAGGGCTACGCCGGATTGGAAAACCTGATCCTTATCCCCGGCACCGTGGGCGCCGCCCCGATCCAGAACATCGGCGCCTACGGCTGCGAAGTGGCCGAATTCGTGGAAAGCGTGGAAGCATGGGACACCCGCGAGCGCTGCGTGGTCACGCTGGATCACGCCACCTGCGCCTTCGGCTACCGCGACTCCCTCTTCAAGCACGAACCCGGCCGCTACATCGTCACCGCCGTACGTTTCCTGCTGCCGCGCAACCGCCCGCTGCGCACGGACTACGCCGGCATCGATGAACAACTGGCGCGGATGGGCGTGGACAAGCCCGCCCCGTTCCACGTCGCCGAAGCCGTCGTGCACCTGCGCACCAAAAAACTGCCCGACCCCGCCGTGATCGGCAACGCCGGCAGCTTCTTCAAGAACCCCATCGTGGACGCCACCACCGCCGCCACCTTGAAACACAACCACCCCGACCTGCCCGCCTGGCCGATGGCCGACGGTCGCTGCAAACTCTCCGCCGCCTGGATGATCGAGCAAGGTGGGTTCAAGGGTCTGCGCGAGGGTGACGCCGGCATTTCCAACCGCCATGCGCTGGTTCTGGTAAACCACGGCCACGCCACCGGCCCGCAGTTGTGGGCATTGGCGCAGCAGGTGATGGATGGCGTGCGCGGGAAATTCGGCGTGCAACTGGAACCGGAGCCGATCGTCATCGGGCCCTGAGTTCCCGTCGAAGCGCGCTTCGCGCGCGATGCTTTGCTCTTCCGCTGTCCTGTGGGATCGACTTCAGTCGCGACGCTTTGCTCTTGGATGTGACTTCAGAGCGAGAGCTTCAGGGCTGCGCGAAAACCGGAAAAGCGTCGCGACTGAAGTCGCTCCCACAAATACCCAAAGCAACAGCAAGAGCATCGCGCACGACCGAAGGAAGCCCCTTGTGACATACACGGAAGCGGCAGGAACGAGGGGCATCTATCGCAAACGACCGGCGCGAAAACCAGCCTGATCGCGAAGACTCACACCACCCGCGCAAACCATGCGCCGTAACCCGGCAAGCGCAACCCATCGCCATGCACCGCACCGGTCAATAACCCGTGGCCTTCCAAGGCGTGCAACGCACCCAAGGCAGGCAACGACACATCGACCGCCGCCTCGCCGAGGTTGAATATCACCAGCACGGTCTCGTCATCGACGCGGCGTGTGAATGCCAGCACCGGTTCGGGCATGTCGATGAAGCTGATTTCGCCCACGCACAACGCCGGCTGCGCCTTGCGCCAGTGCATGAAAGTGCGGAAGCCGTTGAGTACCGAGTGCGGATCGTGTTCCTGCAGCACGACAGCGAGTTCGCGATGTTCCTGCGGCACCGGCAGCCACGGCGTGCCGGCACTGAAGCCGCCGTTGGTTTCGTCGCTCCAGGGCATAGGCGTGCGGCAACCGTCGCGGCCTTTGAACTGCGGCCAGAACGCGATGCCGTAGGGGTCCTGCAACGCCTCGTAGGGCACGTCGACTTCGGTGAGGCCGAGCTCCTCGCCCTGGTAGATGCATACCGAGCCACGCAGCGAACACAGCACCGCCGTGAACAGGTTGGCCAATGACGTCGATGCGTGCCCCCGGCCCCAGCGCGTGATCACCCGCTCCACGTCGTGGTTGGAAATGGCCCAGCAGGGCCAGCCCTGGTCCATCTGCGCTTCCAGCGCCTGCACCGTGTCGCGGATGTAGGTTGCGCTGAAATCGTCGGTGAGCAGCTCGAAGCTGTAGCCCATGTGCAGGCGGCCGGGACGGGTGTATTCAGCCATCGTGGCCAGCGAATCCTCCGATGAGATTTCGCCCAGCGCGGCCACATCCGTATAGCCGTCCATAAGTGCGCGGAGATCGCCGAGGAATTTCAGGTTTTCCGGCTGGGTGTTGTTGTAATGGTGGTACTGGAAGGCGTACGGATTGTCCGGGCTGAAGCCGCGGCCCACGCGCTTTTCCTTCGGCTTGGGCGGGTTGTCGCGCAGTGCGCGGTCGTGGAAGCAGAAGTTGATGGAGTCCAGCCGGAAGCCGTCCACGCCCTTGTCGAGCCAGAAGCGCAGGTTGGCCAACACCGCCGCGCATACATCGGGGTTGTGGAAGTTGAGATCCGGCTGCGAGGCCAGGAAGTTGTGCAGGTAGTACTGCCCGCGGCGCGGCTCCCATTGCCAGGCCGAACCGCCGAACAGCGACAGCCAATTGTTCGGCGCGCTGCCATCGTCCTTCGCGTCCGCCCACACGTACCAGTCCGACTTGGGATTGTCGCGGCTCTCGCGGCTTTCCTTGAACCAGGCATGCTCGTTCGAGGTATGGCTGAGCACCTGGTCGATCATCACCTTCAGCCCCAGCGCATGCGCCTTCGCCAGCAAGGTGTCGAAATCGGCCAGGGTGCCAAACAGCGGGTCGACGTCGCACGGGTCGGCGATGTCGTAGCCGAAATCAGTCATCGGCGAACGGAAGAACGGCGCGATCCAGATCGCGTCCACGCCCAGGCTGGCCACGTAATCGAGCTTGCTGATGATGCCGGGGAGATCGCCCACGCCATCGCCATCGGTGTCCATGAAACTGCGTGGATAAATCTGATAGATGGCGGCTCCGCGCCACCAGGATGCCTCACTCATTCCGCATGTCCCCTTGTTCTTGTGCCGCGGCGCCGACGGATTCGGATCGGCTCGACTGCATGACATGGGGGCAGCTTAATGGCAGCGGGCGATGCTCCATACGAGCGTGCATACGTATTCATTTGCGGCATGTAACGCGTCGCAACACGACGACAAAACGCTCCGGAACATGCCCTGCGTCATCGACGAAAACAGCTTGAAAAAAGCGGTATTTCACACGTGAACATACGTCATCGACCCCTGCCGTGTTAGCGCAAACATTGATGCGAAGCACAAAAATGAATACGTATGCACTACCCGGTTGAACGCGCGTTTCCGCGCCTACCATGGCCCCGCATCGACAAGCCGCATGCAACTCCAAGGGAGTGCGCGGGGGAAAGTCGATCAGTCATCGATACGCGCAACCAATCATAGAAACTGGGGAGGGGGCACCATGGTATTCAAGCGAAACGTACTTGCCTTGGCATTGGCATCCGTCGGCTTTTGCGCTGCATCGAGCAGCTACGCAACGCCGCAAGTGAATGATGGCAACGACCAGGCAACGCAGACGGCCGCGTCCAGTGACGTAGCCACCGCCAAGGCCAAAGCGCAGGCGAAGGAAGACCAGCACGTCAAGAACATGAGCACGATCACGGTGACCGGCTTCAGCCGCAGCATCGAGACCTCGATCGACGTGAAGCGCTACGCCGACACCGTGGTGGACGTGGTGACGGCGGCGGACATCGGCGGCCTGCCCGACGTTTCCATCTCCGATGCACTGACCCGCCTGCCCGGCATCTCGGCCGAGCGCATCAACGGCGAAGCCAGTGCGATCAATATCCGCGGCATGTCCGGCGGTTTCGTGGAAACCACCTTGAACGGCCGTGAGCAGGGCGCCACCAGCGGCAGCCGCGTGATCCAGTTCGACCAGTACCCGTCGGAGATGATCAGCCAGGCGACGGTTTACAAGTCGCCCAAGGCCTCGTTGATCGAGGGCGGCGTGGCCGGCACCGTGGCGATGGAAACCGCCAACCCGCTGGAGAACTCCAAACAGTATTCGGCCGTGTTCAACCTGCGCGGCAGCTACAACGACCGCGGCAACGAAACCGACGGCGCCAACCCGCGCGGCTATCGCGCCAGCGCATCGTTCCAGGGCAAGTTCCTCAACAACACGCTGGGCCTGGGCCTGGGCGTGGCGCAGATGTACCAGCCGCACGTAGCCGACCAGTTCAACGGCCTGGCCTACAACGGCTCCAAGGACGTCGACGGCGACGGCGTCAACGACTACACCAGCGAAGGTTTCGAGATGCAGCAGAACGGCGGCTCGGCACGTCGCAACGGCTACATGGCCGTGGCGGTGTGGGAGCCCAGCGATTCGTTCACGCTGAAAGCGGACGGCTTCTACTCGCATTTCGACGCCACCAACTTCGGCCGCGGCTTCCGCGTGAAGACGCTGTCCAACGGCATCATCACCAACCCGCACCTGCAGCCGGATGGCCAGGTCACCGGCGGCACCGTCACCAGCGACCCGTCCAATCCGTACTACACCATCCAGACCACCAACGACGACGACAGCACGGTCACCAGCGTATTGTCCGGTGGCTTGAACGCGACATGGAGGACCGGCTCGTGGACCATCGCCGGTGACGTGGGCATGTCGCGCGCCAAGAGCGACATGACCAACGCGGTGTCATGGACATTGCCGTTCAACGGGCTCGGCACCGACAGCCCCACGGTGGCCAACGACCTTTCGGCCACCTATCAGCTGAAGAACCTCAACATCCCGGACGTCAGCTTCAACCGCGATCTCACCGATCGCAACCAGATGGCCCTGGCCAAGGTCGGCGTCTATCCGTACATCTACGAGGACACCACGAAGGCGGCGAAGCTGGACGTCCAGTACGACCTGTTCAACAACTCGGTCATATCCGCGATCCAGGCCGGCGCCCGCTATTCAGAGCGCCGCTACGAAGCGGACCGCGCCATCTGGGAATACGGCAACGACTTCGGCCAGTACGCCAACGGCCAGGTGCCGCTGGCCTTGAACGATGGCAACTCGCACACCGCCTGCTTCAAGGGCAACCTCTCGGGCTTCCCCTGCTTCCTCTCGGTCAACAGCCTGGCCGTGCTGGAAGAGAACGGCATCACGCCCACCCCGACCCGGCAGTGGGCCAACGACTGGACCCAGATCCAGAGCGCCACCGTCAGCGAAAACGTGCTGGCCGCCTACGTGATGGCCGACGTGGACACGATGATCGGCGACCACAACCTCACCGGTAACTTCGGCGTGCGCATGGTGCGCAGCTCGCAGTACAGCGAGGGCCTGCAGAACATCGGCGACGGCAGCGCACCGCCGCTCACCGACGGCCTGGGCGTGGTCAGCACCAACTACCTGATGGTGCGCCGTGGCAAGAAATACACCGACTACCTGCCCTCGCTGAACCTCAACTACCACTTCGACGACGCCAACCAGTTGCGCTTTGCCGCGGCCAAGGTGATGTCGCGCCCGCCGCTGAACAAGCTGATGGCCGGCGGCGGTTCGTGGATCGACGGCAACAAGTACAACATGTGGGGCAACACCAGCCCGTTCCTCGACCCGTTCTATGCCAAGGCGTATGACCTGTCGTTCGAGCACTACATGGACGACAACGGCGGCGCCATCGCAGCGGCACTGTTCTACAAGAAGATCGATTCGTTCATCGAAGACCGCACCATCGATCCGTTCGACTTCGCCGGCGCGGGCATCCAGGTGCCAATCAACCCCACCACCGGCGCGCCGTACGAGAACGGCCAGTACCAGACGGCGGTGAACAACGACAAGGGCGGCTACGTCCGCGGCATCGAGCTGGACTACTCCAAGGTGTTCAAGTCGTTGCCCGGCGCATGGTCCGGGCTGGGCTTCACCGGCAGCTTCGCCTACTCGCAGAGCAAGGTGACGGAAACCTCCACACTGGGCGGCACGCCGGTCCAGATCGGCCTGCCCGGCCTGTCGCCGCGGGTGATCAACGGCACGCTGTTCTACGGCCATAAGGGCTTCGACACACGCCTTTCCGCGCGCTATCGCGACCGCTTCGTTTCCAACCAGATGTCCGAAGACAGCCAGACGGTCTACTACGCGCCGGAAACCGTGGTCGATTACCAGGCCTCCTACGCGTTCCAGTCCGGCAACCTGAAAGGCCTGAGCCTGCTGTTCCAGGTCAGCAACCTCACCGACCAGCCGACCCGCACCTACTTCGGCAGCGAAGACCTGACCGGCACCTTGCAGTGGTTTGGCCGCCAGTACTACGTGGGCTTCACCTACGCGCTTTAATCGATGGATCACGGGCGCCGCGCAAGCGGCGCCCGGCAGTTTTCCTCTTCAGCCCGGACCGGTCGCACGCTGGATCCGGGCTTTTTTTCGACAGGCCGCACCGCGCATCATGCGTAGCTGCCGTCCACCCGCACTCCATGGGGAACGTCCATGTTCTGGCGACAGTCCGTACTCAGCTGCACCACCACGCTTTTCGCCGCGCTGGCACTTGGCCTTGCCGGCAACGTCGTTGCGGCCACGCCCACGACAACCAGCCACACACCCGCAACCCGCGCGGCGTCGTCGGATGTCTGGTACGAGATCTTCGTACGCAGCTGGGTCGACACCAACGGTGATGGCATCGGCGATCTCAATGGCGTCACCGCCAAACTCGACTACCTGCAATCGCTGGGCGTCAGTGGTATCTGGCTGATGCCGATCAACCCCTCGCCCAGCAACCACGGCTATGACGTCACCGATTACTACGGCATCAACCCGCAATACGGCAACATGCAGGACTTCGAAAAGCTGCTGGCGGAGGCGCACAAGCGCGGCATCAAGGTCATCATGGATCTGGTGATGAACCACTCCAGCGACCAGCACCCGTGGTTCCGCGCCGCACTGGACCCGGCCAGCAAATACCGCAGCTGGTACCAGTGGTCGCAGCCCGGCACCGACCTCGACGCGATCAGCGCCACCGGCACGCCGGCGTGGCACGCGCGGGGCAAACAGCATTACCTGGGTGTGTTCACCGGCGCCATGCCGGATCTCGATTTCGACAACCCCGCCGTGCGCCAGGAGATGATCCGCATCGGCCACTATTGGCTGGAAAAAGGCGTGGACGGTTTCCGCGTGGACGCCGTGCAGCATGTCTATCTCGACTTCAAGGCGGATACCGACAACCCGCAGATACTGGCGAAAAACATCGCATGGCTGACGCAGTTCCGCGCCGGCATGGATGCGGTCAATCCGCACGCCTATATCGTGGGTGAGGTCACCCAGCCGTCGGCGGAAAAGCTGGCGCCGTATTTCAAGCCACTCAGCGCCGTGTTCGATTTTCCGCTGGCTGAAAAATTGATCGACAGTGCGCGGCAGGAACGCAACGATGGCCTGGATCAATTGCTGGCCCACATCGACAACACGTACCGCGCCACCACCGGCCGCTCGGGTGTCGATGCACCCTTCCTTTCCAACCACGACCAGAACCGCGTGATGAGTCAGCTCGACGGCAACGCGCAGCACATGCGCATGGCCGCCGCGATGCTGCTGACCCTGCCCGGCGAACCGTTCATCTATTACGGCGAGGAAATCGGGATGCGCGGGCAGAAACCCGATCCCGACATCCGCACGCCGATGCGCTGGAATCGCGCCACCCACGCGTCCGGCGAAACCACCTGGCGCGCCGGCCACGACGCCCCCGCCATCTCGGTGGAAGCGCAACACGGCGACCCGGATTCCCTGCTGAATTTCTACACCCGCCTGATCCACTGGCGCAGCCAGGTCAGCGCGCTGCGCGGTGGCCGGCTCACGCCGTACAACGTGGACAACAAGCAAGTGGTCGCCTACCGTCTCGACGACGCCAGCAGCCATGTGCTGGTGACGCACAACCTTTCCGGCACGCCGCAAACGATCACGCCAGACAAGACGCGCAACGTGCTGCTGCAAAGCAAACCTGGCGTGGCACTGCAGGATGGCGTCCTGCACCTGCCGGCCTACAGCACGGCCGTGCTGCAATGATGGTGCTGGCCACTGCCCTGGCGATGGCGCTGTCGGGCGCCGCGGCGCCCGCGGCCGACAGTATCGAATGGCAGCAGCGTCGGGCCAGCATGAGCATCGCCGGTGACGGCTTCGTACTGCACGCCCCTGGTGGCGATCGCCACATCCCGACGCAACCGTTGGCCACCCATACCGGCAGCCCGTTGTTCGACGGCCTGTTCGCGATGGCGCTGGATGACTTGCACAAGAACTCGGTGGCGGCGATCCGCGACGACGCGTTCGACCACGGCCAGTCGATGCCTTGCCCCTGTTTCGAGACGGGCGAGAAATGGCATTACGTGTGGACGCGCGACCTGTCTTACGCGGTCGACCTGGGTCTGTGGCGGATCGACCCGGCGCGGGCGAAAGCCTCGCTGCTGTTCAAGCTGTCCGACGTGCGCGAACCCGCCGCGCCGCCGGGCCTGTACCCGATGCAGGACACCGGCTCGGGCGGCAGCTGGCCGATCAGCACTGATCGCGTGGTGTGGTTCCTGGGCGCGCGGCATCTGCTGGGCGACCCGGCGTTTGCCGACAAGGTGTATCGCGCGCTCACCGACACGCTGGCGCAGGATCAACACTATGTATTCGACGCCGCGATGGGGCTTTATCGCGGTGAGACCTCGTTCCTCGACTGGCGCGAGCAGAGCTACCCCGGCTGGACGGCGAACGACGTGCGCTTCATCGCGCAGTCCTATGCGTTGTCCACCAATGTGCTGTATTACGAGGCGCTGCAATTGGCCGTCCAGATGGCCGAACGCCGTCACGACCCGAAGGCGGCCGATTACCGTGCCCGCGCCGGCGCCTTGAAAGCCGCCATCAACACCCACTTCTGGCGCAGCGACCGCGGCTTGTACATGAGCTACATCGGCAATGACGGCATGCCGATCGAGGCCTACGACCTGCTGGGCACCTCGCTGGCGATCACCAGCGGCGTGGCCGATGCCGATCGCGCCCGCCAGGCACTGACCAACTACCCCGCCTATCCGGCCGGCAGCCCGGTGATCTGGCCCGAGCGGGCGGATCAGCCGATCTACCACAACCGCGCGATCTGGCCGTTCGTCAGCGCCTATGCCCTGCGCGCCGCGCGGGCGGTGAACGACGCCGGGCGCATCGCGCACGAGTTGCGCTCGCTGCTGCGCGGCGCCGCGCTGAGCGGCTCCAACATGGAGAACTTCGAACTGCTGAGCCAGCGCGTACATGTGGAAGACGGCAAGCTCAGCGGCCCGGTGGTCAACTCGCCGCGCCAGCTGTGGTCGGTGGGCGGTTACCTGGACATGGTGATCGAAGGCGTTTTCGGCCTCGGCGCCGATGGCCGCATCGCGCCGAAGCTGCCCGCCTCCCTGCTGCCGATGCTGTTTGGTGACCACGAGCGCATCAGCCTGCAGTTGCGCGACCAGCACATCACCTTGCAGCGACCGGCCTCGGTAAACGGCAACCTGCTGGTGGCCGGTGACATTGAACAGCACGGCAACGAGACGGTGGTGACGCTGAAGGCGATCCACGTCGATACGACACCGCTGCGGCTGGACGCACCGTTGTTTGCGCCGGCCACGCCGGCGGCGCCGCAAGCCACTCGCGCCGGGAATGACTGGAAAATCAGCTTCAGCGGGCACGGCCAGCTGTATGTGGATGGCAAGGCCGCCGGTGCCATCGACGGCCAACGCCTGGTTCCCGCCAGCGCCGCACAGCAATGTTTTTCCGTCACCCGCCGCGCCGGCGAACTCGAATCCCTGCCCAGCCCCGCCACCTGCGTCGGCCCGGCGCAGCGCCTTGCCGGCACCTGGCCACGCACGTGGACAGCGCCCGTCAGCGGCCGCTTCCAGGCCACCTTGATCTACGCCAACGATCACGGCCCGATCAACACCGGCATCACCGCCGCGGTGAAAAACCTGGTCATCGCGTGCAAGGGTGCGCCGGTGCAGACAAGGCCCCTGGTGATGCCGCACAGTGTCGGCATGCAGCCATCCACCGATGTCACGTTCGACGCGTCCGCGGGCGCGCCTTGCAGCTTTTCGATCAGCCAGGGGTTCAACATGAGTTTCCTGCGCAGCTTCGCCCACTACACCGGCGGGCAAGGTGGCATCGAGGGACCCTTGAATGAAGCACGCATCGGCGATCTGCTTGTCGCACCGTTGACCAGGGCCACACCATGAGCAAAAAACCCGAGCTGTCGTTCTGGCAGATATGGAACATGTGCTTCGGTTTCCTGGGCATCCAGTTCGGCTTTGCGCTGCAAAACGCCAACGTCAGCCGCATCTTCCAGACGCTGGGCGCGGACGTCACCGACATACCCGCGTTGTGGATCGCCGCGCCGCTGACCGGTTTGCTGGTGCAGCCCATCGTGGGTTACTGGTCCGACCGTACCTGGAACCGGCTGGGGCGGCGGCGACCGTATTTCCTGGCCGGTGCGGTGCTGGCCACGCTGGCCCTGCTGGCGATGCCCAACTCGCCTGCACTGTGGATGGCCGCGGGCCTGCTGTGGGTACTGGACGCGTCGATCAACATCTCGATGGAACCGTTCCGCGCGTTCGTGGGCGACCAGTTGCCGCCGCGCCAGCGGCCGCTGGGTTACGCGATGCAGAGCTTCTTCATCGGCCTCGGCGCCATCGTCGCCTCGGCCCTGCCGTGGCTGCTGGCGCATGCCGGCGTGGACAACGTGGGCGCCGCCGGCGTGATCCCCGATACGGTGAAATACGCGTTCTACATCGGCGGTGCGGTGCTGCTCTGCTCGGTGTTGTGGACGGTGCTTTTCACCCGCGAATATCCGCCGGAGACCTTGCTGGGTTTCGAGCAGGGTGACGAGCACGCCGCCGCCGTGACGGAAGCCGTCATCGACCGCCACGCCGCATGGCGCAATGCCGCGATCTGGTGTTCGGCAGGCATCGTCGGCGCGCTGCTGATCAGCCATTACAACCTCGAACGCGACCTGTATATCCTGGCCGGCAGCCTGATCGCATACGGCCTGGCGCAGGCATGGCTAGGCCGCTCGCGCGGCGACGGCATGCTCACCCAGGTGCTGCGCGACCTGCACCACATGCCCGACGCGATGCGTCGGCTGGCCTGGGTGCAGTTTTTCTCCTGGTTCGCGCTGTTCGCGATGTGGATCTACACCACCGCGGCCGTCACCGAAGTGCATTTCGGCAGCACCGATCCCCACTCCACCGCCTACAACGACGGCGCCAACTGGGTCGGCGTGCTGTTTGCCGCCTACAACGGTTTTGCCGCGCTGGCCGCACTGGTGATTCCGCTGATGGTGCGCCGCTGGGGGCTGCGCATCAGCCACCTGCTGAACCTTTGGATAGGTGGCGTTGCGCTGCTCTCGTTCCTGTTCATCCTCGACCCGCAGTGGCTGCTGCTGTCGATGGTGGGCGTGGGTTTCGCCTGGGCCTCGATCCTGTCGCTGCCGTATGCGCTGCTGTCGGACAACCTGCCCGCCGCGAAGATGGGCGTCTACATGGGCATCTTCAATTTCTTCATCGTGATACCGCAGTTGCTGGCCGCCAGCGTGCTGGGCATGGCGCTGAAAACCTTCTTCCACAGCCAGCCGATCTGGGCGTTGGCTCTGGGTGGCGTCAGTCTGATGGTCGCCGGCCTTTTCACCTTGCGGGTGCAAGAGCCACAGGCCGCATCAATTTCGCGCTAGCACCCCAACTGTAGGAGCGACTTCAGTCGCGATGCTCTCGGGGTCGAACGCAAAGGCATCGCGGCTGAAGCCGCTCCTACAAGGGCCTCGACCGCTATGCCGCACAGGACACCAACATGCTTTGCAAAACCATGCTCCCCATCCTCGCGACGATGCTGGCCACCAGCGCAGCGCAAGCCAGTACCCCACCCGACTTCTACGGCACCGATGCCCCCTTCGCCGCCGACGCGATCTACTTCGTGATGACCGACCGCTTCGTCAACGGCGACCCCGCCAACGACCAGCGCCACCAGGGCGGCGCGCACCCCACGTTCAACATCCCCGTGGCGGGTGCGCCCGATGGCCGCAGCGCGAACATCGGCTACCTCGGCGGCGACTTCAAGGGCGTGCTGGACAACGCCGGCTATATCCGCGGCATGGGCTTCGGCGCGGTGTGGATCACGCCGATCGTGGACAACCCCAACGAGGCGTTCACCGGCGGCGATCCGGTGCAATGGGCGTCCAAGTTCACCGACCGCGGCAAGACCGGTTTCCACGGCTACTGGGGCGTCAACTTCTACAAGCTCGACGAACACCTGCCCAGCAAGAACCTGGACTTCGCCCAGTTCACCGCGGGCATGCGCACTCAGGGCTTGAAGACCGTGCTGGACATCGTCGCCAACCACGGCTCACCCGCTTTCACCATGCCGACAGCGCAGCCGATGTTCGGGCAGATCTACGACAACAGCGGCACGCTGATCGCCGACCAGCAGAACCTGCCGCCGTACCAACTCGATCCGGTGCGCAACCCGCTGCACCGCTTCTATCACGCGTACGACGACCTGGTGCAGCTGTCCAACATCGACGACGCCAACCCGGCCGTGCTCGACTACTTCGTTGGCGCGTACGAACAATGGATCGAACGTGGCGCCGACGCTTTCCGCATCGACACCATCAGCCACATGCCCACCGCGTTCTGGCAACAGTTCGCCCAGCGCATCCGCGCGAAACACCCGGGCTTCTTCATGTACGGCGAAGCCTTCGACTACAGCCCCGACAACATCGGCAAATACACCTGGCCCGAAAACGGCGGCATCAGCCTGCTGGACTTTCCGTTGCGCGGTCGCATCGCCGAGTTGTTCGAGCATCCCGACAGCGACTACGCCAGCGTGCTCGACCGCCTCTACCTCACCAACGGCCCCTACGCCAATCCGTATGAGCTGGTGACCTTCTACGACAACCACGACATGGCCCGAATGAACGCCAGCGACAACGGCTTCATCGACGCCAACAACCTGCTGTTCACCGCGCGCGGCATCCCGGCCATCTACTACGGCTCGGAAACCGGCTTCGAGCGCGGCCGCGCCGAACACGAAGGCAACCGCAACTACTACGGCCAACCCCGTATCGACGCCGCCCCCGCGAGCCCCATCTACCAGCACCTGAAACGCATCGCCCAGCTGCGCCAGCAAACCATCGCCCTGCAACGCGGCCTGATGCTGCCCCTGCACTTCGCCGGCGACAAAGCCGCGTTCTACCGTGTCTACCAGCACAAGGGCGTGCATCAACTGGCCCTGGTACTGCTCAACAAAGGCGACCAGCCGGCAAGCTTCAACGTCAGCGAAAAACTGCAGCCCGGCCATTGGAAACCCGCATTCGGCGGCAGCCCCATCGACGTATCCGACGGCGGCAACCTGCAAACAACCGTAGCCCCGCACGACGTACAGGTCTACCTGCTCGACGCACCCGCCACCCGTCCTGATCTAGTTGCCGAGCTGGCCCGATTGATGCGCGAGTGTGGGCATCCGCGACAGTAGAGATGTTGACGCCCAACCCGTCATTCCGATGCACTGGTTTCAACAACAACGCCGATCGAGTCGCAACTCGGTCTATTGAGGGCCAGCCGGGTCACTGGATCCCAGCTTTCGCTGGGATGACGGCGGTTCGTTACGTGCGGGCGCGTGCCGAGCGTCGAAGGCGGTCGAAAGCTCTGGCTCCGAGTCAATGCCGAACCACAAAGCGTCGCGACTGAAGTCGCTCCCGCAGTTTGCTGTTTGGCTATCGCGTCCGTGCCGCAACCCGATCAATCCAGCGTCGGATAATCCGTATAGCCCTGCGCGCCACCGCCGTAGAACGTCTTCTGGTCGGGCGCATTGAGCGACGCGTTTTCGCGCAGCCGGCGTGGCAGGTCGGGGTTGGCCAGGAAGGGGACGCCGAACGCCACCAGGTCGGCCTTGCCGTTGGCCACCGCGTCGATGGCCATGTCGCGGTCGTAGCCGTTGTTGACGATCCAGGCGCCGCGGAACGGCTTGCGCATGGCGGCGTAGTCGAACGGTTGCGGGTGACGATTGCCGCCAGTTTCGCCTTCGATCACATGGATATACGCCAAGTCCAGCGTGGCCAGGCGCTCGACGGCGCGGTTGAACAGGGCCTGCGGATTACTGTCGGCGATGTCGCCGGCCGGGGTCAGCGGCGACAAGCGCACGCCGGTGCGGCCGGGGCCGACTTCGCGGGCTACCGCCTCGCACACTTCGAACAGCAGCCGCGTGCGGTTCTCGATACTGCCGCCGTAGGCATCGGTGCGATGGTTGCTCCTGTCGCGCAGGAACTGATCGATCAGGTAACCGTTGGCGCCATGCACCTCGACCGCATCGAAGCCGGCTTCGCGCGCGTTGGCGGCGGCCTGGCGATAGCTGTCGATGATGCGCGGGATTTCATCCAGCGCCAGCGCGCGCGGCGCGGACACGTCGACGAAACCCTCGGCAATGAAGGTCTTGGCGTCGGCCTGGATGGCCGACGGTGCCACCGGCGCCTGGCCGTCCGGTTGCAGCGATACGTGGGAAATGCGACCCACGTGCCACAACTGCAGCGCGATGCGCCCGCCCTTGGCGTGCACCGCGTCGGTGACCTTCTTCCAGCCGGCGATCTGTTCGGGCGAATGGATGCCCGGCGTGGCGATGTAGCCCTGGCCTTCGGGGCTGATCTGGGTGGCTTCGGCGATGATCAGCCCGGCGCCGGCACGTTGCGCGTAATAGGTGGCGTTGAGTTCGGTGGGCACGTTGCCGGCGCTGGCGCGGTTGCGGGTCAGCGGCGCCATCGCCACGCGGTTGGGCAGGTTCAGGTCACCGACCTGGATCGGCTGGAACAGGACTTCGGCATCGGATGGGCCGGCGTGGGAAGAGCTCATGGGATTTCCTTGTGGGTCGAAGAGCGGGCAGGCGCGCGTGGGGAACGCGCATCCTGCCCGAGGCCATGTTTGCGTTTCATGAGCGCCGGCCACATCGCCGCCGGGTGGTGACCGTTACCGCGGACAGCGTCCACTACAATGGCCGCTTTCCGCACCGATCATTCCCATGCCGCCGCTGCGCCTGAAACGCTACCTGCTGACCGGCTTGCTCACGTTCATCCCATTGTGGGTGACGTGGCTGGTATTCAAGTTTGTGCTGGGTGTGCTGGTGGACATCGGCGCGCCGCTGGTGGGCGCGTTGCTGGGTGCGCTGGCGCTGGTGGCGCCGCGCACGGCCGCCGTGCTGGGCAGCGCGTGGAGTACGTACATCGTGGCGCTGCTGATCACATTGGGCGCCTTGTACCTGCTGGGCGCACTGGCCAACCGGGTGATCGGGCAGCGCGTGATCGGCGCGTTCGACGGTGTGCTGGCGCGCATCCCGGTGGTGCAGACCATCTACGGCGGCACCAAGAAGTTGATGGCGGTGCTGCAGAACAAACCCTCCGGCGTGCAGCGCGTGGTGCTGGTGGAATTTCCGCGGCGCGGCATGCGGGTGGTCGGCTTCGTCACCCGGGTGATGATCGAGGAAGACAGCGGACGCGAGATGGCGGCAGTGTTCATCCCCACCACGCCCAACCCCACCGGCGGTTATCTGGAAGTGGTGCCACTGGCCGAGCTGACGCCCACCGACTGGACGATGGATCAGGCCATGGCGTTCATCATCTCCGGTGGCGCGGTGGCGCCCGATACACTGCCGGCCCTTTGTGGGAGCGACTTCAGTCGCGATGCTCTTGCGGCAACCGAAAAGCATCGCGACTGAAGTCGCTCCCACAAATATCCCCACACAGGAGCTCCCATGCATCGATGGCTGCTGATTCCCCTGCTGGGCCTTGCGACCCTCACCGTCCACGCCGCCGACTGGACCACGCCGGCCGAGGCGGCGCAGTTCCGTACCACGCCCAGCTATGCCGACACGCTGGCGTATCTGCAGAAGCTGCAGAAGGCGGCGCCGGGCATGATCCATCTGGAAACGTTCGGCACCACGCCCGAAGGCCGGCCGATGACGGTGGTGATCGCCAGCGGTGGCGGCACGTTCGATCCGGCCGCCGCGCGCGCGGCGCACAAGCCGGTGGTGCTGGTGCAGGCCGGCATTCATCCCGGCGAGATCGAGGGCAAGGATGCGGGGCTGATGCTGCTGCGCGATATCGCGGTCACCGGCAAATACCCGCACCTGCTCGATGACCTGGTGCTGGTGTACATCCCGGTGTTCAGCGTGGACGGCCACGAGAATTCCAGCCCCTACCATCGCATCAACCAGAACGGCCCCGCGTCGATGGGTTTCCGCGGCCAGTCGCAGTACCTCAACCTCAACCGCGACTACATCAAGGCCGACGCGCCGGAGATGCGCGCGTGGCTGAAGCTGTGGCAGGCGTGGCTGCCCGATTTCCTGATCGACGTGCACACCACCGACGGCGCCGATTACCAGTACGACCTCACCTGGTACACCGAGGACCCGCACAAACTCGACCCTGCCGTGAGCGCCTGGCAGCACGACGCCATCGTCAACCACGCCATGCCGGCATACGAGCAACGCGGCCATCTGGCCTCCAGCTACCTGGAGTTCAAGGACGGCCGCGACCCGCTCAAGGGCCTGGAGAACTTCGGCTCCGGCCCGCGCTTTTCCACCGGCTACGCGGCGCTGCAAAACCGCCCCGCGCTGCTGATCGAAACCCACATGCTGAAGCCGTACGCGAATCGCGTGCGCGCCACCTACGACATCGTGGAACTGATGCTGGAACAGATCGGCGCACACCCCGCCGCCCTGCTCGCTGCCACCGCCAAAGCGGATGCCGACACCATCGCCCGCGCCCACGCTGCAAAGGCGAGTGTGCCGCTGACCTTCAAGCTTGATCCCCAACCCACGAAGTTGGAACTGAAGGGCTACGCGTTCACCCGCAGCCACAGCGACATCTCCAACAGCGAGTGGATCCGCTACGACCCCAGCCGCCCAAAAACGTACACCATCGACAACTGGAACTGGCTGCTGCCCGACCTGTCCATCACGCCGCCCGCCGCCTACGTGGTGCCCGCGCAGTGGACGGTGATCATCGACCGGCTGGACGCGCACGGCATCCATTACCGGCGCACCACGCAGCCGCTGACGATGCATGCCGAGGGCTATCAGCTGGACGAACCGCGCTGGGCCGACAAGCCGTTCGAAGGCCACCTGATGCTGCGCGACTTCCGCTTGCGTGCGTTGCCGCGCGAGGTGCGCCTGCCCGCCGGCTCGGTGATCGTGCCGATGGATCAGCGCGCCGCCAACGTGGCGATCAACCTGCTCGAACCACAGGCGCCGGACTCGCTGCTGCGCTGGGGCTATCTCGACGCCATCTTCGAGGCCAAGGAATACGGCGAGCCGCGCGTGGTCGAGAAACTTGCCCGCGAGATGCTGGCGAAAAGCCCGGCGTTGAAAGCCGAATTCCAGCGCAAGCTGCACGACGATCCAGCCTTCGCTGGCGACAGCCGCGCGCGGCTGGCCTTCTTCTACGAACGCTCGCCCTGGTACGCCGCGCAAGACGTAGGCGCCTACCCGGTGCTGCGCCTGGACGCCGCGCAGTGGCGGTCGTTGTCGGCACAGGATGAAACGGTTGACGGCGCCCGCCACTGAGGCCCCGGCCGGCGGCCATACCCCTTACCTTTGACACTGTGCCCACCATGACGATTGACCTAGCTTGGCTCGTCATTGTCGCAGCCTGTGTCCGACCCACCATCAGCCACGCTCGCCATCCAAACGCCGCGCTCGCGGACCACAATCACGAGGGAAATCCATGACCAAGCCGTATTTGAAACCGCTGGCGCTGGCCGTCAGCCTGGCCTTGTCGCTGACCGCCTGCGGCAAACAGGAGCCGGCCGAATCCGCTGCGCCGGCGCCCAGCGCCAGTGCGAACGCCGCGGCAGCGCCGGCCGCGTCGGGCGGCATTTTCGATGTCAGCGAGCTCGACCCGAACATCAACGCCTGTCAGGATTTCAACGGCTTCGTCAACGACAAGTGGGTTGCCGCCAACCCGATCCCCGCCGACCACACCAGCTGGGGCGCGTTCAACAAGCTGGCCGAGGACAGCCTCAACACCCAGCATGACATCGTCGAGGCCGCGGCCAAGAATGCCGCCTCCGCCAAGGCCGGTTCGATCGATCAGAAGATCGGCTACCTGTACCAGTCCGGCATGGACGAGGCCACCATCGACAAGGCCGGCTTCGACCCGATCAAGCCCCGCCTCGACGCGATTGCCGGCCTGAAGAACACCAGCGACATCGTCGACTTCATCAACAAGAGCTACGCCGAAGGCAACGGCCAGGTATTCGGCTTTGGCGCCGGCGCCGACTTCGACAACGCCAAGCTGCAGATCGCCTACGCGATGCAGGCAGGCCTGGGCCTGCCGACCAAGGACTACTACACCGAGCCCCAATTCAAGGAGATCCGTGACGCGTACGTGGCCTACATCGCCAAGTCGCTGGAGTTGACCGGCGTGTCGGCCGCCGACGCGAAAGCGCAGGCCGACCAGGTGATGAAGCTGGAAACCTCGCTGGCCGCCGCCTCGCTGGCGCCCACCGAAATGCGCGACCTGGACAACCAGTACCACTTCGTCAGCGTGAAGGAAGCGGACAAGATCACCCCGCACTTCAGCTGGGAAAAATTCTTTGATGCCCAGGGCGTCAAGATCGACAAGGGCTTCTCGCTGTCGCAACCGAAGTTCTTCGCCGAGTTCGACAAGCTGCTGGCCAACGCGCCGGCGTCGCAGTGGCAGGCCTACCTGCGCTTCCACACCATCGACGACTCCGCCAACGCGCTGTCGAAGAATTTCCGCGACAACAAGTTCGACTTCTACGGCAAGACCCTGGCCGGCCAGCCGCAGCAGCAGGAGCGCTGGAAGCAGGTGCTGGGCGCGGTCAACGGCGCCATGGGCCAGGCCCTGGGCCAGTTGTACGTGGCCAAGGAGTTCACCCCGGAAGCGAAACAGCGCGCCGAGGAACTGGTCACCAACGTGCGCGATGCGCTGAAGACCCGCATCGAGAACCTGGACTGGATGAGCGCCGACACCAAGGCCAAGGCAGTCGAGAAGTGGGAGCAGTTCCTGCCCAAGATCGGCTACCCGGACAAGTGGCGCGACTGGTCCGGCCTGGAGCTGACCCCGGACAACTACTACGCCAACCTGCAGGCGGCGGCCAAGTTCAACTACGACTACGACATCGCCCACATCGGCAAGGCCACCGACCGTGGCGAGTGGTACATGACCCCGCAGACGGTCAACGCGTATTACGACCCCAGCACCAACACGATCAACTTCCCGGCCGCGATCCTGCAGCCGCCGTTCTTCGATGCCAAGGCGGATGACGCGATCAACTACGGCGGCATCGGCGCGGTGATCGGGCATGAAGCCAGCCACGGTTTCGACGACCAGGGCAGCCAGTTCGACGGCTTCGGCAACCGCCACAACTGGTGGACCAAGCAGGACAAGGCGCAGTTCGACGCGCGCAGCACCAAGCTGGTGGATCAGTTCAACGCCTATGCGCCGATCAAGGACAAGCCGGACCTGCACGTCAACGGCAAGCTGACCCTGGGCGAGAACATCGCCGACCTGGGCGGCCTCAACGTGGCCTACGACGCGCTGCAGACGGCGTTGAAGAACCATCCCGAGGAAGCGAACAAGAAGATCGACGGCTACACCGAGGATCAGCGTTTCTTCCTCAACTGGGCCCGCGTGTGGCGCGGCAGCATGCGCGAGAAAACCTCGATCGTGCGCCTCAACACCGATCCGCACGCACCGATGGCACTGCGCGCCACCGCCGCGCCGTCCAACATGCCGGAGTTCGCCAAGGCGTTCCAGTGCAAGCCCGGCGACACGATGGTGCGCCCGGCCGACACCCAGGTGAAGATCTGGTAAGGCGTTCGCGCCCGCGCTGCAACAGGTGAAACGAAGAGGCCCCGCATGCGAATGCGGGGCCTCTTTCATTGTGGGAAAGAGGCTGCCCCGCAACAACGCTATTGCAAATCATTCTCATTCCTTTACCATGCGTCCGGTCGCGCCCGCCCCGATCCACGGGTAGCCAGCGCTCCACCCTCTCGCAATAAGTACGCCTCGGCACGACCCGGCGGCTGCGCCGTTCCGCCGTTCGCCCGGCGTCGGCAGCGGGATACATCGCAGATGGCAAAGGAACCCCACGCATGTCCTTCATCAAGAGCCGCAAGCACGCTGTTTCCACGAGCGCGCGCCGCCTGTCGCTGGCCGGCACCACCACCGCCACGTTGCTGACCAGCCTGGCGCTGGCGCAATCCGCCGTGGCCGCGGACGCCTCCCCGGTCGCGCAGCTGACTGACGCACGCACGCTGCCGGGCATCAAGGTGCAGGCCACGCGCGGCGCCGATTACCGCGCCGACAAGGTCGAGTCGCCCAAATTCACCCAGCCGCTGCTGGATACGCCGCAGACCATCACGGTGATCTCCAAGGACCTGATCACCGACCAGGGCGCCACCACGCTGACCGAGGCACTGCGCAACAGCCCGGGCGTGGGCACCTTTTATGCCGGCGAGAACGGCGCCACCTCCACCGGCGACTCCGTCTACATGCGCGGCTTCGACGCCTCCAGCAGCATCTTCGTCGACGGCGTGCGCGACCTCGGCTCCATCTCCCGCGACGTGTTCAACATCGAACAGATCGAAGTGGAAAAAGGCCCGGCCGGCACCGACAACGGCCGCACCTCGGCCGGCGGCGCCATCAACATGGTGAGCAAACAGCCGTTCCTGATGAATGCCGTCTCCGGCTCGGTGTCCTACGGCGACGCCAACCGCAAGCGCGTCACCGCCGACTGGAACCAGGCGATCGGCGAACACGCCGGTTTTCGCCTCAACGTGCTGGGCCAGGATGGCGGCGTCAGCGGCCGTGACGGCGTCCAGGACAACCGCTGGGGCGTCGCACCATCGCTGGCCTTCGGCCTGGGCACGCCCACCCGCGTCTACCTGAACCTGCTGCACGTGAAGCAGAACAACGTGCCCGACGGCGGCGTGGCGACCATCGGCCTGCCCGGTTACCGCAGCCCCGATCCGGACGCCCGGCCGTGGCTGGACAACGCGCCACGCGTCGACCCGGAGAATTTCTACGGCACCGATGCCGACCACGACCACGTCAAGGCCGACATGGCGACGGTGCGCGTCGAGCACGATTTCGCCAACGGCGCCACGCTGCACAACACCACCCGCTGGGGAAGGACGCATCAGGACTATTTGCTGACCTCCTTCATGTACAGCACCGCCAACTTGGTCACGCCCGACCCGGCTGATCCATCCACCTGGACCGTGGCGCGCAGCAACCCCACGTTCAAGGACAACACCAACACCATCCTCACCAACCAGACCAATGTCACGGCGACGTTCCACACCGGCGCGGTGGAGCACGCGCTCAGCACCGGCATCGAGCTGACCCGCGAAAAACTGTCGACCACCGGCATCGCCGTGCTCAACGGCAGCACCTGGACGCCGGCGAACATCTATCACCCCACGCCGCACGCCACCGGCCTGGCCTGGGGCCGCAACAACGCCGACAGTAACGGCAAGACCACCACCGAAGCGGCGTATGCGTTCGATACCCTGAAGTTCGGCGAACAGTGGCTGCTCACCGGCGGCCTGCGCCTGGACCATTACAAGACCGAATTCACCAGCCGCGTGCCGTGCGGTGGCCGCCGCGGACCGGACTGCGGGGCGCTTGCCACAGGCACCGCGGTGCCTGGCGTCAACGCCACCGTTTCGGACAACCTGCTCAACTGGAAGCTGGGCGTGGTGTACAAGCCCGCCGCCAACGGCAGCATCTACGCCGATTACGCGGTGTCCGCCCAGCCGCCCGGCGGCGCGCAGCTGCAGCTGAGCTCATCGGCCAACAGCGCCGACAACCCCGCGTTCGATCCGCAGAAGGCGCGCACCGCCGAACTCGGCACCAAGTGGGATCTGCTGGGCGAAAACCTGCTGGTCAGCGCGGCCGTCTATCGCACGGAAGTCAGCAACGATATCGCCCAGGGCGATGACGGGCTGTACTACCAGACGGCGAAGAAGCGCGTCAGCGGCGTGGAGCTCACCGCGGTGGGCAAGCTGACCGAGCGCTGGTCGGTCAGCACCGGCTTCACCACCATGGACACCAAGGTACTCAAGGGCACGGTGGTTTCGCAGGACGGCTCCGACGATCTGGCGTACACCCCGAAGTATGCGTTCACCGCCTGGACCACCTACCAGTTGCCGTTCGGCCTCTCCCTCGCCGGCGGCGCGCGTTACGCGGGCCAGTTGAAGCGCGGCACCGATGGCGCCGTGGGCACGCCCAACTACACCAAGTCGTATACCGTCTTCGATGCGATGGCCGGCTACACGATCAACAAGCATTTCGACCTGCAGTTGAACGTCTACAATCTGTTCGACAAGACCTATGTGTCGGCCATCAACAAGAGCGGTTACCGCTATACGCCCGGCACGCCGCGATCGGCGATGCTGACGGCCAATTTCCGGTTTTGATGAAGGCCGGGCGTTGAACGGGGAGAATCCTTTCAAGCCGTTCACCCTGAGCGTAGCCGCGCAGCGGCGAAGTCGAAGGGGCTCCAGCACCAGGCTTCGACTCCGCCGCTACGCGGCTACGCCCAGCCCGAACGGTTGAGCGATACGCTTCTTCCCGATTCCCGTTCCTGCTCACCGACGGAACCGCCCATGCTCCTGCACATCCCCGCCGTTCTCGCACCCGATCAGATCACCCGACTGCGGGCCGCGCTGAGTACCGCCGACTGGGTCGACGGCCGCGAGACGGTGGGCGCGCAGGGCGCGAAGGTGAAGCGCAACCGGCAATTGCCCGATGGCTCGCCGCTGCGGCGGCAACTGGGCCGCGTCGTGCTCGATGCGCTGGCGAAGCACCCGCTCTATCACGCCGCCGCGCTGCCGTTGCGCACGCTGGCGCCGCGCTTCAACCGCTACGAGGGCGGCGGCGAATACGGTTTCCATGTGGACGGCGCGGTGATGGCGCTGGATGGTGAGGGCGCGCAGATTCGCAGCGATGTTTCCTGCACGCTGTTTCTCAACGACCCGCAGGAGTACGACGGCGGCGAGCTGATCGTCAGCGACACCTACGGCGAGCACGAGGTGAAGCTGCCCGCGGGCGACCTCATCGTCTACCCCTCGAGCAGCCTGCACCGCGTGGCGCCCGTCACGCGTGGCGCGCGCATCGCCTCGTTTTTCTGGGTGCAAAGCCTGATCCGCGACGACAGCCGCCGTCGCCTGCTGTTCGAGCTGGACGGCTCGATCCAGGCACTGACCGCCAGCGGCGCCGACGCCACCGCCGTGCTGCAACTGACCGGCATCTACCACAACTTGCTCCGCCAATGGGCCGAGACCTGAGCAACCAGGACGTGCGACATCGCGCCGATCCGCATCACAACGGTTCCCAGCAGGGACCGCGCGGCGGATAATCGTCGGCCCTCGAATGCAACACGGCGGCGCAATGTTCGTACCTGGTCAACGCTGGATATCCTCTGCCGAACCCGAATTGGGCCTGGGCACCGTCTTGCGCGTCGAAGGACGCGGCGTACAGGTGCTGTTTGCCAAGGCCGGGGTGCTGCGTCCGTACGCGATCGACTCGGCGCCGCTGTTACGGGCGGAGTTTCGCGCCGGGCAGCGGGTGGCCGGCAAGGGCATCGCGTTTCTGGTCGAGCGGGTGGAAATCCGCGACGAGTTGCTGATCTACCGCGGCGAAGGCCGCGAACTGGAAGAAGGCCAGCTCGACGACGAGCAGAGCGTGAGCCAGGCCGATGATCGCCTGATCGGCGGACGCACCGACCCGGTGGCGCAGTTCGAGCTGCGGCTTGACGGCATGCAACGGCGCGCGCTGGCGCGCCGTTCACCCAGTTGGGGCCTGGCCGCCGCCCGCATCGGGCTGGTGCCGCACCAGTTGCGCGTGGCCGGCATCGCTTCGGCACGACGCCCGCCGCGCGTGCTGCTGGCCGACGAAGTGGGCCTGGGCAAGACCATCGAGGCGGGCATGATCATCGCCCGCCAGCTCGCCACCGGCCGCGCCTCGCGTGTGCTGTTGCTGCTGCCCGACACGCTGGTCTACCAGTGGTTCGTGGAGTTGCTGCGTCGCTTCAACCTCAGCTTTGCGATCTACGACGAGGAGCGTTGCGAGGCACTCGAACAAGCGGGCGAACACGGCAATCCGTTCGAGGACGAGCAACTGGTGATCGCCGATTTCGGCTTTCTGGAAAACTCGCCCAAGTACGCCCAGCAGTTGCTTGAGGCGCCGTGGGATCTGCTGGTGGTGGACGAAGCGCACCATCTGGCGTGGTCGCCCACGGAGGCCAGCCCGCGCTACACGATGGTGGAAAAACTTGCAGCGGTGATCCCCGGCGTGATCCTGCTCACCGCCACGCCGGAGCAGCTCGGCCGCAGCGGCCACTTCGCCCGGCTGCGTCTGCTCGACCCGCAGCGCTACCACGATCTGGACGGCTATCTGGCCGAATCGGACAGCTACCAGGCACTGTCGAAAGTGGCCGACCGCCTGCTCGACGGCGAGCCGCTGGACGACAACCAGCGCGCCGCCCTGGCCGACGCCTTCCGTGGCGACGGCGCACTCACCGCGCTGCTGGCCGACTCGACCAAGCCGGCCAACGCGCGTGAGCTGCTGGCCGCGCTGATCGACCGCCACGGCACCGGCCGCGCGATGTTCCGCAACAACCGCGCTGGCGTGGGCGGCTTTCCGCAGCGCGCGCCGGTATGGCACCTGCTGGATGCGGACGATATCGACGAGGCCACCCGGCAATCGCTGCTGGCCGAATTCCACGCCGACATCCAGCAGCCGGCCGGATTGATCGAGGTGGATTACAGCGCCGACCCGCGCGTGGATGCGCTGATCGCCCTGCTCGACGCGCACCCGCAGGACAAGTTCCTGCTGATCTGCCGCAGCCAGGCCAAGGTGCTGGCGCTGGAGGAAGTGCTGCGTATGCGCAGCGGCGTAGGCCTGGCGCGTTTCCACGAGGGCCTGGGCATCGTGCAGCGCGACCGCAATGCGGCGTTCTTCGCGCAGCCCGACGGCGCGCGACTGCTGCTGTGTTCGGAGATCGGCTCGGAAGGACGCAACTTCCAGTTCGCCCATCGGCTGGTGCTGTGGGATCTGCCGCTGGACCCGGACCTGCTGGAACAGCGCATCGGCCGGCTCGACCGCATCGGCCAGCAGCACGACATCGCCATCCATGTCATCGCCGTGGCCGACAGCGCCCAGCACATGCTGGCGCGCTGGTATGACGAGGGCGTGGACGCGTTCCGCCACAGCCCCGCCGACGGCCGCGAACTGCTGCGCCGCTATGGCGCGACGCTGACCGAACTGGCCGAGGAGCATGCCCGCGGCGACGACAACCGCGACCAGGAATTCGAGGCGCTGCTGGCCGAAACCCGCGCCAGCCACGAGGAGCTGGCCGAGCTGATCCGCGGCGGCCGCGACCACCTGCTGGAACTGGCCGCCAGCCGCGACCTGCACGCCGACGAATTGCAGCAGGCATTCGCGCGCGAGGACAACGACCCCAGCCGCGACGCCTTCATCCAGCGCCTGTTGGAAGCGTTCGGCATCCACCCCGAGGAGCTGGGTGGCCAGGTGCTGCTGCTCGATCCGCAATACCTGTCCACCGACGCCCTGCCCGGTTTTGCCGAGGGCCCGCAATCCGTCACCTTCAGCCGCGACGTGGCGCTGGCGCGCGAGGAGCTGCCGCTGCTGCGGCTCGACCACCCGCTGGTGGCCGGCGCGCTGGACCTGGCGCTGTCCGGCGAACAGGGCAACGCCGCCTTCATGGTGGACGACGTGCTGCCGCCGCGCACCGCGTTGTTGCAGGCGGTGTTCGTGCTGGAGTGCGTGGCCGACCGCAGGCTGGACGCGGAACGTTTCCTGCCCAGCCTGCCGATCATCGTCACGGTCGACACCAGGCTGGCCGAGCGCGCCGATTTCACCCCCAGCGAAGTGGCCTTGCGCAAGGCCGCCGATCGCAACATCGAGGTGGCGCGCTACCGCAAATTCCTGGGCAAGCTGGTGCCGCCGATGCTGGAGCGCGCCGAAACACTGGCCACCAACCGCGGCCAGTCACGCATTGACGAAGCGCTGGCGCTGGCCACCGAGACGCTCGATGCGGAACTGTCGCGGTTGCTGGCCCTACGTGCGGTGAATCCGTCGGTGAGCGACGCGGAAATCGCCGCCGTTACCGACGAGCGCACCCAGTTGCTGGCCGCGCTGCCGCTGTCGCGGCTGCGCCTGGACGCGGTGCGCTTCGTGGTCAGCGCGGATTTCCTGGCCCTGCGTTGACCTGTGGGAGCGGCTTCAGCCGCGATGCTCTTTCTCAGTGCCTGGAGAAGAGCAAGAGCATCGCGGCTGAAGCCGCTCCCACAAAAAACCGGCCCGGCAACGTCAACGCAGCAGCCTGCCCTTGGGCTTGACCGGCAGCCGCCCGCGCCAGTACTGGATCAACACATAGCCGCCCACCATGCCGCCCAGGTGCGCGAAATGCGCCACGCCGGCCTGGGTGCCGGTGACGCCCATCACCAGTTCCACCAGCGCGTAGCCGATCACGAACAGCCACGCGGGCATCGGTACCGGCAGGAACATCAGCATCACTTTCTCGTGCGGGTACAGCATGCCGAAGGCCAGCAGCAGCCCGAACACCGCGCCTGACGCGCCCAGCGTGGGATAGAAGCCGTGGGTGAACCACTGCACCACGATCAGCTGCGCCACCGCCGCCACGATGGCGCAGACGAAGTAATAGATGACGAAGTTGCGCGCGCCGAAGGTGCGCTCGATGACGCCGCCAAACATGTACAGCGCGATCATGTTGAACAGGATGTGGGTTACGCCGCCATGCATGAATGCATAGGTGATCAGTTGCCACGGCTCGAACCCCTGAATATCCGCATACGGCGACGGACCCATTGGCCACAGCGCTAAATATTGGGTCAATGCCAAGCTGGTGGAATCGTGCGTCAACAACTGCAGCAGGAACACCACGACATTGGCGATCAGCAGGTTGCGGGTGACGGGCGGCAGGTTCAAAGGCATGCGGCGGATTCCAGGAAGCAGGTGGCAAGCATGACAGCAGACGCGCCATGGGCGGCGCGCGCATCAACCCAGTGAGATGGGGCGGCCACGGCGATGGCACAAGCAGCGGGCGGGGCGTGAAAACCAAAAGCCGCCTTGCGGCGGCTTCATGCGGTGCGGCGACAGTGGTGGATCAACCGTTGTGCGCGGCCATCGCCATCGCTTCCGGACGCTTGGCGCCCACGAAACGCTTGGCCCAGTAGCCGGTCTCCAGGCTGGAGATTTCCACCGACTTGCCGGTGGTGGGCGAGTGGATGAAGCGGCCGTCGGAGATGTAGATGCCCACATGCGAGACACGGTGCTTGCCGCTCGTGCGGAAGAACACCAGGTCGCCGGGCTTCATGTCGGCGCGCTTGACCTTCAACCCGGCCAGGAACTGCGCCGCGGAATTGGTCGGCAACTGCATGCCCACCGCGTGGGCAAACACGTAACGCACGAAACCACTGCAATCGAAACCGGTCGAGGGGTCGCGGCCGCCACGTACATAACGGGTATCGCGCAGCTTCATCGCCATCGCGATCAAGGCCTTGCGCAGGTCGGTGACGCCGACGACGTCTTCCGCCTCTTCGTCCGCGGCAGTCGCCATATCCGGCTTGATCGGCTTGACCGGCGCGACGTGGGCCACGTTGCGGTGGGCCAGCAGTGCAGGGAACGCGGCGGCATCGGCGCCGGCCAGGGACACGCTGGCGAAGATCGGCAACGGCGCTACGGCCGGGGCGGCAGCGGTGGTGGCGGGCTGAACATCGATATAGGCGCTATGCGTGACGGCAGCATGCAGCGAACCGCAGAGTGATGCGGCAACAACGGCCGCAGCAACGGTCAATCGGTGGCTTGGCATGCGGGACTATCCCCTTTTGCGGTTCACGGACTGTCACCGAACGGTGTCGATGACGTGACGAAGGGGTGAACTTAGCAAAGGGAGATAGGCCGTATGTTCGATCCGGGTTAACTGAACTCCGTCGTTTCGGGTTTCCGAGACGGCGCGCACAGTTGGAATGGACTGATTCGACAGGGAAAATCGTCGCACGCCGGCTGAGATCTGGGCGAACCGCCTTCAGCCGGCAGCAGGTATGACCGTCGGCTGGGGGCGCTGGCCGAAGATCGCCGTGCCGATCCGTATCTCGGTGGCGCCCTCGGCGATCGCCAGCGGGAAATCGCCGCTCATGCCCATCGACAGCCGCGGCAGATCGTGCCCGCGGGCCGCCGCCTGGTCGCGCAGCTCGCGCAACTGGCGGAAACAGCCGCGAACCACGCGCGGATCGTCGGAATGGGTGGCCAGCGTCATCAGCCCGCGCGGGCGCAGGGTCGGGTAGTCGCGCAAGCTGTCCAGGAACGCCGGCAGCTGCGCTGGCTCCAGCCCGTACTTGCTTTCCTCGGCGGCGGTCTTGACCTGCACCAGCACGTCGATCGCCCGCCCCGCGGCCACCAGTTGCCGGTGCAGCGCCACGGCAAGTTGCGGCCGGTCCAGCGATTGCACTTCGCTGGCCAGCCGCGCCACGTCATGGGCCTTGTTGGTTTGCAGGTGGCCAATCACCACCCACTCGATGCCGCAGCCATCCAGCGCGGCAGCCTTGTCGCGGATTTCCTGCACCCTGTTCTCGCCGAAGCGACGCAAGCCCAGCGCCATCGCGGCGCGAACGGTCTCGGCGTCGAAGGTCTTGCTGACCGGCAGGATCGTCACCCCGGCCGGATCGCGCCCGGCGGCATGGCAGGCTTCGTCCACGCGCCGACGGACGTCGGCCCAGTTGGCGGCGAGATAGGTGGGGTCTGGCAACGTTGGAATCTCCTTTGAAGCGAGGAGTGATGGGTGAGGGAAAGCCGGGTAACGCGTGCCCTCCCTCATTCCCCTTGGCTCACTTCTCCGCCGTCACGCCTTGCCGCCGTTCTCGCCATGCCGCGCCACCACCTCGGCCACCACCATGCTCACCTTCTTGCCGGTGGGGATGTGCAGGAACTCGTTCGGGCCATGCGCGTTGGAGTGCGGCCCCAGCACGCCGGTGATCAGGAACTGCGCCTTGGGGAATTTCTCGCCCAGCATGCCCATGAACGGGATGCTGCCGCCCTCGCCCATGTAGGTGGCGGGCGCGCCGAAGTAGTGCTGCGAGGCGTCGTCCACCGCCTGCTCCAGCCACGGCGACAGCGCCGGCGCGTTCCAGCCGCTGCCGTCCTTCTCCAGGTCGAAGCTGACCTTGGCGCCGTACGGCGGGTCCTTTTCCAGCAGTTGCTTCACGAACTCGCCGGCCTTGGCGCCGCTCAGCGTGGGCGGCACGCGCAGGCTCAGCTTCACCGCGGTCTTCGGGCGCAGCACGTTGCCGGCGCTTTCCAGCGGCGGGATGCCGCCGATGCCGGTGACCGCCAGCTGCGGGCGCCAGGTGCGGTTGAGCACCAGCTCGGACAGGTCGTCGGTGACCGGCTGCATGCCTTCCACCCACGGGAACTTGTTGAAGATTTCCTCGCCCAGCACCTCGGCCGAATGCTTCGCCTGCTCGACGCGATGCGGCGGGATGTCGACGTACAGTTCCTTCGGCTTGATCGCGCCGGTGGACGGGTCCTCCAGCCGCGACAGCAAGTCGCGCAGGATGCGGAAGCTGGACGGCACCACGCCGGAGGCGTCGCCCGAATGCACGCCCTCCTCCAGCACCTGCACGGTGAGGTTGCCGCCGGTCATGCCGCGCAAGGACGTGGTCAGCCACAGCTGGTCATAGTTGCCGCAACCGGAATCCAGGCACACCACCAGCGACGGGCTGCCGATGCGGGCGGCCAGGTGGTCGACGTAATGCGGCAGGTCGTAGCTGCCCGACTCCTCGCAGGCCTCGATCATGATCACGCAGCGGGCGTGGGCAATGCCCTGGTCGTGCAGCGCCAGCAGCGCGGCCAGCGAGCCGAAGATGGCGTAGCCGTCGTCGGCGCCGCCGCGGCCGTACAGCTTGTCGCCCTTGAGCACCGGCGTCCACGGGCCAAGCCCGTCGGCCCAGCCGGTCATTTCCGGTTGCTTGTCGAGGTGGCCGTACAGCATCACGGTGTCGTCGCTTTGGCCGGAGGTCGGCGCGCCGTTCGCACCGCAGGCGGGAATGTCGATGTAGATCAGTGGCGTACGCTTTTCCAGCCGCACCACTTCCAGGGTGGCGCCGGGAAGCTTCTCCAGCTTGGCGCGGGCCCAGGTTTCCATCAGCCGCACCGCCGCATCCATGTGGCCGTGCTCGGCCCACTGCGCGTCGAACATCGGCGACTTGTTGGGAATACGAATGTATTCAACCAACTGCGGCACGATTTCGGCATCCCACAGGTCACCGACGTAGCGGGAAAGGCGGGCAGTATCCATCGCGAAACTCCAACAGCGGCAAATGCGCATTCTATCAGTGGCCCAGGGCAATGCTGACCAAGTATCGCCGCCGTCATGATGACTGGAAGGCCCGCAGGTGGTGTTGCGTGGCGCCGGCAAGACTGGCCGTCTTGTCAAGCCGCGCGGCACCGCCTGCGGGCCTTCCAGTCATCACCTCACCATTTCAGATTCAACAGGTTGAGGCCCATCCTCTCTGTCCGCAGGCCTTCGGTCCGCCGCCTCGACAGACGGCCAGTCTGTCTTCGCCGACGGCCCTGTGCCCTGCGAACAGAGAGGATGGGTGACGGCGGCGATACTTGATCAGCGTTGCCCTAGGTTGCCCCTGCGCCGACGTGTCGTAAGTCATGCCTCACAGTTCTCCACGCATGACGCGCACGGCCTGTCTGCGCGCGGTCCGGCTGTGCCCGCCGCGCGAAGCGGCCAGTGTGGGGAGGCGGCCATCGGCGCCGCCTCGATTCTTTCGCAAGGAGCAAACCCATGATCCGCAAACTCGCCACCCTCGCCTTCGTCGCCCTGGTCTCCCTGCCCGCGCTGGCGTTCGCCGCCACGCCGGTCAATATCAACCAGGCCGACGCACCCACCATTGCCAAGTCGCTGGACGGCATCGGCACTTCGCGCGCCGAGGCCATCGTGGCCTGGCGCGATGCCCACGGCCCGTTCAAGAAGGCGGACGACCTGCGCCACGTCAAGGGCATCGGCAAGGCCACCATCGAGCGCAACCGCGACGCCATCCTGCTGGCCGATACCGCCGCAGCGCCGGCCGTGCACAAGAACGCCACCCGCAAAGAGTGACCCTTTCCTTTGCCCCCTCCCCTGCGTCAGCAAGGGAGGGCTGGGGAGGGGTCGCTCTTGATCTTCCCCTCCGGACCAGGCGCCGCCCCGCTCCCGCCCCCCCAACGTCCACCCATCGCACCGCTGCGCTAAACTCGCGCGCCCTGCTGCCGTTGTACTGGACATGATCCTGCCGCGTTACCACGTTGCCGCCTCCGCCATACCCGGTGCAGGCAAGGGCCTGTTTCTCGATGAACCCGTCGCCGCGGGCCGCGTACTGACCGCGCCCGACGGCATCGACCGCACCTTTCGCCACGCCGAAATCGCCGCCTCACCCGCGCTGAGCGCCCAATGGCACACCAGCGCGCGCTGGTTCGAGGATCGCTACACGCTGTCGCCGGACTGGCCCGACGAGTGCTACATCAACCACAGCTTCGCGCCAAACGGGCTATGGCACCTGGGCTTCGTGTTCGCGCTGGCCGACCTGCCCGCAGGAACCGAGCTGACGGTGGATTACCGCCACCTGCTGCCGCCGGGCCAGAGCGAGGATTTTGCCGATTCGGTGACAGGTGAGATAATTACCGGCTTGCCCTGGCACGAGAGTCTTGCCAGCACTACCCAGGCGCTGGCCCGTTTGCTGGCCGCCACCGACGCTGACCGTGATGTTTGACATTCCTACCCTCCAAACGGCGCGCTTGCGCCTGACCGCGCTCACCGAGCGTCACTTCGACGATTACGCCGCCATGCTGGCCAATCCCGAAAGCACGCGCTGGGTCGGCGACGGCCAACCGCTGGACCGCACCAACGCCTGGCGTTCGCTGGCGATGCTGCTGGGCCACTGGCAGTTGCGCGGTTGCGGCATGTGGGCGCTGGAGCTGAAAAGCACCGGCGAGTTCATCGGCCGCGTGGGTTTCATGTACCCGGAAGGCTGGCCGGATCTGGAGCTGGGCTGGATGCTGAAACCCGAACACCAGCACATGGGTTACGCCACCGAGGCAGGCAACGCCGCGCTGGATTTCGTGTGGAACCGCCTGCACGCGCCGCGGGTGATCAGCCTGGTGCGGATCGGCAACGAAGCCTCCGACCGGCTGGCCGAACGGCTCGGCGGCGAGCATATCGAAGACATGGATTTCTACGGCAGCCACAGCCACGTGTTTGCCTACTACCCGCCCCATCGCGAGCATCGCCGCGCCTACGCGTAAGTGCCGCGCACTTCAGTAAACGTCGCGGCGATAACGGCCTGTTTCGCGCAACTGCTCGACGGCCGTCTCACCCAGCACCTCGCACAACACCGCATCCACCGCCGGCGCCATGCCCTGCAGGCTGCCGCAGACCTGGATCGCCGCCCCGGCCGCCACCCATTCGCGCAACGTGCCCGCCTGCTCATGCAGGCGCCGCTGCACGTAGATGCGCTCGGCCTGTTCGCGCGACCAGGCAAAATCCGCGCGTTCCAGCTGGCCCTGAGCCAGCCAGCGGTTGATCTCGTCACGGTAGGGCAAGTCGTGCGCCTGCTGACGTTCGCCGTACAGCAGCCAGTTGCGGTAGCGGCCTGCATCGATCCGCTCCTTCAGCAACGCGCGCAGGGCGGCCATGCCGGTGCCGTTGCCGATCAGGATCAGCGGCCGCGCATCGGCGGGCGCATGGAAGGCGGCGTTGCGGCGCACGCGCAGGGCGATCTCGCTTCCGATCGGCGCATGCATGGTCAGCCAGCCCGAGCCGATGCCCGGCGTTCCATCCGGCGTGTTCTGCTGGCGCACCAGCAGGTGGATGGCACCATCGGCCGGTACCGAGGCGATCGAATATTCGCGGTGCGGCAACAGTTGCAGCCGGGCCGCCACCGCAGCCTCGTCCAACCCCGTCATCTCGCCGGGCACCGGCAGGCGACAGCGTGCCAGCAGGCTGGACAGGGTCAGTGATTCCTTTCCAAACATCACCATGGCGTTGCCGTCGAGCGCGTGCGCCGACAGCCACTGGACCACGTCGGCGGGCGCATGCCGCGGCCCGATGTCCACCAGGTCGCCAGCCTGCCAAGACACCGCGCCGTGCAGCGGTCGCAAGGCCAGATGGAAGCAGGGGCCGCCCAGGCTGCCGGCATTGAGTAGTTGCCGTTCCGCCAGCTGCCATGGCTGATAGCGCGGCGGCTGCCAATCCGGCAGGTCGCGCACGTCGCACAGCGCGGCCAGATGGTGCTGCCAATGGCGCAGCGCGGCGGCGTCCTCGTCGTCCACTTCCACCGGATCAAACAGCGCCTGCGCGCCGCTGGCCCGCAGCCAGCGCTGCAACTGGCGGCCGAAACCGCAGAACTCGTCGTAGTCGCTGTCGCCCAGCGCCAGCAGGCCGTAACGCACGCCGGCCAGATCCGCCGCGTTCGCCATCGCCTGATGGGCGAAGGCGACGGCCATGTCCGGCGGCTCGCCATCACCGGTGGTACTGACCACGAACAGCGCACGCGAGGTATCGCGCAGGGCCGCCAAGGTCGACGCGTCGATCGCATCCACGCGCGACGGCACGCCCGCCGTCTGCAGGCTTTGCCAGGTTTGTCGCGCCAGTTGCTCGGCCAGGCCGGTCTGGCTGGCGTAGAACACGCGCACCGTATCCGCCGCCGGCGCGGGTGCCGCCGCGGTTTGCGCTGCCGGGGCGGCCGCTACGGTTTCACCGCCTTCGGTCCGTCCGCGGCGGTGACGGAACCAGCCCACCAGCGCCATCCAGCTGCCCAGCAATCCTGCCGCAGCCAGCCAGCAGTGGCGGCCCGGATCGTGCCACTGCACCGCTTCGACGCGGCAGTACCACAGCAGTGCGGCCAGCAGGCCGAACGTCGCCAGCAACATGCCGTTACTGACGGCGGCGAGCCGGCCGAACGTGTCGTGATCGCGTTTCATCGGCGCACCACCGCAGCGAATGCCGGCGACATCCGCTGCACGAAACCATCGGCCGTGCGCACGATCATCAACACGGCCAGGCCGTGCGCCCGCGCGTACGCCATGCCCTTGTCGGCGCCCATCACGCTGAGCGTGGTGCCCAGCGGATCGGCTTGCATGCACTCGTCCGCCAGCACGCTCACCGAAGCCACTTCGTGCGGCACCGGGTAACCGCTGCGCGGATCGATGTGGTGCGAGTAGTAGCGGCCGCCGTCCTCGAACACGTGGCGGTAGTCGCCCGAGGTGGCGATGGCGTGCTCGTCCAGTGCGACGGTGTCGATCAGTTCATCGGCATCGACCACCGCGCCGGCCGCCGCGTCCGGGCGCTCGATGCCCACCCGCCACACGCTGCCGTCCGGCTTGCGTCCATGCGCCCGCAGCTCGCCGCCGACCTCCACCAGATACGCCTCCACGCCCATCCGCTGCAGGTAGCCCGCGACCTGATCCACGCCATAGCCCTTGGCCACCGCGGACAGATCCAGGTACACGCTGCCCGGCTGGCGCACGCGGCGGGTGGCGGGATCGATCTGCACTTTCCACCAGCCCACCCGTGTCTGCGCCGCTGCGATCGCCTGCGCCGTGGGTGGATGACGCGGGCGCTGGTCGGGGCCGAAACCCCACAGGTTCACCAGCGGCCCTACGGTGGGGTCGTAAGCGCCGTCGCTGTCCTTCGCCAGTTGCAGCGCATGCCGCAGCACGGTGAAGAATTCCGGCGGCAGCTGCTGCCAGCTGCCGGCCGGCGCGCGGTTGAAGCGCGACAGGTCGGAGTCCGGCTTGTACGTGCTCATCTGGCCATCCACCCGATCCAGCTCAGCCTGGATGCCCCGCTGCAACACGTCCGTGGCGTGCGTCGGCGACAGCTCCACCAGTACCGACCAGGTGGTGCCCATGGTTCGCCCATGCAGGCGCTGCAGTTCCGCCGCCGCGACGGGTGCGGCCGCAATCAATGCAATGAGGAAAACCAGGCAGGCGAGCAGACGGAACCGCATCATCGATTACTCGGGCAAGACCTCGAGCGTGGCGGTGTACGACAGCCGGCGCTTGCTGGCCTGCTTCACGCCGGCCTTGTCGTCCTGCGTGGCCGCGTTGACCCAATACATGCCCGGGTGCGGCCAGGTCAGCGTGAACCGGCCGTCCGCGCCGGTCTGCGCGGTCATCTCCTCCTGCGCATTGCGGTAGCGGGTGGCGCCGGCGATGGCGCTGACCTTGAGGCCCGCGGCCGGCTTGCCGTCCAGCAGCAACTGGAACGTGGCCGGCTCGCCTTCCACCAGATCGGTAACGCCGGAAACCGGCACCAGTTCCAGCCCCTGCCCGCTGGGCTTCAGCGCGGTGGCGTTGGGCTTGCCGTTGGTGACGAAGGTTTCCACGCGACTGCTGGAGGCGGTGACCTCGACGTCCTTCGCGCCTGCAGGAATCGCCGTGGCCAGCTCAGCGGCATCGCCGCGCCAGCGCTTCTTCTGGCCGTTCAACTCATAACGGGCGAACAGGCCCCGGTTCACCAGCGCCAGCTTGTAGGTGCCTTGCTGGCTCAGCTCGACGTCGAACACGCTGCGGTATTTGCCGGTGGCCGCGTTCTGCGGTTTGGCCGTCTGGCCGTCCGGCGCAGTGATCACCAGCTGCTCCAGCGGAGCCGCGTGGTGATCGGGGAAAAACAGGTCGTTGGAGATCGCCGCGTCCACCGTCACCCACGGGTCGGCACCGGCCACGTTGGTGGCCGAGGGCACCATCCACATCTTGTGCGCCTGGGCCGCCAGCGGCGTGGCGATGGCGGCGGCAAGGACGATCCATTTCAGTGTGCGCTTGTGCATGTTCGCTCCAGGGTTCGGCATGTTCTAGGGGTTGAGGTCGAGACTGACGGCGCCGAGTTCGCTGCTGCCTTGCGCGCTCAGGTGTTGGGTTGCGCTGACCGGCCAGGTGAACGGCAAGCGCACCACTTCGCGACCACCGACTTCGCGCGCGGCCTCGACCACCAGCGTGTAATCGCCCGGCGCCAGCGTGCCCAGCGGCGCCTGGCCGTCGACGAACTTCAGCTGGTACTGTCCGGCCGGCCGGGTGGCGCCGGATACGCCATCGACCGGCAGCGACAGTTCGCGGCCACCGCGTCGCCACCATTGGCGCAGGTCGGGTAGCCACTTGGTGCCGGCGCCTTCCTTGCTGTCTTTCTGTGCGTACCACGCCGCGAGCTGGGCGGCCACGCTGCGGTCGGCGCGCTCGATCCAGATGGCGGCGTAGGGCCGGTGGTACTCGGCCACCTTCTGCTCCGGAATCTGCACGGTAAGGTCCAGCTCGGCCGCCGCCAGCGGCGTGGCCAGCAACAGCGCGAGGGTGCAACACAGCAAACGACGCATGGGCATGAATCCCGTCAGTGAATGAAAAGCAACGCCAGCAACGCGGGCAGCACCAGCCCCAGCGCCACCAGCGGCCAGGTGGATACGCGGCGCGCGGCGTGGAACTTCAGCAGGAACAGCCCGGTGATCGAAAACACCAGGCAGGCCAGCGCGAAGACATCGATGAACCAGCCCCACACCGGCCCGGCATGGCGGCCCTTGTGCAGGTCGTTGAGGTAGGCCACCGCGCCGCGACGGGTCACCTCGAATTCCACCGCGCCGCTGGCGCGATCGATGCTGAGCCAGCCATCGCCGCCGGGGCGCGGCAGCGACAGATAGATCTCGTCCGCCGACCATTCGCCCGCACGGCCGGCAACATGGGCCGACAGGGATTCATCCAGCCAATCGGCCACCGCGTCCGGCAACGGCGCCGCCTTGCGCGCATCCTCACCCGTCACCATCGCCAGCAGCGCCGGCGGCAACGTCGCCGCGCGGTCGACGACCTTCGGCGTGGCCTCGATCTGCCGCGCGTGATTCAGGGTGATGCCGGTCAGCGCGAACAGCAGCAGACCGATCAGGCACAGCGCCGAGCTGATCCAGTGCCATTGATAGAGCTGGCGCATCCAGAACGCACGGCGTTGCGGGCGAATTGAATCGGCAGATGCTTGCAGCTGAGCCATGGTTATCCGTAGTTCGCACACCCGCACTCACGCCGGGAACTGCGGCGAACAGGCAGGGTCAGGATGAGCGCACACTCGCCTCGGGCGAGCGCGCCGACTGGTGCATATTAGACAGTAAATAAGAATCAATCTCAACTTCAAGCGCCCTGAAACAGCCCGTGGTTTCCCACCTTGCGGAGTAACCATGCGAATTCTTCTGGCCGAAGACGATGGCTCCATCGCCGAAGGCATCAGTGCGTCGCTGCGCCATGGCGGCCACACCGTGGATCACGCCGCGCGCGGCAATCTCGCCGATGCGGCGTTGCGCGAGCACGACTACGACCTGGTGGTACTGGACCCGGGCCTGCCCGCGCTCGACGGCAGTGAAGTGTTGCGCCGGTTGCACTGTCGCGGCACCAGCATGCCGGTATTGGTGGTGGCTGCACGCGATGGCCTGGCCGAACGTATCCGCGTGCTCGACCTGGGTGCGGCTCATCTGCAGCAGGTCGACCTGGCCGGCCATGCCTTCGCACGAGCCGATACGGCCGGCGCGCCAGTTCTGCTCCAGCACTTCCCAACCGGGGCGGCCGAAACGATCGAGCAGCGAGTCGATCACATCCTCGACGGAAATGGTGCCGTCGAAATCGCACAGGATGGTCCAGCCGGATACGGGCATCGCGAGCTCACATCGGCAGCAGTCCAGCAAAGCTTAGGAAGGCTGCCTTCCTGCGCCTTTCCTGGTTTCTAAGCCAACGAAAAGCTGGCGCGCGTAGCGTCGCCCGATAGAAACCAGCGGGCTTGCTGGCCGGGAGGGTGTGGACATGCGCGCTGCCAATCCTGTTGTTCGGCCTCGACAATCGCCACTGATCATCGAATGGCTGCCAGGCGGCTTCCAGATCGGCTTCATCCATCATTTCACGTGACCACCAGAATCCGCCCGCCGCACGCCAACCCTCGTCGCACGCGTACCGATCCGGTCGCGACACCCACCGCCGTGCGCCCGCGCCCGGCCGTTCGCAGCCGTTCACTTCGCCACGGCATCCGCATAGGCCTGTTGATCGGCACCATGCTGATCCTGACCGGCTGCGCCACCTACTCCGCACTGCCGCTGGGCGACGGGCACGGCGCCTCCAGCGTGGCGCAACTCACGGCGCCGACGTCGGCGATGCCGCTGCCCGTGCTGTCGACCCATCGCTTCGATCCGTCCGATGGCCTGGATGCAACCGAGCTGGCGATGCTGGCGGTGGCGAACAGCCCGGCGCTGAAACTCCGGCGCGACGAACTGGGGCTGGCCCGCGCGCAGGCGTTCGCGGCCGGCCTGCTGCCCGACCCGCAGCTGAGTCTGGGTGCGGATTTTCCGCAGCACTCCGGGCCGGGCCTGAGCAAGGCATTCAACCTCGGCATCAGCGAGGACATCAGCGCGCTGCTCACGCGCTCCTCGCGCACAGCCGAGGCGCGCAGCCACGTCGAGCAGGTCAACCTGGAGCTGCTGTGGGCGGAATGGCAGACGGTGACGCAGGCGCGCCAGCTGTTCGACCAAGTCGTCGCGTTGCGCGCGCAACAACATCGGTTGCAGCTGGAAGCGGATGCGCTGGCGCCGGTGGACCGCCATGTGCAAATGGCGCTGCAAGAAGGCAACCTCAGCTACGACACGGCCAGCGCCGGGCTCAATGCCGACGCCGACGTGCGCAAACGCCTCGGCGACACGGCAACACAATTGCACCAGGCGCAGAGCGATCTGCACGTGTTGCTGGGGCTGGCCGCCAGCGCGCCGATCGAACTGGTGGAGGGCACCGATCCCGTTCAACCCACTGCCGCGCAAATCCAGCAGGCATTGACCGACCTGCCCGCGCGGCGGCCTGACCTGCTCGCGCTGAAGGCCGGCTATGCGGCGCAAGACGCAGCGCTGCGCGGCGCCATCCTGGCGCAATTCCCCGCGCTTACGCTGGGCTTCAACACCGCACGCGACACCAGCGCCGTGTACACCAAGGGTTTCAGCATCGGCATCAACCTGCCCTTGTTCAACCGCAACCGCGGCAACATCGCGATCGAACGCGCCACCCGCGTGCAGCTGAAGGATGCGTACGACGAGCGCGTGCTCACCGCCCGCAGCGACGTGGCGCGGCTGCAGGCCGACCTGGCCACGCTGGATGCGCAACGCGCGCCACTCGTCGCCCACGTTGGCCAGCTGGACGCGGCGCGGCGCGCAGCCGAAACGGCGTGGCGCGGGCAGTTGCTGGATTGGCCCACCTACCTTGCCATCCGCAGCAACGCGCTCAGCGCCGACCTCGATCTGCTCAGCTTCCGTCAGCAGCGCACCAGCGCTGCCGTTGCACTGCAGGCGCTGCTGGGCAGCGCCGACATTCCCGTCGCCAGGAAATCTTCCCCATGATTCGCCGCTACGTGACCTCATACCTCGGCGCCCTGGCCGTGCTCGGCTTGCTGGCCGGCTGCGACGGTGCCAGCCCACCCCAGCCCACTGACGACAGCAACACGGTGACTGTCACCACCATGACGCCGCGGCAGCAGCTGTTCCACGACACGATCGAGGCCATCGGCACGGCCGTGGGCGATCCGAACCGCGCGCGCACCTTGAGCCTGGCCCATGGCGGCCAGGTCGTCAGCGTGGCCGCCAATGCGGGGCAACGCGTGCAGCGTGGCGCGACACTGTTGACCATCAGTCCCGACCCGACGACGCGCCAGGCCTTCCAGCAGGCGCAGACGGCGCTGGAGCTGGCGCGCGGCGACCTGCAGCGCACCGAAAAACTTGTCGTGCAGCGGCTGGCCACGCAATCCCAGCTGGCCGCCGCCCGCAAGAGCCTGGCTGATGCGCAGGCCGCACTGGAGGCCCAGAAGGCTATCGGCGGCAGCAGCGCCAGCGAAGCGGTAACGGCACCGGCCGACGGCGTGGTGACCGCGTTGCGTGTGGGCCTGGGTGAGCGCGTGGCGGCGAACGCGCCGCTGTTGGATTTCACGCCGGCACACGCCCTGGTGGCGCAACTCGGCGTGCAGCCGCAAAGCGGCGGGAAGCTGAAGGCGGGCATGCCGGTGCAATTGAAGAGCGTCTACGCGCCCGCGGAAACTTTTGTCGGCACGCTGCGCATGGTCGGCCAATCCATCGATCCGCAGAGCCATCTGCTGCCCGCGCAGGTCGAGCTGCCAGCCAGTACGGGCACCAGGCTGCTGGCCGGCACGGCCGTGACTGCGCAGATCGACGCCGGCAATTTCCGCGCATGGGCCGTGCCGCGCAAGGCCGTGCTGCACGACGACCAGGGCGACTATCTGTTTCAGGTGCACGATGGCCACGCCAAGCGCGTCGACGTGACGGTGCGCAGCCCCGATGGCGACACCGTCGGGGTGCAGGGATCGATCGACCCACGTGCGCCGATCGTGGTGCTTGGCGTCTACGAACTCGGTGATGGTGACGCGGTAACGGTCAGCGCGCCGAAGGACGGCGTAGCGGCCGCCGCCATGCAGCCCCCAGCCAGCTCGAGTTCGTCGACGTGAACTTCAGCCTGTGGATGCAGCGGCATCGCCGCTCGTTGCTGTTCCTGGTTTTCATGCTGGCCGTGGGCGGCATCGCCAGCGCGTTCTTCATGCCGGTGGCGCTGTTTCCCGACGTCGCCTTTCCGCGGGTGCAGATGAGCCTCGATGCGGGCGACCGGCCAGCCGACCAGATGGCCATCCAGGTGACCACGCCGGTTGAAGTGGCGGTGCGTCGGGTACGTGGCGTGCGCGATGTGAAGTCCACCACCAGTCGTGGCAGTGCGCAGATCGAGGTCAGTTTCGACTGGGGCTTCGACATGAACGCGGCGCTGCAGGAGATCAACGGCGCCGCCAGCCAGGTGCTGGCGCAGCTGCCCGCCGGCACGCAGCTGACCACCCGGCGGATGGACCCCACCACCTTCCCCGAACTCGGCTTCAGCCTGCGCTCGCACACGCTGTCGCCAAGCGACCTGCATGACCTGGCCCAGTACCAGTTGCGGCCGTTGCTCAGCTCCGTCACCGGTGTGGCGAACGTCGACGTGCAAGGCGGCGCCGCGGCCGAATTCCATGCCGACGTGGACCCACAGAAGTTGCGCGCGCTGGACCTGAGCCTGGCCGACGTGACCACGGCGGTGAGCCACGCGGCCACGATCCAGGCGATGGGCCGCGTGTCGGATCACTACAAGCTGTACCTGCTGCTGGCCGACAACCAACCGACCACGCTTGCCGCGCTGGGCGACATCGTGGTGCGGGCGAACCTGGGTGGCGTCATTCGCCTGAAGGATGTGGCGCGGGTCAGCCTCGGCCATGTGCCGCAGTGGATCCGGGTCAACGCCGACGGCCAGAACGCGGTGCTGCTGCAGGTCTATCAGCAACCCGGCGGTAACAGCGTGCAGATCGCCAGGGACGTGAGGCAGAGGCTGGCCGACTACGCGCCGCAACTGCCCGCGGGCGTGCACATCGCTAACTGGTACGACCAGACCCAGCTGGTGACGGCGGCGGCCGGCAGCGTGCGCGATGCGATCCTGATCGGCATCGTGCTGGCGGGCCTGGTGCTGTTCGTGTTCCTGCGCAACACGCGGGTGATCCTGATCGCGCTGATCGTGGTGCCGGCGGTGCTGGCCATCACCATGCTGCTGCTGTCCGTGCTGGGCATGAGTTTCAACATGATGACCCTGGGCGGCATGGCGGCCGCCGTGGGCCTGATCATCGACGACATCATCGTGATGCTGGAACACATCATGCGCCGGGTTGCCGGCGGTGCCGGCGAGATCCACCAGCGCGTGGCCGAAGCGGCGTGGGAATTCACCCGGCCGCTGAGCGGTTCCAGCGCCGCCACCATCGTGATCTTCCTGCCGCTGGCGTTCCTGACCGGCGTCACCGGCGCGTTCTTCAAGGCGCTGTCGCTGACCATGGCCAGCGCGCTGATCATTTCCTACCTGCTGACCTGGGTGGCGGTGCCACTGCTGGCCGAGCGCTTTCTCGATCGGAAACATCTTGCCGAGCCCACGCAAGACCGATTCGCCCGCCGCATGATGGCCGGCTACCAGAACACGCTGGCGCGCGGGTTGAAGCGGCCGTGGCTGGTGCTGATCATCATCGTCCCGCTGCTCGCGCTTGGCGGCCTGGCTTTCACCCAGGTCGGCTCCGGCTTCATGCCGAAGATGGACGAGGGCGGTTTCATCCTCGATTACCTGTCGCCGCCGGGCACCTCGCTGGAGGAAACCGACCGCCTGCTGCACCAGGTCGAAACCATCATCCGCGCCAATCCCGATGTCGACACCTATTCGCGGCGCACCGGCCTGCAACTCGGCGGCGGCCTGACCGAAGCGAACACCGGTGATTTCTTCGTGCGCCTGAAAAACGGCGCGCGGCCCTCGACCGAGCAGGTGATGGAAACGGTACGCAGCCAGATAGATAAGCAGGTGCCGGGGCTGGACGTCGACGTGGCGCAGTTGATGGAGGACCTGATCGGCGACCTGGTCGCGGTGCCGCAACCGATCGACGTGCAGCTTTCCGGTGCCGATGCCGCCACCTTGAACGTCACCGCGAAAAAAGTCGCCGCAAGAATCCGCAGGATCGATGGCGTGGTCAGCGTGCTCGACGGCATCAACCCGGCCGGCGACGCGCTGACCATCAAGGTGGACGAAACCAGGGCCGCACTCGAAGGGCTCGACCCGGTCAGCGTCACCGACCAGGTGGCCGCGGCAGTCGACGGCACGGTCGCCGCCAGCATGCCCGAGGGCGACAAGCTGGTGGGCGTGCGCGTGCGGCTGCCGGAAAGCGCGCATCGGCGCATCGAGCAGATCAACCAGTTGCTGATCCGCGCCCCCGATGGCCACATGGTGCCGCTGTCGCGCGTGGCCACCATCACCCCCGTGCAGGGCCAGCCGGAGATCACGCGGATCAACCTGAAGCGGACGGTCTCGGTGACCGGCCGCCTCAGCGGCCGCAGCCTGGGCGCCGCCGCCGCCGATGTGAAAAAGGTGATGAGCACCCCGGGCCTGCTGCCCAGGGGCGTGGTCTATCAGCTGGGCGGCACTTATCAGCAGCAGCAACAGGCGTTTCGCGGATTGATGATCGTGATGGCAGCGGCGATCGCGCTGGTGTTCACCCTGCTGCTGTTCCTGTACGAAAGTTTCCGCGTGGCCATCACCATCCTGGCGATGCCGCTGCTGGCCATTCCCGCCGTGTTCGTGGGGCTGTGGGTTACCGGCATCGAGCTCAACATCTCGGCGATGATGGGCATGACGATGATCGTCGGCATCGTCACCGAGCTGGCGATCTTCTATTTCTCGGAGCTGCAGGAAGCGGAGAAGGAACACGAACTGCACGCCGCACTGCACGCGGCCGGCGAACACCGCACCCGGCCGATCCTGATGTCCACGCTGGCGGCGGTCCTGACCCTGCTGCCGCTGGCGCTTGCCATCGGCCGGGGTTCGCAGATGCAGCAGCCGCTGGCCATCGCGATCATCTCCGGCATGCTGGTGCAGCTGCCGCTGGTGCTGCTGGTGATGCCGGTGCTGTATGCGCTGCTGCGTCGCCGCGACAACACGCAGGGTCCGGATTCGACGCGTCAGTGACGCAGCTCGACCGCGCCGCGTTCGGGCGTTGGCGGTGTGCTGACCGCGGGACGATCGTGATCGCATCCGGCGTGGATTCGCACCGCGTGGCGAGGCAGGTCAGCCCCGCGACGACGTGCCGCCGGCCACCTGTTTCGGCGAGAGCTTCGCGCACCATTCGGCGGCGGCTGTCGCCACCACCACGGCATGCATCCCGCGGGTATCCAGCGCGGCGTTGGCACCGCCGCAAGGCGCGTACTTGGTCGGGTCGGTCACCGAAAACAAGCCAAGCGTCGGCGTGCCGCTGGCGGCAGCCAGGTGCATGACGCCGCAGTCGGCGCTGATGAAGCCATCCATGCAGGCAATCATCGCGGCCAGCCGGCGCAGGTTCTGCGAGTAGAACGGCGTCAGCCGCGACCCCAGTTGCGAGTGCCCATGCGCGGCCAGCAAATCCACCAGTTGCACTTGCGGGCACAACGCCTGGAACGTGTCCACGAACTGGTTCCACCAGCTTTCGCTGTAACACTTGGCGCCGGTGGCATTGGGGAAGATCGCCACCGTCATGCTGTGCGACCCACGCGACGCGCCACAAACGCGGCCCATGACCTTGGCCGCCTCCTGTATTTCGCGCGGCGTCAGATCGAGATTGAGTGGCGGGTAATCCGCACGCGTGGGGCCGGCATATGCCTGGCGCAGCAGGAAAACACTTCGATCGGCGAGATGGCGCGGCCATGCCAGCGCATGCCATGCCGACCCCGGATTCATCCTCGGGTCCGGAAACCCCAGTTTGTATCGCGCGTGCGACAGGGCCAGCGCGATCCGCCCGGACTGCGACCCATGGCAGGCGTCGATGGCCAGATCGTAATGACACCGCCGCAGCGCCCGCAACGCGCGTATCGAAACCCACAGATGGCGGGCGATCTTCTGCGGCAGCACGAACACCTCGTGCACGCTGAACCGGTTGTCGTAGAGGCAGGCGGTGGCGTGGCTGCCCAGAATGTCGATCTCGGCACCCGGGTACAGCGTCTCGACCTCGGCGATCAGCGGACTGATCAACACGCTGTTGCCAAGCCGATGGTTCGGCCGGCAGACCAGTACCCGATGGATGCCGACCGTCGGCAGACCACCCGGCTCGCACAAGCCACGGCCCACCTTGCGAAACATGTGGCCAAGCACCCGCGCCACCGAATCCCGCCGCCACGCATCCCAGGGGAACGAACGTCGGAAAGCGCGCGGCAACGAGGGTCGCGCAATGGTGACGTGGCGAGCGAAGGGCGCGATAGTCATGACCAAAGCATGAAACCGCTCGCTTTCAATCTGCTTACGCTGGTGTGTGCTGGACGTTAACGCCGGCGCGCATTCTCGCTACGCCTGCAACACCGCGACCCGGGGCTTTACCGGTCGTCGCGGGTCCAGATGGCGCCGTCTTCCTCGCGCACGGGGAAGCTGGCAATCGGCTCGTACGCCGGTGGTTTCGTCACCGCGCCGGTGCGCACGTCGAAGCGCGCGCCGTGGCGCGGGCATTCCACTTCGAAACCGAATACCTCGCCGCCGGCAAGATCGCCGCCGTCGTGGGTGCAGGTGTCTTCGATGGCATACAGCGCGCCGTCGATGTTGTACACGGCGATCGGCGTGTCGCCATCCCACACGACCTTGTACTCGCCGGGCAGGAAATCGCTGCGCGTGCCAACGCGGATCCAGTCGTGCACGTTCCAGTCGCTCATGCCGCGGCCTCCGTCAGGTTCTTCAGCAGTACTTCGAAGCGCAGGTCGTCGCGGCGGGGGATGCCGAAACGCTCGTCGCCATACGGGAACGGCTCGAACTGGCCGGTGCGCTGGTAGCCGCGACGGCCATACCAGGCGATGAGTTCATCGCGCTGCACGATCACCGTCATGCGCAACGTGACGCAGCCCCAGGTTTCGCCCACGATGCGCTCGGCCTCGGCCAGCACGCGTTTGCCCAGGCCCGCCCCCTGCGCCAGCGGGTCGACGGCGAACATGCCGAAATAGCCGCTGTCGCCGCGTTGTTCCAGCTGGCAGCAGGCCATCAACTTGCCATCGCGTTCGGCCAGCAGCAGCTGGCTGTGCGGCCCGGCGATCAATGTCAGCACGTCATCGACATTGGTTCGCCGGCCATCGAGCAGGTTGGATTCGGTGGTCCAGCCGCGCAGGCCGGATTCGCCGCGATAGGCGGATTCCACCAGGTCGACAATGGCGGCGGCATCGGCGGCGCGCGCCGTGCGAAAGGTCAGGGCTTCAGTTTCCGTCATGCCCGACATGATAGTGGGCGGCCGCGTTCCGCCACCATGACCTGCGGCATGACCTTGGGCACTTCTGGCACCCTGCGTTGCTGCCTACGGTGCGGTTTCGACATTGACCATGCGCCGCGCGCACCCAGGAGATTCCATGACCTTCCGCATCGTCCGGCCGCTCGCCCTCGCCATCGGACTGGCCCTGTCCGTCCCGGTCGTCGCCGCATCGCACAGCGCGTTCGACGTGAGCGAGATCGACACCACGCTCAACGCCTGCAACGACTTCAACGGCTACGTCAACGCCAAGTGGGTGGCGGCCAACCCGATTCCGGACGACCGCACCCGCTGGGGCTCGTTCGACCTGCTGCGCGAAGACAGCCTGAACGTGCAGCGCACCATCGTGGAGAACGCCGCGCACCACGCGGCCACCGCGAAGCCCGGCTCGATCGAGCAGAAAATCGGCTACCTGTACGCGTCGGGCATGGACGAGGCCGCCATCGACAAAGCCGGCTTTGCACCGATCAAGCCTCGCCTGGCGCAGATCGCCGCGCTGCGCGACAGCGACGACGTGGTGCGCTACATCCGCGACAGCCATGCGCAGGGCGAGCCGGTACTGTTCCGCTTCGGCGGCAATGCCGACTTCAAGGATTCCAACCGGCAGATCGCCTACGCCAACCAGGGCGGCCTGGGCCTGCCCACGGCGGACTATTACCGCAAACCCGAACAGGCGGCGATCCGCAGCGCCTACGTGAAGCACATCGCCAGACTGTTCGAACTCACCGGCACCGCCAGCGCCGACGCGCAACGCCAGGCCACCGCCGTGCTGGCCTTCGAAACCCGTCTTGCCGCCGCCTCGCTGGTACCCGTGCAATTGCGCCAGCCGGAAAACCGCTACCACTACGTCAGCCTCGCCGAGGCCGACAAGGTGACGCCGAGCTTCGACTGGGCCGCCTTCTTCAAGACACAGAACGCCAACGTCACCGACGGCTTCTCGCTGTCGCAGCCGAAGTTTTTCGCCGAAGTGCAGCAGATGCTCGGCGACGAGCCGGTCGCCACCTGGCAGGCCTACCTGCGTTATCACGCCATCGACAACGCAGCGCCCTACTTGTCCACACCGTTCCAGCAGGCGGATTTCGCATTCCACGAGCAGGCGCTGAACGGGCAGAAAGACATCAAGCCACGCTGGAAACGCGTGCTGGAAGCCACCAACGATGCGATGGGCATGGCGCTGGGCCAACTCTACGTGGCCGACCATTTCTCGCCGGTGGCCAAGCAGCGCGCCCAGCAACTGGTCGACAACCTGCGTGCCGCCTTCCGCACCCGCATCGAACAGCTGCCGTGGATGAGCGATGCCACCAAGCAGAAGGCGCTGCAGAAATGGGCCACCTTCGTGCCCAAGATCGGTTACCCGGACAAGTGGCGTGACTGGTCCGGGCTGACGCTGGCGCCGGACAACTACTACGCCAACATGCAGGCCGCGTCGAAGTTCGACCACGACTACCGCATGGCCAAGATCGGCAAGCCGGTGGATCGCGACGAATGGGGCATGACGCCGCAGACGGTGAATGCGTATTACAGCGCGCAGAAAAACGAGATCGTGTTTCCCGCGGCGATCCTGCAGCCGCCGTTCTTCGACGCCAACGCGGATGACGCGATCAACTACGGCGGCATCGGCGCCGTGATCGGCCACGAGATGGGCCACGGCTACGACGACCAGGGTAGCAAGTTCGATGCGCAGGGCAACAACGTCAACTGGTGGACCGACGCCGACCGCGCCGCATTCGAGGCACGCACCAAAAAGCTGGGCGCGCAATTCGACGCCTACGAACCGCTGCCCGGCAAACACGTCAACGGCCAGCTGACGATGGGCGAAAACATCGGTGATCTGGGCGGGCTCAACGCGGCCTACACCGCGCTGCAGATGGCATTGTCGAAAAACCCGGCCGAGGCCAACCGCAAGATAGACGGCTATACGCAAGACCAGCGCTTCTTCCTCAACTGGGCGCGCGTGTGGCGCGGCAACATCCGCCCCAAGGCACAACTCACCCTGCTCAACACCGACCCGCACGCGCCCGCACCATTCCGCGCCATCGGCGCACCATCGAACATGCCGGAATTCGCCAGGGCATTTCAGTGCAAGCGCGGCGACGCGATGGTGCGCGATGGGGAGAAGCAGGTGAAGATCTGGTAGGCGACGTGGTTTGCTGACCGACTTACCGTCCGGGCTGCGCGGTTGCGAAAATCGGAGGACCCGCTTGCTTCCCCTGCGTAGCGGGGGAAGCTGCCCGGAGGGCTGATGGGGGCGCTCCTCAGTCGGCGTAAAAAGCCAACAGCGGCGCGGCTTTTGCCGCGTGCCCCTTCCGCCTTCCGGCACCTTTCCCCCGCAAGCGGGGGAAGGAACAGCATCGCGCTTCGCGACTGCTCAGACCGACCGGCGAGCGCTCAGGGTCAGACTGATCGCGTCTCCGCCATGCCCGCCTCGTACACCTTCAGATTCGCGTAAACCACCGCCAGCAGCGACGACGTGGCGTGTTGCGAATCAGCTCGCGCCAGCATGTCGCCGATGACGTGATCGGCCTCGATCGCATGGCCATGTTGCAGGTCGCGCAGCATCGACGCGGTTAGGCTCGAACCGGCTTCGGTGAGTATCCCGCGGGCACGTTGCAACGTGGCCTCGCCCGGCGCATGCCCGGCGCGTTCCGCCACCACGCGGCACTCTTCCAGCAGCGCCAACGCCGCCGCGGTGCCACCGGGTGCGGCGACGATATCGCCGACCGGGCCGCGCATCAGGCAGGTGATGCCGGCCAGCGACGCCAGGAACACCCATTTGTCCCACATGTCCTGCAGCACGTGCTGGCTGGGGCGGGCGTCGAAACCGGCATCGCTCAGCTCGCCCGTGATGCGCTGCATGCGTTCGGATGCGCTGCCGTCGCGTTCGCCAAAGGTGAGGCCGTGCGTCTGGTTCAGATGCCGCACGGCGCCGTCCCCATCCAGCGTGGCGGCGATCACGCACTGCCCGCCCAGCACATGCTGTGCGCCGAAACGCGCCTCCAGCAGATCGAGCTGGCGCATGCCGTTCAACAACGGAAGGATCGCGGTATCCGGCCCCACCGCCGACGCCATGTCGGCCATTGCCTGTTCCAGGCCGTAGGCCTTGCAGCTGAGCAGGATCAGGTCGTACGGCTCGCGCAGCGCCGCCGCCACTACGGTCGGCGGCGCCGGCAGGTTCACATCGCCGGCGAAGCTGTGGATCGCCAGGCCATGCTGCGCCAGTTGCGCCGCACGGCGCTCGCGCACCAGGAAGGTGACATCGCGCCCGTGCTGCAGCAGACGCCCGCCGAAATAACCGCCGGTGGCACCGGCACCGATAACCAGAATACGCATGACTCAGACTCCGTGGAGGTTGTGGTCGATGGATGCGTCCGACCGACTGCATGACATCTTCCCACTCCACGCACATTGATTCGCATTTGGAAACATTGGTGGTTTGTGCCAGTCGCGGTATGGCCAATGGCAAGCGAATAGCGCCGGGGGAACGAGGCAAGCATTCGAATATGAAGGCGGCGAAACAAGCGCGAGAATTTCCATCCATTGAGTGCACCAACCCCGTGACTTTCAACCGTCTGTCTTTCCACGCGAACTCAAGAGTTTTTCTTCGACGCCGATGAATTGACGAGGGAGATACCCATTCAACGCCAAGCAACGGACCGGCCTCCCCCATATCCGAAGAAAATGAGATGTGTGTCACATTTTTTCTGGCTGGAGATTTTCATGTAGCCGGAAATTCGCGTTTTAGCCTGCTTCTTGCATCGGATTTCAAGCCGGTCTGGCACACCATCAGACGACACGTTTTCGACAATTCCTTCAACCGCGGTACTTCGTTGACCCAGCCTCGATGGCGGTCACATTACTTGCAGGGGAAAACAAACATGCAAACCAAAACCCGCTTTACCCGCTCCACCGTCGCCGCGGCGCTGATCGTGGCGTTTGCTGCCGTCAGCGGCACGGCCATCGCCGGCACCGACACCGATAATCTGTCCGTTACCGCCACCGTCAGTGCGAACTGCACCGTCGATTCGACCACGGCGGTAGCCTTTGGCACCTACGATCCGGTGACGACTAACGCGAGCGACGCACTCACGAGTTCGGGCACAATCAATACCACCTGCACCAGTGGCTCCGATGCGACCATCACACTCGGTCAGGGCGAGAATTTCGACACTGGGTCCACGGATGCCGTGCCGCTTCGTCGAATGGTTGGCGCTGTCAACGGCCAGTTTCTCTCCTATGAGTTATGCCAGGACAGCGTCACCTGCTCCATGGCTTGGGGCAATGATGCAACGACCGGGAAATCAATCACGGGCTCCGGCACCTCGGATTCCGTCACCGTGTACGGATCCGTGGCGGGCGCCCAGAACGTCGCAGCGGACTCCTATTCCGACAACGTAGTAGTCACTGTGACGTTCTGACACCATGAAAGCGATTTTCCCCCAGGCCGCTTGCGGCCTGGTTCTTTTCGCGGTCACCGTCAGTTCGGTGATCGCCGGATCGTTCCAGGTCAGCCCGGTATCGGCCACATTGACCCGAGGCCAGCCGGTCAGCGCGCTGACCGTGCGCAATACGGGTACGGAAGCGGCGGTGATCCAGCTCGAAGCCGTGGCCTGGTCGCAGCCGGACGGGAGAGATCAGTACGCTCCGGCCGTGGACATCCTGGCGACCCCGCCCATTTTCACCATCGCCCCAGGGGGCACCCAAGTGATCCGGGTGGGATCGCGGCGGCCGCCCGACACCACCGAACGCGCTTATCGGCTGTTCCTGCGTGAAGTGCCATCGCCCCCCAAGCCCGGTTTCAGCGGCTTGCGGATGAGCTTGCAGATAAGCCTGCCGATTTTCGTACTCCAGGATGTCGCGGTGGCGCCACAACTGGAGTGGCAGATGGAGAATACCGCTGCGGGCCAGACCTTGATCCACGTGACCAATCGTGGTCAGAAGCACGCCCGCCTGAGCAGATTCAAGCTATCCACCACCTTGGGCAACAAACCCCTGCCCATGGAGGACCACGTCGTTTACGTGCTGCCCGGTGCCACGCACGATTGGCTGTTGAACACCCCGATCGCGCCCGGCAGCAAACTGCATCTTGCTGCGCAGTCCGATGGCCGCAGCATGCAGACCGACCTGATCGTGGCCGAAAAGTAAGCGGGCCGTGGTCCAGACGCCGCCATTGCAGTCCGAACGGGTGCGATCCGCGCCCAGTGGAAGATGACGCGTTCGGGGCCCGCCGCAGCCACGCCCATTTCCCCGCGTGTTGGCCTGCCTGCCGACCTCCGTCGTTCTTTCGTACCCGCGCACAGAACCAGTGCCGCCGTGGCATGTCTTGCCGTGCTGTTGGCCACTGTGCCCGATACGTCGAAGGCGGCGGTCGAGGTGCAGGCTGTACGTGTGGGTTTGGATACGGAACACACCCGGCTGGTGCTGGAATCGGACAAGCCGATCCGCGCCCGGATGGAGCGTGATGCACGTACCGGCGCGCTGGTCGTCGATCTCGATGACGTGTCCATGGGGCAGACCCTCGCCGGCCTGGGCAAGGCGATCGGTGCGAACAATCCCTTCATCGCCGGTGTCCGGCTTTCTCCCACAGGCACTGGCACGCGGATGGAGCTGACCGCGCCGACGAGCATCACGCCGCGGATATTCAACCTGCGCTCCGGCGGTGGGCACGCTGACCGTCTGGTGATGGATTTCTACCGCGATCCGGCGGAACCAGGGCAGGAAAACTCCACCGTCGGACTGATCCCCTCCGACGCTGCGGCAACGCCTGCGGCAACGGGCGTGGTCCACGTGAGCACCGTCCAGGCAGCACTGGTACCGGACCGCATCCGGCTGGTGCTGGAGTCTGACCGCCCCATCCAAGCCCGTGTCATCAACCCGACCGAGCCCGGTGAAACGCTCGCCGTCGACCTGGGGGACGTTGTGCTGGATGCGGTATTGCAAAGCCTGTCGGACAAGATCAGGCGCAACCCGTTCCTGACGTCGATCCGATTCAGTCGCGATGCGGCTGTTACGCGCATGGATCTGACCACGCCGACCGCCATCGCCCTGCAGATTTTCCATCTCGCACCGGTCAACAACCACACCTATCGGCTTGTGGTGGACATCGTTCCAACCGTGACCATGTCGGTACCTCCGCTGGATACGCCACCCGCATCTGTGGACGCGGTCTCCAGTACGGCGGTGGCGACGCCAGCGCCGATGCCGCCTGCACCTGTCGCTGCGCCACCACAGAATACGAGCGACTCCCTGACGGAAGCCTGGTTCGAGGTGCATGTGAATGGCATGCCCGAGGACACCGTGCTGGTGCTGCAGGATGCCAATCGCAATGTACTGGTTCGCGCCGCCGACCTCGAACGCTGGCGCATCCCGGTCGCCGACGTCGCCGTAGTCACCCATGGTGCGGACGATTACCTTCCGCTGTCGGCGATCGCGGGGCTGACTTATCGGATCGACTCGTCGCAAGGCACACTGCTGCTGGACGTATCGGCGAGCCGGTTCGCAGCCACCCATTTCAGCGGCATCTCGCGCGCCGCCGACCAGCCGATGCCTTCGCCGCCTGGCGGCTACGTCAATTACGACATCTTCGGCGCACGCGGCGCGCATGGGTCGTCGCACGTCAACGCGTTGCTGGACGCAGGCGTATTCGGCAGCTGGGGCTCCGGTTCGAGCACGTTCCTGGCGCGCCATCGTGATGGCAGCAATCGGACGCTGCGCCTGGACACCACCTGGACCCACGACCGCCCGGCGGACATGGCCAGCCTGCGCTTTGGCGACGTGATCAGCGCGCCCAGCAGTTGGGGCCGTGGCGTGCGGTTCGGCGGCGTGCAGTGGGGCACCAACTTTGCGACCCAGCCGGGCTTCATCAGCTTTCCGCTGCCCACGCTGGACGGCGTGGCCGCGGAACCGTCCACCGTGGATTTCTACGTCAACAACGTCCTGCGACTGCGGCGCAACGTGCCCAGCGGGCCGTTCACCATCCAGGATCTCCCCATCGTCACCGGCCAGGGCGACATCCGCATGGTGGTGCGCGACATGCTGGGTCGCGAGCAAGTGGTGACCCAACCGTTCTACGCAAGCGGCGGCTTGCTGGCGGCGGGGCTGCGCGATTATTCCTATGAACTGGGTTTCGAGCGCGAAAATTACGGCCGGGTCAGCAACGACTACGGACGGCTGGTTGCCGCCGCCACCGAGCGACGTGGCTTCTCCGACAGCTTCACCGGCGAGCTGCATGTGGAGGCCACGCACGATCAGCAGACCCTGGGCATCGGCAGCACCGTGTTGCTGGGCAATGTCGGCGTGCTGACGGCATCGGTGGCCGGCAGCCACGACCGTGCCGGCACGGGCGCGCTGATGGAGCTGGGCATCCAGCATCAGTCGCGCTACCTCAGTTACGGTGCGCGCACCCGGGTGACCACCGACGGCTTCACCCAGCTGGGCTACCTGCCGACGACACATCCACCGCGGCAGACGTCCAGCGCCTTCGTGAGTATGTCCGCCGGCCGCGTCGGCTCGCTGAGCCTGAATTACACGTACCAGGATCTTCGCGACCAGGACGACGTCGAGCTGGTCGGCCTCAGCTACAGCCGTTCGCTCGGCTGGCTTGGTTATCTCTCGCTGTCGGCACTACGCTTTCTTGGCGACGATCCCGCGCCACTGTTCTCACTCAACCTCACCGTGCCGTTGGGCGCGGCCGACAGCGTCAGTTTCAGCGGTCAGAGCCGCGCCAGCGACAGCCACGGCAGCGTGCAGTATCGGCGTAGCCTGCCGGTGGGTACCGGCGTGGGCTATCGCCTGCAGGCGGGGCTTGCCGCGAACGATCCGCGCCAGGCCGACCTCACTTTGCAGAACGACGTAGGTACGTACAGCGTTGGCGTTGCATCGAACCCGGACGGGCAGGCATATCGGATGGGCGTCCGCGGCGGCATCGCGCTGCTGAGTGGCAAGGTATTTCCCAGCCGCCACATCGATGGCAGCTTTGCGGTAGTCCAGGTGCCCGGTTTTGCCGACGTGCGCGTCTACGCCGACAATCAGCAAGTCGCCACCACTGACAGCGATGGTTACGCGCTGGTGCCGCGCCTGCGCCCATATCAGAAAAACCCGATCCGCATCGAACAGGCCGACTTGCCGATGGACGCGCAGATCACGGGTCTGCAACTCGATGCCGTGCCGTACTACCAAAGCGCATTGGCGCTGACCTTCCCCGTCACGCGTTCGCGCGGCGCGATCGTCGTCATCAAACTCGATGACGGCAGTGCCCTGCCGGCCGGGGCCGAAGTGACCGTCGATGGCAGCACGATGGCTTTCCCGGTCGGCCTGCGCGGCGAGGTTTACCTGACCGGGCTGGACGAAACCAGCCGCCTGCACGCCACCTGGAACGGACAGAGCTGCGACATGACGATAAGCTTCCCCGATACCAACGACCCACTGCCCCGCCTGGGGCCGGTCACCTGCCAGGGGATCGATCCATGAACCCTTCACCGTGCGGACAGGTTGCCTTTCACCCCGCGCGCCGGCGTCTTGCGCGCCTGCTGGGCGCCATGGGAATGCTTGCGATCGCGCCGCTTCACGCAGCCACCTGCAGCCTCAGCGTCCAGCCACTGGCTTTCGGCAACTACGACTTCCAGAGCAGCCAGGATCTGGAGAGTGTCGGTCACGTCATCGTGACCTGCGATGTCAGCAGCAGTTTCACCATCGCGCTGAGCCCAGGCAACGGCAGCTTCGCCGTACGCAGCATGCAGAACGGCGCGCACCAGCTCTTCTACAACCTCTACACCGACCCCACGCGAACCATGGTCTGGGGCGATGGCAGTGGCGGCAGCACGGTGGTTGGCGACAGTGGCATCGAGGTGGACCGGGCCGTGTACGGAAGCGTGCCCGCGGGGCAAAACCCGTATATCGGCGTGTACAACGACGCGATCACCGTGACGCTTTCCTTCTGAGCGACAGCCACGGGGCGGTGCGCCGTGCAGGCCTTCACTCCCCCTCAGCACCCGTCCGAACAGAATGCACCGGTCGTCGCTGCGCAGAAACTCCCATGCCGGAAGGTCCGTCCATCGTCATCCTGCGCGAGGAAACGGCCCGCTTCGTCGGCCAGCGCATCCTCACGGCCGAAGGCAACGCGAAGATCGACATGACGCGGCTGCCGGGCAAGCGCATCGAAAGTCTGCGCAGTTTCGGCAAGCAGACGCTGATCGAACTCCCCGACGTCACCATCCGCATCCACCTGCTGATGTTCGGCAGTTACCGCATCAACGAACACAAGGATGCGGCACCGCGGCTGGGTCTGGGTTTCGACAATGGCGAGCTGAACTTCTATAGCTGCTCGGTGCGCTTGCTGGACGGCGACCTGGACGAACTCTACGACTGGCGCGGCGACGTGATGTCGGAGGCGTGGGACCCCGCGCTGGCCCGGCGCAAGTTGCGCGCGATGCCCGACACGCTGGTCTGCGATGCGCTGCTGGACCAGAACGTGTTCGCCGGCGTCGGCAACATCATCAAGAACGAGGTGCTGTACCGCATCCACGTGCATCCCCTGTCCACCGTGGGCGCTTTGCCGCCGCGCAAGCTGGGTGAACTGGTGAAGCAGGCGCGCGAATACAGCTTCGAATTTTTGGCGTGGAAGAAGGCGTATGTGCTGCGCAAGCACTGGCTGGTGCACAACCGGAAATGCTGCCCGCGCCATGACATACCGTTGACCCGCGCGTATCTCGGCAAGACCAACCGGCGCACGTTCTTTTGCGAGAAGTGCCAGAAACGCTACGGCGACGGATGAACCGCCGCAGTCGCCAGCCGTTTCAGCGCCACATAGGTCTGCTCGACATCGGCATCGGTGGTGCGCCAGTTGCACAGCGCCGCGCGCAGCATCGGCTGGCCGTCCAGCACCGATGGCGAAAGGTACGCGGTGCCGTCCTCATGCAACGCCTTGTGCAGCCGCTGCAGGGCCGCCGCATCGCCGTTGGCCAGCGTGAAGCACACCACGTTGAGCCGCACCGGCGCGGCCAGCCGGAACAGCGGATCGGCCGCCAGCAATTCACCCAGGTAACGGGCCGACGCGCAGTTGCGTTCGACCAGCTCGGCGTGGCCCTCGCGGCCGTAGGCCAGCAGCGTCATCCACAGTGGCAGGGCGCGGAAGCGGCGGGAGTTCTCCGGCGCCAGATGCAGGTAGTTGTCCTCCACCGCCAACGGCGCCGGCAGGTAGGCCGAGCGGTTCTGGAAGACTTCCAGTTGCAGTGGCAAATGCGCGGTGTACGTCAGCGCGCAGTCGTAGGGCACGTTGAGCCATTTATGCGCATCCACGGTCACCGAATCGGCGGCCTCGATACCCGCCAGCAGGCCGCGATACTTGTCGGAAGCCGCGGCAATGCCGCCGAACGCGGCATCCACGTGCAGCCAGAACGGGTGGCGCGCCTTCAAGGCGGCGATGGCCGCGAGGTCGTCGAAATCCACCGTGTTCACCGTGCCGGCGCTGGCCACCACGGTACACGGCGCACCGCCGTGTGCCGCCAGTGCGCGTTCGAGCGCAGCCACGTCCAGCGCCTCGCGCCCCGGCAGCAAGGGCAGCGCATGCAATTGCCCATGACCGATGCCAGTCATGCTCAACGCCTTCGATGTACTCGAATGGCTCGCGCCGGCAAACACCGCCATTGGCGGCAAACCCCACACACCGTCGACGGCGACATCGCGGCCATGCTGTTTGCCGTACCACTGCCGCGCCAGCGCCATACCCACGTAGTTGGCCATGGTGGCGCCGGTGACGCACAGGCCCGTCCAGTGTTCCGGCCAATGCAGCAGCTGGCGTAGCAAGTCCACCGCCTGCGCCTCGATCGCTGCCGCGCCGGTGTCGCCGTTGCGCTGGGCGTTCTGGTCGTAGCTGCTCACCAGCCAGTCGGCCGCCAGCGCAGCCGGCGTGGCGCCACCGACCACGAAACCGAAATAGCGCGGGCCCGGGCTGCCGGACATCAGTGGCACCCAATCCTGCTCGAAACGCTGCAGCGCGGCGTGCGCGCCAAGGCCGTGCGTCGGCAGAGGTGTGCGCAATGACAGATCGGCCGGCAGGTTGGCCGCGACCGAACGTTGCGGCAGTTCGTGCAGATAGGTGCCGGCCATCTCGCGAGCACGATCAAGGATGGCGTCGAAGTCGGCGAGGTCGCTGCTCAGCATGGGATGCATGGATTCGCCCTTGGAAAAACGCGGTCTGCCGATGGCTTCGCCACAGTCACATCAGCAGCTTGCGCACCTTCAGCAAGGCCACCACGAACGCGTCGATTTCCTCACGCGTGTTGTAGAACGCCAGCGATGCCCGCAGCGTGGCGGGCACCCCGTAGAACTGCATCAGCGGATGGGCGCAGTGATGGCCCGAGCGCACAGCTACGCCCTGCAGGTCGAGCAGCGTGGCCATGTCGCTGGCCTGTGCACCGTCGAGCAGGAACGAGATCACCGGCTCCTTCTGCGCCGCCTCGCCGAAAATGCGCAGGCCCGGTACTTCGCGCAGGCGTTCGGTGGCGTAGGTCAGCAGTTGCTGCTCCCACGCGTGGATCGCCTCGAAACCCAGCGAATCGTAATAGTCGATAGCTGCGCTCAAGCCCACGAAGCCGGCGATGTTCGGCGTGCCGGCCTCGAACTTGTGCGGCACGTCGGCGAAGGTGGTGCCACTGAAACGCACTTCGCGGATCATGTCGCCGCCGCCGAAGAACGGCGGCATCGCCTCCAGGTGTTCGCGCTTCGCCCACAGCGCGCCGGTGCCGGTGGGGCCCAGCATCTTGTGGCCGGTGATGGCGTAGAAATCGCAACCCAGCGCCTGCACGTCCACCGGCCGGTGCGGTACCGCCTGCGAGCCATCCACCAATAGCGGGATGCCACGCTTGTGGCATGCCTTGGCGATCTCGCGTACGGGGTTCACCGTGCCCAGCACGTTGGAGACGTGCGCCACGCAGGCCAGTTTCACCTCTGGCGTGAGCATGGCGATGTATTGCTCCACGTCCAGTTCGCCGCGCTCGTTGATCGGCGCAGCCTTCACCGTGGCGCCGCTGCGCGCGGCCACCAGCTGCCACGGCACGATGTTGGCGTGATGCTCCATCACCGTGGTGAGGATGGCGTCGCCGGGTTCAAGCCGCGGCAGCGCATAGCTGTAGGCCACCAGGTTGATCGACTGGGTGGTGCCGGAAGTGAGGATCAGTTCATCGCGCGACGGCGCGTTGATGAAACGCGCCAGCTTGTCGCGCGCGCCTTCGTACGCCGCGGTGGATTCCTCGCCCAGCTGGTGCACCGCGCGCGCCACGTTGGCGTTGTGGCGGCGGTAATGCTCGTCCATCGCCTCGATCACCGAGGCCGGTTTCTGGCTGGTGTTGGCGTTGTCGAAATACACCAACGGCTTGCCGTGCACGCTGCGCGTCAGCAGCGGGAAATCCGCGCGGACGCGCTGGACGTCGAAGACGGTGGAAGGCGTGGGTTGTGCATTCATCTTCGATGTTTTCCGTGGGTGGCCTCCTCCCCTGCTTCGCAGGAGAGGGTTGGGGAGGGGTTCGCTCTTGATCTTGAAAGTCAAAAGCGTAACCCCTCCCCGCCTCCCCCTGCAGAGCAGGGGGAGGAGCAAAGCTTCAAGCGGGGAGTTGGTCGATCAGCAGCGACGACAAGTGCTCGCGCAATGCCGCGTTCGGCAGATCGTCAAGCACGGTCCGACAGAACGCCGCCGTCAGCAACGCCCGCGCCTCGGCCAGTGGAATGCCGCGCGAACGCAGGTAAAACAGCGAGCGTTCGTCGAGCTGGCCCACCGTGGCGCCGTGTGCCGCTTTCACCTCGTCGGCGTAGATCTCGAGCTCGGGCTTGGTGTCGATCTCGGCGCTGCCGGACAGCAGCAGGTTCTTGTTGCTGAGACTGGCATCGCTGCCATCGGCACCGGGCGCCACCACGATCGCGCCGCGGAATACACCACGGGCGCGATCGCTGGCCACGCCGCGCCAGGTCGAGCTGGAGGCGGTGTTCAGCGCCTGGTGACGGATCGCCAGCTGCGTGTCCACATGCTGGCGGCCATGCGGCATGAACACGCCGCGGGTTTCCAGTTGCGCACCATCGCCGATCAGTTCGGCACGCAGGTCATGCCGCACCAACGCACCGCCCAGTTCGGCCAGATGCAGCGTGGCGTGGGCACGTGCGTGCAGACGCAAGCCGGTGCGGCGGATCAGGCTGGCGCCGCTGGCGGCCTGCTGCAGCACGGTGTGGTGCAGGTGCGCGCCTTCGCGCAATTCGATGTCGCCGACCACGGTGGAAAGATGTGCCTGCTCGCCGCTGGCCAGATGATGCTCGACCAGCGTCAGCGCGGCACCCTCGCCCAGTTCGATCACGTTGCGCAGATGCCAGGCCAAGTCGCCCTCGGCAGGCGCGCCCAGGAAGACAAGATGCAGCGGCGCGTCGATCTTCACGCCATCGGCCACGCGCAACACGGCGCCGTCGCGGGCGTGCGCCGCGTTGATCTGGGTGAACGCCTCATCGGCTTCGTAATGCCGGCGCGACAGCACGAAACGCAAAGGGTCCGGATCGGCATGCAACGCCTGCGACAGCGGCTGCAGCGTGAGGCCGGCCGGCAAGGCGTCCAGTGCGGACAAGTCGGCGCGGAACGCGCCATTGACGAACACCAGCCGCGCACCATCGACACCGGGCAATGCCAGCGCCGACGGATCGACCGCGCGCGTCAGTGCGGCCGCGTCGCCATCGACGAACGGCCGCCGCGCCAGGCCGCGCAGCGCGGTGTACTTCCACGCCTCCACCCGCGCCAGCGGCAGGCCGCCAGCGACGAAGACCTCGCGGTTGTCGCGCCGCATCGCATCCAGCCAGGCGATGCCGCTGACGGGCAGCGGTGCATCGACCAGTGAGGCGACCAGCGGCAGCAGTGCCGGCTCGCTCATGCCGATGCCCTCGCCGGCTGGCGTTCGGCCAGGCCGGCGTAGCCGTGGGCCTCAAGCTTCAGCGCCAGCGACTTGTCGCCGGTTTCCACGATGCGCCCGCCGGCCAGCACGTGCACCACGTCGGGTACCACGTAGTCGAGCAGGCGTTGGTAGTGGGTGATCATCAGGAACGCGCGATCGGGCGAACGCAGCGCGTTGACGCCGTCGGCCACGTGCTTCAGCGCGTCGATGTCCAGGCCCGAGTCGGTCTCGTCGAGGATCGCCAGTTGCGGCTCGAGCACCGCCATCTGGAAGATCTCGTTGCGCTTCTTTTCGCCGCCGGAAAAACCTTCATTGACGGCGCGGTGCAGCAGCTCGTCGGAGATCTGCATCACCTTCAGCTTCTCGCGCACCAGCTTCAGGAACTGCATCGAATCGAGCTCCTTCTCGCCGCGCGACTTGCGCTGCGCGTTGAGCGCCGCGCGCAGGAAATAGGTGTTGTTGACGCCGGGGATTTCCACCGGGTACTGGAACGCCAGGAACACGCCGGCGGCGGCGCGCTCCTCCGGCGCCAGCGCCAGCAGGTCGACGCCGTTGTAGGTCACGGTGCCCGCGGTGACTTCGTAGCCGTCGCGACCGGAGAGCACATTGCCCAGCGTGGATTTGCCCGCGCCATTCGGCCCCATGATGGCGTGCACCTCACCCGCATTCACGGTGAGGCTGAGCCCCTTGAGGATTTCCTTGCCCTCGACACGGGCGTGCAGGTTTTCGATTTTAAGCATGTCTGTTCCTGGTTTCTTTAGCCCCTCTCCCATTGGGAGAGGGGTTGGGGTGAGGGTTCGGGCTCGCGCAAACGTCTGTGCAAGCCCTGTACCCTCATCCGCCCTTCGGGCACCTTCTCCCGGAGGGAGAAGGGAATTCGTCAGCCAACGGCGCCTTCCAACGACACCTCAAGCAGCTTCTTCGCCTCCACCGCGAATTCCATCGGCAGTTCGCGGAAGACCTGCTTGCAGAAGCCGTCGACGATCATCGACACCGCGTCTTCCTCGGCGATGCCGCGGCTGCGGCAATAGAACATCTGGTCGTCGGAGATCTTCGAGGTGGTGGCTTCGTGCTCGACGATGGCGGTGGGATTTTTCACTTCCATGTAGGGGAAGGTGTGTGCGCCGCATTGCTTGCCGATCAGCAGGCTGTCGCACTGGGTGTAGTTGCGCGCGTTGTCGGCGCCCTTCTCCATCTTCACCAGGCCGCGGTAGCTGTTGGAGCTCTTGCCGGCGCTGATGCCCTTGGAGACGATCTTGGACTTGGTGTGCTTGCCAAGATGGATCATCTTGGTGCCGGTGTCGGCCTGCTGGAAATGGTGGGTCAGTGCCACCGAGTAGAACTCGCCCACCGAGCGGTCGCCGCGCAGGATCACGCTGGGATATTTCCAGGTGATCGCCGAGCCGGTTTCCACCTGGGTCCAGCAGATCTTGCTGTCGTCGCCGCGGCAATCGCCGCGCTTGGTGACGAAGTTGTAGATGCCGCCCACGCCGTTCTCGTCGCCGGGGTACCAGTTCTGCACGGTGGAGTATTTGATCTTGGCGCCTTCCAGCGCCACCAGCTCGACCACCGCCGCATGCAGCTGGTTTTCGTCGCGCTTGGGCGCGGTGCAGCCTTCCAGGTAGGACACGTGGGCGCCCTCCTCGGCCACGATCAGGGTGCGTTCGAACTGGCCGGTGTTCTGCGCGTTGATGCGGAAATACGTGCTCAATTCCATCGGGCAACGCACGCCCCTGGGAATGAACACGAAGCTGCCGTCGGAGAACACCGCCGAATTCAGCGCGGCGAAGAAGTTGTCGCCGGTTGGCACCACGCTGCCCAGGTATTTCCGCACGATCTCGGGGTATTCGCGGATCGCCTCGCTCATCGAGCAGAACAGCACGCCGGCGTCGGCCAGCTGCTTGCGGAAGGTGGTGCCGACGGAGACCGAGTCGAACACCGCATCCACCGCCACGCCGGCCAGCGCGGCGCGCTCGTGCAGCGGAATGCCGAGCTTCTCGTAGGTTTCCAGCAGCGCCGGGTCGACATCGTCCAGCGATTTGGGCTGCTTCTTGGGCGCGGCGTAATAGCTGATCGCCTGGTAGTCGATCGGGTCGATGTTGAGCTTGGCCCAATCGGGTTTCGGCATGGTCAGCCAATGGCGAAAAGCTTCCAGCCGCCACTCGGTCATCCACTCCGGCTCGCGCTTGACCGCGGAAATCGCGCGGACGGTGTCCTCGTCCAGGCCCGGCGGCAGGCCGGTCATCTCGATGTCGGTGACGAAGCCGGCGGCGTAGCTGCGGCCCAGGGCTTCGGCCACATCCACATTGTCGCGGAGCGTGGTGGCAGTGCTGCTTTCGATGGTCATGGCGTCTTTCATTCCGTGGTGGCCGCGCCGGCGGGGATGGGCGCGCTCTCGATCACTTGCATGGCGATGCGGCGTTTCTTCGGCGGCGGTTTCATCATGTCGGCCAGGCTTACCGCGCGCAGTGCGTCGTCCAGCACGTGGTTGATCTGTTGCCAGCTGCCGCGCACGCCGCATTGCGCCTCGCGGTCGCACTGGCCTTCGGCGATGCTGCATTCGGTCATGCCCAGCGGGCCTTCCAGCGCCTCGACGATTTCGGCCAGCGAAATCTCGGTGGCGGGCCGGGCCAGCCGGTAACCGCCGTTGGCGCCGCGAAACGATTCCACCAGCGTGGCGTGCCCCAGCGCCTTCAGCAATTTGCTCACCGTGGGCAGCTCCAGCCGGGTTTCTTCGGCGATCTGCACGGCGCTGTGCACGTGGTCCGGGTGGGTGGCGATGAAGGCCATTACCACGGTGGCGTAATCGGTCAATCGGCTGACGCGGAGCATGGAAACCGGCCGGATTCAATCGGGACCAAAATGGTACTGATTAGCGCCGTCGCGGTCAATGCCGCTGCAGCGCACCATCGGGGGGAAAGCATGGATCGCAATGCCCGATCACCGTGCAAATTTTCGCGCGGGTAAGCCGCAAGTCATTGAAAAACATGTTGCCGGCCGGGTACGACGAGGTGGCACGCATCGTGCTGATTCCGAAGCCTCACCGCCGAGGAAACTGCCATGAAGTGGATCACAGCCATCATCAAGCCTTTCACCCTGGACAGCGTGCACGAGGCCCTGTCGGAAGCAGGCGTGCAAGGCATGACCGTCACCGAAGTGAAGGGTTTCGGCCGACAGCGCGGCCATACCGAGCTGTATCGCGGCGCCGAATACGTGGTCGATTTCCTGCCCAAGCTGAAGGTCGAGGTCGCGGTGGCCGACGAGCAGCTCGAGCAGGTGATCGAGGCGATCAGCGGCGCCGCCCGCACCGGCAAGATCGGCGACGGCAAGGTCTTCGTCAGCGATCTGGAACAGGCCATCCGTATCCGTACCCAGGAGTCCGACGTCGATGCGCTCTGAAACGGGATTTGGAATTCGGGATTCGGGATTCGGCCGCCGCCTCGGAGTGCGGTGCATGCTGGCGCTTGCCGGCGGCCTGCTGGCGTTGCCGGCGATGGCGCAGACAGCGGCCGCGCCGGACAGCGGTGACACCGCCTGGATGCTGACCGCCACCATGCTGGTGCTGCTGATGACGATACCGGGGCTGGCGCTGTTCTACGGCGGCATGGTGCGGGCCAAGAACCTGCTGTCGGTGTTGATGCAGTGTTTCGCCATCACCGCGCTGGTGAGCGTGCTGTGGCTGCTGTACGGCTACAGCATGGCGTTCAGCACCGAGGGCATGCAGGCCGGCGTCACCAACCTGCACTCGTTCATCGGCGGTCTGGACCGCGCGATGTTCGCGGGGATGACGCCAGCCAGCCTCTATGCCCATGTGCCGGAAAGCGTGTTCGCCATGTTCCAGCTCACGTTCGCCATCATCACGCCGGCACTGATCGTGGGCGCGGTGGCCGAGCGCATGAAGTTCTCGGCACTGATGCTGTTCACCATCGGCTGGTTCACCTTTGCCTACCTGCCGATGGCGCACATGGTGTGGGGCGGCCCCGGCTCGTTCCTGGGCGACATCGGCGTGCTGGATTTTGCCGGCGGCACGGTGGTGCACATCAACGCCGGCATCGCCGGCCTGGTGGCCTGCCTGGTACTGGGCAAGCGCCGCGGCTATCCGCACGCACCCATGCCGCCGCACAACCTGGGCTACACCCTGATCGGCGCCAGCATGCTGTGGCTGGGCTGGTTCGGCTTCAACGCGGGCTCGGCCGTCGCCGCCAACGGCACCGCCGGCATGGCGATGCTGGTGACGCAGATCGCCACCGCCGCCGCCGCGCTGGGCTGGATGGGCGTGGAATGGATCATCCACCGCCGCGCCAGCGTGCTGGGCATCGCGTCCGGTGCGGTGGCCGGGCTGGTGGCGATCACCCCCGCCGCCGGCACCATCGGCCCCGGCGGCGCGCTGATCCTTGGAGCATCGGCGGGCGTGATCTGCTTCTTCTGCGCCACTCGCCTGAAGCACTACTTCGGCTATGACGACAGCCTGGACGTGTTCGGCGTGCACGCCGTGGCCGGCATCGTGGGCGCCCTGCTCACCGGCCCGTTCGCGGCGGCGGCGCTGGGCGGCTTCGGCGCCGTCGAGCATCCGTGGCTGCAGCTGTGGATCCAGGCCAAGGGCGTGGGCTTCACCGTGCTGTGGAGCGGTGCGCTGACCTGGTTGGTGCTCAAGCTGATCGACTGGACCATCGGCCTGCGCGTCGATGAGGAACAGGAGCAGATCGGCCTGGATCTGGCGCTGCACGAGGAGCGCGCCTACAACCTGTCGTAAGCAACGGTCATGGAGATGGGTAGCGGACGGTCGACGGATCGACAAGAATCGTCCGCTGCCCTCTTCTCCGGAGTAACCCTTGCGCACCCACCTTCAATCCGATCTCGCGCGATGAGCTCCGGCCTTCCGGACCGCGCCGCCAGCCGCCTCGCCTGGACCCGCGACGTACTCGCCGACCCCGGGCTGACGCTGGAGTCCGCTTCCGCCGACGCCAGCTTCCGCAGCTATTGGCGAACCCGCCATGCGGGGCAGAGCTGGATCGTGATGGATTCACCGCCGGCGCTGGAAGACCCCGCGCCGTGGCTGGCCATCGGTACCCGCCTGGCCGCTGCCGGCCTGCATGTGCCGACGGTACGCGCGCAGGATCTGCAGCAAGGCTTCCTGCTGATCGAGGACCTGGGCTCGCAGCTGTACCTGCCTGCGTTGAACGACGCCACTGTGGACGCCCTGTACGGCGACGCGTTGCGCGCGCTGCTGCACATGCAGCGCGACGTGGATACTGCGGGCATGCAGCGCTACACCCGCGACTTCCTGCTGCGCGAGCTGGAAATCATGCCCGAATGGTTTCTGCGCCGGCATCTGGGCCACACCCCGACCTGTGCTGAATGGGACGTGCTGGAAGCGGGCTTCACCACGCTGCTGCACAACGCGCTGGCGCAGCCGCAAGGCTTCGTGCATCGCGATTACCACAGCCGCAACCTGCTGATCGTGCCGCACGACCAGCCGCAGAACATCGCCACGCGATTACCCAACCCCGGCATCATCGACTACCAGGGCGCGCTGATCGGCCCGATCACCTACGACCTCGCCTCGCTGTTGCGCGACTGCTATATCGCGTGGGATCGCCAGCGGGTGGAAGCGTGGGCGGACGGCTATCGGCTGCACCTGCAAACCGCCCAGTTGATCGACGGCTCGGTGGACCGCGGCCAGTTCCTGCGCTGGTTCGACCTGACCGGCCTGCAGCGCCACATCAAGGTGCTCGGCATCTTCTGTCGCCTCTGCTATCGCGACGGCAAACCCGGCTACCTCGACGACCTGCCGCGCGTATACGACTACGTCATCGACATCGCCGCGCGTTACCCCGAGCTGGCCGACTTCGCTGCGCTGCTGCAACGCTGTGTGGGGATGCGTGACCTGCGCCAGGTGACGGCCGCATGAGACATGCACTGATCTTCGCGGCCGGCCGCGGTGAACGCATGCGGCCGCTGACCGACACCACGCCCAAGCCGTTGCTGCCAGTGGGCGGCAAACCGCTGATCGTCTGGCACCTGGAAAAGCTGGCCGCCGCCGGCGTGAACTACGTGGTGATCAACACCTCGCACCTGGCCGAACAATTCCCCACCGCTCTGGGCGACGGTTCGCGCTGGGGCCTGCGCATCCGCTATGCCTACGAAGGCGCGGAGCCGCTGGAAACCGGTGGCGGCATGCTCAATGCGCTGTCACTGCTGGGCGATGCACCCTTCATCGCCATCAGCGGCGACATCTGGACCGACGCCGACTTCACCACCTTGCCGCTTGAACCGACCGGTCTCGCCCACCTGTTGCTGGTCGACAACCCACCCCATCATCCCGACGGCGATTTCGCGCTGGATGCACAAGGGCTGGCGCACGACACGGGCACCCCGCGGCTGACCTTCAGCGGCATCGGCGTCTACCGCCCACAGCTGTTGAACAACTGGCGTGATGTGGTGGAGGCGACGGATACCCAACCACCCCGCTTCAAGCTTGCCCCGCTGTTGCGCGCAGCGATGGCTGACGCTGCGGTCACCGGAACTCATTTTCGCGGTACCTGGACTGACGTGGGCACGCCGCAGCGGCTGCAGGAATTGGGGCAGACCTTGGACTCCAGGCAAACCTAACTCGCCGTGTAAGAGCGCACCCTGTGCGCGATGCTTTTGATGTTGCTTTGCGCATTTGTGGGAGCGACTTCAGTCGCGATGCTTTTTGATTTGGTGTGGTTTAGAGCAAAGAGCTTTCGATCGCCTGCGGCGCTCGAGTCACTTTCTCTTTGCGTGCTCAAAGAGAAAGTAACCAAAGAGAAAGAGCACCCCGCTTACGCGCCTTGCGGACATCCTGTCCGCAAGGTCCGCGTGCGGGCTACGGGGTTTGTCGACAGGGCATCTTCGCCCGCCCGCCGCTTCAGAGGGGCCCCGGGTAGAGCAGCGCGCCATCGTGGCGCGCACTCGGTGCGCAGCGGCTGCGCCGCTGCGAGAGCGTCGCCGCATGAAGCTCTGCTTTTTTCCTCACCGTCCGATCGCCCTGAGCGTAGCCGCGCAGCGGCGGAGTTGAAGGGTGAAGTCGAGCGGCCCCTTCGACTCCGGCCTTCGGCCTACGCTCAGGGAGAACGGCTGAGGTAGGCGGCTTTGCTTTCGCCTTTTGCTTTCGCCTTTTGCTCTTGCCTTTGCCTTGGCTTCATCCCGAGTACGGGCCAGGATGGTCCGTCGCTCTACCCGGGGCCCCTGTCAGGATGCCGATGCCTTTTCGCCAGCACATGGATGTGCTGTCGAAAAGCCCGACCCCGACTCACGGACTTGCCGGGCAGGAGCCCGGCAAGCGCCAAGCGGGGTGGCCTTTCTCTTTGGTTACTTTCTCTTTGGCCACGCAAAGAGAAAGTAACTCGGCTGCCGTAGGCAGACGAAAGCTCTTCCTCGGAGGCCACATCCAAGAGCAAAGGCGTCGCGACTGAAGTCGCTCCTACAGAAAGCCAAAGAACAAGAGCATCGCGGCCAAAGCCGCTTCCACAAGGACCGACGGACCGCCGCCCGTTCGGCAACCGCAAAACAAAAACGGCACCGCGAGGTGCCGTTTTTGTTTCATCAGAAGCGCAGGCTCAGTGTGCCGCAGCGTCCGGCGCATGGGCGTGGCCGTGCTTCAGCTCGTCCTCGGTCGGCTCGCGCACTTCGCTGATGCTCACGTCGAAATGCAGCGTCTGGCCGGCCATCGGGTGGTTCATGTCCACGTCGATGGTGCTCATGCCCACCTTGTGCACGGTGACCGCGCGCTGGCCGCCTTCCTTCATCCGCAGCACGGTGACGTCGCCGGGCTTGAGGCGGTTGGCCTGCGGCACGTACTTCTTCGACAGGCGCTGGACCTGGCCTTCCTGGCGCACACCGTAGCCTTCCTCCGGTGACACGTCGACCGCCAGCGTCTCGCCGGCTTCGTGGCCTTCCAGTGCTGTTTCCAGCCCCGGAATCAGCTGGCCGTGGCCCAGCAAAATCCACAGCTGCTGATCGCGATCGCGCGAGCTTTCCACCGCTTCGCCGTTCACCGTGAGGGTGTAGTGGAACGCGATGACCTTGTCCTTGCCAGCCTTCATTGCCTGTCTCGTCGATGGGAACAAACGACGGATTCTAGCTTACCCTTGGCTCGCCGGGACCCTGCGGGGGCACCTCGCCGCCGCCGGCCATCATCCGCCCGTCACGCCGCAGCCGGACATTGCAAGGCGCAGTGCCTGCCGTAACTGGTAAATGGCGGCGCTTCCCCCACTGCAATGGAGACAGGCATGGCGCTCGATCGCGCACAGCGAAACGACATCGCCCACCATTACGCCCACCGCGGCCACCAATGGTATGCGCGCTGGAAACTCGCCTGCGATCCGGCCTACGGCGCCGTGGACCCTCTGTTGCGCGGCTCGTCGCTGCCGCTGCTCGACATCGGTTGCGGCATCGGCCTGCTGGGCCAATACCTGCACGCTGCGGGGATACGGGCGCCTTACATCGGCGTCGACCACGACCCGCGCAAGATCACCGCGGCACGCGAAGCCGCTGCGGCTGCAGGGCTTGGCGATCAGATGGACCTGCGCTGCGCCGATGCCGCCACGCTGCCACCGGTGCATGGCCACGTGGCGCTGCTGGACGTGCTGCACTACCTGGGCGCCGCGCAGCAGCAGGCGTTGTTGCAGGTGGCCATCGCGCATCTGGCACCGGCGGGCACGCTGGTGATCCGCAATGTCCTGCGCGAACCCAACTGGCGTTTCCACGCCACCCGGGTGGAGGAATTCTTCCTGCGGGTGTCGGGCTGGATTCCCGGCGGCGCGCAGCATTACCCCCGTGCGCAGGAACTGTGCGCGCCGCTGCGCCAGGCCGGCCTCGACGTGCAGGTGGGTTCCCTGCGTGGTCGCACGCCGTACAACAGCTATCTGCTGGTGGCCCGATTTCACGACACGGAACAAAAACGCGCGTGAGCGGCCCCAACCCGTTATACTCGGCGGCGCAGTCCCCCTGATTGCTGCGGCATTGCCGCCCTTTCCCCCTTAGTCTGCAACACGGTATGAACACTCCGGGTTGCTCAGGAGTGTTACATGTCTTTTGATTCGCTGGGCCTTGCGCCCGCGTTGTTGCGTGCGCTTGCCGAATACGGCTACACGCAGGCTACCCCGATCCAGGCCGCCGCCATTCCCGCCGCGCTGGAAGGCCACGATCTGCTCGCCGCCGCCCAGACCGGCACCGGCAAGACCGCCGCGTTCGCGCTGCCGTTGCTGCAGAAGCTTTCCACCAGCGGTCAGACCATGACGCGCCGCCCGCGCGCGCTGATCCTCACCCCCACCCGCGAGCTGGCCGCGCAGATCCACGACAACATGCGCAGCTACGGCAAGCACATCCAGGTCAGCGCCACCACCATCTTCGGCGGCGTCAGCATGGGCCCGCAGATCAACGCGCTGCGTCGTGGCGTGGACGTCGTCATTGCCACCCCCGGTCGATTGATGGACCACATGCAGCAGCGCACGCTGGACCTGTCCGCGGTGGAGACGCTGGTGCTGGATGAAGCCGACCGCATGCTGGACATGGGCTTCCTGCCGGCCCTGAAGCGCATCCTGCAGTCGGTGCCGAAGCGCCGCCAGACGCTGCTGTTCTCGGCCACCTTCGCGCCGGCGATCAAGACGCTGGCGATGGAGTTCATGCACAACCCGAAGGAGATCTCGGTCTCCGCGCCGAACACCGTCACCACCCTGGTCAGCCACCAGGTGCATCCGGTCGACGCCGCGCGCAAGCGCGACCTGCTGCTGCACGTGCTGTCGCAGGACAGCCGCCGCCAGACCCTGGTGTTCAGCCGCACCAAGCATGGCGCCGACAAGCTGGTGACGTACCTCAACGCCTCGGGCCTGCGCAGCGCCGCGATCCACGGCAACAAGAGCCAGAACGCCCGCACCCGCGCGCTCAGCGATTTCAAGAGCGGCCGCGTCACCGTACTGGTGGCCACCGACATCGCCGCCCGCGGCATCGACATCGAGCAGTTGCCGATCGTGATCAACTTCGACCTGCCCTCGGTGGCCGAGGATTACGTGCACCGTATCGGCCGCACCGGCCGCGCCGGCATGGAAGGCCTGGCGCTGTCGCTGGTCAGCCATGACGAGAGCGGCCTGCTGTACGACATCCGCAAGCTGCTGAAGCAGGAGATCGCGGTCACCGCCGTGACCGGTTTCGAGCCGTCCGCGCCGCTGCGCATCGATGCCGGCGCGCCGCGTCCGAAGCAGGGTGGCGGCGGTCAGCGTCAGCCGCGCCAGGGCAAGCCCTCCGGCTCGGCCCGCCCGAACGGCTACGCCGCGCAAGGCCGTGGCGAGCATGCCGCCGGCAACCAGCGTCGTCGCTCCAGCCATCGGCCTGCTGCCAAGGCTTGACCGTAATTTGTAGGAGCGGCTTCAGCCGCGACCGCCCTTCCATCGAACCGGAGAGCGTCGCGGCTGAAGCCGCTCCTACATTGGTTGGCTATGCCAGCGCCTCGGCGTGATGGCGCAGGTGATCGTCGATGAAGCTGCTGATGAACCAATAGCTGTGGTCGTAGCCGGCGTGTCGGCGCAGCAGCAGCGGCTGGCCGGCTTCGGCGCAGGCCTGGTCGAACAGCTCGGGTTTCAGTTGGGCTTCCAGGAACGTATCCGCTTCGCCCTGATCGATCAGGATCGTGCCGGGAAAGGTTTGCCGCCGCACCAGTTCGCAGGCGTCGTAACCGGCCCAGGCTTCCGGGTTTTCGCCCAGGTAACGCGGCAACGCCTTGCGCCCCCACGGCACCTGGCTGGGTGCCACGATGGGCGCGAAGGCGGAAACCGAGCGGTAACGCGCGGGATGTTTCAGCGCGATGGTCAGCGCTCCGTGACCGCCCATGGAATGGCCGCAGATGCCGCTTCGCGTGGTATCGGCGGGGAAGTTGGCGGCGATCAACGCGGGCAGTTCATCGACCACGTAGCTGTGCATGCGGAAGCGCGCTGACCACGGCGCCTGCGTGGCATCGACATAGAAACCCGCGCCTTCGCCGAATTCCCAGTCGCCGGTGGCGCCGTCGAAACTGGTGTCGCGCGGGCTGGTGTCGGGCATCACCAGGATCAGCCCCAGCTCCGCGGCCAACCGCTGCGCGCCGGCCTTGATGGCGGCGGTTTCCTCGGTGCAGGTGAGCCCGGCCAGGAAATACAGCACCGGGCAAGGCCGATATTCGGCCTGCGGCGGCTGGTACAGCGCGAAACGCATCGGTCCGGCGCAAGCCGTCGAGGCGTGGCGATAAAACCCCTGCACACCGCCGTGACAGCGGTGGCGGGACATTGTTTCAAGCGTGCTCATCGTGATTCCTGTGGGTCCCGATGTGCCGAGCATATCCGCGCGTGGCTGAAGCACCCGTTCAGCCCGCGCCCGTAACGCGGCGCCAGCAGGCCTGATAGAATGGCCGGCTTGCGCGCCGCCTCTCCGACGCTGCTTTCTGTTTTGAGGTACCCCCCATGTCATCCCCCGTTTCCGACAACGCCCCGGTTCCGTCCGGCTTCGGCGCACTTGCGCTGCATCCCGATGTTCTGCGCGTGCTGGCCGATGTTGGCTATGAATCGCCCTCGCCGATCCAGGCCGCCACCATCCCGCCGCTGCTGGAAGGCCGCGACGTGCTGGGCCAGGCGCAGACCGGCACCGGCAAGACCGCCGCGTTCGCGCTGCCGATCCTGTCGCGCATCACCCCGCGCGCCGGCAAGCCACAGGCGCTGGTGCTGGCGCCCACGCGCGAGCTGGCCATCCAGGTGGCTGAAGCGTTCCAGCGCTACGCCGCGCACATCCCCGGTTTCCAGGTGCTGCCGATTTACGGCGGCCAGAGCTACGGCCCGCAATTGCACGCGCTCAAGCGCGGCGTGCACGTGGTGGTGGGTACGCCCGGGCGCGTGATCGATCACCTGGACAAGGGCACGCTCGATCTCTCCGAGCTGCGTTTCCTGGTGCTCGACGAAGCCGACGAAATGCTGCGCATGGGCTTTATCGACGACGTCGAGAAAGTGCTGCAGGCCACACCGCCCGAGCGCCAGGTGGCGCTGTTCTCGGCCACCATGCCCACGGTGATCCGCAAGATCGCCCAGCGCCATCTGAAGGATCCGGTCGAGGTCATCATCAAGTCCTCCACCACCACCGCGGCCAACATCCACCAGCGCTACTGGTTTGTCAGCGGCATGCACAAGCTCGATGCGATGACACGCATCCTCGAAGCCGAGCCGTTCGACGCGATGATCATCTTCGCGCGCACCAAGCAGGCCACCGAGGAGCTGGCCGGCAAGCTGCAGGCACGCGGCCTGGCCGCTGCCGCGATCAACGGCGACATCGCCCAGGCGCAGCGCGAGCGGGTGATCCAGCAGCTGAAGGACGGCAAGCTCGACATCCTGGTGGCCACCGACGTGGCCGCCCGCGGCCTCGACGTGGAGCGCATCAGCCACGTACTGAACTACGACATCCCGTACGACACCGAGAGCTATGTGCACCGCATCGGCCGTACCGGTCGCGCCGGGCGCAACGGCGAGGCGATCCTTTTCGTCAGCCCGCGCGAGCGCGGCATGCTGCACGCGATCGAGCGCGCCACGCGCCAGCCGATCGAGCAGATGCAGCTGCCGTCGGTGGAAGTGGTCAACGACGTGCGCATCGGCAAATTCAAGCAGCGCATCAGCGATACCCTGGCCGTGGGCGAGCTGGGCGATTTCCAGAAACTGATCGAGCAGTACGAGCAGGAATACAACGTACCCGCGATCGAGATCGCCGCCGCGCTGGCGCGCATCGCGCAAGGCGACCAGCCGCTGCTGCTGGCACCGCCGCCGAAGCGCGAGAAGTACGAGCCGGCCACGCGCGAGCGCAGCGATCGCACCTCGCGTGAACGCAGCGACGCCCGCGCACCGCGCGAGCACAAGCCGCACCTTCACGAGCGCGCCGCACACGATCGCGCCGGACAGCAGCAGGCACCGCGCGAATTCGGCCAGCGCCCCGTGCGCGCCCACGCCACCGAGCAGGGCAAGCGCACCTACCGCATCGAGGTGGGCCACGAACACGGCGTGAAACCGGGCAACATCATCGGTGCGATCGCCAACGAAGCCGGCCTGGACAGCCAGTACATCGGCCGCCTCAGCATCCGCGACCACTACAGCCTGATCGACCTGCCCGACGGCATGCCGCCGGAAGTGTTCGATCACCTGAAAAAGGTGTGGGTGGTGCAGCAGCAACTGCGCATCCACGAATGGGACGGCAACGACACCGCATCCAGCAACGCGCCGCCCACGCGCAAGCCTGGCGGCTACAAAAAGCCCGGCGGCTTCAAGCCCGGCGGCAAGCCGCCGCATCGGCGGTAAGCCGCCCACTTTGTGGGAGCGGCTTCAGCCGCGATGCTTTTGCCTTGGAGCTTCAGGGCAAGAGCGTCGCGACTGAAGTCGCTCCCACAGGTCCATCAGGATTCAGGCGCTTTGCGGCAACGGCGGCGTGTCCGCCGTAGACGGGTCCAGCCAGTCCTGCGGCGTCAGCACCGCCAACCCGTGCGCAAGTCTTGCCTTGTCGCATTGCGGGCTGACCGCACCGAATTCCCACGACGGCGCCACCTCGCGACACACCGATGGCCGTTGCGGATAGATTCTGCAATGCGCCGCCTCGCCCACCGTGCCCTGCAATGCGGTGCAGCGCGGCGCCGCGGCATAGGTGCCGCGCATGGCCAACCGGTGCGGATCGAGTTTTTCGGTAAGTTCGACCGGTACCATGCCACCGAGGAACGGCTCGGCTTCCGACCAGTGAAACGCCACGCGGAAATGCGCGCAGCAGGCGCCACAACGCAGGCAGGGATGATCCATCGAACGAACCAGGGCGCACCCCGAGGCGCGCAGCCGGCGCATTCTAGAACGTGCCGCGTTCGCGTGACAGGGGATCCATGCAAGCCGGGTCAGGCGCGATTTCGGTCGCTTCCTGTCGCCGCAAACGACCCCGCACCGGCAAACCAGCCTTCCGTCCGGTTCACGATGCGCACCACCGACAGCATCACCGGCACTTCGACCAGCACCCCCACCACCGTCGCCAGCGCGGCGCCGGAGCGCAGGCCGAACACGCTGATGGCGGCGGCGACGGCCAGCTCGAAGAAATTGCTGGCCCCGATGAGCGCAGCCGGCCCGGCGACGCAGTGCGGCACCTTCAGCCAGCGGCTGAGGCCGTAGGCGATACCGGCGTTGAGATAGACCTGGATGATGATCGGCACGGCGAGCATGGCGATGATCAGCGGCTGCGCCAGGATCGCCTCGCCCTGGAAGCCGAACAGCAACACCAGCGTGGCGAGCAAGGCGATGGTCGACAGCGGATCCATGCGTTTCAGCGTCGCCTCCAGGGCCGCGTGCCCGCCGCGGCGCAACAGGCTGGCACGCCACGACTGCGCCACCACCACCGGCACCACGATGTAGAGCAACACCGACAGCAGCAGCGTGCCCCACGGCACATGGATCGAGGCCACACCCAGCAGCAGCGCCACGATCGGCGCAAACGCGACCACCATGATGGTGTCGTTGAGCGCCACCTGCGCCAGCGTGAAATTCGGCTCGCCGCCACACAACCGCGACCACACGAAAACCATCGCCGTGCATGGCGCCGCCGCCAGCAGGATCAACCCGGCGATGTACGAATCATGCTGATCGAGCGGCAGCCAACCGGCAAACACATGCCGCACGAACAGCCAGCCCAGCAAGGCCATCGAAAACGGCTTGATCGCCCAGTTCACCAGCAAGGTGACGCCGATGCCGCGCACCTGATGGCGCACGCCCGCCAGTTGTGCAAAATCGACCTTGAGCAGCATCGGCACGATCATCAACCACACCAGCCCGGCCACCGGCAGGTTGATGTGCTGGATTTCCGCACGCGCCAGGGCCGCGAACACCCCGGGCAATCCGTGCCCAAGCGCAATGCCGACCACGATGCACAACCCGACCCATAGGCTGAGGTAACGGGCGAAGCGGCCGATCGGCGCAGGCGCGGCGAGCACCGCGTCGCTCATGCGGATTCCACCTTGCCGATGTCACGCAACGCCTGCTGCAACGTCGTGCGATCGAGCGTTTCCAGCGGCAGCGCCAGCAACTGCTCGATGCGCTGGCGCAGCATCGCCCAGGCCGACTGGAATGCGCTCCGGCGCTGCGCGTCGGAGCCTTGCACGCCTGCCGGATCGGGCACGCCCCAATGCGCGCTCACCGGCTGGCCGGGCCAGATCGGGCACACCTCGCCGGCCGCGTTGTCGCAAACGGTGATCACGATATCGATCGCCGGCGCATCCGGCCCGGCAAACTCGTCCCAGGATTTGCTGCGCAATGGCGCGGCGTAGCCGAACGTGCGCGCCAGCTCCGCCGCGATCGGCTGCACCGCGCCACTGGGAAAACTGCCGGCGCTGAATGCCTGGAAGCGGCCCTCGCCCAGCACATTGAGCAAGGCCTCGGCCATCACGCTGCGGGCGGAATTGCCGGTGCAGAGGAACAGAACATTGATCGGTGGGCGCGTGACCATCAGCAGCAACCCTCGCCCGCGTTCGGGCCGCATCCGGCGGCGAGGCCTTTCGTGGTCGCCGGGCCGCAACACGAGGCGCCGGTTTCGTTCGGGGCACTGGTGTACGTGGTTGCCTCGCCATGCGTGTGGAAACTTTCCCAGCGCACGCCCTGCGGATCCTCGGCCCAGAACTTGTCGGAGTGGGCGTAGCAGCAGGTGGTGCCCTGTTCCGCCAGCGCCACCGCGTCGGCTGCCTGCAGGCGTGCGCCGATGGCAGCCAGGTCGGCGGGATCGCCCGCTTGCAAACCCAGGTGATCGACGCCGGGCTGGCGGCCGCGTTGCGAGATCGCGAAGTTGACGCGCGGATCGTCCAGCATCCATTTGGCGTAATCGGGTCGGGTCACATCCGGAGCCGCACCGAACAGCGTGGTGTAGAAGCGGATGCTGTCGTCCAGCCGCGCGACATTGAGATGCACGTGGAAGCGTTTCATGGTTTTTTCCGTGGAGGTTTGCATGCCACCGTCGTGCAGCCATCGGCCGCCGCCGAGCCCGCGCAGCAGTTTTTGGTGAGGAAGCCGAGCAGGCTGTTCATCTGCGTGTAGCGCGCGCGGCACTGGATGACGCGACCACGGCGCTCGTCGCTGACCATGCCGGCACGACGCAATACGTGCAGATGACTGGTCAGGGTCGCGCCGGCCAGGCCGGTTGCGGCGGCCAGCTCGCCCACCGAAAGGCCTTCATCGCCCGCCTCCACCAGCAGGCGGAACAGGTTCAGGCGATGTTCCTGCGCGAGCGCCGCGAGACAGGCGAGAGCTTCTTTTGGTTTCATATTTCTAAAATTATAGAAATAATAAAAAGCCGTCAAGCGCCCGCCGAAAAACCGAAAGGTCGGCATTCGCGATTTGCAGAAGCAGGAGCATCGCCCGCGGGCGGGCGCCTATAGGGCATGCGCAACTTGTGGGAGCGATTTCAGTCGCGATGCTTTTGGAATGCCGAGGCGAAAGGCACCGCGGCTGAAACCGCTCCCACAGGGATGCTGCCGGTGTTCAGAGCGCGCCGGCAAACGTGTCGCACTGGTCCATGTCGCCGCTGTCGAAGCCGGTCTTGAACCAGTGCACGCGCTGCGCCGAGGTGCCGTGGGTGAAAGTGTCCGGCCGCACGCGTCCCTGCGCCTGTTGCTGCAAGGTGTCGTCGCCGATATGGCTGGCGGCGTTCAGCGCCTCCTCGATGTCGCCCGGCTGCAGCCACTGCAGACGTTGCTGGCTGTGATTGGCCCACACGCCCGCGTAGCAGTCGGCCTGCAGTTCCTGTCGCACCGAAAGTCCGCTGGCGCCCTCCATCGGCGCACCGCGGCGACGGGCGGCATCGGTGCGGGCGAACACACCGGTGAGGTTCTGCACGTGGTGGCCCACCTCGTGCGCGATCACGTAGGCGCGGGCGAAATCGCCGGATGACTGCAGTTCGTCCTGCAACTGCTGGAAAAAGGCCAGGTCGAGATAAACCTTCTGGTCGCCGGGGCAATAGAACGGCCCCACCGCCGTGGTGGCGCCGCCGCAGGCCGTGTTTACGCCGCCACTGAAGATGTGCAGCTTCGGCTCCACGTAGGTGGCGCCATGGGCCTGGAAGATCGCGCCCCAGGTCTGTTCGGTGGAATGCAGGATGGCGCTGACGAATGCCTTCTGCTCCGGATCGACCTGGGTCGGCACGCTGTTCTGGGAGCCGGAATCCAGCGCGGCGCCGCCCTGATCCAGCAGCGCCATCGGGTTCTTGAAGAAGATCCAGCCGATCAGGGCCATCACCACCAGCCCGCCCAGACCCATGCCGCGGCCGCCGCCGAAACGCCTTCCGCCGCCGCCACCGCTGCCGACTTCGATGTTGCTGCTGCTGCCGCCTTTGCGCCAATCCATGAGAAACCTCGTTGAGCGATGCATGCGTCGGAGTACGCACGGCGAAGATAGCGACTGACGGGTGATCGCGCCATGCACGCGCACCGGCGTGGCCGCTACAGTAGGGGCTACTTCCCGAGGAGCCGCCCATGACCCATCTGCCCGCGCTGGTGACCCTGCTCACCGTATTGCTGTTGTCCGGCACCATGTTCATGGTCGGCAAGATGCGTGGGCGCCACGGCATCAAGGCGCCCGCAACCAGCGGCCATCCGGCCTTCGACCGCGCCTACCGCGTGCAGATGAACACGCTGGAAGGCGCGGTGATGTTTCTGCCCACGCTGTGGCTGGCGGCCACGTACGGCTTCAGTGGCTGGGCCGGCATCGCGGGCCTGGTCTGGGTGGTGGGCCGCGTGTGGTACGCGTGGAGCTACATGAAAGACCCCGCTTCGCGTGGGCCGGGCTTCGCCGTCGCCATGATGGCCTGGGTGGTCTTGCTGGTGATGGCGGCGATCGGCGTGTGCCGCGCGCTGGTGCTGGGCTGACAGCCGTGGCCGGATACGGGCACCACGCCAGGCACGCAGGCTGATGGAAACGGCGCCGGACGCCACCCCGCCCTTGCCGCCCTCACGCCCATGGCCGGTGCCCGTGCTACGGGCGCCCGGCCTGCTGACGGCGCTGGGTTTCATCGCGCTGTACTTCCTGCTGCAGGCCACGGTGGGCGCGCTGGTGGCGTTCGTGCTTGGCCTGTGGCTCGGCCTGCGTGCCGGTCTGCAGCATCTGGCCTACGACGCCAAGACCATCGGACACCAGGTGCGGACCCTGCTGGGACAGCCGGATGCGCGCGCCGCGATGGTCATGCTGGTGTTGTGCGTGGCGGCCGGGTCGATGCTGTGGCTGGTGCATCGCAAATGGCCGCGGCTATGGTCGCTGGCGTCACCGCCGGGTTTCGCCGTGGCGCGGCCGGTGCAACCGCTGTTCTACCTGCTGGCCATTGTCATCGGCCTGGCCGCACCGGTGCTGGGCGGCTGGCTGACCCAGTTGCTGGCGCACGGCCACAAGGTGCCGCAGGACATCCAGCGGGTCGGCGCCGAAGCGGCGTTGTCGCTGCGGGTGGCGCTGATGGTCATCGTGGTGACGGTCGGCCCGCTGGTGGAGGAGCTGCTCTTTCGCGGCATGCTGCTGTCGGCGTTGATGCGGCGACTGCGCGTGGGCTGGGCGGTGGCCGCGTGCTCGCTGTTGTTCGCCCTGGTGCACCTGCCCGACCTGGGTTTCCTGTGGTACGCGCTGCCCGGCCTGGCATTGCTGGCGGCAGCGCTGGCGTGGCTGCGCTTGCGCTCGGGTTCGATCTGGCCGGCGGTGATGGCGCATGGCGTCAACAACCTGCTGGCGGTGGCGGCGTGGTTTCTGGCAGTCAAGCCTGCGGGTTGATGCCGAAGCCACGCAGCAGGCGCGCGGTCTCGAACAGCGGCAGGCCCATCACGCCGGAATAGCTGCCCTCGAGGTGTTCGATCAACACCGCGCCACGGCCCTGGATCGCATACGCGCCGGCCTTGCCGAACGGCTCGCCGGTGGCCACATAGACGGCTATATCGTTCTCGTCCAGCGTGGCGAAACGCACCTGCGATACGCAGACGGCACACTCCTGCCGTCCGCCGCTCAGCGCCCAGACTGCGGAGATCACCGCATGCGTGCGCCCGCTCAGGCGACGCAGCATGGCCGCGGCATCGACCGCATCGCGCGGCTTGCCGAACACGTCGTCGCCCAGCACCACTTCGGTATCCGCACCCAGTACCACGCCACCCGGCTTCACCAGCAGCGCGCCCGCGGCGGCCTTGTCGCGCGCCACGCGGCTTACGTAAGCCTGCGGTGTTTCGCCGGCGGCGCGCTGCTCGGGCACATCGACATCCAGCACGTCGAACGCCACGCCAAGCTGCTGCAACAACTGGTGCCGGCGCGGGGATTTGGAGGCGAGATGGAGCATGGGTCAGAGCGTCAGGTTGTAATCGCAGAACTGCTGGTCGCGCTGCCAACCCAGCGACGCGTACAACGCCTGCGCCGAGGCGTTGTCGCGCGCGGTCGACAGCGACAGGCTGGCGGCGCCCAGCGCGCGGGCGTGGTCGGCGGCGGCCGTCAGCAAGGCGGCGGCCACGCCCTGGCGGCGTACGCGCAGCAACACGAACACATCGTTGAGCACATAGGTGCGCACCGTGCGCACCGACGAAAACAGCGGATAAAGCTGCACGAAACCTACCCCTTCGCGCTGCGGGTCGAGCGCCAGCAGGATCAGCGATTCATGGTGGCGGAAGCGTTCGGCCAGGAACTCACGCGCCCGCGACAAGTCGCCCGGCTGACCGTAGAACTGGCGATATTCGTCGAACAACGGCGCCAGCTTGTCGAGATGGTGGATGGTGGCCTGGCAGATATGGAATGACATGGGGCGGGATTCGGGATTCGGGATTCGGGATTCGGGATTCGGGAGCATACCTTCACGCGCGGCGGCTTTTGCCTTTGCTGTTGCCTTTACCATTCCCCATTCCGATTCCCCATTCCCGGCACTCAAGCTCGATGATACGGATGCCCGGCCATGATCGTGGTGGCCCGGTACAGCTGTTCGGCCAGCACCAGTCGCACCAGCATGTGCGGCAAGGTCAGCGGGCCCAGCGACCAGGTCTGGTCGGCGCGGGCCAGCACGTCGGGCGCGTGGCCATCGGGGCCGCCGATCAGGAAGGCCAGGTCGCGCCCGGCCATGCGCCATTGCGCCAGCTGCTCGGCCAGCGCTTCGCTGGACCAGGGCTTGCCGCCGCCATCGAGTGCTATCACATGGGTATCGCGCGGCAGCGCAGCGAGAATCGCGGCGCCTTCGTCCTGCATCGCCCGCGCATCGTCGCGACCCTTGCCGCGCGTGCCGGGCTTCAACTCCAGCAACTCCAGCGGCAGCTCATGAGACAGGCGCTTGCGGTATTCGGCAAAACCCTCGGCCACCCAGCCAGGCATGCGCTCACCGACAGCAATGATGCGCGCGCGCATCATTGCTGTCGAAAAGCTAAACCCGGCGCGCAGCGCCCTCGTTCGCCTCCTCTCCCCCTTGGGGAGAGGATTGAGGAGAGGGTGCCGGGCTTACCGGAAAATCCATCGAAGCTGCTCTTCGCTTCGTGGCAGGCCTGTCGCAAGAATGCCCCCTCTCCCCAGCCCTCCTCCACCCGCAAGGGGACTCCCTTCGGTCGCCGCAGGGGAGAGGGAGAAAAAACGCGCAAGGCGGAGGATCGACGTCGCGAGTTCACCCAGCCTGCGCCGCTTCGCTTTCATCCTCATCGCGATCACCCACCGTCCACAGCCGCTCCAGGCCGTAGAACTCGCGGATGCGCGGCAGCATCACGTGCACGATCACGTCGCCCAGGTCCACCAGCACCCACTCGCCTTCGCCCTCGCCTTCCACGCCCAGCGGATGCACGCCCGCTTTCTTGGCGAATTTCTGGACTTCGTCGGCAATGGATTTGACGTGGCGGGCCGATGTGCCGGAGGCGATCACCAGCAGGTCGGCGATGGAGGTTTTGCCGCGGACGTCGATCTCGCGCACGTCCTTGGCTTTCAATTCGTCCAGCGCGTCGACGACGGATTGACGCAGGGTGGCCGTGGTGACGGCCTTGTTGGTGCGGGCAGTACTCAAAAGGGAGAGCCTCGATGGCGGTATCGCTGCGCAAAATGGCGCAGCCGCAGTATACCGTCCCGGCCGCAAAGGGAAGTCAAGGCGGCCATGCCGCCGCACGGTGACCGTGCGGCGGCGTGGGGCTGGCCCGAAAACGACGCTCAAACAGGCCTGGCTGTTCGCGGCAGCGCTACACCAGCCCAGCGCGGCGCGTTCAGCCGCCCATCTTCCCGTCGGTTTTCTTCATGCCGGCTTTTTTCATGGCGCCCATCTTTCCGGCGTCGTGCTTCATGGCACCGTGGTGCATGGCATCCATCTTCATGCCGTCTTTCTGCATGCTGTTTTTCTGCATGGCGTCGTGCGACATGGCGCCCTTCATGGCGTTCGCGTGCATGGCATCGCCGTGCACCATCGCGGTGCTGGAACTGGGGGCCATCGCGTCCTGTGCGAAAGCCGAGGTAAAGGCGAGGCCACTGGCGGCGAGGATCAGGGCGGCAAACAACGTGGTTTTCATGGCGTTGACTCCTGCAGGAAAGGGATGGAGACGGGCGTCTCCATCCCTTTCTTCGCCAGCGTCGCGACCGTGGTTACGTCCTGGATCGTTGCCGCCAGCCCGCAAGCACCGCTCAGTGCCTCGACAGCAATCGCCCACCCATGGCGGCATTCGCCGCCACCACCACGACCACGGCGGCGGCGTGGGCCAGCAGGTCGGTGGCGGCGGCGCCGTAGGCGTGGCAGATCTCCAGCAGGCTGGCCGAGGCCGCCGCGCTGGCCAGGCCGATCAGCACCGCGGTGAGCACCGGCCGCAACGGGCAGGCGCGGCGCAGCAGCCAGATCAGCAGGGCCGACAGCGGGATCGAGAAGGCCAGGATGAAATACAGGCAGTCGGGCGCGGGATGGGTGCGGGTCAACTGCGCCGCTGGCTCCACCCAGGTACGCAGGCAACCCAGGCCGCTGGCGCCGATCCACAGCAGGGCCGGCGGTAGCGGCAGCCAGGCCCATATCGCCCGCCGCCCGGGCATGCCCGAGACGAACGCCGCCCACGCCGCGCAGATCGCGGTAAGCACCGCACCGGCGGTGGCCCAGCCCATGTCCGGCGACGCCTGCCAGCGCTCCATCGCGATGCCGGTGCCGTAGCGCAGCAGCAAGGCCACGGCCAGCGCAGCCACCACCAGCAGCCACCCCAGCGTACGCAGCCACGGCGGCGGCAACCGGCGCACCGGCACCAGGCCAGCGCCCAGCGCGTGGATCAGGGTTTCATGGCGGGGTGAGTCGGACATGCTGCTCAAGGTTCTCCGTTGAAATGGCGGCGCAACGATTTCAGCCCGCGATGCAGGTTCACTTTCAGCGAGCCGGCGCTTCGCCCGGTCTGCCCGGAGGCTTCGGCCAGTGTGCGTTCGCGCAAGCCCAGTTGTTCGACCGCCTCGCGCTGGCCCGGCGGCAATTCATCGATGGCCGCGCGCAGGCGTTGCGCGTCCTGCTGGCGCTCGCTGGCGGCGCTGGCATCGTCGGCGTCGGGGTGGCGATCCAGCGCGAACTCGTCGTGCAGCTCGCGGCTGTCGCGACGCCCGCGGCTGCGCAGCGCATCGATGGCGCGGCGGCTGGCGATGGCATTGAGCCAGGCGTCGTACGAGCGCGACGGATCGTAGGTATGGCGCACGCGATCCACGGTGATCAGGGTTTCCTGCACCACGTCATCGACGTGATCCCGCGCCACACCCTGCCGCCGTGCGGCCGCGCGGATCAGCGGGATCGAGTCGGCCAGCAGCTTCTCGTACGCGATCCGATCGCCGGCCTGCGCGGCCGCCATCCACGCCGCCCGCCGCTGGTCGGCGGTTTCGATGGCGCTGGTGGCGGGGCTGGCTGGCACGCGGTATCTGACGCTCGATCGACGGGGGAGCGCATCATCAGAGACCATCGGGCCCGCGGCGGTCAAGGGCTGCAACATTTTCTCCGACCAGACTTTCTCACCCTGCATTCGCTGCGCACGCGACCAGGGTTACCTCGTCACCGCATGTAACCGCACAGCGCCGCCCGACGAATAGCTGACAAACCCCTCGCGGACGACGCTCATGCTCGTACTGATCATTGCCTACCTCGGCGGCGTGCTGACCATCCTCAGCCCCTGCATCCTGCCGGTGCTGCCCTTCGTGTTTGCCCGCTCGGACCGCCCGTTCAAGCGCAACGGCCTGCCGATGCTGCTGGGCATGGCGATCACGTTTGCGGCAGTGGCCACGCTGGCGGCGCTGGGCGGCGGCTGGGTCATCCACGCCAACCAGTACGGCCGTTACGTGGCGATGCTGGTGCTGGCGTTCCTGGGCCTGGCGCTGCTGTCCACGCGGGTGGCCGAGTGGATCAGCCGGCCATTCGTGGCGCTGGGCGGACGGCTGACCCGGCAGGCGGGCGAGCGCGATTCGATCTGGGCCTCCGCCGGCCTGGGCGTCGCCACCGGCCTGCTGTGGGCGCCGTGCGCGGGGCCGATCCTGGGCCTGCTGCTGACCGGCGCGGCGTTGAACGGCGCCAGCGTGCAGACCACCCTGTTGCTGCTGACCTACGCCGCCGGCGCCGCCACCTCGCTGGGCCTGGCGTTGCTGCTGGGCGGCAAGGTGTTCGCGCTGATGAAGCGCTCGCTGGGCGCGGGTGAATGGGTGCGTCGCGGACTGGGCGCGCTGGTGCTGTGCGGCGTGGCGGCGATCGCGCTGGGCCTGGATACCGGCCTGCTGACGCGCGTATCGCTGGCCAGCACCGGCGGCATCGAGCAGAAGCTGCTGGATGCGGTGCGGCCGGCGCCGGTGAACGCCGCCACCGTGGTGAAACCCGGCGAGCCCTTGCCGGTGGAAGGCGAGCTGCCGTCGCTGGCCGGCGCCACGCAGTGGCTCAACAGCCCGCCGCTGACCGCGCAGTCGCTGCGCGGCAAGGTGGTGCTGGTGGATTTCTGGACCTACTCCTGCATCAACTGCCTGCGTTCGCTGCCCTACGTGCGCGGCTGGGCCGACAAGTACAAGGACCACGGCCTGGTGGTGATCGGCGTGCACGCGCCAGAGTTCGCGTTCGAGAAAGACCCGGCCAACGTGGCCAAGGCGGTGAAGGACCTGGGCGTGGATTACCCGGTGGCGCTGGATAACAACTACGCCATCTGGCAAGGCTTCAACAATCAATACTGGCCGGCGCATTACTTCATCGACGCCCAGGGCCGCATCCGGCACCACCATTTCGGCGAGGGCGCCTACCCGGAAAGCGAGGACGTGATCCGCCGGTTGCTGAGCGACGCTGGCTACAAGAACCTGCCCGGCGGCTATGTCAGCGCGGACCACCGCGGCGTGGAAGCGGCCGATTCGGGTGATGCCACCCGCTCGCCCGAGACCTACGTGGGCTACGCCCGCGCCCGCAACTTCGTCGGCGGTCGGGTCGCCCATGACGACGCCTGGAACTACCGCGCGCCCGACGCGCTGGGCACCAACCAGTGGTCGCTGGACGGCCGCTGGAACGTGCACGCGGAAAACGCGCAACTGCTGCAGGCCGGGGGCAGCATCGTCTACCGCTTCCGCGGCCGCGACCTGCATCTGGTGCTGGGCCCGGCCAGCGACGGCAAGCCCGTGCGCTTCCGCGTCACCCTCGACGGCAAGGCGCCCGGCGCCGACCACGGCATGGATACCGACGCCGGGGGCAACGGCGTCATCACCGGCCAGCGGCTGTACCAGCTGGTGCGCCAGGCCAACGGCAGCGGCGAGCGGGTGTTCGAGATCACCTTCCTCGACCCGGGTGTACAGGCGTTCGCGTTCACCTTCGGCTGAGGAAACGCCCACCAATCCCCCTGTAGGAGCGACTTCAGTCGCGACCGCTTTTCGCGGACCCAAGCCAAGAGCGTCGCGGCTGAAGCCGCTCCTACAGAAGTGCCGATCCACGTCCCAACGGAGGCAAGCCATGTCACGCATCGATGAAACCCTCGCGATGGATCGGCGCCGCTTTCTGCGCGCCGCACTGACCGGCGGCGCCGTGCTGGCGGTGGGCGGTGGCCTGCTGGCGCCGAGGTTGTTCGCGGCCGCCGCTACACCGGCCGGCAAGCCGGGCAAGGTGTTGCTGGAGATTTTCGCCGACGACGGCCGCGACCTCGGCGCGCGCGAGGTGCCCAGGTTGGTGCTCAGCCATGCGCAGTGGCGGCAGCGGCTGTCGCCGCAGGCGTTCGGCATCCTGCGCCAGGCGGGTACCGAGCGGGCGTTCACCGGCGCCTATTGGAACCTGTTCGCGCCCGGCCTGTACCGCTGCGCCGGGTGCGGCACCGCGCTGTACGACGCAGCCACCAAGTTCCACTCCGGCACCGGCTGGCCCAGCTTCTACCAGCCGATCGCCCGCACCAATGTCACCCGCCACAGCGACCACCAGTTCGGCATGCAACGCACGGCCATCAACTGCGTCTGCTGCGGCGGCCACTTGGGCCATGTCTTCAACGACGGCCCGCGCCCCACCGGCCTGCGCTACTGCATGAACTCGGCCGCGCTGCACTTCATTCCGCACGCCGCCTGAGCCCAGCCCAGCACGTCACGATGCGGGTGCGCTGAAACGACGCACCCCGACCGAAGCGCGCCACGCCTTGCGTGGCGTGCGTTCCCGCGTGGATCCCCCGCAAAAAGTGACGCGGGCGCAATTGCCGTCCGTCGCGCCCACTTCTACAATAAGAATCATTCTCACTTCCGATACGCCGGTTGCTCACCGTCGTATTGGCAGTGCGGAAACAACCTCGCGCGCCTGGCGCGGTCGATCCATCGACCACGCGGCGCTTGCGCGGCTGCCTCTCCCACGTCTCAGAAACAGGGCCTCCATGTCATCGTCCCCCGCTCCGACCGCCGCTGCGCGCCGCCACTCATCCCTACACCGTGCCATCCGCGCCGCCCTGCTCGGCGTGCCGCTGCTCGCCGCACTGGCGATGGTGACTCCGGCCCACGCCGATGACGCCGACGCCGCATCCACACCGCAATCCGCCACCGCGCTGTCGGGCGTGCAGGTCACGGCGCCGATCGCGCGGGAAAGCGATTCGGTCACCAAGACCGACACGCCGATCATCGAGATCCCGCAGTCGGTGTCGGTGATCACCGCCGAGCAACTGAGCCAGCGCGGCATCCAGGGCATCGAGGAAGCCGTGTGGTACACCGCCGGCGCGCAGGGCGGCGGCTACGGTGCCGACGCACGCAGCGACTGGATGCTGGTGCGCGGCTTCACTCCCGCCCGCTATCTCGATGGCCTGGCGCTGCCCGAAGGCTCGGGCACCAGCATCACCCGTATCGAGCCGTACGGGCTGGAGCGGCTGGAGGTGATCAAGGGCCCGTCGTCGGTGGTCTATGGCGCGATGCCGCCCGGCGGCATGGTCAACATGGTCAGCAAGCGCCCCACCGCGCAGCCGCTGCACGAGGTAGGCGTGGAGGTGGGCAGTTTCGACCTGCGCCAGGGCACGTTCGATTTCGCCGGCCCGCTGAACGATGCGGGCACGCTGCTGTATCGCCTCACCGGCCTGGCCCGCAACAGCGACACCATGACCGACTACATCAAGGACGACCGCTACTACCTCGCCCCCGCGCTGACCTGGAAGCCGGACGACAACACCTCGCTGACCGTGCTGTCGCGCTACCAGAAGGCCGAGACCGCCTCCGGCGCCGGCTTCCTGCCCGCGGAAGGCACCTTGCTGCCCAGCCCGCACGGCAAGATCCCGCGCGACCGCTTCACCGGCGAGCCGGGCCAGAACGACTACGACAAGACGCTGGCCTCGATCGGCTACGAATTCCACCACGATTTCGCCAACGGCCTGGCGTTCAACCAGAACCTGCGCTACGGCACCGCCGACGTGGACAACAACGGCGCCAACGTGGGTGCGTTCGGCCTGCTCGGCGACGGCCGCACCCTGCTGCGCTACCTGTTCCCGAACGAGAACCACACCAAGACCTTCGGCGTCGACAACAACCTGCAATACGTGTTCGACAACGGCCGCGTGCAGCACACGCTGCTGGCCGGCGTGGACTACCGCCGCGCCAATGACGACTACGCCTCCGCGTTCGACTTCGGCGTTGGCGGGCTGGACGTGTTCGACCCGGTCTACGGCAGCCCGGTCACCGTGCCTGCGTACACCGTCCACACCGTGCAGGTGCAGTCGCAATTGGGCGTCTACCTGCAGGACCAGATCAAGGTCGGCCGCTGGAGCATCACCGCGGGCGGGCGCCAGGATCATGTCCGCACCGACACCGACAACCAGCTGGCCGGCACCAGCGCCGGTCAGACCGACCGCGCGTTCTCCGGCCGCGTGGGCGTCAACTACCTGTTCGACAACGGACTGGCACCGTACGTGTCGTGGTCGCATTCGTTCCAGCCCACGGTAGGCACGAACTTCGGCGGCAACGCGTTCAAACCCACCACCGGCGACCAGTACGAAGCCGGCCTGAAATACCAGCCCGCCGGCGGCAACGGCCTGGTCACCCTGGCGGCCTACCAGATCACCCAGCAGAACTCGCTGACGGTCGACCCGAACCACGCACTGTTCCAGGTGCAGCAGGGCGAAACGCGGTTGCGCGGCGTGGAGCTGGAAGGCCGCTGGAATCTCGGCACGCACCTGGCCATCTACGGCGGCTACACCTGGAGCGATTCGGAAGTCACCCGCACCAACGACCTGCCCTCGCTGGGCAAGCAGATCGCGCTGCTGCCCGAACAGCAGGCCTCGCTGGGGCTCGATTACACCGTAGTCGCCGGGCCGCTGGCCGGGCTGGGCTTCGGCGGCGGCGTGCGTTACATCGGCAGCCATTACGGCGACATCTACAACGAGTGGAAAACGCCCTCGTACACCTTGTTCGACGCCGCCGTGCATTACGACGTGGGCGACTGGCGGCTGCAGTTGAACGCCAGCAACCTGTTCGACAAGGAGTACGTCTCCGCCTGCAACAGCGCCGCGTGGTGCTACTACGGCTACGAGCGCAGCGTGACCGCCAGCGCGCGCTACCGCTGGTAAGGTGGCGCGATGATCAGCCTGCTCGGCTTCGTGCTCGCGGTGTGCGCCGCCATCGCCTGGTACGCCGGCTCGCCGCATTGCATGTGGTCCGCGCTGCGTGGCTACCCGCGGGTGGCACGCAGCGCCGGCAGCGTCTTGATGCTGCTGTCGCTGGCGTGCTGGATCGGTGCGGCGGGCATCGCGGTCGGGCTGTGTGCCACGCTGGCCAGCGGCATGCTGGGCTTGATGGCGCAGCCGTGGCTGGCGATGTTCTTCGGCACGCCGTCCGCGGATGTCACCGCAGTGGAGAAAGAGTGATGTGCAACGGGGATAATCCCCACGCCGGCGAGGTATCGCACTGATGTGGGCGCGCGCCAGCGCCGGTGTGCTGCCGGGTTTCTTTCTCGCCGCCGCGCTGGTCGGGCTGGGTTGCTGGCTGCTGCCTGGTGCATGGCAGTCGACTATCGTGGTGGGTCTGCTGGCGTTTTTCCCGGTGTGGATCGGCGTGATCTGCGCGGCGTTCCGTTTCCCCAGTGGCGCTCGCGCGTGGCGCTGGCTGAGTGCGCTGGCGCTGCTCGGGCTGGGCCTGCTGTGGTTGTTGCAGCTGTCCGGCTGGGTCCGCTGAGGTTGTCACCATGAAGTTGCCCACATGAAATTGAAGCCCGCCACCTTGCGCACCTTCACCAGCCTGCATTCGTGGATGGGGCTGGTGGCCGGGTTCGCGCTGTTCGTGGCGTTCTATGCCGGCGCGATCACGGTGTTCCAGCCGGATGTGCAGCGCTGGGCGAACCCGCATGCCACGCCGTCGACCGCCACGCTGGCCGATGCGCAACAGCTGCTCGATGAGGTGCTGGCGCAGCACCCCGAAGCGCGCGATCACGTGGGCATGACCTTTCCCGGCTACGAGCTGGCGCAGCCGATGGCCTACTGGCAGGACGGCGACGGCACCTGGCTGTTTGCCTCGCCGGGCAACACCACCGGCAGCACCGTCGAACCCGGCGTCGCACCGCTGCCCGAACTGATCAACGAGCTGCATTACGCGCTGGGCATTCCGCAGGTGGGCACCTGGTTGATGGGCGTGGTCAGCCTGCTGTACGGCGTGGCGCTGGTGTCCGGTTTCGTGATCCACCTGCCGCGGCTGGCGAAAGATCTGTTCGCGCTGCGCCCCGGGCGCAATCTCAAGCGCTTCTGGCAGGACACGCACAACGTCATCGGCGTGCTGAGCCTGCCGTTCCACGTGATGTTTGCCATCACCGGCGCGGTGCTGTGCCTGCTGCTGGTGGCGATGCTGGCGCTGAATCCGCTGATCTACGAGGGCAAACTGATGGCGGCCTCGGCAGCGGCGATGAATACCGCACCGACCGTCGCCAAGGCTGGCGTCGCGGCACCACTGGCGCCACTGGCCGCGTGGCATGCGCGCTCGATCGCGGTGGCCCGCGAGCATGGCGAGGCTGCGTTCCAGCCGGGTTATCTCAAGCTGGCCCATGCCGGTGACGCGCACGCCGTGGTCGAGATCACCGGCAGTTCACCGCAAGCGCTGGGCGGTGGCTCGGTGGCGCTGGATGCGGTCAGCGGCGCGGTGCTGGCGACGCAGCTGCCGGGTTCACGCGACGCCAATCACGCCACCCTGGCCGCCGCGTATGCGCTGCATTTCGCCGATTACGGCGGCGCCGCCGTGCGCTGGCTGTACTTCCTGCTGGGGCTGGGCGGGGCCTTCCTGTTCTATTCCGGCAACCTGCTGTGGATCGAATCGCGCCGCAAGCGACGGCAGGCGGAACAGGGCCGTGCACAACTGGGCATGGCGCGCGCCACGGTGGGCATCTGCATCGGTGTTTGCGTGGCGATTTCCGCCGCGTTCGTGGCGGCGCAGATCCTGCCCATGCTGGGTTGGGACGTGGCTGCCGGTCAGCGCTGGGTCTGCTTCGCGAGCTGGGCCTTGTGCGCGCTGTGGGCCGCACGACGGGCGCCAGTGAAGGCGGCGCGCGAGCTGCTGTGGCTGGCGGCGCTCGTTACCGCACTCGTGCCAGTGGTCCACGGCATCGCCACCGGCTGGTGGCTGTGGCGCAGCGCGGCGGCGGGGCATGGCGCGTTGTTCGCCATCGATGCGGGCGCGCTGGCGATGGCGTTCGCCTTTGCCTCGCTGGCCCGTGCCGTGGCGCGGCGGGCGCGTCGCGATCAACCGAACAGCGTGTGGGCCAGCACGGCGGCCTGAGCCGTCGCTACTGCCGATACGGCGCCAGCAGCGCGGGATCGTCGAACACACCGCACGGCAGCAGATAGCGTGGGTCCCGCCCCGCCGCCAGCAACTCGCGGATGCGGGTGGCCGAGATTTCCAGCGGCGTCACCGCCAGCTCGATGACCCTGCCCGCCGGCTGATCGCGCAACGCATCCGCCGTGGTGACGCGACGACCGGTCACCGCCTCTTCCAGCTCGGGCGGCAGGATCGATGAAACGCCGGGCCGGCTGAGCACGCCGATGTGCGCAACCTCGAACAACTCGCGCCAGCGATCCCAGCTGGCGAGGTTGGAGAACGCATCGGCGCCGATCAGCAGCACCAGCGGTCGCGCGCCCTGCTCGGCGCGCAGGCCGGTCAAGGTGTCGACGGTAAACGAGGGACCTGCGCGATCCAGCTCGCGTGTATCCAGACTCAATCGCGACTGACCCTGCAGCGCGGCACGCAGGATCGCCACGCGCTGCGCGGCGCTGGCGATCGGCGGCTGGCGGTGCGGCGGAATGCTGGCGGGCAGCAGCCGCACCTCGGCATCCAGCAGTTCGGCCGCCTCCCAAGCCACGCTGAGGTGGCCCAGATGCACGGGGTCGAAGGTGCCGCCGAAGAGCGCGAGGGGCTTCACGCCGAGGTTACGCCAGCGCCCGCGCGGCGTGCGGTTCGGCGATGGCGGCGATGAGGCGTTCGGCTTCCTGCCACGGGTTGCCGGCTTCGCGGCCTTTCACCATGCGGTCGATGCGCGAGGCACGGGCCAGGCATTGCAGCCAATGATCGCGCGGGGCGCGGCGCAGGGCCTGGCGGAACAGTTGCTCGCGCGCCTGCCACAAGCGTTCGGCCTTGGCCTGCGCCGCGAAGTTCTGCGCGTTGGCCAGCCGCAACGCCAACTGCAATTGATTCACCAGCCAGCCCATCAGCGCCAGCAACTCGTCGCCTTCCGAACGCAGGCCGGCGAGAATGCGCAGCGCGCGGGCGCCATCGCCCAGGAAGGCTGCGTCGGTGAGCTTGAACACGTCGTAGCGGGCGCTGTCGGCCACCAGCGTTTCCATCTCGGCGGCGTCGATGCGGCCCTCGCCGTGCAGTACGGCCAGCTTGTCGATCTCCTGCGCGGCGGCCAGCAGGTTGCCTTCGACGCGCTCGGCCAGCAGCGCGATGGCGTCAGGCGTGGCAGACAAGCCGCGCGAGGCCAGCCGCGCACCGATCCAGCTGCTCCACTCGCCGGGCCGCGGCGCATTGAACACCACCATGGTGCCGCTGGTGTCCAGCTTGCGGCTCCAGGCACCATCGTGCTTGCTGCTCCACTCCATCGCGGTAACCAGCAGGGTCACGTCCGGCGGTGGATCGGCACAGAACGCGGTGATTGCCTTGGCGCCCTCGACACCCGGCCGGCCGGTGGGCAGGCGCAGGTCGATCAGGCGTCGGCTGGCGAACAGCGACATGCTGGCGCCGGCACGGGCCAGGTCGTTCCAGTCGAAATGCTGGCCCACGTCGAACACCTCGCGTTCGCCGTAGCCCAGTTCACGGGCACGTGCACGCAAGGCGTCGGCCGCTTCCAGCACCAGCAACTGCTCGCCGGCCAGCATGTACACCGCGTCCAGGCGATCGGCCGCCAGCGCCTTCTGCCATTGGCCGGGACTCAGCGGCATCAGTGCGTGCTGGCAGCCGGTGCCGGCGCGGCCAGCTGGTGTTTGCTGGCGGCCTGCAGCCGGAACAGGATCGCCTGCACCATGTCATCGTTGAGGCTGCGCTGGATTTCCTGCACCTGCGATGCATCGCCGATGGTGTTGCTTGCGTCGTAGCTGTACTCGCGCGACATGGTGATCGTCTGCGTCGGCACCAGCGCATTGCCGGCGCCGTCGACCACGTCGAACCTCACCTCGTAACGGATCGCGTACTCGGTGATGCGCACGTAGCCGCCGGCCGATACCTGGTCGGTGCTGAACGCCGCTACCGGCACCCGCAGCTCGGCGATGCCGGGCCCGCTGGCGTCCTCGATGGTGACGCCGGAATGTTGCAGCGCACGGGTGAGGTTGCGCTGGAAATCGCCGCCGCGCATGTCCAGGTGCACGTGCTGCATCGACGCCGGCAGCGCAGCTGTTTCGCGTAAATGGAAGCCGCAGGCGGTCACCGCCATCGCCGCCAGCAACATCAGCAAAGGACGAAATAGACGGCCGGACTGGGTGAGGTTCATGGGTTCATCCTGCAACGATGTTGACGATCTTGCCGGGCACCACGATGACCTTGCGCACGGTCATCTCCTGCAGAAAGTTGACCACCTGCGGCTGTGCGCGTGCCAGCGCCTCGGCCTCTTCCTTCGAGGCGCCCGCGGGCAGCTCGATGGTGGCGCGCAGCTTGCCGTTGATCTGCACCGCCAGGGTCACGCTGTCGCGCACCAGCGCGCTGGTATCCACCTGCGGCCAGGTCGCGTCTTCCAACACGGTTTCGGCATGACCCAGCAGTTGCCACAGCGCATGGCTGACGTGCGGCACCACCGGGTTCAACAGCAGCACCATCGCCTCCAGCGCCTCGTGGCGCACGGCGCGGCCTTGCTCACTGTCGTCGTTGAACTTGTTCAGCGCGTTCAGCAGTTCCATCAACGCCGCGATCGCGGTGTTGAACGCGTGGCGGCGACCGAAATCGTCGCTGACTTTCTGGATGGTTTCGTGAAGCTGGCGGCGCAGGGCTTTCTGGCCGGCATCCAGCGCGGCGGGATCGACCACCGCGTGATCAGGCCCCGCGACGTGCGTGCTCACTTCACGCCATAGCCGCTTCAGGAACCGGGCCATGCCTTCCACGCCGGCTTCGCTCCATTCCAGCGACTGCTCCGGCGGCGCGGCGAACATCGAGAACAGGCGCACGGTGTCGGCGCCGTATTTCTCCACCATGGTCTGCGGGTCGATGCCGTTGTTCTTCGATTTGGACATCTTTTCGATGCCGCCGATCTGCACCGGCTGGCCGTCCGCAACCAGCACCGCGCCGGTGACGCGACCGCGCTCGTCGCGCTGCACTTCGACCGCGGACGGGTTGATCCAGTCCTTCGAGCCGTCGGCGTTGTCGCGATAGAACGTCTCGGCGATCACCATGCCCTGGCACAGCAGGTTTTGCGCTGGCTCGTCCGAATGCACCAGGCCCGCGTCGCGCAAAAGCTTGTGATAGAAGCGGAAGTACAGCAGGTGCAGGATGGCGTGCTCGATGCCGCCGATGTATTGGTCTACCGGCAGCCAGTAGTTGGCGCGCGCATCGACCTGGCCCTGGGCGCCGGGGCTGGTGTAGCGGGCGTAGTACCAGCTCGATTCCATGAAGGTGTCGAAGGTGTCGGTTTCGCGCTCGGCCGCCCCGCCGCATTGCGGGCAGGAGCACTTGCGCCACTCGGGGTCGGCCTTGATCGGCGAGCCCGTGCCCATCAGCACCACGTCCTCGGGCAACACCACCGGCAACTGGTCTTCCGGCACCGGCACCGCGCCGCAGGCGGCGCAGTAGATCACCGGGATCGGGCAGCCCCAGTAGCGCTGGCGGCTGACGCCCCAGTCACGCAGGCGCCAGTTGACCCGGCGCGAACCGCGGCCGTCGGCTTCCAGACGCGTGGCCAGTGCGGCCAGCGCCTGGTCGAAATCCATGCCGTCGTATTCGCCGGAATTGACCAGCACGCCGCGCTCGGTGAACGCGCACTGGGTCAGGATGCGCTGCTCGAAATCCTCGACCACCTGTACCGCGGATCGGGTGTCGTAGGCATCGGTGTCGCCGCCGCCGAGTGCCGCCCGCATCGGGTCGGCACCGACGCCGCGCGACAGGTCATGGCCGATTTCGCGCACCGCGTCGAGCACGCTGCGGTCGACCACCACCATCTTGATCGGCAGCAGATAGCGCTGGGCGAATTCCCAGTCGCGCTGGTCGTGGGCGGGCACCGCCATCACCGCGCCGGTGCCGTAGCCCATCAGCACGAAGTTGGCCACCCATACCGGCACCGGTTCGCCGGTGACCGGGTGGATCGCGCGCAGGCCGGTGTCCATGCCGCGCTTGTCCTGGGTCTCCAGCTCGGCCTCGGAGACACCGCCGTGTTTCAGCTCGGCGATGAAGCTCGCCAGTTTCTCGTTGTCCTGCGCCGCCTTCAGCGCCAGCGGATGCTCGGCGGCGATCGACAGGAAGGTCACGCCCATCAGCGTGTCGGGACGGGTGGTGAACACGCTCAGCGGCTCGGCTTCGCCCTCGACCGCGAAGTGGATTTCCAGCCCTTCGCTGCGGCCGATCCAGTTGCGCTGCATGGTTTTCACCGCGTCGGGCCAGCCCGGCAGCGTGTCCAGGCCGTCCAGCAGGTCCTGCGCGTAATCGGTGATCTTCAGGAACCACTGCGGGATCTCGCGCTTTTCCACCACCGCGCCGGAGCGCCAGCCGCGGCCGTCGATCACCTGCTCGTTGGCAAGCACGGTCTGGTCGACCGGGTCCCAGTTCACCACCGCGTTCTTGCGGTAGGCCAGGCCCTTTTTCAGCAGCCGGGTGAACATCAACTGTTCCCAGCGGTAGTAATCCGGGTGGCAGGTGGCGAATTCGCGGGTCCAGTCGATCGCGTAGCCCAGCGACTTCAGCTGGCTGCGCATGTGGTCGATGTTGGCGTAGGTCCACTTGGCCGGCGCGGTGTGGTTCTTGATGGCGGCGTTTTCGGCGGGCAGGCCGAACGCGTCCCAGCCCATCGGCTGCAGCACGTTTTTGCCCTGCATGCGCTGGTAGCGGCTGATGACGTCGCTGATGGTGTAGTTGCGCACGTGGCCCATGTGCAGCGCGCCGGAGGGGTACGGCAGCATCGACAGGCAATAGAACTTCGGCCGGCTGTCGTCTTCGCTGACTTCGTACGCGTGCTGGGCATTCCAGTACTGCTGCGCCGCCGCCTCCACGGCCTGCGGGCGATATCCCTGCCCGGTGGCGTCCTGGGTGGCGTCCTGGCGGGGGGAGTTCGGGTCTTGAATGTCCTGCATGATTCCGGTGCCGTTGTGCAATGAGCCCAGCCTGGCGAAAGCCGGCTGCAGCGAACGGATCAGACTAGCCCAGCGCAGCCCCTGCGCCAAGCCTGCGGCGCACCGTCACGCCGCCGGGCAGGCCGCTTTCTGCCCGTCCGCCAGCGCACGCGCGGCGGTGGCGATCTGCGCTGCGATCTGCGCGATCGCCCGTTGATGGCCCTGCACCAGCGCGGGATAGCCCGCCCCGACGACCTCGCGAACGCGGGTGGTGCAGGCCAGCGCGGCGGGCGAATCGCCGGCGGCCGCACGCACGCTCCAGGCCGCGTCGATCAGCGCGTAGGCGCCGGGCGCGGAATCGAAGCGGCGTACGTCCAGCTTGATCCGCAGCCGCGGCTTTTCGCCGGCCGCCATGCCGCTGAGGTCGGCGCCATGCAGTTGCCGCACCAGGTCCGCCGACAATGCGCCGCGCACCTCGTCGGCCAGCGGCGCGATCCAGCGCTCGCTGCCCAACAGCGCCACACCCTGGCCGCCTTCGCGCACCACCAGCTGCGGTTGATCCACCTGCGCTGGCACGTTCACCGGCATCAGTTCGAACGACAGCGGTGAGGCGGCGGCCACCGGTTCCGATCCACCGGCCGGTGCCACCAAGGTGTAGTAATGCAGCGGCGCGGAGGCGCACCCGGCCAGCAGCAGACCCAGGGTCAGCCCATGCAGGCGTGTTCGGATACGGATCATGGCTGGCTCCCCTGGCCGGGTTGGACGGTGGGTTCGGGCGCGGCACTGGCGGGCGTGCTGGCGGGCTTGTCGTCGGCGCGGCCGCGGATCAGGGCCTCGGGATGACCACCGAGGTAATCGGTGAGCACGCGCAGTGAACGCGCCATGCGCTGTACCTGCTGCAAGGTCGAGTTGAGGTTCTGCTGCAACGGCGAGTCGCCGGACAGCGCATCGTCGGCCGTGCCCATGGTCTTCTTAACACCCTCGAGCGTGTCGCGGAACGCCGGCAGGGTCTGCGCGTTGACCTGCTTGAGCGTGCTATTGAGGCTGGCCAGGGTCTGGTCCAGATGCTTGCCAATGCTCTCGAACGGGATCTTGTCGAGCTTGGCGACGATGCCCGCCAGTTGCTCCTGCAGCTTGTCGAAACTGCCCGGCGCGGTGGGGATGGTCAGCGGCGTGGCATTGGCGTCGAAGGCCACCTTCGGCGTATGCGGCACGAAGTCGAGCGCCACGTACAACTGGCCGGTCAGCAGGTTGCCGGTGCGTGCCTGCGCGCGCAGGCCATGGGCGATCAGCGGCGCCATCAACTGCGCCAGGTCGGCCTTTTCACCGCGTGCCTTGGCCAACGCCTCCAGCTTGTCGTAGGCGCTGCCCAGACGCTGGGGATAGACCACCGCGCCCACCACCACCGGGAAACGACCCTTCTTCTCGTCGTAGTCCAGCCGCACCGACACCACCTTGCCGATGTTGATGCCCAGGAACTCCACCGGTGCATCCACCGCCAGCCCACGCACCGATTGCTCGAAGCGCATGCGCAAGTAGCGCGGCTCGCCATCGGGTGGCGCCATCGCCAGGGCGCGCTCGCTGAACAGCCTGTATTCCGTGTCTTCCGCCGCCGGCGTGCTGTCATGCGGCCCCGGCGGGTCCTGGAAGGCCACGCCACCGGCCAGCACCGTGGCCAGCGACTGGGTGTTGAGTTTCAGGCCGTTGGCGCCGATCGACACGTCCACACCGCTGGCATTCCAGAAGCGGGAATCGGTGGTGACGAAGCGGTCGTTGGGGCCGTCCACGAAGATGTTCAGCGAGACGCCCTTGCCATCCTTGTCCAGCTGGTACGACGCCACGCGGCCCACCTGGATGCGCCGGTAGTAGACCGGCGAGCCGATGTCCAGCGAACCGAGATCGTCGCTGTGCAGGACGAAGCTGCGGCCCGGTGCGCCGTGGTTGACGGCCGGCGGGCTCTCCAGGCCCTTGAAGGTGTACCGCGACTCCTTCGAATCGCCCACGTCCGCGCCGATGAACGCGCCTGACAGCAGCGTGTCGATGCCGGACACGCCGCCCAGGCCAATGCGCGGGCGCACCACCCAGAAGCGGGTATCGCGGGTGGCGAAACCTTCGGCGCTCTTCTCCAGCGCCACCCGCACCAGCACATGGCTGCGGTCTTCGCTGAGCCGGATCTTGCTGACCCGGCCGATCACCACGTTCTTGTATTTCACCGGCGTCTTGCCGGCATCCAGGCCTTCGGCGCTCTGGAAGCTGATGGTGACTTCGGGGCCGGCCTGCAGCCAGCTGTTGACCACCAGCGACAACGCGATCACGGCCGCCAGCACCGGGATCAGCCAGATCAGCGAAACGCTGACGCGCCGACGCTTCACCACCGGCCGCGGCAGGTTCTCGCGCTCGGGCAGGTCCTGATCAGTGCGGTTTTCGTCAGTCATCGGTGTCCTTGCCGTCCCAGATCAATCGTGGATCGAAGCTCATCGAAGCCAGCATGGTCAAGACCACGGTCAGGCCGAAATAAATCACCCCGGGCAACGGTTCCACCCGGCTCAATACGCTGAAGCGCACCAGCGCGGTCAGCAGTGAAACCACGAACACATCCAGCATCGACCAGTAGCCCACCAGCTCCACCAGCCGGTACAGGCCGGCGCGCTGCTGCCGCGCCCAGTTGCTGCCGCGCCGGCTGCTGACCAGCAGCGTGCCCAGGGCCAGGAACTTCAGCATGGGCACCACGATGCTGGCGGTGAACACGATGATCGCCAGGTTCGGCGATCCATTCTTCCACAACTCCACCACGCCGCTGATGATGGTGTTGTCGTCGATGTCGTTGAGGCTGGCGGTGCGCATGATCGGCACCACGTTGGCGGGGATGTACATGATGAAGGCGGCAATCAGCAGCGCCCACGTACGCGAATAGCTGGCCGGCTTGCGCCGATGCAGCGCCACGCCGCAGCGCGGGCATGCCACGACCTCGGCCGCACCGGCAGCGGCATGCGCATCGCGGCACACCAGCCCGCACACATGGCAGCCGATCAGGCCCAGCTCGGCCGCGCGCGGCAACGCGTTCATGCAGCGACCTCGGGTGTACGCCACAACTGTCGCAGATCGATGCCGGCGAACACGGTGATCAGCACGGTCAACACCGCGTAGGCATAGATACCCGGCTCCGGTGTCACGTCGAAATACGTGTGCGCCTTGACGATCGCCACCAGCGCGCCCAGCACGAACACCTCGCTCATCGTCCACGGGTTCAGGTAATGCAACCCCACCATCATCGGCACGAAGCCCGGCGCGCGACGGCCTTGCCGGGCAAACCACAGCAGCCAGCCCAGCTGCAGCATCTTCAGCAACGGCAGGAAAAACAGCGTGGCCGCCACCAGCACCGAGACGATGCCCGCGTCCTCGCGCCACATCGCGATGATCACGCCCCACAACGTGGAGCTGCTGTGCTGGCCGCTGAGCCCCAGCATCACGATCGGCCACATGTTGGCCTGCACGAACACGATCAGCGCGGTGACGATCAGCGCCAGCATCGCGTTCGTGCTCAACCGGTAATGGCGCTGCAACACCTTGCCGCAACGCGCGCAACGCGCCACCTCGCCGCGCGAAAGCGCCAGCCGCTGGTGCACCGTGTCGCAATGTTCGCAGACGATCAACGCTTCGGACGTCGTGCCCATGCACTCCAACCCCTGCCGGCCGCGGATGCGGCGACCGCGCAATTCTCGCAAATCCGCCGTGAACGCGCTCAGATGCGGTCGCGCGGTTGATATGCTGGGCGGCGCCCTGATCTGAATCGGCATCCGCCAAGCTGGAGTTACCCGTGACTGACGCCCCCACATTGCCTGTTGTTTTCGACGTCGATACGCAGACCTTCGAAGCCGATGTATTGCAGGCCTCGCTGACCACACCCGTGCTGGTGGATTTCTGGGCGCCCTGGTGCGAGCCGTGCAAGACGCTGGGGCCGATGCTGGAAAAGCTCGCCGCCGAGTACAACGGCGCCTTCCGGCTGGGCAAGGTCGACGTGGACCAGCAGCAGGAACTGGCCGGCATGTTCGGCATCAAGAGCATCCCCACCGTGGTGATGGTGAAGGACGGCCAGGTGCTGGACGGCTTCGCCGGCGCACTGCCGGAAGGCCAGCTGCGCGAGTTCCTGTCGCGCCACGTGCAGCCGCTGGAAGCCACCGATGACGGGCTGGACGACGCCACCCCGGAAACCCCCGAGCAGGCGCTGGGGCGCATCCAGCAGGCGATCGCCGCCGAGCCGGACAAGGCCGAGCTGAAACTCGACCTGGCCCTGGCCCTGCTGCGCGTCGGCCAGAGCGCCGCCGCCGAAGCGGAACTGGCCGCTCTGCCCGTCAACCTGGCCACCGACGCCCGCGCCGTACGCCTGCGCAGCGAGCTGGATCTGGCCCATGCGCTGAAAGGCGCGCCCGAGCTGACTACGCTGCAGCAACGCGTGGAAGCCGACGGCAACGACTGGGAAGCACGCGACCAGTTGGGCGTGCGCCTGTTGCTCGAAGGCGACGTCGAAGCCGGCCTCGACCAGTTTCTGGTCATCCTGCAGAAGGCACGGGACTGGAACGACGGCCAGGCCAAGAAGCGTCTGCTTGCCGCGTTTACCACGCTGGATGATGCGGACGTGGTGGGCCGCTACCGGCGCAAGATGGCGTCGCTGTTGTTTTGATGGTTTGAGGAGCAGCACGAGCGTCGCTCCTCACCGATCACCCTGAGCGTAGCCGCGCAGCGGTGAAGTCGAAGGGCATGGCCGAGGAAGACTTCGACTTCGCCGCTGCGCGGCTACGCTCAGTCCGAACGGTTGGAGGGAATGCTTCCCGCCCCATTCTCGCGTCCATCTCTCCCAATCACCGAGCCCTCATGCGCGCCTCCACCTTCCGTCGCCTGTTCAACCTCTGGCCGCCGTTCCTGTGCAACAGCATGCGGCTGCAAATGCTCAGCGACGACTGGCGCGAGGCGCGCGTGGTATTGCGCCTGCGCCCGTGGAATCGCAACTATGTGAAAAGCCAGTTCGGCGGCAACCTGTTCGCGATGACCGACCCGTTCTGGATGCTGCTGGTGATGCACCAGTTGGGCAGCGACTACTACGTATGGGACAAGGCCGCCGCGATCGACTTCGTGGCACCCGGGCGCGAGGACGTCTACGCGCATTTCAAGCTGGAACCGGCCGTGGTGGATGAATTGCGCGCCGCGGCGGCGAACGGCGAAAAGGTGCTGCGCTGGTTCGAAACCGAGGTGGTCACCGCCAGTGGCAAGGTGATCGCCCGCGTGCGCAAGCAGATCTACGTGCGGCTGAAGCCGAAGGCGCGCTGAGCGGGCGGCAGGCCCTGCAGGAGCGGCTCCAGCCGCGACCGCTTTTCACTGCGCAGGACGGAAACAAGAGCATCGCGGCTAAAGCCGCTCCTACAACCGATCTTCGGGATTCCTGGCGATCCTTCCGTCATCCGACGGAAAACACACAAACAGCCATCATCCCCCGCTCGAACGCCGCACCATCAGCTTCACCGGCAGCACCGCGCTTTCCACCGGCTCGCCACGGATCTGGCTCAGCAGGCTGTCCACCAGCACTTCGCCGGCACGCTTGGTGTCCTGCAGCACCGTGGTCAGCGGCGGGCTGACGAAGCTGGCGGTGGCAATGTCGTCGAAGCCGGCCAGTGCGACATCCTGGGGCACCTGCAGGCCGTGGTCGCCCAGCGCATGCAGGGCGCCGATGGCGATCAGATCGCTGGCGGCGAACACCGCGTCATACGGCGTGGCGCGGCTGATCAGCGTGCGCATCGCCTCGTAGCCCGATTGCTCGGTGCTTTCGGCGTTGACCTGCAGCGAGGCCTCGACCGGCAAACCCGCCCGTTGCAAGGCATCGACGTAACCGCGGTAGCGCTCGAAGAACTCCGGGTAGTGGCTGGTCGCGTCGCCCAGGAAGGCGATGCGGCGACGGCCGCGTTCCAGCAGGTGCTCGGCCACCGCCTGGCCGCCGCGAAAGTTGTCGCACCCGATGGAAACGCCGGGCTGGTTGGGCAACACCGCGCCCCAGCGCACGAAATGCGTGCCCTGCGCCACCAGCTTTTCCAGCTTGTCGCGATAGGCCAGGTAATCGCCGTAACCCAGCAGGATGATGCCATCGGCTTTCTTGCTGTCGGCGAAATCGGCATGCCAGTCGCGCGAGAACTGCTGGAACGAAATCAGCAGGTCGTAGCCCTGCCGCGCGCAGGCGCGGGTGATCGAGCCCAGCATCGACAGGAAGAACGGATTGATATGCGACTCATCCGCCGTGGGGTCCTCGAAGAACAGCAACGCCAGCGTGCCCGAGTACATGCGGCGCAGGCTGGAGGCGTTCTTGTCCACCGTGTAGTTGAGCTGGTCGGCCGCGGCCTGGATGCGCCGGCGGGTTTCCGCGCTGACCAGGGTGCTGCCACTGAGCGCCCGCGACACCGTGGCCTGGGAAACCCCGGCCAGGTGGGCGATGTCGAGCGATGTGGCTTTTCTTTTCATCCGCGGTCGATCCGGGAAAACTGGCCAGAAGGCGGCGCCCCATCCGGATGCCGGCGGGCTGTCTTCGAATCCTAGCTGTTTTGCCCGAGGCGCGGGGCGAGGCCCGCCCGCCTATTCCTGCGCGTTGATCACCGCCAGGAAATCACGGCCATAGCGCTTCAGCTTGGCTTCGCCCACGCCACTGATGGTGGCCAGTTCGTCTTCGGTGGTGGGCAATGCGCGCAGCATCGCCAGCAAGGTGGCGTCGTGGAAAACCACGTACGGCGGCACGCCCTGCTGTTTGGCCAGTTGCGTGCGCACGGCGCGCAAGGCATCCCACATGTCCTGCTCGTAAGCCTCGATGCCCAGACTGCCGCCGCCCGTGACCAGCTTGCTGTCGCGGCGACGACGGGCAGCGCGCTCGGGCCGCGCATCCTCGCGCAGCTTCACCGATTGGCCGCCGCTGAGCACACCACGGCTGGCGGCGGTAAGGCGCAGGGTGCCATAGCCTTCGGCATCGGCCTCCAGCAAACCGGCGGCGAGCAACTGGCGGAACACCGAGCGCCACTGCTTCTCGTCCATGTCCGCGCCGACGCCGAAGGTGCTGAGCTGGTGATGGCCCAGGCTGCGCACGCGCTCGGTTTCCTCGCCGCGCAGAATGTCGATGACATGGCCCGAACCAAAACGCTGGCCGCTGCGGTACACCGCCGACAGCGCCTTCTGCGCGGGCACGGTGGCATCCCAGGTTTTAGGTGGCGCGATGCAGTTGTCGCAATGACCGCAGGGGCCCGGATAACTTTCACCGAACGCGCCCAGCAGCAACTGCCGACGGCAATCGGTGGCTTCGGCATACGCCAGCAGCGATTCCAGCTTCTGCCGCTCCACCCGCTTGCGCTCATCGGCCGATTCGGACTGCGCGATCATCTGGCTCATGGTGACCACGTCGGACAGCCCGTAGATCATCCACGCTTCGGCCGGCAAACCATCACGACCGGCGCGGCCGGTTTCCTGGTAATAGCCCTCGATGCTGCGCGGCAAATCCAGATGCGCCACGAAGCGCACGTCGGGCTTGTCGATACCCATGCCGAACGCCACCGTGGCGACCATCACCACGCCGTCCTCGCGCAGGAAGCGCTTCTGGTTTTTCGCACGCGTCGCCGCATCCAGCCCGGCGTGGTACGGCAGCGCCTCCACGCCCGATTCGGCCAGCCACGCGGTGGTGTCGTCCACCTTGCGCCGGCTGAGGCAATACACGATGCCCGATTCGCCCTGATGTCCCAGCAGGAATTCGCCCAGCTGGCGCTTGGCGTTGTGGCGCAGGCCCACCCGGTAGCCGATGTTGGGCCGATCGAAACTGGATACGAACTGGCGCGCGTTCTGCAGCGACAACCGCTCCACGATCTCCTCGCGCGTGCGCGGGTCGGCGGTGGCGGTGAGCGCGATGCGTGGCACCTGCGGAAAACGCTGCTGCAGGATCGCCAGCTCACGGTATTCGGGTCGGAAATCGTGGCCCCACTGCGAGACGCAATGCGCCTCGTCGATGGCGAACAACGCCACTTCGGTGCGCTCAAGCTGAGCCAGGAACCGGCCGGTGAGCAGCCGCTCCGGCGCCACGTAAAGCAGATTCAGCTCGCCCGCTTCCAGCTGCCGCTCCACCTCGCGCTGCTCGGCGGCCGCCAGGCTGGAATTGAGAAACGCCGCGGCCACGCCCGCTTCGCGCAACGCGTCAACCTGGTCCTGCATCAGCGCAATCAACGGCGACACCACGATGCCCGTGCCCTGACGCAGCAGCGCCGGCACCTGGTAGCAAAGCGATTTGCCGCCGCCCGTGGGCATCAGCACCAGCGCATCGCCGCCTTCGCTGAGATGCTCCACCACGGCCTGTTGCTGGCCGCGGAAACTGGAATAACCGAAAACGCTTTGCAGCAGGTCGAGAGCGGGGGAAGTCATCCTGCAATGCTAGCAAACCGCGGGGTGGCGTCTGTCGGCGGATGGCGCACGCATCGTTCAGCCATGGCGTGCCGACGACGGCGATTTCGCCTGCGCGAGTTACCGCCCGGCGAGCCCCGGCCCCTGCTGGATAGCCGCGCTTTGCGACGTGGCCCAACCCGCCATTTGCGGCTGCTGATCGTATTGCTGGATCTGCAGGATGGATTGCTGCGGCTGGGGTGACGGGACCCTCAAATCGACGCTGGCCGGCGTGGCCAACATGCCCGATCCCCGGAACAGCATTTGACCACCCGCCCGGTCGAAATGGACCTGTTGCAGGTTATGCGCCGTGATCTCGTGCGCATGACATGCAGCCGTGAATTGCAGCAAACGGGCTTCCGAAGCATCAGGGATACGTCGATGCAGCTCGTTGTAAAGCGCATGGTTGGTACCGTCTGGACGGCGCGGATCGCTGACCTCGTGAGCCGGATCGGCCGGAACGACGGCGCGGACCTGGTCGGGTAAAGACTCGGCCGGCTGCGAGGCCGCTGGCGTCTGTCCAAACCACCGTCCTGGATGTGACAAGGTGTCATAGGCTTCGCCAGCGGCTTGCTCCGCCGCATCAATCCCATGTGACATCGTCCGTTTGGCGTCTGAATAGGCATGACCGACGGCATCCATCATCTCTCCGAGCCGCGCGTGGTTTTCGATAGAGCTATCGATACGGTGCACGAGGGTCGCCTCGGCCTGATGCACCCCGGATTGCACCGCACTGGCATAGGCATGAACGCCTTGTTCCACGCCATGCTTGAGTTCCTGCCCCAACCCGGCAACGAATTGACCCGTAGCGTGAGCGGCCTGGCCGGCGAGGTGGCTGGTCCGCGCCAGCCCCTCCGCTTCGACATGCGTAGCAAAACCAAGAGCCTTCGCACCCAGGGCGACACCACCGGCAACGCCTGGGTCCAGCGGCGCAGCTGCCCAGGCGATACGTGAAGCCTCATCTGCCCGCTGCTGCACGGCGTGCCCCGTCGAGCGGATACCATCCGCCAACTGATCAGCACCCCGCTGCACGTACTGGCCGCCAGCCTGAGACAAGACACTGCCCTGCTCCAAGGCACCCGTGGCGCCCTCGACGACGCGGTTGTGCTCCAGCGCATCCCGGATCGATGAATCAACCAGGGATGCGTGATATTCCATCAGCTGCTGCTGCATCCGTGGAGACAAGTGCGCGTAAGTGGATTCCAGATTCAGATGTTCCGTACTGTTCAATGCCACCGCCAATTCGGCGCGCGAGTCGTACACATCACCTCGGAAATGGTCGATGGCGGCCTTGTTTTCCGCGTAATTTTTCCTGGCGTGCGCCATGTTCTCCGGCTTCAACACGCTATCCGGGCCGGTGAAATGGGTACCGCTGTGATCACCCAGGCTCATGGCTAGCAACGGGTTTGGCCCGATCACACCTGGATCTGCATCGAGGTAGCGTGCACCACGCAGTTTCGTCAGATCCTGATCACTAGCGAGTGTCACCACCTGTCCATAGTGGCGACTGGCTGCACTTACCGGGTCGCCAGCCATCACATAATTGATGACCCTGTCGCCACCCTCAGGCAGACCGTAGCCCAGGTCTACGGCGCCGTACCCATTGATCGTCATGCCTCGCAGCCCGAATTCCGACGCCAGAACCTCGACCTCCGCACCTGCCAGGGAGTGACCGGCGAGTGTGATCTTGTCCCTGGGAACACCCGCCTTTTCGGCTTTGTCGAGTATTTCTCTGACGAAAGAGCGTGCGTCGTCCATTTGTGGATTGACGCGATCCCTGACCATCCGGTAATCGGCAATGGCGTCCTTTACCGTGACACTGGTGTGATGCAAGACATCCGGATCCGTGCCGCGAGGGGCGATGATGATTTCACCCGTAGCCACGCTTTGGTAGGCGGTGCCATGAAATCCACTTGGACTCACCGCATAGCCGAACACCCTGTATTTGTGATCATGCAAATCCACTTCCTTTTGCTTGCTCACCTGTATCCGCGAGCGATCCTCATAAGCATCAACGGCCGCAGCAGCAGAAACTTCCGGATCAAGGCTCATGGATTAGCCTCTTTTATAGTCAAAGTAACTGGAAAGAAGCCATCAGGATTCTTCTTATATTCAGGCCTCGTGACGGAGAAAGCGGGCGCACTGTCCAGATCTTTCACCTGTTCGGAAAGATCGCTTTTTCTAAAATAATCAGTTTGCGGAGATCTAAGAGCCTCATCCACCAACTGGGATGAGCCGAATCCAACTCCGTCCACCTTGAAGTCAGGCGCAACTTGAGTCGCATCCCAGTGACAAACCCCCTTTCCAAAATAATCATCATCTCGCAAGGCGTCTCGATAAAAATACCCACGCCACGTGTTTCTTCCAATGGGCACCATTTCAAAATCGTAACTGGTATTCGGAACGTTGCGACCTCCAGTAAAGGTATCTTGGGGCACGCACTCCGCATTGACGACATCAAAAAAAACCACGCCCTTTACTGAGTCCCACGGTCCGGGCAAATCCACTGTGGCGGTAACTTCATAGCGTTTGACGGGATGAGGATTTTTCTCTGGATTCTTCGGGTCACCGTGCATGGCGGAGCATCCTGTGGTCAGAGCGATGGTCAAAATGAGTGCGGCAGCGGCTCTAAGCGGCATCGTAAGGATCCTTTCGGCCATGATGGAGCTCCTCGTTGGACGGCAGGCGAGGACGGAACGATACGACACCGAGCCTCCTTTTTTGTTGATTCCTAGCTTGCCAGCCATTGGGCTTCCTTCGCGTCATTCGGACGGATGACATCCTTCGTGGACGCGTCCTTCTGCTGCATGCTTGCCGTCGCTACCTTGATCACCGCCGGCGCCACGCCAGCCCGCTGCTTGAGCTGCTTGTCCCTGAAATACCAGTTCTTCCTGGCGCGGATCGGTTTGCAGCCTTCGTAGAAGATCAGCTCGTCGTCAGCGGGGAGTTCCTTGATTTCCTGAGGCAGGAACAGGGCGCGCTTTTCTTCGGTGTGGTTGATCGAGACCTGGTTGGTGCCGCGGCCGCGGCTGGTGCTGCGGTGTTCCTTGCGGATGGTCTTGTAGCCGAGCATTTCGCTGTATTCGTTGGCGTCACTCTGTTCACGCGGGGCGAACACGATTTGCGCGCCGTGGTTGGTGATGAAGTTCTGCGCGTCGTCGTCACCGTAGGCCGAGCGCAGCTGGGCGCGGCTCTGCACGATGCACAGGTCGCGCACGCCGTAGCTGGCGGAGATCGAGATGCGCTTGGCCCAGACGTCCATCCGGCCCATGGCGGTGAATTCATCCATCAGCAGCAGCATCTGGTGTTTCAGTTCCGGCTCCTCGCCCAGTTGTTTCGTGAGATTGCCGCCGATCACCGTGCTGAAGAAGATGTTGAGCAGCTTGCTGCTTTCGTCCAGCTTGTTGGTGGGGATGATGACGTACAGCGTGGTGGGCCGTTTGCGCAGGCTGGCCACGTCGATGTCGGTGGCGTTGGTGGCGGCGGCCAGGATGGGGCTGAGGAACTGCTGCAGCGGCGCCTGCATGGTGGCGAGGACGGAGGAGAAGGTCTGTTCGGCCAGGCCGGCGAGGTTGCCGAATACGGTGCGGGTCTGGGCGCTGACGAAGGCGTAGCGCGGGTCCTTCAGGATGATCTGCAACATCTCCCGGGTGCCCTGGCCGTCGGCGCCGCTGGACAGGCGCAGGATGCGCTCGAAGCTGGGGAAACCTTCGTGGGTATTGGGGTGCATGTCCGGCAGGCCGCTGCGGCAGCCGTGATCCCAGCCCTCGAACAGGAACGACGCGAAGGCGGTGAAGGCGGCGCGGCTCTGTGCGGTCCAGAACGGGTCCTTGCCGGCTTCGTCCGGGTACAGGATGGCGGCGATGGTCTGGATCTCGCCGATGCGCTTGCCCGGGTCCATCCCCGCCAGCGGCGTCATCGGGTTGAAGCGATGGGTGTTGCCCGCCTCGTCGTACGGCGCCCAGACGCGGATGGCGTGGCCTTGCGCCTGGCGCCAGCCGCTGGTGGCCTTGAACAGCTCGCCCTTGAGGTCCAGCACCACCATCGATTCCTGGTACGAGAGCAGTACCGGGATGGCGACGCTGGTGGTCTTGCCCGAGCGGGTCGGGCTGATGGTGATGACGTGCTGGGCGCCGCCCAACCACAGGTAGCGGCCCTTGTACGAGCCGATGAGGATGCTTTGCGGGGTCTGCGTGAGCAGCCCGGCCTTTTTCAGGTCGGACAACGTGGCGAAGCGGGCATCACCATGGAGGGAGGCGGATCGGGTCTTCAGCAGCGGAATCAGCGCACCGGCCCACGCCAGCAACGGCAGGCCGAAACCGATGGCGCCGCTGAGCTTGATCCGGGAAGCGAAGGGCGCGAACTGCGGCAGATCCATCGCCTGCAGGTATTGCCACCAGGTGTTCCAGGCCAGCGACGTATCGCGCAGGCCGAGCAGAAGCAACACCAGCCAGTTCGAGAGAAACCATCCGCCGACCAGCCCCACCAACAGCAACGCCAACACCCAACCCAGCTTGTTCCGGCTCATCCCTGGCCTCCCCCGCATGTGGATTTTCGATGCTGGTGGAACCGCTTCCGTCGTGTCAATGCGTCGATAGCGCCTCACGCTGTCGGCGTTGGATGAAGCTTCGCGTAGTGACGATCAGGTCCGGGAATCCTCAATCCCCCGGCATGCCCCACAGCGCCCGGTCCAGGTCGCCATCCAGGCCGAAACGGGACAGCGGCACGCGGCCGCCTTTTACCTCGACGCCCTCGGCACGCAACCGCTGGCATTGTTCGCGAAAGCCGTCACTGTCGCGCGGCAGCGCGATCTGGCCGCTGGCGCGAAGCACGCGGTACCACGGCAGCTCCAGTCCGTCCGGTGTTTCACCCAGCAGCTTGCCCACCAGCCGCGCCCGCCCCGGCAGCCCGGCGCGGGCCGCGATGGCGCCATAACTGGCCACGCGGCCGGGCGGAATGGCGGCGATCGCGGCATAGATGCGGCGGGCGGCATCGCTCATGGTTCACAAGACGCAAGCGGGGGGACGTGGCAGAGTACCAGTGTTCGCTCGCCACCCCGGAAGCCTCCATGCGCCATTTCGAAGCCGTGCGTTCGCATATCGGCAGCCACTACGCGCTGCGCCACAACGACCCCTACCTGATCAGTTTCGACCTGGGGCTGGCGAAGGATCGTTACCAGGGCATCTACCTGGCGGAGCTGGAAGGCGAGGACGGTCGCCGCTACCTGCGTATTTCCACCCCGGTGGGGCCGCTGGCGGGTATCGATCCCAACCGCTGCCTGCGCTTCAACTGGCTGCAGCGCACGGGGTTTCTCGCGGTCACCGACCTGGACGGCTCGCCCTACCTGCATCTGTGCGAAAACCGCCCGTACGAGACGCTGGACGAAGGCGAGCTGCAACGGCTGATCAGCGAACTGGGCTCGCTGGGCGACGAACTGGAGCAGGTGATCGCCGCCGACAGCGATTCGCTGTAACGAACGTCAGGACAGTGCGTGGGCCACCAGCACCAGGCCGTACGCCAGCAACGCGGTGATCGGCAGGGTCAGGATCCACGCCCAGACCATCCGCTCCACCACCGACCAGCGGATCGCATTGAAGCGCTTGGCCGCGCCCACGCCCATGATCGAGGCCGACACGTTGTGCGTGGTCGACACCGGGATGCCGAAGGCCGAAGCCACGAAAATCACGAAGGCCGAGCCGGTTTCCGCGGCAAAACCATTGATCGGATGCAGCTTGACCATCTTGTGGCCCAGCGTCTTGATGATGCGCCAGCCACCGCCGGCGGTGCCCGCGGCCATGGTCAGCGCGGAGACCACTTTCACCCAGACGGGAATCGCGAAACCGCCGGCGGGATCACCGTCGATGCGCAGGAAATCCAGCCATTCAGGCAGGTGATCGAACTGATGCGCGGCGGTGGCGCCGGCCAGGGCCAACGCGATGATGCCCATGCTTTTCTGGGCGTCGTTCATGCCATGCGCCACGCCCATGGCGCTGGCCGACACGATCTGCGCCTTGCCGAAGAACGAGTTCACGAACGGTGTGCGGCCAAACCGGCGCAGCCAGCCCTGCCGATTGGCGAACCAGGCCAGCAACGCGTACAGCCCGCCCATCAACGCGAAGCTGAGGATGAAACCGGCCAGGGGCGAATAGACCATCGGCAGGATGACCTTGGGAATCACGCCTTCGCCTCGCGCAAAGCCGTTCTGCGCCCAGATCACCGCCGAAAAATTGTTGTCTGCCGCCGCCAGCGCCGCACCCACCAGCGAGCCGACCAGCGCATGGCTGGAGCTGGAGGGCAGGCCCAGCCACCAGGTGATGAGGTTCCAGATGATCGCCGACAGCAATGCGCAGATCAGGATCTGCGAACTCATCTCCAGCACGCCGGCGTTGATCAGGCCCGAGGCGATGGTGGCGGCCACCGCCGTGCCCATCAGCGCGCCGATCAGGTTGGTGCCGGCCGCCAGCAACACGGCTTGCCCCGGCGTCAGCACCTTGGTCGCCACCACGGTGGCGATCGAGTTGGCGGTGTCGTGAAAACCGTTGATGTAGGTGAAGACCAGCGCGATCACCACCACCGCGATCACCAGGGTCATGGCCGGTATCCGGTGTGAAGCGGGCAAGTAGTCGTCGCGGTCGCGCGCCGGCGGAAGAACAAGGCAAGGGACACGGCGAAAGCCCTCAGGAGTTCTTCAGCACGATCGAATAGACGATGTTGCCCACGTCACGGCATTTGTCGATCGCCTTCTCGATCAGCTCGAACAGGTCCTTGGCCAGCACCGCGCGCATCACGTCGCCGCCCTCCACATACAACGTGCGGTACGGCGCCAGCAGCATGCGGTCGCCTTCCGACTCCAGCGCCTGCAGGCGATCCTGCAGCTTCTTGACCGGATCGATGCGCAGGCCGCGGCGCAGCTCGCCGATCATCTCCACCACCACGGCGCTGGAGCGCTCCAGCACCAGCGCGCGCTGGGCGAAATCCACGCCGTCGAGGCGATCGGCCACGATCTCGAAGCGTTCGGCGAATTTCTCCACCGTCTTGGGAATCTTGTACAGCGCCGAGTTCAACGCCTCGATGTCCTCGCGATCCAGCGCGGTGACGAAGGTGTTCACCAGGCCCTCGCTGATCTGCGCGGCCAGCTCCTTTTCGCGGGCACGGGTGGCGGTGAAGCCGGCCATCACCGAGCCTTTGCCGGGGTTGGTGAGCAAATCGTGCAGGGCCTTGGCACTTTCATGGGCGGCGCCGGCGCTCTGTTCGAGCAAGCCGTAGAATTTGTCGCCTTTTCCGAAAATCGTCTGCAGTGAAAACATGCGGCCTTGCCTGGAGGAAGCGGAATAGTGGAATGTTACAGGACACACGCCCCGTACGGTTACGCCCGCAAAAGGTGAACTGCGGGCCTCGCTGCCCTTACACTGCCCCCATGCCTCCGCCCCCAACCCCGCCGCGATGCTGATCGAAATCGCGCTCGTCTTCGTGCTGGCACTCTGCAACGGCTTCTTCGCGCTGTCGGAGATGGCGCTGGTCGTCTCCCGCAAGGGCCGCTTCAAGCAGATGGCGAAAACCAGCCGCGGCGCCGCCCTGGCGCTGCGTCACGCCGAATCGCCGGAGCACTTCCTGTCGACCGTGCAGGTGGGCATCACCCTGGTGATGCTGATCACCGGCGCCGTGGCCGGCGATGCACTGGGCGCCCACATCGCCAACGCACTGCGCGGCGACAACGTGGCCTGGCTGCTCCCCTATGCCCGCATTATCGGCATCGTGTTGGGTTTCGTGCTGATCTCGTTCATCCAGATCGTCATCGGTGAACTGGTGCCCAAGCGGCTGGCGCTGGCGGCGCCGGAGAAAGTCTCCGTCATCGTGGCGTTCCCGATGCTGCTGCTGTCGCGCCTCACGGCGCCTTTCGTGTGGTTGCTGAACATCTCCAGCAATCTGCTGCTGCGGATGCTGCGGATCAACCAGCAGGGCCGCGGCGTGGTTACCGAGGAGGAGATTCGCCTGCTGGTGGCCGAAAGCGCCGAGCAGGGCGTGCTGGACGCCGACGAACACAACATGGTCAACCGCGTGCTGCGGCTGGGCGACCGCACGGTGGACAGCGTGATGACCCCGCGCATGCGCATCGCCTGGCTGGATATCGCCGGCACCCGCGAGGAAAACGTGGAAGTGCTGCGCCAGACGCCCTACTCGCGCTACCCGGTATACCGCGGCGACGAGAGCGAGGTGGTGGGCGTGGTCGAGGTCAAGCGCCTGCTGTACAGCTTCGCCCAGGGCCGCCCGGAGTTGTTCAGCCACCTGTCCAAACCGCTGTTCGTGCCCGCCACGGCCCGCGCGCTGGATCTGCTGGAGGAATTCCGCGATGCCGAGACGCCGCTGGCGCTGGTGGTGGATGAATACGGCGACATCGAGGGCGTGGTCACCGTCAACGACCTGCTGGCGGCCGTGGTCGGCGCCAGCCAGATCGGCCACGGCGGCAGCGATGACCACTCGCCGATCGTGCAGCGCGAAGACGGCAGCTGGCTGATCGACGGCAGCCTGCCCACCGACGACCTGCGCGAACTGCTGCAACTGAACCATCTGCCCGGCGAAGACGAACACGACTTCCGCACCGCCGCGGGCATGGTAATGGCTGCACTGGGCCACATCCCGCAAACCGGCGAAACCTTCACCTGGCACGGCATCCGCGTCGAGGTGGTGGACCTGGACGGCGCGCGGATCGACAAGCTGCTGGTGACGCTGGAGCCGACGTTCGAGGCGTCGGAGGACGAGTAGGTCAGGAGCTGCCCCCATCCGCCCTGTCGGGCACCTTCCCCCGCAAGCGGGGGAAGGGAAACCTGGGAGCGTGCAGCAAACCTGCTGTTCCTTCCCCCGCTTGCGGGAGAAGGTGCCCACTGCGAAGGCAGGATGCCGAAGCGAACGGCGAAGCCGGCCCGTAGGGCGTGCCGCAGGAGCGGCACGTAAAGGCGGAAGAGGGCGCTTTTCGCCCTCGCCGCTCAGCCCTTCTTCACCCCGGCCAACCCCGCCATCCGCTGCGCATCGGCCAATATCCCGTGCAGCATGCGCAGTTCGCGTTCATCCATCTGAGCGCGCTGGAACAGCTTGCGCAGCCGCAGCATGATCGTGGTCGGCGTGCGGCCCTTGTGGAAATCGATGTCGTCCAGCGTCCGCGACAGATGATCGTAGAACTGTTCCATCTGGATCGCGTCGGCGGGCGGCTCGTCATGCACGGGCGGCGGTGGCGCCGGCGTTTCCTGCAGCATGGCGATGCGCAGCTCGTAGGCCATCACCTGCACCGCCTGCGACAGGTTGAGCGAGCTGAAATCATCCACGCTGGGGATGCGCACCATCGCGTGGCAATGCGCCAACTCCTCGTTTTCCAGCCCGGTGCGCTCGTTGCCGAACACCATGGCCACCTGCTCGCCGCGTGCGGCGGCGGCCAGTGCCTGCGCGGCGGCCTCGCGCGGCGAGATTTCCGGCAGGTTCACCCCGCGCCTTCGCGCGGACAAACCCAGTGCCAGATTGCTGCCGGCCAGGCCATCGACCAGGGTGCGATGGATGCCGGCGGCATCCAGCACCGCGTCGGCGCCCGCGGCCAGCGCGGTGGCGTCCGGGTCGGGAAAGCGCGCGGGCAGGACCAGATCCAGTCGCTCGAAACCCATCGTGCGGATCGCCCGCGCAGCACTGCCGATATTGCCCGGGTGCGAAGTGCGCACGAGCACGAAGCGCAGGCGGGCGGCGAGGTCGAGGGTATCGGTCATGGGGTGTGGGCGGTGAAAGAAAGCCTGCAAGCATAGTGCGAAGCCCGACACGGCACGAATGCGGCGGGCCGACGCCAGCCTTCCGTCTTCGATGCACCGGGCGCCCTCGCCCGCCGCCGCCCCATCGCGCCTCTGCTAGAATGCGCGGTCGCAACCCCGCTCTCTTCCAAAGTCGAAACCCCATGGCCCGACCCCACGTCACGATCGCGGCGCGCGCCGCGCGTTCCGCAGGCAACATCATCCTGCGCTACATGAACCGCATCGACGGCCTCAACGTCGTCGAGAAGCAGCAGCTGGATTTCGTCTCCGAAGTCGACAAGCTGGCCGAGGCGGAGATCATCAAGGAACTGCGCCGCGCCTATCCCGACCACGCGATCCTGGCCGAGGAAAGCGGCGCCATCGGCAAGGGTCCGCTTACCTGGGTAATCGACCCGCTGGACGGCACCCACAACTACCTGCGCGGCATCCCGCACTTCAGTGTGTCGATCGCGCTGCTGGAAAAGGGTGTGCCGATCCACGCCGTGGTGTTCGATCCCCTGCGCGACGAGCTGTACACCGCCAGCAAGGGCGACGGCGCCTACCTCAACGACCGCCGCATGCGCGTGGGCAAGCGCGAGAACCTGGGCGGCGCGATGATCGCCACCGGCTTCCCGTTCCGCCAGCGCCAACATCTGGTGCCGCAACTGGACATGACCCGCGCCATCCTCGGCCAGGCCGAGGACATCCGTCGCTCCGGCTCCGCCGCGCTGGACCTGGCCTACGTTGCCGCCGGCCGCTACGACGGCTTTTTCGAGATCGGCCTGAAACCCTGGGACATGGCCGCCGGCGTGCTGCTGGTGCACGAGGCGGGCGGACGCTACTGCGACTTCGCTGGCCGCGACGGCATCCCCGCCAGCGGCAACATCATCGCCGGCAACCTGCACGTGGCCAAGGCGATGGTGGACGCGATCGGACAACAGGCGACGCCGGAACTGCTCAAGGCCTGAGCCACGTTTCATCGACACATCGAAGGCGCCGCAAGGCGCCTTTCTTGTGCGGATTCGTCCGCAGGGTTTGCGCCTACGGTTCGGCGGCGTCGCGCAGGAAATCGCGCAGGAACGGCACGGTGATCCGCCGCTGCGCGGCCAGTGAGGCCTGGTCGAGTTTGTCCAGCAGGTCGAGCAAGGCGCCCAGGTCGCGGGCGTAGCGGGAAAACAGCCAGTCCAGCACCGCGTCGTCCAGCTGGATACCACGCAGCACGGCCTGGCTTTTCAGCACCTCGCGGCGATCCGCGTCGTCCAGCGGTTTCAGCGTGAACCGGGTGCAGGCGCCCAGGCGCGAGCGTAGATCGGGCAGGCCCAAGGCCAGTTGCGCCACGCCGGCTTCGGCGGCGAACAGCAGGGCACCGCCTTCGGCGCGGGTACGATTGTAGAGGTCGAACAGGGCGTGCTCGGCATCGCGATCGCCGGCGATGGCCTGCAGGCCATCCAGCGCCAGCAGTTCGCTGCCGGCGACACCACGCAGGGCGGCGGCGCGGTCGACCTGGCTGGTCAGCGGCAGGTATTGCACGGTACGCCCGAGCGCGCTGGCGGCATGGCAGGCGGCGATCAGCAGATGGCTCTTGCCGCTGCCGGTCGGGCCGCCCAGATAAACCCACGGTGCGCCGGGCTGGCGCGCCAGCGCCTCCACCGCGGCCAGCGCCGCCGCGTTGGTACCGGCGTGGAAATGCTCGAAACGCTGGCGCCGCGGCCAGCGCAGCGCCAGCGGCAACTGCGGAATCATGGGGTTGTTCCGTCGTCCGGTGGCGTCGCGATGTTCGATTCGACGTCGCCGTCGCCGTGCACGCTGACCTCGACTTCGGCAATCACCGGGTCGTCCGGCCCGGCCTCGTTGTACAGCTCGCTCATGCGATAGCGTTCGAGCAGGTAGCGCAACAGCACCATGATCACCGACGCCGCCGGCAGCGCCAGCAGCACACCGAGGAAACCGAACAGGTAGCCACCGGCCAGCACCGCGAAGATCACCGCCACCGGGTGCAGGCCGATCTTGTCGCCCACCAGTTTGGGCACCAGCACATAGCCTTCCAGCAACTGGCCCAGCACGAACACGCCGCACACCAGCAGCACGTGCATCCAGTCGCCGTATTGCACCAGCACGGCCACGATCGCGGCCACGAAACCGATGATGAAACCCAGGTACGGCACGAAGCTGAGCAGACCCGCGACCATGCCGATCAGCGGCCCCACGGTGAGCCCGACCACGCCCAGCCCGGCGCCGTAGAACACGCCCAGCGCCAGCATCACCAGCAACTGGCCGCGCACGAATGCGCCCAGGATGCTGTCCGACTCGCGCGCCAGGTGCGCGATGGTGGGCTGGATCGAGCGCGGCAACATGCGGTCGATGGTGGCCACCAGCCGATCCCAGTCGCGCAGCAGGTAGAACGCCACCACCGGGATCAGCACCAGGTTGGTCAGCCACATCGCGATACCCAGGCCCGAGCGCGACACCCGCCCCAGCACGGTCGCGGTGACGGTGCCGATGGAGCCGATGTGGGCCTTGATCGCCTCCAGCAGGCGGTCGCTGTCGAAGGTGTCCGGGTCCAGGTGCAGCCGATCGCGCAGCCACGGCCAGGCGATGTCCTGCGCCCAGTCGCCGTAGCGCGGCAGGTTCTCGATGAGGTTTTCCACCTGCCGCGCGATCAGCGGAATCAGCAGCAGCAACACGCCGCAGACCACCAGCAACAGCACCACGAACACCACCGTGGCGGCCCATATGCGCTTCAGGCCCAGCCGCTCCAGCCGGTCGGCCAGCGGGTCACCCAGGTAGGCCAGCATGGCGGCCACCGCGAACGGCATCAGTACCGGCGCCAGCAGCCAGATCAGCCAGCCGATGATCGCGATGATCGCCAGCATCTGCCAGCGGTGCGAGGTGTCCTGGTTCACGAGTCGTTTCCCGGCGCCATCGACGGACATCAATGCAGCCAGCGCAGGCTGGCATCGGCGCCATCGTGCGGCGCATCCAGCAGCAGGCGTCCGCCGGCGGCCAGGCTGGTGGCCAGTGCCGCCGCCGGCAGCGCCGCCCTGATCTCCAGCATGATGCCGTCATCCTGCGCGCCCAGCGTGGTCACGCCGCGCACGGTGGGGTCGGCGTTGAGCATCGACAGCAGGTTGGCATACGCCATGGCCGAACCCACCCCATCCACCCACAGCCGGCTGGTGCTGACGGTGGCGCTGACCACATTGAGTTGCTGGCCCACGCGACCGACGGCGCCGGTGCCGGCATCGGCCAGCACGGCGTCTTCGGTAGCGCCCTGATTGCTCCAGCGCTGCGCTTTCCCGCCGGACACCAGCACCCAGTCACCACCGCCGTCATGCAGGTTGCCGAGCAGGACCAGCCCGGTGTGATATTGCTGGTTGATCGACGCCAGCGCGGCCGGGTCCGCCGCGGCCACACGCGCCAGGTCCGGCGTGCTGGCAGGGGCGGGATACACCACGCCGGTGCCGCCCGCCGTTACTGCCTGGGCCAGGCTGCCCAGGTCGTCCTGCTGCAACAACTGGCCGTCGCTGCCCTTCACTAGCAACAGTACGGGCGGTTTCACGCCGGCGCGGGAGACACCCAGTGTGTCGATCAACCGCCGTACCGCGCCGGGTTCGAAATTTACCTGCAGCGAAAGGCCGCCGCCGTCCGCCTTGGCGTACTGGAACTGCTGCACCAGCGAGCGCGCCTTGCCCAGCGCGTCGGCGTAACCGGCCTTGTTGCGCAGATCCTGCCCGCCCGCCACGCGTACCAGCACCTGCCCCAGCGCCGTGGCAAACGCCTCGTCGCGCTGGGCGCTGCTGGTGTCGCTGACCGGTACCGTGACCGAATACGGCGAACCCGGGACCTGCGCGTGCAGCGGCGACCACGCCACAAACGCCAGCAACAGGGCGACAATCGACAGACGGGGCAGGCGCATAAGCATGGATTCTTGGCGGACAACTGCGGGAAGTCTGCCCAATCGCGCTGCCAGCGTCCATGACAGCCATGGCGGATATGGAAAAGTCCGCGCCGCCAACGGCCAGCCGCCGCCACATAACTGCTAAACTTGCGCGTTTCATCCAGCCGGTTTACGCCATGTCAGACGCCCTCACCTACCGCGCCGCCGGCGTCGACATCGACGCGGGCAATGCCCTGGTCGAACGCATCAAGCCACTGGTCAAGCGCACGCAGCGCCCGGAAGTGATGGGCGGGCTGGGCGGCTTCGGCGGCCTGTTCGACCTCTCCGGCCGCTATAAGGAGCCCGTGCTGGTGTCGGGCACCGACGGCGTCGGCACCAAGCTGAAGCTGGCGCAGATCCTCGGCCGCCACGACACCATCGGCATCGACCTGGTCGGCATGTGCGTCAACGACGTGCTGGTGCAGGGCGCCGAGCCGCTGTTCTTCCTCGATTATTTCGCCACCGGCAAGCTGGACGTGGACACCGCCGCGGCCGTGGTCGGCGGCATTGCCAAGGGCTGCGAACTGGCCGGCTGCGCCCTGATCGGCGGCGAGACGGCCGAAATGCCCGACATGTATCCACCGGGCGAGTACGACCTGGCCGGCTTCACCGTGGGCGCGGTGGAAAAATCGCAGATGCTCAGCGGCGCCGGCATCGTCGCCGGCGACGTGATCCTGGGCGTGGCCTCGTCCGGCCCGCATTCCAACGGCTATTCGCTGATCCGCAAGATCCTGGAGCGCGCCGGCAAACCGTTGGACATGGACCTCGGCGGTGTGAAGCTGGCCGATGCGCTGATGGCGCCAACCACGATTTACGTGAAGCCGATGCTGGAACTGCTGCGCGCGCAGTCGGATCAGGTGCACGGCATGGCCCACATCACCGGCGGCGGGCTGAAGGAAAACATCATCCGCGTGGTGCCTGACGGTCTGGGCATCGCGCTGCAGGCGTCGGCGTTGACTTTGCCGCCGGTGTTCGATTGGCTGATGCGCGAGGGCAACGTGGCGCGCGAGGAAATGTGGCGCACGTTCAACTGCGGCGTGGGTTTCACGGTGATCCTGCCGGCCGACGCGGTGGCTGCGGCCTCGGCGCTGCTGGCCTCGCACGGTCTGGCCAGCGCGGTGATCGGCGAAGTGGTAACCGCTTCGGGCGACGAGCGCGTGCGGATCGGCTGAGTACCCACGTTGATCGCCACGCTTTCTTCCACCAACGCCACTGACGCAGGCCAGGTGAGCGCGACTCCGCTCAAGGTCGCCGTGCTCGCCTCCGGTCGCGGCAGCAATCTTGCGGCCTTGCTGGCCGCGCGCGACCGCGGCGAACTGCCGGTGGATTTCGTGCTGGTGGGCAGCGACAAAGCCAGCGCGCATGCCTTGCAACTGGCCAAAGCGGCGGGCATCGCCACGCTGGCGCTGAGCCCGCGCAACTACCCGGACCGGCGCAGCTTCGACCTGGACCTGCTGGCCCGCATCGCCGCCAGCGGCGCCGACATACTGGTGCTGGCCGGCTTCATGCGGGTGCTGGATGGCGAAGCGCTGGCACCGTGGATCGGCCGCGTGATCAATATTCACCCCTCGCTGCTGCCCAAGTACCGCGGCCTGCACACCCACCGTCGTGCGCTGGAAGCCGGCGACCGCGAGCACGGTGCCAGCGTGCATTACGTCACCGCCGAACTCGACGGCGGCCCGCTGATCGCCCAGGCCCGCATCACCGTCCACCCCGACGACGACGAAGACACGCTGGCGCAGCGGCTGCTGCCGCTGGAACACCGCCTGCTGCCCACCGTGCTGAGCCTGATGGCGAGCCGCCGCCTGCGCTGGAGCGACGACGGCGCGCAACTGGATGGCCAGCCGCTGCGCACCCCGCTGGCCCTGGGCGAGCACGGCCTGCACCTGCCTTGACGCGCGGTTCAGCCCGGCCGCGGCAGACTCGGCCGATGATCATCCGCTCCCTGTTCGTTCCGCTTGTTGGCGCTGCGCTGCTGTTCGGCAGCACGGCCATGGCCGCTGCCGCCAAAACGCCCACGGCCTTTACCGCCACCTATCGCGTCACCCAGGGCGGCATGCCCCTGGGCGACGCCAAGGTCACCTTGCGCCCGGCCGGCGACGGCGAATGGGTCTACAGCAAGAGCATCAAAGGCAGTGGCGGCATGGCAGCGCTGCTGGCGGCCAATCTTGAGGAAAGCTCGCGTTTCCGCTGGAAAGGTGTCGCGCCGGAGGCGGTCAGCTACGACTACCAGCTGACGTCGGCGATCAAGAGCAAGCAACGCCACCTGCGGGTGGACTGGGCGAAAAAGCAGGTCAGCGTGGACGAAGGCAAGGGCGCAAACACCTACCCGGCCGCGCCCGGCATGGTGGAGCGCAACACCCTGGCGCTGGCCATCGGCATGGCCCTGCGTGATGGCAGCAAGAACCTGGCGTTGCCGGTGGCCGTCAAGCAGCAAGTCGAAACCCAGAACTTCAAGGTGACCGGCAAGGAGACCATCAAGGTGCCGGCCGGCAGCTTCGACGCCGAACGGGTCGAACGCACCGATGCCGATCGCGGCTTCAGCGCCTGGTACGTGCCCGACCAGTACCCGCTGCCGGTGAAGCTGTCGCAGCACGATGGCGGCAACGTGGAGATGGAGTTGCTGAGCTACCGCGCCGACTGAGGCGTTGCCTTTTGTAGGAGCGCACCCTGTGCGCGATGCTTTCCGTCACGTCGGGCGAGAGCATCACGCACGGGGTGTGCTCCTACAACGCCGGTAATGACCGGCGCGGCACCCGCTGGCTCAGTTCGGCAGCCGGCGAATCTTCGCGCCCAGGGTGCCGAGCTTCTCCTCGATGTTCTCGTAGCCGCGATCGATGTGGTACACGCGATCGACGGTGGTGTCGCCGTGAGCCACCAGGCCGGCCAGCACCAGGCAGGCCGAGGCGCGCAGGTCGGTGGCCATGATCGGCGCACCGCTCATCTGGCCGACGCCCTTGATCACCGCGGTGTTGCCTTCCAGGTGGATGTCCGCCCCCAGCCGCTGCAGCTCGTGCGCGTGCATGAAACGGTTCTCGAACACGGTCTCGGTAATCACGCCGGTACCCTCGGCCACGCAGTTGAGCGCGGTGAACTGCGCCTGCATGTCGGTGGGGAACGCGGGATACGGTGCGGTGCTGATGTTGACCGCCTTCGGCCGCCGCCCGCCCATGTCCAGCTCGATCCAGTCGTCGCCGGTGGAAATGTGCGCACCGGCCTCTTCCAGCTTGGACAGCACCGCATCCAGCGTGTTGGCGCGCGCATGCCGTGCCCGTACCTTGCCGCCGGTGATGGCCGCGCCGACCAGGAAGGTGCCGGTCTCGATGCGGTCGGGCAGCACCTGGTAGTCGGTGCCGTGCAGCCGCTCCACGCCGTGGATCACCAGCGTGGAGGAACCGATGCCCTCGATCTGCGCGCCCATCGCGATCAGGCAATGCGCCAAGTCGACCACCTCGGGCTCCTGCGCCGCGTTCTCGATCACCGTGGTGCCCTGGGCCAGGGTGGCGGCCATCATGATGTTCTCGGTACCGGTGACGGTGACCATGTCCATCAGCACGCGCGCGCCCTTGAGCCGCTTGGCGCGCGCCTTGATGTAGCCGTTTTCCACACTGATGTCCGCGCCCAGCGCGCGCAGGCCGCGGATGTGCTGATCCACCGGCCGCGAACCGATCGCGCAGCCACCGGGCAGCGACACCTCGGCCTGGCCGAAGCGCGCCACCAGCGGGCCCAGCACCAGGATCGAGGCGCGCATGGTGCGCACCAGGTCGTACGGCGCCACGCAGGTATTGGTGGTGCGCGGGTCGATATGCATCTTCATGCGATCGTCCAGCACCAGTTGCACGCCCATCTGGCCCAGCAGCTCGATGAAGGTGGTGACGTCGTGCAGGTGCGGCACGTTGCCCACGCTCACCGGCTCGTCGGCCAGCAGGCAGGCGGCGAGGATGGGCAGCACGGCGTTTTTCGCACCGGAAATGCCCACGTCGCCGTGGAGCGGCGTGCCACCGCTAATCAGGATCTTGGCCATCGTTGTCCTTCGAAAAGATGTATCGGAAGCGCGGCGACTTCAGCGGCGCGCCGCTTCCTCGGACGTCAGCGTTGTCAGGGCCAGTGCGTGAATTTCCCCACCCATCAGCTCACCCAGTGTGGCGTATACCATCCGGTGGCGGGCCAGCGGCAGTTTGCCCGCGAATTGATCGGCAACCACGGTGGCCTCGAAATGGACGCCATCGGCGCCACTGACCTCGGCCCGCGCGCCCGGCAACCCGGCTTCGATCAGCGATTTGATGCGGTCAGTATCCATGGACTTCACGACTGATGGCACATAACCGGGGCAATTCGACCCTGCCCAACGGCTTATGACTGTAAAATGCGAATCGGCCATGATAGTGGAAATTTCATGTCGCAGAAACGACGATGAGCCGTCTCGTCGCCCGGCCGACCGGCAATACGCCACGATGACTCCCTTATTCGAGCTCCCATGAACGCACGCATCGCCCCGCCTGCCACCGTCGCGCTGCAGCCCGACGCCATCATTCGCCATGCGCGGGCCGTGATCGCGACCGAGGCGGAGGCCATCGGCGCGCTGGAGCCGCGCATCGGCACCGATTTCGTGGAAGCGTGCCGGCTGATCCTGAACTGCCACGGCCGCGTGGTGGTTACCGGCATGGGCAAATCCGGGCATGTGGCGCGCAAGATCGCCGCCACCCTGGCCTCCACCGGCACGCCGTCGTTCTACGTGCACCCGGGCGAGGCCAGCCACGGCGACCTGGGCATGATCATGCCGCAGGACATCGTGCTGGCGCTGTCCTATTCCGGCGAAACCGACGAGGTGCTGTTCATCCTGCCCACGCTCAAACGCGAGGGGATACCGCTGATCGCGATCACCGGCAAACCCGGCTCCTCGCTGGCGCGGCAGGCCGACGTGCACCTGGACGGCAGCATCAGCTGCGAAGCCTGCCCGCTGGGTCTGGCGCCCACCACCAGCACCACCGCGGCACTGGTGCTGGGTGACGCCCTGGCCATCGCCTTGCTGGAAGCGCGCGGGTTCACCTCGGACGATTTCGCCCGCTCGCACCCGGCCGGCAGCCTGGGGCGCCGTCTGCTGCTGCGGATCAGCGACGTGATGCACACCGGCGAGGAGATCCCTCGGGTGGCGCCGGACGTCAGCCTCACCACCGCGCTGGTCGAGATGACCCGCAAGCACCTGGGCATGACTGCCGTGGTGGATGCCGACGACCGCCTGCTGGGCGTGTTCACCGACGGCGACCTGCGTCGTGCGCTGGATGACGTGGGCGTGGACCTGCGCGGTGCCACCGTCACCGAACTGATGACCCGCGGCCCCAAGACCATCGGCCCGGAGAAGCTGGCGGCCGAGGCGGCGCAACTGATGGAAAAGCACCAGATTCACGCCCTGCTGGTGGTCGACGCCGACCAGCGCGTGGTCGGCGCGCTGAATATTCATGACCTGCTGCGTGCCCGCGTGGTTTGATGGGGTCTTCGACCGCGTTCGCCAACCACCCATCACGCATGACCGACAGCTATCTCGCCCACCTCCCCGCCGACCTGCTCGCCCGCGCCGCCGCCATCCGGCTGGCGGTGTTCGACGTGGACGGCACCCTGACCGATGGCCACCTGCATTACAGCGAGGACGGCCGCGAAACCAAGGTCTTCCACGTGCATGACGGGCTGGGCCTGAAGCGGCTGCAGGCCAACGGCGTGCAGGTGGCCATCATCACCGCGCGAATCAGCCACCCCGTGGCGCTGCGCGCCGAGGAGCTGGACATCGCCCACGTCTACCAGGGCCAGGGCGACAAGCGCGCCTGCCTGCGCGAACTGCTCGAAGCGCTGAAGCTGACACCGGCGCAGGCCGCCTTCGTGGGCGACGACCTGCCCGATCTGGCCCCGATGCGCATGGCCGGGCTGGCGGTGGCCGTGGCCAACGCGCATCCCTGGCTGGCCGCGCAGGCGCACTGGCAAACCAGCCGCCGCGGCGGCGAGGGTGCGGCGCGCGAAGTGTGCGACCTGATCCTGCTGGCCCAGGGCAAGGCCGACGCGGAGCGGGAGCGCTGGCAGTGAATATCCGCCGCTACCTGCGCGACCGCCGCCTGCCGGTGGCGATCGTGGGGCTGGGGCTGGCTGCGGGGCTTGCCCAGACCTTGCTGTGGTGGATGGGCCCGCCGCCGAAAACCAACGACTTCGTGGGCCCGCCGCGTTCCGGCTACACGCTCACCGATGCCCGCGTCACGAAATACAACACCGAAGGCCTGGCCGCCTTCCACCTGACGGCGCCGCACGTCGAACGGCGCGAAGGCGACGATTCGCTGTACATCAACTCGCCCACCTTCGACCTGCCATCGAACCAACCCGGCGTGCCGGACTGGAAAGGCGAATCGCTGTACGGCTGGGTCGACAAGGGCGGCACGACGCTGAAATTGCAGGGCCCCGTCTACATGCACCGGGCCGCCTACGACGACACCCCCGCCACCGAGCTGCGCAGCGCCGACATCACCGCCTGGCCCAAGGACAACCGCATGCAGACGGCGGCAGCGGCGCAGATGGTGCAAGGGGGCACTAGAATCACCGGTCTTGGCATGCGTGCCAACCTCAACGACAAACACCTGGAGCTGCTCGATGACGTCCACGCCACGTTCCCGCCGCGCAAGCGCTAGCGCCGCCTGGCTCGTGCTGGGTCTGCTTGCGCTGTCGCCAGCCTTCGCCAAACAGAGCGACCGCGACCAACCGATGCAGGTCGACGCCAAGCACTTCGATGGTTTCCAGAAGCCGAACACGGTCAGCACCCTGACCGGCAGCGTGGTGATCCGCCAGGGCTCGCTCAAGGCCACCGGCGCCGAGGCCAAGGTCCACTTCGATGGCGAAAGCCAGATCGACCGTGTCGTCATCACCGGCAACCCCGCCCACCTCGAACAGCTCGACGACAACGGCAACCTGATGCAGGGCGAGGCGGCCACCATCGACTACCACGCCGCCAAGGATTACGCCGTGCTGTCCGGCAACGCCGTGGTGAAACAGAAAGGGCGCGGCGAAGCGCGCGGCGACACCCTCACCTACAACACGCAAACCAGCCAGATGACCGGCGAAAGCAACGGCGACGGCATGGTCCACATGACCTTCCAGCCCAAGGCCCGCGCCGCAACCACGCCCGCCGACAAACCCGCCGCCGCCGCACCGGCGCCAGCCAGCACGGTCGCCGCGCCCGCTCCGGAGCAAAGCAGCGCCACGCCGGGAACGCCGTAACCGATGCTGTCCGCCGAAGGTCTGCAAAAGAGTTTCCGCGCGCGCAAGGTCGTGCGCGATTTCGGTTTTTCGATCCGTGAAGGCGAGGTCGTGGGCCTGCTGGGCCCCAACGGCGCCGGCAAGACCACCTGTTTCTACATGGTGGTTGGACTGATCGAAGCCGATGCCGGCAGCATCAAGCTCGACCAGCAGGACATCACCGGTCTGCCCATGCACGCGCGGGCCAAGCTGGGCATCGGCTACCTGCCGCAGGAAGCCTCGGTGTTCCGCCGGCTCAGCGTGGCGGACAACATCATGGCGGTGCTGGAACTGCGCGCCGGGCTGGATGCGAACCAGCGCGGCACCGAGCTGGAAAACCTGCTCGACGAATTGAAGATCGCCCACATCGCCGGGCAGAAAGGCATCAGCCTGTCCGGTGGCGAGCGGCGGCGCGTGGAAATCGCCCGGGCGCTGGCGGCCAAACCGCGCTACATGCTGCTGGACGAGCCGTTCGCCGGCGTCGACCCCATCTCGGTGGGCGAAATCCAGCGCATCGTGCGTCACCTGAAAGAACGTGGCATCGGCGTACTGATCACCGACCACAACGTGCGCGAAACCCTGGGCATCTGCGATCGCGCGTACATCCTGAACGACGGCGAGGTGCTGTCGCGCGGCACGCCCGCGCATATCCTGGCCGACGAAAAGGTGCGCGAGGTTTACCTGGGGCGCGAATTCCGGCTCTGAGGGGCGCGTTCGTCCGACCGGGCCGAACACCACTATCACGCTCTGGTCGCTTCGGCAGCGACCGGTTAGGATGGTTGCGAGCTCACTCGATCAAGTTGGCATGAAACCCGCATTACAGTTTCGCCTTCATCAGCAGCTGACCCTCACGCCGCAATTGCAGCAGGCGATCCGGTTGCTGCAGTTGTCGCAGCTGGAACTCGAAGCGGAACTGCGACAGATCGCCGAAGGCAACCCGCTGCTGGAATTCGCCGACGAGGCCGAGGAAGAAGCAGCGGACGACGAAGACGACTACGCGGCCGCCGAAAGCGTCGCCGATACGGCCAGCGTCGAACACGATGTGAACGATCCGGCCGACGACTGGGCCGACACCGGCGGCACGGCGGAATCGCCGATCGACTTCTCCAGCAGCAACAGCAGCGTCAGCAGCTCACCCGGCTCGCGCGGGGATGAGGATTTCGAACCGCAGAACGCGGCGCCGGAAACCTTGCAGCAACACCTGATGTGGCAGCTCAACCTGTCCCCGTTCAACCCGCGCCAGCATGCCATCGCCACCGTGCTGATCGACGCGCTGAACCCCGCCGGCTACCTCGCCGAAGGGCTGGATGCCGTGCTGGCGGCCCTGCCCGCCAGCCTCGACGCCAGCATCGAGGAGATCGAGGTGGTGCGCCGCCTGCTGCAGGGTTTCGACCCGGTCGGCGTGGCCAGCCTGGACCTGCGCGATTGCCTGCGGGTGCAACTGGAACAGTTCGACCCGGACACACCCCACCGCGACCTGGCCTTGCGGCTGATCGACGGCGAGCTGGAATTGCTGGCACGCAACGACATCGCCAAGCTGGCCCGCCACCTGCGCGCCAGCGAGGAAGACGTGGCCGGCGCGGCCTTGCTGATCCGCAGCCTGGACCCGCGCCCCGGCGCCGCGCTGGACACCACACCGGTCGAATACGTGGCGCCGGATGTCTACGCCCTGCGCGACGGCAACCACTGGCGCGTGAGCCTGAACGCCGACGCCCAGCCGCGGCTGGGGCTGAACCAGCATTACTGTGGCCTGATCGCGCAGGCTCGCGGCGAGGACGCCAGCTGGATGCGCGGCCAGTTGCAGGAGGCCCGCTGGCTGATCAAGAGCCTGGAGTCGCGCGCCGAAACGCTGATGAAAGTGGCCAACGCCATCGTGCGCCAGCAAAGCGCCTTCCTCGACTACGGCCCCGAAGCCATGCGCCCGCTGGTGCTGCGCGAGGTAGCCGAAGAAGTGGGCATGCACGAATCGACCATTTCACGCGTCACCACGCGCAAATACATGCACACGCCACGCGGCACCTTCGAGCTGAAATATTTCTTCTCCAGCGGCGTATCCACCGAGGACGGCGGCAGCGCCTCGGCCACCGCCATCCAGGCCATGCTGCGCAAGCTGATCGATGCCGAGGACAGCCGCAAACCGCTGTCCGACCAGGCCATTGCCGAAGAATTGCAACGCCGCGGCATTCAGGTAGCGCGCCGCACCGTGGCCAAATACCGGGAGGGCTTGCGCATACCCAGCTCCAGCGAACGCCAGCGCGCCAGCTAGCTGACCAACAGGCTCGCGGGGGAACTTGCCCGCGCCGGAAACGTCCCCACTACATGAGTGTGATTCATCAGACATGCCGGCCCCACGCGGCATGTCCACCCGCCGCGCAACGCGGCACTGCACCAGAGGAGGCGACCCATGCAACTCCAACTCAGCGGCCAGCAGATTGAAGTCACCCCGGCCTTGCGCGATCACGTCAACGGCAAGATTGACCGTCTCACCCGCCTCGACGAGAAGCTGATCGGCCTGGCCGTCGTACTGGCCGTGGACAAGCTGCAACAGCGTGCCTCGGGCACCCTCACCACCACCGGAGCCACCTTGCACGCAGAGGCTGCCGAAGCCGACATGTATGCCTCGATCGACGTGCTGTTCGACAAGCTGGTCGACCAGTTGCGCAAACATCGCCAGAAAGTCAGCAACAAGCATCAGCGCCAGGCGCGCGAGGAACGCCAGTACGGTTGAGCCTCGACGGCTGACCCGCAACAAACGGCGGCAACGCGGCTGGAGTTCACCGCGTTGCCGCCGAGCCCAGCCCTCCATCATGGCAACGCAAGGCAACAGGCTCCCCACCCGTTCACCCCGAAAAGGGGCGCACGCCGAAGCCCTCATCGGCACCAGGAAGCCATCCCGTCCAGACGCCGTTTCCGCCAAGCTGGCACAATGTCCGTTCACCGACGCGGCATCTCGCCCGGCCGGGAATGCGAGGGACATACGCTTGGATCGGCTCAGCGCGCGCCAACTCTACGACAACGTCTACGAGCGCATGGCCCTGCGCTGGGTGTCGGGCATGCGTGGCGAATCGCGCGCCCTGGAGCCCGGCGTGGCGCAGGCGCGACGGCCGTCACTGGTCGGTTACCTCAACGTCATCTACCCGAACAAGATCCAGATCATCGGCACCGAGGAGCTGAATTTCCTTGATGCACTGGATTCGCGCCAGCGCTGGGAGGTGATCCACAAGATCGCCGCGCACCAGCCGGTGGCGCTGATCGTCACCAAGGACCAATCGGTGCCTTCGGACCTGCGCGAAGTGGCCGAGGAAACCAACACCCCGTTGTGGAGCAGCACCAAGCGCGGCCACGAACTGCTGACCTACCTGCAATACCACCTGGCGCGCATGCTGGCGGCCAAGGCCACCCTGCACGGCGTGTTCCTGGAAGTATTTTCCATCGGCGTGCTGATCACCGGCGAGGCCGGCTCGGGCAAGAGCGAGCTGGCGCTGGAACTGATCAGCCGTGGCCACCGCCTGGTGGCCGACGACGCCACCGACTTCACCCTCATCGCGCCGGACGTGATCGACGGCACCTGCCCCGAGCTGCTGCAGGACCTGCTGGAAGTGCGCGGGCTGGGCGTGCTGAACGTGCGCGAGATGTTCGGCCATACAGCCGTAAAGACGTCCAAATACCTGCGTCTCATCGTGCACCTCAAGCCTCTGCGCGATGGCGAGGAAGTGGACGCCATGACCCGCATCACCGGCGACATCGGCCATCGCGACATCCTCGACGTAGCGGTGCCGATGATCACCATTCCCGTGGCCTCGGGCCGCAACCTCTCGGTGCTGGTCGAGGCGGCGGTCCGCAACCACGCACTGAAAAGCAAGGGCATCGACCCGGCACAGACCTTCATCGACCGCCAGGCGCACCAGATGCACCGACTGCCCCCATGGTGAACCCATGAACGACGAAAACACTCCCCTGCTCAATCCTCTCGTCGACCCGCACGAGATCCACCTGATCGTGCTCACCGGCGTTTCCGGCGGCGGCAAGACGGTAGCGCTGCGCGCGCTGGAAGACCTGGATTTCTACTGCGTGGACAACCTGCCCACCACCCTGGTGGCGCCGCTGGTGAACGCGGTGATCCAGGGCAAGGGCGGCAACCATCGGCGCATCGCGGTGGGCGTGGACGTGCGCAACCGGGGCGTCGATTTCGCGCAGATGCCGAACGTGCTGTCCGAGCTGGCCGGCGCCGGCGTGCAGGTGCACCTGATCTTCATCGATTGCCGCGACGAGGTGCTGATCAAGCGCTACTCGGAAACCCGTCGCCGCCATCCGCTGGCATCGCGGGGGCGTTCGCTGGGCGACGCGATCACCGAGGAGCGTCGCCTGCTGCGCCCGCTGATGGCGATCGCCGAAAAGGTCATCGACTCCAGCGAACTGAACGTGCACCAGCTGCGGCGCCTGGTGGCCACCGGCTATGCGCAGGCCACCGAGGGCCTGACCCTGATGTTCCAGTCGTTCGCGTTCAAGCGCGGCCTGCCGCTGGATTCCGACTTCGTGTTCGACGCGCGCTGCCTGCCCAACCCGCACTGGCAGCCGCACCTGCGGCCACTGTCGGGCAAGGACGCGCCGGTGCGCGAATTCCTCGAGGCCGAACCCCTGGTAGGCGAGTATTTCGCGGACACCGCGCGCTGGCTGGATGCATGGTTGCCGCGCTTCGAGCAGGACGACCGCAGCTACGTCACCATCTCCATCGGCTGCACCGGCGGGCGCCATCGGTCGGTGTACCTGGTGGAAAAACTGGCGGCGCATTACCGTCATCGCCGCGACGGCGTGTTGACCTTCCATCGCGAGCTGGATTGATCACGATGTCCCGGCAAAACGCCATCACCCCGGCCTCCGATAAAGGCTTCACCGTGCTTGCGGGGCAGCGGGCATGAGCGTCGGCGTCCTGCTGATGACCCACGAGGCGGTCGGCCATGCGCTGATTTCCGCCACGCACCACGTCATGCCGAAGCTGCCGCTGCGGGTGATGGCGGTGGAGATTCCGCCGCAGGCCGATCCGGACGTGATGCGCACCCTCACCGCGCGGCATGCACGCGAGCTGGACGAGGGTGATGGTGTGCTGGTGCTGGCCGATCTCTATGGCGCCACGCCGTGCAACATCGGCCTGTCACTGGGCGCGCTGGGCGTCCATCTGCGTTGCGTGTCGGGGCTCAACCTGCCGATGCTGCTGCGCGTACTCAACTATGCAGACAAATCGCTGGACGAACTGGCCGAGATCGCGGCCAGCGGCGGCCGCGGAGGAATTTTCATCGATCATGCGTAACCCTATTTATGCTTGAACAGGACATCGTGGTATCGAACCGGCTCGGCCTGCACGCGCGCGCCTCGGCCAAGCTGGTACAACTGGTGCAGGGCTTCAAAGCCACCGTATGGCTGGTCAACCGAGGCCGCGAGGTCAACGCGCAGAGCATCATGGGCGTGATGATGCTGGCCGCCGGCATGGGCACGCCGCTGACCATCCGCGCCGACGGCCCGGACGAGGAGGCGGCACTGGCCGCCGTGGCTGAACTGTTCGAGCGCAAATTCGACGAGGGGGCGTGAGATGCGGGGAATCGGGAATAGGGAATCGGGAATGGTGGAAAGCGGAGTGCGCGCGAGCGCCCTGCTTGCCGCAAAAGCCCGGCTGTCCGCTTTTCCGATTCCCCATTCCCCATTCCCCATTCCCGGCGCCACAAGAGGCGCCAAGTGAGACACCTCCTCCCCGGCACGATCGCGGCGCGCGGCATGGCGTTGGGCCGGGCGCGGCTGGTGCAGCCCAGCCGTTACGCCGTCGATACCCGGCCGCTGGCCGACGAGGAGATCGAAGGCGAGCTGGAGAACCTGCATCGCGCGCTGGACATGGCGCGGCAGGAGTTGCGCGACTTGCGCGGCAAGTTGCAGGGCGCGCTGGCGCGCGAGGTCAACGAGTTCATCGACGCGCACAGCCTGCTGCTGGATGACGCGGAGCTGTTGCGCGGGCTGGACGAACTGGTACGTGTGGGCCATTACCGCGCCGGCGCCGCGTTGAAAAAGCAGCGCGAGAAGCTGTCGGCGATGTTCGAGGCGATGGACGACCCCTACCTGCGCAGCCGCAAGGAAGACGTCGAGCAGGTCATCAACCGGGTGATCGCCGCGTTGCAGCGGCAGACCAGCCCGGAGGAGCGCAAGCTGGCCGCGCGGGTCGGCGAGATCCTCATTGCCGATTCCATTGCGCCCGCCGACATGGCGCAGCTGGCCGGCAATGGCCTGCTCGGCGTGGTCGCCAGTTCCGGCAGTGCGTATTCGCACAGCGCGATCCTGGCACGCAGCCTGGGCCTGCCGATGCTGGTGGGCACGCGCGACGCGCTGTCGCACATCCACGACGACGACCTGCTGCTGCTGGATGCGGAGCGCGGCGAAGCGGTGGTGCATCCCGCCGCGCAGGACCTGGCCCGCTATCGCGCCTGGCAGCGCGAGGCGGTCATCGAAGGCCGCCGCCTGGCCCTGCTGGCGAACGCGCCCACGCGCACCCGCGACGGCCTGGACATCCGCCTGCTCGCCAACGCCGAGAGCCCCGCCGACGTGGCGCTGGCGCGCACCCGCGGCGCCGATGGCGTGGGGCTTTACCGCACCGAATTCCTGTTCCTGCGGCACAAGGATCTGCCCTCCGAGGACGAGCAGTTCATCGCCTATCGTGACCTGGTGCTGGGCATGGGCGGCCTGCCCGTCACCATCCGCACGCTCGACCTGGGCGCCGACAAGGCCGACGCGGCCGGGCTGGTGATGCAGGGCGAGGAAAACCCCGCGCTGGGCGTACGCGGCGTGCGGCTGTCGCTGCGCTATCCGGCGGTGTTCTCCACCCAGATCCGCGCCATCCTGCGGGCGGCCTGCTACGGCCCGGTGCGCGTGCTGGTGCCGATGGTGACCCAGCCCGATGAACTCATCGCGGTACGCACACTGTTCAAGCTGGCGCGACAGGAGCTGAAGCGCGAGAACATCGACCTGCCCGAGAAGCTTCCGCTGGGCGCGATGATCGAAGTGCCCGCCGCGGCGATCAACGTGCGCGCGCTGATCGAGCACGCCGACTTCCTGGCCATCGGCACCAACGACCTGGCGCAATACGTGCTGGCCGCCGATCGCGGCAACGACGCGCTGGACAACATCTACAGCCCGCTGCAGCCCGCGCTGCTGCGGGTGCTGTCGCACGTGATCGGCGCTGGCCGGCGCGCCGGCAAACCGGTGAGCCTGTGCGGCGAGATCGGCGGCGACGTGAACTTCACCGCCCTGCTGCTGGCACTGGGACTGTGCGAATTCAGCATGCACCCCGGCCAGATCCTGCTGGTGCGCGACCGCCTGGCCACGCTGGATCGCAGCGCCCTGCGCCATCACGCGCCGCGCCTGCTGCGCGCCCACACCCACGAACAAGTCGCCGCCCTGCTGGCCGAGATCAGCGACGCCGCCGCCTGAATACCTGTAGGAGCGACTTCAGTCGCGACGCTTTTCTTCGGTGTTCGGTGCCCCTCTCCCGCAAGCGGGAGAGGGGCGAAAGAGCAGGAGCATCGCGACTGAAGTCGCTCCCACAGAAGCCGCCCCGAAAAAGCGGCGGGAGTGCTTCAGCGGCCGGTGGCGGCGTCACGCAGAAATGCATCCAGCAAGGCGCCGCGGTATTTTTCCTTGTGCAGCAACAGCGACAGTTTGCGGCGCAGGTCGAGGAACGGGGTTTTCAGCGCCTTCAGCCGGCCAGTAGCCAGCGCGTCGGTCAGCGCCACCTCGGGCAGGCAGGCGATGCCCAGTCCCGCCGCCACGGCCTGCTTGATCGCCTCGATCTGATCCAGCTCCAGCACGGTTTCGCCGGGCGGCAATTGCGACAGCACGCGCTCGCTGGTGGCACGAGTGGCCGAGCCCGGCTCGCGCAGCACCCAGCGAGCGCCCACGAAATCGGCGGGCTTCAATCCACGTTTGCGCGCCAGCGGATGGTCCGGCGGCGCGCACACAACCAGCCGGTCATCGCGCCAGGGGCGTATCTCCAGCGAGGGATGCGTCACCGGGCCCTCGACGCAGCCCACGTCGAGGCTGTGGTCGATCACGGCGGCGGCGATCGTGGCGGTGTTGCCCACGCGCAGGCGCACGGCCACCTGCGGGTGCGCGCGCACGAAATCGCCCAGCAGTTCACCCACCCGATAATTGCCCACGCTGTTGCTGGCGCCGATGCGCAGCTCGCCACCCAGCTCCACGCCTTCGCCGCCGCGGCGGGCGAAGTCGGCGTGGCGTTCCAGCAGTTCCTGCGCCAGCGGCAACAATTCGCGGCCGCGGGTGTTGAGGCGCAGGCGCCCGCGCTCGCGGGCGAATACCGGCGAGCCGAGCTGCCGCTCCATTTCGGCCAGCGCCATGCTGGCGGCCGGCTGGGTCAGGTGCAGGCGTTCGGCGGCAATGCGCACGCTGCCGTGCAAGGCCACCTGCACGAAGACTTCGAGTTGCCGCGGGCTGATGTTGATCATCATTCCATCTTATACGCTGCATCAAATATTCGAAATTTTGTTGATCGCCGGCGGCGGCCACAATGCACGGGTTCCCACGGAATCCCCATGCACGCCACCGCTTTCGTACCCACGCATCCACGCACTGTTCTGCCCGGCCTGGTGCTGGCGGCGGCGATCGCCGTGCTTGCGCTGCTGCTGGGTCGCTGCCTGCCGCTGATCGGCGGGCCGGTGTTCGGCATGGTGCTGGGCTTGCTGGTGCGCAGCGTGTTGGCGCCTGACGCGCGGTTTGTCTCGGGCATCGCGTTTGCCAGCACCACCGTGCTGCAGGCGTCGATCATCGCGCTGGGCTTCGGGCTGAGTCTCGATCAGGTGGTGGCGACCGGAATGCGTTCGCTTTCGGTCACCGTGGTCACCCTGAGCGTGGCTTTCTTCAGTGCGTGGCTGCTGGGCCGCTGGCTCGGCGTGCACGACAAACTGAAGATCCTGGTCGGGGTGGGCACGGCCATTTGCGGCGCCTCGGCGATCGCCGCGGTGACACCGATCATCCAGCCGGATGAACACGACACGGCGTACGCGATCTCCACCATTTTCCTGTTCAACATCGTGGCCGTGCTGTTGTTTCCGCTGCTCGGCCACCTGATGCACATGGGCGACCTGGGCTTTGGCCTGTGGGCCGGCACCGCCATCAACGACACCTCGTCGGTGGTCGCCGCCGGCTACAGTTTCAGCAAGGCGGCGGGCGACTACGCCACCATCGTGAAACTGACCCGCGCCACGCTGATCATCCCGGTGTGCCTGCTGCTGGCGCTGGTAGCTGCCGTCCGCGCACGGCGACAGCGTCGGCTGGACGGGTCGGCCAGCCAGTTCAGCCTGCTGCGCATCTTTCCCTGGTTCATCCTGTGGTTTCTAGTGGCGTCGGCGCTGCGCACGGCGGGGCTGATTCCCGCCGCGATCCAGCCCGACCTGCACCTGGCCGCGGAATTCCTGATCGTGGTGGCGCTTGCCGCCATCGGCCTGTCGGCGAACCTGCGCAGGATGATCGCCAGCGGCCCGCGCCCGATCCTGCTGGGCCTGGGCGTATGGATCGCGGTAGCGACGAGCAGCCTGCTGGTGCAGGTGATCACCCGCCAGCTATAGCGGCAGGCTCAGGCTTTGCCCTGCTCCACCAGGGTCAACGCCACCTTGTCGCGCAGATAGACGGGCAAGGCCAGTTCGGGCGCCTGCGCGCGGCCGGCGTTGAATTCCGCCAGCGCCAGTTCGGCCACATGCGCGGCCTGCGGATAACGCACGCCATCGGCCGAGTGCAAGGTGCCGGTGAGGCGCTGACTCAGTTCGGTGGCGTAGGTGGCCCAGCCGGTGCCGACCACCTGCCACGCGGATGCTACGGGCAGTTGCAGCGAATCGGCGGTGCAGATGCGCTCCTCGTCCAGCGCGATCAGGCCACCGTGACCATCGCGCCGATAGCTGGCCGCGTAGATCTCGCCCATGCGTGCATCGATGACCGCCAGGATGGCCGTCTCCTCGCCCTCTTCCGGCGCCTCCAGCGCCAGCGCAGCCAGCGAGGAAATGGTGATGACCGGCAGATCCAGCCCCAGCGCCATGCCTTGCGCCAGCGACACGCCCAGCCGCACGCCGGTGAACGCGCCGGGGCCGCGGCCCACGGCGATCGCATCCAGCGCGTGGCGATCGATGCCGGCCTCGGCCAACAAGGCGTCGGCCATCGGCAGCACCAGCTCGGTGTGACGACGCGGCGCGATCTCGCTGCGGGCGATCAGCTCCTGGCCGTGGATCAACGCAACGGAACAGGCTTCGGTGGCGGTTTCTATCGCGAGCAGGTTCATGATCCGCCCATGATAGCGGCTGGCGCTTCGGTCGACGCAGCCGACGCTTCCGGAATGCTCGCGTACCAGTCGATGCGGCGGGTCAGGTACATCATCAGCGCCACCGTCGCCAGCAGCACCAGCGCGCCGATCAGCAGCGCGTATTGTTCGGCCGCGATCAGCCCGTACAGCATCGCGTAGATCAATCCCAGCACGCCGCCCAGCAACGCACCGGCACGCCACGCGCGCAGTACCGCCATCGCATAGCCGCCCACCATCAGTACCACGGCGGACGCGGCCAACGCGTAGGCCGGGCCGAAACCGATCTGCTCGGACAGCGCCAGCAGCACCACGTAAAACGTGGCCAGCGCCGCGCCCACCAGCAGGTACTGCACCGGGTGCACGCGCAGGCGCTTGAGCACCTCGAACAGGAAGAACGCCACGAAGGTCATCGCGATGAACAGCAGGCCGTATTTCCCCGCGCGCACGTTGCGCTGGTACACGTCGACCGGCTGGTACAGCTGCACGCCGAAGGTCGACGCCTGTAGAGCATCATTCATCCCGGCATCGCCATCGCTCCAGTGCTGGCCATAGCTGCGGTTGAGATCGAGCAGATGCCAGTGCGCGCTGAAACCATCGGCATCGATGGTGTGTTCCAGCGGCAGCGCGGCACCGATGAAACCGGGATCGCTCCACGGCGCACGCATGGTTACGTCGGTGCTGCGCGCCAGCGGCAGCAGCTGCAGCGCTTCGGTGCCGGCCAGTTTCAGCACGATCTGCACGTCGATCGGCTGGTCGACCAGCGTGTCCGGATCGATCGGCACCACCACGGTCGGCCAGTGGCCCAGTCGGTCGGCCGAGGATTCGAAGCGCGCCGGCTGGCCGTTGACGCGCAGTTCGGAAATTTCCTGCAGGCCGCGCAGGTCACCGATCGGCAACCGCAGCTCGGCTTTGCCACCCTGCCACGAAGCATCGCCGGCGTGGCGATACTGGGCGACGTCCTGCGCGCGGAACTGCGCCGCGATTTTCACCGTGGCCACAAACACCGGCGCGCTGTAGATGCCATAGCTGCGCGTGGTCACCACCATCGCCACGTCCTGTTTCAGCGCATCGGCCAGCACGCTTTCGCTGCCAGTCTGCCAGCGCGGCGTCAGTTGCCCTTCCACCGCCACCTGGCGCAGCGTCGGCACCACCAGCACCGGCCCGCCGATGACCTGCTTGCCGCCCCAGCCCTGCGCGATCTGGCTTATCGCATCGCTGCGCAATTGCTGGCGCTCGCTCACCAGCTCGCGCACCTGCAGCAGCGGTATCGTCATCAGCAACGCCAGCGCGCCGATACCCAGCACCTTGGCGGTAACGGTCTGTGTCCACTTGCCCATGTCGCGGCACTCCCCTGATCGGAGCGTCCATCACAACAGCGCCGGCGGCGCCGCAGCGGGCAGACAGGGGCGAAATGCGGGCGGACAGGCGGCGATGGCCTGTCCGCGGTGGTGGGTCAAATCACGCGATGGACCTACGGGTGCTGCGTCGCGCCGACCAACTGATGCACGGGCGCGCTCGCGTACAGCTTCCACTCCAGCAGACGCACGGCGCGCTGACCGGCCGGCGGGGTGAACAGCACGCGGAATCGGCGCGCCGTCACCGGTGCCCAGCCGAGCGCATTCACACCATTGGCCAACGGTTTGCCGACCGGTTCGCTGCCAACCGCGTGCCAGGCGCCATCCTTGAAATACTGGATGGCGTAGGACGCGGGCGCGGCGAAATGCGTGGCGTCATCGAGGAAGTAGATTTGCGACGAAGCGATCGTGGTCGGCGTTCCGAAATCGAGCGCGTACCACTGCGGCTTGTCCGCCGCACCCGCCGTGCTCCAGCCTTCCTGAATCTGCGGAAAGAACCACATGCGGCCGTCGATGCTCTGCCGCAGGACTTTCTTGTCATCACCGTTCACCGACGCCGACGGCTGGGGAAAGCCGTCGGCAACAAGATTCACCGCCAGGTCGACATGACGCGTCACCGGCGGCAACGGCGCCTGATCGATCGGGGGAGTCAGGCGCGCAAGCACGGGCGATGACGCCACCTTGCGACCGTCGATGAACACCTGCAGCCCCGCACCGCGGTGATAGTGGCTGCCATCGCGGTCGTACAGCACCGAAACCAGGTGGCCGTGATACGGCGCGTTCTCCAGCGCAAACCAGGCCATGGCGTTGGGATCGGACGCATCGCGCGGCAGCAGCGGATTGACCTCGAGCACGTTGTCGGCGCGCGGGCGAATGCCGACCAGGCCGGTGATGATCAGGTCGTCGTAGGCGGAGTGGTAATAGTGGTGGCTGCGCGGCAAGCCGACGATGGGCTTGCCGGTGGCGGGGTCGTAGTCTTCCTGGATGTCGGGATGACCGTCGACGTAATGCAGGTCGGTGTATTGCTTCAGCAGCGACATGTAGTCGGCGCGAGTGATCACCGTCTGGCTACTGGTGTTGAGCAGGTTGGCCAGCCCGATCAGCGCCTGCGTGGTCTGGAACGGCCAGACCGGCCCATTCCACTGGCATTCGCGCAACCCGGTGGCCTCGTCGTAGCGGAATTGCTGCATGTAGTGCTTGTAGCTGGGCTCGACCGTGCGCAGGCCATGAGGCCCATGCAGTTGATCGGCCTTCAGCGCGTGCGCCCATGCCACGGCATATTTCGGATCGTCGACGAGCCCGAACGTCCACGGCGTATAGCCGGCCAATTCTCGGCCGCCGACCGGGTCCCAGTAATGCACGAACTCGTTGTCGACCTTGTAGCGGTCGATGAAGTGGCCCAGCTCCGTGCTCCACAGGTGCTGTTCGACATGGCGGCGCAGGTCGTCCGCCTTGGCCGCGTAGCGGCTGGCGGTGGTGTCGTCGCCGGCCAGTGCTGCCAGCCGACTGATGGCGCGGGCGTTGGCAAACATGTAGCTGTTGATCGAGGGGCGGAACGCGTCCCCGCCCCGGAAACCATCCTTGCCGCCGCTGGCGTCGATCGAGGCGATCGAGTACTCGGTGGCATCCAGCAGGGGTTCGATCCAGTACAGGTGCTTGTCGAAATCGTAATGGTCGTCCCACAGGTTGTAGGTCTGCTCCATCGAGGGCAGGAAGCGGGTGGCGAATGCCGCATCGCCGTCGACTTCATAGCGCTGCCAGGTCGCGTCCGCGATGGATTCGGAGAAGTGCCGGTTGTTGCCGCCACCGGTCCACAGGTAGCTGATCCAGTCGTCCAGATAGCTGCGATCACGAAGCCAGCGGCCGTCGTAGATCGGGAAGATGGCCGAGTCGTTGAGCGTGGAATAAGGGTCGCGATCCCACGTCATGTCCTGCAGGAATTCGGTGAACAGGTTCCCCTGCGCACCCACCGCGCGGATATGCGCGCGAAATACTTCCCAGCGGTAGTAGTAGATCTGGTTGGTTTTCGCATCCGGGGAATCGAAGAACGGGATGTTGTTTTCGTACCAGGGCGCGTCATTGCCGAAGTAGCGCCGCGCGATGGCGGCCTGCGGAAGCATCGTGGGAGCGCTGCTGGCCGTGGCGGGCGGCGTGGATCGCGCAGCGCCGCCGTCATTCATCCCTCCGGCCCACAGTGCAAACGGTACCCATGCAGATGCAAGAAGAACGGCCAGGCGCATGAAGATCCCCATCGAATGATTTGCCGCGCGGCGGCAGCGGTTGGCGAAACGCGGCGGGCCGCGACACCGTGAAGTCGAACAGTCACAACCTCATCGACCTTCGATTCTATGTCCCCTGCCCGCGAAACCGCGAGGAAGGACGTCGCAACACCGGCCTTCCCCGCAGCCATCAGCGCTTCACGCCGCATCCTCCAATGCCGCCTGCGCCGCATGGGGCAGGCCGAACGCGAACGAATCCATCGACAGCACGCCGTAGGTCATGCCGCCTTCGACCAGCCGCGGCGCATCCGAATCGGCGCTGGCGCCCACGGCCACCAGCAGCGGCAGGTAGTGTTCCTCGGTGGGATGCGCACGCTCGGCGTGCGGTGCGCGGCGGCGGTAGTCCACCAGCGCCTCGACGTCGCGCGCGGCCACCACATCGCGAACCCAATCCACGAATTCCTGCGCGTATTCCGGGTTGCGAATCTCCTGGCGGAATTCATACAGGTTGTGGGTGAGGCTGCCGGAACCGATCACCAGCACGCCACGCTGGCGCAACGGCGCCAGGGCCTGGCCCATGCGCAAGGCGCCGGCCGCATCGATGTGCTGCGGCAGCGACACCTGGAACACCGGCACGTCGGCGCGCGGGAACAGATAGCGCAGCGGCACCCACGCGCCGTGGTCCAGACCGCGGCGTTCGTCGAGCGCCGCTTCGAAGCCGGCGTCCGAAAGCAGGCGCGCCGCATCCTGCGCCACCGCCGGTGCACCCGGCGCGGGGTACTGCAACTGGTACAGCGGTGCGGGGAAGCCACCGAAATCGTGGATGGTTTCCGGCGCGGCGCTGCTGCCCACGCGCACGCCCCGGGTCTGCCAGTGCGGCGACACCACCAGCACGGCGGTGATGTCCGTCAACGACTCACCCACCGCACGCAGGTTCGGGCCGAGCAGGCCCGGCTCCAGCGCAAACATCGGCGAACCGTGGGAAATGAAGAGCGAGGGGGCGGTAGCCATGGTGTTTCCTCCACAGACGGCGGGCGCAATGGCGCCCGCCGGGTTGAACTGCTCGTTGCGGAACTCAGGCGTTGCGACGCCTGGTCCACAGGTGATCGAGGCTGAGCGCGCCGGCGCCGTGGGCGGCAAGCATCAGGAAGCCACCGGCCATCGCCACGTTCTTCCAGAAGTTGATCGCCTGCGCAGCGTCGCCGAGGTTGGCGTGGAACAGCGCGGCACTGGCCAGCGAGAACGCGGCAAGCGCCAGTGCAATCCAGCGCGTGAACAAGCCGCCAAGGATGGCCAGGCCACCGCCCAGCTCCAGCGCGATCACCAGTGGCAGCAAGGCGCCGGGCACACCCATCGCCTCCATGTATTGCTGGGTGCCGGCGTAACCGGCGATCTTGCCCCAGCCGGAGATGATGAAAACAAGCGAGAGGCCGATGCGGCCGAACAGTGCGAGCGAAGCGTTCATGAGGATTCCTTGGATGACAAGTAGTAAGTGGATGACGCGGATGTGTCAGGCCTTGCTGATCCAGGTCGGCGCGATCGACGTGCCAAGACCGGCGCCGTAGCCAAGGTAGATGTTCAGCGCGGCCAGCGGTTCCAGATAGCGAGAATTTTTCAGCGGGCCGGCATCGACCGGCGTGTAACCGAGGCTTTCGATCAGCGCCTTCGCCGTCTGCTTCGCCCGCTCGCTGTCGCCCGCAAAGAACGCGGGGGCCACCTGGCCATCGGCAAACTGCGGGCCATCCGCCAGCACCTGCGCGAACAGCGTGTTGAACGCCTTCACCACCTCGGCTTCGGGCACGGCCTTGGCGATCTCCTCGGCGGCCGAGGTGTCGTAGCCCAGGGTCAGGCCCATGTAGTCGGCGGTCAGCGGATTGGTGATGTCGATGACGACCTTGCCCGCCAGCGAACCCAGCGAACGCAACGCCGGCACCGCATCGGCGTAACCGGTGGCGACAACGACGACGTCCGAACCGGCCAGCGCCTCGGCCGGGGCCGCAGCCACGGCGCCGGGGTTGGCGGCGGCCAGCGCCTGCGCCTTGGCCAGGTCGCGGGCGGTGATGCGCACGGCGTGGCCGGCGCGGGTGAGTTGTTTGGCAAACGCCGAGCCCATGTTGCCGGTGCCGATCAAAGTGATGTTCATGGAAGTCTCCGTCAGTGGCCCAGGGCGTCCGGGCATGGGACTTACTCTATTGACCAACCAAGCATCGATAAACTAGCTTTGAATTGACTTACTGTCTCGTAATTCGAGATAAATGGAGGCGACGTGGACAAATTCCAGGAAATGACCAGCTTCGTAGCCGTGGTCGACGCCGGCAGCTTTGTCGGCGCGGCCGATGCCATCGGCTTGTCCAAGGCGGCGGTATCGCGCCACGTCGCCGAGCTTGAACAGCGCCTGGGCGCGCGCTTGCTGCACCGGACCACGCGTCGACTGTCGCTGACCGATGACGGCCAACTGTTCTACGCCCGCGCGAAAGAGATGCTGGCCGCCGTCGACGAGGCGGAATCGGAAATCAGCTCGCGCAGCGGCGAACCCAGCGGACGCCTGCGCATCAACGCGCCGCTCAGCTTCGGCGTGCTGCACCTCGCCCCGCTGTGGCCGCGCTTCGCGCAGCTGTACCCCAAGGTGTCGCTGGACATCGAACTCAGCGACCGCGTGGTCGACCTGGTCGAAGAGGGCTACGACCTGGCCATACGCATCACCAACCTGCCCAACTCGCAACTGGTCAGCCGGCAACTCGCCACCACCCGCATGATCGTCTGCGCCTCACCGCAATATCTCGCACAACACGGCACACCCGCGCACCCCGACGAACTGGCGCAGCACGAAGTCATCTCCTACAGCTACTTCGCCGCCCGCGACGAATGGACCTTCACCGCCCCCCAAGAAACCCCCGTCGTCGTGCACACCCACGCCCGCATCCACGCCAACAACGGCGACACCTGCCGCGCCGCCGCGCTGGAACACCAGGGCATCATCCTGCAACCCGATTTCATCGTCGCCGACGACCTGCGCCGCGGCGACCTGGTCGAACTGCTGCCAACCTGGCGCACGATGACCCTGGGCATCCACGCGGTCTATCCCTCACGCAAACACCTGCCGATCAAGACGCGGAGGCTGGTGGATTTTCTGGTGGAGGCGTTCGCGGTGCCGGGATGGGATGTGGCGCGGTGATCGCCATGCAGAGCGGTCGATCGCTTGCAGCGACCGAGTCACTTTTCCTGCAGGAGCGTACCCTGTGCGCGAAGCTCCCTTCCTGCCCTTGCCATTCAGATCTGAAGAGCTTTCGTCTGCCTGCGGCAGCCGAGCCACCTTCTCTGCGTGGCCAGAGAAACGCGGCCCACTGCGCCGCAGGAGCGGCGCGAACGACGAAGCCGGCCCGAAGGGCGAAGGGCTGGATGCCCGGAGTAAAAAAGAGAGGCCATTCCCCCTTCGCGCTTGAGCCGGAACCAGGCTTTTCGGCAGCGTCTCCATGTGCTGACGAAAAGGCATCCATACCGATGCCCGCTACGCGGCCTTCCGTCCCCACCTCACCGCCGCACAGGGGCCCCGGGTAGAGCAGTGGGCCATCCTGAACCGCACTTTTCAGAAGAGCCAGAGCAGAGCCGGAGTAACGCGCCGGCTGCTAACTTTCCAATTCAACTTCCTCCGTCCCGGCTTCCGGATCCGGTTAACCGCGCCCCATTTCCCCGACGGGATCATTCCTGCACCCCCAAGTCGCTCTCATCCTCCTTAACCCTGGCGATGGCTTCACCAATCACTCGATCCACTTCATCTGCTTCACGATCAATTGAGGGAGGTTGCCAGATTCGGCGCTCGACCAAAGTTGCCAGCTGGCCCAGCGCCCCAATCGGCTCGATCTGCATCTGGTGGAGCCGTGAGAGCAGTTCGGCGAATACTTCCTCTTTGTGCAAAGACCACGTGGAGGCAAAGCAGCGCCAGAACGTCCAGCCAGCGCGCTCCAAGATGCGCTGACGGTTCATGTCATGCGTCCAGCGATCGGGACCGTGAAACTCGTCGCCGTCCAATTCGATCGCCAGTCGTTTGTCGTCTGCTCCCTCGACCACCATGTCAATCCGGAAGCCACCGACTTGGACTTGGGGGACTACTCGGTAGCCTCTCTCCGTAAGCCTCGTGTACACGTCCCGCTCGAACCCGGACTCACACAGGTTAATGGGGTTGTCATCCCGCTCCTCTTGGGCCACTGCAGGCTGACTAAAGTGCTCGATCAAGCTGCGGCGAAGATCAACTGCCGAGAGGTCTCCCAACTCGACCGATCTAACCAAGTACATGCGATCGCGGGCTCGGCTGGCTGCCACGTTGAAGCGTTGCTCATGCCCCATGCGCGACAGCGCGTGATGACGCTCCCGATCAGCCACCATTGATAGAAAAACGATGTCCCGCTCACTGCCTTGGAATGCTCGCGGCTCTCCACAGGTGAATTTGCGGTGCAGCAACTCAGTGGCAGGGAAGCGCGACCGGACCAGCTCATCAATATATTTGGCCTGCTCCACGCCGAGAAGCGATACCACGCCGAGGGTTCGACCTTCCAACGCAGGATTGGCCAAGATCGCATCGATCTCATCGGCAATTGCCTCAGCTTCGTACCTGTTGTGTTCCTTGCTATCGCGAAAGCCAGCGGGAACGAAAATATCTACCAGAGGCGGATCTATCCGCTCCGACGCCAAGGGGATGCGGAGCGGGCGGATAGCATTGCCATAGAACCGATTCGAATAGGCAATGATGGGAGCGACGCATCGGAAATGCTCGCGAAGCATCACCTGATTGTTCGCGAAAATCCGTGCAGCTAGATCGTAGAGGGATTTCTCCGGCGTCATGTCTGAGGCGAAGGGCTGATCGCTCAGAAAACGCTGGCGCAATAATGCAATCTGTTGAGCGGCAATAAATCCGCCATCGGGTGAAACTTGCTTGTCGTCGCCCACGACCAGGATCTTCTTGCCACGCAGAATGGCGGGGAGAGCCCACAGGTCCGACTGGCTTGCTTCGTCCACGATCACGAGGTCGAAGGCACCGATGTCTGCCGGCATGGCTTCCGAGATGCGGATATGGGGCATGATCCAGCAAGGCACGGCACTCGCCGCATCGCCCATCGCCTCACGGGCGTCACGCCGGTAACGAGGCGCGTTGGCTCCCGTGCCTTGCCCAATCCGTCGGATGGCAGTGGCGTAGCCGCTCAGTGCCGACAGGATCTTTGGCGCCGCGTTTTCCTTTGTTTTGAGCCAAGCGGATTTGGAGACCAGGTCGGAGTACAGCCGTTGAAGCCCTTTGGACAGCTCCGCTCGACGGTTTGCCAGTTCGCGTAACTCATGACGCGCTTCGATGTGTTCCAAGTGCCCGCGTAGCCGTGCCCAAGTCCAACTCTTGCGCCAATGCGGTGGCAGCACGTGATCGTCGCCAGATGCACCGCAGGGCTGCTGCAGGATGCGCTCGGCCCATCGCACGGCGCCCGCCGTGCGCAAACTCGCGGCTGCCACGGTGATGGTCCGCAGGTGCGACGCCAAACCAGTGACGCGGCGAAGTTCCGCCATCAGCGCGATATATTCGGAACTGACCTGCTCAGCGGGACAGTGCGCCTGACCGAGCATGTGCGTCACGAATTGACGTAACTTTTCGGAGATGACGCCGGTTTTTCCTGCCAGTCGTTCCTGGATTGCGGTCATGCCCTGCGCGGCACGCGCCATCTTCGACCGCTGCAAATGCTTCTTCAGGCATTGCGCGACTTCCCGAAGGCCACCGAGGTCACCTTGAAGTCTTGAGGTCGGCACTTCTACGAAAACCGCCGCCGCCTGGTTCACCAAGAGGCGATCGAGATGGATGCTGAGCCGGTGCGCCTTTCGCGCAGTCGTGGTTAGAGTCTCGATGTTACGAAGATCAAGGGTTCCTTCCGACAGCGAAGGCAGGGATAGGGATTCGGCAAACATATTCCAGCGAGCCACGAAGGACGCAAGCTCCTGATGAAGAGCCACATAGCGCTGCACATGCTGCCAAGCATCCGCATCCTGCGGGGCGAGACCGGAGACCTTCACAGCAGCAAGATGGCGCTTCGCGTCACCAGCGCCGACCGCAATCAGACTGAAGGGTTTGCCGGTCTGCGCCGCACGCACGACGGCCTGTACAGTTTTGGGTGAGTCGATGCCCTCCGCTGGAAAAACGACAGGGCGACGGAGAAACTCCGCTCGCGCGTCCGCTAGACGGTCAATGTCCGCAAACATCGCCTCGAAGGCGAGGCGCTCGGCAGCATAGGCGTCGCTCCTGCATTTTGACCGGAATGATTGTCCCCACTTGGGAGCTGCCTTCTCCAGCGTCTCTACCTCGCGGCAGGCTAATTCGACGCTCTTCAAGAGATCCTGGACAGCCTGATGCACTTCAGAGGTATTTCCTCGAACAGCTAAACCGGAGATTTCCGAAATCTCGTGCTCAAGGGTTTTGAGGCCGGTTAACGTCTGATGCAACTCGCTCAGTTGCTCTGTACTGGGTAAACCGTCGGCTTCTGGCAGCTCGGCTCCCAGATAGGCGAGATCGGGGCCGACTTCGCGCCGCGCAAGACGAAGCGCGGCCATGGTGTCCTCATCCAACGGCGGCTGGTGTTCGGACGCGAGAGTCAGTTCGTCATCGAACCATCCATGCACTTCTTCGCCTTGAATCAGAAGGTCAGCCGCCTTTTGAGCCCTGATCTTTTCGCCGTCCACCTCGATGTCACTCAACTGCGCAGCCGCAATCTCATCCATGCGGCGCCCAATGTCGGATAGCTCGTGGTGCGTACGATCAATGGCAGTCTTCAGGGTCTCGATTTGTCGAGAGGTCTCCTGCCTGTTCAACTGGGAAACGCTGTGTTGGATAGCCTCGATCGACGCTTGGAACTGACGGGTGCCGTCGCGATCACTGGACAGAAGCGCCACGGTTAAGGGGCGGACTTCGGGAGGCAGTTTCTCTTGAAGAACCTGCAACGCAGGTTCGCCGCGAGACGTGACCAACACACGGCGTCCCGTAGCCAAGTAGTGGCAGATTACATTGGCGATCGTGTGAGTCTTGCCCGTGCCGGGAGGGCCTTGGACAGTGACGCCTGGCGCGCGCTCCAGGTGTTCAATGATCGTGATCTGCTCTTCATTGCTAGGCAGGGGGAAATACAACTCCTCCACCTTGGTGGTGCCATCGCTTCCGGCGCTGTTGGTAGACAGACCACGAAAGTGGATCGGATCTGTTATCAAAACTTCGTTGGATGGAGGCGTGACTAGCGCCAAGGGGCCACCAGGCAACTTCGTTGCCTCCTGCACCTTTGCTTTGAGGCGCTTCAGATCTTCCAACAGAAAGTTGTTCTGTCGTGGGCGTGCCAAAAGTATCCAAGCGTCGGACACCACCAGATGAGGTCCGGGCGCCGGCCATGACTCGCCGGCAGCGAGAACTTCACGGTAGATGCCTTTGGCGTCCAAGTTGGAGGCCACCAGCTTGAGGATGTGCGCGTAAGAGCTGGGGTCGAACGGCGACAGTTCAGTCGCTCCCTCCCGGCTTAAAAGCTTCTTAGCCGTCATCTCGACTTCCGCGGCGCCAGCCACCGATGCGGTGACCAAGGCATCCAACTCCAGCCGGGGCTCCACGTCGCGAGGTCGAATCTCAATCGCCATGGTCCGCTCATCTACCGCGATTTCCATGGCTTGGGTCAGCACGGGGTATTCGAAGATCAGCGAGCCCTCATCGGCGGAGCGCTTCCAGGAAGTGACACCGATGCCCCACACCAACTCCAGAGGCTTAGCAGTCTCCTCTGCCTCCATCTGCTGCTTGAGAGCAAAAAATGAGGTGTAGAAATCGATGGAACGTCGGCGAGGCTTTTCCTGCTCGGACCATCCCCACCAGCTGTGTGCGTAGGCGTCGAACTGGTTTGCTAGAGCGACGCGAAATGTCTGCCCGTCCAAATCGGGCTGCGCAGCCAAATGAGCCTCCACGAACGCATCAAGGACAGCGGGCGGTTGGCCGCTCGGATCTTGGGAGATCGATACGAAGGGTGCAAGCTCCGTCGGAGCTGCAGGCGGGGCGAATGCCTCTAGGCGCTCGATGCGAAGCCAAGCGGCTTCGCCAGCGTCGCTCAGATTGAAGCGGAATGCAGGCAGGTTTGCCAAATCCGACGGCGCGAATTTGGGTCCAGGGATCTTGCTGAGCTGGAATCCATCGGGTTTGACGAGTTTCGCTTGCTCGCCGATGTAATCGAGCAGATCCGTGAGTAATTGCTTGGCTGTCATCTCGCGCTCTTCATGGCGTCGCATCAACCAAGGGCGCTGCTCAATCGAGGAAGCGGGCTCGGCGTTGCACCGATAACAGAACAGTAGCGGAACTAAAGAGGGCATGGCTAACTAAACATCTCAATCGAAAACCGAGACGGACGAGGTCAAATTGAGAAGGCAACGGCCGGCGTGCGGCTCCTGTTCTGCTCTGCTCTGGCTCTCCTGATTAGTGCGGGCCAGGATGGCCCGCTGCTCTACCCGGGGCCCCTGTGCGGCGGTGAGTCGGGAACGACAGGCCGCGTAGCGGGCATCAGCATGGATGCCGATGCCTCTTCGCCAGCACATGGCGAGTGCATGGATGCACGAGTTGAGGCAACGCAGGAGCGGCTGCCCAATGCCCGCAAGGCGCGGAAGCGGGGTGCCCCTCTTTGCTCCGGGCATCCCTTCCCTCTGCCCTTCGGGCCGGCGTCGTCGTTCGCTTCGCTCCTGCGCCGCAGTGGCCCACGTTTCTCTGGCCACATCGAGAAGAAACGGGGCTCGGCCAGCAAGAGCGCACTCATCAACCAGAGCGCGCCCTTGCCGCCAGCAGCTTATGGCGCGCTGGACGGCGCCGCCGGCGCGGGCGACGATGCCGCTGGTGCCGGAGGTGTTGCCGCCGGCGCGGCCACAGCCGCCGTTGGCGTGACGCGCCAGATCGTGTTGGAGAGATCGTCGGCGACGATCAGCGCGCCGCGTGGGTCGACGGTGACGCCGACCGGGCGGCCGCGGGTCTTGCCGTCTTCCGTGCGGAAACCGGTGACGAAGTCGATGGGTTCGCCGGATGGACGGCCATCGTGGAACGGCACGAACACCACCTTGTAGCCCACCGGCGGGTTGCGGTTCCAGCTGCCGTGCTCGCCGACGAACACACCGTCACCGAACCGGCCGCCCATCGTGGGTGCCGAGAACGCCACGCCCAGCGCGGCCACGTGCGAGCCCAGCGCGTAATCGGGCTTGATGGCGGCGGCGACCTTGGCCGGGTCCTGCGGCATCACACGGGTGTCCACGTGCTGGCCCCAATACGCATAGGGCCAGCCGTAGAAACCGCCCTCGCGTACCGACGTGAGGTAGTCGGGCACCAGGTTCGGACCGATCTCGTCGCGCTCGTTGACCACCACCCACAAGGTGTCGGTGCCGGGCTGGATCGCCAGCGCGGTGGGGTTGCGCAGGCCGGTGGCGTAGACCTTGTGCGCGCCGGTGGCGGCGTCCACTTGCCAGATGCGCGCGCGGTCGACTTCGGCGGTCATGCCGCGCTCGGTGATGTTGCTGTTGGAGCCGATGGCCACGTACAGGTAACGCCCATCGGGGCTGGCCGCCAGCGCCTTGGTCCAGTGGTGATTGATCGCCGATGGCAGGTCGGTGACCTTCACCGGCGCACCGCTGGCGTGCGTCTGGCCCGCCTGGTAATCGAAGCGCACCAGCTCGCCCTGGTTGGCGACGTACAGGTTGTTGCCGACCAGGGCGAGGCCGTAGGGCGCGTCGAGGTTGTCGGCAAAGACGGTCTTCAGTTCGTACTTGCCATCGCCATCGGCGTCGCGCAGCAGGGTCAGGCGATTGCCGCTCTTGACCGAGGTGTTGCCCTTGGCCTTGATCTTGCCGGCGATCACGTCCTTGGGCTTGAGCTTGGGCGCATGGCCGCCGCGACCTTCGGCCACCAGGATGTCGCCGTTGGGCAGCACCAAAGTCTGCCGCGGAATGCCCAGGTCGGTGGCGATGGCGGTGACGCTGTAGCCCTGCGGCACGGTGGGCACCTGGTCACCCCAGGCGGCAGGTTTGGCGATGATCATGTCCGGCATGACGCCGCGCGCCGGCGACGGCAACTCCGGGCTGGCGCCGTACTGGTTCAGATCGGGTGCCTTGCCGCAGGACGCCAGCAACATCACGGCGGCGGCGATGGGCAGGACTTTCAGGCTGGAAATTTTCATCGTGCACCTCCCGCGCGCAGGCTTGCGAAACCGATCCAGGTCGCCACGAAGGCCAGCACGACGACAATCACCGAGAACACCAGCGCCATGGGCATGATCGCCCACGCATCCCTGGCGTGATACAGCGCATCAAAGAAGCCGACCAGCCAGGTCGCCACCAGCACCACGATATGAACGATGCTGCGCCCGCCACGGACGAGGGCGAAGATTTCGCAGATGACGGCGACGGAAGTGAGCACCATCGCACCAACCAGCAGCCAGGAGGCGAAGTTGCTCCACTGGATCAGGTAGGTGGTCCAGTAGGCGTAGTCGGTCAGCAGCGCACCGAGGAACAAGGCCAACGCGCCGGCCAGGACAGCCGCATGAAAAAGACGCGCGCCGCCGGGGCGCACGCGATCGACGATCGAAACCATATCAGTCTCCTCCGGACGAGTGCCGAGCCCCATGCTGCATGAGTCAAGGGACGTTTGGCGTGAAGACGACAGCCCGGCGACTACTTGAGGTAGCTTTTCAGCACCGCCAGCACCGGCAGCAACTCGTCCTGCCGTTTGCTGCTGCCGGGCCCGGCCACGTGGGCGCGCAGATGACCTTCCATCACCTGCAGGATCAGCCCGTTGACCGCGCCGCGCACGGCGGCCAGTTGCTGCAGCACGGCGCCGCACTCCGTATCACCTTCGATCGCGCGCTCGAGCGAGGCCATCTGCCCATTGATGCGGCGCACGCGGGCGACCAGCTTTTTGCGATTTTCATGGATATGCGACATGGAGTGGCCTCGCGCTCATATACTGCGGGGCAGTATATGGCCCGAGACCACCTCATGCCCGCGCCCGACATCGCCCCGTTCACCCACAGCCACCAGTTCAACCACGTCGATGCGAAGGCGGAGCGCAATACCCGGCGCGTGGTGTACATCACCGCGGCGATGATGGTGGTGGAGATCGTCGGCGGTTACTGGCTGAATTCGATGGCGCTGCTGGCCGATGGCTGGCACATGAGTTCGCATGCGCTGGCGATGGGGCTGTCCGTCATGGCTTATGCGCTGGCGCGGCGCTACGCAAAGGACGGCCGCTTCGCCTTTGGCACGTGGAAGATCGAGATACTCGGCGGCTACAGCAGCGCCATGCTGCTGGCGGTGGTTGCCGCGCTGATGATGATCCAGTCGCTGCAGCGCCTGTTCGTACCCGCCACGATCCACTACGACGAAGCCATCCCGATTGCCGTGCTCGGCCTGGGCGTCAACCTGCTGTGCGCATGGCTGTTGAAGGGAGAGCATGGTCACGGGCACGGGCACGACCACGGGCACGACCACGGACATGCGCACGGCCACGCGCATGGCCATGGTCACCACCACGACGTGAACCTGCGCGCGGCCTACCTGCACGTGATCGCCGACGCGGCCACGTCCGTGCTGGCCATCGTGGCGCTGGTGGGCGGCAAGCTTTACGGCGCCGCATGGCTCGACCCGGTGATGGGTATCGTCGGGTCGATCCTGGTGGCGCGCTGGGCGTTCGGGCTGTTGCGCGAGTCCGGCAAGATCCTGCTGGACGCGGAGATGGATCAGCCGGTGGTCGAGGAAATCCGCGATGTGGTGCGCGGGCAGTTTGCCACCGCTGCCGTCAGCGACCTGCATGTGTGGCGCGTCGGGCGCAACAGCTACGCCTGCATCCTGGGGCTGGTGACGACAACGCCCATCAGCGCCGAGGACGTGCGCCGGCAACTGGCCATCCACGAAGAGCTGGTGCACGTGACGGTCGAGATCGCCGCCGCCTGAGCGCGGTGCGGTCCACTTTCGCCTCGGTGCGCCGGGACAAGTAAGCTGGGCTGACAGGTTCACCCGAGGCGGCATGTCAGATGATCGAAGCGCTGAACGCATTGCTGTCGACCTACGGGCTGTGGCTGGTCTTTCTGGTCGTGCTGCTCGACCAGGGCGGCATCCCGATTCCCGCCTGGCCGCCGCTGGTCGTGGCCAGCGCGCAGGCCATGGAGCGCCAGGAACCGGTCTGGCCGATCCTGCTGGCCGCCACGCTGGCCGCGTTGTTGGCCGATACGTTGTGGTACCTGGCCGGGCGTCGGCATGGCGCGCACATGTTGCGGCTGATCTGCCGCGTCTCGCTGTCGCCCGACAGCTGCGTGTCCAGCACGCGTGCGATCTACGCGAAGTGGGGAGCGCCGTCGCTGGTGCTGGCCAAGTTCATTCCCGGCTTTGCCGCGGTCGGCACCACCCTGGCCGGCCACCAGCGCACGCCACTGCGCCGCTTCGTGGCGTATGACGGCACCGGCGCCGTGCTGTGGGCGGGCGTGGCGATCGCCACCGGCGTGGTGTTCCATGGCGCCGTCAACGAGGCGCTGCTGACGCTGGAATCGCTGGGCCGGGTCGGTATCGGCGTGGTGCTGGTGGCGCTGGCGGTGTTCATCGTCCGCAAATACTGGAAACGGCGGCTGTTCCTGCGCGAGCTGCGGATGGAGCGCATCTCCGTGGCCGAGCTGCAGGCGTTGATGGCCAAGCCCGGCAGCCCGCTGCTGATCGACGTGCGCAGCGCAGCCGAACGCGACGCCTCCGGCTGGATTCCCGGCGCGGTCCACGCGGCGCGCGTGGCGGACCTCGTCGCCGACGCCGGCGCTGAAGTGGTGGTCTATTGCGACTGCCCGAACGAAGCCTCGGCGGCGCGCGTGGCCAGCCAGCTCAAGCAGCTGGGCTTCGTCCGCGTGCGACCGCTGGCGGGCGGGCTGGAGGCGTGGCGTTCGCACGGCCTGCCGGTGGAAACCACCTCCGCCTGACCTTGCCGCACCATGGTGCGATAGTGGTCGCCTGCATTCCCCTGCTGCCACCCGGAGGTACTCCATGATCGAGCTCATCATCGAACAGCGCCGACGCGACCTGGGTTCCTTCGAAGTCGGCCGCGTGCTGCCATTCGCGCAGCGCCGCATGGTCGGTCCCTACATTTTCTTCGACCGCATGGGACCGAAGCAGATCGCGCCGGGCCTGCCGCGCGAGGCGGACGTGCGCCCGCATCCGCACATCGGCCTGTCGACCATCACCTACCTGTTCGACGGCGAGATCATGCACCGCGACAGCCTCGGCTCCGAGCAGGCCGTACGCCCGGGCGAGGTCAACTGGATGACCGCCGGCCGCGGCATCACGCATTCGGAGCGCTTCGAGAAACTGCGCGCACAGGGCGGGCCGCTGGACGGCATCCAGGCCTGGGTGGCGCTGCCGGACGGGCGCGAGGAAATGGACCCGGGCTTCTGGCACTACGCCAACCACGACTTGCCGGTCTTCGACGACGACGGCCTCACCGGGCGGCTGATCGCCGGCAGCCTGGCCGGCGTGACGTCGCCGGTGAAGGTCGATTCACCGCAGTTCTACGTGCACTGGCAACTGCGCGCCGGCGCGCGGGTGTCGCTGCCGGCCGAATACCCCGAGCGGGCGGTCTACGTGGCCAGCGGCGAGGTGGAGATCGACGGCGAGCGGGTCGAAGCGGGCAAGATGGCGGTACTGGTGCCCGGCAAGGCCGCCACCATCGCCACCCGCAGCGGTGCGGTGGTCATGGCGCTGGGCGGAGAGCCGGTAGGGCCGCGCTACATCGACTGGAACTTCGTCTCCTCATCGCCCGAACGGCTCGACCAGGCCCGCGCCGACTGGGCCGCCGGGCGCATGAAACTGCCGGATCTGGACAACGGGGAATTCATTCCGCTGCCGCCGAAACTGGGGGCGAAGCCCGAGCCGATGTCCTGATTCACGGCATGCAGGAGCGCACCCTGTGGGAGCGACTTCAGTCGCGATGCTTTTCCTTTGAAGCCCCAGAGCAGAAGCATCGCGACTGAAGTCGCTCCCACAAGATTCGCTTCCTACGGTGGCGTGATCGCGTCACCGAAGAACGCCTGTACGTCGGCCAGTTCGCGGGTGCGCGGCATGGGTGGCACGCTGGCGAGGAACAGTTTGCCGTAGCCCTTGCCGGTGAGGCGCGGGTCGCACAGCATCAGCACGCCGCGGTCGTGGATGTCGCGGATCAGGCGCCCTGCCCCTTGCTTCAGCGCGATCACCGCGCTGGGCACCTGCCAGCCCATGAACGGGTTGATGCCGGAGGCTTCCAGCGCGGCCAGGCGCGCCACCAGCACCGGATCGTCGGGCGCGGCGAACGGCAGCTTGTCGATCACCACCACGCTCAGCGCCTCGCCCACCACGTCCACGCCTTCCCAGAAACTGGCCGCGCCCAGCAGCACGCCGTGGCCGCTGGCGCGGAAGTCCTCCAGCAGCCGCGGCCGTGGCGCGGTGCCCTGCACGAACAGCGGCCAGGGCACCCTGTCCTGCAGCAATTCGGCGGCGCGGCGCAACGCGCGGTGCGAGGTGAACAGCAGGAACGCGCGGCCGTTGGACGCCTGCAGCACCGGCAGCGCGGCCTCGATCACCTGCTCGGTGTAGTCGCGCGCGTTGGGATCGGGCAATCCCGAAGGCAGGTAGCACAGGCCCTGTCTGGCGTAGTCGAACGGGCTTTCCAGGCTCAGCGTCCGCGGCTCGTCCAGTCCCAGCTGGCGGGCGAAATGATCGAAATTCCCGGCCACCGACAGCGTGGCCGAGGTGTGTATCCACGCCGCCTGGGTGCGTTCGCGCAGGGCACGCATCGGCGTGGCCAGATCCAGCGGCGTGGCATGCAGGGCGAAACCGCGCGTCCATGACTCGTACCAGCGCACGTCGCGCTCGCTGCGATCCTCCACGATGCGGTCGAGCCTTTCGGCCAATGCAGTGGCGCGCTCGCTGAGATTGGAGAAGCCGCGCGAACGCTCGGCCTGGGAGACCAGCAGCTCGGTCAGCGTGGCCAGCAGCTCGCGCAAGTCGTGCAGGGCATCGCGCACACCGGCGCGATCCTCCAGTTCCTGGAACGCGCCACGCTGCGGCAGCGGCGCCATCGCCAGGCGCAGTTGGCGCAGGGATTCCTGCAACGCCTCCACCGGTTCCAGCAGCAACCCGATCGCGCCGGTGACGCCTGTGCATTCAGCCAGCGCATCGTGCGCCAGGTCGGTCAGCTGGCGGGCACTGAGGCTCTGCGAAAAGAACTGCCCGGCCAGCTCGGGCACCTGGTGCGCCTCATCCAGGATGAAGGCGGCGGCACCTGGCAGGATCTCGCCGAAGCCTTCCTGTTTCAACGCCAGGTCCGCGAACAGCAGGTGGTGATTGACCACCACCACGTCGGCCTCCATCGCCTCGCGGCGCGCCTTCACCACGTGGCAGTCGTCGAAGAACGGGCATTCCACGCCCAGGCAGTTTTCCGGGGTGGAGGTGACGCGCGGCCACAGCGGCGACTCCTCCGGCACCTCCGCCAGCTCCATGCGGTCGCCACGACGGGTGCGGGCGGACCAGGCGCGGATGGTGGCCAGTTGCGCGGCCTGGGTGCGCTCGAAGGTGGCGCCCTCGCGCACGGTCTGGTCCAGCCGGTACAGGCACAGGTAATTGGCGCGGCCTTTCAGCAAGGCGGTTTTCAGCCGTGCGCCCAGCACCGAGCGCACGCGCGGCAGGTCGCGGAAATACAGCTGGTCCTGCAACGTTTTGGTGCCGGTGGAAATGATCACCCGCTCGCCCGACAACAATGCCGGCACCAGATAGGCGAAGGTCTTGCCGGTGCCGGTACCCGCCTCGGCAATCAGCGTTTCGCGCCCCGCAATGGCCTGCGCCACGGCTTGGGCCATCCGCTGCTGTGCCTCACGCGGCGCGAAGCTGGGCACCTCGCGGGCAAACGGGCCATCGGTGCCCAGCAGCGCCGCAACATCCGTGGTCGCGGGGTCGTCGTGATCAATCATCACGCCAGTATCGCCGAGCGGCCGCGGCGGCGAAACCTTAGCGCGCCGCTTTCGAGCGGATGCCGCTTGCGGCGACAATGCGCATACGCGGCGCGGAGGTTCACATCATGCGGTTATGGACACTGCATCCGAGTTATCTGGACCGACAAGGCCTGGTGGCGCTCTGGCGTGAGGCCCTGCTGGCGCGCGCAGTATTGCGGGGCGAGACGCGCGGCTATCGCAATCATCCACAACTGCAGCGTTTCCGCGCCCATCCCGCGCCGTTGTCCGCGATCGAATCCTATCTGTGCGCCGTTTACGCCGAGTCGCTGGCGCGCGGCTATGTTTTCGACCGCAGCAAGATCGAACCGGTTCTCGCGGTGACCCCCATCGCCGCCAGCGACGGTCAGTTGGCGCACGAATGGGCGCACCTGATGGCCAAGCTGCGACAGCGCTCGCCGCAGCTGCACCGGCAATGGCAGGCCTGCAAGCAACCAGCCTGTCACCCGCTGTTTCGGCTGGAACCGGGTCCGGTGGCGGAGTGGGAACGCGGCGGTATCATCGAAGCCTGAGTGCCGCCAGACCACCGCTGAGCCGGCGATCAATGACTTCAGCATATGGACGCCTTGACGTCCATATCAGTAACGCGGCACGCCCGCCTTGTGGCACTGGGCCAGCCATTTGCGCGCGGTGGCGGCGCCCGCCTCGTCCCTGGCGTGCAGCCGCAACTCCACGATGGTCTGCCAGTTGCGGGCGCACAACGGGCCCAGCTTCGGCCCCAGCGACCATGAGCGATGGGCCAGTTTTTCGGCACCGCTGAAATCACCCAGCCGGATGGCGATTTCGGCACGGTCCTGCAGCAGGGCGGGCGAATCCGGGCTGAGCTTCAAGGCCTGGTCGAGCTTGGCCCCGGCATCGGCGTAACGGCCGGCGTTGGCGTCGGCGCGGGCGGCATCCTGCAGCCCGGTGACACCGGGATCGCCCAGCGGATTGACGGCGATCACCGAGCTTTCGCGGTCACCGGCGGCACGGATGGCGGCCACCATGTCGTGGGCAGGAGCGGCCGCGCGCGATGGAGCGGGCGGCGGCGGCGTGGCACAGCCGGCAAAAAACGCGACAGCCACCAACAAGGCGCCGCTACGCGCGGTGTTTACAAGGTACGACATGGTCAATTCCGGTACGGATCAGCGGGGTTCGAGGGGGCAGCGGGAGCAACCGGTGCCGCCGGAGCGGCCGGGGCGCCGGGCGCGCCGTTGGTGGTGGGCTGACCGACGCCGAACAGGCCTTGCACGGTTTCCCAGGCGCAGCCATCGACATCGGCGGACAGGCTGCCGGCCACCACCGGCACCTGTTGCGCGCCAGCGCATTGCGGATCGGTGCGGCGGCCGCTGGTCGGGTTGATCCAGGCCATCTCCAGGCCGCTGCCCGGTGCGCTGGACAACGGCCGGGTGGGCAGCTTGGCGAACAGCTCGCGCCACGCACGCAAGGCACCGGTGGAACCGAACAGGCCGGCCGGCTTGTTGTCGTCGCGGCCCATCCAGAACACCGCCAGGTGTTCGCCGGTGTAGCCGGCAAACCAGCTGTCGCGCAGGTCGTTGCTGGTACCGGTCTTGCCGGCGGCGTGCAGCCACGCCAGCCCCGAATTGCCGATCGAATGCGCGGTGCCGTACACCGCCACCTGTTGCAACGCCCAGGTAGTCAACCGCACCGCGCTCTGGTATTCGCCGTCGCCGGGCTGCACCTGATAGCGCTTGATCGTGCGGCCGTTGCCGTCGAGCACGCCGCTGACGGCAACCAGCGGCAGCGCGTGGCCGTCGGCGGCCAGGTACTGGTAGAGATGAGTGACCTGCAGCGGCGAAAGATCCAGCGCACCAAGCAGCAACGACGGGCTGGGGTTGACGCCGGTCAGCCCGAACGACTGCAGGAACGACCTGATCCGCGGCAGCCCCAGCGCCATGCCGAGATGGATGGTGGCCAGATTCCACGACTTCGCCAGCGCATCCACCATCGGCACCATGCCGTGGCTCTGGTTGTCGTCGTTCTGCGGGTTCCAGACGGTGCCATTGGGCTGGCGCAGCGAGATCGGGCCGTCGTCCAGCAAGGTGGCCAGGTTCCAGCGCTCGGGCTGGGTCAGCGCCACCAGATAGATGAACGGCTTGATCGTGGAGCCGATCTGCCGGCGCGCATCCAGCGCCCGGTTGAAGCCCTGCGCGCCCGGCCGCTTGTCGCCCACCACGGCCAGCACGTTGCCGGTTTGCGCACTGGTCACCACCGCCGCCGCCTGCACCGCCTCGCCCCGCTTGCCCAGCGCCTTCACCGTGCTGCTGATCGCCTGCTCGGTGTAGATCTGCGCCGCCGGGTCGAGCGTGGTGAACACCGACAGGTGGCCGCCGCGCAGCGTTTCGTCATCGAAGTCGCTGGTGATCTGCTCGCGCACCAGTTGCATGAAAGCCGGGAAACGGTTGTGCGGCAGCTGGCCGTTCTTGATCACGTCCAGCGGCGCCGCCTGCGCCGCATTGGCCTGTGCACCGGTCAGCAAACCGGTGGTCTCGAACTCCTGCAGCACAAGATTCCGGCGCGCCAGCGCACGCTCGGGATAGCGGCGTGGGTCGTAATAGCTGGGGCCTTTCACCAGGCCCACCAGCATCGCGATCTCCTGCGGCCGCAGCGCTTCCAGCCGGCGCCCGAAATAGAACTCCGACGCGGCCGCGAAACCGTGCACCGCCTGGTCGCCCTGCTGGCCGAGGAAAACCTCGTTGATGTACGCCTCCAGGATCCGACCCTTGCTGTAGTGCAGCTCGATCAGCACCGACATCAACGCTTCGTTGATCTTGCGGGTGAAGCTGCGCTCGCGGGTGAGGAACAGGTTGCGCACCAGTTGCTGGGTCAGCGTGGACGCGCCCTGCACCGTGCGGCCGGCGCGCAGGTTGGCGAACGCCGCCCGCGCGATGGCCGAGAAATCGACGCCGATGTTGTGCTTGAAATCGCGGTCTTCCACCGCCTGCAAGCCGCTGACCAGCAGCGGCGGCACATCGGCCAGATGCACGATGCGCCGCTCCACCTGGCTGGCGCCGTACAACGTGGCGATGCGCGCGGGGTCGAGATGCGCGATGGCCATCGCCTTGTCGCTGGCCGCGTCGGTGACCGAACGCACCTCGCCCTTGCCCAGGGTCACCTCGATCCGCTTCGGCAACTCGCCGCCAGCGGGCCCGGCGTAACCGCGCGAGGCGATGGTGTAGCGCGATCCGTCCTTGACCCAGCTACCGGGCAAGTTGCCGCGGTCGCCACGGCGGTAGCCGGCAAAGGTCAGCTCCAGCTCCAGCGCAGCAGGCGTCATCGGCACGCCCGCGGCCAGCGGCAGCGGCCGCGCGTACACCCGCGTGGGCACCGCGAACACCAGGTCGTTGAAACGCTCCTGCACACGCTTGTTCAACACCAGCATGTACGGCAGCACGAAACCCACCAGCAGGCCCATGCCGATCCAGAACGGGATGCGCAGCCACGGCCACATGCGGCGCGCCAGGGAACGGGTACGGGTCAGGAAGGCCAACGGCGGGGAGTCCTCGATCAAATGCGTCGATCATAGGGCCTGCTACCCGAGGCGCATATGAATGGTGCGGGTATTTTGCGGGCAAAACGCGGTCATCGCAGAGAATGTTGGGGTGACCATCAATAATGTGGGGGCGACTCCTGTGGGAGCGACTTCAGTCGCGATGCTCTTGCTTTGGAGCGCCAGAGCAGAAGCATCGCGACTGAAGTCGCTCCTACATGTCCTCGTACAACCCCGCCGCTCGGGCCTGGCGTCACTGGCCAGCCGGAAACCACATCGACGGATCGGGATCGAATGCGCGCGGGTGGATGCCGAGCAGGTACTGCAACTCGCTGTTGTCGGCGATCAGGTCGGTGTCCAGCCGGTTCAGCGGCCCGCGCAGGCGCGGCAAGGCGCTGGCGCATGCACGCAACAAACCGCCGGGCAGCGGCAGCGGCAAGGTGGCGCACGGCTGGCTGCGGCGCACGCGGCGGAACATCTCGACGAAAGACAGGCGCTCGCCGCCGCCGATCGGCAGGATGCGGCCGGCAACCGCCGGGCAAGCCAGCGCCGCCACCACGGCCTGGGCAATGTCGTCCGCGTGCACCGGCTGGCGCAGGCCATGCCCGCCGGGCAGCGGGAAAACCCGCAGGCGGCGGGCGCGGCGGGCGATTGGTGTCAGGCTCTTGTCCAGGCCCGCGCCATAGATCAGCGTGGGCCGCAGCACGGTCCAGGCGCAGCCATGACGGGCACAGGCGGCCGCCAGCGCCGACTCGCCATCGCGCAGCAACTGCGAGATGGCGCGCTCGGCCGATACCGCCGAATCACGCTTGGTCTCGGCGCTCATCGAGCTGGTGGCGATCACCCGCGGCGCGCCTTCCAGCGGCGTGGCCGCCAGCCAGTCCGCGAACGGTTGCAACGGGCCGAAGCTGATGATCGCCGACAGCGCCGGCAATGTGGGCACCTGGTCGGGAAGCTGGCCGTGCAGCCAGATCACGCCAGGCTGTTCCGGCCGCGGTTGCCGGCTCAGGGAAATGATCGACTCGCCGCGCTCCAGCAGCCGCGGCAACAGGAAATGGCCGATCTGGCTGCTGCCACCGAACACCAGGATTGTCATGGCGCGCTCGATGGGCGACTGACCAGCGCACGACGCCAGCCTGACGCTGCGCCGTACCCGATCGTGGATTGGATGCCGCCAGCAGGGCTCACGGACCGCCCTGCAAACGGACGGCCATATCCTGCACCCGCGCGCTGTCGGGCGTGAGTTTGCGGGCGCGATTCAGCGATTGGGCAGCGCCCACGCGATCGCCGCTGGCCAGCTGGCGGTCGGCCTGATCGAGCCACGCGCCGGCCAGTCGATTGGCCAGCGCGCCCTGCGCGGGGTCGCCCGGTGCCAGCTCGGCCAGGTTCGCCAGCATGTCGGTGGCCTGGCCCAGCTGGCCGGCGGCCAGCGCCTGGTTGAACCGCTGCTCCACCTGCACCGGCAAGGCCTGCAAACCACGGCGCGCCTCGACGTTGTTGCCATCGATGGCCAGTGCCTGGCGATACAGGTCGTAGGCGCTGCCACCTGGCGGCAGCATGATGTCGCCGCGCGTGGCAGCCGCCTGCGCGCCTTGCAGCAACTGGGTGATCTGCGCCTGCTGGGCGGCCGACAAGGTTGGCGATACCAGCCCCGCATCATCCGGCGCGGCCGCGGCGGTTGGCGCGGCCTTCTCGTCCGGCGACGACGTGGCGGCAGTGGCCGCGTCGATGCGTGCCCGCGCCGCGGCGAGGTCGGCGGATTTGGGGGCCAGCGCCGCTGCCTGGTCGAGCAGGCCGGCGGCCTGGCTGCGGTCGCCCGCTTCGATCGCGGCGTTGGCACGCACGATCATCGCCTGCGCCACCATGCCGAGGCCGGCATGCGCCTCGCGGCTGTCGGGATCAATCGCCAGCGCCGCCTTGAAATGCGCCAGTGCGGTGTCGTCGCCGGCACCGCTGACGCGGCCCTCGGCGAGCGCGGCGCGACCCTGCTTGATCGCCTCGTCCAGCGCCTCGGTGTTTTGCTGGCGCTGCTGCGCCTGCTGCGCGCGCAAGGCAGGCAAGGCGCCGTGGTTGGGTTGCAGCGCAGCCAGCCGATCGATCAGCGCGGCGGCTTCACTGTCCTGCTTCGTATCGAGCGCCTTGCGCGCCTGCTCGGCAAGCGCGTCGCCGACCTGGTTGAGGCCGTGGGCGGCGACTGCATTGCCGGGGTTGGCGCGCAGCATTTTCTGGTACAGCGCACCGGCACCCTGCTCGCCATCCAGCTGGCCAGCGGCAAAGGCCTGGCGCGCGCGATCGACGAGATCATCGGTCGGCAGGTGCGCCGCGCGGGCTTTATCGATGGCGCGGTCGAGCCGGTCGATGTCGCTGCCGCCACCCAGCAGCTGGCGCGCCACGGCGGCGTGCTGCGCGGCCTGGTCGAGCTGGCCGGCCTGCAATGCCGTATCGCCTTGCGACAGTTCGGCGCGACCGACCTGGTGCAGGCCGTTGCGCGCGGCATCGTTGTCCGGCTCCAGCGCCACGGCGGCCTGGTACAGCTCGCGGGCACTGGTACCATCCTGGCCGTCCAGACGTCCATCCTGCAACGCCTGTTCCGCCCGGCTCAGCACGTCGTTCAACTCGGTGCGCGGCAGCATGCCGCGCAGGTCGTTCTGCTTGAACCAGACGATGGCGATCAGCGCCACGAACACCAGCAGCAACAAGGCCATCAGCCAGCCGCGGTGGCCGGACTCCGACCGAGGTGCACGGGTGCGGGTGCGCGACACGCGCGGCTCCACCGTCACCTGCGGCAATCCGTCGGATGCCGGCGCGGGCGCCGGCGCATCCATCCGGTCGATATCGCCGAGCGTAGGCTCGGTGCGACCGCGCGGATCGTTTTCGTGGTTTTCCCTGTTTCCGCTCATGGGCCCATCGTCCGGAACAACTGGCGCAGCTTAACATCGGCCCGACGACACCCCGGGGTTGCGGGCGCCGGTATTGCAGGTGGATTCAGCCGACGCCCACGCGGCGCGCGTCGATCACGTTGGGCAGCGCCTGCAGCTTGGCCAGCAGGATCGACAACTGCTCGTAATCCCGCACGCGCAGGGTGAAGCGCATTTCCACCTCGCCGGTGTGCACGAACAGGCGGCTGGACGAGGCGATGATGTGGGTATTGGCGTTGCTGATCACGCTGGTGATGTCTTTCTGCAGGCCTTTGCGGTCGTAGCCGCGCACTTCGATGTCGACCTCGTACGCCTGTGCCGACGCGGTGCCCCAGTTCACCTCGATCACCCGATCCGGATCGCGCCGCGCCAGCCGCGCCAGGCTGGCGCAGTCGGCCCGGTGCACCGACACGCCGCGGCCGCGGGTGATGAAGCCGCGCACCGGATCGCCCGGCAGCGGCTGGCAGCAGCGCGCCAGCGTGGTCAGCAGGTTGCCGATGCCCTGGATGCTGAGCGCGCTGTGATCGAGCGTGGCGTGGCGCGACGCCACCGGTGTGGCCGATTGGGTGACGAGCGGCGCCGGTGGTTGCGCCGCCTCCTGCAAGACGCGGGTGAGCTGGCCGGGCGTGACTTCGCCCAGCGCCACCGCCACCAGCAGGTCGTCCGGCGTTTTCAGGTTGAAATGGGCGGGCAGTTTCGCCACGTCGACGGCGGAAACGGCGGGCAGCGCCATGCGCTTCAGCTCACGCTCGAACATGGCGCGGCCGGCCGCCACGTTGGCGTCGTGCGCCAGCTTGCGAAACCACACACGCACCTTGTCGCGCGCCCGCGAGGTGTTGAGATAACCGTGATGCACCGACAGCCAGTCGCGGCTGGGCTCGGCAATCTTGGTGGTGAGTATCTCCACCCGGTCGCCACTCTGCGGCTGGAACGTCAGCGGCACGATGCGGCCGTTGACCTTGGCGCCGCGGCAGCGGTGTCCCACCTCGGTATGCACGTGGTAGGCGAAATCCAGCACGGTGGCGCCGTGCGGCAGGTCGAACACCTCGCCCTTGGGCGTCAGCAGGTAGACGCGGTCTTCCAGCAACTCGGTGTGCAGGTCGGCGGCGAGTTTGCTGTCGTCCTCGCCGCGCGCGTCGAGCAGCTTGCGCATCCAGGCGATCTTGGCCTCGAACTCGGCGTCGGCGCTGCCGCCTTCCTTGTAGCGCCAGTGCGCAGCCACGCCCAGCTCGTTGGCGCGATGCATCTCGTGGGTGCGGATCTGCACTTCCAGCGTCTTGCCCGACGGCCCCAGCACGGCAGTGTGCAGCGACTGGTAGCCGTTGCCCTTGGGCCGCGCGATGTAGTCGTCGAACTCGCCCGGCAGGTGCGGCCAGCGCGCATGCACCACGCCCAGCGCGGCGTAGCAGTCGGACACGCTGTCCACCAGCACGCGCACGGCGCGGATGTCGTACAGGTCGGAAAACTCCAGCGCCTTGCGCTGCATTTTTTTCCAGATGGAATAGATGTGCTTGGGTCGCCCGGCCAGCTCGGCATGGATGCCGGCGGCCTCAAGGTCGTGCTGCAGTTCGTCCAGCGACTGGCGGATGAACGCCTCGCGGTCGGCGCGGCGCTCGTCCAGCAGCTTGGCGATGCGGCGGTAGGTGTCCGGCTGCAGGTAGCGGAACGCCAGATCCTCCAGCTCCCACTTCAGCTGCCAGATGCCGAGCCGGTTGGCCAGCGGTGCATGGATGTCGCGGGTGAGCCGGGCCAGCGCGGCGGCCTCCTCGGCTGGCCACGCCACGGCAGCGCGCATCCGCGCCAGCTGCCGCGCCAGCAGGATGAACACCACGCGCAGGTCGCGGATGATCGCCAGCAGCAGCCGGCGCAAACCTTCGGCCGCCCGTTCCGGCGTGCGCTTCTGCGCATGCAGCGCCCATACCTGCTCGGCCGCCTGCTGGCCGGCCACCAGCCGTTGCACGTCGACCGGCAGTGATTCGCTGCGGGCAGTCCATACCGCCGGCGCCACCCGCGCCAGCTCGAACCACAGCGCCGCCGCCAGCGTCTGCGCATCGCAGCCGAGCATGTCCAGCAGATCCAGCACATCGGCGCAGCCGGCCTCATCCAGCGGCTGCCCGACGCAGGCATCCAGTGCGTCGGCCAGCAGCGGCGACAACGCCGTGGCGCGATCGCGCCAGCGATTCAGGCTGGAAGGTTGGGCGGCACGAACCATGATGGGGAATGTTCCAGGCGACGCTCCATTCTAGGACACGGCGAGCGCCAGCCCCGTGTCAGCCAGGCTGACCGAGAAACGCCCGCACTGCGGCGGCATCGAACGGCCAGTCCAGCTCGCGACCGGCGCGGTTGTCGCGCAGCACCGGGACGCGGACGCCATAGCGCGCTTCCAGCTCGACCGAATCGTCCACCCATGCGCTGTCGAAATCCGGCGCGCGCGCCTCGGCCAGCACCGCCAGGGCCAGGTCGCAGAGATGGCAGTAGTCGCGCTGGTACAGGATCAGGTCGGGCATGTGTTTCGGCAGGGGCTGCGTTCAAGGGGGCCCGCGTAGAATAGCGCGCACCTTTCCTCCCTCGGCAGCCACATGGCCGTCAGCGTATTCGACCTGTTCAAGATCGGCATCGGGCCGTCCTCCTCGCACACGGTGGGGCCGATGCGCGCCGCCGCGCGTTTCGCCGAACGCTGGCTGGAGGAAAAGGGCGTGCTGGACCAGGTCGCCCGCGTGCGCGCCGAACTGTTCGGCTCGCTGGCGCTGACCGGCCGCGGCCATGGCACCGACAAGGCCGTGCTGCTGGGGCTGGAAGGCCAGCATCCCGACACCATCGACCCGGATGGCATCCCCGCCACGCTGGAGCGCATCCGCTCCAGCGGCCGGCTGCAGCTGCTGGGCAAGCGCGACATCGCGTTCGACGAGAAAAGCGACCTGGTGTTCAACAAGCGCCAGAAGCTGCCGTTCCACACCAACGGCATGCGCTTCTCCGCGTATGACGCCGACGGCAACCTGCTGGCCACGCGCGACTACTACTCCGTGGGCGGCGGTTTCGTGGTCAACAAGGACGAGGCCGCCGAAGACCGTATCGTGGCCGACACCACCGAACAGCCCTACCCGTTCAGCAGCGGCGACCGGATGCTGGCGCTGTGCGAACAGCACGGCACGACCATCGCCCAGTTGATGATGGCCAACGAATCGGTGTGGCGCAGCGAAGCGGAAACCCGTGCCGGCCTGCTGACCATCTGGCAGGCGATGCAGGATTGCGTGACCCGCGGCCTGCGCTCACCCGGCACGCTGCCCGGCGGCCTGCACGTGGCACGCCGCGCGCCGGCGATGGCGGAGGAACTGCGCAACCAGCCCGAGGCCGCGCTGCGCGATCCGCTCACCATCCTGGACTGGGTCAACCTCTACGCGCTGGCCGTCAACGAGGAGAACGCCGCCGGCGGCCGCGTGGTCACCGCGCCCACCAACGGCGCGGCCGGCATCATGCCGGCGGTACTGCATTACTACCAGCGCTTCTGCCCCAAAGCCGACGAAAACGGCATCATCGAATTCATGCTCACCGCCGCCGCCATCGGCATCCTGTACAAGGAAAACGCCTCCATCTCCGGCGCTGAAGTGGGCTGCCAGGGCGAGGTCGGCGTGGCCTGCTCGATGGCCGCCGGCGGCCTCACCGCCGCGCTGGGCGGCAGCATCTGGCAGGTCGAGAACGCCGCCGAAATCGGCATGGAACACAACCTCGGCCTCACCTGCGACCCGATCGGTGGCCTGGTGCAGATCCCCTGCATCGAACGCAACGCGATGGGTTCGGTCAAGGCCATCAACGCCAGCCGCATGGCGCTGAAAAGCGACGGCAAGCACCGCGTCAGCCTCGACAAGGTGATCAAGACCATGCGCGACACCGGCCGCGACATGAAGGACAAGTACAAGGAAACCAGCCGCGGCGGATTGGCGGTGAATGTCATCGAGTGTTGATTCACCCTGCTGCGCAGCTACTGGGCGACGCGTTGCCCGTGTCCGGCGAAACCATCCATTGCGTTTCGCAGCCGATCGAGGGCGCCCAGTTCGTGTGCGGCATCCGTCCCCTGAAAAGCCCCGTCGATTGCTGCAGCCATTTAAAAAAAATCCGCCCACGAGGGCGGTTGGAAGGAGACGGGTGTGTGGACTTTCAGACGTCCATACAGATCATGCGATCACGTTTTCAATGTGGCGCAAGCGCCTTGTCCACTGCGGCCACGAAGGCGGGATCGACGCGACCGATGACGCTGGTGCGGGCGGCGATGCGGCCGTCGGTGTCGAGCAGGATCAGTTCGCTGCTGTGGTTGAAATCGCCATCGGGGAGCTGGCGGTATTGCAGGCCGAACAGCGCCGCCAGCGGGCGGGCGTCTTTGAGTTCAGTGCGGGCCAGGGTCCAGTAGCGCATGTCGAGCTTGCGCGTGGCGGCGTAGTGGCGCAGCGCGGCCACGCTGTCGCGTGCGGGGTCGAAGCTCACCGCCAGCAGGGCCAGCTTGTCGCGGCCGGGCTCGGCCACGGCCTTGCGGGTGAGCTTCATGGTGTCCACGATCATCGGGCAGACCATGGCGCAGGAGGTGTAGATCATGCTGACCAGTTGCACCTGCCCGCGACGCGCGGCCAGCGGTTGCGCGTGGCCGTCCTGGTCGGTGAGGGCGACGTTGAACTGGTAGACCGAATCGGGCGGCAACGGCGTGGCGGCGGAGGCCTGGCCGGCCAGCAGCAGCGTCAGGAGCAACCAAGGGGCAAGGCGTTTCATGGAAAGACCTCAGTCGGGCTTCGCACAGCGGAAGCCCATGTTGTTGGTGGTGTCCACCGCCTTCAGCGCGCTCAGCATGGCGATGCGCATCAAGGTGGCGTAGTTCTCTTTTTCCTGCATGCTTACGGCGCCGGCGCCGCAGAACTTCATCTTGTCGGCGCCGTCCTGGTCGCGGCTGTCGCTGCCCACCAGCAAGGCGTTGAAGTCGTCCACCCACTCCCACACCACGCCGTTGAGATCGCGCACGCCGTGCACGTCGGCCGCGCCGCCCACGGTGGGCAACGCCTGGCTGGAGGGGCGGCTGTACCACTGCAGTACGCGTTCGCGCCAGGCCGGATCGCTGCGGGCGTCGGCGCGCCGGGCATCGGCCGCGGCGGCGTATTCCCATTCGTACCAGTTGGGCAGGCGGGCGTGTTCGCTTTCGCAATAGGCCTGGGCGGCAAACCAGCTCACCCGCGTCACCGGCTGTTGCGGCAGGGCATCGCCCAGTGCATCGGGCGCGGCCCAGTGGGTGAGATAGCGGCGGTCGGCGAAGACCGGGGCCACCTGGTCACGCCGCCATTGCGGGTGGGCTTTCACGAAGGCCAGGAACTCGGCGTTGGTCACCGGCTCGGTACGCAGGCGGAACGGCGCGATCTTCGCCGGCGCGGCCTTGCCGTCGGCGGGCAGCACGCTGGTGAACGTGCCACCCGGCAGTGGGGCGTATTCCGCCGCCACCACCGGGCCGGCCAGCAGCGCGCCCAGCATCAGCATCGACAGCTGCCAGGCGCGCATCCTCAGGGTCTGTGAAGAAAACCACTTCCTGTGGTTTTCTTCTATCGCGAGTCCGGTACACGCCCGGACTCGCTCACGCGGATCAGTCACCTGCGTGACCGATCCGCGCCCGGCCATCCTTGGCCGCGACTGAGAAGTTGAAAAAATCACTTCTCAGTGCTCCGGTGCCGCGGCGGGTGCCGGCTGCGCGCGGACCTTGGCCACCTCTTCCTTGGTGATCTGGCCGCCGGCGTTGTCCCAGCTGTTCAGCACGTAGGTGAGGATGTTGGCCACTTCATCGTCGTTGAGCTGGCTCATCGGCGGCATCACCGAGTCGTAATCCACGCCGTTGACGGTGATCTTGCCGTGCAGGCCGTGCAGCGGGATCGAGATCAGGTGCTCGCGATCCTGCTTGACCAGGTAATCCGACTTGGCCAGCGGCGGGAACACGTTGGTCATGCCCTTGCCGTCCGCCTGGTGGCAGACCGAGCAGGTGCCGGTGAACAGCTGCTGGCCGGCCTTGACCTGCTCCTCCTTGGTCAGCGTGCCGGCGGCGTGTGCCTTGGCCGCCGCGCTCACCGCCTGGAGGTTGGGTTCGGCGCGGTCGCCCAGGTAGACCGAATCCACCTCCTTGCCCGAGTAGATCGCCTTGTTTTCCGGCCCATCCACCTTGAGGATGCCCAGCGCACCCTTGTTGAAGGCGCGGAAGATCGAGTGGTCCACCAGCACGTAGCTGCCCGGCACATCGGTGTGGAACTCGACGATGGCGGCGCCGCCGGACGGGATCAGCGTGGTCTGCACGTTCGACTGCGGATGCGTGCCGCCCTCCTGCTGCACACGATCGAAGATCTCGCCGATCACATGGAAGCTGGAGATCAGGTTGGGGCCGCCGTTGCCCACGAACAGGCGCACCGTTTCGTTGGTCTTGGCGGTGAGCGCGTTGTCACCGGTGAGCGCGCCTTCGTGGCCGTTGAACAGCACGTAGGTCGGGTGCTCGTCGATGGCCTTGTCCATGTCGAACGGCTGGTGACCCTTCTCGCGGTACTTGCCGGTGGTGTAGAAATCGCCCTGCATCACGTAGTACTCGTGATCGACCTTGGGCAAGCCCTCCGGTGGCTCGACCAGGATCAGGCCGTACATGCCGTTGGCGATGTGCATGCCCACCGGCGCGGTGGCGCAGTGGTAGACGTAGATGCCGGCGTTGAGCGCCTTGAAGGTGAACTGCGACGCATGCCCGGGTGCCGTGAAGCTGGACGCCGCGCCGCCACCGGGGCCGGTGACGCCGTGCAGGTCGATGTTGTGCGGCATCTTGCTGTCGGGCGCGTTCTTCAGGTGGAACTCCACCGTGTCGCCCTGGCGCACGCGGATGAAGCTGCCCGGCACGGTGCCGCCGAACGTCCAGTAGGTGTAGCTGACGCCTTCGGAGATGGGCATCTCCTTTTCGATCACTTCCAGCTCCACGATGACTTTCGCGGGGTAGTTGCGATTGACCGGTGGCGGGACGTGTGGCGGGCTGGTGAGTACGGCGTGGATCGGCTCGCCCTGCGGCGGGCCGAAGCTTTCCGGCGGGGTGATGGCCGCCGCCGCGGCACTGCCGAACGGGACTTCACCGGCGCCGCCACTTGCGGGCTTTTCGGAGCAGGCTGCAAGGGCCATCAGGCCGGCTGCAGCGAGGATGAGTGACAACTTACGTGTCATGGCGCTTCTCTCTGTGGAGTTCGGCGCCAGACTAGGTGATCGCTGTTTGTCCCAATTGACGCGGGTCAACTTCCGCCGTCGAAACCCTCTTCTGCGTCAAGCTGCCACAGCGCCCTGCTCACCCCGGTTTGCCGTCGCGGCGCGGGGTCAGGTAGATCCATGCCGAGCGCAGCACCCACGGCAGAAATGCCACCAGCCAACCGTAGGCGGCGATCACCAGCCACAGGTACACATCACCGCCCAGCTCGGCGCGGATACGCAGCAGCGCCACGATCTGCAACAACGCGAAACACAGCCACGCGATCTTGCCCATCTGCAATGGCCGGCCGGAGTGGCCCATCGTCACGCGCGTCACCATCGCCACCAGCATCGAGCCGAAATAACCGATGGCCAGCGCGTGCAACGGCGCGCGCATGAACAACAGCTCGCCGCGCGTGGCATAGATCACGTCCTGCACCGCATACAGCACGAAGGCGATCGGCAGCCAGGCGAACGCCAGGTGCAGCACCGCCAGGATGCCGGGGCGCATCGCCTTCCACGGCTGCCACGCCACCGCATGCCACGCAAACACCAGCGCCAGCGGCACGTCGACCACCCAGCGCCAGGCCAGCAGCCCGCGCCACTCCATCAGCAGGTGCCCCAGCAGCAGCACCCACACCACCGGCAGGCTCCAGCGCGGGCGTACCACGTGATAGTCCTTCACCACGTTGCCGCTGAAGAACGGCAGCATGCGATGCGTCACGGTGAAGAAGATCGGCAGCAGCAGCCCGAACGTGCCGATGTGTATCGCCAGCAGCGCACAGGTCTCCGGGCCACCGAACAGGTACACCAGGAACGCCACCAGGCCCACGCAACCGAGCGCCAGCGCCAGCAGGCACGACTTTGCGTGATCGATGCGGTTGCCGGCCGCCAGCAGCACCCGGCCGAGAATGGTGGTGCCGATCAGGTAACCGGCCAGCATCACGATGAAGCCGGCCTTGACCAGCCACGGCATGCCCACCAGACCGACATTCGCCAGCACGTAGCCGCCGAACACGCTCGCCGCCACCGGCACATAGTGACGCCGCGACAGCGCCGGCAGGTTCATCCAGCGCGGAAACACCGTCAGCAGAAAGCCGAACATGAACAGCGGAAACAACCCGTACTGGATCACCATCGCATGCGCCCAGCCCGGCGGAATCGATGGCTGCGGCCACCCGCCCAGGCCGAAGCGCATCCAGGTCAGCTCCACCGCCCACCACGCCATGCTCAGCAGCACCGCGATAGCGCCGGCCAGGAACAGCAAACGGTGCGGCGCCGAGGCGAGCAGGGCGGGCAGTTCGGCGAACGTCGCCGGCTTGACGCTGGAAGTGCGTGATTCGGCCATGAGCCATCTCGAATGAGAATGATTTCCACATAGTGGCAGATCGACGTACGCCACGACATTGACCTGTATCAGCGCGCGCACCGCGCGCTTTTGCCGCGCCGGCGCAGGGCGGAAGGTTGACCACGATCAACACCCACCCGCGCGATCGGGCTCAGGCTGTACCTGACATCCACATGGAGACACGACCATGGGCAGACTGAGCGGCAAGGTGGCGCTGGTGACAGGCGGCGCATTGGGCATCGGCGCGGCATGCGTGACACGGATGATCGAGGCCGGCGCGAAAGTGGCCATCGTCGACCTGCACGACGACGCAGGGCAGGCGCTGGCCGCGCAGCACGGCGGCAACGCGCGCTATTTCCACGCCGACGTATCCAGCGAGGCCCAGGTGGCCGCGGCGATCGCCGGCACGGTGGAGGCGTTTGGACGTCTGGACGTGCTGGTCAACAACGCCGGTATTGCCGGGGCGAACAAGCCCACGCACGAACTTACCGAAGCCGAATGGGACCGCGTGCAGGCGATCAACGTGAAGGGTGTTTTCTTCGCCACCAAACACGCGATCGCGCCGCTGCGCGCGGCCGGTGGCGGCAGCATCATCAACCTGTCGTCGATCTACGGACTGGTCGGCGCGGCGGATTCGCCGCCCTACCACGCGTCCAAGGGTGCGGTGCGGCTGATGAGCAAGACCGACGCCATGCTGTACGCGGCCGACAGGATCCGCGTCAATTCCATCCACCCCGGTTTCATCTGGACGCCGATGGTGGAACAGCACATCGCCTCAATGGGCGGCGACCCCGTGCAGCATCGCCACGAAGTCGGCGCCCTGCATCCGCTGGGCCATATGGGCGACGCGGACGACATCGCCTGGGGCGTGGTCTATCTCGCCTCCGACGAATCCAAATTCGTGACCGGCAGCGAGCTGGTCATCGATGGTGGCTACACCTGCCACTGATTTGCCCCGACATAGAGGAGTTCGCCATGTTCAAGCGCATCCTGCTACCCATCGACGGTTCCGAGCTGTCGCTGCGCGCCGTCGACCTCGGCGTGGGGCTGGCCGCCAAAGTCGGCGCCAGCGTGTACGCATTCCATGTGATCGCCCCGTTGCCCGCCTCCGCCTACGCGGTGGAATTCATCCAGGTCGATCCCGAGTACACCATTGAGGCCAGCGCCGCCGCCGAACGCTACCTGGCCGAGGTGCACCGGCGCGCCGAAGCCGCCGGCGTCCACTGCGACAGCAGCTACCAGACCGACGCACGCCCCTACTCCGCCATCGTGGAAATGGCGCGCAAGCAGCACTGCGACCTGATCGTGATGGCCTCGCACGGCTGGCGCGGCTTCGACCGGCTGCTGCTGGGCAGCGAGACGCACAAGGTAATCCTCAACGGCGACGTGCCAGTGCTGGTTTGCCGCTGAGCAACGGCCCGCAGACCGCGGCATGAACGAGAAAGGAGCAGCGCCCGCCCGCCCCGGCCTCGACCCGGCCGAGGCAGCGCGCCGGCTGGCCGCGCACGGTCCGAACCTGCTGCCGGGCAACGCGCCCCGCGGCATGCTCGCGATCGTCGGCGGCGTGCTGACCGAGCCGATGTTCCTGATGCTGCTGGTCGCCGGCGGCCTGTATCTGGCGCTGGGCGATCGGGCCGAGGCGGCGTTCCTGCTGTCGTTCGTGTTCGTCGTCATCGGCATCACGCTGGCGCAGGAGCGCAAGACCCAGCGCGCGCTGGAATCGCTGCGCGAGCTGTCCGCGCCGCGCGCGCTGGTGATTCGCGGTAGCGAAGAAGTGCGCATTCCCGGTCGCGAAGTGGTGGTTGGCGACTTGCTGGTGCTGCATGAAGGCGACCGCATCGCCGCCGATGCGGTGTTGCTGGACGGCCATCTGGACGTCAACGAATCGCTGCTCACCGGCGAGGCGGTGCCGGCCACCAAACTTCCCGGCGAAGACACCGGCCAGCTGTTTGCCAGCACCGTGGCGACCAAGGGCGTGGGCGTCGCCGAGGTCCGCGCCATCGCCGGCGCTACCGCGGTCGGCCGCATCGGCCAGGCGCTGGTCGATACAGCCGAACCGGTGTCCGGCCTGCAGCGTGCGTCGCGCCGACTGATCCGCAACCTCACCGTCGGCGGCCTGCTGCTGGCCACGGCGTATACGCTGCTCGGCTGGTTGTGGGACGGTCACGGCCTGCTGCAGAGCGTGCTGGCCGGCATCGCGCTGACCATGGCGATCCTGCCGGAAGAAATCCCGGTGATCCTCACCGTGTTCCTCGCGCTGGGCGCTTGGCGGATCTCGAAACACAAGGTGCTGACCCGGCGCGTGCCGGCAGTGGAAGCGCTGGGCGCGATCTCGGTGCTGGCTGTGGACAAGACCGGCACGCTGACCCAGAACCGCATGCAGGTGGCCGAGCTGGACCTGAGCGGCGACAGCTTCCGCGACGCCGGCGCCACCGAGTTGCCCGAGCCGTTTCACGCCCTGGTCGAGTTCGCCATGCTGGCCACGCCGGCCGACCCGTTCGATCCGATGGAAAAAGCGATCCAGCAATTCGGCCTGCGCTGGCTCACCAACACCGAGCACGTGCACGCCGAGTGGGCGCCGGAACTCGAATACGCGCTGTCGCCCGAAATTCTGGCGATGACCCACGTGTTCCGCGGCGACGCGCACGATGCGCATCTGCTGGCCACCAAGGGTGCGCCCGAAGCGGTGATCGACCTGTGTCACCTGGATGCGGACGCGACGTCTGCGATCCTGCGCCAGGTCGAGACGATGGCCGAGCGCGGCCTGCGCGTGCTCGGCGTGGCGCGCGGCGAATGGCAGGGCGACGCGTGGCCGCGCAGCCAGCACGATTTCGATTTCCGCTTCCTCGGCCTGCTCGGCTTCGTCGACCCGCCGCGCCCGGAAGTGCCGGCGGCAATCGCCGAATGCCGCAGCGCCGGCATCCGCATCATCATGATGACCGGCGACCACCCGGCCACCGCGCGCGCGATTGCCCGCGAGGTCGGACTGAGTGAGCGCGCCGAAGTCATCACCGGTGCGGAAATGGCCGCGCTGGACGACGCCGCGTTGCGCGAACGCCTGCATCACGTCGACCTGTGTGCACGGCTCAAGCCCGAGCAGAAACTGCGCCTGGTGCAATTGCTGCGCGAAGGCGGCGACGTGGTGGCGATGACCGGCGACGGCGTCAACGACGCGCCCGCGCTGAAGGCCGCCGACGTCGGCATCGCGATGGGCGAGCGCGGCACCGACGTGGCGCGCGAGGCCGCCGCGCTGGTGCTGCTGGACGACAGCTTCGCCAGCATCGTCACCGCCATCGCCCAGGGCCGGCGCATCTACGACAACATCACCAAGGCCACCCGTTTCGTGTTCGCCGTGCACATGCCGATCATCGCGCTGGCGCTGGTACCGGCCCTGCTGCACTGGCCGGTGCTGCTGATGCCGGTGCACATCGTGCTGATGGAACTGCTGATCGATCCGGCCTGCTCGGTGGTGTTCGAAGCCGAGCCGGCCGCCGACGACCTGATGCAGCGACCGCCGCGCGCGCTTGCCGACTCCCCGTTCGCCCCCGCCAACCTGCGCCTGGCGGTAATCCAGGGGCTGGGCGTCGCCGCCCTGTTGCTGCTGGGCTACGGCGTCATGCTGGGCCAGGGGCTGGACGCCGCCGTCGGCCGCGGCGCGGTGTTCGTGGCGCTGGTGGTCGGCCTGTTCCTGCTCACCCTGGCCAACCGCGACCTGTCGCGCCCCGCGCTGTCCCGCGGCGCGGCGAAGAATCCCTGGCTGCCGCGCATGTTCGGCGGCGTGGCGTTGATGCTGGCACTGGTGGCCGTGGTGCCGTTCTTCCGCGGCGTGATGGGCATGGCGCCGCCCGACGCCACCCTCCTGCTCGCCGCCGGCGCCATGCTGCTGGCCACGCTGATCTGGCTGGAACTGCTGCGGCGCCTGACACGCCGCCGTGCCCGCGCGACGGCGCCCGGCTGACCCGGCACCGCAGCTCATCGGCCCGCATGGGATGATCATCGGGTCCCGTCGTTACCGGAAGCCATCCATGGACAAGACGCCGGCCGCAGCGCCCGCCGCGACATCCGAGGCCGATCCCGCGGCCGCGTGCAATCACCTGTTCGACGAGATCAGCGTCGGCGACAGCGCCACGATCACGCGGCGCTTGCGCGCCGAGGATGCGCAGGTGCTGGGGGCGCTGTACGGCGGAACCGCCCTCGGCGACCCGGCGCCGGGACTCGGCCATGGCGGCTGGGGCACGGCGCTGCTCCACGCGGTGCTGGACACCCGGCTGCCCGGCCCGGGTTCGGTGTGCATCGAGCAATCGCTGCGCTTCCTGGCGCCGGTGGCGATCGGCGACACGCTGGCCGCCAGCGTGCAGGTGACCGCCCGCGATGCCGTCAACCGAAGGCTGCGTTTCGATTGCCGCTGCATCAACCAGCACGGCGCGCTGGTGATGGAGGGCACGATCGAGGTGCAGGCGCCCGCGCAGCGGATCGTGCAGGCGCCCCGCCAGTTGCCCGAAACGCGCGTGCTCGACAGTGACGGGCAGTCGCTGCTGGAGCGTGCGCGGCGCTGGGCGCCGATCCGCGTGGCCGTGGTCCATCCCTGCGACGCCACCAGCCTCGGCGCCGCGCTGGATGCGTCGCGGGAAGGCCTGATCGAACCGGTGCTGGTCGCGCCGCGCAGCAAGCTGGAAGGCGTCGCGCGGGAGGCCGCGCTCGACCTGACCGGCATCCGCATCGAGGACGTGCCGCACAGCCACGCGGCCGCCGCCAGGGCGGTGGAGCTGGCGGCCGGCGGCCACGTCGACGCACTGATGAAGGGCAGCCTGCACACCGACGAACTGATGGCCGCGGTGGTGAGCGCCAGCGCCGGGCTGCGCACGTCGCGGCGCATCTCGCATTGCTACCTGATGCAGACGCCGGCGTATCCGCGCCCGTTCATCATCACCGACGGCGCCATCAATATCGCGCCGACGCTGGAGGAAAAGGCCGACATCGTGCGCAACGCGATCGAGCTGGCGCACATCGTCGGCGTGGCCCAGCCGCGGGTGGCGATCCTGGCCGCGGTGGAGACGGTCAACCCGCGCATGCAGGCCACGCTGGATGCCGCCGCCCTGTGCAAGATGGCCGACCGCGGCCAGATCACCGGCGCCGTGCTGGACGGTCCGCTGGCCTTCGACAACGCGATCTCCGCCGCCGCGGCGAAGATCAAGGGCATCGTGTCGGACGTGGCCGGCCGCGCCGACATCCTGCTGGTGCCCGACCTGGAAAGCGGCAACATGCTGGCCAAGCAACTGGAATACCTGGGCGGCGCGGCCAGCGCGGCGGTGGTGCTGGGCGCGCGCGTGCCGATCGTGCTGACCAGCCGCGCCGACCCGCGCGAATCGCGCATCGCCTCGTGCGCGCTGGCCGTGCTGATCGCCCACCACTACCGGGATTGCCCGCCATGACCCACGCCGCCGGCCGCCAACTGATCCTGGTGCTGAACTGCGGTTCGTCCAGCATCAAGTTCGCGCTGTTCGACGCCGCCGACGCGCCGCTGTCGCGCACGCCCGCCTGGAGCGGCCGCATCGAGGGCATCAGCGGCGATGCGCCGGAGTTCAGCGCCGACGGCAGCGCCCAAGAATCATTGACGCTGGATCGGGAGCGTCCGTATTTCGCCGCGCTGGCCTTCCTGCGCCAGCGCATCCGGGACCGTCTCGACGGCCGCCAGGTGGTGGCGATCGCCCATCGCGTGGTGCACGGCGGCAGCAAGTATTTCGCGCCGGTGCGGGTGGACGCCACCGTGCTGGCCGACCTGAAAAGCTATATCCCGCTGGCGCCGCTGCACCAGCCGTTCGCGCTGGAGGCGATCGACGCGCTGCTGAGCGAATTGCCCGGGTTGCCGCAGGTGGCCTGCTTCGATACCGCCTTCCACCAGAGCATGCCCACGGTCGAGAAGATGCTGCCGCTGCCGCGTTGGGCATGGGACCAGGGGCTGCGCCGCTACGGTTTCCATGGCCTGTCCTACGCCTACCTGGCGCAGGTGCTGGGCGAACGTTACGGCGACGGCGCGCGCGGCCGCACCCTCGTGGCGCACCTGGGCAGCGGCGCCAGCCTGTGCGCCATGCACGGGCTGCAAAGCGTGGCCACCACCATGGGCTTCTCGGCGCTGGACGGCCTGATGATGGGCACGCGCTGCGGCGCACTGGACCCGGGCGCGGTGATCCACCTGATGGAGATGCGCAAGCTGTCGCTGGAGCAGGTGGCGCGGATGCTGTACCACGAGTCCGGCCTGCTCGGCGTTTCCGGGATCTCGTCCGATCCGCGCGTACTGCTGCAACATGAAGACGAAGAACACGCGCGTGAAGCACTGGCGCTGTACGTGCGCAGCGCGGTGCGCGAGATCGGCGCGCTGGTGGCGGCGCTGAATGGCCTGGACATGCTCGCCTTCACCGCGGGTATCGGCGAGCACAACGCGGCAATCCGCGAACGCATCTGCGCCGGGCTGGGCTTTCTCGGCGTCGAGCTGGACCCGTCAGCGAATGCGGCCCACGCGCCGGTCATCTCCAGTGCGTCGAGCAAGGTACGCGTGGTGGTGGAACCGACCAACGAGGAATGGGTGGCGGCAACCGCTGCCACCGCCATCATTCACCACTGAAGCAAGCTTTCCGCACACCGCGGCGGCTACGCCAGCGTGCCCGCATCCTCCGCGCTCCACGTCCAGTCGCGGATCTCGGGCAGGTCCTGGCCGTTCTCCTCGATGTAGCGCTTGTGCTCGACCAGCTTGTCCAACAGCTTCTGCTTCAGCCGGATGCCCGGCTCGCCCGCCTGCGGCACGCGGTTGATCACGTCGATCACCAGGTGGAAACGGTCCAGCTCGTTGAGCACGGTCATGTCGAACGCGGTGGTGATGGTGCCTTCCTCCTTGTAGCCGTGCACGTGCAGGTTGTCGTGGTTGGCGCGGCGGTAGGTGAGGCGATGGATCAGGCTGGGATAGCCGTGGTAGGCGAAGATCACCGGCTTGTCGCGGGTGAACAACTGGTCGAAATCGTCATCGTCCAGGCCGTGCGGATGCTCGCTGGGCGCCTGCAATTTCATCAGGTCGACCACGTTGACCACGCGAACGTTCAGCGCCGGCAGGTAGCGGCGCAGGATCGACACCGCGGCCAGTGTCTCCAGCGTCGGCACGTCGCCGGCGCAGGCCATCACCACGTCGGGCTCGCCGTGCGCGTCGCTGCTCGCCCACGGCCACAGCCCGATGCCCTGGGCGCAATGGCTGGCCGCCGCATCCATCGCCAGCCACTGCGGCGCGGGATGCTTGCCGGCCACCACCACGTTGACGTAATGGCGGCTGCGCAGGCAGTGATCCATCACCGACAGCAGGCAGTTCGCATCCGGCGGCAGGTACACCCGCACGATGCTGGCCTTCTTGTTGACCACATGGTCGATGAAGCCCGGGTCCTGGTGGGTGAAGCCGTTGTGATCCTGCCGCCACACGTGCGACGCCAGCAGATAGTTCAGCGACGCAATCTTGCGCCGCCACGGAATCGCCGCAGTCATCTTCAGCCACTTCGCGTGCTGGTTGAACATCGCGTCGACGATGTGGATGAACGCCTCGTAGCAGTTGAACACGCCGTGCCGCCCGGTCAGCAGATAGCCTTCCAGCCAGCCCTCGCACTGGTGCTCGCTGAGCATCTCCACCACGCGCCCGCGCGGCGCGAGGAACTCGTCGTTCGGCAGGGTTGCCGCCTGCCACTGTCGCCCGGTCGCTTCGAACAGCGCGCCCAGGCCGTTGGACACGGTCTCGTCCGGACCGAACACGCGGAAGTTGCGCTGCGCGTCGTTCAGCCGCACCACGTCGCGCAGGAACGGCCCCAGCACGCGCGTGTCGCCGATTCCCGGCACGCCGGGTGCGGCGACGTCGACGGCGTAATCGCGGAAGTCCGGCAGGCGCAGGTCACGCAGCAACAGGCCGCCGTTGCTGTGCGGGTTCGCGCTCATGCGCCTGGCGCCGGTGGGCGCCAGCGCGGCCCATTCGGCGCGGAAGCGGCCGTGCTCGTCGAACAGCTCCTGCGGGCGATAGCTGCGCAACCACGCCTCCAGTTGCGCCAGGTGCTCTGGCGGGCTGGACGGTGACACCGACAACGGCACCTGGTGCGAGCGGAAGGTACCTTCGTTTGGCCGTCCATCCACCATCGCCGGGCCGGTCCAGCCCTTGGGCGAACCGAGCACGATCATCGGCCACCGCGGCCGCGCGGTGATGCCGCCGGTACGCGCGTCGCGCTGGATCTGGCCGATCTGCGCCACCGCCGCATCCAGCGCCGCGGCCATCGCCTGGTGCATGGCGACGGGATCGCTGCCGACCACGAAATACGGCGTCCAGCCGTAGCCGCGCAGCAGCTGCTCCAGCTCCTCGCGGCCGATGCGCGCCAGCACGGCGGGGTTGGCGATCTTGTAGCCGTTGAGGTGCAGGATCGGCAGCACCGCGCCGTCGCCCACCGGGTCCAGGAACTTGTTCGAATGCCACGCGGTGGCCAGCGGCCCGGTCTCCGCCTCGCCATCGCCCACGACGCAGGCGACGATCAGTTGCGGGTTGTCGAACACGGCGCCAAAAGCGTGGCTGAGCGAGTAGCCCAGCTCGCCGCCTTCGTGCATGGAGCCGGGGCATTCCGGCGAGGCGTGGCTGGGGATGCCGCCGGGAAACGAGAATTGCTTGAACAGCCGCTGCAGCCCGGCTTCATCCTGGCTGACCTCGGGATAGACCTCGCTGTAGGTGCCGTCCAGCCAGGCGTTGGCCACCACGGCTGGCCCGCCGTGGCCCGGGCCGGAGATGTACAGCATGTCCAGGTCGTGCTGCCGGATCGCCCGATTGAGGTGCGCGTAGATGAAGTTCTGCCCGGGCGTGGTGCCCCAATGGCCGAGCAGCATGCGTTTGACGTGGTCCAGCGCCAGCGGCTCGCGCAGCAGTGGGTTCGCACGCAGGTAGATCTGGCCCACCGCCAGGTAGTTCGCGGCGCGCCACCAGGCGTCGACGGCCTGCAACTGATCGGAGTCAAGCGGTGAGTGGTCCGGAAGGTCGATCATCGTCGTCGCTCCATCCTCGCAGGCGGCCGCCTGCTTCAGCGCAGTATGTACATCGCAGGCAGTGAAATTCGACGCAGCATGTTGTCGCAGCCGACCAACCGCGAGCACATCGCGTTCCATCATCCGCATCTTCGAACCGGCCACCGGAAGCACCCATGACCCCACGCAGCAACACCGAGGACGGCGGCGCCGAGAAGCCGGTGTGGGCCAATCTGAGCGCGGGCCTGGTCACCGGCGCGGCGGACGACGACCCCAGCGGGATCGCCACCTACTCACAAGTGGGCGCCGCGTTCGGCTACGGCATGCTGTGGTGCATCGCGGTGACCATGCCGTTGATGATCGCGATCCAGGCGGTCAGCGCCGGCATCGGCCGCGTCACCGGCCACGGCCTGATGGACGGCATGCGCAAGTATTATCCGCACCGGTTGGTCTACGCGCTGACGGCCTCGCTGGTGGTCGCCAACGTGATCAACCTGGCGGCCGACATCGGTGCGATGGGCGCCGCGCTGCAACTGCTGATCGGCGGACCGGCGCTGGTCTACGCGGCGGGTTTCGCGTTGTTGTCGCTGGTGCTGCAGGTGTTCATACCGTTCACTCGCTACGCGCCGTTCCTGAAACTGCTCACCCTCAGCCTGTTTGCCTACGTGGCCACCGTGATGGTGATCGACGTGCCGTGGCTGGCCGTGCTGAAGAGCCTGGTGTTGCCGCCCATCCGCTGGGATGCGCAATATGCGGTCGGCCTGGTCGCCCTGCTCGGCACCACCATCAGCCCTTACCTGTTCTGCTGGCAGGCGGCACAGGAAGTAGAGGAAATGACATCCAGCAAGCGCCGCAAACCCTTGCGCCGCGCACCCAAACAAGCACGCAGCGCCTTGCGCCGGATCGGCATCGACACCACGGTCGGCATGATCTTCTCCAACCTGATCGCCTTCTTCATCATCCTCACCGCCGCGGTCGTATTGCACGCGCACGGCAAGGTCGACATCCAGACGTCCGCCCAGGCGGCCGAGGCATTGCGACCACTGGCGGGCGACCTGGCCTTCGCGCTGTTTGCCGCCGGGATCATCGGCACCGGACTCCTCGCCGTACCCGTGCTGGCCGGCGCCACCGCCTATGCCGCCGCCGGCGCCTTCGGCCAGCGCAGCGGACTGGAATACAAGCCGCAGAACGCACGGTTTTTCTACACCGTGCTGATCGTCGCCAGCCTCGCCGGCATCGCGCTGAACCTGACCCCGCTCGATCCGATCAAGGCGTTGTACTGGAGCGCGGTGATCAATGGCGTGACTGCCGTGCCGCTGATGATCGTGATGATGCTGATGGGTTCACGCCGCAAGGTCATGGGCAAATTCACCCTGCCCTGGCCGCTGAAGATTTTCGGCTGGCTGGCCACCGGGGTAATGGCCACGGCGGCCGTGGTGATGTTTGCCACCTGGTGAAGTCGCCGACGACAGCGGATTCTTCGCATCCGCCCGACAGGCCGGGCGGTACACTCCGGCGCAACTCGTACCCATCCGCACCGCAACGGGAGCAAGCACCATGTTGACCCTGATCGATGGACTTCCGGACCACGTCATCGGCATCCGCATCACCGACAAGCTGCGCGCGGACGACTACGAGAAACAGCTCATCCCGCTGGTCAACGAGCGGCTGGAAAAACATCGAAAACTCGACTTCCTGTGCTGCATCGACGGCGAATGGAAAGGCATGGAGGCCGGCGCGGTGTGGCAGGACCTGCGGCTGGGCCTGGGCCGGATCGGGCACTGGGCGCGCCTGGCGATCGTCACCGACATCGGCTGGATGGAGAACGCGGTCAAGCTGTTCAGCGTGTTTTCGCCGGGCGAACTGCGCCACTTCGACAGCGACGATTACGATGAGGCCAGGGACTGGGTCTGCGAAAGCGGGCGCGCCCGCATCGGCATCGCGCTCGATGCGGACACCGGCATCCTGGTACTCGAGCCGGCTGCCGACAAGGCGCTGAGCGAAGACGATTTCGAGGCGGTGGGCAAGGCGATCGGCCACTACCTGGAAGACCACGAACGGTTGCGCGGCATCATGATCCACAGCCGGCGGTTTCCCGGCTGGCGCAGCATGGGTGCGCTGTTTGCGCACCTGAAGTTCGTCAGCAGCGTGCACGACCGGATCGAAAGGCTGGCCGTGGTCACCAGCAGCCCGCTGGGATCGATCGCCGACCATGTGCTCGACCCGTTGATGCTGGCCAAGGTGCGCAAGTTCGATTACGACGAGCGCGACCAGGCCATGGCGTGGCTGAAGGAGCCGTAGCGCCTTCCGTTACTCGTGCCCGGGCGCGGCCATCGGTGGAGCGGCGAAGGCCTGCCACGGCGACTTCCGCGCATGATCCAGCGCGGCAAGCACGGGCGCATCGCGCCGGTAGATGTCGGGCCGGAAACCGATCCTGTCGTCATCGCGCAGGTCGACCGTCCAGTACGCCAGCAACACCGGCACCGGCTGGCGCAAGGTCACGGCCCGCGTCTTGCCGCTGTCGATGGCGGCGTCGATCGCCGCCCGATTCCATTGCGCGGGGTCGTCCAGCAGCAACTCGGCCAGCTCGCGCGGACGCTCCACCCGGATGCAGCCGGAGCTGTTGGCGCGTTGCGGGTTGGCGAACAGCTCCTGGTGCGGCGTGTCGTGCAGGTAGATCGCGTAGTCGTTGGGAAAGCGGATCACCAGCCGGCCGAGTGAGTTGCCCGGCCCGGCGTCCTGGCGCAGCACGATGCCGCGCGGGTTGGCCCAGTTCACGCTGCCCGGCGACAGCTCGCGGCCCTGGCCGTCCAGCACGCGGATGCGGTTGGCGGCGAGGTAGCCGAGGTTCTTGCGGACCTTGGGCAGGATGTCGTTTTTCAGGATGGTGGGCGGCACCGTCCAGGTCGGGTTGAGCGTGAGGTAGGTGATCTGTGATTTGAACACCGGCGTGCTGCGGTACGGCTTGCCCACCTGTACGCGCGCGCGCCAGATCGGCTTGGCATCCTTGTAATAGGTGACGCCGTAGCCGGCGATATCCACCATCACGAAGTTGCCGTGCAGCTGGTGCAGCAACCAGCGCGCACGCTCCAGGTTCACCCGCAGCTGATCGACACGCACCGCCGGCGCCACGTTCAACACGACCAGCGTGGCCGCCCCGACCCGGCCATCGTCGGTGAGGTATTGCTCGCGCTGGAATTGCCTGAGCGCCTGCTGCAACGCCGGGTCGTAACGTTCCGGAGCATCCGTGGTGGCGGCGCCGACGTCGTAGCCGAGCCGCTGCAGCCGAAGCCGCAATGCCGGCACGCGCGGGTCGGGCGCATCCGGCTCCAGCGTGGGGCCGCCGGCGATCGGCTCCCAGTCGCCCTGCGCCGCTATCTGCCGCCACCGTGCCAAGGCGTCGCGCAGCCTGGCGTACAACGCATTCTGCGGTCGCGCCTGCGCAAACAACTCGCCGATGCGGCCCTGCGCCAGCGCGTCGCGCACACTCTGCACGCCGCGCCCCGCTACCGGTTGTCGCGCGTCGAAATTCCAGTGCGTATCCAGCGAGGCCGGATCGACCTTGCCGCGGTACAGATGGGTCAGCGCGGCAAGGCAGGCGTCGGTGGCGAGCAGGTCGAATTGCGCGCGTTGCAACGCGGTGGCGTGCGGGTCGGCCAGCAGCGCGCGGCCACGCGACAGCGCGTCCACCGCATAGTCGTCCGGGTTCAACCCATCGGCGGCCACGCCACGCAAGGCCGCCAGCAACTGGTCGACATCGGCCGGCCGTGTCCATGCGGGCGCAAATTGCGCTTGCGCATAGAACGTTGCCAGCGCCTTGTCCATCCCGGCCCCGGGTCCGTTGAGGGCCGGCTCGACGTGTTCGCGGATCAGCTCGGCCACCGGATCGGGCGGCGGCACGGGGTCCGCGTGCGCGGGCCGCACCACGCCGAATGCCAGCATCAGCACGACGATGAAGGGCAACGCCCGGATAACAGGCACGGCAGTTTCTCCCGATGGACCTGTTGCATGGTGCCACGCCCCGTCGACATCACGCGAAGATCCACTGTGACGTGAAAGCGTCAGCTCTCCTCCGTCTGGCGCCGCAACACCCCGGAAAGCCGGGTGCCTGGCGCCACGGTATTGAACACCGTGCCGTACTTGCGCACGTTGTCGTGCAGCAGGGCCAGGCGCTGCTCGCTCTCGTCGCTGTCCACCAGGATTTCGTAGTCGATCGATTCCAGCCGGGGCGGCACGTCCTGGCGCACGCCATGGATGCGCACCTGCACGCCACGCAACCGAAACTTCAACATTGGCGTGACCCGCTCGATGCCCTTGATGATGCAGGCCGACACGGCGGCCAGCAGCAGTTCGGCGGGGTTGAACGCATCGACGCGACCGGCCAGGTCGGTATCCAGCGACAGTTCGGCGCTCTTGCAGCGGGCGATGCTGCCGTGGGCATCCGTGCGGTGCGCCACGACATGGAAACTGAGTTTGCGGGTGGTTTCAGTCACGTGATTCTCCGTGGACGCCCGATGCAGGGCCGATAGCTCAAACATAACCAGGTACGTGCGGCGCCTGGCCGGCGACGCGCGGCAGGCTCAGGCTGACCTGCGCGCCGCCCAGCGTGGAGCGACCGAAGCTCAGCTCGCCGTGATGCAGGCGGGCGATCGCCTGGGCGATGGACAGGCCCAGACCGCTGCCTTCACCCACGCTGCCCTCGGGTCGATGGAAGCGTTCGCCCAGCCGCGCGGTATCGACCGCGAAGCCGCCGCCGTTGTCGTTCACCTCCAGCGCCACCCGCTCGCCGTTGCCACCGACGCGCACGTTCACCTGGCCGTGTTCGGGTGCATGGCGCACGGCATTGTCGACCAGGTTCTGCACCAGGATGCCGAGCAGGCCGCGGCTGCCCAGCACGAAGTCGTTGCCGTCGTGATCCAGCGACAGTTCGATGGAGCGCGCCGCCGCGCGCTCGCTGGCGTCGCGCAGGGCTGCTTCGGCCACACCGACCAATCGCAACGAACCGGCGTCGTCCAGCTCGACCAGCTTCTCCACCCGCGCCAGCATCAGCAGTTGCGTCACCAGCCGCTGCATGCGGTCCAGCGCCTGCTGCGCGCGATGCAGGTGCAGCGCGCGAGCGGGCGCATCATCACCGTGGCCGGCCAGATCCAGCTCCAGTCTCAGCGCCGCCAGCGGGTGGCGCAATTCGTGCGCGGCATCGGCGGTGAAGCGGCGCTCGTGTTCCAGGCTCAGCCGCAGGCGATCGACCAGTTTGTCGATCGCTTCGGTGAACGGCGCCAGTTCGATCGGCACCTGCGCGTCGGTGAGCGAGGCGGCGGCGGGATCGGTGCCGACGGCGAGGTTGCGCGTCAGCCGGCGCAGCGGTTTGAGGCCGCTGCGCAAACCGGCGAACACCGTCGGCGGCACCAGCACCAGCAGCGCCAGCAGGGCCAGCAAGGCCGGCGCCAGCAGTTTGCGCATCAACTCGTCGCGCTCGTCCAATGGCGCGCCAACCTGGATCCAGTAGCGATGCTGCGCATCCCAACGCTGGAATACGCGCCAGCGCCGGTCGTCGCGCACGATCGAATGGAAATGCGCCTCATCCGGATCGAAGCGCAGCGGCGGCAGTTCGGCACTCTCCACCAGCAGCTCGCCGCGCGCATCACGCAGCACGATGGCCGGCCGCCCGGCGGTCTTGTCCGACTCGACCAACCGGCCATCCGGCAGGCGTACCGCACCCGCGCGCGATGCCTCGTCCGGCATCACCGCGAATACGCTGGCGGCGGTGCGCACCAGCATCTGGTCGAAGATTTCGTCGACCTCGTGCAGGCTGCGCCAGGCCAGCCAGCCGGCGGCGGCGCACCACACCAGCACGATGCCGGCCACCAGCCGCAGCACCAGTCGGCGGTTCAGCGAGGGGCGGATCACGCGGGCGATCCGTCGGGGCGATTGATCGCATAGCCGATGCCGCGCAAGGTGCGGATCCAGCCCGGCCCCAGCTTGTGGCGCAGGTGATGGACGTGCACTTCCACCGCGTTGCTGGCCACTTCCTGATCCCAGCCGTACAACGCTTCCTCCAGCTGGTCACGCGAGTAGGCGCGACCGGGATGGCGCACCAGGGTTTCCAGCAACGCGTATTCGCGCGCGGTCAGCTCCAGCGGCGCGTCGGCCAGGGTGGCGCTGCGTGCGGCCGGGGTGACTTCGAGTGCACCCAGGCGGATCGCCGGCTCCACCTGGCCGTCGGCGCGGCGCAACAGCGCGCGCAGGCGGGCAGCGAGTTCGTCCAGATGCACTGGCTTGACCACGTAGTCGTCGGCGCCGGCATCCAGCCCGGCGACGCGATCGGCCAGTTCGTCGCGGGCGGTCAGCAGCAGTACCGGGGTGGCGTCCTGGCGACGGCGCATGCCGGCGATGATCGACGGGCCGCTGCTGCGCGGCAGGTTCCAGTCCAGCACGGCGGCGGCATACGTCGTGTCGGCCAGCGCCGCGGCGGCCTGGTTGCCGTCGGTGATCCAGTCCACGGCATAGCCGAGCTGGCGCAGGCCGTCGGCCAGCGCCTGCCCCAGTGCACGGTTGTCTTCGGCGAGCAGGATGCGCATGGCCTCATTCTTGTCGCGCGATCGGGCCGCTCACTTGATTTGCAGCAATTGGCGCCGTTTTTTCGCTGGCTGCGGCATCCTGCCCCAGCGCCCGCTTGCGGCCGTGGATCATCGCCCCGACCAGGTTCTCGCCGTAATGCACGCTCTCGCCCACGGCGGCCAGCACATGCAGCACCACCAGCCCCAGCACGCCGTAGGCCAGCGTTTCGTGCAGCTCCTCCAGCCAGCCCTCGCCGAAGAACCGGTCGGTGGTCTGCAGCCAGCCGGTGACGCCCACCAGCAACACACCGACCAGCAGCGCCAGGATCATCACGGCCGCCGCCGGGTTGTGCCCGAGTTGCCGCCGCGAGCGCCCGGCCAGGCGCTCGCGCAGGTAGTCACGCACCCGGCGCGGGCCGGGCACCCAGTCGGCGAAGCGCGCGTGCCGCGTGCCGATCCAGCCCCACACGACACGGACGGCGATCAGGATCAGGATGGCGTAACCGAAACCGCGGTGAACCGGCTCGCCCTCCTCGGTGAAAAAGTTGGCGAGGAACAAGCCCGCCAGCGACCAGTGGAACAGGCGGACCAGCGGGTCCCACACCTTGACCATCGCGTTCATGGCTTGTCCTCGCTGAGAGTCAGGTGACGATCAACCGCCCTTCTTCTTGACGATGCGGCCGTCGGTGGGGTCGAAGTAGATCTCCACGTTCTTGCCGGCCTTGTCCTTGCCGTAGATCTCGTAGCAGTTGCCCGAGACCTGGAACACCTTGATGGTGTAGCCCTGGTCGAGCACCTTCTGCTTCATCGCCGCTTCGGTCAGCCACTGCGCGCGCGGCGCGCTGGTGCATTGCGGTGCGGCGAAGGCAGACGCCGACAGAACGGCGGCGGCAAGGAACAACGGTGCGATGACGATGCGCTTCATGGTGCGTCTCCGGTATCGGCAGGGATTTGCCTTGGGGGACATTGCAACCGCGAAGGCTTATGTGGGTCTTAAGGCACGGCCACCACCGCCTGGTTGCGGCCCGCGTCCTTGGCCGCGTACAGCGCCTTGTCCGCACGCTGGATCAGATCCGCGGCGGTGTCACCGCGGGCGGCCTGTGCCACGCCGATGCTGACGGTGACCGCGCGCTGCGGCCAGGCGAAGTCGCGGAACGCGTGCAGGATGCGCTCGGCCGCTTCGCGCGCGCCGGCCGCATCGGCCTCGGGCAACAGCAACGCGAACTCCTCGCCGCCATAGCGCGCGGCCCGATCCGACGGTCGCAGCGAGGCACGCAACAGCTGGCCGGTGATGCGCAATACCTGGTCGCCCGCCAGGTGACCGTAGTCATCGTTGTAAGACTTGAACCGGTCCAGATCGAGCATCAGCAGCGCGAACGTGTTGTCGCGTTCGCGCTGCCCGTGCAGCAGGCTGGCCAGTGCGCCATCGAACGCGCGCCGGTTGGCCAACCCGGTCAGCACATCGGTGTCGGCATCATTGCGCAGCAGCGCCGACTCCATCCGCTGGCGCTCCAGCTTGTCCAGCAGGCTGGCCACCCACCACACCAGACCGGCCAGGGCGCCGCCACTGCCCAGCGCCACAAAGGCGAACGCCAGTGTCTCGGGCAGGCCCAGCAGCGATTGCAGCAGCTCCAGCACGAAAACAAAGATCACCGGCAGCAGCAACGACGGCAGCAGCAGCCGGCGCGCCAGCGCGCCACCGAACGTATCCGCCGTGGCCACCCGTGTGAGTCCGGTGGTGGGCGATGAGGAAAGCCAGCCCAGTACCGCCAGCAGCAGCATGAGCAAGGTCGGCAAGGGCACCTGCGCGAACGGCCCGCCGATCTTGCTGGCCAGGGCAACCGCATACGAGGCCAGGCCGCTCACCACGATGGCCAGCAATACCATCGCGATGGTCTCGCGCAGCACCAGGTAGCGCCGCGTGGACACCAGCAAACCCAGTACGCCCAGCAAGGTCAGCGCGAACGCCGCGGGTGCCGCCATGCGTCCCGGCGGCCAGCCGGCGGCCCGGGCCACGGGGTCGTCGAACAAATGGTCGAAACCCGGATCCAGCGACCACAGGTGCTCGCCCAGCGTCACCGCGCCGATGCCCGCCACCACGATCGACAGCCACGGACCAGGACGCCACCGCGGGGGCACGAAATCCTGGGTCAGGAAAAGGGCCAGCCCGGAAAGCGCGAACGCAATCGCCGCGTTCGCCTTCATGGCATGTTGTCCCGGCACCAGCGTGGTCAGCAGCGGCACGCCCAGGCACCAACCTGTCAGCACCACCAGCGCGACCGTGCCGATCAACACCGCCACCACGCGCGAGAACACGACGAAGCCACGAACGGCCTTCGCGTTCTGATGAAATGGCACTGCGATCATGCCCCGTTGTCCCAGCAAAGAGTGATTGTGGTTGGTTTGCCAGACTATTCCGGCGTCGACAAGCCCCGCCGAAAGATCGCAGCGAGCCCTGTATCTGACGCCAGTCAAGCCGCCCCGTGCCCCGCCCTGCCACAGTGTCGTTGCATCCCGTCCAACAACTGTCGTCCGGAGTGTCGCCGATTATGATCATCTACAGCTGCCACGGTGCGGCCAAACAGGTAACCGGCTCCTGCCATCTCGTCACCTGCAACGACCGCCGCGTGCTGATCGACTGTGGCATGTTCCAGGGCAGCGAGGAGGTGGAACGGGCCAATGCCGAGCCGTTCGGCTTCGACCCGGCCGGCATCGACGTGTTGCTGCTGACCCACGCCCACCTCGACCATTGCGGACGGATTCCGCTGTTGGTGCGCCAGGGTTTTCGCGGCCGCATCATCACCACCGCCGCCACCCGCGAACTGGCGCGGGTGGTGATGCTCGATTCGGCCGGCCTGCAGGAGGAGGAAGCGCGCCGCGCGCAACGCCGCAACCGCCGCAGCGAGGAGCTGGCGCCGCCGCTGTACACGCTGGATGACGCGCTGCACGCGCTGGATTTCTTCGGCCCGGATGTCGGCTATGACGAAACCGTGCCGGTGGTCGAAGGCGTCACCGCACGTTTTCTCGACGCCGGCCACATCCTCGGCTCGGCCTCGATCCTGCTGGAGCTCGACGACGGCAAGCTGCAACGCCGCATGCTGTTTTCCGGTGACCTCGGCAACCCCGGCCGACCACTGCTGCGTGACCCGACACCCGCGCCACCCGCCGACTACGTGGTGATGGAAAGCACCTACGGCGACCGCCCGCACCGCTCGGTGCCGGATTCGATCGACGAGATGTACCAGGCGATCCGCGACACGGTGAACCGCCGCGGCAACGTGGTGATCCCCACGTTCGCGCTGGAGCGCACGCAGGAACTGCTCTACTACCTGCACCGCGGACTGCGTGACGGTGCGATCCCGGCGCACGTGCGCGTGTTCCTGGATTCGCCGATGGCGATCTCCGCCACCGAGATCTTCCGCCGCCACCCCGAGTGCTTCGACGAACGCTTCCTGGACGAACTGCGGCACGGCGACCCGTTCGCCATGCCCGGCCTGCATTTCACCCGCGACACGGCCGAGTCGATGGCGATCAACAACATCGACGGCGGCGCGATCATCCTGGCCGGCTCGGGCATGTGCAACGGCGGCCGCGTGCGCCACCACCTCAAGCACAACCTTTGGCGCGAACGCAGCAGCGTGGTGTTTGTCGGTTACGCCGCCGAAGGCACGCTGGCGCGGCGGATCATCGACGGCGCCGCCAGCGTGCGCGTGTTCAACGACGAGATCCCGGTGCGCGCGCAGGTGTGGACGATCAACGGCTTCTCCGCCCACGCCGACCGGCCCTCGCTGCTGGCCTGGCTGGGCGATGCACCACGGCGCAAGGTGTTCCTGGTGCACGGCGAATACGACCGCGGCATGCGCGCCATGCAGGACGTGCTGGCCGAACGCGGCGTCGCCTGTCAGCTGCCGGGCCTGCACGAGCCGATCAAGATCGACTGAGCGTATTGCTCACGCGGTTCCGTTTTTCCGCCCGCATGCGGGTCGATCGGGTAATAGCCGATCGTGCCGATGGTTTCGTGGCGGTCCCAGGCAGGCGTTTCCGGTCACGGGGCGATACATGGGCGCCCCATGCCGGATGACACGCCGCCAGCATGGCCGTGCCCGCAAGGTGCCGGCTTGAGCCTGGTCGAGTTTTCGCGGGCGATGGCTGGGCGCCGCTTGCGTCGTTTCGTCACGCGCGGCAGTCCCCTTTCACGACAGAAAGAGCCTTATGCTAGGGCTTGAAGATGGTGATTTCCCCATCAACTGGCCGCTTCGGCCTGTGCGAGCTCCGATGGAACCCGCCGCCACCGTGCTCGACCTCAATCAGCTGCGCCGCAGTTGCAGCTCATGCGCGCTGTATGAACTGTGCCTGCCGGCCGGCATTGGCGGCGACGACCTGGACCGCCTCGACGCCACGGTGAAGGACAAGCGCACGCTGGAACGTGGCGCCATGCTGTACCGCGAGAACGACACGTTCGAGGCACTGTACGTGGTGCGCTCCGGTGCGCTGAAAACCTTCGTGCAGAACGAGGCGGGCGACATGCAGATCCTCGCCTTCCATCTGCCTGGTGAGATCCTGGGTTTCGACGCATTGGCCACCAACCTGCACGTCAGCCAGGCGGAGGCGCTGGAACGGTCCAGCATCTGCGAGTTGCCCTACGCCAAACTGCAGCAGGTCACCAGCGAGGTCCCCGCGTTGCACCGCCAACTGATGCGGGTGATCAGCCGCGAGGTGGTCGAGGAGCACCGGCACCTGGTGATGATGGGCAAGCAGCAGGCGCAGGAGCAGCTGGCCAGCTTCCTGCATGGCCTCGCCGATCGCTACCAGCGCCTGCATCGCGACGGCACCGCGCTCAACCTGCCGATGTCGCGCTATGACATCGCCAATTACCTCGGCCTGGTGGTCGAAACGGTGAGCCGGGTGTTCTCGCGGATGGAGGAAATGGGCGTGCTGGAAGTCAACCGCAAATCGGTACGCATCCTGCGGCCCGATTTGCTGGCCGCGCTCTGCCGTACCGATACCGCATCAAGGCGGAAAGACGTCGGCTGAACCGCGACGCGATCAATCGGGCAGCAGCGCCTGGCCGATCTTGCGCAGGCCGGCCGGGTCCAGCAGGTGCAGTTCGCGCCCTTCGATCTGGATCAGCTTCTGGTTGCGGAAACGGCTCAGCACGCGGCTGACGGTTTCCGCCGCAAGGCGCAGGTAATTGGCGATGTCGCCGCGCGACATGCTGAGGTGGAAGCGGGTAGCGGAGAAGCCGCGTGCCGCGTAGCGACTGGCGAGATCCATCAGGAACGCGGCCACGCGCTCGTCGGCGCTGTGATCACCGGCCAGCAGCGAGGCGGTGCCCAGCTCCTTGCTCAACATGCGGAACAGGTGCTGCTGCACGGCGGGCACGCGCGCGGCCAGCGCGCTCATCGCGGGGAACGAGAAGCGGCAGAAGAAGGCCGTATCCAGCGCCACCGCGTCGCAGGGGAAATGCTCGGGGTAGATCGCGTTGAGGCCGATCACTTCGCCAGGCAGGTAGAAGCCCAGCACCTGTTCGCGCCCCTCCTTGTCCACCATGCGGGTTTTCACGGTGCCGCCGCGCACCGCGAAGATCGCGCGGAACGGATCACCGGTGCGGAAGATGTGCTCACCGGCCCGGAACGGCCCCACGTGTTCCACCAGACACTGCAATTCGGCCAGCTCGGGCTTGTCGTAGCCGGCGGCGATGCAGGCGCTGGAAAACGCGCAGGTGCCGCAGAAATGCGTCTCGTCACCGTCGTCGGCGATCGGGCTGGGCGGCTCAGGCAGGCGGCCTGCCGGGTACTTGGATGACATGATGTCGGGGACGCCGGTTCTGGAGCGCGGATCAGATCGCGCGTGAATAACGCGGTGTGTGCGACTGCCCATCGAGATAGGCATCGAAGCACATGGCGATGATACGCAACAGCAGGCGCCCCGGCGAGGTCACCTGTAGCGATGTGGAGTCTTCGAGCAGCAGGCCGTCGGCGATCAACGGTTGCAGCCGCTGGCGTGCGGCGGCGAAATATTCGTCGAAAATCAGCCGGTGGCGCTCGCCGAAACGCGGCTTGTCCACGCAACCGTGGCACATCAACTCGCCGATCAGCTCGCGCCGGATCACGTCGTCCTCGTCCAGCAGCAGGCCGCGGGCCACCGGCAGGCGGCCGGCATCCAGCGTGGCGTAGTAGCCGGTAAGGTCGCGCGCGCTCTGGCTGTAGCTGTCGCCGATGCGGCTGATGGCGCTGACGCCCAGGCCGATGATGTCGCAGTCGCCGTGGGTCGAGTAGCCCTGGAAATTGCGCTGCAGGGTGCCAGCGCGCTGGGCCACGGCCAGCTCGTCGTCGGCGCGGGCGAAGTGGTCCATGCCGATGTAGACGTAGCCGGCGGCGGACAACTGCGCCAGCGCGCGGCCGAACAAGGCCAGCCGCGTGCCGGCATCCGGCAGCTCCTCCGCGACGATTTGCCGCTGCGCCTTGAACATCTCCGGCAGGTGCGCGTAACCGTAAACGGCCACCCGGTCCGGGTGCAGCGCCACGACCTGGTCCAGCGTGCGGCTGAAACCATCCAGGTTCTGTTTCGGCAGCCCGTAGATCAGATCCACGCTGACCGAGCGAAAGCCCGACTCGCGCGCGGCCACGATGGCTTCCTGCGTCTGCTCGAAACTCTGGATGCGGTTGACCGCCTCCTGCACCGCCGGATCGAAATCCTGGATGCCGACCGACATCCGGTTGAAGCCCAGCTCGCCCAGCGCATGCACGTACTCACCATCGGCAAAGCGCGGGTCCAGCTCGATGCCGTACTCTCGCTCGGCCTGCTGGCTGAAACTGAAATGGCGCGCCAGCGACTCCATCAGCTCGCGCATGCGCGGCACGTCGAGGAAGTTGGGCGTGCCTCCGCCGAAATGCAGCTGGCGCACCGGCCGGTCGCGGTCGAACAGCGGTGCCGCCAGCTCGATCTCACGGTACAGGCGCTCCAGGTAGCGATCCGCCTGGCCGATGTCGCGGGTGATCACCCGGTTGCAGCCGCAGTAGAAACACGGGCTCATGCAGAACGGCACGTGCACGTACAGCGACAGCGGCCGCGGGATCGGCTCCTCGTTGGAGGCGCGGATCACCTGCCGCAACGCCGCCTCGTCGAACGAGGGCGTGAACTGCGGCGCGGTGGGATAACTGGTGTAGCGCGGGCCCGCCACGTCATAGCGGGCAACCAGCGCAGGATCGAATTCGGGAGGGATGATGGGAGTGGCCATGGAGCAAGTCTGTCGGGGTGCCCGCCGCGGCACCTTGATTCGGATCAATTCCCGCCATGATCGCGACAACCCACCGCAGGCTTTTCGCAGGAGTGCACCCTGTGCGCTATGTCTTTGTCGCAACGTGCTGAAGAGCTTCGCGCACAGGGTGCGCTCCTACAAAAACATACTGGACCCTCAGCGCGCCAGCGGCTCGACCCGCTGCTCGATCGAACCAAAGATCGAGCGGCCGTCGGCATCGGTGATGTCGATCTTCAAGCGATCGCCGAATTTCAGGAACGGCGTGCTGGGCTGGCCGTCGCGCAGGGTTTCCACCGTGCGCTGCTCGGCCAGGCAGGACGCGCCCTTGCCGGTGTCCTGGTTGGCGATGGTGCCCGAGCCGATGATGGTGCCGGCGGTGAGCGGGCGCGTGCGCGCCACGTGCGCCACCAGTTCGGCAAAGCTGAACTGCATGTCGACGCCGCACTCGGCCTCGCCGAACCACGCGTCGTTGAGCCAAGTACGCATCGGCAGGTGCAGCTTGTCGCCCTGCCATGCCTCGCCCAATTCATCGGGCGTCACCAGCACCGGCGACAACGCCGAACGCGGCTTGCTCTGCAGGAAGCCGAAACCCTTGGCCAGTTCGCCGGGTATCAGGCCGCGCAGGCTCACGTCGTTGATCAGGCCCACCAGCTGGATGTGTGCCGAGGCCTGCGCCGGCGTGGCCGCCATCGGCACATCGTCGGTGACCACCACCACCTCGGCCTCCAGGTCGATGCCGACATCCTCGGCGGGCACGACCACCGGATCGCGCGGCGCCAGAAAACCCGCACTGGTGGCCTGGTACATCAGCGGGTCGGTATAGAACGACGCCGGCACCTCGGCGCCGCGGGCGCGACGCACGCGCTCGACGTGCGGCAGGTAGGCGCTGCCATCCACGAATTCGTAGGCGCGCGGCAAGGGCGATGCCAGCGCGTGCATGTCCAGCGCGAACGCGCCCGTCGCGGTGCCCGCATTCAGATCCTCGGACAGCGCGTTGAGCCGTGGCGCGGTGTTGGACCAGTCGTCCAGCGCGGCCTGCAGCGTCGCGGCGATGCCGCTGGCGCGAACCGCGCGGGTGAGATCGCGGCTGGCCACCACCAGCGTGCCGTCGCGGCCGCCTTCCTTGAGAGTTGCAAGTTTCATCGGGACTCCGGATTCATCTAACCACAACCTTCCACGTAATCGATTTGTGGTGGCACACCGACGCGCCACCGCGTGATCCTGCCCTGCGCATCGGTCTCGAACACCAGCACCTCGTCGCCGTGCGGCACGGCGATGCGCAGGTAGTTTGCGCCGCTGACGTACTTGTGTGGCTGCGTCACGACGCGCGCACCGTACAGCGCGCGAATCTGCGCCTCGTCCATGCCGACCTTGCCGCCACCCGGTGCCGCCTCCTTCGCGGTACCGACGTCGTAGCGCACGAAACGGCCGCCCTCGAACATGAAGGCGATATCCGCCGGCGGCGTCACCCCTTTCGGGGTCTTGTAGAAACAGCCCGACCCCAGTGACGGTGCGCCCTTCAACTCACCACGCCAAGCCTCGGCGAACGCCGCTTCGTCCATGCCGAAACGCACATCACCGTAGCCGTCGTAGCGCGCCAATGAGGCAGGTGCGGTGTTCGCCACCGCTGGCTTGACGGCCGAGCTGACCGATGCCACCGGCACGGCCGCCGGCTGGTCGGGGCTGCTGCAGGCGGCCAGCAGCAGCGCGCCGGCGACGACGAAAGCCGTACGCATCACGGTTTGTTTCCACCATCGAAATGCTTCGCGATGCCCTGCCAGCAGGTGTAGTAATCGCCCTGCAATTGCGGCGAGGCCAGCGCCTGCGCGGTGGGGCGGATCACCTTGCGCGTCTCGAACATGAAAGCCATGGTGCCGCCGATCACGTCCGCTTTCGACAGGTCGGCGTTCGACGCCTTCTCGAACGTGGCCGCGTCCGGCCCGTGCCCGCTCATGCAATTGTGCAACGACGCGCCGCCGGGCACGAAACCCTCGGCCTTGGCGTCGTAGACGCCGGCGATCAGCCCCATGAATTCGCTGGCCACGTTGCGATGGAACCACGGCGGACGGAACGTGTGCTGCGCCACCAGCCAACGCGGCGGGAAGATCGCAAAGTCCACATTGGCCGTGCCCGCGGTATCGCTGGGCGAGGTAAGCACGGTAAAGATGGACGGATCGGGATGGTCGTAGCTGATCGAACCGATCGTGTTGAAGCGGCGCAGGTCATATTTGTACGGCGCGTAATTGCCGTGCCAGGCGACCACGTCCAGCGGCGAGTGATCGATCTTCGCCGACCACAGCGCACCCTGGAATTTCGCCACCAGCTCGAACGCGCCATCGACGTCTTCATAGGCAGCGCATGGGGTGAGGAAGTCGCGCGTGTTGGCCAGGCAATTGGAACCGATCGGCCCCAGCTCGGGCAGGCGCAGCAGCGCGCCGAAGTTCTCGCAAACATAGCCGCGCGCCTCGCCGTCGATCACGTCCACGCGGAAACGCACGCCGCGGGGAATCACCGCAATTTCCTGCGGCTCGATCTCGATCACGCCCAACTCGGTCGCCAGCCGCAAGCGCCCCTGCTGCGGCACGATCAGCAGCTCGCCGTCGGCATCGTAGAAAAACCGGCCCTGCATGGAACGGTTCGCCGCATACAGATGGATGCCAACGCCCGCCTGCTCGGCCGGCCCGCCGTTGCCGGCCAGCGTGGTGAGGCCGTCGATGAAATCGGTGGGCACGTCGGGCAGCGGCAACGGATCCCAGCGCAACTGGTTGGGCGTGGCCGGCGCTTCATCGAACCGGTTGTGGAAGGTGGCGTGCGCCAGCGGCCGGAACGGCTCGTGCACCGCGGCCGGCCGAATCCGGTACAGCCAGCTGCGCCGGTTGGCGTGGCGCGGCGCGGTGAACGCGGTGCCGGAGAGCTGCTCGGCGTAGAGACCGTGGGCTACGCGCTGCGGGGAATTCTGACCGACCGGGAGCGTGCCTTCGATGGCTTCGGTGGCGAACTCGTTGGTGAAACCGGATTGGTAGTGCGATGGCACGTTCACTGCTGATTCTCCGAATAGGCTGTTCGCTGGCTTGCCCTTCGACTTCGGCCCTGCGGGCCTACGCTCAGGGTGATCGGTGTGGTGCGGCTGTTGCTTTTCTGCCGTTCTCCCTGAGCGTAGGCCCGTAGGGCCGAAGTCGAAGGGCCGCCACCTAACGCTGATGCCTGTGTTTACCCTTGCCAAGGGCACCGATCTCCTTCCAGTCACCCGCCATGTACGCCAGCTTCTTCGCCCGACTCCAGCCTTTCAGCTTGCGCTCCATGGTCAGGGCTTCATAGCGCGTCTCGAAACCCTCAGCATGGATCAACTTCAATGGACGCCGAGTCGAGGTGTATGCGCAACCCTTGCCCTGATCGTGCTGCGACATCCGTTGATCGAGATTGTCGGTGTGACCGATGTAGAAGCTGCCGTCGGCGCATTCGAGGATATAGAGGGTGAATTCCATCTCTTTGGCTTCCTTGCCGTGTCAGTGATTCGCCAGCTTGCCCTTCGACTTCGCTGCTGAGCAGCTACGCTCAGGGGGATCGGTTTCTGGGACAACGGAATGTCTCCACACCGATCACCCTGAGCGTAGGCCCGCAGGGCCGAAGTCGAAGGGCCACGCGCCCCCGACCCTACAGCACCCCCCGCTTCATCTGATCCCGTTCGATGCTCTCGAACAGCGCCTGGAAATTGCCCTCGCCGAAACCCTCGTTGCCCTTGCGCTGGATGATCTCGAAGAAGATCGGGCCGATGCAGTTCTGGGTGAAGATCTGCAGCAATTTGCGCTGGTGCGTTTCCGGGTCGGCGTCGATGAGGATCTTGTTGCGCGCCAGCCGCGGCACATCCTCGCCATGGTTCGGCACCCGCTCGTCGATCACCTCGAAATACGCATCGGGCGTGTCGAGGAAGGCCACGCCGGCGGCGCGCATCTTTTCCACCGTGGCGTAGATATCGTCGGTGAAGCAGGCGATGTGCTGGATGCCCTCGCCCTTGTACGCATCGAGGTATTCGTTGATCTGGCTTTTCGGGTCGTCCGATTCGTTGAGCGGGATGCGCACGATGCCGTCGGGTGCGGTCATCGCCTTCGATACCAGGCCGGTCTTGGCGCCCTTGATGTCGAAGTAGCGGATCTCGCGGAAGTTGAACAGGCGCTCGTAGTAATCCGACCACTTCTGCATGTTGCCGAAATACAGGTTGTGGGTCAGGTGGTCGATGAAGGTGAGGCCGAAGCCGGCCGGTTTCTGCGCCGCGCCCTCGATGGGTTGGTAATCACCGTCGTAGATGCTGCCCGCGTCGCCGTAGCGGTCCACCAGGTACAGCATGCAATCGCCGATGCCCTTCACCACCGGTGTGTTCACCGCTCGGCTGTCGGCCTTCTCGGTGAACGCTTCGCCGCCATTGCCCAGCACGGCACGCAGCACCTCGGAGGCCGGTTTGCGGAAGCGGATGGCGAAGCCGCAGGCGCTGGGGCCATGCGCCTGCGCGAAGGCCACGGCGAAGGAGTCGGGGTCCTCGTTGACGAGGAAGTTCACGTCGTTCTGGCGATAGACGATAATCGGGCGGTGCTTGTGCCTGAGCACGGCGACGAAACCCATGCGCTGGAAAAGGGTATGCAGTTCGGCGGCGCGCCCGGGCGGGGCGGCAAATTCGACGAATTCGAAGCCGTCGATACCCATCGGATTCTCGAACGTGGCGACCTGCATGCCGGGATCGGGCTTGGTGTTCATGGCACTCTCCGGTTCAACACGGGCGAATTGACTCTGAGCGCCGCAAGGATGCGCTGCCGCCCGCGAAAGGATTTGCATGCCAATGTTATAGTTACAACTGAAACCAGTTGCAAGGAGCACTGCCGCAGTGTCGACCGACCGCAAACGCATTCCCGCCAGCGCCGAGCACGCGCCGCTCGAACTGGAACACTTCCTGCCGTACCGGTTGTCGATCCTGTCCAACGCGATCAGCCAGTCGATTGCCGACGACTACCAGCGCCGCTACGACCTCAGCATGACCGAGTGGCGGGTGATGGCCGTACTGGCCCGCTTCGATGGTTTGTCCGCCCGCGAAGTGGCCGAGCGCACCCTGATGGACAAGGTGGCGGTGAGCCGCGCGCTGGCACGATTGGTGGAAGCGGGCCGCGTCACCCGCGCCACCCATGCGGGCGACAAGCGCCGCTCCGTGCTCGGCCTGTCCGAAGCCGGCTGGGCCTTGCACGATGAAGTGGCGCCGATGGCGCGTGCGCGCGAGCGCGAAGTGCTGGCGAAACTGGATTTCGAGGAGCAGCACTGGCTGACGCGGATCATCGACAAGCTGATGGTCTGACCACCGCTCACGTCCCGGCCGCGGCCGGCGCAGGGTCCAGCAGTTGGCGCAGCATGTAGGGCAGGATGCCGCCGTGGCGGTAATAGGCCGCCTCGGCGGGCGTGTCGATGCGCACGATGGCGTCGAACGCGACCTCCCTGCCCTGCGGATCGATGGCTTTCACCCGCACCTCGCGCGCCGGCGCCTCGCGGCCGGCCAGGCCGGCGATCTCGAACGTCTCTTCGCCGGACAAACCCAGCGTGTCCGCGTTCTGGCCGTCATGGAACTGCAGCGGCAGCACGCCCATGCCGATCAGGTTGGAGCGGTGGATGCGCTCGTACGATTGCGCGATCACCGCACGCACGCCAAGCAACGCCGTGCCCTTCGCCGCCCAGTCGCGTGACGAGCCGGAGCCGTATTCCTTGCCCGCCAGGATCACCAGCGGCGTGCCGGCGGCGATGTAGTTGACCGACGCGTCGAAGATCGCGCTCACCGGTGCGCCCGCCCGGGTGAAGTCGCGGGTGACGCCGCCCTCGGTGCCCGGCGCCAGCTGATTGCGCAGGCGGATGTTGGCGAAGGTGCCGCGGATCATCACCTCGTGGTTGCCGCGGCGCGAGCCGTAGGAGTTGAAATCCTTGCGCTCCACGCCGTGCGCGACGAGGTACTGCCCCGCCGGTGAATCGAGCTTGATCGCACCGGCCGGGCTGATGTGGTCGGTGGTCACCGAATCACCCAGCCGGGCCAGCACGCGCGCGCCGCGGATGTCGGTCAACGGCACCGGCTCGCGACCCACGCCATCGAAATACGGCGGTTGCCGCACGTAGGTGGAATCGGCATTCCACTGGAAGGCATTCCCTCCGGGCAGCGGCAGGCTGCGCCAGTTGTCGTCGCCGGCGAACACGTCGGCATAGCCACGGGCGAACATGTCCGCCTTCACGCAGCTGTCGATCACATCCTGGATCTCGCGGTTCGAAGGCCAGATGTCGCGCAGGTACACCGGCTTGCCATCACTGCCGGTACCCAGCGCATCCCGCAGCAGGTTGACGTGCATCGTGCCGACCAGCGCGTAGGCCACCACCAGCATGGGTGACATGAGGAAATTCATCTGCGTCTGCGGATGGATGCGGCCCTCGAAATTGCGATTGCCGGAAAGCACCGAACACACATTGAGATCGTGCTCGGTCACCGCCGCCGCCACTTCGGGAATAAGCGGGCCGGAGTTGCCGATGCAGGTGGTGCAGCCGTAGCCGACCAGGTTGAAGCCGAGCTGGTCCAGGTACGGCGTGAGCCCCGCGCGGTCGTAGTAATCGGTCACCACGCGCGAACCCGGCGCCAGCGAGGTTTTCACCCAGGGCTTGCGGCGCAGGCCCTTCTCGACCGCGCGTCTGGCCAGCAGGCCGGCACCGATCATCACCAGCGGGTTGGAGGTGTTGGTGCACGAGGTGATGGCGGCGATGACCACGTGACCGTTGTCGAGCCGCGCGCTGCCGCCGTTGGCCAGGGCCACGTCGACCGGTGCGTGTGGCCAGTCGTGCTTTAGGTCGCAATGGCCGGGCGAATGCGGCGCGTCGCTGGCGCTGCTGCGCACGATCGACACCGGGTCGCTGGCGGGAAACGATTCATCGATCGCTTCGTCCAGGCGGCCCTGAATGGCATTTTCGTATGTCTGCCCCGCCAGCAACGCGCCGACGGCGCCGGGCGCCACCCGCACGGGGATGCGGTCCTGCGGCCGCTTGGGGCCGGCAATGGACGGCTCCAGCGTGCCCAGATCCAGCTCCAGCGTCTGCGAATAGTCGGCTTCCTGCCCGAGGTCGTGCCACAACCCCTGTGCCTTGGCGTAGGCCTCGACCAGGCGGACTTGCTGCTCCGAACGACCGGTCAGGCGCAGGTAGGCAAGCGTCTCGTCGTCGATCGGGAAGATCGCGCAGGTGGCGCCGTATTCCGGGCTCATGTTGCCCAGCGTGGCGCGGTTGGCCAGCGGGATGCGGGCCACGCCCGGCCCGTAGAAATCGACGAACTTGCCCACCACACCGGTCTTGCGCAGCAGTTCGGCGACGGTCAGCACCAGGTCGGTGGCGGTGGTGCCGGGCGGAAACTCGCCGGTGAGCTTGATGCCGACCACCTGCGGAATCAGCATGCTCATCGGCTGGCCCAGCATGGCTGCCTCGGCCTCGATGCCACCCACGCCCCAGCCCAGCACGCCCAGCCCGTTGACCATCGGCGTGTGCGAGTCGGTGCCCACCAGCGTATCGGGATAGGCCTGCAGGCCGTCGGGCCCTTCGCGGGTGAACACCACGCGCGACAGGTATTCCAGGTTCACCTGGTGGCAGATGCCGGTGTCCGGCGGCACCACCTTGAAATTGTCGAACGCCTGCTGCGCCCAGCGCAGCATCTGGTAGCGCTCCACGTTGCGCTCGAACTCAAGCTGCGCATTGGCGGAAAAGGCGCCGTCGTGGCCGAAGGCATCGACGATGACGGAGTGATCGATCACCAGCTCGCTGGGTACCAACGGGTTGATCCGCTGCGGGTCGCCACCCAGCGCGATGATCGCGTCGCGCATCGCCACCAGATCCACCACGCACGGCACGCCGGTGAAGTCCTGCATCAGCACGCGCGCCGGCGTGTACTGCACTTCCTTTTGATCGGTCGCCCCGGGTTGCCAATCCGCCAGCGACTGGATCTGCTCGCGCGTCACCAGACGGCCATCTTCGTTGCGCAGCAGGTTTTCCAGCAGCACCTTGAGACTGTAGGGAAGTCGATGCGCCGTCTCGACCCGATCAAGCCGGTAGATCTCGTAACTGGTACCGTCGACGACCCACTGGTCGCGCGCGCCGAAGCTGTCGCTGCTCATCGAAATCTCCTCATCGGGCTTGAACCAACCACTGCCACCCGCCTGCGGCGCCCCTGCCACAAGCGGGGTCAGCGAAATATCGGATGCATGCGGGTGAACACACCGATGGCCAGCAGTGCCACGCAGATAAGGACGACCGCGACCAGCGCCGCAAACTTCAGGACGCGCAGGCCCGGTTTCATGTGCCGAACAACGCCGCCAGCGGCACCGCCATGGTCGCGGTCACCGCGGATCGCCCAGTTCAGGCAGCGCTGTCTACCCGGCCATCGTGGTCTGGGGAGGGTGAAACCGCGGTCAAGAAGCGCGGTTCCGGCATCGTCGACAATGCACCGGCCGGTCGCGCGCCCGAACCGGCGACAGGCCGCGTCACGCGCCACCCTCGCGCGCAATCACCAGTGATCGGTTACCGGGGAGAACTGCGGCGCGCTCAGCGCACCCCGTGCATCAGCTTGTTGATCAGCGGGGCGATCAGGAACAACACCACGCCGCCGCCCAGCAGGATCCAGAAGCCCATGGTGTAACCGGACAGCGCCGATTCCACCGTCATGCCGGTCTCGCCGCTGACGTGGCCGGCAAACAGCCCGGCCAGGTTGTTGCCGATGGCGGTGGAGAGAAACCAGCCGCCCATCCCCAGGCCCACCAGCCGCAACGGCGCCAGCTTGGTCACCATCGACAGGCCGATCGGCGACAGGCACAACTCGCCGGCGGTCTGCAGCACGTAGCACAGCACCAGCGTCCATAGAGGGATCATGCCGTCGCTGCCGACCAGGTTGGACAACGCATACATCAGCACCGCAAAACCCAATGCGTTGCCGATCAGCCCCAGGCCGAACTTGCGCGGAATGGAGGGCTCGGCGCGACGCTTGTCCAACCATGCCCACACCAGCGTCACCAGCGGCGCCAGCAGCACGATGGCCACCGGGTTCACCGACTGGAACCAGCCGATGGGGAAGTCCCAGCCGCCAAGGTTGCGGTCGACGATGTGCTGGGCCAGGAAGTTGAACGAACTGCCGGCCTGCTCGAAGAACATCCAGAACAGTACGTTGAAGGTGAAGATGATCAGCATCGCGATCACCCGCTGGATCTGCACGCGGCCGGTGCGGATCGCCTCGGCCACCAGCATCACCGCCACGCCCAGGAACAGCACCGTCAACAACCACTGCAGCACCACCGCGCCGGCACGATCCATCAGCAGGTACACCAGCGGAATGGCCACCAGCACGCCCAGCGCCACCCACACCACGCGCACGCGGCTGGCGATTTCCGGTGCCGGGCGGCCCACCATGCCGAGCTGGCGGCGACCAAACCAGAACCACACCAGGCTGATCAGCATGCCCACGCCGGAGGCGGCGAACACCACGTGGTAGTTCTGGTGCCCCGGCGTGCCGAACACGCGCGTCGCCAGCAGGCTGGTCAGCACCGGCGCAATCAGCGCGCCCGCGTTGATGCCCATGTAGAACAACGTGAAGCCGCGGTCGCGGCGCGAATCACCCGGCGCATACAGCTGGCCCACCATCGAGGAAATATTCGGCTTGAACAGGCCGTTGCCCACGATGACCGTGGCCAGGCCGAACATGAACACCTGATGGTTCGGCACCATCACCATGAACAACCCCGCCGACATCACCACCGCGCCCAGCAGGATCGAACGCTGGTAGCCGATGATCTTGTCCGCCACGTAACCACCGAACACCGCGGTGGCATACACCAGCGCCAGATAGGCGCCGTAAGTGCGACTGGCGGATGCCTGGCCCGCATCGTCACCGCCGTAGAACTGCGCCACGATGTACAGCGTGAGCGCCCAGCGCATGCCGTAGAACGCAAAGCGCTCCCAGAACTCGGACATGAACAGCATCCACAGCGGCCGTGGATGGCCGAGCATCTGTGGGTAGGCGGGATCGCGCGGCGTGTTGTCGCTCTGAGTCATGGGTGTCCCCGTCATGTCGTCGGCCGCACCAGGGTGCAAGCGCAGGAAATCGTGCCCGACATGTACCCGAGCCGCGTCGTTGCCGTCAAATGCAACAAGTCATTCCGCCGGCGACCAGACTGCCTCCCAGGAGAAAAAGGAAAGGCAACCCGGAACGGGCATTACGCGCCAGGTCCACCTGCGCCTGCGCCGCCCAGCTCGCGATAGAGTATTTCCGCGGCTTGCTTGTCATCAAAAGCCGCAGCGGATTTCTGCAGCGATTCGAGCGTGGTCCGGGCGCCTGCCTTGTCGCCGGTGCGTGCCTGTGCCACGGCCAGGTGATAGTGGATTGCGGCCGCCTTGGGCGCCGCCTTGGCGGCCTTGACGAGGATCGGCAATGCCGCCAAGGCTTGGTCGCCCGCAATCAGAGCCCAGGCATACGTGTCCTGGACGCTCGGTGACGTCGGTGCCAGCTTGTAGGCGCGCTCCGCAATTGCCAGCGCCTTGCCATTGCCTTGCTGCGTGTAGACCCAGGCGAGGTTGTTGAGCGCATTGATGTCGGAAGGGTTGGCCTTCAACAGTTGTTCGTACTGGGCGGCTGCCGGCGCGTTTTGTTTGTGGGTCAGGTAGTGCTGGGCCAACAACATGCGCGTGGCAGCGTCGTCCGGATGCTTGGCCAGCCAGTCGCTCAGCACCGCCTCCGGCTTCTCGGCGCCATCCTCGCTGAGTGCCAGAAAGGTCTTGACCACCAACGAGCGGTCATAGCTGATCTTCAGGCCCTGCTGATAAGCCTTGGCGGCATCGCCATAAGCCTTGTTTGCCATGTACAGATCGCCTTCCAGGGCAAAACCGGCGGCCTTGGTGTCAGCTTGTGCCTGTAATGCCCGCGCCAGCGAAAGCGCGCCGGGAAGATCGTGGGCCTGCAACTTCACGGACGCTAGCAAGGCCACCGCCTGCAGCTGGCCCGGATCGGCCTTGATCACCTGTTCGAGATTGCTTTGGGCATCCTTGGTGTTCTTGTTGATGAGCTGCGCGCGCGCCAGATTGGTGCGATACAAGGGCGCCTCGGGTGCCAGCTTCACGGCCTGCTGCAGCGGCTTCAACGCCTCGCTGGCATGGCCCGCATTCATTTGCGCTGCACCCAGCGCATTGAGGGCCCCCGGATTGTCGGGGACGGCCTCCACCAAACGCGTGGCGGTGCCTACGGCTTCGTCGAACTGACCGCTCTGGCTGTACAGCATCATCAGCGCGATATAGGCCGTGGGGGATTTGGGGGCCGCGTCGATAGCCTGCTTGCACCACTTGATCGCCCCCGCCTTGTCGCCTTGCACCATGGCGAGTCGGCCCAGCGCCATCATCGCCGCTTCATTGCGCGGGTCCTGCTTCAATACCGCGTCATAGCGGCCAGCAGCATCCTTGTAACGGCCTTCGAGTGAATCCAGGCTGCCCAGACTCAGCAGCGTGGCCAGATCCTTCGGATCGAGCTTGGCGGCCTGTTCGTATTGGGCGCGAGCTTCGGGGCGCTGGCCTGCCGCAATCAACGCCGTCCCGTAAACCAGATGCGCCGCGCTGTCTTGTGGGTGTTTCGAGGCATATTCCGCCGCGACCTTGACCGCGTCCCCTGCGCGTTTCTCTCGCACATAGGTGATCACCTGCAAGCGGCTGCGCCGCGCCTCGCTGGCGGCATCGCCGGCTGGCATCGCCTGCAGCAGACTCAGCGCTTCGGAACCTTGACCGGCGGCAATGGCTTCTTCCGCCGGTGCGAACGGGTCACTGGAAACCGCCTTCTTGCCAGCGGCGCCAGCCTTGCCCTCAGGCGTGCCGGCTCCGGCGGCTGCCGCGCCCTGCAGCAACGCCAACAGTTCTGCATCCGATGGCGTGCCTTCGACTGCGGGCCGCAATGTGTTCAGCGCCTGGCTTGAACGCCCTTCGCGGTAGAACGTCAGCGCCAACAACCGACGCGCCTTGGTGTTGTTCCGATTGATGCCCATGACGTTGCTGAGATACATCTCGGCCTGCGCATAGTTGCCTTGGGCGTAGTTCACCGCGCCCATCAGCATCTGCGCCTGTTCGCTGTTGGGCGAGCCCTTGAGTACCTGCTGGAGCTGGGAAACCGCATCATCCAGATGCCCCTGCTTGTACAGAACCACCGCGTGCAGGTAGCGCGGATAAGGTTGCTCGGGTGACATTTTTTCCAGCGTCTGGATACTTTCCAGTGCCGCATCCAGCTTGTTCTGCTGTGCCTGCACGTTGGCCAGGCGCAGCAACGTGTAGAAATGCTCTTGCGGTAGCCAGTCGGGTTTGGTGAAACCCAGCACTTTCTGGTAATCCGATTCGGCCGCCGCGAATTCCCCGGCGTCGAACGCGAGATCGCCCTTGGCCACCCAGGCCTGCGGACTCTCCGGTGAAGCCGTCAGCGCCTGTTGCACGTACTGTCCGGCAGCATCCGGCTTGTTGGCGATACTGGCGAGCTTGGCCAACCCGAGCAGGGATTGGGGATCCTTGGGATCCAGTGCCAACGCCGCCTTGTAGGACTGTTCGGCCTGATCGAACTGCTCCAGCGCACGATAGGCGTCGCCGCGCAGCCGCAGCACGCTTGCCTTGATCGGCGTGTCGAGCTGTGCATCAAGCGACAAGGTTTTCAGCAACTTGTCGTATTGCTGGGTCACCAACAGCGCCTGCCCCATCGGTACCGACCATTCCGCTTCCGGCACACCGTTCGCCTGCGCCTTCTGGAGGTTGTTCAGGGCGTCCTTGGGGTCGCCTAGCATCAGCGAGGCGCGACCGAGCAGCAGCCAGGCCGGACCGTTCTTGCTGTCCTTCTGCAGGACTTTCTTGGCCTCGATATAGGCCGCGCGGTATTTTCCGTCGGCCTGATCCTGGACACCGGCAGCCAGCCCACGGTCGCCGCCGGTCAGGCCGCAGGCTCCGAGTAGCAGGCCCATGGAAAGGAGCAGCGAACCGTAACGAACGGTGCGGGTGTTCAGCTTGATTTTGCGCATTCTCTCAATCCCGGTTCGCGTGGAGTCATTCGGCATCTGCCGCTTTCTTCAAGCCATATTTGTCCAGCAAGTCATACAGCGTCGGCCGACTGACGCCGAGCAACTCCGCTACCCGCGAGAGATTGCCGCCTGCCTTGGCCATGGCCCGCTGGATGGCGTGTTTTTCGGCGTCGGCCCGCACTTCGCGCAGGCTCAGGAAATCCTCGCCGGTCGTGCTCAGCTGCAACTCCGCCAGCCCGATCTGTTTGGTCTCGGCCATGATCACCGCGCTGTTGACCGTGTTCTCCAGCTCGCGCACATTGCCGGGCCAGGAATGCCCCTCGATCGCCTTGAGCGCCTTGGCGGAAAAGCCGCGAATGGTGCGCCCGTGACGGCTGGCCGCCTGCCCCAGAAAATGCCGCGCGAGCAGCGCCGCATCACCGACACGATCCCGCAGCGGAGGCAGACGGATGCTCACCTCACTGACGCGGTAGAACAGATCCTCGCGGAACCGCCCTTGCTGGATCAGCCCGCGCAAGTCCTGATGGGTGGCGCAAACGATGCGAATGTCCACCGGGATCGACTCGCGCCCGCCGATACGCTCGATCGTTCGCTCCTGCAGAAAACGCAGCAACTTGGACTGCAACGCGGGTGGCATGTCGCCGATCTCGTCGAGAAACAAGGTGCCATTGACGGCCAGCTCGATCTTGCCCTTGGTCTGCTTGTGGGCGCCGGTATAGGCGCCTTTTTCGTAGCCGAACAGCTCCGCTTCAAGCAGAGGCTCGGGAATGGCCGCGCAGTTGATGGCCACGAACGGACCGTCGCGGCGCGAGCTCAAGCGATGCACCGCACGCGCGAACAACTCCTTGCCGGTGCCGGTCTCCCCGAGCAGCATGACGGTGGCGTTCGATGGACCAACTTTTTCAACCAGTCGGCACGCGTCGGCCATGACCTCGCTGCTGCCGATGATCCCTTCCAGGACGGCACTCGACTGACTTCTGAGCGCGCGGTTCTCGGCCTCCAGCTCGTGCACCCGGAACGCGCGACTCACGATCAGCCGGAGCATTTCCAGATCCAGCGGCTTGGAACAGAAATCGAAGGCGCCGCAACCAATCGACTTGACGGCGTTGTCGCGGTCGCCGTTACCGGTGGCCACGATGACCTTGGTGTGCGGCGCCTTCTGCAAGATATCCCCAAGCGTGGCGAAACCCTCGCTGGTGCCACTGGGATCGGGCGGCAAGCCAAGATCCTGCAGCACTACGGCGGGTTGATGGCGCTCCAGCAGGGCGAGCGCGGATGCACGGTCGCCAGCCACGAGCACGTCGTAGTCGTCGAAGCTCCAGCGCAACTGCGTCTGCAGGCCCGTGTCGTCCTCGACCACCAACAGATGGCGCTGCGATTTGCTCATGATGCCGCCGTCAACGGATCCGCCGCGTTCGAATTTCCTTCGCCTCCGGCCAGCGGCAACCGAATGGCGAAAACAGTGCCCTGGCCCGGCGCGCTGTTCACGCTCACCGTGCCGCCCAGCGACCGCACATATTCGCGCGCCTGGTACGCTCCCACGCCCATGCCCTTGCTCTCCTTGGTGGAGAAAAATGGCTTGAAAAGCCGGTTGCGAATGAAGTCCTCGTCCATACCTGCCCCATCGTCCTCGATTTCGATCACCGCTTCGCTCGCGACGCGCTTCAGGGTCAGCGTGACATGACCGTGGGCTTGCGCCGCATCCTGCGCATTGCGCAACACATGTCCCAGCACCGTGGCGAACTGTTCCGGATTCGCGCGTACCCACAGTTTTTCAGCTACCGGCTGGTAGGCCGGCCGAGGCAACTGCGCTTGGCATTCGACCAGCGCCTTGTCGATCACCACGGCCAGTTGCACGCGACCGAGCGTGGCAGGCGTCACGCCGCCACGCAACTGCTCAAGCAGCCGTGAAATGCGGCCCACCGAGTTTGTCACCGTCGTCAGCATGTCGTCGACGAACGCCGGGTTGCGCTTGTGGCGCTCGGCGTTCTGCAGCAGCAGCGATTGCTGGGCGGCAACGTTCTTGAGGTCGTGCATCAGGAAGGCAGTGAGCCGGTTGAAACCTTCGAATTGGCGCGCCTCAGCCAGTCGGCGGGCATTGACAGCCTGCGCCAGGGTGCCAGCCACCTGACTGCCGGCCGCCCGCAGCAAATCGATATCTTCCCAATCAAAGGTGCGGCGCGCGCGTGGCTGCGCCACCACCACCAGTCCGACAAGCCGCTCCTCCAACACCAGCGGCACCAACAACCAGGCACGCGGCAACGCCTGCAACTCGGCTGGCGCGCTCAACCGCGCCTCGTCCAGCGGCGGCGGATCGTCCAGATTGAAGATCCACTGGCGCTCGCGCATCCACTCGATCGCGGGCAACGTGGCTGAAACCGTCAAACCGGCGGGTATCGGCATGTTCCAGCGCGCTTCCGGCACGAGCTGACCGTCCTCGTCGCGCAGGAACAGCGCACCGGCCGGACTGTCCATGATCTGCGCCACCGCACGAACCGCGCGCAGCGGCAACTCGGTATCGCCGGCCGACAGCGTCGCGGTCAGCCGTAACCATTCCTCGCGGTAGTCGTGCCGGAAACTGAAGAAGTTCTTCTGCAAGATCACGCGGACGCGGGCGCGGGCCTGCCCGGACGTCGCGATCAACAACACGAACAACAGCGCAACGCAGATCAGCGTGATCTGCGCGACGCTGCCCCAGTCGCCCCCGTACAGGCGCACGTAATAACCACCGATCGCCGTGGCCACGAGGTAAACCGCGACCACCAGCAGACTCGTGGAATAGAACACGACACGTCGCGAGACGCCCACTTCCAGCGACCACCGCGGGTTGCGCGCTGCCGCCACCAGCAAGAGCGGCACCAGCGCGGCATCGATGAAACCGCGCGCCGCCCATGCGCTCAGGTTGAACTCCCGATACAGCACCGCGTAGGAATACAAAAAGATGTCGTAGGCAAACAGCACGCCGAGTGCGATCACCAGAAACTTGAGCGCCCAGCGCTGTTCCGGATCGACGTTTCGGTAGATTTGCTCAAGAAAAACGACGCCGATCAGAGCCAGTACCAGTATGCCCACCAGCGGCAGGCTGATATTGAGCGACATCGCGGCCGTCTTCGCCAGGGCCGTCATCGGCCACAGGCAGTAAAGGGCCAGCGCGATCCAGAGTGCGTGCACGCCAATGCGCCAAACGCGACGCGGATCGGACATCGACCGAGCGCCGAACAAGGCGCTTACAAAAACCAGCCACGCGCCAAAACGCAAAACCTCGGCCAGCAGAATCAGGTTGACCGGCACCGTGCGCTTCCACTCTGCGTAGGCCAGAAACATGGCCCACAGCACCGTGGCCAGGGTGGCGACAATCAGCAGCACGCCAGTTCGCTGGCCGCGCCAACTGACAGCCAGCAACACCGCACCCGCCAGAAACGCGGCGGCGCAGATCACGTAACTGGCAATGGCGATGACGTGCATAACAGGTCGTCCCTATGGCGCGGCGCGGCTATCTGCGCTCAACTGGCCGACCGCCCCGAGAATCCGACATTGTGCGGCGCGTGCTGAGTAGACGTCTACGACGCTGCCACAGCTTCGTCAATGTACGCTGACGCGACGCCCAATCGACGACGGATGTCGGCCACCACCCGGCCTGCGGCATGACCGTCCCATAGCTCGGGCTTGCGCCCATGCGAGCCGTTGTCGGCGAGAATGCTGGCCCGTGTGCACCAGCCGCAACTGGCACCAGGGCTCCTTGCGCAACGCATGAAACAGCGGCGCAACCTTCATGAAATTGGGCCGCGCGGCCGCAATCAAATCAATCCTGAGGCGCTTCATGACGGAGTATCTCCCTTGGGTTCCAGATAGCGTTCCAGTGTATCAGCGACGTTGCGTGGATTTGGGTTCTCACACGTTCGCGACAGCCATGGGACTGCCAAGGATCAAAACACTCGAGACAAAAAAATGGCCCACCAAGGCGGCGGGCCATTTTCAACGAAAAACTTCAGTGTGTTTCACATCTGCAGCGGATGCCTGCCTCAGACATTCTCGCGACGGCGACGGCTCACGGCAAAGCCGATCAGGAGCGCGCCGATGCCAAACATGCCAAGCACTGCCGGTTCCGGGACGGGATGGACCGATTCCACCATCACCACGAAATCGTTGTAGTCGAAGTCAGTACCGTCTTCCCAAGCCTGGAGGTATTCGCCGGCCGTGAACTTGCCATTGGTCATCGCGACCGTGTTCGATCCGTCGCCCGTGTAGGTAACAACGCGGGGGGTATCACCGTTCAGGGACTTGTCGGAGTAATAGAAAGTATTTCCGGACTTCAGGAAGTAGCCGAACAGATTGCCGCCACCGAAAGTTGCACCGGCGTGGCCTGTGGACGGAAGCAACGGATCCGACGACGCGAAATAGGTGGCAGCGAAACCACCGGTGCCATTGGTCTTCAGGGTCGTGGTGTAGCCGGCCGCGCCACCGTCGAACAGCACCAGCGTGTTGGTGATGTCGGTCGGATCGAAAATGCCGAAGCTCAGATTGGACGCATTCCCGGTGAGGGTCAGCATGACCGTGTTTTCGCTGCTGCCGGTGCCACCGATGGCCCAGTAACTGGCGGGGTTCAACTGCTGGGTGTACGGATTGATACCGTTGCCCGCGGAGAAGACACTGCCGGGTGTGCCAGCCGCGCCAAGGATGCTTTCCAGCGTGGGCTCGCCATAGGCGTTGGTGGTGGCGATGCAGGTGGGACCGCCCTCGAACCCGGCCGCACACGGAGTCGCGAAGGCTTGCGACGCGAACAAGCTCGCGGCGGCAAAACCAGCAAGCCCGAGATATTTGAACTTCTTCATGGTGTTGCTCCTTGGAGAATCAACTGAAAGATGATGCGTTTTTGCACCCAGAACAAAGCAAAGCCCATGCCATCACCTCAAGTCATTGATTCACATGCATATACAATTTCTATAATTATCGATAATCCGCAAAATGTAAGTATTATCGACACCGCTTGACGACACGGACGCGAGCATCCAGCGCCCCGTTGATGTGTCCAGCCACACCAAACAGCGCCAACGGTGCGCGACCGCCCCACGCCAAGCCGTGTAAAGAATTCCGACGCGGACAAACTGCGCCATCAGAACCCACAGTGCTGCCGAGGCATGGGCCGCTTCCAAGTCCCAGAACGACTACGCCGGAGTCGAAGGGATCGGCGCAAGCGATGCGACGCGCGGGCTCCAATCGACCATGCGCGCACGGCGGCCGCTCGTGACATGAAAAAAATGGACCGCCAGCATTGGCGGTCCATTTTTTTCAAACTGATTTCAAGTTGTTGCAGGTCGCGGGTGGAGCCAGGAATCAGGCCGCGAGGGAGCGGCGACGCAGCCCGACGAACCCGCCAATCAGCAGCGCACCGAGCCCGAACATGCCGAGCACGCCCGGTTCCGGGACTGGATTGACAGATTCCACCACGACCACGAAATCGTTGTAGTCCTTGTCCGAGTTCTGCAGAGCCATGTCTTCCCAAGCCAGCAGGAACTCGCCCGCGTCGAACATGCCGGTGTGACCGTCGAACGTGAGGCTGGTGCTGCTATCGCCCGCGTACGCCACCATCTGCGCATTCCCGCCATTCAGCGTTGGGTCGGAGAAGAAGAAGGTGCCGTCCGCCGCCTTCAGGTAGTAGCCGAAACTGTTCCCTGCACCGAACGTGGCATCGAGCAACGACACCTGATTGTGGCCGGCATCGTACTGGCCGGCGGTGAATTTACCGGCGCCATCGTTCCACAACTGCGAGGTCCAGCCGGTCGACGCGGGACCACCAAACAACTCCAGGTAGTTACCAGTATCCGTCGGATCGAAAATACCGAAGCTGTTGCTGTTGGCGTTGCCTGCAATTTCCATGACGACCGCGTTTTCGCTGGCGCCGGACCCGCTGATGGACCAGAAGGAGCTTGGGCTCGCCTGGCCGGTATAGACATTGATGTCGCCGGGACTGCTCGTGATGCCGTCGAACACGTCTTGCAGGCTGCTCTCGGCGCCATTGGCGCCGACGGTGGCGACACAAACAGGCGAGCCTTGTGTGCCCGGCGCGCACGGAGTGGCAAAGGCCTGCGTCGCAAACAGCGCGGTGGTCGCCATTCCAACCAGCGCGAGGGATTTGATCGAGTTCATAAAACCTCCAAAGCCGTTTGGTGAGAGGGGTGGTTCACCTGATACGCAGCAATCAGCGTGCCATGGAAGTAACTTCATGAAACATATGAGTATTCTTAATCAACAAGCGGCAGGAAATCAGCGGAAATGTAAGCAACGCCGACGGATCCGCGAGTGCATCCCGAGCAACGGACCAGTCGCCCCAGCGAGGAGAGTGCTGACCTTTCGCCACCGGCCGTCAGGTAAGGACCGGCCTTTCTGGCCGCATCGAACGGAAAACCCGGAATCAGTACAAAAATCCCTGTAGTTCCAAAGATGTGGACAACATCACAACGCCCCGTGAAACCCGGACCTATCGTCGACCCTGAGTTTGCGAGCGGTTCAAAAGGGCTGCACCGACATGACGCCGATACGACCTATGGAAAACCCCGGACGGTTTCCCGGACGTCTTGCGGCAGCGGCCCCAAGCACCGGCCATTACGAAAATAGCGAGACATAGCCAGCGAGTTTCCGGGCCATTGCCCCGGCACAGGGTAGATCACGATGCGTACAGTCCGACAGTCACGACTCTCAGGTCGCGAGAGCCGCCGTTTCCCACTGCGCGGTAAATTGATGGGTGCCAGCGCGGGCCTGATGTTGCTGCTGGCCATGCCTTGTGTGCATGCGGCAACGGTGGTGACGGATACCGTGGTGAGCCAGTCCACGCAAACGCAGGACAGCGTGCCGGTCAGCTTCGGCCAGGTGTTCAAAGCCGGTGATGTGCCCGACGGCGCGACACTGACAGCCAACCTCGACGGCCACCCCATCACCGTGCAGGTGGATGAGAAAGCCACCCATGCCGATGGCAGTCTGCGCCACGCCGTATTGACCGTGCTGGTTCCATCGCTGCCCGGCAGCGCCGCGCAGCCGTTGGCCTTGACCACGCAAACCGGTCCAGTGAATCCGGCCAGCGCCGTCACCCTGTCGCAACTGCTTTCGACGAACTACGACACCAACATCGCGCTCACCGTCAACGGCAAACCTTACACGGCCAGCGCCCGCAAGCTGTTGCAATCTGCCAGCAGTGCCAAGACGTGCGCGCCGTGGGGCACCCAGTGCAACCTGTGGCTTTCCGGTCCACTGGTGAGCGAGTGGGTGGTGAACGGTTTGGTGACGGCAGCCGACGGCACGCCCCATCCCGATCTACGGGTCTACTTCGCCGTGCGTGCCTATGCCGGTGCCACACCGGGCACGGTGGGCGACATCCGCACCGACATCATCGTCGAGAACACCGCGGCCTTTGCGCCCCAGGCGCAGCCGCAATACACCGCACAAGCAGCTGTGGTGGAACAACGCCCAACCGCAGGTCTACCTGCAGCAGGACACCCAATACATCCAGGCCAGCAAGGCGGTCTCCCGCTACATGCCGTTGACACCCGATGAGTCGTTCCTCGCCGGCCTGCGGCAGTCCTGTGCGCCGCTGGACCATTGCGACCAGACCCAAGCCATGGGCACGACCGGCGCACAGCCATCGATAGGTCCGCTGCCGCGCTGGACCAGCGTTTACATCGTCCACCCCGATGTTCGCGCCTACCACTGGATGCTCGCCAACACCGATGCGCTGGGCGCGTACAGCACCCACTACCGGGACGAAAAGACTGGCTTGCCTGTCAGCATCCAGAAGCATCCCTACGTCACCATCGTCGACTGGGCGTGGGCGAACCAGGCATCGAATGGAACCAGTGCAACGTCGAAGGCGTACAAGGCGGACCTGCTGCCAAACTGCGTCAACAATGCGCTCATCAGCACCTGCAAGGCGGGCTTCTACGGCACCGGCAATCCCAACGTGTGGGATGACGCACATCAGCCGTCGGCGGCCTATGTGCCGTATTTGGTGACCGGCGACTACTACTACATGTCCGAGCTGGCCTTCGGGGCATCGCACAATGCGCTCTGGTCCAATGAAACCTTCCGTGGCTTTTCCAAGGGCCTGATCGACGGCGCGCATGGCCAGGTGCGAGGCAAGGCCTGGGTGTTGCGCGAAATGGTCGATGCCGCCTGGTTGCTGCCCCCGTCCCACCCCCTGCAGCCGGAGTTCACCGCGAGCGTCGAGAACTCGCTGGCCGACTGGAACGCCAAATACACCCACAACGCGAATGCCAATCCTCTGGGGCTGATGGACCACGGCACCGTTTACAACATGAACGGCGGCAGTGCTAACGGCATGGCGCCGTGGCAGCACAACTTCCTCACCTGGTCGGCGGGGCATGCGGCCGAGCTCGGGTTCAGCGGTGCCGCACCGTTCCGTAACTGGTTGGCCAAGTTCGAGATCGGCCTGATGACCGACTGGCAGAGTGGCTCCGGCCGCGGTTTCTGCTGGCTGCAAGCGTCGGCCTACAACATCCAGGTCAAGGATGCCTCCGGCCAGTGGTTGCCGTCCTACTCCGCCGTCTACGCGGCAACCTACCCCACGCTTCCCGCGCTGGCCTGCAACTCGCCGGCCATGCTCACAGAACTGGCCAAGGTGCGAAAGCTGCCCGTCCAGGCCAATGAAATGGCCGGCTACCCCACCTCCAATACCGGCTTCCCTGCCAATTTCCAGATCGGTATCGCGTTGGCTGCCGACAGCGGCCTGGCGGATGCGCACAATGCATGGAACCTGTTCGAATCTCGCAGCATGAAACCTGCCGGCGCGGACAGCTACAACAATTTCCCCAATTTCGCCGTATTGCCACGCTCCATATCATCTGAGCCTGCTGACCAAGCTCCCATCAGCAACCCTATCCTGCCTACGGCACCAAACTTGCCGCCAAATTCCACTGTCGTGCAGCCCCCAACCACTTCGATACCTCCCACATCAACACCGATACAGCCAAATAAAGGCATACCGCTGAAGCGGGTCGGTCTTGACCCCTTTTTCCGCGTCATCCGCAGTGCATCCGAGGCAATTTCGTATTTTGGCTCTTTGCGAGCCGCCGCATCATACGAACGCGTTGCCACGATCCGTCCGGTTACACCGGTGGCTACGTCCGAACCACAATCCAGAGTCGCAGACTCTTCCCTGCACGAATCCACACCTGAAAAAGTAACATCCACAACGCATATTCGATCCTCGACGTGGATTAGCCCTTACCGGAACTGTCGGGCCCTTCCCGGAGCATCCCGTGATATCAATGACGCGCGCCCACTGGTAACCATCTGCGACCGACCGACCGCACCGGCTGACCGCGAGGCAGCACACAAGCCGAACGAGTCGGTATCTGCTCGAACCCGCACATTGAAAAGGTAGACCACCAAAGTTACTTGCGGCTGCTGAATCGACCGATCGGAGTTGTGAAAATCCCACTTTCTGTGGGATTTTTTTCACCTGTGCCTCGCTGAACGGCCGCATACCACCGACGTAGAGCCGCTGCAGTAGGACCACGACCACCCACAGTATCGCCCCAGCCCATTTTCAGCCTTATTCGGACATCTGTGGCCGGAGCCGGGAGGCTGGAAATCCACGAGCTTCCAAAGGAAGAAATCACCCAAGGCCACGAAATCGCGATCACATACAGCTCAACGCACTTCGTCCCGCCTACGCCAAACGCACTGTCCTGACAGTCCATACGCGCGGCACTGCCTTGCGTTACCCCCAGACCATTCGGACGGGTTGTGAAACAATCTCAAAACTGAGATGGTGCCCTTCCCCAGAAACCAGTGCTGATACGCACTTGACTGGCAGCAATAACCGACGGTGCATGATCGAGGCGGCCGCTGTATGGGTACGACACCTGTCGATGGGCAAGTCAGCGTGATCGACCCGACAGCATGATGGCGTCGGAACAGTTGATGAGGCGCAAGCTGGCATGAGCACGGTAATCGGAGCGGTACTGCCTGTGGTTGCCGGAAGCCTGCTGCTGTTGGCACAACAGGCGCACGCAGCAACAGTAGTAACCGACAATGTGATAAGTCAGGCCCCTCGGGCACAAAACAACGTTGCGGTCACCTTCGGTCAGGTTTTCAAGAACGGAGACGTGCCCAGAGGGGCGGCATTGGTCGCCACGGTAAAAGGCCAGCCGATCCCGCTGCAGGTCGATTCCAAGGCCATCAACCCGGACGGGAGCTTGCGCCACGCGGTGTTGTCGGTGGCTTTGCCATCTCTGCCAGGCAAGGAAAGCTTGCCTCTGACGCTTTCAGCGCAGCCAACTCCGACGGTGAACACTCAAGTTGGCACGGTCAGCTTGGCGCAGTTGCTCGCGACGGGGTACGACGCCACAGCCTCGTTCGACATGGGTGGAAACATCTACACAACGAAGGCCCGAACACTGCTGCAGCAGGCTCACGCGAAACACACCTGCAAGCCGTGGAGCAAGCAGTGCAACCTATGGCTGTCCGGCCCGCTGGTGAGCGAGTGGGTGGTGAACGGTTTGGTGACAGCCGCCGACGGCACGCCCCATCCCGACCTGCGGGTCTACTTCGCCGTACGCGCCTATGCCGGCGCCACGCCGGGCACGGTCGGCGATATCCGCACCGACATCATCGTCGAGAACACCTCGGCCTTCGCGCCCCAGGCGCAACCGCAACAAGCAGCTGTGGTGGAACAACGCCCAACCGCAGGTCTACCTGCAGCAGGACACCCAATACATCCAGGCCAGCAAGGCGGTCTCCCGCTACATGCCGCTGACACCCGACGAGTCGTTCCTGGCCAACCTGCGGCAGTCCTGTGCGCCGCTGGATCACTGCGACCAGACCAAGGCCATGGGTACCACCGGCGCGCAACCTGCGATTGGACCGTTGCCGCGCTGGACCAGCGTCTACATCGTCCATCCCGACGTACGTGCCTACCACTGGATGCTCGCCAACACCGATGCGCTCGGCGCGTACAGCATCCATTACCGGGATGAGCAGACCGGCTTGCCTGTCAGCATCCAGAAGCATCCCCAGGTAACCATTCTCAACTGGGCAGCAGCGGATCGAATGGCAGCAGAGGGAGGAAAAAAGGGCACAGCCTACAAGGCGGACACACTGCAAAACTGCCTCAACAATCATGTCGTCAACACATGCAAAACGGCCTGGTACAGCACTGGAAACCCCAACATCTGGGATGACGCGCATCAGCCGTCGGCGGCCTATGTACCGTACTTGGTGACCGGCGACTACTACTACATGTCGGAGCTTGCATTCAGCGCTTCCTACAACGAGCTCATCTCCAACGAAAGCTATCGTGAGTTTTCCAAGGGGCTGATCGACCGCGCGCACGGCCAAGTCCGCGGCAAGGCCTGGGTGCTGCGAGAGATGGCCGATGCCGCGTGGCTACTCCCAAACAGCCACCCCTTGCAAGCGGAATTCACTGCCGACGTCGAGAACTCACTCATCGACTGGAATGCCAAATACACCAACAACCCGAATGCCAACTCGCTGGGGCTAATGGACAATGGCACCGTTTACAGCATGAATGGCGGCAGCTCAAACGGCATGGCGCCGTGGCAGCACAACTTCCTTACTTGGTCGGCAGGACATGCTGCCGAGCTTGGCTTCACCGGTGCAGCAGAGTTCCGCAACTGGTTGGCGAAGTTCGAGATCGGTCTCATGACTGATTGGCAGAGCAACCCCGAAAAAGGCTACTGCTGGCTGCAAGCGTCAGCTTACAAAATTCAAGTAAAAGACAATGCCGGGAATTGGTTGCCGACCTATACCGCGGTCTATGCCGCAACCTTCCCGACACTTTCCAGCCTCAGATGCAACTCACCGGCCATGGTGGCCGAAGCAGGAACGTTGGCGAAGAAATCTTGGCGAATAGGTGAAATGGCCGGCTATCCGGATGCGGCAACCGGCTTCCCCGCCAACTTCCAGATCGGCATAGCCGCCGCCGCCGACAGCGGCTTGCCAAATGCGCAGGTAGCGTGGAATCTGTTTGATTCTCGCAGAGTGAAACCCTGGGGCAACACCGCTTACGACAACTACCCCAACTTCGCAGTAATGCCCCGTTCCGCGCCCCACTGACTCATCTCCATTTGGCTTGGGAAAGGGAACTTATCTCACGAAAACTCGCCACAACCCCACTGATATCAGTACCGTTCGAATGGCGTAAAGAGGAAACAATCTTTTCTTTACATATATCAATTGTAAAACAAGAAACGTGAATACATCTTAGTAATTCCGAAATCTCTCATAATGATCTTCATAAAATTACCAACTATATGAAATTGGCCATTTACGGTGCCGAACCAAGACCTCGAGTCTCGACGAATACGATTGCCACATTGATGCGATCCCTGAAACACGCTCACGCCTTCAGGCGCGATGCCAAATGCTTCCTGGGTGGCGACCTCGCTGACCTCGACTACCGAAACTATGTTTCGCCTCGCACCATCAACCAAGGTGACCTCGCGATTAGCCAGTCCGTGACGCGCTTCGTACATGCACACGCCCCAGAACCCGCCATCGAACTGATTCGTTGGGGGGAAACCAAGCTCAACGAAGCAACATGGTCGGATTTCATCATCGCGGGCAGCGGCTACGTTATTTTTGACACCAAGGGTCATGTAGGTCCTCGGTTAATAAGGGATATCGAGTTTTTCAAACTGAATGGCATCAGACCCATCTTATTCGGGGTTGGCATTAACCAACCGAGCTCGGCGGCGCAGAAAGACAGCGACATTGACATTACTCCTGCCACAGAAGCCAACCTTCGCGAACTATTGTCTATGGCGAAGGCTATATCCGTCCGCGACTCGTTTACCCAGGCTGTTTTTTCACGTTACACGGACAAAGTCGTGGAACTCATCGGCGATCCCGCTCTTCATTTAGGGCACCTCTACGACATACGCCATACGGCCCGACCAAACTCGCACAGAAGGCGTCCACTGATCGGTTTAAACCTGAACTTTCACGGCCCCTCTTCGACAAAACTGCTTCAGAGAAATCTCCCCATCTTCGCCAACGCCATTAAATCCATACGTGACGAGCACCATTGCGACTTTCGCTATTTCGTTCATTACGACACGTCACTGGTCATCCCGAAACTGCTCGCGCTGAAAGGCATCGAGATGGAAGTGATCCAGGGTGATCCGGAAGCGTTGATCCGGGGCTATGCTGAGCTCGACCTGAATATCGGCGGCATGCTGCATTCGTGCATTTTGGCTCATAGCGTGGACACGCCCGCCATTGCGCTGGCCTATGACATAAAACACCGGGGCTTCATGGAACTCTTTGGATTGGAGAGAAACTGCCTGCCCGCTGCCAGCTTGACGGCATCTGCTCTGATCGATCGTGTCCGAGACGTCCTGAATTGTCCTGTGCCCCACCGAGAAACCATCATAACGACGCGCCAGCACTTCGAGCGCATCACGCATGATTTTGCACGGGCCAGCCTCTCGCCTCACTGAGGCGCCAGCACCGCGTTGCATCTCCCACTGGTGGTTCGGCTTCCCGCCAAGCGTTATGCTCCGCGGCTTGGCAGACACTCAAGACCCAACCGGGTACGGGGTGTCGGAACAGCACGCGTGAACGTGCGTGCTGTTGGTCTCCGACCACTCCCAACCAAACTAGGCCGTCAAAGGCGTCTGATGTCAAGACTCAAATCCGCCGCCCGCACCATCGCATACCGATCAGGTTTGTTGGGTCTGGCGCATCGCCTGCGAAATAGACACACGCTGACGGTGTTCATGTTCCATCGCGTGCTACCTGCCGAATCAGATGACTATGCCTGCGCCGAACGGGAATATGCGTTTACCCGCGGTGGATTCGGTCAATGTCTGGATTTCATTCACAAGCATTACAACGTCATCGACCTCGGTGATCTCAAGACCCATGCGGAATCCAAGGGAGGCTTGCCTGACCGCGCGGGCCTGATTACCTTCGACGATGGCTGGCGGGATACCGCCCTTTACGCCCAACCTGAACTCGAAAAACGTGGATTGCCAGCGGTACTCTTTCTGGCAACCAGCGTGCTGGATGATGAGGATGATCGCTGGTGGCAGGACGCGCTCGTCGAGATACTCCTCTCGCCAGGCAACCTGGAGGGACTGGAGTCAACTCTGAATATTCCGGTTTCCGAGAAGGACAACCGGCGTGCCCGCATCTACCGGATAACCGCCTCCGTGGGCGGAATGGCGAAGGATGCGCGCCGAAGCTTTCTGCAATCGTGGAATGTGCGGGCCGCTGTCGGGCGCCAGATGCTCTCGCGCGGGGAATTACGCAATCTCGCCTTGATCAAGGTAGCCGGGCATGGACATTCGCATGTCCCGCTCACCTCGCTGCAAGACCCGCTTGCGGACCTCCAGCAGAGCCACGTTCTGCTGGAGGAACTCGGCGCTGAAGCAGACGTCATGTCATTTCCGCATGGAGCGGTCAGCGAAGCGGTGCGGGTACAGGCCCATCGTGCGGGATTCGCGATGTGCTTCAACAGTGAACCTGTTCTGATGGATACGCGTGTGCAATGGACCTCGGATATTGGACGCATCCATATCCCTGAAAACGAATGGACGACTGGGCCGGCAGGCATCGATCCGGCGAAATTGGCCACATTCCTGTTTTTTCGACCGGGTGCGGCATGAGTGCATTGAAGCTGGGCGTAAACCTCTTCATACGGAAGATGAACGAGCTGAGCCGGAGCGAGTCACAAGCCTGGGATGATTTGCACGCCGCCGCCAGCGACCTGAATCAAGCGTTTCTGAGTCGCACCTACATCGGCCATGTCGCCAGCGTGAACCCTGATGTTCGCATTCTTGTCGGTTACGACAATGGCGCACCGACCTTTTTCATGCCGCTCCAGCCGAGGCATGGCTTCGTGTCTCGCTTTGGTGTTTTCGAACCGGCGGGCGACGTCATGACAGACTACTTCGGCGTCGTGGCCGGACGTGGCACTCGCCTGTCGCCAGCACACCTCCTGGCGGCAACCCGTGGACAGATCAATGCCATCCTGTTCACGCACCTGGACCAGGCCCAAGCGCGATTCGGCTTGGAGGGCGATGAACAGCGAATCGGTTTACGCACCCGTCTGGGGACACCCGCGGACGACTATTGGGCATGTCTGCGCCGCACCGACAAGAAGCTCGTGACCGATACCGAGCGGCGGGAGAAGAAGCTTCATAACGAGGTCGGATCCGTTTCCTTCGAATGGCGATCCACGGCGTTGAAAGCGGATCTGGATTGGCTGATCGAAGCCAAGAAAAGCCAGTACTCACGAACTGGCAAAACGCATGCAGCCCTATTCGAAACGGCAAACGTCGAATTGCTGAAGCGACTGTCAGGCGCATCGGAAGCCGAATGCGGTGGCGTCCTTTCGCTGCTGCGATGCGACGACAAGATCGTTGCCGCCCACTTTGGCCTGCAATGCCGCAACGTGTTGCACGTCTGGTTTCCCGTCTACGACAGGAAGTTTGCGAATTATTCGCCCGGCCGAATCCTGCTCAAGCACATGTTTGCAGCTGCTGCGCATGAGGGAATCGAGGTATTCGACCGTGGCGAAGGCGATTCGCAAGCCAAGCGCGATTTCGCCAACGACGAACACTATTATTCAAATGGGCTGTGGCTGACCCCTGGCTTGCGCGGCCGCCTCGCCAGCCTGGCAATCAGCGTCGCTTGGCGGATGGGAAATGCCTGAAGTAGGTGAGGCAGCTGGCGACCCGCACTCCACAACATGTACGTGCGTTTCGCGTCGTTGTACCCCCTTGCCTTTCAGCACCCATGAACAGGATAGGATGACGGCTCACCGCAATCGGCTTCTCAGAACCGACAACCATCTGCGAAAGGGCAACAAGACAATGTAGGCTAGGGAGCGACCCGGACGAAAACCGCTCCGAAGCGCGACCAGCAGTGAACGCCGAGCGGCGGTCGCCGAACCATGCCAAAAGTGCTTATAGCCGTGGGCAAATTCGGTCGCCGCCAGCCGGGCCTCAAACTCATCCTGGTCGAGTTTGGTGCCATCCGGGTTGGACAGACCCCACCGCGAAACAGCCGCCTTCAGCATGAGGGCCAGGTGATTGGGCTCGTCCAGATGTCCCATGGCGCTCGATTCGTGAATTCTATACAGCGCGACGGTGCCAGCGAGTGCATGCATTTCGAAAACACGCGATACCTTCAACCAAAACAGATAATCCTCTCCCACGCGCATGGATTCGTCGAAACCGCCGAGCTTTTCGAAAACCTCCCGCCGAATCAACGCAGTGTTCATTCCGACCAGTTGCCCCATCAGCAATCGCGTATACATCCAGCCTGAACGAGCTGGATCAGCCCCCGTCAACGCGTGACAATCCGTCGTCAACAACGATGACGGCGGAAATTGATCAGAAGCATCGCGCTCCCACTTCGCGAAGCCGCCGAAGACACAACCCGCATGTGGATTTTTTTCGCAGTAATTAACCTGCGCAGTCAACTTTCCGGGAAACCAGATGTCGTCGGCGTCGAGAAAGGCGAAGTAGGATCCCTTGGCCATGGCCATGGCCACGTTTCGCGCATGAGAAACTCCCATGCCCGACAGCCGACGGACCGCTATCCGCCCATCCATCTTCTGCAGTTCCGAATACTCGTAATCGTCCGACCCGTCATCGATGACGATGATCTCCAGATTCGAGTAGTCTTGTCCCAGAACGCTGTCTATAGCCTCGTGAATATAATCACGACAATTGCGTACGGGGATAATGACCGAGACAAGTGGAAAAAAAGACATGCGGAATATGAGATCTCTCGCGGTTCGTGTTGGCGCCTATCACGAAGATTATTGCAGAAGCCAGGCGCCGCGCTTTTGACCAGCGTTGTTTGGGCTCGATCGACAAGACAAGGGACGCTACGCCCTAACCATGCGCTGCGCCAGACGTAAAGCGGATCACCGACTGCCGAGATGGAAGGCGATGAAAATCAAGCCTACGCCCATCATCCAGCCGATTGACATCATCGCAGCGAGCCAGCGAATGCTGGCGCTGCGCAACCGCCAGACAATATCGGTCAGCAGAAACCACAGCACGGTGAACACTATCAGCGCAAAGCTACCCCAGCCCAAGTGTCCGGATATCCAGAGGAAGTTGTTCATGATACAGCCAGGCCTTCGGCCACCGGCGTTTCGCCCGCCCAAACACGGTCGCCCTTGTGTACCAACAACCTTGCGGTCATGGGTAACTCGAGCACCACCGTACTGCCAAGCAGTATGCGACCGATCCGCTGACCACGCTGGATCTCCTCCCCTTGGCGTACCCATGCTTCGATTCGGCGGGCTGCCAGGCTGGTGATCAGACGCACTGCGACCTGTCCGCCATCGGTGGCAATCACAATGCGCTTTTGTACCGGGCAGGCCTTTTCCCGCAAAAATGCAAACTCGCGCCCCTCCCCGTCCATGAAGTCGTCGCCGCAGTCTCGTACGTCGAGCACGTTTCCTCGGATCGGGCTGCGCTGAACATGCATGTCCCAGAAACTCAGCGCAATCACGAGATAGCAAATGCCATCTCGAACTTCGGCACTGGTCACCGACCCATCTGCCGGGGCAAGCAGGCTATTCCCGGATGGTGGCGTTCGTTCCGGATCGCGGTTGAAATAGCGAAGAAACGGAGATTGGAAGCGCTGGCTTTTCAGCCAGCCGCGAATCTGCATTTCGGGCCAGCGTCGGCGTGGCGAAAGGAAGCGTCGAATCAAGGGTGAGGGATACGGGAAATAGACGGCCCACAGAACGAGCGCCATGACCAGGAACAGCAGAATCGTCGCCTGAGTGACTGCCACAAATGTCATGTTTTACTCAGCCTGGTGAAAGAGCTTGTTATGAGCCACAGCGACTGACACATACCCGGTCAATACGCGTTTAGAGTTTACGGAAACCAGGAAGCAAGCCCTGGAGGCGTGCCACTATCGAACGCAATTCCACGAGCAAAGGATGCTTCACCAGGACAATCCCTGCGATCCATCCGCAGCCTGCGCCAACAACCGCTACGGCAAATGACGGAATGAGGTATTCATCAAGCAGACTGGGCCAGGCCAGCACTATGACCGGTACGATACCAGTTGTAACAGTAATGGCTGCGCTCGGCATCAGTGCACGCGCACATTTTCCCAGTGCAAGTACGTCGAAGTCGCGCATTTTCCGGTAGTAGAGCAATGTGGCAATGACATAGACCAGCACCTGCGATGCTGCAACCGCCTCCACGCTGATGAACGCCGCCGCCACTGCAAGCAGTAAGCCGGCAAGCTGATATTGGATTTCAACAATGGTTGCAGCGTTGACCCGTCCGATGGCGACAAAAAATGAATTGCATTGATAGATCAGCGTTCCCACGATGGCAGCACCGCATAACCAGCGCATCAGCGGCACGGCCGCATCCCATTGAGTCCCGAACATGATCCGGATCATCGGAAACGCCATCAGTGCCGCAAAGGCGAAAAACGGCCAACTGATACCGGTGAGATAGACAAGCGCTCGCAAGAACAGCTGCGGCGCCATCGTTGTCTCACGGTGTTCAGCTGCAAAGGCCGGGAAGGCGACTGCTTTGACGGCAGCCACAACCTTTTCGCGAAACATGTTGACCGGGCCGTAGCCGCGCGAATAGAAACCTGCGTCGGCCATCCCGAGCATCCGGCCGATCACAATATTTGCTGATTGTTGCCCCAGGTCGAGAGCGATGTCGGAAACCGTCATCTTGGCTCCGAAGGGCAAGATATCCCGCCATCCGGAAATGCCCACCCCACGCACTCGGCGCTCGTGTCCCCAGACCACGCATCCGAGGACCATGACGAGCATCGCAACGACTGATGCCCAGGCCATGCTCATGTAGCTGAAGCCCAAGAACGCCAATCCGATGGTCATGCAGCTGTTCGCGACGTTCGAGCTGACATTGATTTTGTACAGCGTGCCGAACGCCATGTCCCGCCGCAACAACGCCAACGCCGTGATCCCGAACGGCACAAGAATGAAGGACAGACTCTGTACGCGCATGACATCGCCGACGCCGACACTGTGAAAGAAAGCGCCTATCTGCCAGCTCGAAGCGAAGATAATCAGCGCGAGCGACCACGCGATAAGAAGATTGATCGTGAAACAGGTACGAATGACATTGTCGGTGAGATCCTTGACCTGCACCAGGTAATTGCTGACGCCGAAGGTTCGCAGCGTGTTCGCCAATGTCGTCACACCGACCGCGACGGAGAAAATGCCGATTTCCTCGGGTGTAAGCAACCGGCTCACAATGACGATTGCAGCCAAGCTGACCGCAAACGAGGTGTATTTTTCAGCGAACGAGAAAACCAGAGATCTCCTCAAGCTCAGCTTCTGCGCAGGCATTTCAACATCCACTCTATGGGTAATTTTCTGGGTCCTGCCTGACGCACGGATCAAACCGCATTGGTGCCAGGCCGAACAGCCTTGATTTGATGCCGGGCTCACTTACGGCGTGCCCACCACGCTTGCCTGCCACATCGGATCGGTCACAATTTTTGTCCGGGGCCAATATGCCGACGACGCCGGAACAGTCTCAACCCGCCCGGATGCCACCCCGAGACGCCCGGTCAACGCGGTTGAACAGATCGGCCAGCGCCACTGCTCCTTGGTGCCGGGAGTATTCCTTGACCAAGCGGCCCGCAACGACCTGCGCTCGGCCCGCACGCAGTGCATCGATGAAATCGGCGAGGCCTCGCTCTATGGCAGGGACGTCATCTATCGGCACCATCTGTGCGCCCCCTGTCTTGTGCAGCAAGGCTGCGGTATCTCCCTTTGCGCCAACGAGTGCAAAAATCGGACGGCCGATACGCAAGTATTCGTATGTTTTCGCCGGTATCTGATGATCAAACCGGCCGCCCTGAAACAGCAACAGGGCATCGGCCTTCGCTTGTTCAACAAGCGCATCGCGACTGGAAACCGGGGGGGCGAAGGTGATCATGCGATCCAGGCCCAAGCGACATAGCTCCTTCCCATATGCGGCCTCTGATCCGCTGGCGCGCAAGACAATCCTTACATCCCCTTCGAGCAGACGGCCGGCCGCCTTGAGATTGGCCACCGCCTTGAAAAAAGGTAGCGGGTTTCGACCATCGGGATACATGATGCCGCTGTGAAGTAGCGTCAGTGGCATGCCGGGCTGGCGGACAGTCACGGCCGGAATGTCCGCAAATGTCGCCTCGTCGTACCCATTCGGAATGACGCTTAACCGCCCTTCCCGCTCTGCTTCTGGGTAGTGAGCCGCATACCCCAGCATCGCACCCCGGGTAGTGAACACGGTATGAGCCGCCTTGGCCGCGACCCGCTGTTCCCAACGGTTTTGCGACGTGATGGAGAACCTGTTCTCGGTTCCCACTGAACTGGCTACCGGATCCCTGAAATCCGCCACCCAGGGCAGCCCGGAAAGGCGGCTCAAAGTATGCGCGATGCAATGCGCGGTCATTATCGGGTAGGTAGACCAGATCACGTCGATCTGTTGTGTGCGGATCAGCCGCAAGCCTTGCAATACGGCTGCCGGCCACCAAGACGCCCAACCATCCGGTTGAGCCAGAAATCCGAAGTATTTCCCGCGAATGGACAGATGCCGCCGCACGTCCAGCGCGAACGCTCTGTGTACTCGACAACCCGGCGGGATCAGCTTGAGATTCTCGGCATCGATCCGCGGCAGGGATACCGCATTGGCCGACAGCACAACAGGGTCCCAGCCCAGTTCCGGCAGCGACCTGACGAAGCCCAGAGTGCGGAGGTGCCCGCTTCCGATCGCTGCCGGCGGAAAGTGGAACGCAATCATCAACACACGTTTCACGAGTCACCTCATCAACGCTTTGGGCGCTGCCATTGACCCCAAACGTTTGCTGGCCCCACTTGGACGGCGTTCGGTGACGGGCCGCGGCCCACGCTCCCGCACATGAAGTTCCAATACCGCACACAGGGCCATCAGTTGATATGCCAGGTCGAAATAACTCATGGGAAGGAGCGCGCCAGCTGTCATGAATGCCACCAGGCTCACCTGCAACATGGAGGCGAGATCAAAAGCCCATCGCATGTCCGGCATGCCACGCGTTCGCTTGCGTACACGGCTGCAGTTTCGCCAGCTCACAAACAGGAGTGCCAGGAACAGAAGCAAGCCCGGAAAACCTTGCTCACCCAGAATTCGGAAATAGATGCTGTGTATGGCGCGGGATATCGAGCCCGGCGGCGCGTAGTTCTGCCACGTCGACTCACTCTGGTAGACGTTGAGCCCACCGCCGAGCAACGGTTTATGCAAAGCGAGGTTGAGCGCGAACTTGTATGACTCGATTCGGGTTTCCCCCGAACTCGTCTGCTGAGCATCCTTCAAGGTGCCCATTCTTTGCGTCCACTCGGGTGGCATGAAGTGGTAGGCCGTTCCCGCCACGACGATGAAGATGATGAGAACGGCCAATCGGCCCCGGCTCTTCAGGAACAAGACCATGCACACTACCGCGAGCGCAACCAGTCCACCGCGCGAATAAGTACCCAGAACGGCGATGCCGGTGAGCAGCATGCCTACGGTCAAGCCCAGTCTCACGAATTTTCTGGTGGAATGCAGCTGCAAATAGCGCATGAGCGGCAGTGTCATGCACAGTGCGAGCGCCAGCGCATTGTTGTCGGCAATGAAGCTCGCGGGTGGGCCAATCACGTGGTTGGCCCCTCCCCCAACGATCGTGAAGATACCGCCACGGAAACCGTAGTACCCCAACGAAACCGCTATGGTCCAAACCAGCCAATGCATGCGCTCCCGGCTGTTGACCAGAACCAGCGTAATGAAGACCATCGCCAGAATCTTGGCAAATTCGAGCCACGCAGCCCATGCCGAATCGGGCACTACGGCAAAAACGGTAGTCAGCCCCGTCCAAAGCAGAAATGCTGCCAATAGCAGGCTGGTAGTCGACCAAGGAACACTCTTGCGTTCCTTGCTGAACAAGAAGCTCAACAGCGTGACAATGGCAACCAGTTGCACCCACGGAAAGCTGATCGCGAAGCCGTAGCACAACCGATGCGGGTTCATGTAGCCGATCCACGACCATACCAACAGACCCACGTAGGGCCGCGCCAGAATGTAGGGGAGCGTTCCGAAAATGAACAGCGCAAGGACAATATCGCGCATGGCTAACCCGCCCCCAGTTTCAGCATCAGCGCGTCCATGAAGAATTTGGCAGCCCAGTTTGGATAGCGATTCTTCATGTACCCGCCTGAAAGCGGATGCGAGCCGGACATGCCGCCACGAATGCCGACGTTAGTTGCCTCCACATCCTGGATCGACAAGTTGAAACGTATGGCGCGTTCCGCCGCCGGCTTCCAGATGGAGTCGCCGGTTTCCGCTGCCAGACGCAGCCAGATGATGGCCATCTGTGCGTTTCCGGTTACACAGGACCAGCGGCTCGCGGCGCGCCAAGCGGAATCGAGACGCCCCGGCAAGGCGCCGTCGCTACGCTGGCTTTGTGCTGCTGCGCGAGCGATGCGCATGGCCACTTCCACCAACTCACCATGTTTGGCGATAACGCCGACTTCGAGAAAGCCTCGCGCCGCGTAGGCAATGGTATGTGTGAGCGGGCGCTCATTGTCTTCCAGATCGTTGTTGTCCAACCAACCGTTTGCATGCATCTGGCTCATTGCCCACTGCACATTGCGTACGGCGGCGTCCAGGTAGCGCGGCTCACCAAGCATCTGACCGGCTTCGGCCAACGCGAAAGCAACGCGGGTGTTATAGGCATTCACCGTGTGTACGGCGAAAGGCGAAGCAAAGCGCCGCCAGGCACCGTCGGAATCCTGAGCCGCAACCAGCCAATCTGCCGCGCGCACAGCTGAATCGTGGAAGCGCCTTTCCTTCGTCTGACGCCAGGCGGCAAGCCAGCCGAACAACACTTGCCCGGTGTTGAAAATGGTCGGGACAATTTGCGTTGCGTCCATCGTGCCCGCGCGGACGCCGCCGTCGGGAAGCTGGATATCGGACTCCCACGCCGCCATGCGCAAGGCCCGTTCCCGGTATTCGTTGTTACCGGAGAATTCGGCATATCGAAAGAACGTCGGAATGATGTAGCCCGTGGTTTCGGGATAGGCACCAACCCACTGGCGCTTCGTCACATCGTAATAGGCACTGACACCGTCGCATCCGCTGGCGTCCTGTGCCCGCGCCAGCCACTCGGCCGCTGCCTGCAATCCGCGTGACGTATCTGGCGCTGGAAGCATCTTTGAGCGGGACAGGAACCTGACGATCCTATTCATGGCCTGCCCCTGACTGCGGGCGCCGGGTCAGCAGTTGTGAGGCCCGGCGATGAATAGCGCGTTCGATGTATCGAAAGCGCTCGACAACGGAGGGCATAGGGTCACCCCACCGCCACCAGGCATCGGCCACACGAACGCCAGGCGGGTATCCCTGCGCAAAATCCTGACCCTGTGCGGCTGCCGATTGCATATCTTCGGAGCGCACTCGCCATGCAACCGGCCGCTCACACACGGTGGCGGCCGGAATCGGACGGTCGAGCTCGGCGCACCAGGCAGCGTGCGGTAGATTGACGCCGTTCAAGGTGGCCACTTCTTCCTGATAATCGGTGCGCCCGATGGTTGGCTCGACCATCCGGAATTCAAGGCTGCGTGCGTCGCGCTTGTACTCCATGCTGGCCATGCCGACTACACCGGCCGCGTGGAAAAATTGCGTCGTCATGGCCGAAAGCTCTGCATGGACTTCCGGCGCGGGAATACAACTCGCGGTACCCCCAACCTGCGGCGGCCAGGAGCGGATCTTGCGGCCCGTGAACGACGCAGCCACCTGCCCTTCCCGGCCAATATATTGAAGACAGAAATGGATGTTGGCGTCCGGCCCCTCGATCCACTCCTGCACCACGACGTCCGCCATCACCGGCAGGATACGGCTGACCAGTTCGGCACTTTCTGCCGAATTGTTCGCCCGGTAAGCCTTTCTGAAGTGCTGCCCATAATCGGCGTTTCGTTCGCCAGGTTTGATCACCACCGGATAGCGCAATTTCTCCAGAGCCGGCAGGTCGGCGAATGCGCGAACGTGCACCAACGGCGGGATAGGGCTGCCCAGTTGTTCGGCAACACATTGAAAACCGCGTTTGTGCAGCAGGGTATCCACTACATCCCTTCCCGGCAGGCTGAAGCGATACAGGGAGGACAACCGGTCGCGATGATGCGATACCGTTTTGACGCTCTCCTCCTGAGTCAGAAGCAAGACCGGGCGCTGGCCCGAAAACCGTGTCGTACCTAGGTGCACCAGTTCTTCGATCAACACCTCCCCATGCAGGGACTGCACCGTTACGGGAACAGCCGCGCGGGTGCGCATTTCCGGCCGGCGGCCATCGGCGTCGAGCAGCCATACAGGAACACCTTCACGCGCAAGACTGCGCGCCACGCCCAGTCCGTTGACGCCGGCGCCGACCACCACTGCTGGCGTTTCGGCTGACATCAGGTTTTTCCCGCGGCCTCTTGAGCGCGGCCGAGCGCCGCAGCGTAGACCGCAGGGTAGCGCGCCACGCTCGTCTGCCAGTTGCGTTCGCCCTCGACATAAGCCCGGCCGTCGGCGATGAAATCGTTCCAGCTCTCCGGCGCCTGCAGCAGCTTGACCAGGCAATGGGCAAGCGCCTCATTCGACCCCGCAGGAAACAGATGGCCATTGTGGCCGTCGCGGATCAACTCGCGGTGGCCGCCCACATCCGACGCAACCACCAGCTTGCCCATGGCCATCGCTTCAAGCGGCTTCAGCGGTGTCACCAGATCCGTAAGTCGCATCGACGTGCGCGGATAAACCATGACGTCCATGGCGCTGTAATAACGCGCCATTTCGCTTTGCGGCACGCGGCCGGTGAAATGCACGGCGCCTTCGAGATGGAGTTCCGTCGCCAATGCCTTCAAGGCGGCCTCCTGCGGGCCGCCACCCAGCAGCAGCAGGCGCGCTTGCGGCACTGCGCGCAGGACCACCGGCATCGCGCGAAGCAGAAGGTCGAGCCCTTCGTAAGCGTAGAACGAGCCGGCGAAGCCCAGCGTGGCGCCCCGCGTGAGTCCGTACTTCTGGATGATCTCGGCGTCGGCGGTTGCGGTGAATCGGAAACGCGACAAATCCACGGCGTTGGGGATCACGGTGATTTTTTCGGCGGGTATGCCGCGCTCCAGCATATCGCCGCGCAGACCTTCGCAGATCGTGGTCACGGCATCTGCCCGGCGCAGGGCACGCGTTTCCATGGCGCGGGTCAGCCGATAGCGCACACCCCATTCGCGCGCCGTGCCCTGATCGACCGCCGCATCCTCCCAGAACGCGCGAACCTCATAGACCACCGGGATACCGGCCGCCCGGCCCACTGCCAGCGCGGGGAACGCGTTGAGCACCGGCGAGTGCGCGTGGATGATGTCGGGGCGCACCTCTTCCACCACCTCGGCGAGCCGCTTTTGCAGCGCCGACATCAGCGCGCGGAACTTCACGACCGGCAGCTTCGACGCCAACCCGGTCGCTGGCGGGGTGCGCTGGAACCTCCAGCCGTCGACGATTTCCTCGCGCTGTTGGCCACTACCCTGTTTGGGGCCGGTCAGCTGGAACGTTTCCCATCCAAGCGCGCGCTGCTCGTTGAGGATGGCCAGCGTGCGGAAGGTGTACCCACTATGCAAAGGCAGGGAATGGTCGAGGACATGCAGGATGCGCAACGGTCGGTCGCTTGGCAGAGGGCTGGAAGCAGGTTGCCGTGTGGCGGCTGATGTGTCGTTCATGTCATCGATCCGGTCGTCAGGTGAGCCGTGGCCGACAGCACGCGTGCATAGAGCGCGCTCTGTGCTTCGACTACGGGGCGCCATCCAAGTGATTCCGCAAAATGTCGGGTCACCATGCGGTCCGGCTGGCGCGCCCGCAACGTGTCCCATGCCAGTGCCAGCGCCTCGGGGCAACGTTTGCGCATGAGCTCACCGGCCTCGGGGGTGGTGATGAGCTCGGGTATGCCACCCACCGGTGTGGCCAGCACCGGTGTTCCGCAGGCGATGGATTCCAGCACGACGTTGGGCATGCCCTCCCGGCTCGAGGCCAGCACCATGGCGTCGGCGATGTTGTAGTAGTCGCACAACTCGGTGTGGGGAATCGCACCCAGAAAGCGTACCCGTGCAGACAGCCCGAGGCGCTCGACCAGCTCGCGCAGCTCGCGTTCCTGTGGACCCTTGCCCGCGATCAACAAGGTGACGTCGGGCACGCGCGAAAGCGCCTCGATGACGATGTGTATGCCTTTCAATTCGACCAGATGGCTCACTGTCAGCCAGACCGGCCCCTGGACACCGAACTTGTTGCGCAGCGCGGCCCGGTCGCGTGGAGCGAAACGATCCAGATCAACACCGTTGCGCAACACCGTGATCTTCGCGGGATCGACGTCCAGTGCAGCGAGGGTGTCCTTCAACGCTTGCGACACGGTGATCAAGGCAGCGGCGCTCTTGGCGGCCCGCTGGATCTGTCGACGGGGTCGGCGATAACGAGGTATCCATGTGACGTCACTGCCGCGCGCGCTGATGACCACGGGCTTGTCGATGGCCTTGCCCAGGCGCGCCGCCACCACGCCGTCGGGATAGAAGTAGTGGGCGTCGATCAGATCGAAGTCGGTATTCCCTGCGCTCAACTTCCGCACCGTCGACAACAGCGCGCGATACATGAGGGACGGCGTGAAATTCATGCCCAGCTTGGGAATGACGGGATAGCGCGGATGCAGGATGCGGATGCCATGACGCATCTCCTGCTTCGGCACCGCCGCAAACGTCGCGTAGGTACCAAATGCACGATGCCGGAACGGAAACCACGGCACCGGCGCCACGACAGTCGCCGCGATCCGTCCTGAATCCACCAGGTGACGTAGACGTTCTTCAATGAACACGCCATGGCCCGGTTGCGCGCTGTTGGGATACAGACTGGTGAAAACGAGCAGATGGATATTGCGTCCGCTGTGCACGTATAGCTGGTCGTGGGTGTCAACGGCGCTACCAGCCCTGACACCCGCCTTAGCCAAGGTCGACTCTCTCGTGTCGTCAACGACACTGGCCGGTCGCGTCGTCACGTGGCAACCCCCGTGTTGTCGCCGACAGGCTGCTGCGTGTTGCGCAAGAACGCATCCAGCATCAGCAACTTCCACAGCGTGGTGCTGTGGTCGGCGCGGCCGGACGCGTGTTCGCGCAACAACTGATCGAGCACCGATGGCTCGAAGTAGCCGCATTCGGCCACCGCCCCACCGAGCAAGGCATCGCGGGCGCGTTGCGCGAGTGGGCCGCGCAGCCAAGCTGCCAGGGGCACGCTGAAACCCATCTTGGTTCGGTACAACACGTCGTGAGGCAGGTCGGTTTCGAGCGCTTTCTTGAAGATGTACTTGCCCGTGGCACCCTTGAGCTTCAACGCCGGCGGCAGGGTGGATGCCCAGTCGACCAAGCGGTGATCGAGCAGCGGTACGCGTACCTCCAGGCTGTGCGCCATGCTGGCGCGATCCACCTTGGTCAGGATGTCGCCGGGCAACCAGGTCTTGAGGTCCAGGTACTGCGCCAGCAGCAGCGGGTGCCTGGTGGGCGCCTTTTTCGCATGGGCGCGAAACACTTCCAGCGCGGTGTAGCCTTGCAGCTCCTGCTTGAAGCGCGCGCTGTAAAGCCGTTGCCGCATCGCCACGGAGGTGGTGCTGACAGTGTGGAAATACGCCTCCACGTCATCGCGGGCAAGCGCCTGCAACGTGGTTTTCGCACGCAATGGACGCGGTGCCCAGTCGGCCTTGGGATAGAGTTTGCCCAGCAGCCCGAATAACGGTTTGCGCAACCCCAATGGCAAGCGCGCGCGCAGTCCGCTTTCCCACGCGTGCATGCGGTAACGCCGGTAGCCGGCGAAGTTCTCGTCGCCACCATCGCCCGAGAGCGCCACCGTCACCTGGGTGCGGGCCAGCTCGCACACCCGGTAGGTCGGCAGGGCCGAGCTGTCGGAAAATGGTTCGTCATATACGCCTGCCAACGTGTCGAGCAAATCGTAATCGCCGGCACTCACGCGGCGCTCGAAATGCTGCGTATGCAGATGCTGGGCAACCTGCCGGGCATAGACGGTTTCGTCGAAGCCGTCGTGGTCGAAACCGATGGAACAGGTACGCACCGGCTGTGGCGACGCCCGGCTCATGCTGGCCACCACGGCGCTTGAATCGACGCCACCGGAGAGAAATGCCCCGAGTGGGACGTCCGAAACCATCTGGCTTTGCACGGCACCATCGAACAATGCACGGAGCGTTGCCACGGCCTCGTCCGGTGTTTTGTCAGTAGCGCGATTGAAAGACACATCCCAGTATTGACAGGCTGTCGGCTCGGGTTCGCCGGCGTGCCAGGACAACCAGTGGCCGGGTGGCAGCTTGCGAATGCCGCGATAGATACTTTTCGGATCCGGCACATAGCCCAGCGCCAGATAGTCCTCCAGCGCCTGCGGATCGAGCTTGCGGTCCACATCGGGATGCGCCAGCAGCCCTTTGAGTTCGGACGCGAAGACAAGATCGCCGGAGCGGGTGAAACCGTAGTACAGCGGCTTGATACCGATCTGGTCGCGCGCCAGGAAAATGCGCTGGTTGCGCATGTCCCAGATGGCAAAGGCAAACATGCCCACCAGACGTGACAGGCAGTCTTCGCCCCAGCGCTGCCAGGCGCGCAACAGCACTTCGGTGTCGCTGTGACTTTCGAACACCACGCCGAGCGCTTCCAGTTCGACTTTGAGCGACTGGAAGTTGTACAGCTCGCCGTTGTAGATCAGCGCCAGCCCAGCGGCTTCATCCACCATCGGTTGCTGGCCGTGGGCCAGATCGATGATGGACAGGCGACGATGGCCCAGTCCGACACCTTCGCCCAGATGGATGCCTGCCTCGTCCGGGCCGCGGTGGCGCTGCACGTCGCGCATGGCCAACAGGGTCCGCTCATCCGGACGGCCTGGGTGCGACAACACGATTCCTGCCAGACCGCACATCTCAACTCTCCTTGTGCCCAGCCAGGCTGGACCCCGCGCGCGCTGACGCGGCGCCCGCCTGCCCGTCCAGCAACTCGTCATACAACGTCACGTAGCCGGCGACCATGGCGCTCAAACTGAAGCGCGCGGCGGCGCGCAAGCGCCCTGCATCGCCATGCTGTCGACGCAACTTTTCGTCCGCGACATAGGTCCTCAGCGCTTCCGCGAGAGCAAGCGAATCGCTGGCCGGCACCAGCGTACCGGTTACGCCGTCCTCGACCACCGAGGCGACACCCCCCACGTTGGTGGCAACCACCGGCAGCCCGGCAGCCATCGCTTCCATCAAGGTCACGGGCATGCCCTCGGCGATGGAAGACAGAGCGAACACGTCGCACTCCGCCAACAGCTCCGCCACGTCATCGCGATCGCCAAGCAGCCGCACTGTTTCCATCAGGTCAAGCTGGTCGATCTGTCGTTCCAGCGCCTCCCGTTGGGGCCCCTCACCGGCGATGATCAAGCGGCAAGGGAGATGTGCGTTTTCGTCACGCAGCAACGTGAATGCCGCGAGCAGGCCGGCTTGATCCTTGACCTTGTCCAGCCGCGCAACGTTGCCGACAAGCAAGCTGTCCGGTGGCGCAAAATCACCCAGCAGGCGGCGCGGTCCGGATGCGGCATGCGGCATATTGAACGCTGCCGCGTCGATGCCATTCGCGATGTACACCACCTTGGCTGGTCGGATGCCCGCGCGATCGATGAGCCAGCTCTGCAGGTCGGCAGACACCGCGACGTAACGACCGATGAAGGGCGCCATCCAGCGCCGCAGTCGGCGATATTTTGGATTCTCCCCTTTGGGATCTGCCGCATCGCGCCCGTGTTCCGCATGAACCTGGCGGCGCACGCCGGCCAGTTTCACCACCGGTGCCAGATCCAGCGTTCCGATGTTGTAAGTCTGCACCAGGTCCGGCTTCAGCATGCGCAGCGCGCGCCATAGGCGGACATAGCAGTGCCAGTCCTTGCCGGGCTTTTTATCGAGCGAGAGGCACGCCGTAACAGTATGTTCGATCTCGTCGCGCAGAGGGCCAAAACCGCACAGCGTAATCACCGCGTGCCGATAGCGATCCACGGTCGCATTGATCAGCGAAACAAGAATGCGTTCCATGCCACCGGTATCCAGCCGGTACAGCACGTGCACGATCAGCGGCTTGTCGTTCACGGCGTGCTCCCGGGTGTGGCGTGTTCGCGGCTGACCGGCGAACCCGCCACATCAGTCACCGGCAGCACCTCGATAAATGCGCGCAAACGTGCGCGCGCCTGATCGACACCGCCATGACCCACCGACGATGACAACGCCCACACTGACGACTGCGAAACTTCGCCGCGCAGCACGTCCCACGCTTGCAGCAATTTGGTCACCGTCGCAGAGCGGGTGCAGCGGCGATTCACGCAATACCAATGCCATACGAGCCGCGTATCCGTCGCACCACTCAGGCGCATTTCCCCGGCCGCCAGGCTTTGGCCATCGGTGAGCCTGACCTGTTGGCTGGCGCTGCTTAGAAGATGCGCCTGTGCCGGGTCGTACAGCTGGTTTTCGAAGGTCACCAGCGTATGCCCGTGGCGCGGCTTGCCGGTATAGACGGCATGAAACAGTTCGACCACCTCACCACCAGCGTCTGATCGATAAGCCGCCTTCACTCGTCCGGCCGCCCCGTTGAATGTTGGTCGCCAGCCGTCGGCCGCTGCTTGCGGGCCGCTCCAACCCGCGACAGACGGTGCGACCACATGCAACGTTTCCGCCGGTGCCGCCGATGAGAGCCCGCTGGCCATCAGCGGCGCGATGATCAGCAGCGCAAGCACCGCCGGCCAGACCAGAAGACGTGCGCGGTCCGGCATGAGGCCGCTGGCAGGAAGCTGCTCGCGCGGCACGATACGGTCGCGGAAAAACCAGCCGCCCAGCAACAGCAGCACCAGTACCGTGCCGAAGAACTGCCAGCCGAAAATCAGATGATCCACGCCGGTGGCGTATTCCAGCCCCCAGGTGTCGCCGATCAATATGGTGAAATACACGCGCAAGCCGTTCGCAATGATCGGAACCACGGCCGCCAGCGCCACGAACAGCACGCGTTTGCGCCAGCGCTGGTACATCAGGTACGCGTACAGGCAGCCGAGTGCGCCGCAGGCGATGAAGAATTTCACGCCGCTGCAGGCGTCGGCCACCATCCATACCGCCGCGGGCGTGGTGATTTCCCGACCGTTGAGCAGCACCGGTGTTCCCGTCAACTCAAGCGCACGCACCGCGAAATGGGCGGTAATGTCCTGCAGCGGACCGACCAGCCCATCGCCCCAGGGAACCGAAAACACCAGCAGATAACCAAGTGGAAACACCAGCACCCACAACGCGCGCCAACCCCAGCACGCCAGCACCAACGCCGGAAACAGCGCCACCAGCGCGAAATGCTGCGGCAGATTGACATCGAGCAAGTTGCCGACATACCAGACGAAGACCAGACCGGCTACGGCCAGCAGGCCCCAGACGCTCGGCTTGGGTGGATTGGCGCGGACTTCCCGACGCAGCTCAAAGGCCATCCAGAGGCTCAATGGGAGGATCAAAAACGCGTACTGATAGGTGCCGTCGTGATCCCAGACCCACACCAGCGAAAGCACCGTCTGCCAATAGCCAACCAGCACCACGACAACCGCGATACCGAACGCCACCCCGGCCAGCACCCAGCCGGAAACACGTGGGGTCATGCCGGCATTGATGGCCGACATCGGTTTCACGGGTGTGCCTCCAGCGCGTCAATGCCCGCAACATCGACGGAAGCTGCGCCGGCCTGCGCGTTGCTCAATACAGCTTCATAGGTGTCCAGGTTGCGTACCCAGTCGAAGCGTGACAGCACCATGGCGCGCGCCTCCGGTACGCGCGCGATCTGCGGCGCGTCCAGCCAGCGCAGGGCTTCGGTGGCCATCACCTCGGGCGAGTCGCTGACACAGCCTTGGCGGCCCTCGAAATCCTCGATGCCCTCCCACGCTTCGGGTGTCGCCAGGATGACCTTTCCCATCGCCAGCGCTTCCAGCACCTTGTTCTGGATACCCCTGGCAATGCGCAACGGTGCCGCCACGGCATGGGCATGCGCCAGCCAGGGCCGCACGTCTTCCACCCGCCCCGTGACCGTGATGCCGGCGGCTTCACCCAGCGCGTGGACCGCGGCGGTGGGATGGCTGCCCACGATGTAGAAACGCGCGTCCGGACACTGCGCCAGCACACTTGGCCACACCTCGCGCGCAAACCATTGCGCAGCGTGCACATTGGCGCGGTAATCCATGGCGCCGACAAACACCACGGCGCGCTCGCCCTGCCGGTAGGGACTGGCGTGGGCAAGTTGGGGATCCCAGTATCCGCCGTCCACGCCGTTGGGAATGCCGTATATCTTGCCGGCCGCCTCCGGCACCAGTTGCCGGAAGAATGCGGCCTCGGATTCCGACACGAGCACGCTGGCGTCGAACTGCGCAGCAACCGTGCGCTCGAACTGCGCCAGCCGCTGCGCCTCGCGCTGGTAAATCATGCGCTTCAGGCCGCGATGGGCCTGGGCGTATTGGCGCCACTTGTCGGAGTCCACATCCACGAAGTCCATGATCCGCGGCAGCTGCGGGTGCGCCATCACGAACGGTGCGACGCCCGATGAATAACACACCGCCATGTCCACCTTGCGCTCGGCCAGCAACCCTTCAACCCAGCGGCGCATCACGCGATCGCGATAAACCCCAACGGTCAGCGCTTCGCCTCGCGCCAACGAAGCGAGCGCCCGACGACGCGTCTGCCATGGTGTCAAGGGCTGGACACAGACTTCCGCACACAACGCCTCCACCGGCGCGAGATGCTGCCAGTCGGCCGGATCGTCCACGAACGTGCCCAGATACACACGATAGTGCTGCGCGAGCCGCCGCAACACGTGGTACGAGCGGATCTTGTCGCCCTTGCTGGGAGGCCAGGGCAGACGGTGGCAGAGGAAAAGTACCGAGCGCATGCGCTAACCCAGGTCCTTGGCCAACCACGGGCCCAGCGCGCGACTGACCGGCAGCGGCAGCCGCTGCCAGGCCTTGATGAACAAGCGGTACTTGCTGTTGGTGGGGCTGAGGTTGGGGACGGCCTCGGCGCGCACCAGATGGTAGGCATAGGGCAGCGGCTGCGGCTCGAAACCCCAGTGCTTCTTGAAGTGATAGGAGCCGGTATCCAGCTTGCTGCGGCCGAAATCGAACAAGCGTGCACCGCGCTCCACCGCACGCTGCATCACCGACCAGTACATGAAATCGTTGGCTGCCAGCTCACGCCCACGCGCCACGCTGCCACCGTAATAGGGATGCACTTCATCGCGGAAATACAGGCTCATCACCGCGGCCACAGGCTGGCCCTGATGAGTGACGATGGTGATCTCGCAATTCTCGCCGAATGTCTGCTGCAGCCGCCGGTAGTACTTGCGTGACAACACCGGCGTGCCCAGGTTGCGCACGCTCTCGGCGTAGATCCAGTAGAAGTCGTCTACCGTGCCGCGGTGCTTCGCCTCCAGGCCAAGAGCAATGCCCTTGCGAACCATGGCGCGTTGCTTGCGCGGGATCGCCTTCAAGTTCTTTTCATGGTCCGGATCAATCGTCTTGCGGAAGCTGACATACAACTCCTTGACCGGCCAGTCCGCATGGCGCAACTCGCGGTCCCGCAACTCGAGATAGTCCACACGCAACTCTTCGGCCAGCGCGCTCGCCGCTTCAGTGAGTCGTTTTTCACTGTCCGCGTCACCCGCCACGATGCCGCCGTAAACGCACAGCGGCGTCGAAATCAACGAGTGGCCGAATAGTCGGCTGCGTATTTCGGCGAGCGGCAATACACCGGTGATCACCCCGTTCCGCTCTGCGTACAGGTAATGGCAGCGATGGCCGAGTTCCTGCTCGATGATGTCGCGCCAGGCCGCGCGATGAAAAAACGTGGCCTGCGGCGCGTCGTTCACAAAGGCGTCCCAGCGCGCATGGTCACGACCTTCCAGACGCTTGATGGCGCAAGTGTCGGCAGAACGACCGGCGTCCGCGTGGTCAAGCATATCCCTGTTTCCCCTCAGTTCGCGCAGAGTTCGGCGGCCTGCAGCGCCACCGAAGGATAGTCGGCATGCCCATCGGCGAGAAATATCCGATCCATGCGATCGAAGCGGAAATCACGCATCAATTGCTCGAGTCGGGGCACCGTGCGCTGCAGATTCAAGTAATGCCGCACCCGATTCTTGAGCGTCACGCCGGGAACTCGCGGCTGCTGCGGATCGATTTCCCATGGATGGAAATAGAACACGCCGGAGGACTGCTCGTGCCGATTGACGCGGTGCAGGCCGCGCTTGAACAGCGCGTATGGCAACAGGCGAAAATAGCCACCGCCACCGCAGGGCCAGTTGCGTCCCCATCGCTGCACCGTGGTCACCGGGATTTCCAGCAACCCCGACGGCTCGGCGACAAAGGCAAACCTCGGCGCATCCGGCATCCCGTAAAGATCGTGATGAAGCGGCACGATACTGGAGCTGTAGCGGTAACCGGCTTCACGCAGTTCCTCATGGGCCCAGAGCGTGCCAGGAACAATCGAATAACTCGGCGCACGGTAGCCGAGCACCGCCGTGCCCGTCAGATCCTCGAGCAGCTTCCTGGAGTGCACGATGCTGTGGCGAAACTCCTCTCGCGTCATCGTGGTCACGCGCTCGTGACCATAGCCATGACTTGCCACCTCGTGGCCCGCCGCGCTGATGTCGCGCACCAGGGCGGGAAATCGTTCCGCCACCCAGCCGAGCACGAAGAAGGTGGCGTGCACATCGTTCCGTCCGAACAGCTCCAGCACGCGCCGGGTATTGTCTTCCACGCGCACAGGCCACTGCGGCCAGTCCTCGCGCCGGATGCACTTTTCGAATGCAGAAACCTGGAAATAGTCCTCCACGTCCACCGTCATGGCGTTGACGACGGAATCGACGGGGTGTGACGCGGCATTCATTTGCGCTTCCGCCTGAAACGCCCTTGTCGTGGCCCGGCAACCGGCTCCTCGTCAGCGGCGGTGGGCACCGGCATTGTCTTCAGCGATTTTCTGAGCTGGATGTTTTCATGGATCAGCTGCAGCATGATGTTGTTGCGTTGCCTGAGATCGAGCTCGACAAGCTCCGCTTGCCGCTCGGAGGGCGCAGCGGAAAAGCCTGGTTCCCTGTATGTAGGGACCATCGGCGCTTCCAGCGTCTGCGGCACATCGGCCATCTCTTCACTGATCTCGTCGAGCACAACCGTGATCGCCGCCTGGTTCAGGCTATGCAGCTCCTCCAGGTAACCGTGCAAAAGCAGACGGTCCATGATGAGGTTGACCTTGCGCGGAATGCCGCGGCCGGCGTGGTGGACCCGCGCGAAGATTTCGGGTGACAGCTCCGGGTCGTTGTTCCAGCCGACGGCACGCAGGCGATGCAGGATGTACTCGCGGCATTCCTCGGCACCCATCGGCTCAAGCTTGTGGGAGGCGATGATGCGCTGGCGCAACTGCTCCATGTGGTTGTCCACGATAGTACGCTGCAACTCAGCCTGGCCAATGAGAAAAACCTGCAACAGCGCGCGCCCGTTGACTTCAAGATTCGACAAGATGCGCAGCATTTCCAGCGCCGCGGGGGTGAGCGTTTGCGCTTCGTCCACCACCAACAGTGCGTGCGAATGACGCTCGCGCAACGTGATCAGGTGTTGCCTCACATCCTGCAGCAAGGCCTCCTTGCCGCGCCCCTCGTAGGGCAACTGGAACGCTGAAGCCACGGCCGGCAGGATGTCTTCACCATCGAGATTGGCCGAGGCGATGCCAGCTATCGCGATGTTGCGATGGGCCAGTTCCTGGAACAGCTTCTGGATAAGCAACGTTTTGCCGGTGCCGACCGCACCGGTGATCATCACAAAGCCTTCGCCCTGTTCCAGCCCGTAGAGCAGGTAGGACATGGCGCGCTTGTGACCCTTGCTCGGAAAAAGCATGGTCGGGTCCGGCGTCAACTGGAACGGCTTGTTGTGGAGTTTGTAAAACGCCTGATACATACGGATCTCAGAGCAAATGGGTCCACTGCACGAAGAACGCGCTTGCCCGGTAACCATGTGCGCCCGGCACTTCGGAATAAACGTTGCGCGAGTCTTTGCGCAACCGGAAACTGCCGAAATTCTTTGGATTCACCTGGTGCACGAGCGCCAGTTGGGAATAATGATTGTAGCTTGTCTGGCCATTCTGGAAGTGATGCCGCTGCCATCCCAACATGGGGGTAAGCGTGGTGAATGGGCCTATATCGAATTGCCAGCTTAGGTCGCCGTTCGTGACCTTTTCATCGAGATCATTCAGGGTGAAATAGGTGCGCCGCTCGTTGTAAAGCGCCAACCGCAGGTTGCCCGTCGGCATGGTGTAGGTGGCCGATGCCGTGGCGCGTTTCATGAGATAAACCTGACGGTTTCTCAGTGACCCAACGACAGGAATATTGACAGGCAAAGATATGGCTTGTGTCGGGCTCCGACCCAGCAACTGCTGGCTGAGATCGGTTGGTTGCTCTACATAACTCACGGATGTTGTCAGCAAGGCTGCCGTGTGCGACCAGGAAAAGTCGTAACTGCGGCCATAGAAGCGGTGCCCGACAAGCATTTTCAGATTGTCCCGGGTATTCGACCACTCGAACCCGGCATTCCAGAACGTCGCACCAAGCTTCCGCGATGTGCCGTCGGGCAAAAATCGGCTTTCCTTGCCACCTTCCGCCAGCAGCCTGACGGTGCTGCTGATTTGCCATGAGGTGCCCAGCTTGGCAACGCCGTATTCGATGTCCTGACCGACATCCGGCTCGATGCGCTGGTCCGAATAGCCTATGTTCCAACCCCAGGTCTGGTATTCAGGACTCGTCAGGCTGAACTGCAATGCATTGCTGGTGCTGTCGGTAATCCCGTTGAGCATGCCGGCATTCCGTCCAGAAATACCATGGTCGTCATACAGGACGCGGCCCCAAGTGTAACGCAGCAGCATCATGCCACCCTTGCCGAAATCCTGGACCCAATAAGGGCTGAGCGAACCCGTCGCGACATTCGCACGATTGTTGTCCAGAAAAAACGTGCCCGCCCCCGATGACAACTCGTTGTTGATGACCTCGCGCCCGTACGACGCCATGCCATCGACAAAAAGATGCTGTGGAACGATCGCAAGTGTCCCGTTGGCATCGAGGTCATGCGCAAGCTGATTGGAGCTCGACCGCCCTGCGTACACATACCCCGTCATCTCGTAATCGAGTGCGCCGGAAAAACGCGGACCACTTGTCGCGCCCCTGAAAAAAGGTTGCACTTGAGTGATCCAGCTCGATTGCTTCGGTTCACCCGTGGGCGCCAGCGTCAGGTTGTCCGTATAGAGTTCGCCCAGAGTGACGCCCATGACCATGCCCGGCGAAGCAGCGCTCGGTTGCGGGATGACTCCCACTGGCACGTCCCCGACAGCTTGCGCGTCCGGGCCCGAATCCCCCCCATTGGATGCACCGACGTCCACGCCCTGTGCCGCGGCGGCAGTCAACCATCCACCCAGGACAAACGACGACAAGACGGCGGAGGTCGCCAGCGCACGCATCTCACGCACCCCCTTTGAGCGCCCTGAGATAGTCACTGTGACTGTTGTAGTCATTCTCACCTGCGGGCGAGGAACTCATGTTGAGAACCAGACCGACGTACGGGAGGTCGCTAATCCGCCGCAATGCAGATGCAACCACCTGTCGCCCCGTGCGGCCGGCTGCCACCACCATGACAACCTGGCCCATGTGCGAAGCGAGCACCTGCGATTCCGACGTGGCCAATAGCGGCGAAGAATCGAATACCAGCAGGCGCCGCCGATTGCGGCCACCAAACTCTTCCAGCACATATTCCATGCGCCGACTGCGGAACAGCTCCGCGGCAAGCAGATGACGTTCGCCTGCCGGCACCACCAGCAGATTCGGCACATCGGTACGGATGATGACATCGGCAGGAGAGAGCTTGTCGTCAGCCAGCACATCCATCAGGCCGGGTTTGCCGCTGATTCCGAAAATGCGCGTGATGTCGGATTTCGGTATATCGCCGTCCACCAGCAGCACTTCGAAATCGGCCTCGCGCGCCAGGCTCAGCGCGAGGTTCACGGCGGTGAAGGTCTTGCCCTCACCCGACTCCGCGCTGGTCACCACGATGCGCTTGCCGCGGGCGAGCGTCTCCACCCCCTTCTCTGTCGCATTGGCAAGCAACGGCCGTTTTACGCCGCGCAATTCGTCTGCAAGCCGACGCTCCGCCTCCTCGTCTGCCGGGAGCAACCCCATCTGCTTCAGTGCAGTGGGGTCCACATGCAACGACGGCACTGCCTCCGCCGGCTGATCGACCACCTGTGTCCGCTGCTGCAACCGCTCGACGGTCGACACCGCGCGTGGTGGCGCTGCATGTGCCGGCGCCGCGTGGGTGGACGGCGGCTCGGCCGGTGGCGATGCCGGCGATTCCGGCGGCATCGCCTTGAGCTTTTCGGCGGCTTTTTCAACAATGCTCATACGACACCCATTACGAGAAAGTGCTGCACCAGGCGCGAAAGAGTCCCGTCAAACGCGAACGCAAGCATCAGCGCCATCGGCAACAAGCCTGCACCAGCAAAGAAACTGAATGCTTCCCGGCGCTGCTCCCGGCGTCGCAATCGCGACACAATCAGGCTGAGGCCGCCTAGCACCGGGTAATCGCCGAAGGACTGCAAATCCCTGATGCTCAGGAACACCGGTGTGATCTTGTGCAGAAGGTAGGCAAACCCGCCGCCCATACCCACCGCGAAAACGAATACCACGAGCAACAGCAATCCGCGGTTCGGGCTTACCGGCAGCAACGGGACAAGTGGCGGGCTGATCACGCGGAACTTCAGGTTGTTGCCGCTTTGTGTAGCATCCTGGGACAGCTGCGCCGTGTTCAGTCGTTCCAGCAGTTGGTCGTATTGTTTCTTGGTGACGTCGTAGTTGCGCGTCAATTGCTGCAAGGTCGCCTGCACATCGGTGATCTTGTCCGCCGCACCCTTGAGCTGGGCGATCTGCTGTTTCTGCAGCCCGATCTGGGTGGCCAGCGTCTGGATGTTGACCTGGGTGGTGTACATGGACTTCTGCATTTCCTGGTATACAGGATTGTCCGAAACCACACCCATCATCGAGCCGCTCGCGACATTTTTCTGCAACGAAGCACGGCGCGCCTTCAGTTGCTCGATCATACGGCGCGTCGCGGTCACGTCGGGATATTCATCGGTGTAGCTCAGCAGCAGCGTATTGAGCTTCTGCTGATACGTCGCAATCTGGCTGTCGATTTCTTGCGTGCGTGGATCGACTCCCGCGGAGGTGGATCCCGTAGCCATCGCGCGCATCTGCTGCTGGGTCGTTACGCGGCCGGCTACGGCCGTGTCGTACTGCGCCTGCAGGGCCTGCAATTGCGCCTCGGCCGCTTGCAACCGCGTGAAATACGTACTGCCACCCTGGCTGGGAATGTAGCCGAGGTTTGCTTTCTGGAAATCCGCGAGCTTCGTCTCCGCTTCGCTCAGGCGCTTGCCGTAATCCTCAACCTGCTGCGCCAGAAAATTCTGCGCGGTCGCCGTGGAGGCGCTGTTGGCGCCCACGGTTTCACTCATCAGTATCTGCAGGAACGCCTGCACAACCTTCTGCGACATTTCCCGGTCGGAGTCGCTGTAGGTGAGGTCGTAGAGATTCGACGTACCGGCGTCCCTGATCTGGACGTCCTTGCCCAACTTGAGCAACAGGGCTGCCTTGTCCGCCGGTGTGGATGCACGCAGAGACAAGCCGGTCTTGTCGGCCACGGTCTCGAGGTTGGGCCGCGACAGCAAGGTATGGGTGACAACCTGCAACCGGGCACGAACGTCAGGCTGCACCGCCACCCCGTGCAGCAATGGGCTCGTCAATGCATCCGTGTCGGCATACACCTGCGCGCTTGACTCATATTTGTTGGCCAGGCTGAAAACCAGCAGCGCCCCCACGACCATCACGCACCACGCGACAACCAGCGCACGCCAGCGATAGCGCCATGCAGCGCGAGCCTCCTGCAGTACATACTGGAACAGCTCCTGTAAATCGAATGATTCGGTCTGCATTACTTGTTTTTCCCGGTGGAGCCGGCCGTGGTCATGGGCCCGCCTGGTCGCTTCAAAACAGGGACTGGGGGATGATCAGGATGTCTCCGGGCCGCATGACGACGTTGTCCTTGATCTCGCCACCCATCAGCGCGCCGAGTCGCACCGGAATGCTCTGCTCGCTGCCGTCAGGCAGGTGGCGGATAATCTTGGCGCTATTGCCGGCGGCAAATTTGGTCAGGCCACCCACCTCGATCATCACGTCGAGAACGCTCATGCCACTGCGATAGGGAACAGCCTTGGGCGTGGCGGCCTGACCGACCACCCGCACCTGCTGGCTGTACGCACCCACGAAACTCTTGACGATGACCGTCACCAACGGAGCGCGGATGTAGCGGCTCAGATCCTTCTCCAGATCGCCTGCCAGCGCCTCCGGTGTCTTGCCGGCCGCCACTATGGTCTGCACCAGCGGGATCGACACACGCCCATCCGGACGCACCGGCACGGTGGTGGTCAGGGTGGGGTTGTCGCGCACGAAGATTTCCAGCGAATCACCCGGGCCGATGATGTAGCGCTCCACCGGCTGCGGTGCCGCAGAGGCCTGATCGTTGGCGACCGGTGCCGTACTGCAACCTGCCATCAGCACAAAAATGCCCAGCATGATCGACCGGAAAACGCGGTCCAGTGGTAGCGATTTCACTTGTTCTTCTCCTTGGATTTCAGCGGGCGCCGCGTCCGAACAGCACCACTTCCACCGTCTGGACGAGAATGGTCAGATCGAACACCAGATTCTGGTTTTTCACGTAGAACAGGTCGAACTTCAGCTTTTCCTCGGCATCCTCCAGGGAGGACCCATAGTTGTAACGCAGCTGCGCCCAGCCGGTCAGCCCGGGCTTGACGCAGTGGCGCAGCCAGTAATAGCCGATGCGCACATTGAAGTCGTCCACGAACTGGGGTCGCTCGGGGCGTGGGCCGATGATGCTCATGTCGCCACGCAACACGTTCCAGAGCTGCGGAAGTTCGTCCAGACGTACTTTGCGAATGAATCGCCCGACGCGCGTTACGCGCGCGTCATGCTTGGTGGCCCAGCGCGCGACACCGTCCCGTTCAGCATCGGTGCCCATGCTGCGAAACTTGAGCACTTGAAACGGTTTGCCATTTTCGCCGACTCGCTCCTGGCGATAGATGATCGGCGCTCCGCGACCGGATTCCAGCCGGATCGCGAGAACCGTCAACAGCATGAACGGCCATGCCACGATCAACACCAGGAACGCCACGGCCACATCGAAGGCGCGTTTGGTCACCCGCCGGCTGGCCGTTATGTTGAAGCCATCGGAAAATACCAGCCACGACGGGCTGGTGAGATCCATCTTGATCTTGCCCGCCTCGCGTTCAAAAAACTCGGCAAGTTCGGTCACGGCGATGCCCCGCCGCTTGCACTCCAGAAGGGCAGCAACCGGCAAAGTGCCACGGCGGTCGTCCGGCCCCACGACAATCTCATCGACCCCGAGCCTCATCGCCCATTCAAACAGGGCTTCATCGGGGTGGGAGAGCAGAGGGGCCGGCACGGATACCGGATCATCCCCGATGGGCACGCACCCCAGGATCTTGAAGCCACGCTGGTCTGACTTGCGCCGCATCATGCGGATCATTTCCGCGACGCGATCGCCGGCACCAAGCACAATGACGCGCCGCTTGAACAAGTCGGCGTCCACGAAACCCAGAAACAGCACGCGCCATACCGCCACGGCGATGTAACCGAACAACAGCGCAACCGCCAGAACCCCACGGCCAAGATAGGCAGGAGGTACCGAGTAATAAAGTACGGTCAGCGTCACCCCGCCCAATATGAACGCAACGCCTTGCCTGCTGAGTCGCCCCAACCAGCTTGCGCGCAAGTGGACCTGGTACAAGCCGAGCGACCCCATGGCGAGAATCAGCACCATCGCCACCAGCGGAGCGCGCCAGGGCAGCACTTCCTCATATGGAGCGTGCGTGTTGCCCCCCCCAAAACGCACCATCGCCGCAGCGTAAATACAGGCTACCAGCAGCACGAACTCAACCAGGACGAGCAGCAGTTGCCAGCGCACCGCCCTTTGCCGGAACAGTCGATTCATGTCACACCTCCCTCGCCGACGCAGTCCTTCCGTCAGCCCAACCCCACCGCAAGCGAACAGCCACACTATCACGAAGTGTGACCGGGTTCATATATTTCAAAGGCGTTAAGCGTTAAGCCCTAGGCGTTAAGCACGAGCCATGCCGAGCAGTAACAGGACCGGACCGCCCGGAACCATGCCCTGCTTCGTCATCCTCAAAGTCCTCCAGGCCATGACTGTCCAACCCCGGCCGATTCGGGGCGGCCCGCTTGAGGGTTGGTCCGGCCACTGATCGGACGCAAGGGTGCGACCGGGCACGCGTCGGACGTGCGCACGCCTCCCGCAGGCAGTTTCTTAACAAGCGCGGGCAGCACAGGAATCAATGAGCCGGCAGATTGTGACTAGGAACGTCACATTTTGACGGCGTCGTTCGTGGGCGCGGGCATGAAGCCACCTCTCAACAAGCAGGCGCGCTGAAGGGCGCAAGCGACTAGCCGTGGCTACGGCCATCCGGAAAGCCCCACAACGCGTGGTCGCGGGGTAAGGCTTTACGTGCCAAGAATGGTGCGCACGTCCAGCAGCTCGGGGAAGAACTCCAGCTCCAGCGCTTTTTTCAGGAAACCCACGCCGGATGAACCGCCGGTGCCGCGGCGATGGCCGATGATGCGTTCCACCGTCTTCATGTGGCGGAAACGCCACAGCTGGAAGCTTTCCTCCACATCCACCAGTTGCTCGCACATGTGGTATTCGGGCCAGAAATCGGCGCGATGCTCGTAGATGCGCTTGATCGCCGGCAGCAGCGCCTCGCTGCGCTGGTACGGCTGGGCCCAGTCGCGCTGCAGCAGGTTCGCCGGCACGGCATGGCCGCGACGCGACAGGTAGCGCAGGAATTCGTCGTACAGGCTCGGCGCCTCCAGGATCTCGCGAAGCGCGGCCTGGGCCACCGGATCGTGGGCAAACACGGCCAGCATCGCCGGCTGCTTGTTGCCCAGCAGGAATTCGATCTGTCGGTATTGCAGCGACTGGAAGCCCGACGACGGGCCCAGGGCGTGGCGGAACTCCAGGTACTCCGACGGCGTCAACGTCTCCAGCACCGCCCACTGCTCGAACAGCTGGCGCTGGATCTGCTTCACCCGGGCCAGCACCTTGAGGCAGGCATCGATCTGGTCATGCTGCAGGTGATCCACCGCCGCCTTCATCTCGTGGATCATGAGCTTCATCCACAGCTCCGCCACGTGGTGCTGCACGATGAACAACATCTCGTCGTGATAAGGCGGATCGCTCAACGGCCGCTGCGCCGACAACAGCGTGTCCAGCTGGAGGTAACCGCCGTACGTCATCCGCCCGTCGAGATCGGTCTGGATGCCCTCCTCAAGCTCACGCTGGTTGTCGCTCATGCCGGTTCCATGCGTCACAAAGCGGCCATGGTAACGGCTGCCCGGCGGCGCGGTCTTGACCTATGGCAGACGTATCGATCCGGGCGGGCAATTACAATGTTCGTTCCGCGCCCTGAGGAAGCGCCTGAAAACCTCCACACAACAGAGGCTTACACGATTTTCATACAGTGACCGATGTTGCGCTGTACCTTGCCGCCCCACGAACGGGCCTGTTATCAAGCGCGGTCTTGTCTGGTCGGTTTCGTGCGCCGGGATGATTTTTCAGCCGCCATGGCGCCATCCACCGCCTTTGTTCCCCCTAGATTCCCCACCTCGGAGCGAGTCGTGACTATCGCCGCCAAGTTTGAAATTGAATACCTGCAATACCTCGATGCCGAGGGCAAGCAGATCCGGGACGACCTGCCCGCGTTCGCCAATGACCTCGAACACATGGTCGGGCTGTACAAGACCATGCTGTCCACCCGCGTGTTCGACGCCAAGTCGGTGGCGCTGCAGCGCACCGGCAAGCTGGGCACCTACGCCAGCTGCCTGGGCCATGAAGCGGCGCACGTAGGCGTCGGCAGCGCCATGAAGCCCGAAGACGTGCTGACCTTGAGCTATCGCGAATACGGCGCCCAGCTGTACCGCGGCGTGCAGCCGCGCGAGGTCTACATGTATTGGGGTGGCGATGAGCGCGGCAACGATTACCAGCGCGAGCCCGCCCGCCACGATTTCGCCTGGTCGGTGCCTATCGCCACCCAGTGCCTGCACGCGGCCGGCTCCGCGCTGGCCTTCAAGATCCGCAAGGAGCCGCGCGTCGCCGTCTGCACGGTGGGTGATGGCGGTTCGTCGAAGGGCGATTTCTACGGCGCCATCAACATCGCCGGCGCGCAGAACCTGCCGATGGTGGCGGTGATCGTGAACAACCAGTGGGCGATCTCGGTACCGCGCCGGATCCAGTCCGGCGCCTCCACGCTGGCGCAGAAAGGCATCGCCGCGGGCCTCGACTGCATCCAGGTCGACGGCAACGACATCATCGCCGTGCGCAAGGCGATGGGCGACGCGCTGGACCGCGCCCGCAAGGGCGAAGGCGCCAGCGTGGTCGAGCTGGTCACCTACCGGCTGGGCGACCACACCACCGCGGACGACGCCCGCCGCTACCGCGGCGAGGATGAAGTGAAGGAAGCCTGGACCAAGGATCCGATGAAGCGCCTGCGCAACTGGCTGACCGCCAAGGGCGTGTGGGACGACGCGAAAGAGGAAGCCTGGAAAGCCGAATGCGATGAGTGGATGGACAACGAAGTGAACGCCTACCTGGAAACCCGCACCCAGCCGGTGACGGCGATGTTCGACTACATCTTCGCCGAGGTGCCCGCCGACCTGGCCAGGCAGCGCGACTATGTCCTTTCGCTCGAACAGAAGGGGCACTGAGATGGCACAGATCACACTGGTCGAAGCAGTCACCCAGGCACTGGCCTACGAGATGGCCCACGACGACAGCGTCGTGGTGCTGGGCGAGGACGTGGGCGTCAACGGCGGCGTGTTCCGCGCCACCCAGGGCCTGCAGGAAAAATTCGGCGAACTGCGCGTGCTGGACACGCCGCTGGACGAAGCCACCATCGCCGGCGTCACCGTGGGCCTGGCCGCGCAAGGCATGAAAGCCGTGGCCGAAGCGCAGTTCGAAGGCTTCATCTACCCGATGATGGAGCAGATCGCCTGCCACGCCGCACGCATGCGCAGCCGCACCCGCGGGCGCATCACCGTGCCGGCGGTATTCCGCGCGCCATGGGGCGGCGGCATCCGCGCGCCGGAGCATCACTCCGAGGCCAACGAACACCTGTTCACCAATATTCCCGGCCTACGCGTGGTGCTGCCCTCCTCGCCCGCACGCGCCTATGGCCTGTTGCTGGCGGCGATCCGCGATCCCGATCCGGTGATCTTCTTCGAGCCCAAGCGCATCTACCGCCAGTACAAGGAAGAGGTGCCCGACGACGGCGAGGCGTTGCCGCTGGACGTGTGCTTCGTGCTGCGCGACGGCACCGACGTGACCCTGGTGACCTGGGGCTCGCAGGTGAAGGAATGCCTGGAAACCGCCGATGAACTGGCGGCCGAGGGTATCAGCGCCGAGGTGATCGACGTGGCCACGCTGACCCCGCTGGATTTCGACACCATCGCCGAATCGGTGCAGAAAACCGGCCGCTGCGTGATCGTGCACGAGGCACCGAAAACCGCCGGCTTCGGCGCCGAGATCGCCGCGCGCCTGTCCGAGGAATGCTTCTACGACCTGCTGGCCCCGGTCGAGCGCGTCACCGGCTACGACACCCACATCCCGCTGTTCCGCCTGGAAATGAAATACATGCCCAGCGTGGAGCGCATCACCGCGGCAGTGAAGCGTACATTGGCGGTCAGCTGAGCTGACCGCCGGGAATCGGGAATAGAGAATGGGGAATAGGCAAAGCAAAATCGCGCTGCCAGCCCGCTCTTCCGATTCCCCATTCCCGATTCCCCATTCCCGGATGAAATCAAATGGCTGATCTCAAGACGTTCTACCTGCCCGACCTCGGTGAAGGCCTGCCCGATGCCACCGTGGTCGAGTGGCACGTGAAAGTGGGCGACAGCATCAAGCTGGATGCGCCGCTGTGCTCGATGGAAACCGCCAAGGCGATCGTCGACGTGCCCTCGCCGTACACCGGCAAGGTCACCAAATTGCACGGCGCCCCCGGCGACGTGATCGAGACCGGCGCCGCATTGGCCGAGTTCGAACCGGACCCCAACGCCAAGCAGCGCGCCGAAGCCGAATCCACCGGCCACCACCACGGCCCGCGCAAGAGCGTGGGCAGCCCCGCGCCGGACAATTCCCGGAAAGTCGTGGCCTCCGATGAAGGCGGCGAAGTCGCGGTGAAAGGCGTGGATCGCGAGGACGAAGGCACCGTGGTCGGCGCCATGGTCAGCGGCAACACCGTGCATGTGGAACAGGCCGCTTCGGTCGGCGGCGTGAAAGCCGTACCGGCCGTGCGCGCGCTGGCGAAAAAGCTGAAGGTCGACCTGACCCGCGTGGCACCCAGCGGCGCCGACGGCGTAGTCACGCTGAAGGACGTGAAGGAAGCGGCCGCCAACGGCAGCGCGCCCCTGCTCCCCTCTCCCTCCGGGAGAGGGGCTGGGGGAGAGGGTACGGCCGGAGCGCGGCGCTACGCTTCGCCCGAACCCTTATCCGCCCTTCAGGCACCTTCTCCCGAAGGGAGAAGGGAAGACCAGCGCGGCCCCGTCTCGCTCGCCGGCAAATCCGTACGCACCGCACCGCCCTCGCAGCAGGCCAGCGGCCAGCCCGAACAACTGAAGGGCGTGCGCCGCAACATGGCCCGCGTGATGGCCGACGCCCATGCCCAGGTCGTGCCCACCACCCTGGTCGACGACGCCGACCTGCACGCATGGATCGGCAAGCAGGACATCACCGCGCGCCTGATCCGCGCCATCGTGGCCGCCTGCAAGAGCGTGCCCGCGCTCAACGCCTGGTTCGACGGCAAAAACCTCAGCCGCACCCAGCACCCGCACGTGGACATCGGCATCGCGGTGGACACCGACGACGGCCTGTTCGTGCCTGCGCTGCGCAATGCCGACGTGCTGGACGCCGCCGGCGTGCGCGCCGCGATCAAGCGCCTGCGGGCGCAGGTGGAGGATCGCTCGATCCCCTCGTCGGAACTGTCCGGTCACACCATCAGCCTCAGCAACTTCGGCATGTTCGCCGGCCGCTATGCCACCCCGGTAGTGGTGCCGCCGACCGTCGCCATCGTCGGCGCCGGCAAACTCAGCCACGACGTGGTCGCAGTGATCGGCGGCATCGAAGTACACCGCCGCCTGCCGATCAGCCTGACCTTCGACCACCGCGCCGCCACCGGCGGTGAAGCCGCGCGTTTCCTGAAGGCACTGCTGGACGATCTGGCACAACCGAACTGATCGGGCCGGCTATTGCGACGTTGAAACCCGGGCATCCCACGATGCCCGGGTTTTTCTTTCCTACAGAAATCGCGCAATCAATAGTCGCGCACGTCCAGCACGATGAAGCTGCGGGCGGTATAGGCAAGCTCGCCGGCTGGCCACGCCAGCGCGGCCAGCGCTTGCGTGCCGGCGGTCCACGGCTCGTTGTCGAGCAGGGCCTCGCAGCGCACCTCGCCATCCCCCGTGCGGCGATAGGCCAGCCGCAACCAGTGCAGCTCGGGCTTCAACGCCTCGTTGTGCAGCGCGGCCTCCATCGCGGCGGGCACCTGGTCGAGCATCTCCATGTCGGTGATGTCCACGCCGCGCAGCGTGAACGGGCCGATGAACACATCCCAAGTGCGAACACCCATCTCCCAGGAGGTGATCTGCATACGGCGGCTGTCGGTGACGTACCAGCAGGCGGCCAGCAGTACATGGAACGCATCGCGTTCGAACCCTTGCAGCGCGTCGCGGCAACCAGCCTCACCGCCACCGAAGCCCGCGAAACTTTCCTCGATGCGGCGCTCCTCGCTCAGCACCACGTCCACGTCCAGCCGACCCGGTTCGCCGGCGACGCCTTCATGCCATTCGGCGCGGATCGCGGGGAAATCGTCGTCGGTGACCAGCCAGCCATCCTCGTCCGCCTCCAGCTCCACGCCGTGCTTCTCGAACAACCGCAACAGGTATTTTTGCAGCGCCGCACTTTCCATCGTCGTTCCGTTCGGTGGGTAAGGATTCCGCAGCCGTTCTCCCTGAGCGTAGCGCAGCGGAGTCGAAGGGCAATCACAGGGGAAAGCTCAGCGTTCGCCGCCCGACCCGGGCAGCTCGCGCCAGGTGAGGTAGATGCGCAAGTCCAGCTCGAGTTGGTGATAGTCCGGCAGCATGTAGGTGCACAACTGGTAGAACGCCTTGTTGTGGTCATGCTCTTTCAGGTGCGCCAGCTCGTGCACCACGATCATGTTGAGGAACTCCGGCGCGGCGGCCTTGAACACGCTGGCCACGCGGATCTCCTTTTTCGCCTTGAGCTTGCCGCCCTGCACGCGCGAGATCGCCGTGTGCAGGCCCAGCGCCCGCTGCACCACGTCGAGCTTGCTGTCGTACAGCACCTTGTCGATGCCGGGAGCGTTCCTCAAATGTTGCTGCTTCAATGCCGCCGTGTAGGCATACAACGCCTTGTCGCTCTGCACGTCGTGCCGGTCGGGGTAGCGCCGCGCCAGGTGCTCGCCCAGGCGCTGCTGCGCGATCAGCTCACGCACCTTGTCCTGCAACGCGACGGGATAGGCCTGGAGGTATTTGAGGGGGATCATGCCGGCCATTCTCGCATTGCCGGATGTGGTGCGGCCTCAGATGTCGAAGCGATAGCTCAGCTTCACCAGCAGTTGCTCGTCGTCGCGCAGCGAGAAGGTGTTGCCGAAGACGCCGCCGGTGCGGTACGGGTAATCCTCATCCTGCGCGTAGCCGCCGCGGCCGTAGACCACGTACAGGTACGACAGCGGCGCCAGCTCGTAGCGATAGCGGATCTGCAAGCCCAGGTTGCGCACGCTGAAATCATCGACGTCCTCGGCGCTGGCCACGGCACGGCCGTCGCCACTCACGCGATACGCATCGCGCAGCCGCGCATCCAGACCGATCGCCTGCAGTTTCAGGCGCAGCTCCTGGCGGTCGTCGATACTCCAGTCGAAACCCGCGTTGAGCTGCAGCGTGTGCTGGTCGAAGCTGCCGATCAGGTTGTCGCGCTGCCATACCAGCCAGTCCGGCGTGTGCTCGAAATACGGCCCGGCGTAAATGCTGAAGGCGTCGCTGATGAAATAAGTGGGAATGAACTCGATGTCGTAGCCGAGCCGCCGGTTGCCACTGAGCCCACCGCTGACCACTTCCGCCTCCAGCTCGAACGCCCAGTCGCCGTGGCGTGGGCTGCTGCGGTCGTAGGCCAGTGCCAGCGAGGGCGGCAGGAAAACCGCGCCATGGCCGCGCGTCAGCAGATCATCCCAGGCGGCCGTGTTGAGGTTGAGTTGCACATCCTCGGTGGCGCCGTTGCGCAGGTTGCTGGAGCGGCTGATGCGCAACTGGCGGCGCAGGCGCAGGCCGTGGTCGTTGTCCAGTCCGTCGATACGGAAGTGCCAGTCGTGCGAGCTGTAGGCCGAATCGGGCGACAGGCTGGTATTGCGTTTGCGCACTTCCCAGTGGCCGTAGTTGAAATTGTTGCGCTCCAGGTAGCCGAAGTCGTTGACCTGCAGCTGATCGCCGAAATGCATGCCCAGCCACTGCTGGCGCCAACCGTCGCCCATCTCGTAGTCGGCAAGCACGGTGCCGCCGCTGCCGCGGGTGTGGGTGCCGTGCTGCAGGATGTCGCTGGCCACCGCGTTGGTGGCCACGGTGAGCCGCGCCGTGGGTTGCCAGTGGTGGTCGACGCCGACCACGGTGGCGTGCCGGTCCAGCCAGGGGCGGTCGACGCTGGTCAGCATCGCGCCCAGGCTTTGCGTGCCGAAATCATGGGTGACGCGGGCGGCGCCGAAGAAACGGCCGGCCTCACCGTCCTCGTCCGCCGCGATCACGCCGTAACTGGTGCCGCCCACGCTGCCGTTGAGCTTGACCGCCGCGTTGATGTCGGCCGCGCCGTGGCCATCGTCGGCCAGCGCGCCGACGCGGCGGGTGTAGATCAGCTGGCTGTTGTCGTCCAGCAGGCTGAAATCGAAAATGCCCTGGTTCTCGGTGAAAAACGGCCGCTTGTCCCTGACATAGGTTTCGGTGGCGCCGAAATTCACCACCAGGTCGTCGCTTTCCACCTGGCCGAAATCCGGGTTCAACGCGGCGGTGAGCTGGAACTGCCCGCTAGGCTTCCACAGGATGTCGGCGCCTTCCTGGAAGTGGCTGCGACCGCGCACGTTGTCGTACAGGCCGGACACATACGGCGTCACTGCCAGCAGCGACTGGCTGTACGCCGGCACCTCCACGCGCTGGAACTCCGACAGGAACCGCGGCCGCTTGAAGCTGGCCGTGGGCCACGCGTCGCGCTCGCCGCTGGAGCCGGTGACGCGGTCGAGATAGATGCCCAGCGTGCGCTTGCCGTCGCGGCTGGCATGCATCGGCGCGATGTACCACGGAATCAGCATCTCCACCGTCCAGCCGGCGGCATCCTCGCTGACGGCGTGTTGCCAGTTGCTGTCCCAGTCCTTGTTGAAGTCGCTCTCGTTGGTGATGACGGCATCGTTGATGCCGCCGGTGGAGCTGACCACGAAGTTGTAGCCGGTACGGCCGGTGCCGTCGAAATCCACCATCAGGTTGACCCGGTCGACCTGATCCTCGAAATCGCGCTGCACGCGCTGCGGGGTGCGCGGCACGCCGGGCGGCTGGTCGCAACGAAACGCCACCGCCAGCCCTTCGGGCGTGGCCAGCAGCCACGCTTCGGTACGCAACGCGGCGGGTTCACCGGTCAGCGGCTGCACCTTGCGGAAATCAGTGATGTGCTGCGCGCCCTCCCATTCGGTTGCATCGATGCGGCCGTCGACATCCACCGCCAGAACAGGCGCGGATACGGCGGAAATGGCCATGGCGAACAGGCATGCAAGACGCATGTCGGGGATTCCGGAAGAAGGCGCTGGATTACGCGAAGGACGATGGCGCAGCGGGGACGTGCTCACCGGTAGATGCACAGCATGCCCAAAGCGTTTGAGCGTCTCGACGGCCACAAGTCATGCGCGATGCACGATGACTGTCACGGCAGGATCAGCGGCGACGCCCCCAACACAGATGACGCCAGACCATCGCCACCGCCAACACCGCGGCGAACGCGCCGTAGCCATACAGCGCGGGCAGCACCTGTTGCCAGATGGCACCGCTGGCGCGGCCGAACCCGTCCACCGACGGCAACGCCGCGTGATCGAAACCGAGCAACGCACACTGCACCGCAGTAACCAGTGCCAGCAGCAAGGCCGCCACGTCGAACGTGCGCCGGCCCGCCGATCGCGGCAGGCTTTTCGGATATGCCCAGTAACCCCAGCACAGGATCAGCAAGGGGGGCGCAAGCAGCATCAGGGCCAGATAACGCATCGATCAGATACTCCACCGCACCATGCGGTATGTCATGCCTTGGTGGCCAGTTGGCCGAGCGCCTCGCGCAAGCGCAGCAGCGCTTCATCGCGGGCGGATGCGTCGGCGTAATCGGGGGTTTCGGCCACCGCCTCGCCATCCACGTCCAGCGTCATGCCCTGCTCCTTCATCTGCAGCACGGCCCCGGTGGCGCCAAGGCTACCGATGCGCTTCTGCAAGGTGCCAGCTGCCTTCGGATCGGCGAACGCCATCGACAGCAGCAACTGCTCGCCATCAGCGGACAGCAGGCGAAAGCGGAACTTGCCATCGGCATCGCGGAAACTGGCGAAGCGCGGCAGCTTGCCCGCCCCGGCAACTTTCTTCGTCGTGCTCGACGCACCGGACGCGGCGCTGGAACGCAAGCCCAACGCTTCGCGCAACGCCGCCAGCTTGGGGGTGGCGATGGCGCGCGCCTTGGCGGCACCACGCAACAGGATCGTTTCGATGCCGGCCGGATCGGCCATCAGCGCCTCGTAGCGCTCACGCATCGGCGCCACGTCGGTTTCGATCCGTTCGTACAACACCTGCTTGGCCTCGCCCCAGCCCAGCCCTGCTTCCAGCGCCTGGCGATAAGCGACCGTTTCGGACTCATTGGCGAACGCGCGAAACAGGGTGAACAACGCGCTGCCGTCCGCATCCTTCGGCTCGCCCGGCGCGCGCGAGTCAGTGACGATGCGCATGATGGTGTCGCGCAAAGCCTTCTTACCACCGGCGAACAGCGGAATGGTGTTGTCGTAGCTCTTGGACATCTTGCGGCCGTCGAGGCCGGGCAAGGTGGCCACCTGCTCGTCGATCTGTACCTGCGGCAGCACGAAGAACTCGCCGCCGTGGAGATGGTTGAAGCGCTGTGCGATGTCGCGCGCCATCTCGATGTGCTGGATCTGGTCGCGCCCCACCGGCACCTGGTTGGCGTCGAACGCCAGGATGTCGGCCGCCATCAGCACCGGGTACATGTACAGCCCGGCGGTGATGCCCGCATCGGCGTCCTCGCCGGTTTCCGCATTGCGATCCACCGCCGCCTTGTACGCGTGCGCGCGGTTGAGCATGCCCTTGCTGGTGATGCAGGTGAGGAACCAGGTCAGCTCGGGAATCTCGGGGATGTCCGACTGCCGGTAGAACGTGGCTTTTTCCGGGTCCAGCCCCGCCGCCAGCCAGGTGGCGGCGATCTCCAGCCGCGAGCGTTCGATCCGCGCCGCATCGCCGCTCTTGATCAGCGCGTGGTAATCGGCCATGAAGAAAAACGCGTCCACGCCCGGCTCGCGGCTGGCCGCGATGGCCGGGCGGATCGCACCCACGTAGTTGCCCAGGTGCGGAGTGCCGGTGGTGGTGATGCCGGTGAGGACTCGTGTGTTCATGCCGTGCCGCGCGGGGAAAACGCCAGTTTACGACATACCCTCAACCGCGCAGCAGGGTGGACTTGCCGAACATCGATTCCACCAGATCCACCGCCACTTTTGCCGTCTGGTTGCGCTTGTCGTAGGCGGGGTTCAACTCGACGATGTCCAGTGACGCCAGAGCGCCGGTGTCGGCGATCATCTCCATGCACAACTGCGCTTCGCGGTAATTGGGCCCGCCGCGCACGGTGGTGCCCACGCCGGGCGCGATGCTGGGATCGAGAAAGTCGACGTCGAAGCTTACGTGCAGGTGGGTGTTTTCATCCATGCCATCGAGCGCCTGCTCCATCACCCGGCGCATGCCGATCTCGTCGATCTGGCGCATGTCATGGATCGCCACGCACGCCTCGCGCACCAGCTTCTTCTCGCCCTCGTCGACCGAGCGGATGCCAACCTGGCGAAACACGGCGGGCGTCACCGCGGGAGTGGTGCCGCCGATGCCCGTCAGCACGTCCGGCCCGTAGCCGCACAGGCACGCCACCGGCATGCCATGGACATTGCCTGAGGGCGTGGCCTGGGCGGTATTGAAATCGGTGTGCGCATCCAGCCACAGCACGCGCAGCGACTTGCCCTGCTCGCGGCAATGACGCGCCACGGCGCTGATCGAGCCGATGCCCAGGCAATGATCGCCGCCCAGCATGATCGGCAGCTTGCCGTTGGCAAGCTCCTCATAAATAGCCGTATGGACGGCCGTATTCCACGCCACCACTTCGGCCAGGTGACGATACCCATCCACCGGCGGCAGCCACGGATTGAACGGCCCTTGCAGATTGCCGCGATCGACCACCTGCAACCCCAGCTTCGTCAACTTCTCCGCAATCTGCGCCACCCGCAACGCCTCCGGGCCCATTGACGCACCGCGATGCCCAGCGCCGATGTCGGTCGGCACACCAATCAGGGAGAGGTTTTTGCTGCTCATGCCAGCGATCTCTTGATAACGAATCAAGAACCAGTCTAGCGGCTCGACCTGCACGATTTGGTGACAGACCCGTTGCCGCGATAGGCAAAACGTGAGCGGTGTGGGAGTGTGGTGCCGGCACCAGGAGTCGAACCCGGGACCTACTGATTACAAATCAGTTGCTCTACCAACTGAGCTATGCCGGCGCACTGGCGGCGGATTCTAGCAGGCGGGGCTATTCCCGGCCATGTGCGAGCGGCTCGCTTCAGAAACAGGGGATGCGGCGGGAATCGATGCCGCGCGGCACGCGGCTGCGCCAGCGGGTGCCGGCATCACCGGGCAGCACCAGGTCGAGCCAGTATTCGGCCACGGTTTCGCTGCGCTCGGTCACCTGGGCCGGGAAACCGGCGGCGATCACCTCGGCGCGGCGCTTGCGCGCATTCCCCTGATCCTTGAACAAGCCCAGCGAGATGGTGTTGGGCTGTTCACCGGAACTGACCACGAAATAGTCGTCGATGTGGTGCTCGGCCAGTTCGCGTGCCCGCGCCAGCGCCTGGGCGCGGGTGGCCATGGCGGGCAGATAAACCCACCAGCCATGCGATTGATTGACCTGCTCCTGCCGCGAGCGCATGCGCCGGGCCTGGCCCGAGAGGGCTTCCCGCGCCCGCCGCACATCCTCCGGCGTGGTGAACGGGCCCAGCGCCACGCACGATGGCGCGGGCGCCGGGCCTTCGATCTTCGCCGCGACCACCGGTTGGGGCGCGGAAGCGGGAGGTGCGGTGGGAGCCGGATCAGGCACGGTCGCGGGTGCGGCCGGCTCAGGCAATTCGGACAGCAGGCGCAGTTCGGGCACGCCTGGGTCGGTAGCCATGCCGGTGCGCGAATAAGGCTGGCCCAGCAGCAGCCACGCGCCCACGGCAATGTTGAGGGCGATCAGCAAGACGAACATCAAACGCAGAAACATCGAACCCCCATACCCGTGCCTAACGCCTTCACCGGATGCTACTCGTCCGCATCGGCCCACAACGCCAGGCCGCGCAACACCGCATTGTGGGTGACCTGCGCCGGCATGGACAGCAGCGGCACCAGTTGCTCCGCGTCGCCGCCGCTGAGGCACAGCGTGGGGCGGGCACCAAGGTCATCGGCCGACTGTCCGACAAAACGTTCGATCAGCGCCACGGCCGCCAGCCAGCAGCCGGACACCACCGCGTCGGTGGTGTTGTCCGCCCGCTCCTGGACCCGGCCCGCCGCGTCCATCCGCACCTGTGCGGTGGCGCTGAGCAGGGTCTGCTGCATCAGCATCGGTCCGGGTGCGATCAAGCCGCCCAAGTGGCGACCGTCGGTTGCCAGCGCATCCAGGGTCAACGCCGTACCTACGCCGGCCAACACGTGGGGCCCGCCACCATGCGCGTGCGCCGCGACCATCGTCAGGAACCGGTCCACGCCGAGCCGCTGCGGCTCGGCGTACGCATTGCGCACGCCGCAGGCCGCCGCGGGCGAACGTCGCCAGTGGATCGGCTGGGCGCACAATCGCATGACGATCGCGGCAATCAGGGCTTCACGAGTGGAATCCACGACCGAAGCGGCCAGCACGATGTCGGGGCGCGGCCACGACGTCAGTCCTTCGGTCAGCGCCGCGTCGAGGTCCTCGTTCCAACCCACGGCGCCGTGCGCCAGCCAGCGGTCCGACGTCAGCGCCCATTTCAGGCGGGTGTTGCCCATATCCAGCAGCAGTTTCATGCGCGGCGCACCGAGACGTCGGCGCTGTCGACCTTGCGCCTTTCGCCATCCGGCAGGCGCACCAGCAGGGCGCCGCGGCTGTCCACGCCGTCACCGATACCTTCGAATTCCCCTTGGCCACCGCTGACAGTGACCGGCTGTCCACGCAGCAGGTCGTAACGCGCGTAATCCGCGGCGAAGGCGTCAAAACCATCGCGCTCGAACGCTTGCAGACCGTCGATCAATGCCCCGACCAGCGCGGCGGCCACGCGGTTGCGATCCGGCGGTGTTCCATCAGCCAGTGCAGCGAGATCGCATACCGGCTGTCCCGCCTGCTCGCGCAATTGCGGCGTCAGACGCACGTTGAGACCTACGCCGATCACCGCCGCACACGGCCCCTGGTATTCCCCGCTCAGTTCCACCAACACACCGGCGAGCTTGCCTTTCGTGGCGAGCACGTCGTTGGGCCATTTCAGCCCGGCCCCCGCGATGCCCAGTTGCTCCAGCGCGCGCAGCACCATCACGCCGATGGCGAGGGAAAGGCCGGACAAGGCGGCGAAACCGGCATCGAAACGCTTCAGGCAGGACAGATGGATGTTGAGCCCGGGCGGCGACAGCCAGGTACGCCCGCGGCGTCCGCGCCCTGCGCTCTGGGTTTCGGCAAACACCATGCTGAGGTCCGCGGCGGCAGCGATGTGCCGCTGCAATTCGCTGGAGGTGGAATCGAGTTGCCAGTGCACCTCAAGCCCGCCCAGGGCGGCAACATGATCGGCGCTCAGCGAGGCACGAATGCGCGCGGCATCCAGCACCTGCAGCGGCCACGGCACCTTGTAACCGGCGCCGCCCGATTCCACCGGCAAGCCGAGCGCACGCAGGGTTTCGATCTGCTTCCAGATGGCCGCACGGGTCAATCCGGCCCGCGCCGCCAATTCCACGCCAGACACCGTCTCCCCGCTGGCCAACAGCGGCAGCAACGCCTCGATCGCCATCAGAAACCGCCGCTCGTGGCGGCGCGGGAACGGCGGGACCGTAGTGAAACGGAGAGAGAAATGCACATTGCGCAAATAGTAACGGGACAGTTCAGGGAGCGGCAGATCCAGTTGTTAAAACCAAGTTATTCAAGGCACTGGCACTGTCCGAACATTTCTGACACGATCCCGGACCTTCGCATGCGGATCAAGGATTTGAGTCGCCATGAATGTAAAACATTGGTTCATTGGCTGTGTGGTGGGCTTGGCGGGCGTAGCCGCCACGCTGACCGTGCACGCCAATCAGGCCGACCCCACCACCAGCGCGCGCATGTCGCCTGACCGTGGGGCGCGCATCGTGGCGGACGCCGATGGCGCCTGCCCCGCACGCGAATGCCCGACGCCGGACGAAGCGGCCGGAAACGACACCAATCGGCCGGATACGCACAGCAACCGTTCCGGCGGGGGATCGGCCACGCCATCCACTTCCGGCCGTCGTTCGCACCTGGGTTGGCAGTCGCTGCTGCCGGGCTCGATCCAGTAACCGAAAGCCGCCGCGCTCAGGCGTGGGTCAACTTCACGCAGAAGCGGGCACCGCCGAATTCCGGCGAGCGGTCCACGCCCAACTCGCCGCGATAAGCCCGCACGATGTCCTGCACGATGGACAGCCCGATGCCATGGCCCTGCACTCTCTCGTCGCCGCGCACGCCACGCTGCAAGACCTTGTCGATCTTGTCTTCCTCGATGCCGGGGCCGTCATCTTCCACGCTCAGCACCAGGTTCGGCCGCAGGCGACCGGGCTGCGGCTCTGATTTCACCACCAGCAACACATGGTGGTTGGCCCACTTGAAGGCGTTCTCCAGCAGGTTGCCGAGCAACTCCAGCAGGTCGCCCTGCTCGCCGTAGAACACGGCGCCTTCGTCGATATCGAATTCGCACAAGACGTTCTTGGCGGCGTAGACCTTTTCCAGGCTTTGCACCAGATCCTCGGCGTGGCCGGCGATCGGCACCGCGCTGGCGAACGTCTGCCGTCCTGAGGTGGCCGCGCGGGACAACTGGTAGGCCACCAGCTCGTCCATCCGGCGCACCTGGTCGAGCACGGCGCTGCGCCGCTCTTCTTCCTCGCCGGTGGTTTCCAGTTGCGAACGGATCACTGCCAGCGGCGTCTTCAGGCTGTGCGCCAGGTCGGCCAGGGTGTGCCGATAGCGCGTGCGCTGCTCGCGCTCGTTGTCGATGAAGGCGTTGATGCGGTGTGTGAGGCCAGTCAACTCCAGAGGATACTGGCTGTCCAGGTGCTCGCTGTCGCCGCGCTCGACCCGGCTCATGTCGTTGGCCACCTTGCGCAGCGGGGTGAGGCTCCAGCGCAGCAACAGCATCTGCAGCACGATCAGCATCACGCCCAGGATCGCCAGCCACATCACCAGGGTGCGCCGGTACACCGCGTTCTCGCCTTCGAACTGATCCTCCGTCTGCGCCACCATGAAGGTGAGCTTGACCGAGCGGTTGTCCGAGCTGTCGAAGGCCACGCCGTAAGCGTAGTAATAGAGCCGGCCCATGCGGGTATCGACGGGGCCCACGAACTGGCTTTCGCCCGGCTGCAGCGGCTTCAGGAAATGGAAATCACGGCCGATCGCCGACGAGGACTCCCAGTGGTAGCCACGCTCGCCCAGCGCCATCGCGTACAGGCCGGAGCCGGGCCGCATGAAATTGGGGTCGGGCGGGGAATCGGGCAGCAACACCTTGCCATACCGGGTCACCTCGGTGCCGGCCAGGTAGGCGATCACGAAATTCTGCAGCCGATCCTGCAGGCTGCTGCGCGCGGCCCGGTATTGGGCCTGCGACAGGGTCAGCCCGACGATGCCCAGGAACGCCGCCAGCGCAAAGCCGGTGGCGATCGCCGCGCGCGCCGCCAGCGACAGCGGGCGGCGCGGCGGTACCGGGTTATTCGTCGTCGCCGTCGGTGCGCGGGATGGCAAAGCGATATCCGCGTCCACGTACCGTCTCGATGGGTTTGAGGGTGCCTTCCGGGTCCAGCTTGCGGCGCAGGCGGCCGATGAACACTTCCAGCACGTTCGAGTCGCGGTCGAAATCCTGCTGGTAGATGTGCTCGGTGAGGTCGGCCTTGGACACCAGCTCGCCCGCATGCAGCATCAGGTATTCCAGCACCTTGTATTCGTAGCTGGTCAAATCCACCAGCTTGCTTTCCACCGACACCGTCTGGGCCGTGGTGTCGAGCTTGATCACGCCGCAGGCCAGTACCGGCTTGGACCAGCCGCTGGCGCGACGCACCAGCGCATTGATGCGCGCCAGCAGTTCCTCGACGTGGAACGGCTTGACCAGGTAATCGTCGGCGCCGTGCTTCAGCCCCTCGACCTTGTCCTGCCAGCTGCCCCGCGCGGTGAGGATCAGGATGGGATAACGCTGGCCGTGCTCGCGCAACGCCTTGACCAGCTCCATGCCCGACATCTTGGGCAGGCCCAGGTCGATGATCGCCAGGTCGAACGGCACCTCCCGCCCCAGGTAGATGCCCTCTTCGCCGTCCTGCGCCGCGTCAACCGCAAAACCGTCCCGCTTCAGGCGGGCCGCCAGCGTCTCGCGCAATGGCGCCTCGTCCTCCACCAACAGGATGCGCATCAGTGTTTCTCCTTGCTGCCTCCGGCCTTGCCGGACGAACTTCTGGTTGACCGGGTCGAGCCCGGTGTCTTTCCCGTTTCCGACGATACCGCGACCACCCGCACATGTCCTTCCGGCGTGAGCACCTTGATGCGGTACTCCAGGCGCCGACCGAGGCGATGCGGCTCGGCCGACAATACCTTGCCGCCGGTATCGCTCTGCACCTGCCTCACCGCCTGATCCAGCGTCACCGCCGGCGTCGCCGGTGGTTCGGCCATGGCCGCGAAGGCCCACATCAGCAGCGCCGTCAGCGCCACGCTCCTGCCCATGTTCATTCTCAACCGCCCGCACGTTACCTGCCCAATTGTGCAGCCTAGGTAACAAGGCCTGAATAGCGCCCGGCCGGGCGCGTCGACGCCACCCATCAATTGACCTGCAACGCCGCCTGTTCCAGCACGTTCCAGCCCGCCTCCGGCAGGTGCGCGTTCTCGCTGATGACACGGCGAAACCCGCGCGCACCCGGCTCGCCCTGATAAAGCCCCAGCAGGTGCCGGCTGACGTGCTTCAGCGCAGTCCCGCGCGCCAGCTCCGCCTCGATATAAGGCCGCATGTGCCCGAGGATGTCGCTGCGCGAAGGAAGCGGCTGACCGTAAAGCGCCGCCTCGATCTGCGCCAGCAGGTAAGGATCGTGGTACGCCGCCCGACCGAGCATCACGCCATCCACCTGGCGCAGATGCGCCTGCACCTGCTCCAGCGTGACGATGCCGCCATTGATGATCACGATCAGCTGGGGAAACTCGCGCTTCAGCCGGTAGACCCGTTCGTAATCCAGCGGCGGGACGTCGCGGTTCTCCTTCGGCGACAGCCCTTGCAGCCAGGCCTTGCGCGCATGCACCGCCAGCACGCCCACGCCCACCTCCAGCATGGTTTCGGTGAAATGCTGCAGATCGGCGTAGTCGTCCTGGTCGTCCACGCCGATACGGCATTTCACGGTGACCGGGATGTCCACCTCCTGCTGCATCGCCCGCACGCAATCGCCCACCAGCGCGGGCTCGCGCATCAGGCAGGCGCCGAAGCGCCCCGATTGCACCCGATCCGACGGACAGCCGACATTGAGGTTGATCTCGTCGTAACCCGCATCGGCGCCCAGCCGCGCCGCCAGCGCCAGCTCGCGCGGATCGCTGCCGCCCAGCTGCAACGCCAACGGATGCTCCTGCTGGCTGTGCTCCAGCAACCGCAGCTGCCCGCCACGCACCAGCGCCGCACTGGTCACCATCTCGGTATACAAGCGCGCCCGCGGCGACAGCAGGCGGTGGAAATAGCGGCAATGGCGGTCGGTCCAGTCCATCATCGGGGCGATGCAGACGCGCCAGTCGGCAGCAGCTAGCGACAGTGGCAGGGGGCGTGGGGAAACGGCAAACATGCGTGTATGTTCCCCGAAAACAGTGCCGCTGTCGCCTCGCCAAGTCGCCAGCATGCGGATAAGGATGCTATCGGGGCGGACGCCAAAAGTCGTGTGTCCCCTCCAGCGGCACGTGGCCAGATACCCGTGCGACCAACGAAGCTGCAGGTCACGCAGGCCGCTCGTCACTAACACCGGGCAGGCATTCGCCCAGCCTGACCAGACCGGCGCAGCATGCGTTCAGACCTGATTGGCTGTCTGTTGCCTGATGAAATTTACGTACCAGCGCATGGCCTCGCCCAAGCCTTGTTGCAAGGTGTGTGTAGGCGTGTAACCCAGATGCGCGCTGGCACGACCGATATCAGCCAGCGAATGGCGTACATCACCAACACGGAAATCACGATAGACAGGCTTCCTGTCGTAACTCACGCCTTCTCCGCCCAACTGGCTCGCCAGGCTTTCGAAAAGCTCGTTGAGGGTGGCGCGCTGGCCCACGGCAACGTTGAACACCGGCTCGCAATCGGGGTCGACCACCAGCGCCGCCAGCAGGTTGGCCTGCACCGCGTTGGCGACGTAGCAGAAGTCGCGACTGGTTTCGCCATCGCCGTTGATGAACACGTCGTCGCCGCGGATCATCGCCGCCAGCCACTGCGGGATCACCGCCGCGTACGCGCCATCGGGGTCCTGGCGGCGACCGAACACGTTGAAGTAGCGCAGCCCCACGGCCTTGAAGTCGTAGCAGCGGGCGAAGACTTCGGCGTAGAGCTCGTTGAACAGTTTGGTGGCGGCATACGGCGACAGCGGACGGCCGATGCGGTCTTCCACCTTGGGCATCGTCGGCTCGTCACCATAAGTGGAGCTGGACGCCGCGTAGGTGAAACTGGCCACGCCCGCGTCGCGCGCGGCCACCAGCATGTTGAGGAAACCGGTGACATTGGCCGAGTGGGTGTCCACCGGATCTTCGATCGAGCGCGGCACCGAACCCAACGCCGCCTGATGCAACACATGGCGCACGCCGGCGCAGGCGGCCTGGCAATCCTCGGGGCGGCGGATGTCGCCCTTGATGAAGCGGAACCGCGACCACGCCTCGGCGCCGACCAGCTGCTGCACCTCATCCAGATTGCGTTGATGGCCGGTGGCGAAGTTGTCCAGCCCGACCACGCGCTGGCCCAGCCGCAACAGCGTCTCGACCAGGTTGGAACCGATGAACCCGGCGGCACCGGTAACCAGCCACGGAGCGGTCTCGGCGCGCACCCGTGCCTGCAGTGTTGCCGGCAGCCCGGCTTCGATCGTGGTCATCACAGTCTCCCATCCACGGCTTCGCGTGGCAGTACGTATTTGACGTCGTAAAGCACCATGTCGGGCTTGCCGAATGCACGGATGCCTGTTTCACCCAGCGCCACAAACTGCTTGTGGCCCACCGCCACGACAACGGCATCGTAGGTGCCTTGCTGTGGCTCGGACACTGGCCGAATGCCGTATTCATGCTGCGCCTCATCGGCGCTGACCCAGGGGTCGTACACATCCACGTTGGCGTTGTAGCCGCGCAACGCGTGCACGATGTCGACCACGCGGGTGTTGCGCAGGTCCGGGCAATTTTCCTTGAACGCCAGCCCAAGCAGCAGGACGCGCGCACCGACCGGGTTGATCCCCTTGCACACCATCAGCCGCATCACCTCGTTGGCGATGTACGGGCCCATGCTGTCGTTGGTGCGGCGCCCGGCCAGGATCACGTCGGGGTGATGGCCCACTTCCTGCGCCTTGTGGGTGAGGTAGTACGGATCCACGCTGATGCAGTGCCCGCCGACCAGACCCGGCCGGAACGGCAGGAAATTCCACTTGGTACCGGCCGCCTGCAGTACTTCCAGCGTGTCGATGCCCAGCTTGTTGAACAGGATCGCCAGGTCGTTCACCAGTGCGATGTTGAGATCGCGCTGGGTGTTTTCGATCACCTTGGCCGCCTCGGCCACCTTGATGCAGCTGGCCTTGTGCGTGCCGGCGGTGATGATCGAGCCATACAGGTGATCGACGAAGTCGGCCACCTCCGGCGTCGAGCCGGACGTTACCTTGAGGATGCTGGTCACCCGGTGCAGCTTGTCGCCGGGATTGATCCGCTCCGGGCTGTAGCCGGCGAAGAAATCCTGGTTGAAGACCAGGCCGGAGCCCTTGGCCAGGATCGGCACGCACACTTCCTCGGTGCAGCCCGGATACACGGTGGATTCGTACACCACGACATCGCCACGCTTCAGTACCTTGCCCAGCGTTTCGCTGGCCTTGATCAGCGGCGTGAGGTCGGGCCGTTTGGCCGAGTCGATCGGCGTGGGCACGGTGACGATATAGACGTTGCAGTCGCGCAGATCGTCCATCTGCGAGCTGAAGCGCAAATGCGTCGCTGCAGCCAGCTCCTCGGCATCGACCTCCAGCGTGGCATCGCGGCCGGCGCGCAGCGCATCCACCCGCGCCGCATTGATATCGAAACCCATCGTCTTGTAGTGCTTGCCAAACTCGACGGCCAACGGCAAACCAACGTAACCGAGCCCGACAATGGCGATCCTGGCTTCTTCAAGATTCCGCATGCATAACTTCCCGTTCTGATGTCCATCGGAAAAGACGCCACGCCCACCAGCAACACCGCGAGCATTGCGGGTCAACGCAACATGATAGCGCGCTGTCTACTGAGTCTCACTTTCGAACTTTCCCTGTTCACCTGCCCTGAATGCGCCGTCGGCGACCGCGACATTTCCTGGCGACCACGGCCAATTCGCCGCACCCCGGCGGCGTGATGAAATCGTGGTGGCGGCCCCCGGCGTGGCATAATGCGCCGTCACGGTTGCGCGGCTGCGCAGCACTCGTCAGGCACCGCGGCCATGCCCGCCCTCCCCACGCGAGTTTGTCATCCGGCCCGGGCCGGACGCCACCGTATGGCACTCCTGTTCATCGACCGACGGTAAAGATCATGGTGGCAATGGCGACCGAGCACGTGATTGACGTGCACCACTGGAACGACACGCTTTTCAGCTTCCGCACCACGCGCGACCCGGGCTTCCGCTTCGACAGCGGCCATTTCGTGATGATGGGGCTGGAGGTGGATGGCCGTCCGCTGCTGCGCGCGTATTCGATCGCCAGCGCCAGCTACGAAGAGCACCTGGAGTTCTTCAGCATCAAGGTGCCGAATGGGCCGCTCACCTCGCGCCTGCAACACCTGCAGCCGGGCGACCCGGTGATCGTCAGCCGCAAACCCACCGGTACGCTGGTGCTCAACGATCTCAAGCCAGGCAAGCATCTTTATCTGCTGGGCACGGGCACCGGCCTGGCGCCGTTCCTCAGCCTGGTTCGCGACCCCGAAACCTACGAGCGCTTCGACCGGATCGTGCTGGCGCACGGCGTGCGCACGGTGAGCGACCTCGCCTATGCCGACTACCTCGAGCGCGAACTGCCGCAGCACGAATATCTGGGCGAACTCATCCGCGAGAAGCTGATTTATTACCCCACAGTGACCCGCGAAGCTTTCACCAACCGCGGCCGAATTACCGATGCGATCGCCGACGGTGTGATGAGCCGCGTCACCGGCCTGCCCCCGCTCAACCCGGAGACCGACCGCGTGATGCTCTGCGGCAGCCCGGCGATGCTGGAGGATCTAGCCACCCTGCTGGATGGTCGCGGCTTCCAGCCCTCGCCGCGCACGCGGGAGCCGGGTGATTACGTGATCGAGCGCGCGTTCGTCGAGAAATAAACCGCCTGTCGGCAAGCGGGAGACGCATGCAAACGGGTCACTCGCGCACGCGACCTTTCCCTTCGTTGTCCCAGTAGCCGAAAAGACGGCGCGCAATCAGCTTGTACAGGCGCTTTCCCGTGGCGCGCCACAAACGCGAATGCGGCGCGGGGGTGTTCAGGATCGCGCGCTGGCGAGTGCTCAACGCCTGCGGGCAATACGTACGCTTGTGTTTGAGCAGGTGGCGCAGGTCTTCCCGCGCCAGGATTCGATAAAGCGCGCCGCGGCGACCGCGCGTCCAGGCAATCTGGAAATCCACCAGCGCGGGGCTGCCGTCCTCGCTCACCAGCCAGTTGGGCTCCTTTGCCAGATCGTTGTGCACCACGCCACGACGGTGCAATTGCGACAGCAACAACAACCCCTGGCGGTAATAGTCGCGATCGGTCGGCCGTGCCTGCTGCATCGGCGCGCCGGGAATGTAGCTGCGCAACAACACCGCACCGTCCCAGCCGAGCAATCGCGGTACACCGGCCACGTCGGCAAGCCGCACCAGCGCCCGTGCCTCCCGCGCTGCCGCGCGACGCGCCAGCGGTCGCGCCCACCAGCGGGCGGCCCGAATGTCGCGCCGTATCACCGACACACCCTCGTGCACCGCCATCTCGATACGACCCAGTTCATCGGCTTTGAGTACAGTGGCCTCGGGAATGTTCAAGCTGACCTCGTCGACACGCGCATCGGCCCATGATGGCGCATCGTTGATGAAGGTTGCGGACTATCGCGCCGCATGAATCCGGCAGGGGGAGCTTCGATGGAACTGGCGTTGTACGTTCTGGCCGCCGCATTGATCGTCGGTGGACTGCTCGGCTCGATCCTGCCCGTGCTGCCGGGTATTCCGATGGTGTTCGGCGGCATCTGGCTGGCCGCGGCGGTCGACGGCTACCGACATCTTGGCGTGTGGTGGCTGGTGGTCATCGGCGCGCTCGGCGTTGCCGGCATCGCGGTCGATTTCGTCGCCAGCACGCTGGGCGCCAAACGCGTCGGCGCCAGCCGGCGGGCGTTGTGGGGTGCGGCGCTGGGTACGGTCGTCGGCATGTTTTTCGGTATCCCGGGGTTGCTGATCGGCCCCTTCGCCGGCGCGCTGATCGGCGAACTTGCCTCGGGCAACAGCGTGCTGCGGGCCACGCATGTAGGTGTCGGCACCTGGCTTGGCCTGCTGTTCGGCACGCTCGTCAAGCTGGTGATTTCGTTCGTGATGGTGGGGTTGTTCGGGTTGGCCCTGCTGTTCGGTTGAGCCGGGTCAGGCCACCGCATCCGGAATCACGTACAGCACCACCGCCAGAAAATGCAGCACGCTGCCGGCCAGCACGAAGACGTGCCACAAGGCGTGGTGATACGGCAGCCGCCGCCACAGGTAGAACGGCACGCCCAAGGTGTAGGCCAGGCCACCGCCGAGCAGCAGCAGCGTGCCGCCCAGCTGCAGGTGCTCGCTCAACGGTTTGAACGCCACCACGCCGATCCAGCCCATGCCCACATACAACACCACCGCCCACCGGTGATAGCGCTTGAGCAGGCCCAGCTCCAGCACGCTGCCCAGCAACGCCAGCGCCCACACCGCGGCAAACAGGCGCCAGCCCCAGGGATCGGGCATGGCGATCAGGGTGAACGGCGTATACGTGCCGGCAATCAGCAGATAGATCGCAATATGGTCGAGCGCCCGCAGCGTGGGTTTGGCGGAGGCGAGCGGGATCGAGTGATAAAGCGTGGACGCGGTGTACAGCAACACCAGCGTCGCGCCATAGACCGCACTGGCCACCACCACCCGGATATCACCGTGCAAGGAGGCGAAAGCCACCAGGATGGCCAGCCCCGCGATACTGAGCACGATGCCCACGCCGTGGATGATGCTGGCAGCCAGTTCATCACCGAAGCTGTAGCCGGTGTCGGTAGCGATGCGGGAGAAGGTGGGCATGGCGGCAAGAATACTGGAGCCGGATGCGAAGCGGAGATCCGCCCTGCCGGGCTTTCATGCGCGACGTCCCGGAATCGGCGTTTGCGCCCGATGCTCCGCTGCGGCGCGGGGCAAGTCCGCCAGGGACCAAAGCCGACAGACGGCGGGCAGAGGGCTGGAATGTGCGCAAAGTCTCAGGATCTTCGCGGATAAACACCGTTTTTACAGTATTTGAACGCTCGTTCGATATTCCTTAGGCGACACTAACTGTCGTGGATGCTTCAACCTCCCCGCATCCGCTTTCCCCGCCCCATGCGGGGATTTTTTTGTGCGCCGAAAGTCCGGCTCGCGATGGCGACCAAGCCACCAGGCATCGTCATTTGCTGCGGCGAAAATGACCGAGACCACCGTGCGGCGACAACAGCCACCCCATGGCTATGCCGACCCCCACGCCAAGGAATTCGCACAGCACCCGAAGGCCGATGCCGTCCGGGTCATGCACCATCGCCAACTTGGCCTTGAGCAACTGCAACGATTGCAGCTGGGCGTAATTGAAATAGAACAGATTCCACAGATCGCCACTGACCGTCAGCACCGCCGCCGACAGAAAGGTCCAGCCGATCTGCGGGCCGTAGCTCCATCCGTTGCGGCGACCCAACCAGTGGAAAAACCCAAACAGGAGCATGGCAGCCAGGGCGGCAATCGCGCCGGCCTGCAAACCACCGACGATGCCATAGCCCATCCACGTTTGGTCATACTGCATTTCGGCTCCGTTTGAGTGATTGGCTGCCGCATTATGCCTGCCGGTTCACGCACCCATCGGCCAAACCAGGGCTCAAGCTAGAATCCGTGATTGTGTCCAACCATGCGACGAAACCCTTCATGCCTGCCGATACCGCGCTGATCGTGGTGGATGTGCAGCCGGACTTCATGCCCGGCGGCGCGTTGGCGTGCCACCAGGGCGACGCCATCGTGCCGGGCATCGATCGACTGCTCCGTCATGGCCGCTATCGCCACGTGGTGGCCACCCAGGATTGGCACCCTTCGGGACACGCTTCCTTCGCCAGCTCGCATCCGGGCACCGAGGCGTTCGGCCAGATCCTGCTGCATGGCCAGCCGCAGACACTGTGGCCGGATCATTGCGTGCAGGGTACGCCGGGCGCCGCGCTGCATCCGGGCATCGACTGGTCGGCCGTCGATGCGGTGATCCGCAAGGGCAGTCATCGCGAGGTCGACTCCTACAGCGGGTTTCGCGAAAACCACGGCCCGCAAGGCGAACGCCCCAGTACGGGGCTGGCCGGCTGGCTGCGCGACCGTGGCGTCACCGAAGTGCACGTCTGCGGGCTGGCGCGCGACGTGTGCGTGTTGTGGACCGCACAGGACGCGGTCGCGCTGGGATTCCGTGCCAGCCTGCTGTGGGATCTCAGCCGCCCGGTCACCCCGCAGAGCGATGACGTCACGCGCGACGCGCTGCACGCCGGCGGCATCGCCGTTATCGGCACGACGTACTGAACGGCGCGCTGCCGTTCGTTCAGGCGTCGTTTTCGCCGCTGGCGTGGACGCTCGGCACGCCCTCCTCGTCCACGCTCACATCCAGCGTGATCGGCCGGCAACAGACCTGGCAATCCTCGATATAGCGCTGATGGGGAACCGAGGCATCGAGAAAAATATCGATCGGCTCGCCGCAATACGGGCAGTCGATGGTGTGGGGAACGAGCATCGGCACATCTCTCCGGCTTGGGTGCAGTTACGACACGCGATCGGTCGCACGAGGCGACGGTTCAACCAGCGACCACGCCTGCGGCTGCAGGATCGCAAACCGGCAGTCGCGCTGGGCGCGGCTGGCCAGCTTCAGCAATTCCTTGTCCTTGCTGAGCAGCCACCTTGCTCCCGTTTCCAGGGCCAGTTCCAGAAACTTCTGGTCGTCGGGATCGGCGCAGCGCGGCAACGGCAGCGCCACCGCATCCGTCAGCGGTGCAGGCGCAAGGTGGTTCAAGGCGTCGAAGGCGGCCACCAGCGCCGGCCGGGAAGTGTCATCCACCGGCAAGCCGGGATAGTGCAGCACGCGCAGCCATTCATCGCGGCAATCCGGCCGGGTCATGGCGTGTACCGCGCCGCGCTGCAGTGCGTCGTGCAACGGCATGCAGGCGGGGTCGCGGAACACCAGCAGGTCCAGACACACATTGGTATCCAGCACGATGCGCGGCACGGAACAGTCATCACCAATCATCCTTCCATGATGACGCACTGGCGGCGCGCTATACACTGCGGGTTTTCATCGGGACAGGAACCATGGCCGAACGCGAGTTCCCCAACTTCACGGTACGCTCGGGCGCCACGCTGGAAGGCTCGCGCTATACCGCCTACCTCGCGGTGACGCCGAGCAAGAACGGCTTTCCTGTCTATTACGCGATCTGCGAAAACCGCAGTTTCCGGGCAAGTGATGTGGCGGAAGCCGCCGCCGCCAAGGCGCTCACCGACATGCTGGGCCTGGAGGACGACGGTACGCCGGTCTTCCCCGAGGATTACACCGGGTTTGATGACGAGTAGCTGACGCGACCGGACGGCTGACAGCAAGAGGCCCCGCATGCGGGGCCTCTGCCGTTTCAATAATGATGCGCCGTGTACTTACTGGCCGATGTCACGCAGCGGCTTGCCGGACATCAGGTTGCGCTCGATCTGCTCCAGCGTGACGTTCTTGGTTTCCGGGATCAGGAAGAACGTGATCAGGATGAACACCACGTTCAGCGCGCCATACAGCCAGAACGTGGCCGCGTTGCCGATGCCGTTGAGCAAGGTCAGGAACGTGGCGCCCACGATCATGTTGGCGACCCAGTTGGTGAAGGTCGAGGCGCCGATACCGAAATCGCGGCCCTTCAGCGGCTGCACTTCCGAGCACAGCGTCCAGATCAGCGGACCGGCCGACATCGCGAAGCCCACGATGAACACCAGCAGCATGGCCACGGTGAAGATCTGCTCGCCATGCGTGGTGATGCCCAGATGCATCATCGTGCCGACCAGACCCAGGCCAATCGCCATCACGCTGAAACCCGCATACAGGATCGGCTTGCGGCCGAGTCGATCCACGAAGCCGATCGCGATGAACGTAGCCAGCATGTTGGTCAGGCCCACCGCGGCGGTAAACCACATCTGCGCCGCGGTGGCATAGCCCATGTCCTGGAAAATGCGCGGCGCGTAGTACATCACCACGTTGATACCGGTCAGCTGCTGGACCACCTGCAGCAACACGCCCAGGCCCACCGAGCGGCGGAAATTGCGGTTTTCGAGGAACAGGTGCCAGCCCTTCTGCGGCGTCTTCAGCTGTTCTTCGATGTCGGCCACTTCGTTGCTGACATGCTCGGCATCACCACGCAGCTTCTGCAGCACGTCGGTTGCCGCCTGCTTGCGTCCGCGCATCATCAGCCAGCGCGGGCTTTCCGGCAGGAAAAACAGGCCAAGCAGAAACAGGACGCCGGGGATCGCGATGATGCCCAGCATCCAGCGCCAGTTGCCGGTGTAGCTGAAGGCCGTGTCGGACAGGAACGCCACCAGGATGCCGGTGGTGATCATCAGCTGGTATAGCGAGATCATCGCGCCGCGGATGTTCTCCGGCGCCACTTCGGCCAGATACAGCGGTGCGGTGAAGGTGGCCACGCCGATGGCGAGGCCCAGGATCACGCGTGCCGCGATCAGCGTCTCCGGCGACCATGCGCCACCGCTGAGCAGCGAGCCGGCCACGAACATCACGGCGGCCAGGATCAGCGACCGTTTGCGCCCCAGCGTGGAGGACATCCAGCCCGCACCCAGCGCGCCGATCGCCGCGCCCAGCATCATCGAGCTGACGATCCACTCGATCATGTGGTCGTCGATCAGGAATTCCTTCTGGATGAATTGGGTGGCGCCCGAAATCACGCCGATGTCCAGGCCAAACATCAGCCCGGCCAGCGCGGCGAGCACGCAGGTAAACACCACGGTGGTTTTTGGACGCGCAGTAACCGGTTCAGCGATAGCGTTCATGTCATTCCCCGTATTCGATAAACGTTCGACTTCTATGGATTGTTGTTATGCAGGCGGCAGACAGACCTGCCGCTGCGGTCGAGCGGAAAAAGTCGCGCGCCCCGCACGCGCGACCGGATATTTCAATGGGTGGGGCAAGCTACCAGCTTGTCCACGTCCGTACCCAATGCCACCCGGGCAATCGACAGCGTGGCCTTGGCCGCGCTCTGCAGGCGGAACGGCACATCGATCCGCGTCATGTCCGCTCCGGCCTCGCGGAAGCACTTCAGCGGGACGCCAACGCGCAGCCATTCGCCCTTGGGCAAGGTCGCCAGCGTGGCATCCAGCGGTACGCTGGCGCCACACTTGGCACCGCAAGCGACGGCAAGGCTGACCTTGCCCGGAGCCAGCGCATCCACCTTCATGGTGGTCACCAGCAAAACGTCGCCATTGGTCTGGCGATCCTGATCCAGCTTCGATGCCGCATGCAGTGCCACCGAAGCGGCGCCAGCGCCGGACCACTCGACACGGCGGGCGTCTTCCTGCGCCTGGTAGTCGATGGCCGTGAGGCGAATGCTGCCGTCGCGCGAACGTGCCGGTGCGACAACCTCGTCGAGGGTGGCGCCATCGGCCCCCGTCAATTGCAGCGTCAGCCCGGTGACAGGCTTGCCCCGCTGCAGGTAAAGACCCGGTGCAACAGCACTGTTCTTGACGCCGGAAACTTCCGACAACGTGCCGAGCGTGTCCTTGTCCTTGTAGGTCAGGCCATAACCGAACGCGAACTGCGGGTTGTAGTTTTTCTGGCCCACGTTGAGCGGCGTCTGCACGGCCGTACGCGGCCACGAATACGCCAGCTTGCCGTGGAAATCATGGTTGATCGCGCCGGCTGCGGTGCGCAGGATCACGTCGGCCACGCCGCCGCCCTCGGAACCGGGCAACCATGCCGCCACGAACGCGTTGGACGCGTTGATTTCGGGGTTCACCCACAACGGCCGCCCGGACAGGAACACCGATACCACCGGAATCCCTTGCGCGCGCAGGCGCTTGATCATGTCCAGGTTGCTGCTGTCGCCAGGCGAGAACAACAGGTTGGGGATGTCGCCCTGGAATTCGGCGTACGGATTCTCGCCGTAGACCACGATGGCAACGTCGGGCTTCTGGGTGTACTTGCCGTCCACCGACAACTGCGCCGTACCACCGGCGGCCACAACCTGCTCGTGGATGCCACCCCAGATGGATTGGCCATTCGGGAAATCGGCGTTGGTGGTGCCGGTGCCCTGCCAGGTCAAGGTCCAGCCACCGGACTGCTTGGGAATGTTGTCCGCGCCATCGCCGGCCACCAGGATCCGCTGCTTCGGGTTCAGCGGCAGGATGCCGTTGTGGTTTTTCAGCAGCACCAGCGTTTCACGAACCGCGCGCCGTGCGATGGCACGATGCTCCGGGCTGCCCAGGGCATAGGACGGGTTGTTCGAAATCTGCGACGACGGCGAACCCTTGTCGAACAGGCCCAGGCGCATCTTTACGCGCAGGATGCGGGATACCGCGTCATCCAGCCGCGACATCGGAATCACCCCGGACTTCACTTCCGCCAGCGTGTTCTTGTACAGCCCGCGCCAGCTGTCCGGCGCCATGAACATGTCCATGCCGGCATTGATCGCCTGCGGGCAATCCTCATTGGTGCAGCCGGGCACCTGGCCGTGGCCATTCCAGTCGCCAACGACGAAGCCCTGAAAATCCATGCGTCCCTTCAGCACATCGGTCAGCAGGCCCTTGTGGCCGGACATCTTCTCGCCGTTCCAGCTGGAGAACGACGCCATGACGGTCTGCACGCCGGCGGCGATGGCCGGCGGGTAGCCGGCGGAGGCCACGTCGCGCAGGTTCTCCTCGCTGACTTCGGCGTCGCCCTGGTCCTTGCCGTCCTTGGTGCTGCCGTCGCCCACGAAATGCTTGGCCGACGCAATAACATGCGCATTGTCGAGGAAGTCGGCACTACCCGGCTTGCCCTGCAAGCCTTCGACCACGGCGGCGGCATAGCTCGCCACCACGGCCGGATCTTCCGAATAACCCTCGAACGCACGGCCCCAACGATCATCCTGCGGCACGGTGAGCGTGGGCGCGAACGTCCAGTTGATGCCCGTCGCACGCGCCTCCTCGGCGGTGGCGGCGGCGATTTCGGCAACCAGCGCGGGATCGCGCATGGCGCCCAGCGCGGAGTTCTGCGGGAAGATCGTGGCGCCGACCACATCGTTGTGGCCATGCACGGCGTCCACGCCGAACAGCACGGGTATCCCCAGGCCACCGTCGGAGGTGTCGACGGACGCGTGATAGAACGCGTCAGACAATTCCAGCCAGGCCTGGCCGCCGGACAGCTTGCCGCCGGGCTTGGAGTTGCCCCCCGCCAGGATCGAGCCCAGCCGGTACTTGCGCACCTCGTCCGGGGTAACGCTGGCGATGTCGGCCTGGATGATCTGGCCTACCTTGTCTTCGTCCGACATTTTGGCCAGCAGGCTTTTCACGCGCTGTTCCAGCGCCGCATCGTGCGCGAACGGCCACTTCACCCTGGGCCATGCGTCCGGGTGCACTACGGCCGAGTGCACCCCATCGGTCGGTGTGGGCTTGACGTCCGCGCTGCAGGCGCTGGCCACGGTGAAAGCGCAGACCAGCGCTCCTGCCGTCGTGAAAGCCCGTTTGATCGACACCCGTCGATCACGAAAGACAAGCTGCATGGTGACTCTCCCCAGCTGTGCGCCATGGCGTGATTGCCACACGACCTCGTATCCGTTCGAGTATTTGCCGAATGTGACAGCGCTGTCAATCAACCGCGGCGGCGCAACGCGTTCCAAAAAAACGCCCGGGCGAATCCTCCCTCGCGTCAGGGGCGCACGCGTCTGGGCGCCGCCCCCGTGGACTGTCGCAGGCGCAACGTATACGGCACCGACACCATCTGGCCCGGCTTCCCACTCTTGATGGTGCGAAGCAATTGCATCGCAGCGATCCGCCCCATGTCCTGACTGGGTTGACGCACCGTGGTCAGCGCGGGCCATACCTGGCGCGCAAGCGGGATGTCATCGAAGCCGCAAACGGAAAGGTCCTTCGGCACCTTGAGCCCCCGTTCGGCCGCCGCCCAGAGGATGCCCGCGGCCGTGTCGTCATTGGCGCCGAAAATCGCCGTGGGCCGGTGTTCCAGCCCAAACAGGCGACGCGCTCCCGCCACGCCCGAATCGAAAGAGAACCGGCCTTCGACAACCAGTTCCGGATCGTAGGCAAGGTGCGCCTGCTCAAGGCCGTCACGATAGCCGCGCAAGCGCCACACGTTGCCACCATGCGTCGGGTGCCCGGTGATGTGGGCAATCCGCCGATGCCCCAGCGACGCGAGATGCAGCACCATTTCGCAGGACGCCGAACGCTCGTCCAGCGTGGCACCCACACCTTCGGTGTAGTTTTTGGGCGAGATGCTCGCCCAGGGGACATTGCGGGTGCGAAGCATATCCAGCAACGCCGGATGGTCGCAGATAGGTGGCGTCAACAGCAGGCCGTCCGGCCTGAACTGCGATATCAACACGTCCACCCTCTCGACGAAATCGGGTGCGCCCGATACGAGCGGCCGAACCATCATGCTGTACTGATGCGCGTCACAAGCCTCCAGCGCCCCCTGCTGAACTTCCATGACGTAATGGGGTGACGGGTTGTCGTACAACAAGGCAACCAGGAACGCCCGGTTGCTGGCGAGACTGCGCGCGGACGGATTGGGGCGATACCCAAGCATCTCCACGGCCGCAAGAATGCGCTCGCGCATTTCATTCCGGACGTTCGGCTCATTGTTGAGCACGCGCGAAACCGTCTTCGGGGATACCCCGGCTTCCCGCGCCACGTCCTCGATGCGCGCCCTCATCGGCAACCTCCCCTGGTATCCATCAATGAAATGCCCCTTCCCCTGGGTTCAACCGAGGCTGCCGGCATAACCATTTGGCATATGCATATATCAGCCCGGCATCTTCCCCTGTTTGACGCTGCCATGCGGATTCCCGAAGGCCATATTACGAAAAATTGACAGCGCTGTCACACTCATGTACACCGTCGCTACAGAAGCGCTTTCGCGGGGAACTCACCGGAAATGGGTCATCGCTATTCCGCACATCCCGTTGCACGAGAGGCAACGATTGCCGCCAGTTCCGACAACATCGGCGCTGGCGTTTCGCGTGTCCTGATCACTGACGTGACAGCGCTGGACAGGGCATGTGGGCTGTGATAAAGATGTTAACGCTAACATCAGCTGCACTCGCCATCCGTCCAACGCACATATGCGTTCGGTGGGCGAGTCAACGGGACAAAGGGTGCCCACAGGCGTCCGACTGAGGTTGTTCGGGGAGTCCGAGGGAGGCAGAAAAGGCGGACCAGCGTCCGCAGGCGTTTCGGGGATGGAAACGTCTATTGGTCAACCAGCAGTCACCTGAATGCCGGACCGGAATTCGGTGGCGCGAACTTGGTTGAAGGCCATGAAGTGGGTGGACCCACAACGTGGATAAGAAACTTCGCACGCACCATTGTTTGCTATTGAGTTCAATTAATTGGAAGGGGAGTGCACACGAATGAACCACAACAAGTTTAAGCACCTCAGGTCGAAGGTGATGTTCACCATCGTCGGTGGTGCCGTCATCATCAACCCGCTCTACGCGCAGGACACGCAGCCGGCCGCACCGGCAGCGCAGACGGCGGGTACGCACAACGATCCGACCACGCTGCAGACCGTGACGGTCAGCGGCGTGCGTAACAGTCTCGAACAGTCGATGAACATCAAGCGTTACGCCATCGGCGGTGTCGATGCGGTCAGCGCCGAAGACATCGGCAAGATGCCGGACACCAACCTGGCCGAATCGCTGCAGCGCATCACCGGCGTGTCGATCGACCGCCGCAACGGCGAAGGCTCGCAGGTCACCGTGCGTGGCTTCGGCCCGGACTTCAACCTCATCACCATCGACGGCCGCACCGTTCCTGGCGCGGACGCCTTCGGTGCCGCCGGCCAGGTTCCGATCGGCGGCGTCAACGGCGGTACGCGTTCGTTCAACTTCGCCCAGCTGTCGCCCAACGGTGTCAGCTCGCTGGAGGTCTACAAGACCGGTCGTGCCGACGTCGCCAGCGGCGGTATTGGTGCCACCATCGACATCCGGACCGATCGCCCGTTCAACCATGAAGGCGGCAAGCTCATCGGTTCGGTCGGTTCGAAGGCCACGCTCGACAAGTCGCAGCCGTTCGATACCAGCATCACGCCGGAATTCTCGGGCAACTTCAGCTACGCGAACCCGGACAAGACCTGGGGTATCGGTCTCGACGCCAGCTTCGCCAAGCGTCACGGCGGCGCGGTGGAAGCGACCGAGAACAACTGGGCCATCCAGCCCTGGACTGGTTTCGCCAACGGCTTCAATTTCGACCCCACCAAGGGTGCCGTCACCAACGTCACCAACGCACCGGCTATCGGCCAGCTCTACGGCATGCCGAACGACGTTCGTTATGCGGTCAACGACTTCGAGAGCAAGCGCACGAACGCTCATGCCGTGCTGCAGCTTGCTCCGGTCGACGGCCTGACCATGACGTTGGACTACCTGTATTCCCGGTACGATCTCACCTCCAACCGCGGTGAGCAGTCGATGTGGCTGCAGCAGCAGCACTTCAGCGACGTGACGTTCGACACCAGCGGCGCTGTGGCTACGCCGACGTACATTCGCGATGTCGTGCAGACCAAAGACTTCGGCATGGAGCAGCAGCACAACGCCCAGAGGTACAAGCTGGACGATATCGGCTTCAATACCGAGTGGCAGGCCACCGACAGCCTCAAGCTGACGCTTGATCTGCACGATGCGAAGAGCCAGAGCGTACCCAATGACGGGCTTACCGGTGGCGGCGCCACGGCTGTAGGCCTCGCGGGCACCAACAATTGCGCGACCGGCCCGCAGTGCGGCGGCTCGTGGGCGCAGGAATACCATTTCAACAACAGCCTGCCCATTGCCACCCGCACCTGGTACCCGACCACGGACTCCACCGGTCCTGGCCTGGTCAACCAGCCGTTCGGCGTCAACAATCTCGGCATCCAGCCCGTGCGCATCGACGCGCAATCGCAGAAGACCGAAGTCAAGGAAGCGAAGTTCGGCGGTGAGCTGGAGTTCGACAACGGTCGGTTCCAGTTCGGTGCCGACATCATGAAGACCAAGCTGCATCGCACCCAGGCGGCCCAGAACTATCAAGCGATGGGCGACTGGAGCGTGAATGACGCTGGCGCATATCCGGACCTGGCAGATAGTCTCGTTCACCAGGTCAACACGGCCGGCCTGTTCAATGACTTCAACACCAACGGTATCGCGCAGAGCACCTGGATCGGCAACGCCGACGACCTGGCCAAGTTTGCGGTCAGCCAGTACCCGGGCACCAACTACATGGTCAGGGAGACCCTGGCGGCCGACAACACCGTGGTCGAGAACACGAAGGCTGCGTACGCACAGCTCGTGCTGGAAGGCCAGTTGGGCGACCTGCCGACCACCACGCGTTTCGGCATGCGCTACGAGCAGACCGACGTGAGCTCCAAAACGCAGCTCGCGTTGCCGAGCGGCATTCTCTGGTTGTCCAACAACGACTTCCAGAACCCGTCCGGCGCAACTGTGCAGCCCATCACCGGAAGCGGCAGCTACAGCAACCTGCTGCCTAACGTCGACTTCAGCATCGACTTCACCGACGCGCTGCAGGGCCGCGCTTCGTACAGCAAGACCCTTGCACGTTCGCCGTACAGCAACCTGTACGCGGGCTCCACCGTAGGCAACCCGAGCGGCTCCATCCTGGTCAACCCCTCGTCGCAGGCTACCGGTGCCAGCAACAACCCGGGCCTGAAGCCGCTCGAATCAGACAACCTGGACCTCGGCCTGGGCTGGTACTTCGCCAAGTCGAGCTACGTGTCGGTAACGTTCTGGGACAAGCGCGTCAGCAACTTCATCGGCACCACGGTGTCGGACGGAAGCCTGTACGACCAGCGTGACCCGACCTCGGGCCCGCGTGCTCTGCAGGCCCAGGCTTTCCTGGGAAGCGCACAGTGTGCAGCTCAGGTAGGGGCGCCATGCGCAATCAACGACACGACCCTGTTCGACGCGATCTCGTTGATCGACCTTCAGGGGTCGACCAATAAGTGGAACGGCGGTCTGGCCGATTTCAACGGCACCGACGCCCAGAACCTGGATCTGGAATCCAGCCACGACGTCACCGCCAACCCGGACGACCCGCTGTACATGTACAAAATCTCCAAGCAGGCCAACGTGCACAGCGCCATGCTGCACGGTTGGGAGCTTGGTGGTCAGTACTTCCTCGGCGATACCGGCTTCGGCATCCTGGCGAACTACACCAAGGTCGACGGCGACGTTCACTACAAAAATGGTGGCAACCCGAGCGTCGATCAGTTCGCGCTGCTCGGCCTCAGTGACAGCGCCAACGCCGTGCTGATGTACGAGAAGTACAACTTCTCCGTACGACTGGCCTACAACTGGCGTGCCTCGTTCCTGACGGCAGCCTCTGCCACCAACCCGACCTACGTCGCTCAGTACCACCAGACCGACCTGAGCGTGAACTACGACTTGAACGATCACCTGTCGTTCCAGTTCGAAGGCATCAACCTGACCGGCGAAGACGTGCGCTGGTATGGACGTACAGGCAAGCAGTTCGTGCGAGTGGTCGACCAGGATCCGCGTTACGGGCTTGGTGTCCGCTACAAGTTCTGATTGCGTCAGTAGGGTAAAAAACGGGGGCCACTGCTTGCAGTGGCCCCTTTTTTTGTGCCGCCTGCGGTAAGATCAAATGCTGACAACGATTCAAAATAAGTGTGCAAAAGCAATTCCTTGGGGGAGCCGAATGGCACGTTACGAAATGCTCAACAATGTGGCGCACAAGGGTTTGCGCGTTGCCACCCGCTTTGGGGCGTCCTACGGGGATGACATCGGCATGGTGCCGGCCTACCCCACTGAATATGCCGAGCTGGTGCGCGAATATCCGATCTTCTTCCGCAAGAACGAGGACGGTGAATACCAGTCGGTGGTGCTTCTTGGTTTCGGCGTCAACGAGAATCTTTTTCTCGACGGTGAACAGTGGAAAGCGACCTATTTGCCCGCTCACATTGCACGGGGTCCTTTCCTGATTGGTTTTCAGGAGCAGAACATCGACGGCGAATTGCGCCGCGAAGCTGTGATCAGCGTTGATCTGGACCACCCGCGCGTCAACTTCGAAGAAGGCGAAGCGGTGTTTCTTCCCCAGGGTGGCAACAGCCCGTACCTCGAACACGTCACCAGCATGCTGCGCGGCATTCGAGACGGCGTGGAAGGCGGCAAGGCCATGTACGCGGCCTTCGATTCCCTTGATCTGATCCAGCCCCTCACGCTTGATATCAAGTTCGACAACGAGCACGGCGCCAACGTCACTGGCCTGCTCGGCATCGACCGCGAACGACTGGCCGCCCTGGACGCGGAATCGCTGCATTCACTGCATCGCTCGGGTTATCTCGAGGGCGCCTACCTGGTGTTGGCCTCGATGCACAACATGCGCCGGCTGATGGCTGAAAAGCAGCGCCGCCTGAGCCAGGAGACAGTCGCCGCCAACGCGGGTTGATTGCCATGAGGGAACCAGTTGCCAGCGTCCGCGAGCGATCGGATGTTCGCGCCGACGCGCTTCCCGTCGACGAATTGCTCGAAGCAGGACAACCCGTTGTACTGCGCGGACTGGTGCGTGATTGGCAGCTGACCCAGGCGGGACAGCGCTCGACGAGCGACGTCATGGCCTGCCTGGCCCGTTTTTACAATCAGCGGCCAATCCAATACTCCTACGGCGCGCCCGATATCGCCGGGCGCGTGTTCTACAACGACGACTTCACCGCCATCAACTGCCAGGTGATGCGCGGTACGCTTACCGAACTCATTGACGAGATCGGCGCACATCTCGATGACCCGCAGCCGCCTACCTGGTACATGGCCTCGGCGCCGGTCGACGCCTTGCTGCCGGGCCTGCGCGATACCGACGATCTGAATTTCGCGGCCAGCGGTATCGATGCTCCGCCGCGCATCTGGATCGGCAACCGCACCATCGCCTCGGCACACTACGACGCGATGAACAATATCGCCTGCAACGCCGTAGGGCGCCGTCGATTCACGCTGTTCCCGCCGGAGCAGATCAAGAACCTGTATCCCGGGCCGCTGGAACCGACCCCGGGGGGCCAGGCGGTCAGCGTCGTCGATTTTGCCGCGCCCGATTTCGGGAAGTATCCGCGTTTTCGTGAAGCCCTTGCCTCGGCGCAACGCGTCGAGCTGGAGCCGGGTGACGCCATATTCATTCCGAACATGTGGTGGCACCATGTTGAAGGGCTCGAGCCATTCAACGTGCTGGTGAACTACTGGTGGAGCAGCGTGCCCCACTATGTGCCGACACCCATGCACGCGCTTTACCACGCGCTGTGGGCCATCCGCGACCGTCCTGAGGAGGAGAAACGCGCCTGGCGCGAGGTCTTCGATTATTACGTTTTCGGACCGTCCGAGCGTGCCGGCGAGCACCTGCCCGAAGGCGCACGCGGCGCGCTGGGGCCGCTCGACGAAACCAGTATCCGGCGGCTGCGCGCCATGCTGATCGACCGGCTCAACCGATGAACGCCATCGATGTTGACGGACGCTTCAAACCGCCCTAGAGCGGGCGCGGCAAAACGTCCCAAGTAATACGGATCCCTGCAAAAGCGGGGGAAAATGCAGTACGACCAAATGGGGAGGGGTAGACGTGGGCAACAACAGAATTCGCAAGGTGGTTATTGCCGGTGGCGGCACGGCGGGATGGATCGCGGCAAGCGCGCTGGCGTATCAGCTGAAGGACCAGATCGAGCTGACGCTGGTGGAATCGTCCAAGATCGCCACCGTCGGTGTGGGCGAAGCCACCGTGCCACCGGTTCGCAACTTCCACCGGTTCATGAACATCGACGAGCAGGAATTCCTGCGCGCGGTAGCCGGCACGTTCAAGCTGGCCATCTCGTTCGAAAACTTCGTCCGGCCAGGCCATCGCTACATCCATCCCTTCGGCAACACGGGCAAGGGAACACTGGTCGCCGGGTTCCAGCAGTACTGGCTGGAGAGCGTGCGCCGTGGCATGAAGTCGGATCTGGGCAATTTCAGCCTGGAAGCGATGGCTGCGCTGGAGGACAAGTTCGCGCTGACCGAAAACCCGGAGATCAACTACGCGTACCACATGGATGCTGCGCTCTACGTCGATTTCCTGCGCAAGAAATTCGAGCGTTACGGGATCAACCGGATCGAGGGCATGATCAAGGAAGTGCGCCAGAATCCCGATAGCGGCTACGTCGAGGCGCTGGTGCTGGACGATGGCCAGGTGATTGAAGGTGACCTGTTCATCGATTGCACCGGCTTCCGCGGCCTGTTGATCGAACAGACGCTGAAAACCGGTTACGAGGACTGGAACCACTGGCTGCCCTGCGACCGCGCGATTGCGGTGCAGACCCAGTCGGTCGATCCGTCGCCGGTGCCGTATACGCGCGCCATCGCCCATGAAGCGGGCTGGCGCTGGCACATCCCGGTGCAGCATCGCGTTGGTTGCGGGCTGGTATACGACAGCCGTTACATGTCCGACGACGAGGCGCGCGCCAAGTTGCTGCACGATGTCGGTGCCGAGCCGGTCAGGGATCCGTGGCAGGTGAAGTTCCGCACCGGCCGCCGGCTCAAGGCCTGGAACAAGAACGTGGTGGCGTTGGGCCTGGCCAGCGGCTTCATCGAGCCGCTGGAATCGACGAGCATCCACCTGGCGATGAGCGCGGTGATGCTGCTGGTTGAGCTGTTCCCGTCCGAAGGTATCCCGGATTCGCTGGTCAAGCGTTACAACGACGTTTGCCGTGGCGAACTGGAACATGTGCGCGACTTCATCACCCTGCACTATCACGCCAACCAGCGCGAAGAAAAGATGTGGAAGGACTGCCGCGAGATGACCTTGCCGGATTCCCTCCAGATCCGCATCGATGCCTGGCGTGACCGCGCGCATGTCTGGAAGGATCAGGGAGAACTGTTCGCAACCACCTCGTGGATGCACGTCTTGCTGGGCCAGGAAATCATGCCGAACCAGCATCACCCGGTAACGCGAGAGATATCCGACGCCGACCTGCGCCGCCTGCTCGACAGTATCCGCGGGCCGATCGATCGCACGCTGCCTCTGCTGCCCTTGCAGCAGGAGTTCATCGATCGCTACTGCAAGTCGCCGGATGGTATCTGGGACATGCACCGGTTGGGCTGAGAGGCTGGTTTTTTCAACCGCTCAACCCGCGGCCACGGCAACGCAAGGGCATGGCGGGGGTATGGCGAGGGCATGGCGAGGGCATGGATGCCCGAGTTGAGGCAACGCATGGAACAGTTGCCCGATGCCCGAGTTGAGGCAACGCATGGAGCAGTTGCCCGATGCTCGAGCGCGGATGGATCGCGCAAGTAACGAAATCGCGTGAACGCGTTCGGGCACGCACCGACGCGCCATGGAAAAAAGCCACGGAAAGTGGCTTTTTTCACAAACTCCGGGACCTTCATCATGCTGATCGAACGCCATGCCAACATGCGCATCGAGAAACGCACCTTCGGCAACGAAGGTGCGGTCCTGCTGGTCATCGACCATCTTGTCGCTGACCCCGAACGTCTGGTCCGCAAGGCCGCGCGGCGTCCCTTCGATCTCCGGAGCAACTACTTTCCGGGCCCGCGTACGCGGGCTCCGGCCATGTATTCGCCTTTTCTCGAGTCGGTGCTCAATCCGCTGTTGCCCGAGCATTTCGGGATGCAGCCCGGGCGCTTCAAATTCTCGATGTGCCATTACTCGCTGGTGGCCACGCCTCCGCAGGAACTGAAGTTCCTGCAACGGGTACCGCATATCGATTCGACCGGCAGCGACGGATTGGCAACCGTGCATTACCTGTTTCACGGCCATTGGGGTGGCACCGCGTTCTACCGCCACCGCCAGACCGGTTTCGAGTCCATCGACGATGCGCGCAAGGAAACCTATTTCCGTCAGCTTGAAACGGAAAGTCAGGGCGCCGACGCCCCGGCTCCCGGCTATATCAATGGCGACACCGCGCTGTTCGAGCAGACCGCCAAGGCCGATGCCGTGTTCAACCGCATGCTGGTCTACCGGCGCAATTCGCTGCACTCGGCATGCATCGAGAATCACGACATTCCACCACCCGATCCGGTATTGGGACGACTGTCGATCAACAGCTTCATCGACGTGATTTAGAGCAGCACGGCACAGCCGCGCCGCTCCATCAATGGCGACACCTGGACGCGGGCGAACGCACGGCCAATCCGACAGACAACGCGTTAGGCAATATTGAACAAACCCCAGGCGCAGGCTCGCTCCGCGCACTTTTAAGCCCTTCGTAAGCGAAGCCCGGGATAATCCGGCGACATGTCATGCTTGCCGCGGATCGGTTCGCGGACCTGACCTCGAAGGGAACACCGTGCACATCATTCTGGTGGAAGACGATACCCAGCTCGGCACCGCCATTGCGCGGGCGCTGGAACGTCTGGCCTATACCGTCACCTGGCTGCGTGACGGCCGCGAGGCGCTGAGCGCGCTGCGCGACCAGACCGCCGACCTGGTATTGCTGGACCTTGGCCTGCCCGGCAAGGACGGCATGGAGGTACTGACCGAAGCGCGCCGCAGCCACGTCACCACGCCGGTGATGGTGATGACGGCGCGCGACAGGCTGGATGACCGGGTTGCCGGCCTCGATGCCGGTGCCGACGATTACCTGGTCAAACCGTTCCACCTGGACGAGTTGGCGGCACGCATCCGCTCGTTGACCCGGCGCGCGCAAGGGCTGGCGGCAAACCGCATCGAGGCCGGCGCGCTGAGCCTCGACCTCGGCACGTCCGAGGTGAGCTTTCGTGGCGAAAGGGTGGAACTGACCAAACGCGAATTCGCCCTGCTGCAGATCCTGATGGAGCGCGCCGGACGGCTGGTGCGCCGCGAGAGCCTGGAGAATTCGCTGTACGGGCTGGACAACATCGTCGGCAGCAGCGCGCTGGAAGTCCTGGTGCACACGCTGCGTCGCAAGCTCAGCTTCGACACCATCCAGACCGTACGCGGCTTCGGTTACATGATTCCGCGCGAACCCAAATGACATCGACCAGCCCACGAAAAGCCGCGAGCCTGCACGGCCGACTGCGGCTGTTGATCATCCTCGTGTTGCTGGCCGTGCTGTTGCCGCTGGGCGTATTCAGCTTCCAGCGCACAATCACCGAGGTGGACGAGCTTTCCGACGGCCGGCTGGCGCAATCGGCACGTACCCTGCAGGTGCTGATCGAACACGCCGGCCTGTCCGCGCTGCAGGGCCGCGATGCCGCCGGCATGCTGGTGCCGATCGAGGTCAGCCAGGCCCAACAGCCCCGGCAACACCGAACCTACGAATCCGAAGTGGGCTTCCAGGTATTCGATCATGCCGGCCGCACCGTGCTGGCCACCACGAACATCGCGACCCTGCCACCACCGAACGATACCGACGCCGATTTCCGTGACGTGCGCCAGGGCAGCTATCGATGGCGCATATTCACCCTGCGCGACGACGTCGACAACGTGGTGATCCGCACCGGCGAGCGCTACGACAGCCGCAACGACATCATGCATGCGGTATGGCTGGAGCACAGCCTGCCGCTGCTGATCGGCCTGCCCTTGCTGGCCTGGTTGGTGGGTTGGGCGGTAAAACGCGGGCTGCGCCCACTGGAAACCCTGACCCGTGAACTCTCGACCCGGGAACCGGGCAGCCATGCACCGGTCCGCCTGCCCGCCGCGCCGCAGGAATTGCAGCCCGTACTCACCGCGCTGAACGGGCAACTGGCGCGGCTGGAGGATGCGCTGGAACGCGAACGCCGTTTCAGCGCCGACGTGGCGCATGAACTGCGCACGCCGCTGGCCAGTGCCATGATCAACCTCGAAAGCGCCATGATCGCCACCGATCCGGCGGAACTCAAAACCGGCCTGGGCAGCGCCCAGCACGGTCTCGCGCGGCTGGCGCGGCGAATCGAACAGCTGCTGGCGCTGGCCCGACTGGAAGCCGGCGCGGCATCGGGCCAGCGCAACAACGTCGACCTGGTCGCCGTGGCGATGGACGTGATCGAGGAGCTGTCGGCCGTGATCGCCGACAGCGGCGTGGATCTCAGCTTTGCGCGGCTGACCCCGCAGGTGCCCGTGCAAGGCTACGAGGCCGCGCTCACGGCGCTGCTGCGCAACCTGGTCGAGAACGCGCTGCGCCACGTTCCGCGCGGTGGCCAGGTGCAACTGGCGATCGAGCAGGGCCAGGGCATGGCGCTGATCGACGTCATCGACGATGGCCCCGGCATCCCGGCCGAACGCCGCGCCAGCGTGTTCGCCCGCTTCCATCGCGAAGCCGGCAGCCACGGCGACGGCTTCGGACTGGGCCTGTCGATCGTGCAGCGCGCCGCCCAGTTGCACGGCGCCACCATCGAATTGCTCGACTCGCCCTATGGCAGCGGCCTGCGCGTCCACGTGGCGATTCCGCAACAGTAGCCTTGCCGCCATGGTCACTGCCGAAAGTGGAGCTGCGACGATCTCGACCGGCGGGAAAAGCGCCATCGCCTGACCTGCCGCTGACCACCATCGACGATCTTTATTGAGCCCGATGCCATCCATTGGTTAAGCTCCGTGGGCTTTATCGCCTGTTGCGCAGGCTTTCCCCGGGGTTTCTCTTTGAGCGCCAACGCAGCAAAGCAGCACAGCCGGTTTCCGTTGCTCTCCGCCGTGGTGCTGGCGCTGATCGTGGCGTCAATGAATATCGGGCTGTGGTGGTGTGGCAACCTGCCGCACGGGCCGGAGGATTGGCATGGCAAGATCGGCGGCTTCGCGCTGTCGGCCTTCCAGCGCTACCAGAGCCCGCTGAAGAGCGATTTCCCCAGCGATGAGGAGATCGACAGCGACCTCAAGCTGGTCAGCAAGTACACCTCGCGCGTACGCACCTACTCGATGCTGCAGAACCCGCAGGTGCCGCGGCTGGCCGAGCGCGAGGGGCTGAAGGTGATGGCCGGTGCCTGGATCGACCGGCGGCTGGACAACAACGAGAAGGAAATCGAAACCCTGATCGCCCAGGCCCGGCACTACCCGGGCACGGTCAACCGGGTGATCGTGGGCAACGAGGTGCTGTTGCGCAACGACATCAGCCCCGAGCAACTGATGACCTATCTCGATCGCGTGCGCGCCGCGCTGCATCAGCCAGTGTCGACCGCCGAGCCGTGGCACATCTGGGAGGAATATCCCGAACTGGTGCAGCACGTCGACTTCATCACCGTGCACCTGTTCCCCTACTGGAACGGCATCGACCGCAAGGATGCGCTGGCCGACGCGCTGTCGCGCTACAACCATCTGCGCCAGCTGTATCCGAACAAGCCGGTGGTGGTGGGCGAAATCGGCTGGCCGTCCAACGGCGACCGTTTCCAGTACGCCACGCCGTCGGTGTCGAACGAGGCGATCTTCCTGCGCCAGTGGTTCAACGCGGCGCGCGAGCAGCACATCGACTACTACGTGATGGAAGCGTTCGACCAGCCGTGGAAGGAAGGCCTGGGCGAAGGCCGCACCGGCGCGTACTGGGGCATGTTCAATGCCGACCGGCAGCTGAAATTCCCGTTCACCGGCCCGGTCACCGAGGACACCGCCTGGCCGTGGAAGGCGCTGGCCGCCAGCCTGCTGGCGCTGCTGCCGATGATCCTGTTCGCGCGCCGCTTCAGCCGCTTCAAGCTGATGGGGCGGCTGTTCTTCTGCATGCTGATCCAGCTCGCCTGCGGCTTGATCACCTGGTCGGCCACGCTGCCATTCAACTTCTATCTCAGTTGGGTCGACTGGACCATGCTGGTGCTGTTGTTCCCGGCGCAGATCGCGATCCTGGCGATCCTGCTGATCAACGGCTTCGAGTTCACCGAGGTGCTGTGGCGACGGAAGTGGATGCGCCATGCCGGCATGCTGCGGCCCGACCCGCCGGAAAGGCAGCCGTTCGTGTCGATCCACCTGGCCTGCTACAACGAGCCGCCGGAGATGGTGATCGTCACCCTCGATTCGCTGGCCGCGCTGGATTACGCCAACTTCGAAGTGCTGGTGATCGACAACAACACCAAGAACCCGGACGTATGGAAACCGGTGCAGGCGTACTGCGAGAAGCTGGGCAAGCGCTTCCGCTTCTTCCACCTGGAGCCGTGGCCCGGTTACAAGGCCGGCGCGCTGAACTTCGGCCTGAAGGAAACCGACCCGGCCGCCGACGTGGTGGCGGTGATCGACGCCGACTACGAAGTGCGCCCCGACTGGCTGGCCACGCTCACCGGTTATTTCCATGACCCGAAGGTGGCGGTGGTGCAGTGCCCGCAGGCGCACCGCGAGTTCGAGAACAACACCTTCCGCCGCATGACCGCGTGGGAATACGACGGCTTCTTCCGCATCGGCATGCATCATCGCAACGAGCGCAACGCGATCATCCAGCATGGCACCATGACGATGGTCCGGCGCAACGCGCTGGAAGGCACCGGCGGCTGGTCGGAGTGGACCATCTGCGAAGACGCCGAGCTGGGCCTGCGCCTGATGCACGCCGGCTACGAGCTGGTTTACGTCGACGAATTGATGGGCAAGGGCCTGACCCCGGCCGACTTCAAGGCGTACAAGAGCCAGCGCTATCGCTGGGCGTTCGGCGCCATGCAGATCCTCAAGGGTCGCTGGAACTGGATGACCCAACGCGGCCCGCTCACGGCCGGCCAGCGCTTCCACTTCCTCACCGGCTGGTTCAGCTGGTTTGCCGATGCGCTGCACCTGATCTTCACCCTGATGGCGATTTTCTGGACCGCCGGCATGGTGGCGTTCCCGCAGTTGTTCAGCCTGCCGATGCAGCTGTTCCTGATCCCGGTGATCGGTTTCTTCTTCGCCAAGGCGATCTTCGGCATCGTGCTGTACCGCGCCCGCGTGCCGTGCGGCTGGTACGACACCTTGATGGCGTCGCTGGCCAGCATGGGGCTCTCGCATGCGATCGCCCGCGGCATCCTGCACGGACTGACGCGCGAGAAGACATCGTTCGTGGTGACCGCCAAGAGCCGCCGGCTGGGTGAATCGGGCTTCGCCGCGTTCGCACCGGTACGCGAGGAACTGCTGATGGCGATCGCGCTGGTGCTGTGCGTGATCGGCATGGCCACGGGCTTCGGCACGCGCTACATCGAGGGCACGTTGTGGATCTTCATCCTCAGCGCGCAGTCGATCCCGTACTTCTCGGCGGTGATTGGCGCGTGGATCGCGCACAAGGCCGGCGACAAGGCCGGTTGATCCGGCATCGCCAGTATCCGGATGGGCGCCAGGTTCATACGACGCCCACGCGCGCTTCGGTAAGCTGCCCTCACGTTCCTGAAGGTTGCCATCGCGGATGCGCCGAATGTTCCGACGCCTGAGTCTCCTGCTGCCGCTGTGGCTGGTGCCGCTGCTGGCACAGGCAAACGTGCAGTTGGTCGTCGATGGCGTGAACGATCCCCTGCGCAACGCGGTGGTGGCGGCGGTGGATCTTTCGCAGTACGCCACGCGCGACGTCAGCGATGCGCAGGTGCGGCGACTGGTGGAGCGCGCGCCGGAGCAGGTGCGCACCGCGCTGGAGCCTTACGGTTATTACGATGCCACCGTCACCAGCGATCTCCTGCCGCGCGGCAACGACTGGCTGGTGACGCTGCACGTGAAGCCGGGCGAGCCGGTGAAAGTCACGGCGGTGGAACTGCAATTGGATGACACCGCTTCGCGCATCGGTTCGATCCGCCGCGCGCGGCGCGTGATCGAACGATTGCAGGGCCAGGTGCTGAACCACGGCGTGTACGACGCCGCGCGCGATGACCTCTCGGCGGAATTGACCGCCCAGGGTTTCCTCGACGCACGCCTGCTCACCCATCGCGTGGAGGTGCGCCGTGCGGATCGCAGCGCGGTGATCAAGCTGGCCTGGCAGGCGGGCCCGCGCTACCGCTACGGCAAGGTGCGCTTCGAGGGCTCGCAGTTCAACGAAGGCTTTCTGGACCGCTACGTGCCGTTCAAATCCGGCGATTATTTCGAACAGAACGAATTGCTGGCACTGCAACAGGCGTTGAACGGTGCCGATTATTTCTCGGTGGTCAACGTGCTGCCCGATGTGGACGAAGCCCACGCCGGCGTGGTCGATGTCACCGTGCAGCTTGTGCCGGCCAAGCGCACGATCTACACCGGCGGCCCGTTCATCGGCACCGACACGGGCTTCGGCATGCGCGGCGGCATGGAGCGTCGCTGGGTCAACCGGCGCGGTCACAAGTGGAAGAACGAACTGGTGGTGGCGCAACGGCTGAAAACGCTGTCCACCCTGTATTCCATTCCCCTGCCCGGCCCCAACCAGCGCAGCTACAACTTCGGCGCCAATTTCCGCGATGCCGATACCACCACCTCGCAATCGCGCACGCTGGAGCTGGTGGGCAACGAGACGCGGCAATGGCACGGCTGGGTGCGCACCCTCGGCGTACATGCGCTGTCGGGCACGTTCACCGTGGGCAAGCGCGGCAACGAGCCGGACAACACCCCCGGCATCGACCACGGCCGCAGCACGCTGGTGTTCGGCGAGGCGTCGCTGTCGCGCAAGAAGGCCGACAACGCCACCTTCGTGCGGCACGGCTGGGCGGTCAACCTGGCCGCGCGCAGCACCGTGGGCACGCTGCTTTCCAATGCCAGCTTCAGCCAGTTCACCGCCGACGCCAAATGGATTCGCGCCTTCGGCGAACGCAGCCGCAACCGGCTGATCCTGCGCGGCAGCGCCGGCATCACCCGAACCAGCGACTTCTCCGCGCTGCCGCCGCAGCTGCGCTTCTTTGCCGGTGGCGACCGCTCCGTGCGTGGCTACGGCTTCCAGTCGATCGGCCCGCGCAACGGCGCCGGCCGCGTGGTTGGCGGGCGCAACCTGCTGGTCGCCAGCACGGAGATGGAGCACTACTTCACCCGTCGATGGGGCATGGCCGCCTTCGTCGACGCGGGCAATGCGTTCACCGGCACCGACTACCGACCGCGCATCGGCGCAGGCCTGGGCGTCCGTTGGCTGAGCCCGGTGGGCATGATCCGCGTCGACGTCGGCACGCCGATCCACGACGCGAATGCCCACGGTATCGAATTGCACCTGGTGATCGGGCCGGATCTGTGACCACGCCAACCGGGAAAGGCCAAAGCATGCATCGCATGTCCACCACCGATCGCACGAATACAAGCGGAACACATTGACGACATGAAGTGGTTCAAACGCATCGCCCTCACGCTCGCCGCCCTGCTGCTGGTTGCGGCGGCGGCGCTGTGGTGGCTGCTTGGCAGCGATGCCGGGTTGCGCTTTGCGCTGGACCGGGCCGAAGGCTTTACCCAGGGCGCGCTGACCGTGCAGCAAGCCCGCGGCCATCTGGCCGGACCTATCGATATCGCCGGCCTGCGGTACGACGACGGCAACGGCACCGTGGTGAAGGTGGAAAAGGCACACCTGCGCGTTCGCCTCTGGCCGCTGCTGGCCCGCCGTGTGCACGTGCTCGATCTCGATGCGGACGGCGTCGAGGTGGCGTTGCCGCAAAGCGCACCATCGTCGCAGGAGACGACACCGTTCTCGTTGAAACCGCCTGTGCAGCTGGTGCTCGACCGCATACGCGTGGGCTCGATGGCGATCCGCCAGGGCGGCGCGGTGGTGTTCATGTCCAATCAGCTCGATCTGTCCGGCAGCTGGACCGACAATGGGCTGGTACTGAAACAGCTGGCGCTGCAGGCGCCGAACGGCCACGTGCAGCTCGGCGGCACGCTGGCCATCGGCACCGGCTACGCCGGCAACAGCAAGGCCAGCTTTCGCTGGAAGCTGGGCGACATCGATCTTGCCGGGCAACTGGAGGCGCAGAGCGATGGCAAGCTCGCCCACATCGATCTGGCGCTCACCCGGCCGAGCGCGTTGCATCTGCGACTGGAGCTGACCCAGAGCGCTGATTACCCCTGGACCGCCGCGCTCGACGTGCCGCGTTTCAACCCCCAGGTACTGCTGGGTGACAGTTCGCTGGATACCGTGGGCGCCACGCTGAAAGGCCAGGGTGATCGCTACGGCGGCACCCTGGAAGGTCGACTCGACCTCAACGATTACCCGTTGCTGTTGCAGCCGCTGCGCGCCCGCTTCAACCCCGCGTTTGACACCTTGACGCTGCAGCAATTGAACCTCAGCTCGCCCCGGCTGAAGGGCAACCTGGCCGCCACCGGCACCGTACAGCTGACCGCGCAACCGGTCGCCGCGGCGCTGGACGTCCGCTGGAGCGACCTGCTGCTGCCGCAGGATCTGGTCGGGCAGGAGCTGGCCAGTCACGGCGCGATCAACGTCCACGGCAGCATGGCGAAATATCACGCCGATGGCGACGTCGCGATCGGACCGCCCGGCAAGTTGGCCGCGTTGTCGCTCGATCTGGATGGCGACACCCAGGCACTGGCGCTGCACACGCTGGCGCTGCAGCAGGCGCAAGGCAACGTGCGCGCCAGCGGCACGTTTACCCTGCAACCGACGCTGGCGTGGCAGGCCCAGGTCAATGCCGATCGCTTCGACCCCGGGCAGTTGTTCGCCGGCTGGAATGGCGCGCTGGATTTCGACCTTGCCAGCCATGGCTCGCTGCCCGACAACGGCCCCGACGCAACGCTGGAGATCCGCAAGCTGGGTGGCAAGCTGCGCCAACGTGCGGTCAGCGGCCACGGCAAGCTGCACCTGTCGCCAAACGAAGTTGTGGACGGCAGCCTCGACCTGGCCTCCGGCGGCAGCACGATCCGGCTGGATGCCAAACCCGGCGCCAGCAACGACGCGCAACTGAAACTGGCGATCGCCTCGCTGTCCGACTGGTTGCCTGATGCCAGCGGACGTCTGGACGGCCATTTCTCGATACGCGGCAAGCCGCCCGAACTCGCCATCAACGGACAACTCCATGGCCGCTCACTTTCCTGGCAGCAGCAAAAAGTCGACGCGCTGCAACTGATCCTTGGCGTGCCCGACATCAGCCGTCCCGCCGGGAAACTCGACGTGCAGGCCACCGGCGCCTGGCTGCAGGGGCTGGCGTTCCAGCAGATCCACCTGCTTGCCGAGGGCAGCCAGACCAACCATCGCCTGACCCTGGACGCGCGCGGCACGCAACTTTCCGGCCGACTGGCGCTGCATGGTTCAAGCAGGGGCGCGAACTGGGACGGTACGCTGGAAATGCTCGACCTTGCCCCGCAGGGCATGCCCGAGTGGCGCTTGCAGCAAACCGCGTCGCTGCGCTATCGCAACGGCGCCGCGAGCCTGTCCGAACTTTGCCTCACCGCCGGCGATCCGCACCTGTGTGTGGCCGCCAGCCGCGACAAGGGCGGCAACCTGGATGCCAGCTACCGCCTGCATGCATTGCCGCTGGCCTTGCTGCTGAGCGCCAGCGGCAACGCCGACCTGCCATTGCGTGCCGACGGCACGTTGGAGGGCGAAGGCAAGGTTCGCCGTAGCGCCGCCGGTGCACTCACCGGTACCGCCGGAATCAGCTCGACCCGCGGCTCCATCACGTATACCGATCGCAGCGAAGAGCCCCTGCTCCGCTACGATCAGCTGCACCTTGCCGCCACACTCGCGCCAGGCAGCCAGCGCATCGAGCTGCACAGCAACCTTGACGACAATGGGCGTCTGGACGGCCATCTCACGCTGAGCGGCGCTCAACAGAACCTGGCCGGCCAGCTCGACCTGCGGCTGCGCAACCTGGCCTTCATCGAATTGCTGAGCACCGACGTGGCCAACGCCAAGGGCCAGCTCGACGGCAGCTTCAATTTCGCCGGCACCTTGCAGCAACCGGCCGTTACCGGCCATGCCGACCTGGCGGAGTTCGCCGCCGAATTGCCTGCCGTCGGACTCAAGCTCAGCCATGGCAATCTCGCCATCAACACCATCAATGCGCAGCAGTTCCGGCTGGACGGCAGCGTGCAATCCGGCAAAGGCAGCGTCGCCATCAATGGCGTGGCCGGCATCGGCGCCGGCGCGACTACCGCCATCACGCTCAAGGGCAGCGACGTCACGGCCGCCGACATTCCCGCGGCCAAGGTGGTGATCTCGCCGGATCTGGTCGTGAAGCAGGACGCCCAGGGGCTGGATATCGGCGGCAGCGTGGGGATCGACAGCGCCGACATCAATGCCGACCGGCTGGCCGGCAACGGCAGCGTCAAGGCATCACCCGACGTCGTGGTGGTGGACGAGCAGCACGAAGAACAGGCGGCCAGCCGGTTGCCCATCACCGCCCACGTCAAGGTCGATCTGGGTCGGCGCACGCATGTGGTCGGAATGGGGCTGGACGGCCGCGTCACTGGCCTGCTCACCGTCAACGAGCGACCCGGTCATGCCACGACTGGGCAAGGCCAGGTCGCGGTGAGCGGCACCTATCGCGCCTACGGGCAGAACCTGCAGATCCAGCGCGGCCAGCTGCTGTTCGCCAGCACGCCGATCGACAACCCGGGCCTGAACATCCGCGCCACGCGCAAAATCAATCCCAACGCCACCATCGACGAGGGCCAGGAGGTTGGCCTGTATATCGCCGGCACCGCACAGCGGCCGGTGCTGACGGTTTTCTCCAACCCGGTGATGGAGCAATCCGATGCATTGTCGTACCTGATCACCGGCAAGCCGCTGTCCGACGTGAAGGGCGGGGAAGGCGACATGGTGGGCGCCGCCGCCCAGGCGCTGGGTTCGGCCGCGGGCAACCTGCTGGCCAAACGCATCGGCTCGGAGATCGGCGTGGACGACATCGGCGTGTCCAGCAACGAGGCGCTCGGTGGCGAGTCGGCCTTCACTGTGGGCAAGTACCTGTCGCCGCGGCTGTACCTGAGCTACGGCGTCGGCCTGTTCGAGCCGGGCACGGTGATCACCCTGCGCTACCGGCTCAGCCACCGCTGGAGTTTCGAGGCGCAGAACGCCACCGACTTCAGCCGCGCCAGCTTCAATTACCGGATTGAGAAGTAGCGCCGCCCGTCGGCAACGAAATCCGCCGACCAGGAATTTTCCTCCTGACAGCTTGACCTGAACTCGGCACACGCCTATATTCACCCTTATGGATGAATATCAAGCCGCTCACCTGGATGCGCTGTTCGGCGCCATGTCCGATGCCACGCGCCGCGCGATCCTGGCGCGGCTGGCGCAGTCGGACGCGCGCGTGACCGAGTTGGCCAGCGCATTCACGATTTCGCTGAACTCCACCTCCAAACACATACGCGTGCTCGAACGCGCCGGGCTGGTCACGCGCACCGTGCAAGGCCGCGAACACGTGTTGTCGCTCAACGCCGGGCCGATGGCGGAAGCCGCCGGCTGGCTTGAGTTCTATCGCCAGTTCTGGACCGACCGACTGGCTGCACTGGAAGACTTCGTCGTCAAGAAACGCCACACGGACAAACACGGGAGCAAGCAATGACACAAACACTAACCCCCGTCGCCAACGAAGGCGGCAAGGTCGTGGTCAAGCGGACCATTCCCGCCACCGTCGACGAATTGTTCGATGCCTGGCTCGACCCCGAAAGCCTGGCGCAATGGATGCGGCCCGGCACCGACGCGCTCAGCACGGCCACGGTGGACGCGCGCGTGGGCGGCGCTTTCGAGGTGCTGATGCACTACCCCGACGGGCCAAAGCGCCACCACGGCGAATACCGCGTGATCGAACGCAACCGCAAGCTGGTCTTTACCTGGATTTCCGACGCCACGCACCACGCCGAGACGCTGGTGACGGTGGACTTCCATCCAGCCCTCTCCAGCACCGAGATCGTGCTCACCCATGAACGCATGCCGGATCACGATGCCGCCCTCAGCCACAGCCACGGCTGGACCGCTGCGCTGCAACTGCTGGAAACCCTACTCGCCCGCTGAGTACCACGTGCACAAAGAGGAAACGAGATGACCACCGACACGCTCCCGATTACCGTCACCGCCTATCGCTGGGTGCCCGCCTTCGCGCAAGGCCTGGTACGCGACCTGCGCGTGCGCTGGGCGCTCGAAGAAGCCGGCCTGCCTTACCGCGTCGAGTTGATCGACCACAAGGAAAAGGACAGCGCGGAGTACCTCCTCTGGCAGCCATTCGGCCAGGTGCCCGCCTACGAACAGGACGGCATCAAGCTGTTCGAGTCCGGCGCCATCGTGCTGCACATCGCCGAGCAGTCAGACGTGCTGATGCCGCCTGACGCCGCCGGCCGCGCTCGGGTGCGGACATGGCTGTTCGCCGCGCTCAATTCGATCGAGCCCTCGGTGCAGGAACTGACGGGCATCGACCTGTTCCACGGCGACGAGGCGTGGGCCGGACAACGCCGCCCACAAGTGGAAGGTACCGTCAGGAAACGACTCGGCGCACTCGCCGCCTGGCTGGGCGAACGCGAATATCTGGAGACACGCTACACCGCGGCCGATCTGCTGATGGTCACCGTGCTGCGCAACCTGCGCCATACCGATTTGCTGGCGCAGTTTCCCACGCTGAAAGCGCATAGCGAACGCTGCGAGGCACGCCCTGCCTTCCAGAAAGCCTTGCGCGACCAGATGGCGGATTTCGTGCCGGACCCGGTGGCGGCCTAGTACCGTCGTTGCCGGTCACCTGACCTCCGGCCGACACGATGTTCGGGTTTATGCAGGGGTAGCCAGTGCGCTCGGCGCGGGGTTCAAACGCATTGCCTCCAATCTGCGGGTGCGTATAACATACGTTATAACCTGTCCGAAGCCGCCCATGAAACTGAAGATCACCACCATCGGCAACTCCGCCGGCGTCATCCTGCCCCGCGAACTGCTGGCCCGTCTGCGTCTGGAAAAAGGCGACGAACTGTTCGCGCTGGAAACCCCCGATGGCGTGCGGCTCACCACTTATGACCCCAAATTGGCACAACAGATGGAGGTGGCCGAGGAGGTTATGCGCAAGCGCCGCACCCTGCTGCACAAACTGGCGCAGTAGGCAGATGAACATGATCGTCTGGATCGAAAAGGCACTCACCGTCGCCATCCACGAACGCCAGTTGGCCGAGCATGGCGGCAGCGTCGGCGTGCGCGACGAAAGTCTGCTGGATTCCGCCCTTGCCCACCCACAGCAAAAGCATGCCTATGGCGACCCACCGCCAGACCTCGTCGACCTCGCAGCCAGTCTCGCCTTCGGCCTGGCCCGCAACCATCCCTTCGTCGATGGCAACAAGCGCACGGCTGCCGTGGTGTGCGAGGCCTTCATCATGCTCAACGGCGGCATCCTCGATGCTGACGATCTTGAACTTTATCCGTGCTATGTCGCCCTCGCCGAAGGCACCCCGACCGAAACCGACTTCGCCGACTGGTTGCGCGAGCATGTCCGGTTCGATGCCGGCGAACGCGTGAACGAGCCGCGCGTTCGTTACGGGCGCCGCTAGCATCTGTCGCTCCGCCCCAAGACAAACGAACGGGCCGCGATCCGATGGATCGCGGCCCGTTCGTTTAGCCATCCGTTGCGCGGAACATGCGGTCAGACATCTCGCCCAGATCCCGCGCAACAGGCCACCGCCGTCCCTACTGCACGCTGATCGAACCCTTCATCAACGCCGAGTGTCCCGGGAAGCTGCAGAAGAACGTGTACGGGCCGCCGTCCTTGATCTTGCTGACCGGGAAGCTGACCGAGGTGGTTTCGCCGCCACCGATCAGCTTGGTATGGGCAATGACCCGCGGGTCGTCGGCTTTCACGTAGCCATTGTCCTGACCGGCAGCGCGGCCATCGGCGTCCACCGCTTCCATGTCGGAGGTCTTGGTGATCACCACGTCGTGGCCCATCGCCGCCACCGGCAGCTTGCCGGTGTGTTTCAGGGTGATCTTGAAGTCCGTGCACGAGGCCGGCACCACGATCGACGAGATGCTGTATTGCATCGCATCCGTGCCTTCGAATTCGGTCGAGCAATCCGTGATCTGCGCGGTCGGTTTGCCGTTGGCCGCGGCGTTCACATCAGCGGCGGGAGTGGCCGGAGCGGCAGATGCGGCGGGGGTCATCGCCTGCATTGAATCCTGCGGCGCCGCTTCGGTCGGTGCCGGTGCCGGTGTCGCAGCGGTGGGTGCGGCTTGTGGCGCCTCCGCGGGTTGCTTGTCGCTGCATGCGGCCAGCGCGAACGCGCAGGCGGCGGCGAGAATGCCGAGCTTGGTATTGATCATCGTCTCTTCTCCGTGGCCAAAGCGACATCATCCGGCGGCAATGCTGTCGGCGACGTGAAGATGCGTTCTCCCGTGCGTAACGAATCGCTTGCATGTCGCTCGCTTGACAGCATTGGGCGCTCGGTTGATGGTGGCGCGACCACCTACAGGGGATCCGCATGAAACGTCTTGCCCTATTCGCTGTGTGCCTTTTGTTCGCCTGCGCCGCGTCCGCGCAGGAGCGCTTCCCGCTCTGGCAGGGCGGCGTGCCGGGCTTCGAGGCGCGCGCCTCCATCCCCGAAATCTCCAAGGACTACTGGACCAAGCACGTCAACAATCCCAGCGTCACCGCCTACCTGCCCGACGCAGCCAAGGCGAATGGCACCGCGGTGCTGGTCGTCCCGGGGGGCGGGCACACCTTGCTGGTGACGACGAGCGAGGGATCGGCGGTGGCCGAATGGCTCAATCAGCGCGGCGTCGCCGCGTTCGTGCTGCGCTATCGCCTGTTCCGCGAGGAGGGTTCTCCGTACAAACTCGACGACGCCCGCGCCGATACCGAGCGCGGCATGCGCTTCATCCGGGCACACGCAAAGCAATTCCATGTCGATCCGCAACGCGTGGGCATCATTGGATTCTCCGCCGGTGGCGAACTGGCGCGGATGGTGACCTTGAGCCCGCCCGTCGCCGCGCGCGGCAAGGGCGACAGCATCGACAAGCTGAGCGCGCGTCCGGACTTTTCGATCCTGATCTTCCCCGGGCCGTTGCACGCCGCCGAACACGTTACCCCCGACTCGCCGCCGATCTTTCTGGCCGCGGCCAATGACGACCAGTGCTGCTCGCAACCACCGATCGACCTGCTCAACGCCTATCGCAAGGGTGGCGCATCCGCCGAGCTGCATATCTACCGGGCCGGCGGCCACGCCTACAATCTGGGCGAGCGCACGGATCTGGTGTCGCTGAAACACTCGCCCCGGCAGATCGAGGATTGGCTCAGCGACAGCGGCTTCCTCGGCCACCCCGCGCCATCGACGTCGCCGCACCTCGATCCGCAGCCGAAGGCCAAATGACGGCAGGTTGATCGACTGCCCGCCGCTCATCATCAGGAGCGGCGGGCGCCCGCGTGCATCAGCGCGGATCATCCCGATCGTCCGCAGCCAGGTATCGGCCAGCACACGCTTCAGGTGGCCTGGCGCACGCCCTCGGGTTCGCCAAACCATCGGGATGCGGCCCGAAAGGCTTCATCCCGATCGAAGCGGCCTTCATCGACCCAGGCGATAAAGCCGTCCGGACGCACCAGCATGGCATTCACTCCCAGCCGGTCATTGACCTCGCTGGCGACATACGTGATCCGCCCGCTCCACCGGCTCGCCAGCGACTGCAACGACGCATCCGCAGCGAAGTCCAGCAGCAGGCCTTTCCCGTCCCGAAGGAGCTCGCCGAGCCTCCTGCCATCGAGCAATTCGTAATCGGGAGCGCTGCGTCCCACCAGCGGATGGCTGCTGCCGAGGTCGTAACGGATGGAAACGCCCCACACGCGCTCCGCGAAATACGTCGCGCCGTCGCGCGTGTCGATGACGTCCCGAATGATCGCCTCGAGCGCGCGCGCATTGCGGGTCGGACGCATCAAGGCGACCTGCGCGCGCGACCAGTCGAGTACCCGCTCGCCCACCGGCTGCCGCTCGCGCTCGTAGCTGTCGAGTAGATCGGCCGGTGCATCGCCGCGGATGACCGCAGCCAGTTTCCAGCCCAGATTCATCGCATCGCCCAGGCCCAGATTCAGCCCCTGACCTCCCAGTGGGGAATGGATGTGCGCGGCGTCACCGGCGAGCAATGCGCGTCCGTTGCGGTACGTCGTGGCCTGACAGGCGCGATCCGTCCAGGTGGTGCCCGCCTTCAACGCGGTCAAGGTCACGTCGACGCCCGCAACGCGCCGCAAAACGGCCTGCACATGCTCCTGCGTGAGCGGCTGGTTACGATGGAATGCGCCGCCATCGAATTCGACCATCGCGATATCGCCGGGCTGCCCCTGCGCATACATGCCCGTCGGGGTGTAATTGCGACCCGGACTGAGCTGGCCCGGATCGGCGAGCTCGACCTGGACGGAGTAGCCGGTGAACTCGGGCTCGGTGCCCGCAAACTCGAAACCGCCGGCCTTGCGCACCGTGCTGCGGGCGCCATCGCAACCGACCAACCAGCGTGCGCGAAACGATTCGCCACCGGCACGAACCGTCACGCCGTCATCGGACGACACAAAACCCTCCACCTCGATCCCGCGCCGGATCTCCACGCCCATTGCACTGGCGCGCGCGATGAGGCCGGCCTCGATGTGCGCCATGTCGGACGCCACATTCGTGATCGGCGAACCGGGCAGACGATAGAGCCACTTCGACGTATCAATGTTGTCGTAGTCGAACTGGATGCCCGCGAAATGCCCGGCTGGGCGGCGCGGCCGCCCGGAGCCTGGCCCGGTGGCCGACGCACCGCTGCCAAAGCCGATACCCGCCGCCTGCGGCATCATGATGTCGTCCAGCATGCCCCGCCGGTAGAGCGCGTCGGTGCTGGGCGCCCACAGGCCGCGCATGCCGAACGGCAGCCGCTTCAACGACGAATGCGGATCCTCGGCCCGCTCCAGCACCAGCACCGAGACACCGGCAAGGCGCAGCTCACAGGCGAGAAACAGGCCGACGGGGCCGGCGCCGGCAATCACAACGTCATGGGTCAAGGCATCATTCCTTACGCTTGGAGTCAACAACTGGCGACGACGCGAAGGCCCGATTGAGGCATACCACCGACCCGCCTGCATAATTGCACTGAGTGCAGTATTATTATTGCACCCAGTGCAACCTTGCAAGAAGGCGCGAGAAACATGGCTATGGAAACTGCGTCGGAACCGCCCCGGGGCCTACGCGAGCGCAAGCGTCATGAGACCCATGAACGCATCATCGAAACAGGCCTGAAGCTGTTCGTGAAGCACGGCTACGAAACCACCACCGTCGACACGATCGCCAGCGCCGCCGGCATTTCACGCCGCACCTTCTTCCATTACTTCAAGTCCAAGGAAGCGATTCTGCTGTCCGCCCACGACAGCGGTTTTCGCGAAGCACTCCGGCCCGCGATGCTCGCCGAGTCGCCTGACCAGGCACCCATCGATGCCGCCAGAAAGTGCCTGATCAAGCTCGCCGCCCGCTACGAGACAAAGGAATCCGTCGCCTTCGACCGCCTGATGCACTCCACCGAAGCCCTCCGCACCCGCAAGGAAGCCGTCTTCGTGGAAACCGAACAGATCCTGCTGGAAGCGATGTGCGAACGGTGGCCGTCGCCGGCACGACGGGAGGGGCTTCGACTGGTCGCCATGGTGGCGATCGGCACGCTGCGCCTGGCGTTGGAGAAGTGGAAGCAGAGCGATGCGGCGCGGCCGATGGCGTACTACGTCCGCCAAGGTTTCACGCTGCTGGCGAAGCAGTTCGGCCATGGCTCCTGACATCGGTCGCGAACCCATGCGGCTGGCGTCGGAACAGCGAAAGCATCGTGCGCGGATTACCGTCGGACAGCCTGTGCGGCCTGGTCAGTCGTGCGGACTTCCCTCGATACCCAGCCCGTCGATGCTGGCAATGTTTGCCGCATCAAAGCCGGCCAAGGCACTGAACCTCCGCCCGCGCTCCGCATAGTCCCTGAACTGGTCGAAACTCGGCGCACCCGGCGAGAGCAGGATCACACCGTTTTCGGGCGTATGGGTTTTGGCGGTTTCGACCGCACTGGCGAGATTGCCCACCAGCAGGACCGGACAGACGACCCCAGCCGTGCGCAGCGCGCTTTCGATGCGTGCGCCGTTGCTGCCCATGCAGATGATCGCGTGGGCCGGCGCGTGGCGCATCGCGTCGACGAACGGCGTCCAGTCCAGCCCGCGATCATGACCGCCGACCAGCACGGTCACCGCGCGGCCATGCAGGCTTTCCAGCGCGGCCAGTGTGGCCAGCGGCGTGGTGCTGATCGAGTCGTTGACCCAATGCCAACCGCCGTGTTCGCCCAGCGGTTGCAGCCGGTGCGGCAGTGGGCGGAAACGTGCAAGCGCGGGCGCAGCAGCCAGCGCATCCATGCCCAACGCTTCCAGCGCGGCCAGCGCGGCGCAGGCGTTCAGCGCGTTGTGCAAGCCTGGCGCGGCCAGTTGCGCGATCGGGAATACCTGCTGCGCGCCACGGCAGATGAAAGCGTCGACGACGTGCCAGCCTTCCGACCGGCCGAACAGCAGGCGATGAGGATGGTGTTGCGTGCGTTCCAGCAGCGCCGGCTGCAACGCGTTCACCAGACATTGGCGCGACACGTCGGCCAGGCGCAGTTTGTCGGTGACGTATTGCTCGCGCGAGCCGTGCCAGTCCAGGTGTTCCTCGTACAGGCTGGTGATCACGCCCAGTTCCAGCGGGCCGGCCTCGCCGGTCTGGAAGCTGGACAACTCGATCACCCACAGGTCAGCATGTTGGTCGAGCAACTCCAGCAACGGCAGGCCGATATTGCCGGCCAGCGCGGTGCGTACGCCCAGCGCGCGCGCCAGGTGCGCGATCAAGGCGCTGGTGGTGCTCTTGCCCTTGGTGCCGGTGACGGCGATCACGCGTGCCGCCGGATTCTCGCCGAACCACAGCGCGGTGCCCGACGTGAATCGCGTGCCTTGCGCCTGTGCGGCGAGCAGTGCCGGTTTGTAGGCGGAGATACCAGGCGATTTCACCACGATGTCGAATCGGGCCAGCGCGGCGGCATCCGGTTCGCCCGCGATCACCTCCAGCGCCGCATCGAACGCACGCACCGCCTCGACCTCGGCGGCACTGCAGAACACGGTGAAATGCTGGTCGGGGCAGCGCTGGCGCAGCGCGCGGAGGGCTGCGCGCCCTTCGCGGCCGAAGCCCCAGATGGCGACGCGATGGCCGGTTAGATCAGCGATGCGCATGGTAGCGGCTCCGTCACGCCGCGGAGTCCTGTAGGAGCGACTTCAGTCGCGACGCTTCTCGTCGTGTTGCGAAAGCAAGAGCGTCGCGAATGAAGTCGCTCCTACAAGGGGGCACCGAGGCGTTGGACACATCCATCAACCGATGGTCGCCATCGTGCCCTGCAACCGGACCGGTACGCGATGTTCGCCCAACGGCTGCAGCCAGGGTTCCAGCGCCAACTGCGAGACATCGAGCTGGGGCAGGATGGTGTTGATGAAACGGGCCACCAGGGCGTCTTCCTGCCATTCCGGTCGCTGGCTCAGCGCGTACATCGCGGCGCGCGCTTCGGCGCCCTCGCCCACGCATTCGAACGGTTTGTGGTCCTGGTACTCCAGCAGCGCATCGAAGCCGGCCGTCTGTGTTTCGTCATCCAGCAGGTTGCGGCCGAAGATCGACAGCAGCCGCGGCTTGGGCAGGAACGGCGCCAGCGCCAGGAACACGAAATGGCACTTCGGGCACTGCCCGCACCAGCGATCCACCGGCTTGGGGCCGAGGATCCTGAAGTTGCGGTTGCAGCTGGAGAACACGTCGAAATACGGCGTCAGCTTCGCGAACGCACGGGTGATCGCCAGCTCGGAATACGGGCGCAGCAGCGAGCAGTAATCGAGGTCCGCGGCGACATGGCTGTGCAGCCAGTCGTTGAGCAAGGTCTCGAACAGGTAGCCCTTGCTCCACTGATGATTCACTTGCTGGCCTTCGTATTCCAGCGTGGCCGCCGAGGCGGAACGCTCGTTGGCGAAGGCGATGGAATCGTGGCCGTACAGGATCGCCGCCACGGCGAGGATCGCCGAGTTCACCGCGGTCACCGGAATGTGGCCGTTCCACGCGCCGCGCTGGTTCAGCTCGAACAGACCCGGCGCCAGTTCGCGCTGGATATTCAGCAGGGTCAAGCCGGTGCGTTCGGCGCAGGCGGCGATCAGCGGCGAGTTGCCGACCCATACGGCGGTGGCGTCACCACCGATGGATTTGATCGCCTCCACCGCCACCAGCGAATCCTTGCCGCCGCCGATGGGGACGAGGGTGTTTTTGGGCAGGCCCAGCGTGGGGGCAATGCCCTCTCCCCCGGCCCCTCTCCCGCCAGCGGGAGAGGGGGGAAGATCGCGCGGAAACGCGATGCGGCCGCGCAGGTCCAGCCCGTTGCGGTAGGCGAACTCGGCCAGGCCGTGCAGATACAAGGTGTCGAGCAGATCGGCGGTGGCCTCGTCGAGCGGGCCATCGGCCAGCTCGATCTTCGGCGGCACGCCGGCCTTGTAGTAGCTGATGCCGGCGACCAGGTGCAGCAGCTTCAGCGCCGCCTCGAACGCAGCGGCGCGGGCGGCGGGGATGGCCGGCGCATTCGGAAAGCTGATCCGTTCGACCAGCTCCTCGCCATCATCGAACGCGTACGCCAGCTCGGCCACGCCATTGGCGTAGTTGGCCCGCACGAAGCGGAATACCTGGGTCAGGCGCGGTTGAATTGTCGTTGTCACTTTTCACTCTCCGGCATGCCAAGCCCCCTCTCCCCGATGGGGAGAGGGCTGGGGTGAGGGGCCGGGCTTGCCACGGCCTCCAGAATCACCTCAAGCACGCTCTCGATATTGGCCAACACATCATTGTTCCAGAAACGCAGCACGCGGTAACCCATGGAGTGCAGATACTGCGTCCGATGCTCGTCGTATTCCACTAGCTCGGCGTGTTGACCGCCATCCAGCTCGACGACCAGCATGGCCTCCGCACAGACGAAATCGACGATGTAATGGCCTACTTCGTGTTGCCTGCGGAATTTCCATCCCGACAAGTGGCGGTTACGCAGGTATCGCCACAACAACCGCTCTACATCCGTCATCGCGCGACGCAATCCACGCGCGCGATCCACGTTGATGCGTTTCATCCTTGAACGCTCCTTCGTTGGGTATTTACGGCGGCGTGGCCCCTCACCTCAATCCTCTCCCCAAAGGGGAGAGGAGGCAGAAGCGCTACTCGATCACCACCTCTTCCGCCTCATCGCGCAAGTTGTACGGCGACGACATCACCTTGCCGTAGGCGCCTGCCTGGGCGATCAGCATCACGTCGCCTTCGTTGGCCTCGGGCAGGCGGCGGTCGGTGCCCAGCACGTCGCCGCTTTCGCAAATCGGGCCCACCACCTGGTACAGCGCGGTGGCCGGCGCGTCGAGCTGGGTGAGGTTGACGATCTGGTGCCAGGCGTCGTACAGCGCGGGGCGGATCAGGCTGTTCATGCCGGTGTCGATGCCGAGGTAACGGAACGCGCCCTTGCCCTTCTGCTGGGTGGTGCGCGCCAGCAGCACGCCGGCGTCGGCCACCAGGTAGCGGCCCGGTTCCATCCACAACTGGTAATGCGGGTAGGCGGTCTTCACGTCGCGCAGCACGCGGTCCAGGCCGGCGATGTCCAGCGCCGCCTCACCCGGGTGCGATGGCACGCCCAGGCCGCCGCCGATGTCGATGAAGCTGACGCTGCCGATGCGCTCGGCGAGGCTGGCCAGCTGGCCGTAGACCTCGCCCCAGTGGCTGTCATCGAGAATGCCCGAGCCCAGGTGTGCGTGCAGGCCGCGCACGATCACGCCATGCGCATCGGCCAGGCGCAGGAAGCTGTCGAGCTGGTCGACCGGCAAGCCGAACTTGCTGCCGCTGCCGCCGGTGCGCACTTTCTCGTGATGGCCCAGGCCGCGGCCCAGATCCACCCGCAGCACGATCTCCTTGTCGCGGAACAGCTCGCCCCAGTACTGCAGCGGGTGCAGCGCATCCAGCGACACGGTGGCCCGGGTGGTCAGCGCGAACGCGTAATCCTCGCGCGGCGCGAAGTTGGGCGTGAACAGCAGCGGCGCGGATTCCGGCACCGCCGCGATGACCGCCCGCAGCTCGCCCGGCGACACGCACTCGAAGCCGAAACCTTCCTCGGCCAGTGCGCCCAGAATGGCCGGGTGCGTGTTGGCCTTCACCGCGTAATGCAGCCGGTCCACCGCCGCCAGCTTTTTCAGTTCGCGCGCCTGCTGGCGCACCGTGGGCAGATGGTAGACATAGCGCGGCGTGGCCTTGGCGGCGATGTCCAGCAGCCGTTGCCGCTCTTCGGTGCGCCACCACGATGCCACCGCGGGGGCCACGTCGCCGCGACCATAAAGCGCTTCCCAGCTGGGCCCGAACAGCGCGCTGTCGTCGGTGCGCAACGCGCCCGCGCCGATCAGCAGATCGTGCAGGTGCGGCACCAGCGCGTCGACCACCTCCTCGTCCACCACGAAGGTGAGGTTGAGGTTGTTCGACGACTGCGAGATCAGGTGCACGCGCAACTGGCCGAACTCCGCCAGCACGCCGGACAGCGTGTGCAGGATCGAACGCATGCCGCGCCCCACCAGCGAAATCGCGGCGCAGGGCGCGATCACCTTGACCCGGCACACCTTGGCCAGGTCGGTGGCCAGCGCGGCGATGGCGTCAGAATCGAGCAGGTTCTCGGCCGGGTCCAGCGACACGGTGACGTTGGTTTCGGCCGAGCCGATCAGATCCACCGACAACCCGTGCTGCTTGAAATAGGCAAACACGTCGGCCAGGAAACCCACTTCCTGCCACATGCCCACCGACTCCATCGAGATCAGGGTGATGCCCTTGCGCGCGCTGATCGCCTTGATGCTGGGCGCGTGCTCGCGCACCTCGGGGCCGATCACCGTACCCTCCAGCTCGGGCCGGTTGGTGTCCTTGATCAGCAGCGGCACACGCGGCTCGCGCAGCGGCGACAGGCAGCGCGGATGCAGCACCTTGGCGCCGGTGGAGGCGATTTCCTGCGCTTCCTCGTAATCCAGCCGCTGCAGCAGCCGCGCGCCGGTGACCTGGCGCGGGTTGGCGGTGAACATGCCGGCCACGTCGGTCCAGATCTCCACCCGCTGCGCCTTCAGCAGCGCACCCAGATAGGCGGCCGAGGTATCCGAACCGCCGCGACCCAGCAGCACGGTGCGGCCAGCGACGCCGTCGTCGCGGCCTTCGCGGGCGATGAAACCCTGGGTGATGAAAACTTCGCCCAGCCCCGCCAACCGCGCCGTCAGCACCGGATCGGGCTTCGCCTCCACCATCGCCGAGAGCAGGCGGGTGCGCTCGTTCTGGTTCGGCAAGGCGATCGCGGTGAGGCATTCGCGCGCGTCCAGCCACTGCGTGGCGACGCCGGTGGCACTGAGGAACGCCGCGCCCAACGTGCTGGACAGCAACTCGCCGTGCGCCTGCACCTGCGCCTGCCAGGCCAGTTCGCCCAGCACGCGCGAGCCGTCCTCGGCCAGTTTCGCCAAGTCGTCCAGCCGCGCCAGCAAGCCCTCGGGCGCCGCCAGCTGCATCTGCTCCAGCAGATCGTGGTGACGCTGTTTTATCGCCGCGGCCGCTTCGATCCGTTTGCTTTTGTCGCCCTGCGCGCACAGTTGTTTCAACGCGTCGGTAATGCCGGACAGCGCGGAAACGACGATCAGCACGCGTGCGCCTTCGGCACGGCGGCTGGCCACCAGTTCGCGGATGTTCTGCCAACGCGGCAGCGTCGCCACGCTGGTACCGCCGAACTTCATGACGATCCAGGGGGCGTGGGAGGGCAAAGCTTGGGAAACGGAAGCGGTCACGGTCAGTCGCCGTTGGTTGTTGGAGGGATTGGGAAGTCTCATGCGCTGGCGCGTCATTGCCGCGCCGGAGTCGAATCAGTGTTGCAACGCGTCATGATGAATGAACGAGCGAGGAACGGCAACCCGTTTGGACGTCCAAAGTGGTGGCGTGGCTTTTGGTGTGGACGGCAAGGGAGGCGAGGATGCGCGTGGCCTCGCCGCTTTCCCCCTCCCCTGCTCGCAGGGGAGGGCTGGGAAGGGGTGCTTTTGCTTTGATGGGTGCTGTGGCTACCTGGCGCTCCCCTCCTCAATCCTCCCCCGCAGGGGGAGGAGGCGAACGGGTGCGCTGCGCGCACGGTTTTATTTTATAAAAACGGGGATTTTCCCGATGCGGGCCTGCCACTCGCGCGGCCCGGTCTGGTGCACCGAGCTGCCGGCGGAATCGACGGCCACCGTGACTGGCATGTCTTCCACGGTGAATTCGTAGATCGCCTCCATGCCGAGATCGGCGAAACCCACGACGCGCGAGGCCTTGATCGCTTTCGACACCAGGTACGCCGCGCCGCCGACGGCCATCAGGTACACCGACTGGTGCTTCTTGATCGCCTCGATCGCGGCCGGACCGCGCTCGGCCTTGCCGACCATGCCCAGCAGGCCGGTCTGCGCCAGCACCTGTTCGGTGAACTTGTCCATGCGCGTGGCGGTGGTGGGGCCGGCGGGGCCGACCACTTCCTCGCGCACCGGGTCGACCGGGCCCACGTAGTAGATGAAGCGGCCGTTGAAATCGACCGGCAGCGGCTCGCCCTTGTTCAGCATCTCGACCATGCGCTTGTGCGCGGCGTCGCGGCCGGTGAGCAACTTGCCGCTGAGCAGCAGGGTTTCGCCGGGCTTCCAGCTGGCCACGTCGTCCTTCGTCACCGTATCCAGATTCACCCGACGCCCCTTCGAGGCGTCATAGGTGAGCTTGGGCCAGTCTTCCAGCGAGGGCGGATCGAGCATCACCGGACCTGAGCCGTCCAGCACGAAATGCGCGTGGCGGGTGGCGGCGCAGTTGGGGATCAGCGCCACCGGCAGGTTGGCCGCGTGGGTGGGGAAATCCTTCACCTTGACGTCGAGCACGGTGGTGAGCCCGCCCAGGCCTTGCGCGCCGATGCCCAACGCGTTGACCTTCTCGAACAGCTCGATGCGCAGTTCCTCGGCGCGATTGGCCGGGCCGCGTGCGATCAGTTCCTGGATGTCGATCGACTCCATCAGCGATTCCTTCGCCATCAGCATCGCCTTCTCGGCGGTGCCGCCGATGCCGATGCCCAGCATGCCCGGCGGGCACCAGCCGGCACCCATGGTGGGCACGGTTTTCAGCACCCAGTCGACGATCGAGTCGGACGGGTTGAGCATGGCGAATTTCGATTTCGCCTCGGAGCCGCCGCCCTTCGCCGCCACGATCACCTCGACCGTGTCGCCGGGCACGATCGACATGTTCACCACCGACGGCGTGTTGTCCTTGGTGTTGACGCGCTTGCCGGCCGGGTCGGCCAGCACGCTGGCGCGCAGCTTGTTGTCCGGGTCCAGGTAGGCGCGGCGCACGCCTTCGTTGGCCATGTCTTCCAGTGACATGGTGGCATCGTCCCAGCGCACGTTCATGCCCACTTTCAAAAATACCGTGACGATGCCGGTGTCCTGGCACAGCGGCCGGTGGCCTTCGGCGGCCATGCGCGAGTTGATCAGGATCTGCGCCATCGCATCCTTCGCGGCAGGGCTTTCCTCGCGCTCGTAGGCGGCGGCGAGCGCCTTGATGTAATCGACCGGGTGGTAATAGCTGATGTACTGCAGCGCGTCGGCGACGGACTGGATCAGGTCGGCTTGCTTGATGGTGGTCATGGCTGGCTTTGAATGGCGGGGACGAGGGCTGTGGGCGGTTTTTGCCGCATACAAGCCGCCTATTGTGCCGCAAGCGGGCCGCATCGTTCTGCTCCCGCACGGGCAAAACCGGGGCGCGCCAGCGTGCCGCACACGCCGAAAAAGCCGGCACAGCTTGCCGGGCGCGCAGCGCACCGCCATGCTGTCGCGCTTTTCAATTGCCGTCCGATTCGATGTCCACGCCCACGAAACCCGATACCTACCTGCGCAGCCTGCGCCCCTGGGACGCCGCGCTGATCGTGGTCGGCGGCATCATCGGTGGCGGCATCTTCCTCAGCCCGGGGGTGGCCGCGCAGCGTACGGAGTCGGGGCTGGCGCTGCTGCTGGTGTGGGCCGGCGCGGGCGTGCTGACCCTGATCGGGGCGCTGTGCTACGCCGAGCTGGGTGCGCGCCGGCCGCATGCCGGCGGTACTTACGTTTACTTGCGCGAGGCATTCGGGCCGCTGGCCGGGTTTCTGTTCGGCTGGACCATGCTGTTGGTGATCTACTCCGGCTCCAGCGCGGCGGTGGCGACGATCTTCGCCAGCTACACCGCGTCGCTGTTCGGACTTTCGACGGCGTGGTCGCTGCCGTTGACGGTGGGCGCGCTGGTGTTCGTGACCGGGCTGAACCTGTTCGGCCTGCGGCTCGGCGCGCAGATCCAGAACCTGTTTTCCGTGCTGAAACTGCTGGCGGTGGCGGCGCTGGTGGTGGCGGGCCTGTTCCTCGCCGGGGCCGGCCAAAGCCAGGTGCTGGCGGTTGACCCGGCGCGCCACGGGGTCGGCTTCGTCAGTGCGGCGTTGCCGGTGCTGTTCGCCTACTCCGGCTTCACCTACCTCAACAACCTGGCTGGCGAGGTGCGCGATCCGCAACGCACGCTGCCGCGCGCACTGACCCTGGGCATGCTGCTGGTGATTGTGGCCTACGTGCTGGTCAACGTGGCCTACCTGGCGGTGCTCGGCCACGACGGGCTGGCCGCCAGCACGGCGCCGGCGGCCGACGTGATGCAGCGCGTGCTCGGCCCCACCGGGGCGAAAGTGATCGCGTTGGGCGTGGCGATTTCCACCCTGGGCTTCTGCAACATCACCCTGGTGGCCGGCGCGCGCGTGTTGCAGGTGATGGGCGAGGATGGCCTGTTCTTCCGCGCGGTGGCGCGGCTGCATCCGCGTTACCGCACGCCGAACACGGCGCTGCTGCTGTTGTCCGGCTGGGCGGTCGTGCTGGCGCTGTCAGGCAGCTACGGCCAGTTGCTGGATTACGCCACCTTCGGCGACTGGCTGGCCTGCGCCGCGGGCGTGGCCACGCTGTTCTGGTACCGCCGGCGCGATGGCGGCACCGCCAGCTTCCGCGTGCCCGGTTATCCGTGGTTGCCGCTGCTGTTCATCGGCATCGTGGCGTGGGTGGTGGTGATGACCATGCTGGACAACCCGCGCAATGCCGGCATCGGCGCGCTGATCATGCTGGCCGGCGTGCCGGTGTACGTGGTCTGGCGCCGGCTGTTCAGCCGCGCGGCACCCTGAGCCCGGGGCGGCAATGTCACAATAGGGCGATACCCGCCAAGGAGATGATGGATGCCGCCCGCGCAAGATCAGGCCATGCCGACCCCGGACAGCAACATCGTGCCCGAGAAGATCCGCGATGGTATCGAGGTGGTCATCAACGGCGAGCCCTTCCGTCATACCGGCGATCCTGCGATGCCCCTGCTGTGGTACCTGCGCGACGTGCTGCGCCTGACCGGCACCAAGTACGGCGGTGATGCCCAGGCCGGCAACGGCGCCGACCTGGTGCTGGTGGACGGCAAGCCGGTACCGGCCATCGGGCAACCGATGAAGGCGCTGGCGGGCAAACGGGTCACCACGGTGGAGGGCCTGGCCGCCAACGACGGCACCCTGCATCCGCTGCAACAGGCTTTCATCGATGAGGACGCAATCGGCTGCGGCTATTGCACGCCGGGTTGGCTGATTTCGGGAGTGGCCTTGCTGACGCGCACCGCGCAACCCTCCGACGACGACATCGACCGGCTGCCCAACCTGTGCCGCTGCGGTTCGCAGACGCGCGTGCGTCGCGCCATCAAGCGGGCGGCCGCCGGCAAGGCGGGCCAGGCATGAGCGGGCAGATCCAGCTTTCGCGGCGCCGCTTCCTGCAGGTGCTCACCGGCACCGCCGGGGCGTTGATCGTGGGCATCCGCACCGCCGGGGCGGTCGACCTGCCGCCGGCGTTGCTGGGCGGCACGTTCCAGGCGCTGGGCCCCTACGTGCAGATCGACAGCGACGGCAACGTGCTGATCGGCGCGCGCGACCCGGATACCGGCACCGGCGTGGCCACCTCCCTGCCACGCATCATCGCCGACGAACTCGACGCGGACTGGAACCGCGTCAGCGTGATTCCGCTGGGCCTGGGCGTGGAAAACGACCACGGCCAGCCGCGCTGGATCTACGGCCGCCAGCTCGGCGGCACCGGCGGCTCCATCCCCGCCGCCTGGCAGGAGCTTCGCCAGGTCGGCGCGCTGGCCCGCTGGCTGTTGCTGCAGGCGGCCGCGCGCCGGCTGGGCGTCCCGGCTGACCGCTTGCGCTGTGAATCGGGAACGGTGATCGCACCCGACGGGCGCCGCGTCACCTACGGCAGCCTGGTCGAGGTAGCCGGCAAGATCCCGCTGACCAAGAGCGTGCCCCCGGTGAAAACGCCGGAGCGCTACACCCTGATCGGCGCGCCGGCCGGTGACGTGGATGCCCACGCCATCGTCACCGGCCAGGCCAGCTACGCCATCGATCACCACTATGGCGATGCGCTGGTGGCGGTGCTGGTGCATTGCCCCTGGCCCGACGGCACGCTGGCGCGCATCGACACGGCCGCAACGCTGGCGGTCAAGGGCGTGGTCAAGGTGCTGCAGTTGCAGCCGGAGAAGGATCAGCCGCTCGGCGAGACAGCGATCGCCCCGGCCGTGGCAGTGCTGGCGCAGGACACCTGGTCGGCCTTGCAGGGACGCGACAAGCTGGAGCTGGAATGGAAGCCCGGCGCCAGCGGCACGCAAAGCAGCTACGCGCTGGAACAACAGGCGCAGGCCCTGCTCGACGGCGACAACGCGCCCACCACGCGCGTGCGCAACGACGGCGACGTGGACGCCGCCGGCAAGAAGGCCGCCCGCCGACTGGAAGCCACCTACGTGCAACCGTGGCTGGCCCATGCCACCGCCGAGCCGATGAACTGCCTGGTGCGGCTGGACAAGGACCGCGCCAGCCTGGTCGTACCCACCCAGGCGCCGCAGCGTGCCTGGGCCGTGGTGCAGCGGCTGACCGGGCTGGCCCCCGACCGCATCGACATCCGTGTGCCCCGCGTCGGCGGCGGTTACGGTCGCCGGCTCGATCACGACTACGTGGCCGAGGCGGTGATGCTGGCCAAGCTGGTCGACAAGCCGGTGCGGCTGTTGTGGACGCGTGCGCAGGATTTCGGCCACGACTTCTACCGCGCCGCCAGCGTGCACCGCATCAGCGCCATCGTGGGCCGCAAGCGCGAACTCATCGGCTGGAACCAGCGCATGGCCAGCGCTTCGGCACTGGTGCAACGCGGCGTGCCGGACAACCGCCTGTGGACGTCCGAAACCCGCGCCGACCAGCTGCCCGCGGGTCTGGTGCCGAACTACCGCAGCGACTGGTACGGCCTGGAATCAGCCATGCCACGCGGCCCGATGCGCGGCATGCCGCACCTCAGCAACGCATTCGCGGTGGAAAGCTTCATCGACGAAATCGCGCACATGATGCGCGAAGACCCGCTGAAAACCCGCCTGCGCCTGCTCGGCGAACCGCGCACGCTGGCGCTGGCCGGCGGCGGCACGCTCGACCTCGGCCGTCTGGCCAACGTGTTGAAACTGGTCGCCGATCGCATCGAATGGAAAAACTGGTTGCGCAGCGTCAACGGCCTGGGCATCGCCTGCTGGCATATCGACGGCGCCTACGTGGCGCACGCGATCGAAGCGTCGATGCAGGGCGAAAAACTCACCATCGAACGCGCCGTGTGCGCGGTCGACGTGGGCCGCGTGATCAACCCGCTGGGCCTGCAAGGCCAGGTGGCCGGCGCCACCCTGGATGCGCTGTCCACCGCGCTGAACCTGGCGGTGACCTACAAGGATGGCCAGATCCAGCAACACGACTACAAGAGCTACCCGCTGGCCAGCATGGCGCAGCTGCCCAACGACGTGGAAGTGATCACCGTGCCCGGCGACCGCTCGCCCGCCGGCGCCAGCTTCCTGGCCATGCCCACCGCCGCCCCCGCCCTGGCCAACGCGGTGTTCCGCGCCAGCGCCGTGCGCGTGCGCCGGCTGCCGCTGATGAAGGAGTTGCTGCGGCTGTTGTAGCGGCGGACTGCACCCTGTAGGAGCGGCTTCAGCCGCGACGCTCTTTGCCTCGCGGACTCGAAGCAGGAGCATCGCGGCTGAAGCCGCTCCTACAGTGGTTGGCGGCGAGCTCAGCTGCCGCACAACCTCTCCAGCATCTCCGCCTGCGCATGCCGGCCCGGCATCGCTTCGGGCGCGGCGAGGCGCAGGTATTCGCCGTCGGGTTGCAGCAACGAGGCGCCGGTGTCGTCGGCGAGATAGCGCTGCAATGCACTGAACACGCGCAGCTGCAGCTTCTTGCCTTCGATCGGGAACGCGGCTTCCACGCGGCGATCGAGATTGCGTTCCATCAGGTCGGCACTGGCCAGGTACACCCGCGGCTCGCCATCGTTGGCAAACCAGTAGATGCGGCTGTGTTCGAGGAAGCGGCCGATGATCGAGCGCACGCGGATGTTTTCGGAAACGCCCTCGATGCCGGGGCGCAGGGCGCAGATGCCGCGCACGATCAGGTCGATCTGCACGCCGGCGATGCTGGCCTTGTACAGCGCGCGGATCACGTTGGGTTCGGTCAGCGCATTGATCTTGAGAATGATCTGCGCCGGCTTGCCGGCCGCGGCATGCGCGGCCTCCTGCGCGATCAGCTCCAGCAGGCTGTTCTTCAGCGTGAACGGTGCATGCAGCAGTTTCTTCATGTGCAGCACCTTGCCCATGCCGGTGAGCTGGCTGAACAACTTGTGCACGTCCTCGCACAGCGCCTGGTCGGAAGTGAGCAGGCTGTAATCGGTGTACAGGCGCGCGTTGCCGGTGTGGTAGTTGCCCGTGCCCATGTGCGCATAGCGCACCAGCCCGCGACCCTCGCGGCGCTGGATCAGCATCAGCTTGGCGTGCGTCTTGATGCCCACCACGCCGTAGATCACCATCGCGCCGGCCTGCTGCAGGCGCGAGGCGAGGCTGAGGTTGGATTCCTCGTCGAAACGCGCGCGCAGTTCGACCACCGCGGTCACTTCCTTGCCGGCGCGTGCCGCATCGACCAGCGCGTCGGCGATCTCGGAGTTCGCGTTGGTGCGGTACAGCGTCTGCTTGATCGTCAGCACCTGCGGGTCCTTGGCCGCCTGGCGCAGCAAGTCGACCACCGGCGTGAACGACTCGTACGGATGCAGCAGCAACACGTCCTGCCTGCCGACCACCTGGAACAGGTCCTCGGCGTGCCGAAGCGCCTTGGGCAGGCTCGGCGTGAACGGTGGGTACTGCAATTGCGGATAGCGGACGTCGGTGGCGATGCGGAACAGCCGCGCCAGGTTCACCGGGCCGTTCACTTCGTACAACTCCGATTCGGTGAGGCCGAACTGCCTGAGCAGGTAGCCGATCAGATCCTTCGGGCAATTGTCGGCCACCTCCAGCCGCACCGCGTCGCCGAAACGGCGCGAATACAGCTCGCCGCGCAACGCCAGCGCCAGGTCCTCGACGTCTTCCGGATCGAGCGTGAGATCCGCGTTGCGGGTCAGCCGGAACTGGTAGCAACCGAGCACGTCCATGCCCGGAAACAGTTCCGCCACGTGGGCGTGGATCATCGACGACAGCAAGACGTGGTTGTCGCCGCCATCGCTGATTTCCGGCGGCATCGGGATCAGCCGCGGCAGCACACGCGGCGCCGGCACGATGGCCAGGCCGGAGTCGCGCCCGAACGCATCGACGCCGTCCAGCTGCACGATGAAGTTGAGGCTCTTGTTGACCAGCAGCGGAAACGGATGGGTGGGGTCCAGCCCGATCGGCGTCACCAGCGGCGCCACCTCGTCGCGGAAATAGCGACGCACCCACAGCTTCTGCTTGTGCGTCCACTGCGTGCGGCGAACGATGCGGATGCCGTGCGCCGCCAGCTCCGGCAGGATGCGTTCGTTGAGGATCGCGTACTGCCGCTCGATCTGCCGATGCGCGATCTCGCTGATCATCGCCAGCGCGCGCTTGGGCCGGATGCCGTCCGGGCCGATCATCTCGTGATCCAGCGCCACCTGCCCTTTCAGGCCAGCCACCCGGATCTCGAAAAACTCGTCCATGTTGCGCGAGAAAATCAGCAGGAACTTCAGCCGCTCCAGCAACGGCGTGCGCTCGTCCAGCGCCTGATCCAGCACGCGGATGTTGAACTGCAGTTGCGACAGCTCGCGATGGATGTACAGGCGGTTGTCGCCCAGGTCCACCGCGGGCAGCACCGCGCCCGCATCGTTGGCCGCCGGCGCCGTGGCGTCAGGCGGTGATGTGTCGCGAATCAGGCGGCTGTTCATCACCGGCTCCGGCAAGAGGGATAAGGGTGGCGCGCATGCGCGCCGGACGCCCAGTTTGCGAAGTTTTCTTGACCGGAAGATGACAGTCGCGATGTTCGGCCGCAGCAGGCCTTTTGATGCCTATTGCCGGATGAACTGGTCGCTGGCCGGCACCCACGAACTGGAGGAGCGCGCCGGCGCGGCGGGTTTGACCGCAGGCGCGAAGGCGCTTTCGCAGCCGGGCGGCAACGGGCCGCCGGCGACGCGGGCGGCGGCGCATTCGGCATCGTTGGTGAACACGATGGCCCGCTTGGGCGCGCTGGCCGCGGGCGCCGGCACGGTGGGCACGCCCGCCGCGGTCGAGGGCAGGTTGAGCCGGCGATACACCTCCTGACCCAGCGGCTTGGCCGGCGGGTCAGGGTTGCCGCAACCGAGCAGCGCGATCGGCAGCAGCGGCGAGGCGGAGCATTCGACGCGGATGCCTTGCGGCAGGTTGAAGGTGTGCTTGATGGTGGTTTTCTCCACCGCGCGACGCAGGGCGGTGTCGATCGAGCTTTCGTTCTTCGGCGCCCAGTATTTGTCGAATGATGTCGCCTTGTAGGTGATGCCGGAAGAACGGTGGCTCATCACGTCGGTGTCGCCGCGGGGTTTCAGCTGCACGTAGTCGCCCAGCTCACCCTGCTTCTCGCCCTGCGCCGCACCGGCCTGCTCGGCGCCCTGCTCGCCGACGCCGCGGCTCTTGCCGGTGGCCGCTTTCGTGCTGCCCTGCGCCTGCGTGGGAGCGGGCTGGCCGGTGCCACTGGCGGCCGCCTTGGCGACGCCCGCGGGCTCGCCCGGCGTGGCGGTGTCGCTGCCTTGCGCGATGGCGTCGGGCGCGGTGCTGACGTCGCGACCGGCATCGGCCTTGCTGGTCGCGGCGGTGCCGGTTTCCGCGCTGGCCGTGGGCTCGCTGGTGTCGGGGGCGCTGGTGTCGGCGGCGCTGTTGTCCTTCGTCGCGGCCACCGCCTCGGCACCGGCATCAGCGACGGCAGCGGGCTTGGCCTCGGCAGCCGGCTCCGGCGCGGGTTGCTCGCTGAGTTGCGGGCGCGCCAGTACGGGGCGCTCGATCGCCGCCATGGCCTTGCGCGTGTCCTGCACCTTCACCGCCGACGCTTCCGGCGGCGCCACGGCCGGACGCGCCAATGCCGTCTGCGGCACCGCGTCCAGTTGCGCCTCGGCCACCTCGACGGCGGGTGCCTCGATCCGCGGCGCTTCGCGCTGCACCACCGGTGTGGGCACGCTGAAGGTCGCCTGCAGGTTGACCTGCGGCGACGGTTGCGCGGGCAAGGGCACGGCCTGCATGTCGGGCACCGGCGGCGCGGCCGTCACGGTGGCGCGGATCGGCTGCACGCTGGGCGGCTCGGCGCTGCGCGGCACTTTCATGTCCAGCGCGATGCTGGGCGCGCTCACCGGAGGCGGCGCTTGCGCTGGCAACGGCGGCAGCGCCAGCGAGGCCGGCGGCGGCATCGGCTGGGTGCCTTCGAGCTGCGGCGGGCGCACTGCCTCGGGCTGGAACTTTGGCGGCACCGGCGGCTGCATCGACACCACCGGCGGCGTCACGCTGGGCGGCTCGGCGGCCAGCGGTATCGGTTGCAACTCGGGCGTGGGCGCGGGTGTGGGCAGGCTGATCGGTGGCAGGGGTGCGGCCGATTTGTCCGGTGTCGGCGCGCGAACCGGCGCGGGCGGGCTGACCACCGCAGGCTCGGGCACGACCTTCGCTTCACTGACGCGCGCCAACGACGGCACCGCCGTGCTGGCGCTGGTGTGGCGCACGGGCGGACGCGTGGCAGTCGGTCGCACGCGGGCCTGGTGGCGGGGGCCGATCTCCTTGGGCGGCGTGCCGCGCACGGGCGGCGGCGGTGGCGGCTCGGGCGCATCGATCAGCCGCACCCGCAGTGCCTTTTCCTGCGATTCCGGCGGCAGTTTCACCTGGTAAGCCGGGCCCAGCACGAACACCAGCAGAAACACCACGTGCACCAGCATCGTGCCGACGATGCCAACGATGCGGCGACCCGTTTCGCGCGGCTCGACGCGGGTGCGCTGGCGGTAGGCAACGGCGCGGCGGGCCGCCAGCGGCGAATCCATCAGCACACGTGCCGGACGATCAGCTGGGGGGCCGGCAGGTTGGTCCGAAGGCGGCAAGGGCATGGGCGCAAGTGTAGCCGGGCGCGCCGCGCCGGTGCGGCGATCAATGGGCCCTGGCGGCACCTGCGGCGCGATCACGCAACTCGGCATCCACCGCGCGGTTCGGCGTGTCGGTGGGGCAACCCCAGGGCAACGGTTTGTTGGCCCGGTAGATCGCGATGCAAGCCTCCACGCTGGGCGGTTTCGCTGCCTTGGGGTCGGGTGCCAGCGGTTTGGATGGCGCCATGCTGAGGCGTGCGTCACCATCCTTGGCCGAGGGCGGTGGCGGCGGATTGATGCAGTCGGGAATGGGCACGCCCACGACCGTCTTGCACTTCAGGTGGATGCCGCCCGGCAGGTCCACATCCGTGTCCTTGACCACGGCATCCACCACATGCCGCAACGCGGCGCCGCCCAGGGTTTCGTTCGGCGGCGGAAAATACTTGTCCAGCGAGGTGCCCTTGTACTTGATCGGATCGCTGTTCTGCATGATCCGGCGATCACCCTGCAACGCGTGCGACACGTAACCGGGCGTTGCACTGCTGGCCGACGCGGCAGGCAGCAGCGGCTGGCCGTCGCGGCCGTACAAGGTCACCGGTTTGCGCGCCGGCGGCGTGGCCGGCAGCTGAATCGTCATCGCACGCCTGGTCGCAGGTGTTGTGCGTGCCGGTGGCTCCCGCGGCGGCAAGGGTGGCACGACCGGCGGTGGCGGCGCGGCCGTTTCCACCGGCGCACGCGTGATGAAACGCACCTGCAGGACCTGTTGCGATTCGGCCTTGATCACGCGACGCCCCGGCCGCAGTGCCTGCCATGCCACCAGCGCCATCACCACGTGCAGCAGCGCCACCAGGCACAGCAACCAGCGATTCCATGGCAGCACGCGCGGTGAAACCCGCCAGCGCCGCCGCCGCAAAAGCGCCAGCGTTCCGGCGTCCAGATCGTTCCAGTCGCCACCTTTTTTCCGCTGCATGGAAGCGATAACAATGTCCCGGCCACAAAGGGATGTCGGCAGCATGGCAAACCCTGCTTGAACCCGACCCTTCCCCGACCACCGCCAGCACGCGCGGGTTCCCGCACCAAGATGCGCGAGACATCGATTGACGCCCTCGTCATAACCACATGACGGAAGATAACTTCCGTCAGCGAACCGTTTGGATACCGTTGTGCCCACTGCGCGTGAAGCGCTGGCGCCCCCCAACGAGAATCCCCATGCACACCAGAACCCTGCTTGCCCTGAGCCTTCTCGGCCTTGCTCCCCATGCTTTCGCCGCCACCGACGAGTGGCCGACACGAGCGCATTTCGACGACGGCATCGAGCTCGGCGTGAAGGGCAATTTCCAGTACGACACCAACCAGTTCAGCACCGGCCACTTCGACGACGCCACCACCTGGCGACGCCAGGTCGTCACCCTGTACGGCGCAAAAAAGGGCGTTTTCAACGCGGACGTGGGCTACGACTTCCAGTCCAACGCGTGGCAGGACGTGTTCCTGGGCGCCACCACCGGCATCGGCAATTTCCGGCTGGGTGAATTCAAGACGCCGGTAGGCATGGAAGATGGCGCCACCTCGGCCAGTGCCACCACTTTCCTGGAAACCAGCCTCGCCGGCCAAGCGATATACGAGGGCCGGCGGCTGGGCCTGGAATGGAAGTACACCGGGCTGTCGCGCTGGGCGTTCCAACTGGCGTATTTCGGTCGCCACGATCTGAACGACGCAGCCAGCGGAAATACGGCAGCGGCCCGCGCCGTGTTCAATCCCGTCAATGAAGGCAACGACGTCATTCACCTGGGGCTGTCCGCCTCGCGCGAGGCGCGCGACGATCGCACGGCGCGTGTACGCGCCCGCCCGGAGGTGAACCTCACCGCGATCCGCCTGGTCGACACCGGCACCCTCACCGGCGTCGACCGCATCGAGCGCGCCGGGCTGGAGGCAGCGTGGCTGCACGGCCCGTGGCTGGCGCAAGCCGAATACCTCACACTCGACGCCCACCGCAACATCGGCAGCAACTACCGCAGCGACGGCTACTACGTATCGGGCAGCTGGCTGCTGACCGGCGAATCCCGGCGCTATCGCAACAACGCGTTCGGTGCCCCGACGCCCGCACGCGACTGGGGCGCACTGGAGTTTGCGCTGCGCTATTCCGCGGTGGACCTGGACGATGGCGTCGTGCGCGGCGGCGAGCAGCACGACTGGACGCTGGGCCTGAACTGGTACCTGCCCCGCGGTTTCAAACTGCAAGCCAACTACATCCGCGCCTGGAGCGACCGACGCGGAGCAAGCGTGGATCCGGAAATCTTCGCGCTGCGTGCGCAGCTGGCGTTTTGAGGAAAGCCGCTACTGGGCCCGCTGTAGGAGCGACTTCAGTCGCGATGCTTTTGCTCTTGGATCTGGCTCCAGAGCAAGAGCTTTCGATCGCCTGCGGCGCTCGAGTCACTTTTCTCTTGCGTGGCCAAGAGAAAAGTAACCAAAAGAGAAGGCCACCCCACTTGGCGCTTGCCGGGCTCCTGCCCGGCAAGTCCGTGAGTCGGGGTCGGGCTTTTCGACAGCACATCCATGTGCTGGCGAAAAGGCATCGGCATCCTGCCGATGCCCNCTTGGCGCTTGCCGGGCTCCTGCCCGGCAAGTCCGTGAGTCGGGGTCGGGCTTTTCGACAGCACATCCATGTGCTGGCGAAAAGGCATCGGCATCCTGCCGATGCCCTCTTCGGGGCCTTGTCGCCCCCGCCTCACCGCCGCACAGGGGCCCCGGGTAGAGCGACGGGCCATCCTGGCCCGTACTCGGGATGAAGCCAGGGCAAAGGCAAAGGCGAAAGCAGAAGCAGAAGCGAAGCTGCTCACCTCAGCCGTTCTCCCTGAGCGTAGGCCGCAGGCCGAAGTCGAAGGGCCGCTCGACTTCACCCTTCGACTCCGCCGCTGCGCGGCTACGCTCAGGGCGATCGGACGGTGAGGAAAAAAGCAGAGCTTCATGCGGCGACGCTCTCGCAGCGGCAACGCCGCTGCGCACCGAGTGCGCGCCACGATGGCGCGCTGCTTTATACCCGGGGCCCCTCTGAAGCGGCGGGCGGGCGAAGGATCAGCCCGMAGGGTGGTTCGCATGGATGCGAACCAGTTTGGCGTCAATCCATGGCGAGGGCATGGATGCCCGAGTTGAGGCAGCGCAGGAGCGGTTGCCCGATGGACTGTCGACAAACCCCGCAGCCCGACCGCGTACCTTGCGGGCAGGAGCCCGCAAGGCGCGCAAGCGGGGTGCTCTTTCTCTTTGGTTACTTTCTCTTTGAGCACGCAAAGAGAAAGTGACTCGAGCGCCGTAGGCGATCGAAAGCTCTTTGCTCTAAAGACTCACAAAACCCAAAAAGCATCGCGACTGAAGTCGCTCCTACAAAAACGGCAAGAGCATCCCGCACAGGCCCGCTCTAACGGCGAGGGTTGCTCTGTCTACGGAGCAGCTCGCGGTTGCAGCACGTGGCGCGCGGCCACATTGGCTTCACCTTCTGCGTCGAGCGGAAACGAGGTGATCAGTCGTGGTTGCACGACCAGCGATTGCCCCGGCTGCAGGCCGCGTTGGGCCACCTCGTCACTGGACATGTCCGCCTCCAGCACCTGCCCCAGCGCGGGCACATCCAGCTCGAGGTGCGCCACGCCGCCGGCCAGGTAGATGTGCCGCAGTTGCGCGGCCCAGCCATCCGCTGCTGGCGCCGACGACACCAGCAGATGTTCCGGGCGCACGTAGCCGATGGCGCTGCCGACGGCGTTGCCCGGCCAGGGATCGGCACCGAGTTGCCGTTGCCCGCCGGTCAACACGCCGTTCGCGCGCTGCAGCGGAATCCTGTTGTTCTTGCCGATGAACTCGCACACGAACGGCGTGGCCGGCTGCTGGTAGATCGCCTCCGGCGTGCCGATTTGTTCGATGCGGCCGCGATTCATCACCGCCACGCGATCGGCCAGCTCCAGCGCCTCCTCCTGGTCGTGGGTGACGAACACGCTGGTCAGGCCCAGCTCCTCGTGCAGATTGCGCAGCCAGCGGCGCAGTGCCACGCGCACTTGTGCGTCGAGCGCACCGAATGGTTCGTCCAGCAACAGCAGGTCCGGCTCGACGGCCAGTGCGCGCGCCAATGCCACGCGCTGGCGCTGGCCGCCGGAAAGCTGGCTGGTGTAGCGCTTGCCCAGGTCGTCCAGTTGCACGCGCTTCAGCAGTCGCTCCACGCGCTCGTTGATCTCCGCGCGGCTGGGACGCGACTTGCGCGGGCGGATGCGCAGGCCGAACGCCACGTTCTCGCTCACCGTGAGGTGGCGGAACAACGCGTAATGCTGGAACACCAGGCCCACCTTGCGCTGCCGCGCGTCGACCGCCAGCAGATCGCGGTCGTTCTGGCGCACGCTGCCGCTGTCGGGATAATCCAGCCCTGCCAGGATGCGCAGCAAGGTGGTCTTGCCCGAGCCGGATGGCCCCAGCAGCGCCAGGAACTCACCTGGTTCGATGCGCAGGCTGACGTCGTCCAGTGCGGCAAAGCCGGCGTAGCGGCGATGGAGATGGGACAGTTCGAGGGTCATGCGTTGTTTCTCAATGGCCACGCGTAGCACGCGCGGCAAGTTCGTCGCCGTAGCGCCATTCCAGCAGCGCCTTCACCACCAGCGTCAGCAGCGCCAGCAGGCCCAGCAGCGAGGCCACGGCGAAGGCACCCATGTAGTCGTACTCGTTGTAGCGCATCTCCACTTCCAGCGGCATCGTGGTGGTCAGGCCGCGGATGTGACCAGACACCACCGACACCGCGCCGAACTCGCCCATCGCCCGCGCATTGCACAGCAGCACGCCGTACAGCAGCGCCCAGCGGATGTTGGGCAGCGTGACGCGGAAAAACATCTGCCAGCCGCTGGCGCCCAGCGTGCGCGCGGCTTCTTCTTCCTCGCTGCCCTGCGCCTGCATCAGCGAAATCAGCTCGCGCGCCACGAACGGCAAGGTGATGAACACGGTCGCCAGCACCAGCCCGGGCACTGCGAAAATGATCGTGACGCCGTGATCGGACAGCCACGGCCCAAACCATCCCTGCGCGCCAAACAGCAGTACATAGACCAGGCCGGCCACCACCGGCGATACCGAAAACGGCAGGTCGATGAACGCGCCCAGCAGCGCCTTTCCGCGAAACTCGAAGCGCGTCATCGCCCATGCCGCCGCCACGCCGAACACCAGGTTCAGCGGCACCGCGATGATCGCCACCAGCAAGGTCAGCTTGATCGCCGACACCGTCTCCGGCTGCGCCAGCACGTCCATGAACGCGGCCACGCCCTTGCCCAGTGCCTCGATGAACACCGCCGCCAGCGGCAGCAGCACCAGCCCGGCCATGAACGCCATCACCAGCGCGATCAACGCGCCACGCAGCAGGCGATGGCGCCAGCTCAGCGGGCGGCTTGCATGCCGGCCACTCATGCGCCGCGCTCCGCCCAGCGCCCGCTCCAGCGTTGCAGCAGGGCGATGGCCACCAGCAGCAACAGCGAGAAGCCGAGCATCACCGTGCCCAGCGCGGCGGCGCCGGCGTAGTCGAATTGCTCCAGCTTCTGCACGATCAGCAGCGGTGCGATTTCCGAGCGCAGCGGGATGTTGCCGGCGATGAAAATCACCGAGCCGTACTCGCCCACCGCTCGCGCCAGTGCCAGTGCAAAGCCGGTGAGCAGGGTCGGCAACAGCGCCGGCACGATCACCCGCACGAAGGTCTGCAGGCGGGTGGCGCCCAGGCTTTCGGCGGCTTCTTCGACATCGCGATCCAGTGTTTCAAGCACCGGCTGCAGCGTGCGCACCACGTAGGGAAAGCCCACGAAAATCATCGCCACCAGCACACCGGCCGGCGCGTACGCGATCTTGATGCCAAGCGGCAGCAGGTATTGCCCGAGCCAGCCGTTGGGCGCGTAGATCGCCGTCAACGCGATGCCGGCCACGGCGGTGGGCAAGGCGAACGGCAGATCCACCAGTGCGTCGATCAGTCGCCGCCCGGGGAAGCGGTAGCGCACCAACACCCAGGCCACCAGCAAACCGGCCACTGCGTTGAACAGCGCCGCGACCAGCGCGCCGCCGAAACTCAGCTTCAACGCAGCCAGCGTGCGCGGCGCGGAAAGCAGTCGCAGCCAACCATCCACATCCAGCGCCGACGCCTTCCACACCAGCGCCGCCAGCGGCAACAGCACGATCAGCCCAAGATACGTCAGCGCGTAGCCCAGGCTGATGCCGAAGCCGGGCAACACCCGTCGTCGTTGGCGACCCATGCGTCAGCTGCCCGGGCCGATCTGATCGAACACGCCGCCATCGGCGAAGAAGCGCTTCTGCGCCGCACGCCAACCGCCGAAAGTGTCATCGATGGTGAACAATTTCAGCTTCGGAAACTGCGTGTCGTACTTGGCCTCCACCGAGGCCAGCCGCGGCCGGTAGAAATTCCTGGCGATGATTTCCTGCGCCGCGGGCGTGTAGAGAAACTTCAGGTAAGCCTCGGCCACCGCCTGGGTGCCATGCTTCTTCGCGTTCCTGTCGACCACCGCCACCGGCGGTTCGGCCAGGATGCTGATCGAGGGCACGACGATCTCGAAGGCGCCCTTGCCCAGCTCCTTCTGCGCCAGGAATGCCTCGTTTTCCCACGCCAGCAACACGTCGCCCACGCCGCGCTGCACGAAGGTGTTGGTGGCGCCGCGGGCGCCGGTATCGAGCACGGGCACGTGCTTGAACAGCTCCTTCACGAAAGCCTTTGCGCTGTCATCGGTGCCGCCGGGCAGCTTGCGCGCATAACCCCACGCCGCCAGGAAATTCCAGCGCGCACCGCCGGAGGTTTTCGGGTTGGGCGTGATCACCTGCACGCCCGACTTGATCAGATCGCCCCAGTCGCGGATGCCCTTGGGGTTGCCCTTGCGCACCAGGAACACGATGGTCGAGGTGTACGGCGTGGAGTTGTCGGGCAGCCGTTTCTGCCAGTCCGTGGCCAGCAGGCCGCGATCGGCCAGCGCGTCGATGTCGTAAGCCAGCGCCAGCGTCACCACGTCGGCGGGCAGGCCGTCCACCACCGAGCGCGCCTGCTTGCCGGAGCCGCCATGGGACATCCGGATCGCCGCCTTGTCGCCCGGGTGGCTGGCGTTCCATTGCGCCAGGAAAGCGGCGTCCACATCGCGGTACAACTCGCGGGTGGGGTCATAGGAAACGTTGAGCAGGGTCGCGGCGGCGACGGTTCCCGCCAGGGTCATTCCGCTCAGGAGGACAGCGGCCAGCAAAAGCAGTGATGGTCGTTTCATGGCGATTCCACGGGGATGGGGAGGGCTCAGCGTATCGGGGCCTTTCCGGCCCCGCGAAATGGTCAAAGGCGATGACGATATGCCGCCCTGCATGGTGCGGGCCTGATCGGGAGATGAATGCAATCACGTCGCCGGTTAAGGTTCCGCTAGGAACCCGCCGCGTGGAAAGTCGGGCACACCGATGCGGTGGCACTGCGTGTTTTTCCGCGCATCGCGACCGCTCCGCAGCCGCGCCGCACGCCCCTCCCTGCACTGCAGCTTGACCCGACCCGCGCTTCGCTCAAGTCTAGGCGGGCGGCATCTGCCGCTTCCGCCATGACCGTCCTCGCTGCGTGCGGGCGATGCGCGACCATGACGGCCCGCCATCGTCAGCCGCCAGCGCGGCCTCATGCGGCGCCGTTATGCCATGAGGCCACGCCCTTTCTGGGAGGGTCGCATCGTGTCGCATTCCACGGAACACATCCGCAACATCGCCTTGACCGGGCACGCGGCAGCGGGCAAAAGCACGCTGCTGGAAGCCTTGTTGCTGGCCGGCGGCGCGATCCAGTCGCCCGGCAGCATCGAGCGCGGCAATACCATCTCGGACAGTGACGCGCAGGAAAAAGCCCGCGGCCATTCCATCGACAACTGCGTGGCCAGCGTCGATCACGGCGATTGCCACCTCAACCTGATCGACACCGCCGGCTACGACGATTTCCGCGGCGGCACCCTGTCCGCGCTGGCCGCGGTGGAAACCGCGGCGATCGTGGTCAACGCCGTCAACGGCATCGAGCACGGCACCCGCCGCATGATGCTGCACGCGCGCCAGCGCGGTCTGGCGCGCATGCTGGTGATCAACAAGATCGATTTCGACGGCGCCGACCTGGCCGCGCTGGTAGATGCGTTGCGCCAGGAATTCGGCACCGAATGCCTGCCGGTGAACCTGCCCGCCGGGCACGGCAGCCGCGTGCTTGACTGCTTTTTCCACAAGGACGGCGTCACGGATTTCTCGTCGCTGACCGAGGCGCACCAGCGCATCATCGACCAGGTCGTGGAGATCAGCGAAACCACGATGGACGTCTATCTTGATGCCGGCGAGGCCGCGCTCACACCGCAACAGTTGCACGACGCGTTCGAGCAATGCCTGCGCGAGGGGCATCTGGTGCCGATCTGCTTCGTCAGTGCCCGCACCGGCGCGGGTGTACGCGAATTCCTGGAACTGGCCGAGCGGCTGCTGCCGAATCCGGCCGAGGGCAACCCGCCGCCGTTCGCGCGCGCCGATGGCACGCCGTTGTCCATCAGCGCCGACCCCGCCGGCCACGTGGTCGCCGACGTGTTCAAGATCGTCAACGACCCGTTCGTGGGCAAGCTGGGTGTGTTCCGCGTGTGGCAGGGCACGGTGCGCCGCGACAGCCAGCTGCTGATCGACGACAACCGCAAGCTGTTCAAGGTCGGTCACCTGCTGCGGTTGCAGGGCAAGACGCATGTGGAGATCGAGGACGCCATTCCGGGCGACATCGCGGCGGTATCGAAAGTGGAGGACATCCACTTCGACGCGGTGCTGCACGATTCCCACGACGAGGATGCCATCAGTCTCGCACCGCTGGCATTCCCGTCACCGATGTTCAGCCTGGCAGTGCGGACGCGGCACAAGGGCCACGAGCAGAAGCTGTCCAACGCGCTGACACGGCTGGCCGAGGAAGACCCCTGTTTCCGGGTGGAGCATCACAAGGAACTCAATGAAACGGTGGTGCGCGGGCTTTCCGAATTGCACCTGAAAGTGATGCTGGAACGCATGCGCGAGCGCTACGACGTGGAGGTGGACACGCACCCGCCGCGCATCGCCTACCGCGAAACCATCGCCGCCAGCGCGGATGGTCATCACCGGCACAAGAAACAGACCGGCGGTGCCGGCCAGTTCGGCGAGGTGTTCCTTCGGGTCGAGCCGTTGGCGCGCGGCGCCGGTTTCGAGTTCGTCGACGAAGTGAAAGGCGGCGTGATCCCCGGCCAGTTCCTGCCGGCGATCGAGAAAGGCGTGCGCCAGGCGATGGAGCACGGCGCCATCGCGGGGTTCCCGCTGCAGGATCTTCGCGTGACCGTTTACGACGGCAAACACCACGCCGTGGACTCGAAGGAAGTGGCCTTCATCAGCGCCGGGCGCAAGGCGTTCATCGACGCCGTGGGCAAGGCCAAACCGATCGTGCTGGAGCCGATCGTGAACGTGGAAGTGGCCGTGCCCGAGCACCACGTGGGCGACGTCACCGGCGCGCTGGCCGCCAAGCGCGCGCGCATTCTGGGCACCGATACGCAACGCGGCGGCGAGCGCGTGATCAAGGCACAGGCGCCGCTGGCCGAACTGACCGACTACCCCACCGAACTGAAATCGATGACCGGCGGCCGCGGCCGCTACAGCCTTGATCTGAGCCACTACGAAGCGGTGCCGCCGGCCGTGCAGAAGCAGCTCGGGGAGAGCTGGAAGCCGCGTGTCGAAGAGGATTGAGGCGAGAGGCTGTCCGTGGCCGACTGTCTTTCTGTAGGAGCGACTTCAGTCGCGATGCTTCGCTCAAAAGTTCGGGCAAAGAGCATCGCGACTGAAGTCGCTCCTACAAGGTCTTTTACGCCGCGCGAGGACGCTTGGGCTTCAGCAAGGTCCCGGTGCACTTGGGCGAACCGCACAGGCACTGCCACAGCTTCTTCAACCGCGGTGTATACGGCGCATCCAGCACGATGCCGTAGTCATAGGTGAGCTCCTCACCCGGCTTGATCTTGCGCAGCGCCTCGATCACCACCTTGTCGCGGCGACGATCGCCATCGGCATTTTCCTCCACCAGCGCGCGGCAATTGGGCGCGCAGCTGTGGTTGATCCAGCGCGCGCTGTTGCCGCCCTGGTTGGCGTCGATGATGTACTCGTCGTTCAACGTGAACAGGAACGTGTGCCCGGTTTCGCCACCATCGCCATACAGCGCGTCCGCCTCGGCGTGTGTCAGCAACTTGCCCTTGTACTCGACGACTTCCTCGCCCCGGGCAATCGTGTCGACAGCGAAAACGCCATTGCCGTGGATGGGAGAACGGCGGGCGACGAAACGTCGTGGCATGGAATGGAACCTGCGGGGGAAAAGAAACATGATGCCTGTTTGCGCTTGGCCAATAAACATCGCACTGGCGTGCGCACGGCCAAACATGGTTAGAATCAGAGTTCAAACGATCGTTTGGAGAATCTGCAATGTCCGTATTGCGCTGGATCGTCCCCGCCCTGTTGTGCCTGGCGCTGGTCGCCTGCGGGCCGCCGAAGAAAAGCGTGTTTCCGCCGACGGTCACCGTGCAGCAGTTGACGGTGCTTCCCGGCGGGCAGTGGCAGCTGACGGTGCGCATCCAGAACAACAGCTACTCCAGCATGGATTTCAGCGTGCTGGAAGGCAGCATGCAGGTGGCCGAGTTGATGCCGATCCGGCTGCATGCCAGCTTCAAGCGGGACATTCCGGCGTTTGCCGGCGACGTGATCCAGCTTGACGTCCTGCCCACGGCGGCGATGACCCAGACGCTGCAAGCCGTCGCCGCCAAGGGCAGCCGCGGGTCGCTGCCCTATCGCATCGGCGGCAGCGCCCGCGCCCAACCCGAGCAGGAAGACGCGCCACGCGACTTCGATTTCAGCGGCAAGGACTGGCTGTCCCCCGTCCCCGGCATGCCCGGCACCTTCCGCTAGCACCCTCTTCCCAAGGAACCGACATGACTGCTTACAAAGCCCCCCTCGATGACCTGCGCTTCACGCTTTTCGATGTGCTTGACGCGGAACAGACCCTGCTGTCGCTGCCCGGCGGCGACGCCCACAGCCGCGACCTGCTGGACGCGGTGCTGGAGGAAGCCGGCCGCCTCAGCGAACAACTGCTGGCGCCGACCAACGGCCCGGCCGACGCCGAGGGCTGCCACTTCGACAAGGCCACCCAGACGGTGACCACGCCGAAGGGCTTCAAGGAAGCGTTCAAGGCCTTCGCCGAAGGTGGCTGGACCGGCCTGACCAACCCCGAGATCTACGGCGGCCAGGCCCTGCCCGGCGTGCTCGGCACCGCCACAACCGAGATCTTCCAGTCCGGCAACCTGGCTTGGAGCCTGTACCCGCTGCTGTCCGAGGGCGCCACCCACGCAATGGCCATGCACGGCGAGGAATGGCAGCGCGAGCGCTTCATGAAGCCGATCGTGGCCGGCCGCTGGACCGGCACCATGTGCCTCACCGAACCGCAGGCCGGCTCCGACCTGGGCCTGCTGAAAACCCGCGCGGAACCCGCTGCGGCGGACGCCGACGGCCACGCCGTCTACAAGATCAGCGGCACCAAGATCTTCATCAGCGCCGGCGAGCACGACCTCAGCGAGAACATCGTGCACCTGGTGCTGGCGCGCCTGCCCGACGCGCCGGAAGGCAGCCGCGGCATCTCGATGTTCATCGTGCCGAAGTTCAAGCTCAACGCCGACGGCACGCCGGGCGAACGCAACACCGTGGCCGCCGGCGCGATCGAGCACAAGATGGGCATCCACGCCTGCTCCACCTGCGTGATGAACTTCGACGGCGCCGAGGGCTACCTGATCGGCAAGCCGCACAAGGGCCTGCCCGCGATGTTCACCATGATGAATGCGGCGCGCCTTTCCGTCGGTGTGCAAGGCCTGGCGCTGGCCGAACGTGCGCTGCAGAACAGTCTCAACTACGCCCGCGAACGCTTGCAGTCGCGCTCGCTGTCGGGCCCGAAATTCCCCGACAAGCCGGCCGACAACCTGCTGGTGCAGCCGGACGTGCGGCGCATGCTGCTGACCCAGCGCGCCTTCGTCGAAGGCTCGCGCGCGCTGGTGCTGTACACCGCGTTGCAGACCGACATCGAGCATCGTTCCACCGACGAAGCAGTGCGCCAGAAGGCCGGCGAGCTGGTGGCGTTCCTGATCCCGATCGCCAAGGGCATGACCACCGAGCTGGCGCAGGAGTGCACCAAGGAGGCGCTGCAGATCTACGGCGGCCACGGCTACATCGCCGAGAACGGCATGGAGCAGTTCGTGCGCGATGCCCGCATCATCACCTTGTACGAAGGCACCACGGGCATTCAGGCCGCCGACCTGCTGGGCCGCAAGATCCTCCAGTTGCAGGGCGTGGGCGCAAAGCATTTCCTGCAGGAGATCAGCGCGTTCTGCCAGCAGCAAAGCACCAACGCGGCGCTGCGCCATCTGATCGGCCCGCTGGCCGTTGTCACCAAGGAATGGAGCGACCTCACCGTGAGCCTGGCCCAGCGCGTGGCGGCCAACCCGGAGGAACTCGGCGCCGCGGCGACCGACTACCTGTACTACTCCGGCTACGTCACCCTCGCCTACCTGTGGGCGCGCAGCGTGGCGGCCGCCGAGGCCGGCAATCAATCCGCCGCGTTCAAGCAGGCCAAGCGCGACACCGCCGCGTTCTACTTCGCCCGCATCCTGCCGCGCACGCTGATGCACAAGGCGGCGATCGAAGCCGGCGTGGACACGCTGCCCGCGATCGACTGATCCATCGCTGGCATTCGCCATGACAAAAGCCCGGGGCGATCCCGGGCTTTTTTTCGACCGGGGCGGACCCCCGACGCCCGCTACGGCGTGTGCTTCACCGCCTCCAGCTGCAACCGGAGAATCCGGCGCAGCTCCAGGATCGCCGCCGGGGTTTCCTGCACGCTGTGCCAGGAGGGTATGGCCAGTTCGGAATCGGCGCCATCGAGATGGGCGCTCTTGTACGGCACCACGCCGTCGCTGCTGTCCTGCAGCGGTCCCTTGCTTTTGTAGACGCCCACGATGGTGTGGTAATGCACGCGCGGCGAGATCGGCAATCCGGCCGAGGCGATGATGAAGGGGTCGGTGTCACTGAGGTTGTCGATGCTGTTGGGGATGCGCAGCAGCGGCGCGTTGTTGCCTTCATCGCCGTCGGTCTTGATCAGTTCGGTGAGGCTGGCCATCTCCTTCAGCACGCCGACCGGCAGGCGGATCAGGTTGCCGATCCAGCGCGCCAGCCGATGCTGCGCATACGGCGTGCCGCGATGCGGCGAGGCGAGGAAGATGGCGCGATCCACCTGCGGCATCGGGGTGAACTGCAGGTAGCGGCTGAGCCGCGCGCGAAAGCGGGCGCGCCTTGCCGCCGGCAGGTTCGGCCGCAGCGGAATCAGGTCCCACAGCTTGTCGCCGCTGGAGGACACCAGCAGCCGTGCGATGACGCCGCCCATGCTGTGCCCGATCAGGGTCATGTCCCGCGAGGCGCGCGCCGTGCCGGTGGGGTCGTAGTGGTGCAGCGTGGCGTCCAGCGCCTTGCGGATGTTGGCGAGATTGACGGCAACCGGCGCGTTGGTCGGGTAGTAGACCTCCCACACCTGGTAGTTGCGACGCAGCGCCTCGTCGCCCATCACTTCGTTGGCAACGTTGATCCACGCCTCCGGGCTGCTGGCCAGGCCGTGCAGCATCACCACCACCAGACGGTTCGGATCGTACGGCTGCATCAGCAGCACGCGCGGGGTCTGGATGCCGCCTTCGCGCCCCAGCAGCGAGCGGATCGACTGGCTGGCGAAGCCCGAGCGCGCCAGCCACACGCCATAGGCGGCGGTGAAGTTGGCGCCCAGCGGAACGCTGCGGCCGGCGATCGTGAGGGTGTCGTCGCGATACGGGTCGCGCACCACCAGTTGCACCTGCCGCGTCGCCAACACCCGGGCCAGCGTATCGCCGTCGAAGATCAGCGCGCCGGTCATCGATACGTAATCCGGATCGCGCCATGCCACGTCATTGCCGGGCGCCTGGGGCGGTGCGACGGCAACGAAGTCCGAGCCGAAACCGTCACGTCGGTAGACATTGCGCAAGCCACGAAAACGCAGGCCCGCCGCGGGGATGAGTTCGGCCGGCACCCGCGCGTCGTCGGCCAGGCGCAGGTCGGTATCGGCGCGCAACACCGTCCAGCCGGCCAGCTCGGTCTTCGTCCATTGCCGACCCAGCTGCGGCAGCGCCTCGAAGAAGCGGCTCACCGCGCGCTGCACGGCGTAGTTGTAGAAGCCGATCACCTGCACCTGGCGCAGGTCGAAGGCGCGCGCGGCCAGCGGGCGCTCGGTGTGGAACAGATAGGCGTAGGCGTAGCGCGCGGATTCCAGGTACGCGTCGAGCGTCGCCGCGTCCATCGGCGTCTTGTCGTTCGCGTGATCACCGTCGATGGCGCGGCCCATCCACAGCTCGGACAAGGCCGAAAGCCGCTGCTCGTCGGTAAGCCCGGGCGACTGCGCCACCGTGTCCGTGCAACCGACGAACTCGTGCTGGCAACTGTCGGTGGTCAACGCCACCACATTCAGCGCCTGCACCGTGCCGTCGCTGAGGCGGGCGGCACCGATCACGTCGGCGCGCCGCTCGTTGGCGTAGTCGTTGTGCTTGACGCGGCTTACCTCGACCATCGCGCAGGCATTGAGGCACAACAGCACCGCGACGAGGGCGCAACGCGCCATCACGCGACCCCGGACCGGCAGGGAAAGCTGCATCGCTACACTCATCGGCCGAGTGTAGCCGCGAGGCGGGCACGGATTGCCTTGCCGCGGCCGAAGCCGCACGCTGGCGCCATGGATCGCTGGCCCGAGACGTGATGAAGCAGAGAATCAGGATGATCGCGCGGATGCTGCTGGTCGGCCTGCTCGCCCTGGCCACGCTGTGCTCGGGCGCGTGGGGTGCGCTGGCCCTGTGGTACCAGTTGCCGGGCGGCACCGTGGTGAGGACCCTGGGCAGCGTGGCCTGGTCGCTGGTGGTGATCGTGCTGGCCGGCATCGCGATCAGCCGTCGCAGCTGGCTTCCGGCGGGCATCTACCTGGCGCTTTACGCGCTGCTGCTGTTCTGGTGGAGCAGCATGGCGCCATCCAATCTGCGCGACTGGGCCGACGATGTCTCGCGCCCGCTCACCGGCCGCATCGAGGGCAACCAGGTGGTGTTGCACAACGTGCGCGACTTCGCCTGGCGCAGCAACACCGACTACGACGCGCATTGGGAAACCCGCCGCTACGACCTGGACCACCTCGCCAGCGCCGACGCCGTGCTGTCGTACTGGGGCAGCCAGGCGATCGCCCACGCGATGATCTCGTTCGGCTTCGACGACGGTCGCCACGTGGTGTTCTCGGTGGAAATCCGCCGTGAGCGCCACGAGCAGTACTCGCCGATCGGTGGTTTCTTCAAGCAGTTCGAGACCACCCTGGTGGCCGCCGACGAACACGACATCATCCGCGTGCGCACCAACGTGCGCGGCGAGGACGATTACCTCTACCCGCTGCGCATGGACAAGCCCGCGATGCGTGCGCTGTTCCTGTCCTACGTGCGCGCCGCCAACCACCTGGCAACGACGCCGGCGTTCTACAACACGCTCACCTCCAACTGCACCACGATCGTCTACCACATGGCCCGTCAGATCGCGCCGGGCCTGCCGTGGGACATCCGCCTGCTGCTCACCGGCTACCTGCCGGGATATCTGCACAAGGTCGGTGCGGTGGATCGCAGCGTGCCGGTGGATGTCTTGCGCGAACGCAGCCGGATCACCGAGCGGGCGAGAAGCACGCGAGCGACGGACGACTTCTCGCGGGCCATCCGCGAACGCACGCCGTGATCGAGCCCGGCGTCTTGCTCAGCCGTTCAACGCGAAACGCGTCACCCGCCTGACCGGATCGGCCTCGACCAGGCTCACCTTGACGTCGGCACCGAGTGGCAGCGCGCCGGTACCGGAAACGCCAGCCTCGATCGCCGGTTCGCGCACGATGACCGTGCCCTTGTGCGGGTCCTCGTGATCCACCTCCACGATGGCTCCCGGAAAAACTTCACCCACCCGCGACGCCAGCACCACCGCCTCGGCCAGGTTGAGCACCGCGCTTTCGTACTGGCCGGCGCGATGACCGCAGGACTGCATGGTGGTCGGCAACCCTGGCAGCGCCGCCAGCACCCATGCCGGCACGGGTTGCCCCGCGCACAAGGCCACGCAGATCTCGCCGGTGTACCGATCCACCAGCCGCCGCAGCGGTGCGGTGGCGTGGGTGTATTGCGCGGCCAGCGCCGAATGCATCGACTGCTCCGGCAGTGTGCCGTTGAAGGCGGCGTAGCCAGCCCCGCGCAGCACGCTGGTGCAGGCGGTGAGCATCGCCACATGCAGGCTTTTGGTCGGGTCCAGCGAGCGGATGAAGCCGGGGTAATCGAGCGCGGCCGGCCAGTCGATGGCCAGCGCCCGCGCCGTCACGCGCAGGCGTTCGATCGAGCGCGGATCGGGCGGCGGCAGCGTGCGCAGGATGCCGACCCCGGCCTGCACCATCAGATGCGCGGCAGCCATGCCGGTCAGCAGCGAGATCTGCTCGTTCCAGTCCTCCAGCGGCAGGCGCGCGCGAAAGGCCAGCTCCCATCGACCGTCCACCACGCCCACCTCCTGCTCCGGCAGCGGCAGGCTGACGCCGCCACGGGAAACCTCGCGCCGGCGGCGCAGCTCGCCGATTTCGCGCAGCACCGCCCACATCGGGTCGGTCGTGCCCGCATCGATGAGCTTCTGCACGCCGTCGTAGTCGAGCTTCGCCCGACTGCGCACCTTGGCTCGCCGCACGTCGACGGCGATGCCCTCGCCGGTGTGGTCCAGCTCGATCGTCCACAGCAATGCGGGGCGCAGCTGATCCGGCAGCAGCGACGCGGCGTCCTCAGACAACACCTTGGGGTGCAACGGAATCTTCGTCTGGCCTCCATACAACGTTTCGCCGCGCCGGTGCGCTTCCAGATCGATGGGGTCGCCCGCGCTGACAAAGGCGGCCACATCGGCAATCGCGTAGTACACGCGGTAGCCGCCCTCGGTGCGCTCCACATACATGGCCTGGTCCAGATCCATCGCACCTGCCGGGTCGATGGTGACCAAGGCGATCTCGCTGCGATCCAGCGCCGGCCAGCGCGGCTGGGCCGCGGCGGCAACCGCGGCCGCCTCCACCTCAGGTGGAAACGCCGACGGCAGTTTCAGGTCGCGCTGGATGTCATCCAGGCCCTGCGAAAACGCCGTGTCGGCTTCGGGCTTGATGTGGAGGCGGCGGGTGGTCGACATGAAGAGCTCCCTGGCTGGTGGGTTTCGGTGATTCACCGCACGATCCGTCGCGGCAGCGGCCTTTTCAAGATAACCCACACCGTTCGGGCTACCGCGCCGCGGCGGCAAGGTGTAGAAACGACAGCTTCAGTCCCGCCTGATGGACCCATGACCGACACCAGCCTGCTGATCCGCCTGGCCGAAGAGGAAGACGGTGATTTCATCCTTGCGCAGGTCACCCGCTTCGTGAATTTCACGCTGCCGCCGTGGCGGCGCAGGGAAGCATGCATCGGCGGGATCCGGCGCGACCTGTTGCGGCATCTGGACGACCAGCCACCCAACAGCTACCTGTTCGTGGCCGAGGATGCCGACGGCGAGCGGGCCGGGTTCATCCACCTGCAACGTACGGTGGATTTCTTCACCGGTTTCAGCAACTGCCACATTTCGGATCTGGCCGTCGCCTCGACGCATGAGGGCACGGGCGTGGGCAAGGCCTTGCTTGCGCATGCCGAAACGTGGGCGGCGGAACACGATTGCCGGCTGCTGACGCTGGCCGTTTTCCCCGGCAACGAGCGCGCGCGGGCGCTGTATGCGGCGGCGGGCTATGCCACGGACCTGTTGCGGCTGGCCAAGCCCGTGGGCTGAGCGGCTACCCGACAACGCAGCCGATCATTCCCCCCGAGCGGGGGAAGCAAAAGCCCGCTCCTTCCCTCGCTGCGCGGGGGGAAGCGAAAACCCGCTGTTCCTTCCCCCGCTTGCGGGGGAAGGTGCCGAAGGCGGATGGGGGGCGCGGCAAAGCTGCGCTGCTGTTGGCTTTCACAACAACCAAAGAGCGCCCCCTTCAGCCCTGCGGGCAGCTTCCCCCGCAAGCGGGGGAAGCGAAGGCCCGTCCCGTCCCCGTGGGTCGTGGGGGCGCGGGTCGCTCAGTTGGTGGTCTTGTTGGCCGCTTCGGTCAGCTCGCGCTGGCTCAGGCGCTGGGCCACGCGATCGATATTGATCAGCGAAAGCAGGTGCGCGTAGATCCAGCCCATCGCGCCGCTGACCAGCAGCTCCTGCGTGACGGTGGCGTCCAGCGCGCGCAGCTTGTCCTCGTTGACCATGAACAGGCCGTTGAGGTTGATCGTCTTGCCGCCCTTCTCCAGCCGCAGGCTGCGCGACTCCAGCAGGTCGTGCTTGACGAGCTGCTCCATGAACCACTTGGTACGCGACACCTGGTCCTGGAACTCGCCCAGGAAGCCGATCGCCTTGGTCAGCATCTCGCTGTTGGTGCCGTCTTCCTGGAACAGGCGCTCGCCTTCGCTGGGGTTGAAGCCGCTGTAGGCCTCATCCAGGAACACGGTGAAATCATCGCCCTCGGTGCCGGCCGGCTTCTCGGCCAGCACGAACGGGTAGCGGCGCACGAACGCGGGGATGTAGGTGTCCCTCTCCCACTTGCCCTCGGCGTCCACATAGAGGTTTTCGTTCTCGCGCAGGCCCAGCACCGCCATCGGGCCGGCCTCGGCAATGGTCTTGCCGCCGAACACGATCATCAGGTCGCGCGCGGCCACGGCGAATTCGGCACCGGTCAGGGGCACCGAATGCGCGTTGAGCGCGAATTTCAGGCTCTCAAGCGGTTTCAGCCGCAGATTCTTGTGTTCGTTGCGATTGAGCGGAACTGGACGCTCGTAGAAAAGGATTTCAGCCACGTTACTTACCTCTACCCCGCCGTGCCGGGGTCGCCACCGAAGCGCCCCCTACCAAACCCGGCGTCGGGGTCTGTGTTGATGGGCAACTATATCAGCGCCGATGCACGTCGGGAATCGCGGCAAGCCCTTGTAGAGACAGTGGCTTGCACGCGATGGAAGGGGCATTTGGTCTATGCTGGCTGCCGACTGCATCGCGCAAACGCTCTTTCGCTACCGCTGAAGGAATCCGTACATGCTGATGGAAGTAACGAATCAGCCTGATCTCCAGGCAACCCGGGTGCTGTCGCTGGATGTATCCGGCCGCATCCTGGACTGGATCAGCTGGCAGGACGCCGTCTGCCTGTACGTCCGCGAGGCCGTGGCCTGGACCCTGGGCGATCCCTGCCTCACCGTGCATGGCGGCATCAACCGCGTGCGCGGCGCGCAGAGCCTGCTGCACCTGCATCCGATCGTCGCCAGCACCGGCCACTGCCGCGACCACGCGGTGGACCCGGCGCCGGCGTTGACCAATACCGCCCTGTTCGCCCGCGACCGCCACCTGTGCCTGTACTGCGGCAACCACTTCACCCGTGCCGAACTCACCCGCGACCACGTGCTGCCGCTGTCGCGCCAGGGCAAGGACGAATGGGAGAACGTGGTCAGCGCCTGCGTGGCCTGCAACCTGAAAAAGAGCAACCGCACGCCACAGCAGGCCAACATGCCGCTGCTGGCGGTGCCATACCGGCCCAGCTGGGTGGAGCACCTGATCCTGTCCAACCGCAACATCCTGGCCGACCAGATGGAGTTTCTGGTCAGCCACCTGCCGCGCAGCCGGCGCGGGTTGATGGTGGAGGCGAACGCGGCATGACGGTCCGGTAGCCGAGGTGCCAGCTGGCTAGCTGGCTGGTTTCTCTTCGGCGGCGGCTTCGGCGGCCTTCTTTTCCTCTTCGGCGGCCTGACGCTGCTCGCGCAACTCGCGATCGATCTCCTTCATCTCTTCGCAGGCTTCCGTCTGTTCCTGCTCCACCTCCACTTTTTTTCCTTCGCGCGATCGGGTGGCTTCCTCCTTCCTCCGCGCGGCCAGCTTGCTGTAGTTCTCGCGGATGCGTTCCAGCGTGTCCTCGTCCAGGTTTTCCACGTCCAGCAGGCCGTTGTGCGCGGCGGTGGCGCGAATCAGCTCGTCCAGCTTGATCTGCAGCGCCGCGCTGTCGCGGTTCTGGCTGTTCTGGATCAGGAACACCATCATGAACGTGATGATGGTGGTGCCGGTATTGATCACCAGTTGCCAGGTGTCGCCAAAGCCAAACAGCGGCCCCGTAGCCGCCCACACCACGATCATGCCGGCGGCGAGCAGGAAAGCGCCCGGTTTGCCTGAATAACGCGCCGTGGACTCGGCAAAACGACGGAAAGATTGCGAAACTTTGCTCATGGTTCGATTACCGGTGCCTGGATCGGCGCCAGCTTGCCGTGACGATCGTGTGCCAAACGTGCAGGCGGAGCACCTTCGCACCGGGGATTTCACGGCTCCACGCTTGCCCCACTTCGCCGCTAGCCCAACAATACGCCGATGAACGACCTTTCCCGTTACCCCCATCTCGCCGCGATCGAGACCCCGGCGGATCTGCGCCGCGTGGCCGACGACGAGCTGCCCGTCGTGGCGGACGAACTGCGCCAGTACCTGATCGAATCGGTCGCCAGCTCGGGCGGCCACTTCGGCGCCGGCCTGGGTGTGGTGGAACTGACCGTGGCCCTGCACCGCGTGTTCGACACGCCGCATGACCGGCTGGTGTGGGACGTGGGCCACCAGTGCTACCCGCACAAGATCCTCACCGGCCGCCGCGACCGCATCACCACGATCAAGAAGAAGGATGGCCTGGCGCCGTTCCCGCGCCGCGCCGAGAGCGAATACGACAGCTTCGGCGTGGGCCATTCGTCCACCTCGATCTCGGCCGCGCTGGGCATGGCCATCGCGGCGCAGCGCCAGGGTGACCATCGCAAGGTGGTGGCCGTGATCGGCGACGGCGCGATGACCGCCGGCATGGCGTTCGAGGCGCTCAACCACGGCGGCGATGTCGAGCCGGACATGCTGGTGGTGTTCAACGACAACGGCATGTCGATCAGTGAGAACGTGGGCGCGCTGACCAAGATGATGGCCCGCGCCATGGCCAGCCAGCGGCTCAACGAATGGCGCGAGCGGGCCAAGCGGGCGATCCCGAAGCAGTCGTTCTTCGGGCGCCTGTTCAAGAACTGGGAGGAGCACGCCAAGGGCATGTTCGTGCCCAGCACGCTGTTCGAGGAGCTGGGTTTCCACTACACCGGCCCGATCGACGGCCACAACATGCCGCAGCTGCTGCAGGCGCTGCGCACGGTCAAGCAACTGCCCGGCCCGCAACTGCTGCACGTGGTCACCACCAAGGGCAAGGGCTACGCGCCCGCCGAAGAGGCGCAGATCAAATACCACGCGGTGGGGCCGTTCGATCCGCAGGCCGGGCTGACCAAGAAGGCGGCGACCAGGCCCACCTACACCGACATCTTCGGCGACTGGCTGTGCGACATGGCGGCGGCCGATTCGCGCCTGCTGGCGATCACCCCCGCGATGCGCGAAGGCTCGGGCCTGGTGCGTTTCTCGAAGGAATACCCGCAGCGCTATTTCGACGTGGCGATCGCCGAGCAGCACGCGGTGACGCTGGCCGCGGGCATGGCCTGCGAAGGCGCCAAACCCGTCGTGGCGATCTACTCCACCTTCCTGCAACGCGCCTACGACCAGGCGATCCACGACGTGGCGCTGCAGAACCTGGACGTGACCTTCGCCATCGACCGCGCCGGCGTGGTCGGCCCCGATGGCGCCACCCACGCAGGCAGCTTCGATCTCACCTTCCTGCGTTGCCTGCCGCACATGGTCATCATGGCGCCGGCCGACGAGAACGAATGCCGCATGATGCTGACCACGGCGTACCAGCATCCCGGCCCCGCGGCCGTGCGTTATCCGCGCGGCGTAGGCTCCGGCGTGGCGATTCATCACGAGCTGGAAACCCTGCCCATCGGCAAGGCGCAACGGCGTCGCCGCGGCCACGGCCTGGCCCTGCTCAGCTTCGGCGCGATGCTGGAGCCGGCGGCGGTGATCGCCGCCGAACTGGATGCCACCCTGGTCAACATGCGCTTCGTGAAGCCATTGGACGAGGCGATGATCCTGGAACTGGCCAAGACCCACGAAGGCTTCGTCACACTGGAAGACAACGCCGTCGCCGGCGGCGCCGGCTCAGCCGTGGCCGAGTGCCTTGCGGCCAACGGCATCACCCTGCCGATCCTCCACCTCGGCCTTCCAGACGTCTATCTGGAACACGGCAGCCGCGAGGAAGTGCTGAGCATGGCCGGACTGGATCTGCCACAGATCCGCGAGGCCATCCACGTACGGTTTCCCATGCTGACGACGACGCACGTGGCCCACGCGGGGTAAGCGGGATTCGGGATTCGGGGATTCGCAAGAACCGTCTTGCTTTCCGCTTTCCGCTTTCCGCTTTCCGCTTCTCGCCTTTTGCTTTTCGCTTTTTCGCTTCGGCTCCCCACCGAGTGCGGGCCAGGATGGCCCGCTGCTCTACCCGGGGCCCCTATGCGGCGGTGAGGCGGGGTCGACAGGCCGCGTAGCGGGCGAGTCCATGGATGGACTCGCCTTTTCGCGCGGGCAGGAGCCCGCTCGAAAAGCCCGACTCCGACTCACGGACTTGCCGGGCATGGATGCCCGGCAAGCGCCAAGTGGGGTGGCCTTTCTCTTTGGTTACTTTCTCTTTGGCCACGCAAAGAGAAAGTAACTCGGCTGCCGTAGGCAGACGAAAGCTCTCCAAAAGCGTCGCGACTGAATTCGCTCCTACAAACATCAAAGCATCGCGCACGACCGAAGGAAGTCCCTTGGACACGGTGCGCTCCTACGCCGGGTTGCGTGCCCCTGAAACACGGTCGCGCTGCTCCAGATCCTGCGCGGTGAACACATCGTCATAGCCAGCCTGATGCAGCAACGCCCTCGCCGCCTCGCCCTGATTCCAACCGTGCTCGAACAACAGCCAGCCGCCGGGTGCCAAATGTTCGCGCGCGCTGGCCACGATGCGGCGAATGTCGTCCAGTCCATCGCGCCCCGAGGCCAGCGCCGTAGCCGGCTCGAAGCGCAGATCTCCACGCGCCAGATGCGCGTCGTCCAATTCAATATACGGCGGGTTGGAAGCGATCAGTTCGAAGCGCGCATCGCCCAGCGGCGCCATCCAGTCGCCCTGCACGAAGGCCACGTTGTCGATCCCCAGCCTCGCCGCGTTGCGCCGCGCGACCTCAAGCGCCGCCGCGCTGGCATCGGTGGCGGTCACGCGGCAAAGCGGCAACTCGCTGGCCAACGCCAACGCCACCGCGCCACTGCCGGTGCCCAGATCCGCCACGGCGCAAGCCGAATCGCGCGACAGGTGTTCCAGCGCCAGCTCCACCAGCAGCTCCGTCTCCGGGCGCGGGATCAGCGTGGCCGGCGTCACCTCCAGGTCGAGCGACCAGAAGCCACGCAGGCCCGTGATGTAGGCCACTGGCTCGCCGCGCGCGCGACGCTCCAGCAGTTCCGCATAAGCCGTCTGGACGTCCCTATCGAGTACGTCGTCGGCGTGCGTGAACAGCCAGCTGCGCGACTGCTGCACGGCGTGCAGCAGCAGCAACTCGGCCTCGGCGCGGTCACCGAGTTGCCGCGCGGCATCGGCCAGCAGGTGGCGCACGTCAGGCATCGGGCGGCGACCCTGCGGCAGGCGGCAGCGGCGGCGGTGCCGCGACGGCTTTAGGCGTGTTCCTGCGCCAATAGCCGCCGTGCGTCCAGGCCTCGAAGCCCCAGCGCAGCCAGCCGATCAGCGCGTTCGCCAGCCACAGCGCCCACGCCAGCATGGCGATCTTGTAGACCCACAGCGAGACGCTGAGTACACCGGCGCCCGGCAGCGCGTTCGCACTCTGGTCGGCAAACCAGTGCAGGTTCCACGCGCTGGAACCCTGCCCGGCCACATGCATGTCAGGCAGGCCCAGCAGACCGGTCGGCACCGCCCCGATCAGCACGATCAGCGACAGCACCGTGAGCCCGGCAAGACCGGCCTGCAGCAGGTTGAACGTCGTCACGTTGAACCGCTCCGTCGACGCACGCGCACGCAAGCCCAGCAGGATCAGCCACAGCACCACCAGCGCATAGGCGCTCCAGGCAAACGCGGAGAAACCCAGCCCGAGCAGCAGCCAATGATGAAAGCGCAGCGGTGTGGGTGCGAACCGCGCCAGCAGCCAGGCGGCCAGCAGCAACACGATCAGCTGCGACCAGTACAGCACCGCCGGCCCCGCCGTCGGACCCCACGCCCACAGCACCCAGCGATCCTGCGGTAGTTGCAGGGTCAGGTCGACGTTGGCCACCGGCGCGTGCAGGGCGACGACCGGCGTGCCCACGCGGGTGGCGACGCCGTGCGGTTCGCGCAGCCGCAAACGGTAGCTGTGCTCGCCGGGCAGCAGCGGCAGGCTGAGCTTGCCGTCACGCACGGCGAGGTTGATCGGCTGCTCATCGCGATGCGCTTCCAACAGCTCGGAGCCCACCGGCAGGTCGATGGCATGTTCGCCACCACGCGTGCTGCGCGCCCGCAGGTTCAACACCGTTTCCGTTGCACGCTCGCCAGCCGTACTGGTGAGCTCGACACTGTCGAAGGCGAGGCTGTCGCCCTTCACGGCCACCGGCTGGTTGAAGGCGAGCTGCAGGGTTTCACCCGGCAGGGGCTGGTACAGCAGGCCATCGTCGCTGGCGCTGGTCGGCACCCCTTTCGCGTCGACATGCCACATCGGCGCCGCGTGGATCGCCCACACCTCCGCCCGCTCGCCCAGCGCCGGCGCCTTCAGCGCCAGCGCGGCGGCCTGGTCGAGGCGGCTGGCCCACCTGACCACATCGCTGTTGGCGTTGAAGGTGATGCTGATCCGGCCATCCTTGACCCGCACGTCATCGCCCTGCGGGTGCTCGCCCGGCAGCAGCGGCAGCGTGGTGCTGAAACCGCCTTGCTGTGGCGCGATGCGTTCCGCCACGTTCTGCACGGTCCAGTCCAGGCCCAGCACCAGCGTGCGGGTCAGCCGCACATACGGCGGAAAACTCTGGCTGGGCGGCAGGCTCTTGCCGTCGTCGGTAGTGCGCACGCGGTGCAGCGCGATGCTGTCGCCCAGCGCGCGGCCGCCGTCGACGCCGTCCAGCGACCAGCCTTCGCCACTGAACGTGACGCGCTGCGGCCGCGGTGCGAAACGCAGGCTGGCGCTATCCGTGTCGGCGATGCGGTAGCGCAGGCTGACGCGGTGCACGCCGCGATCCAGCCGCACCAGCACCTGCCCGGCGTCGCGGGTGAGCGGCGCATCCGCGCGACCGTCCACCGCCACCGCGAGCAGTTGCAAGGCGTCATCGGCCTGCGGCAACGGCAGCGCCACCGCCGCGCCGATATGCGCCTCCAGTTCGACGTCCAGCGCATCGCCGGTGGCGTGCAACTGCGCCTGCGCCAGCTCGGCGCAGTTCGGTGCGCACTTCGGCGCCTCGGTAAGGCGCGTGCGCAACTGATCCAGCAATTGCTGGCTCGGCATCTCCTGCGCCCGCACGCCGTGCGGCAACAGCGCCAGCGCCAGCAGCGCGGCACCCGCCACGCCGCGGCCGCGCCAGTGCGGCCAGCGACCACGCCACGGCAGTCCCAACACCATCACCAGCCGCCCCAGCAGCAGCGCCAGCAACAGCACCATCGCCACGCGGAGCACGCACACCAGCCACGCCGGCGCAATCACCAGCCGGCTGCTCTGCTCCACCGTCACCGGCCCGGACCAGCCGAGGCGGTAGTTGTTGCCCCGATCCCAGCGCGGCATGCCGGCGCCCGCCTGGATCACGCTGCGCGGGTCGATGCGATCGGCCGACTTGTCCCATGTCACCGCAGGAATGCGTGCATTGGATTCGGCCATGTTGGCTGACTCCATCCGCGGCATCGCCGATGTAGACATCGACTTGGCCGAAAGCGCGCGCGACTGTGAGGGTGGAGCTACCGGGGCGGGTGGTGGTGCGTTTTGCAAAGCCTCCTCGACCTCGGCTGGCTCGGGGAATCTCACCTGTACGGGATAATCGCGCGGCATAACCTCAAGCTGCGGATGCAACGCGTACTGCAACTGGCCGGCGGCAAACGGCAGGGTCGACAGCACGGTAAGCGCAAACACGACGATGGCGCCGATGCGCGCCGTCGCACGCAGGCGTCCTTCGGGCAGCGCACGCAGCAGCAGGGCCAGCGCCAGCACGATGGCGATGCCCCACAACGGCGCGCCGTTCTCGTGCTGCGCCAGCACCAGGTAGCCCGCCGCCAGCAGCGCCCACGGCCAGCCCAGCAACCGGCCGGCCAGCAGCGCGATCAGCGCCAGCACGAACAGGTCCAGCAAGCTCCACTGAGCCACCCACGAATCGGGCGAACGATCCACGCCGACCGTGCCCAACAGGCGATAGCCGGCCGGCAGGTGCAAGGTGGCGTCGATGCTTTCCAGCGGCACCTGCCAGCCGCCACTGGGAATCGCTCCTGCGTGCGCGGCGAGGCGCAAACCCGCGGAGAGATCGAGCGTGCGATCGCGCAATTCGACGCCGCCGGCGCCGTGCTCGCCTTGGGTAACCAGCAGCGGATCGCCCGCCTGGCTGGCGCGCTGCAATTGCCACGGTGCCGCCACGTTCAGCCGCTGGTGATGGCGCAGTTCGCCTGTCAGCGTGTCGGCGACGCTGAGGCCGCGGCCATCGAAATCGAGCCACATCTGCCGCTGCAGATGCAGCTGGTCACCCTGCCCGCCTTCATCGCCCCGGCTGCCCTGTTCGATCGCCAGACCCGCAGCGTCATCCAGCACGAAAGCCGGCAGCTCGCTCCACTTGCGCGGCACACCGGCTTGGGCGGCATCGGTGGCCTGGCCTTCGACGCGCGTGCTGCGCAGGTCGGTGTCGTCGGCATAGCTCCAGATTTCCTGGCGCGGCCACGGCGTCGCCGGCAGCTTCAGCGTCACCTTGTGCAGCGGCGCCACGCTGCGCGCGTCCAGCGACACGGTCCATTGCCCCGGACGCAGTTGCACGCGCAGCTGGCCATCGCTTTCCAGCCGCGCCGGCAGGTCGCCCGACAAGGCGGTGGCGACGAAGCCGGCCGGCAGCATCGGCCCCAGCAATTGTTCGCGCGCACTGCCGCTGACGGTGAGCTGCAGCTGTGTCTGCAACGTGGCCGGCAGGCCATCGCCGAGGCGGCGATAGACGCGCAGCGACAGCGCGTCGGCCGCACGCTGCGCCGCGGCCGCCTCACCCAGTGTGAGCTGATCGCCGTTGCGTTCGGTACGCGCCACCGCCGCGCCATCGACGCGCAACGTCACCAGCCCGATCGCGGCCGGCACGCGCAGGCGCGCGGGGCGCGCCGTCCAAGGCAGCGTGCCGCTCAGCTGATAGTCGCCCGGCACCAGCCACAGCATCGGCGCGCCGTCGCGCTGCAGCACCGTGGCCGCCTGCTTGTTGACGCTGACCTGTTGCGGCCAGGTCCTGGCGTCGCCCGGCAAGGCCACCCAGCTCGGCGCATCCACGTGCACGTCCAGGCTGAAGCGGCCGCCGTCCTTGTCCGCATCCACGGTCAGGCGGCCCGGCCACGCGCATTGGTAACTGCCATCGTTCGGCATCTCGCTGGCGAGAAACGGGCAGCCGTGCTGCGGCACGTCGTGCAGCACCCAGCCCTGCCAGTCGCGCAGCGGCGGCGGTACCTCCTGCGCCAGCGACGGCATGGCCATCAGCAACCACAGCAAACCCAACAGCCCGAGGCCGGGCAATCCTGGCGATCGACGACGCATGCATTTCTCCCTGTGTGCCTGCTGGCCGGCACAGTGTAGGTGGAACACGGCTTGGACGAGGCCCCACGGCCTATACAATCCGCGGCGATCGACCCGGCGATCACCACCGCCCCCCGAAACCCGCCATTTCAAATTCCCCCGGCTCGCACGTCTTTGACAGGAAGACGCCGAAAACCCGAGCCGAGCGCCATGAAACCCTGCTGATGGACGGTCCGTACCGCATGGAACATCCCCGCCCCGAGGCCCCGCGCGAAGGCGGCCCTTCCGCCCATGCCGGGCAGGTGGCTGCGCTGTATCGCGAGCATCACGACGCCCTGGTGGCGTTGCTGCAATGCCGTCTCAGTTCGCGCACCGACGCGCAGGAGATCGCCCAGGAAGTCTATGTGAAGTTGCTGACGATGAATGACCTCACGCACGTGGAATCCCCGCGCGCGTTCCTGTTCCGCATGGCGATCAACCAGTCGATGGACTACCTGCGCAAACGCGTGGTGCGCGCCAACGTGCCGCCCGACCCGATAGACGACAACGTGCACGCCACGCCGTGGCCGGAGCAGCATCTGTGGGCCAGCCAGCAGTGGAAGAAGGTGCAGGCCGCGCTGCGCGAGCTGCCCGCCAAGGCCAGCCGGGCGTTCGTGCTGCACGTGGTGGAGGGCCGCTCGTTTGCCGCGATCGCGGCCGACATGAAACTCAGCGAACGGATGGTCCGCTACCACGTCAGCCATGCCATGGCGCACTGTCGAGAACGCTGTTTTGCACCGGAGGCGCCGTAATGGCCAACACGACTGGATTCGGGGAAGACCCCATGCACGCAGCCGCGATCTGGTGGACCCAGTTGCGTGATCCCGAGCCGTCCGCGGACCTGCTCGAACGCTGGAGCGCGTGGATGGCCGCCGACCCCGGCAACGCGCAGGCCTTCGCCCAGCTCAACGCCTTGGGCGAGGCGGTCGCGCACGCGCCGAGTGAGCAGCGCCAGCAGTTGATCGACGAGTTCGCGCCACCCCGCGCCGCACGCCATCGCCGCCCGTTGATGGCCGCCGCCGCAGCCGCCGTGATCGGCCTGGCGCTGGGTGGCTGGTGGCTGCTGCGCGGCGGGCTCGACATGGCCGCGCCGTCACAGCAGTACGCCAGCGCCGTGGGCGAAGATCGCGATATCCAGTTGGCCGATGGCACAGCCATCCAGCTCGGCGCGGCGTCGACGCTGACCACCCGCTACGCCGCCGACCGGCGCGACATCGACTTGCGTACGGGCGAAGCGTTCTTCACCGTCACCCACGACAGCAGCCGCCCCTTCGTGGTCACGGCCGGCCCGCTGCACATCGAGGATCTGGGCACCGCGTTCAACGTGCGGCGTACCGGGCAACGTGTCAGCGTGGCGGTGACCGAGGGCCGCGTTCGCCTGTCGCCGTCTGATGGCGCCTCGCCCGGCACCTCGTCCGGCCGGCTGGATCTGGTGGCCGGACAGCGTGCCGAGTACGACCCGGCCACCGGCGCGATCAGCGTTTCCGAAGTGGCGGTCGAGCATGCGGCGGCGTGGCGCCAGCATCGGCTGGAGTTCATCAACGAGCCGCTGGCGGCCGTGCTGGCCAACGTCAACCGCTACAGCCACCAGCCGATACAACTGGCCGACCCGCAGCTGGGCGAGCTGATGTTCACCGGCACCGTCAACACCACTACCATCGACAGCTGGGTTGGCGCCCTGCCGCATGTTTTCCCCGTGCAGGTAAGCACCTTCGCCGACCACGTGGTGCTTTCGAGCACCGGGCACCCCTAACCGGATCACGCGTCGCATGCAGGGCAAGAAGGCAGTACGTCAACGGCGCCGCAGCGACCGGCACACGCCGGCCCTGCGCTGCCGGGAAACCGCTGCCCTGCGGGATGCGTCGACGTGCGGCGGATGACGTCGCGCCACCCAACACGATGGCGGCGGCAGGCGCTGATCGCCTGCATGGCGTGGGGCGTGGCGACTGCCTGGCCGGGGCCGGCCGATGCCGCGCCGGCGCTGGTGAGCGGCACGACCCACTTCGCGATCCCGGCGCAACCGCTGTCCAGCGCGCTGATGGCGTTGGGTCGGCAGGCCGATGTGCAGGTGCTCACTTCCAGCGCCGCGATCGCGGGGCGGCGCAGCACCCGCACTTCCGGCAGCTTGAAGGTGGAAGCGGCGCTCGCCCATCTGCTCAAGGGCACCGGCCTGGATTACGAGGTGATCGGCAAGCGCACGGTGGTGGTGCGGCAGCGCGATTTCACCCCGGCGATTTCCTACCGGAGCCCGCTCAGCGGCACCAAGCCCAGCGTGCCGATCGTCTCGGTGCTGGATGCCGTGCAGGTATCCGGCCTGGTGCTGTATGACGTCGGCTTCCTGGGCAAGACCACCCGCGGTGCCACCCGCACGGATGCGCAGCTGACCGACCTGCCGCAGTCGGTGAGCATCGTCACCCGCGACCTGATGGACTCCCGCCAGGCCTTCGAAGTGGCCGACGTGGTGCGCCATGTGGCGGGCGTGGATTACGTGGATGGCTTCGGCGGCCCGCCGCTGTTCCGCATTCGCGGCTTCAGCACCGGCAACGGCCTGACCGACGGCATGCCCAACGGCGTGGCGCGCATCGAGGATCTGCCGCCGCTGATCGGCATCGAGCGGGTCGAGGTGCTGAAGGGGCCGGAGACGATACTCGGCGAAGCATCGGTGGCGAATAATTTCGGCGGCTCGGTCAACATCGTGATGAAACGGCCGCAGGCCGAGCCGGTGCGGCACCTGCTGTTTTCCACCGGGCGATACGACGGCACGCGGCTGGGCATCGACCTGGCCGGCCCGCTGGATCAACAGGGGCGCCTGACCTACCGCATGGTCGCCGCCGGCAATCGCGCCGGTCGCACGGTGCAGGGCTACCACGGCCAGCGCAGCGGTTACCTGGCGCCGTCGCTGGCCTGGCAGGGCGACACCACGCAGTTGCTGCTGGGCCTCGAATACATCGACAACCGCGTACCGGTGGCGGATCACACGGTGCTGTTCGGGCCGTCGCTGGCGGAGTCCTCGTCATTCCATACGCTGCTCGGCAGCCCCGACGACCATGCGCGGTTCCGCACCCGGCGCGCGTTCTACATGGCCGAGCAGGCGCTGGGCGACACCTGGAGCCTGCGCAGCCGCGGGCAATACGTGAGCCAGCACAGCAACGGCCAGGCTTGGGCGTTCGCCGACACGCAGCGTTTCGGCCTCACCGAGGCGACGGCCAGCACCTACCGCTACGCCGACGCGTTCTACACCCTGCAGAACGAGCTGGCGGCCAGCTTCGACCAGGGCGCGCTGGTGCACGACGTGCTGCTGGGCGTCGACTACGCGCGCACCCACACCGGCAACAGCGCCGCTTCCGGCGTCGTTACCGGCGCCGCGATCAACGCCGAGTTGCAGCCGGACAACCTGCTGCCATCGGTGAACTCGCAGGACGTCACCCTCATGCGGACACGGCCGCTGGGCGGTTCCTGGTCCAGCAACACCGGGATCTTCGCGCAGGATCAGCTGTCGATCGGCGAGTCATGGAACGTGTTGGCCACCGTGCGCCACGCCACCTACGAACTGACCGGCGGCGACGCGCCCGCCACGCGCCGGTCGAAGTGGGTGTCACGGCTGGGCGTGGTCTACAAACCCGCGCCGGACGTGTCGCTGTATGCCTCCAGCAACACCGGCTTCCAGGTCGATGCCCTGCTGGGTGAGGATGGCCGCCCGCTGCCGCCCTCGGTGTCGCGCCAGATCGAGGTGGGCACCAAGCTCGACCTGTTCGACCAGCGCGCGCGGCTCACCGCCGCGTGGTACCGCATCCGCCTGGATCACAGCATCAACCGGATTTCGCCGGAGCCGCCGCACTTCGCCGAGCCCGGCCCCGGCCAGACCAACAGCGGCGTGGAGATCGAGTTCCAGGGCCAGGTGATGCCGGGGCTGGACGTGTCCACCAGCTACACCGGCGCGCGCGTCCGCAACCACGACGGCAGCCTTCCGTATGGCGCGCCCCGGCATCAATGGAACGCCTGGGCCAGCTACCGCTTCCAGCCCGGCGCGCTGCAGTCCTGGGGCGTGGCCGGCGGCGTATTCGCGCGCTCGCGCACCCGGGGCCGCGTGGAAAGCGGTGGCTATTTCGCCATCCCCGGCCAGCTCAGCGCCGAGGCCAACATCACCTGGTACGGCGACGCGTGGTCGGCCACGCTGGGCATGAAAAACCTGTTCGCGCGCACCTTGTATGCGGTCAACGCCGAGTCCTCGTTCGTGCCGGTGCGCGAAGGGCGTACGTTCCTGCTCAGCGCCACGTACGACTTCTAGAGCACGTCTCACAGCCCGGCCACCAGCATGCCGCCGTGTTCCGACGCCGGCCTCTGCGCGGCCGTGGATCGTGTCCGGCTGGCATCGCGTGAAGCCATTGCCATTGCAGCGGGGAGCCGCCCGTCCGTGGTGCGGAACGCGGCGGCAAAAGCCGCGCAGGCCTTCTGGCGGAATGCCTCCCGCTGCTGCCGCTTTTCGCGGCGGCTGCGCGGCCCATCGGCACACGGCGCCTGCACCAGCGACAACGGCAATTCATGGCAACCCGACTCCGCAGGTAAACCGCCTTGCCGTTGCCAGAACGCGTCATCGCCGTCCGCGTCCGCGCCTTGCCACGCGCCCGCGACACGCGCCGCCGCAGCCACCGCGCGGATGCGCTTCAAACCATGCAGCGCCGCCAGTTCGCGCACCAGCGACATCAGCAAATCAGTCGGATGCAGGCCGTGGCTGCCCTGGATGAATTCGCGCACCGCCTCGACCGGCGTGTGCGGACCGGCGCCGCCCACGGCGCCGATGATGACGCTGTCGCGGCGATCAAACGTCAGGATGCACGATGCCAGCACCTGCTTGTCCAGCGTCAGCAACAACAGGCTCAGCTCGCCCACCTCGCCCCGCGACGGCTTGCGCAGGCTCAGGTACGCCCCGGTCGCGCCGTCCAGCCGCAGCGTGGCCAGCCGCGCACTGCCGCCCGACACGATCCGCTCACACAGCCGCGCCGGAAAACGCCGCATCACAAACGCATAGTGCGAGCTGACGATACGGCGCCGGGTATCCCCATCGAAATGCGTCGAGATATACGGCCGATGCCAGCGCTCATAGAGCCACGGATCCGCCTGCGCCGCCCGCCGCAGGGTATCCCGCGCATCCAGCGCGCGCAGCCACCGCGTCTGCCGAACAAACAGCCGCACCCAGCCAGCCATCCGCAGGACAAACTGCCACCGACTCTCGCCAGCCGCCAGCCGCAGCGACCAGCGGCGCCGCAACGCCTCCAGCCACAATGTGCCAGCCGTATTCATTTGTGCCATGCGCATCGATCCACCTCGCAACACCGGGTTGACCTGTTAGACGCGCGGGCGGGGTAATTTTGAAATGGGAGTTGGTTTGCCGCCGATGTGGCCGGTGCGCAGCCCACCGGCAAATGCGCTGGGGCCTAGGTGCCCCCTCTTTCGTCCGTCATTGCAACACCTCTCGACAGCGCGGCTCATAAAGGTATTGCGGCAGGTGAAAGGCAGGACGTGCTCGCGTTTGGCCATTTCGGCGTTTGATCCAATGCTGATATTGGATAACTAAGCTTGATCCCGCGTTTTACTTCATTTTTGACGACGGCTTGGCTTTCGCCCAGATTTCCTCTATGAAAACACGAGCCTCTTGCAGCTCTGGATCGGTTTCTAAATTGCGTTCTTCCAGGACTTTCTCCACGAATCTTGGGCCATGCGACCCGATGCTTCGGCAGAAACCTTCGATCTCGCCAACCGGAACGATCCAGAGTCCATATTTGCTGCAAATGTTACTCAGAGCGTCGAAGTGTTTGATCGGCTCACCCGCTGGAAGCGCGCTACGCCCGCTCCGCTTCATCGCACTCCAAGGCGACACAGATTTGAATACATTATTAATGGCACGTTCCTTTTCATGCGGGAATTCTCCTGTTCCCGTAACTCCCTCCAGTTCTTTCCCGATGAGCCTCGCGATCTGCTCTGCGTTGAGCGGAGGACTTTGTTTCAGAACAGCGTCTGAAACGGTTTTCCAGTGCTTATTCACTGCTGTCCAGTCACCACCTAACTTCTGAAACAGATTCTTAAATGTGGACTCGTCATTGAGAATATCTATATCTGCTATGACGGTAACCGGCACATCAAGTGAGCGTAGCGTATCGGCAAGGTTCGCCATTCGGTGTTTGCCGGCTGTGTGAATGAAAAGAACATCTGGTCTACGATCACCGGAAATCGAGGGAATATCCAAGATGGATTGGTAGAACATGCAGTCGGCGTCTGCTTCACAGATCACTACATGCTCAAAGAATATGCCGTCGAATACACGCGAGAAGCGGGCCAAAGTATCTTTGGCCGTCGCCTGCGTTTGCTCATTATTAAGTTCCTTGACGCGATTAACACTGCCTTCGCGGCGAAGACGAACGATGCGGACCTTATCAGAGCCACCCGCGATCAATCCGTCTAGAATGTCCGTACTATGCGTTGAAATGAAAAGCTGCGAGTTTCCCGTTCTGTTTTCCGCGATGTAACGGCCAAGTAGCCTCGCCTGAGGGGGGTGAAGAAAGGCCTCGGGCTCGTCGAGAAACTGGATTGAATGTGTTTGTGCTGCCAGCACGTGCAGTGTGACCGCAGCAAAGCTTCGCATACCATCGCCTTGCTTTTCGAGAATCACGTTCGAGTTCTGTAGAGCGGTGACAAACTCCTTGCAGAGTTCATCCTTGCCTTCCGGCACCTCTGGCTTCTCGCCAACGTAGAGTGGGAAGTTGCCGCCACCGGCGCGGAATGGCGTGAGGTCACGGCCAAAGGCATGCCGAAACTTGTCACTGATGTCCTTGGATAAATCGGGGTTCATCAACAATATGTGGATAGGATGTGTCGGTGGAGACTGGAAGAGCGCGATAGCCGGCGCTGCGTTGGAATCTACTATGCGGCTTTCGGTAGTCAGCCGCTTAGCGAAAAATGGCGCCACCGGGTGCCTATCATCCGATCGGTCGAAGTACGGCAAGTGCGAGTGGTGAATGTTGTAGCCGATTCCGCCGTAGGAAAGGTTGACGCTATCTCCGTTTTTTTGTGCCTTCGCATCGAGATACACCCTCAGATCAGCGTGCGTGCCCACTTTGCGCATCGTTGCGTCTTTGATGACGAGTCCGGGAATGGACCTCGCGACCCATGCTTCGAGCTCGCGCAGCGCTGCGCTCTTGCCGGCATTATTGGGTCCTACAAAAACAACGATGTCGTCTCCCTCCAGTGTCAATGTTGTTCCATCTGAAAATGTGATCGTCTCGAACGAGAGCTGCGGACGCAATAACTCAACCTTCTCTCCTGGAAACACGTTATCGAGGATTTCTTCCGTCATCACTCCCCTCCGATCTTGTCTTGATAGGACCTGCAAAGAACAACGGACCGTCGCAGCGGCTTGGTTGTTTTGGTCGGTTACGCCCAGCATAGTGCCACTACGTCGCCATCAGAGTCGAAGTCTAGACATAAGCTCCTGGCCGAAAGCAGTCACTCCGAGGTCTCATTTCAGATCACTCACGGGTTGCAGCAAGACATTTCCGCGGCTGAAGTCGCTCCCACAGTTGTGCGCGTCAAGGGCGGCGTGGCGGTTGATAGCTGAACGACGTATGGTCGCTGTCCGGCACCTATCGGCTCATTCATGGCAACGGCAAAACCCTTTCCCCACGCGGGTTTTCTGCGCGACCTGGAGCATTCGGGTGCGGGCATTCCTTTGGTCGCGGCCACGTCGTTGTCGCCAGCATTGGCGCGCGCTCTTTTCCCTGCGGAAGGCGGCCTTTCCACGTCCGTGGTCGCGGATTTGATCGAGCTGCTGAAGGCGCGACGGGCGGTGCTGCAGGCGTCGCTGGACGGTGAGCTGGTGGCGGATGCGTTGCGGCGCTATCAGAAGTTCGCCAAGCCCGGCCAGCCATCTGCGCATATCGTGCAGTTGCGGCAGCAGCAGGCGGCGGCGCGGCAGGCGGGTAGTCAGGCGCGGCAGGCTTTCATCAAGGCGGCGGCGGCTTTCGTGCGGACGGCGGGTATCGATGTGCCGGCGCGGGTGGCGCTGGAGCGGTTTGTCATCGATTGGCTGGACGCCAATGTGCCGAAGGGGCCGCTGCCTCGCGACGAGGTGGCGGCCCCTTCGGGCTGACGCGATACCGGCGCGCGCGGCGCCGGTATCGATGCAGGGTGGCTCAGCGCAGGATGGCGCCGGCGTCCTGCTTTTCCTTCAACGCGCTGCACAGCTGGATCTTCTCGCTGGTTTGCGCGAGGCCGCGATCGACGCCGGCGGCGTCTTTCAGGCGCGGCTGGAAGAAGGCCTGCAGGCGGTCGACTTCGGCCTTGCTGCAACCGTCCTTGCCGGCCAGTGACGGCAGGCGTCCGCCGGCGAAGCTGCCGGTGCGATCAAGGATCGGCTGGTAGTGCGCAGTGAACCACTGCCACAGGGCGTCGCGCTGGGCCGGCGTATCGCGGCCTTCCTTCAGCAGACGCGCCATTTCGCCCACCTTGACCGGCTTGGTCAGCGAGAAGTCGCGTACCTGCTCCAGCACGGCGGGGTCCTGGGCCATGGCCATGCCTTCGAGCATGCCGTTGCGCAGGGCCGGGTCGCTGGTTTTCGGCAGTTCGGCCATCAGCGCATCAACCGCGCTCTTGCCGTGTTGCTGCACCGCCACGCCCAGCGCATCGCCGAGCAGATCGGGGTCGGCGGCGGCGAGATTCAGGTTGCCGTCGGCAGCGGGCTTCAGCGCCGCCTCACCTTGCTTGAGCAACGCGGCACGCACTTCGGGCAGCTTGAAATCGAGCGCCAGGCTGCTGGCCAGGCTGCTGCGCAACAGCGAATCGCTTTCCGACTCACCGGCCTTGCGTTGGTAGCCCAACTGCTGCAGACGCGGCAGGTAGGCCGCCTTGATCCAGTCGGCAAGGCGGGCGCGCTGGGCGTCAGTGCTGGCGATGTTCTGGTAGATCCACTGGATCTGGTCCAGCGGCGCGGTGGCGACTTCGCGGGTCTTGGAGGCCGTCAGCGGCTGCAGCGCGGTGAGCACGTCGCCGGCGTCCAGCTCGCCATGCTGGAAGCTGGCATTGACGGCATCGGCGTAGGCCAGCTGCTCGGCATCGCTGAGCTTGCCGACCTGGCCGACCAGGCTGCCCAGCGCCTGCTTGTCGAGGCTGAAGCGGTAGTAGCCGCTGGCGTTGGCGTTGGGCATCACCCAGGTCGACTTGCCGGCGCCGGCCAGCACCATCGAGCCGCTGGATTTGTCGAGCATCTCGCAGGCGACCTTGCTGCCGTCAGCCGTGCCATAGCGCACGCATACGGGCACGCCCCAAATGCGCTGCGCGTCGCCCGTGCTGCCCACCGGCAGGTAGCGGCTCTGGCTGAGGTGCAGCACGGTCTTGCCGTCCTGCTGCTCCAGTTTGGTGGCGATGTACGGCACGCCGGTCTGGTTGAGGAAGCTGTTGAAGGCCTGCTTGAACGCATCGCCCTTGCCCGCCGCGGTGGCGATGGCCGAGACCAGGTCATCGGCCACGGCGTTGCCGAACTTGTGCTTCTGCACGTAGGCGCGCATGCCCTTCTGGAAGGTCTTCTCGCCCACGTAGTTCTCGAACATGCCGATGACGCTGGCGCCCTTCTCGTAGGTGATGCCGTCGAACGCGGTCTCGATGTCGCCGTTGCCGGTGATCGGCTGGCGGATCTTGCGCGCGCTGACCAGGCTGTCGTTGGCCATCGCCATCTGCGCGCCATCCACGCGGTCGAGATCGGCGCGGTATTCGGGGTGCACCTGCATGGTGACTTTCTGCTGCATCCAGGTGGCGAAGGCCTCGTTGAGCCAGATGTCGTTCCACCAGTTCAGCGTCACCGTGTCGCCGCTCCACATGTGCGCCAGCTCATGCGCATTCACGTTGAACGAGGCGCGCACGTTTTTCGCGGGGGAATCCTTGTCCAGCAACAGCAGCCAGTCGCGGAAGGTGACCAGGCCGGGGTTTTCCATGGCGCCGGCGGAGAAGTCCGGCGCGGCCAGCAGATCGAGCTTGTCGAACGGGTAGCCGAAGCCGTAGTAGTTCTCCAGCGCGTGGATGATGCTGGGGGTTTCGCTCAGCACGTGCTGCATGCGGTGCGCCTCGCCGCTGGCGGCGATGCCGCGCAGTTGCAGCGGTTTGGCGCGGTAGGCGTCGGGTGCGATATCCGGGCCGGCGGCGATATCCCACGGGCCCACGGCGAAGGCCACGAGGTAGGTGGGCAGCGGCACGGTCTGCGCGAAGGTGACGGTCTTCCAGCCATCGCCGGCCGGTGTTTCCTTCACCTGCCTGGTGTTGGCCACGGCGGTCTGCGACTCGGGCACGGTGAGGCTGATGTCGAACGGCGTCTTGAAGCCGGGCTGGTCGAAACCGGGGAAGGCGAAGCGCGCGCTGATCGGCTCCATCTGGGTGACGGTGTACGGCTTGCCCTTGGCGGCGACCTTGTACAGGCCCTGCAACTGCGCGTTGAGCGGCGCGGTGTATTCGAACGCCAGCGTGATTCCCTGCGGCTGCAGGGTGCGGCCGAAGTCCACGCGCACCACGCCGGCCTTGGGCTCCACGCTGACGTATTTGCCCGGCTGCGATTTGCCGTTGGCATCCGTGACGGTCACCTTGGACACGTTCAATTCGCTGCCGTCCAGCCACACGTGGTCGGAGGCGCGGGTCAGCTTGACCTTGATCGTGGTGGTGCCGGAGAAATCCTTCTGCGTCGGGTCCACCTTGAACGCGAGGTTGTACGACTGCGGCACCGCCCAGTCGGGCAGCTGGCCCTGCGGCGCCTTGTCGGCAGGAGCGGCCAGCGCGGCACCGCAACAGGCCGCCAGCGCGGCCAACACCATGGGACGAACGAGACGGAACATCGGAACTTCCTGGGCAAAAAGCCCACGCTAGGGCGGGCCGCGGGTCCGGCCCAGTGCCATAGGGCACGTTGCTTCCTGCGCGAAACGGGCACCGTCGCAGGCGCGTCGCACGCAAAACGCATTGTTCGAGCCGATGGATGGCGCCACAATCATAGGCATCAACTATGACGATGCCTGAAGGCCGCCGATGAACCTGCGTGATCTGCACTACCTGCTGGCCCTGGCCGAACACCGGCATTTCGGCCGCGCCGCGGAAGCCAGCTTCGTCAGCCAGCCCACCCTGTCCACCCAGATCAAGAAGCTGGAAGAGGAGCTGGGCGTAGCCCTGGTGGAACGCACGCCACGCAAGATCCTGCTGACCGAAACCGGCCGCGAGATCGCCCGCCGCGCCCGCGCCGTGCTTGCCGAGGTGGAGGAGATCAAGGCGATCGCACAGCGCACCCGCGACCCGGAAGCGGGCACGCTGCGGCTGGGGATTTTCCCCACCCTGGGCCCGTACCTGCTGCCGCACGTGATCCCGCTGCTGCGCGAGCGCTTCCCGCGGCTGGAGTTGCTGCTGACCGAGGAGAAGACCGAGCACGTGATCCACATGCTGCGCGAGGGCGCGCTGGACGCGGGCATCCTGGCGCTGCCGCTGCACGAGGACAGCCTGCACAGCGAGTTCCTGTTTGAGGAACCGTTCGTGTTGGCGGTGCCGGACCATCACCCGCTGGCCGGCCACAAGAATCGGCTGAAACTGCACGACCTGGCCAACGAGAAACTGCTGCTGCTCGAAGACGGCCACTGCCTGCGCGACCAGGCGCTGGAGGTGTGCCAGCTGGCCGGCGCGGGCGAGAAAACCGGTTTCCGCGCCACCAGCCTGGAAACGCTGCGGCAGATGGTGGCGGCCAATGTCGGCATCACGTTGCTGCCCACGCTGGCCACCAAGCCGCCGATGGCGCGCACCGACAACGTGCACCTGATCGAATTCGCCGGCCATCCGCCCAGCCGGCGCATCGCCATGGTGTGGCGCAAGAGCTCGTCGATGGCGGGTTTCCTGCAGCGGTTGGCCGGCGTGTTTCAGAATCTGCCACCCGAGCTGTTCAAGCCCGACGTGGGCGCGCAACCGCGCGTGCAGGCGGACTGACCCATGCGCCTGCTGCCGGTGGTGGCGGTGGTGTTGATCGGCTGGGGCGGGCTGCACCATTGGCGGCACCGCGACGTGATCCAGCCGCCGGGCGTGCTGGCGCCCGATGCGCCGCACCAGGTGAACCTGACCGACGGCGCCAGCCTGCAACGCGACGGCATGGCCCTGGCCACGCGGGCGTACATCGACCTCACCGCCCGCGTGCTGTCGCGTGAGGATTACACGTGGGACGCGGGCGCCAAGCTGGCGCCGACGGACCTGGCGCTGGGTTGGGGTCGCATGTCCGACAGCGCGGTGCTGGCGAGCTTCGACATCAGCCAGTCCGGCCGCTTCTTCTACTGGCGCACGAAGACCTGGCCGATTCCCCGCAACGAGGTTGAGCTATCCACCGCCAACGTGCACATGATCCCGGCCGACGCCGGCGTGCGCGGCGCGTTGAAGCGCGTGCGCAAGGGCCAGCTGGTGCATATCGAAGGCTTTCTGGTGGACGCCAGCGGCCCCAACGGCTGGCGCTGGAAAACCTCGATGACGCGCGGCGATACCGGCGCCGGCGCCTGCGAACTGGTTTACGTGGAAAGCGTGCAGGTGGTCGACTGAGAGGTTGTGATTTTTCAACCTCTCAGGCCGGCCAGGGTTGGCCGGCCGCGGATCAGTCACGCAAGTGGCTGATTCGCGTGAGTACGTCCGGGCGTGTACCGGACGTGCGATAGAAGAAAACCACAGGAAGTGGTTTTCTTCACAGACTCTGAGCGACGCGACGCCTCAATAACGCAGCAGGCTGTGCAGCGGCTCGCGCGCCTGCCAGCGCAGACGCCCCTGCAATGCAGTCAGCTCCACCACCACGCAGGCGCCCACCGGCACCGCGTCGAAACGCTGCACCAGTGCCCATGCCGCCGCCAGCGTGCCGCCGGTGGCCAGCACGTCGTCCACCAGCAGTACGCGCTCGCCCGGGCGCAACGCATCGCTGCGCACTTCCAGCTGATCGCGACCGTATTCGAGTTGATAGTCGATCGACAGCACCGGCGGCGGCAGCTTGCCGGGCTTGCGCAGCGGTACGAAACCGGCGCCCAGTTTCTGCGCCAGCGCCGCGCCGAAAATGAAGCCGCGCGCCTCGATGCCGCACACCGCCTGCACGTCCTGCTCCAGCCAGGGCTCGGCCAGCGCATCGATGCAGCGGGCAAAGCCGCGCGCATCGGCAAGCAGCGGGGTGACATCGCGGAAGGTGACGCCGGGCTGCGGGAAATCCGCCACGTCGCGGATCAACGCGGCCAGTTCCGGCATGGATGCGGGCGCAGCCGTCATACCGCGCAGGCGCCCAGCGGATCGTCCAGCCCCCGGTCCTCATCGATGGCAAGGCGGGCGTCGCTGAGGCAGGCCTCGACCTCGCGCACGATGGCGCTGGCTTGGGGCAGGCTCGATTCGGGCACCATCACCGCCATGAAATCCATCGCCGGCAACTGGCCCACGCCGCCGGTGAGGTATTCGCCAGCGATGAACGCGGGGATGCCCTGAGCCTCCAGCGCATCCTTCACCAGGTGGGCGTCGATGAGGTTCTCGGCTCGGTAGACGGTTTGCATGACCCCAAGCTAACCCTCGCGCGCGCCGCGGGCAAGCACGCTGGGTGCGTCACGGGCGACAGGGTAAACTTGCATGTTTCCGCCTACGCACGCGAGCTTGCCCGATGTCGACCGAGACCCCCGCCAATCCGACGCCCGCCGTGCAGCACCAGGACTTCATCCGGCAGATCGTGCGCGACGACCTGGCATCGGGCAAGCACGTCGCCATTCACACCCGTTTCCCGCCCGAACCCAACGGCTACCTGCACATCGGCCACGCCAAGGCGATCTGCCTCAGCTTCGGTATCGCCAGGGAATTCAACGGCTGGTGCAACCTGCGCCTGGACGACACCAACCCGGGCAAGGAAGACCCGGAGTTTGTCGAGGGCATCAAGGACGACGTGCGCTGGCTGGGCTTCGAATGGCATGAGCTGCGCCACGCCTCGGATTATTTCGAGGTGTTCTACCGCGCCGCCTGCAAGCTGATCGAGGACGGCGTGGCCTACGTGGACGACCTCAACGCCGAGGAGATGCGCGAGTACCGCGGCACCCTCACCGCCGCCGGCCGCAACTCGCCGCACCGCGACCGCAGCGTCGAGGAAAACCTCGACCTGTTCCGCCGCATGCGCGCGGGCGAATTCGCCGATGGCAGCAAGACCTTGCGCGCGAAAATCGACATGGCCGCGGGCAACATCAACATGCGCGACCCGGCGATCTACCGCATCCGCAAGGTCACCCACCAGAACACCGGCGACGCCTGGCCGATCTACCCGATGTACGACTACGCGCACTGCCTGTCCGACGCGCTGGAAGGCATCACCCACTCGCTGTGCACGCTGGAATTCGAGGATCACCGGCCGCTGTACGACTGGTTCGTGGACAAGGTCGACCTGCCCAACCATCCCGAGCTGTGGCAGCCGCTGCTGGACGCGGGCCTGCCCACCCAGCCGGCGAAGCCGCGACAGATCGAATTCTCCCGGCTCAACCTCAGCTACTGCATCACCAGCAAGCGCAAGCTGGCGCAGCTGGTGGCCGACCATTACGTGGACGGCTGGGACGACCCGCGCATGAACACGCTGCGCGGCCTGCGCCGGCGCGGCTTTACCCCGGCCGGGCTGCGCCTGCTGATCGACCGCGTAGGCGTTTCCAAGCAGAACAGCGTGATCGACTACGCCGTGCTGGAAGGCTGCATCCGCGAGGATCTGGACGCCACCGCCGCGCGCCGCATGGCCGTGCTGGAACCGCTGAAGCTGGTGCTGACCAACCTGCCCGAAGGCCATGAGGAAACGCTGAGCTTCCCGAACCATCCCAAGAACGAAAGCTTTGGTACGCGCCAGGTGCCGTTCTCGCGCGAGCTGTGGATCGAGCGCGAGGACTTTGCCGAAGTGCCGCCGAAGGGCTTCCACCGGCTGAAGCCCGAGGGCGAAGTGCGCCTGCGCGGCGTGGGTATCGTGAAGTGCGAGCAGGTCATCAAGGATGCCGACGGCAACGTGGTCGAGCTGCACGGCACGCTGGATCCGGAAACCCGTTCCGGCCTGCCCGGCGCCGACCGCAAGGTGAAGGGCACCATCCACTGGGTCAGCGCGAAACACGCGGTGGCCGCCGAGGTGCGCGTCTACGACCGGCTGTTCAGCGTGGCCGCGCCAGACAGCGAGGACGACGGCAAGAGCTGGCTCGACCACGTCAACCCCGAGGCCAAGCGCGTGCTGCGCGGCTGGCTGGAGCCGGCGGCGGCGGACGTGGCGCCGGAGCAGCGCTTCCAGTTCGAGCGGCTGGGTTATTTCGTGGCCGACCGCGTCGACCATCGCGCCGACGCGCCGGTGTTCAACCGCACCGTCACCCTGCGCGACACCTGGGCCAGGCAGGCCGGAAACTGACGGAGCGATCGCATGCTGCCGCTGCAGATCCATCTGACCCTGCCGCCCTGGATCGGTGACGTTGCCGACGTCAACCGGCGCTATGAAACCGACGAAGATCGCATGGCGCTGGCGGTGGCATTGGCGCGCGAGAACGTGGATCGCGGCGGTGGCGGGCCGTTCGGCGCGGCGGTGTTCAACAACCACAGCGGACGGCTGGTGGCCGTGGGCGTGAACCGCGTGGTGCCGCAGCACTGCTCGCTGGCGCACGCGGAAAACATGGCTCTGATGATCGCCCAGCAGCGGCTGGGGCGGCATCGCATCAACGAGGACGGTGGCCATTACGTGCTGGCCACCAGCGCGCAACCGTGCTGCCAGTGCTACGGCGCCATCGTGTGGGCCGGCATCAACACGCTGCTGATCGGCGCCCGCACCGAGGACGTCGAAAGCCTCACCGAATTCGATGAAGGCCCGCTGCCGGCCGACTGGGCCGGCGAACTGGAGCGCCGCGGCATCGCGGTGCGGCGCGACATCCTGCGCGACGCATCACGCGACATCCTGGCCGCCTACGGCCAAAGCGGCCCATCCTATTGAGCCGTTGGCGTGCCGCGCTGCCGCTGATCCTGCTGCTGCTGGCCGGCATCGTGCTGTTCGCGTCCGGCTCACTGAAGCAGCTCAGCCCGCACCAGTTGGTGGCCAACCAGGCTGAGCTGCATGCGCAGATCAGCGCGCATCCCTGGCTGAGCCGGCTCGCCTACATCGGCCTGCTGACGCTGACCATGGCCACCGGCATCCCCGGCACGATCGTGGTGATCCTGGCCGGCGGCTTCGCGTTTGGCGTGGTCGATGCCACGCTGTGTTCCTCCATCGGGCTGACCCTCGGCTCGCTGATCCTTTACCTGGCCAGCCGTTACGCCTTCGGCGGCGGCACCCGCCAGCCACCCGCCGTGGTGGCGCGGCTGCGGCACGGCTTTGAACAGCATCCGGCCAGCTACACCTTGTTCCTGCGTTTCGTGCCGGTGGTGCCGTTCGGCGCAGTCACCGTGGCGCTGGCCTGGCTGCGCTGCCCGCTGTGGCTGTTCCTGGGCGCCAGCTGGCTCGGCGGCACCGTCACGCTGATCTTCGAAACCTCCATCGGCGCGGGTTTGGGCGATGCGCTGAGTCAGAGCGACTCCCTGGGTCTTGGCCTCTTCATGCACCGCGAAGTGCTGCTGCCGCTGGGCGCCATCGCGCTGCTGGCCTTGCTGCCGTTGCTGCTGGGGCGGCTCACGCGTCGGTACCGACGTTCGCATTGATCGTCGGCGCGCAATGCCGAACCGATCATTCGCGCTAGAACGGATGGCCGAGGCCATCGCCGGAAGCCGTACAGTCAGCGACCGTCTTTCGCGCTAGGCTGGCCGAGCAACGCCCGTTGCGGCGCGCCACGACGGCGTGGATCGGCGGGCATCGACGCGGCGCTGGCGGACCTGAAGCGACAATCGGGCGGTGACAGGCATGGGGAGCAGCAACTTCGCGATGCGCCTGTGGCGACGCACGTCGCTGATGCAGCGACTGGGCTTCGTCGCGCTGGTGCCCACCCTGGTCACCGCCGGGCTGCTGGTTACCACGCTGACGCGCCACCAGCTCGTCACGGTGCGCGTGATGGCTCAGGACACTGCCAACGCCATCGCGATCCAGGCAGCCGCCGTTTCCGCTGAACCGCTGCGCCAGTCGCACCGCCGGGAGCTGGCGCGCATTGCGCAGGCGACGGGTGACCTGCCGCATGTGTCGCTGGTACAGATCCGCTCGGTCGACGGCGAAATCCTGGCCGGCCACCACGATACGCAGGCCGGCGGCACCACCGGCGGCCTCACCGTCATTCGCGAAGTGATCGATCCGCACCGCCCGCTCGGCCCGTCGCTCGGCTCCGTATTGGTACGGGTCAGCCTGGCGGACGCGATCGCCGCCCAGCGATCGAGCCTGCACAACGCGCTGATCACGCTGGCGATCAGCCTGCTGGTGGCCGGCATCATCGGTTGGCAGGTCGCGCGCTGGCTGAGCGCACCGCTGCGCCGGCTGGTGGCCGCCGTCCAGCAACTGGGCCGCGGCGATGCGCCGGTGGCGGTGGAGATCACCGATCGCACCGAGATCGGCCAGTTGCAACGCGGTTTCAACGCCGCGTCGGCCACGTTGTTCGACATGCATCGCGACATGGAGCGCGAGATCGACCAGGCCACCCGCGCGCTGGCGGACAAGAACGCCGCGCTGGAGGCGGCCAGTATCGCCAAGGCGCGCTTCCTGGCCGCCGCCTCGCACGATCTGCGCCAGCCGCTGTACGCGCTCACCCTGTTTTCATCCGCGCTGGCCGTGGACGAGGACGACGTCGTCCGGCTGGACCGCATCGCGCATATCCAGGAGTGCGTGCAGGCGCTCGACCACCTGTTCAGCGAGCTGCTCGATCTGTCGCGGCTGGAAACCGGCACGATGGAAGTGGAGATCAGCGAGTTCCCGCTGGATCAGGTCTTCGATGAAGTCAGCCGCAATTTCCGCATGATCGCCGAACAGCACGACCTGCGGCTGGTGATGCGCACCACGGATGTGTGGGTGCGCAGCGACCGCACCATGCTGGGCCGCATCCTCAACAACCTGGTCAGCAACGCGCTGCGCTACACCCCCGAGGGCGGCGTGCTGGTGGCCGCGCGCCGACGGCCCGGCAACCAGGTTCGGGTGGATGTGTGGGACACCGGCATCGGCATCGCGGCGGAGCACCAGGCGCGCGTGTTCGACGAGTTCTACCGCGTTGAGAATCATTGCGACGCGGCGCCCAGCGACGGCCCGCGGCGCGGCCTGGGGCTGGGCCTCTCCACCGTCCAGCGACTGGCGGAACTGATCGGCAGCGACGTGCAGCTGCACTCGCGCCCCCACCGCGGCAGCGTTTTCAGTTTCGTGTTGCCGGAAGTCGCACCGCAAGCGCACGCCGACACGTCGGCCGCCATGCCGCTGGATGTTTCGGGCATGCGCGTGCTGGTGGTGGATGACGAGCCGGCGATCCTGTCGGGCATCCGCTACCTGTTGCGCAGCTGGGGTTGCGACGTGGCCACCGCCGAAGACGGCGCCCAGGCACTGGATGCCGTGGAACCCTGGCGAACCGCACCGGACCTCGTGATTTCCGACCTGCACCTGCGCCATGGCGAGAGCGGCCTCGAGGTGCTCGCCTTGCTGGATGCGTACTACAAGCGCGAAGGAACGCGACCGTTCGCCCGCCTGCTGATCACCGGTGAAACACGCCGCGACCGACTGCAACCGATCTTGACGGCCAACATCCCCCTGCTCTACAAGCCGGTATCGCCCGCGCAATTGCGCGAAAGCCTGATGGCCGTCTGGGCGTCCATACAGGAAGTGACATGAAAGCCGCCTCCACGCCACTCCAAGCGATGACAACCACCCTCGACCCTGATTGCCCGCGGCAATCGCCTCCACCTCCCGGAACACATGACATGCGCATATTGATCGCGGACGACCACCAGCTGATTGTCGAGGGAGCCAAGCTCAAGCTTGCCGAACTCGGCCCCGGCACCGAGTTCACGATCGCGCTGGATGTCGCCGAATTGCGCCTGGCACTGCACCAGGAATCGCCCCCCGCACTGGCACTGATCGACCTGACCATGCCCGGCGTGCATGGACGCGAGCATCTGGCCGAAGTAATCGCCGCGTGGCCCGGTGTGCCGGTGATCGTGTTGTCCGGCGCCGAGAGCCCGGCGCTGATCCGCGAGCTGCTGGCGATGGGCGTGCAGGGTTTCATCCCCAAGGCCTACTCCGCCGACGTCATGCTGTCGGCGGTGCGGCTGGTGCTTTCCGGCGGCGTCTACATCCCGCCGATGATGTTGCAGGCCGACGAACCGCTGGCGCCATCGCCGCCATCCACCACGGGGGACGGTGCCGCCGCGCGACTGGAAGATCGCCTGCACCAACTGCTGACCGAACGTCAGCTCGACGTGTTGCGGCTGCTGTCCACGGGCAAGCCGAACAAGGTTATCGCCAGTGACCTTGGCATCAGCGAAGGCACCGTGAAGATCCATCTGGCGGCGATCTTCCGCGCACTCAACGTACGCAACCGGGTGGAGGCCGTGGTCGCTTCACGCCGCATCGGCGAGGTTTGACGGAGCCGCCCACGGCTTTCCCGCAAGCACCGACCCCTCTCCTCTCTCCCCAAGGGGAGAGGAGGTCAAAGTATCCTCGGACTTCTCCGTTTACCGGAGGCCTGACAAGGCAACCCACCAAACCGCAAAACCGCAAAACCGGAAGAAGCCGTAATCCCCTCTCCCCCGCGGGGAGAGGGTAGGGAGAGGGGGACGCGCCGCGGGATAATCCCATCGAAGCGCTCGTCATAACACCACGCCGCTTGTATTTCCTCCCCGCCAGCCCGCAGACTCGACCGCAGGGGGACAAGGATGGCAGGGGACGAAAGGTGCAGGACATACACCACACGACATCCATCCTGGCGACTCACCGCCGGGTACCGGCCCGCCGCTGGGGGTTGCTTGCGAAGGCGCTGCTCCTGCTCGCGCTGACCGGCGCCGTGCCGGCGACGGCGGCTCTGCGCGGACCATCCGTGCCCACCCCGGCACCACTCACGTTCGGCATCCTGCCCATTGGCGGCCCGGCCGAATCGCTGACCGCCTGGCGCCCGATGCTGGACGACATGGAACATGCCCTGCGGCAACCCGTCCGCAGCATTTCCGTGAGCACCTACGAAGGCCTGGCGCAGGCGTTGAACGAGGAGCGGGTGGATATTGCGTTCGTCTCCGGCCGCCTCGCGCTGCAGGCCGTCACGCAGGACCGCATGCAGGTGATCGCCCAGTTGACCCGCGGTGACGGTTCGCACGGCTACAACGCCGTTCTGCTGGTCCGCCGCGACTCCCCGCTGCACAGCGTGGCCGACTTGCTGCGCAAACCCGGCCACTGGCGCTACGCCCGTGGCGAGGCGCTGTCGGTATCGGGCTATCTGGTTCCCGAGACCCAGATCTTCGCCAGCCGCAACCTGGACTCGGACACGTTTTTCGCCACCGTGGCGATCGACAACCACCAGAACAACGCGCTGGCCGTTGCCAATGGCGAAGTCGATGTGGCGACCAACAATACCGCCGACATGCAGCGCTTCGCCCAGCACTTCCCCGACCAGTTTTCCCGGCTGCGCGTCCTGTGGACGTCCACCCTGATTCCACACGCGGTGATCGTGGTTCGCCGCGATCTCGACCCGGCGGTGCGCCGGGCCATCGTCACCTTCGTGACCAGCTATGCCCGCACAGGCCCCCATGTCGCCGCCGAACTGGAGAAGCTCAAGCGGATCCACGACATCAGCGGCTTCGCGCCAGCCGGCAACAGCGCGCTGGCACCCTTTGCCGACATCGACTACCAGCTGGATCGTCGCCGCGCACTCAACGCCCAATGGGTGAGCCCGGCAGCCTTGCAGGCGCGCCTGGAAAAGATAGCCAGCGATCACCGTCAATTGTTGCAGCAACTGCGCGCGAACAAGCCGTAAGCCCCAACACCGAGCGCCACGGCGCCGATGCACGAAGCGACAAACAGGCCGCAAAAAAAACCCGCTCGGCTTGCACCGGCGGGTGGTATTGGTGGGTCGTCCGGGATTCGAACCCGGGACCAATAGATTAAAAGTCTACTGCTCTACCAACTGAGCTAACGACCCGTCGTACGAAACCGTGGCAAAACTCAAGCCGACAATTTTACGGGCTGGGCGCAAGGGGCACAAGCAAGCTCGGTTCAGACGTAGTGCGTGGGGTCGGGCAAACCCGCTTCGCGGAAGCCCTGCGCCCGCAACCGGCAGGCATCGCAATGGCCACAGGCGCGGCCTTCGCCATCGGCCTGGTAGCAGCTGACGGTGGCGGAAAAATCGACGCCCAGGCGCTTGCCTTCGCGCGCGATGTCGGCCTTGCTCATCTTCATCAACGGTGCGTGGATACGCAGCCCGGCGCCTTCCACGCCGGCTTTGGTGGCGACATTGGCGAGCGATTCGAACGCCTCGATGAACGCGGGCCGGCAATCCGGATAACCCGAGTAATCGACCGCATTCACCCCGCACCAGATGTCGCGCGCGCCCAGCACCTCGGCCCAGCCCAGCGCAATCGACAGCATGATGGTGTTGCGCGCCGGCACGTAGGTCACCGGAATATCGTCACCACCGGCGGCATCCAACGGCACGTCGATATCGGCAGTGAGCGCCGAACCGCCGATGCGACGGAGATCGACCGCCACCGTCTTGTGCTCGAACGCGCCAAGCATCTGCGCCACGCGTTCGGAGGCAGCCAGCTCGGAGTTGTGACGCTGGCCGTAAGCCACGCTCAGCGCGTGCACCTGATAGCCCTGCTCGCGGGCGATGGCGATGGTCACCGCCGAATCCATGCCGCCGGAGACGAGCACGACGGCCTTGCGGGAGAGTTTGTCGGTCATGGTTGTTGCATCCTTCGGTACGGCCGGTCACCGGCCGGAAAGCACCTGCGGCAGCACAGGCCGAAGCGCGTGAAACGGGAGTGGTCGAGGACGAAGGGAAGCACTTCCGGTTGCTGCCCGCCCCACCGCCCGGCTAGTGGCCGGCGGCGTCGTTCCAGAGCAGTTTGTGCAGCTGCAACTGGAAGCGCACGGGCAACCTGTCCTCGATGATCCAGTCGGCCAGCTGGCGCGGCGATATCGCGCCGTGAACGGGCGAAAAAAGCACCATGCAACGGGCCGCCAGCGCATGCTCGGCCAGCACGGCGCACGCCCAGTCGTAGTCGGCGCGGCTGGCAATGACGATCTTGACCTGGTCGCACTGATGCAGAAACGCCAGGTTCGACCACAGGTTGCGCGCACTCTCGCCCGAACCGGGAGCCTTCAGGTCCATGACCTTGCGCACGCGCGGATCGACCGTCGATACATCGAGCGCACCGGAAGTCTCCAGCGATACCTCGTAACCCGCGTCGCACAGCTTCTGCAGCAGGATCAGGCAGCGCTTCTGGGCCAGCGGTTCACCACCCGTGACGCAGACGTGGCCGACATCGTGCCTCGCCACCTCGGCGAGGATCGCGTCGATATCGTGCCATTGCCCGCCGTGGAACGAATACTCGGTATCGCACCACACGCAGCGCAGCGGGCAGCCGGTAAGACGCACGAAGACGGTGCGCCAGCCAATGGCGTCGGCCTCGCCCTGCAGCGAGTGGAAGATTTCCGTGATGCGCAATCGCTCGGCGCCAGCCGGCTCTGGCGTGGCGGCTTCCACGCGCGCGTCTGTGCCTGTCACCACAAGAACCTCAGTTGACCGACTGGATGCGCTGCAGCCGCTCTTTGGCGAGGTTTGCCGCATTGGTGCCGGGATACTTCGCACCGACCTCGGTCAATGTGGCCCTGGCCGCATCGACCTGCTTGAGCTCGTACTGGCTGTAGCCCACCTTGAGCAGCGCATCGGGCGCCTTCTCGCTCTGCGGAAACTGCTTCAGCAACTGCTGGAAAGCTTCCAGCGCCACCGGGTAATTCATGGTGACGTAGTACGACTCACCCAGCCAATAGTAGGCGTTGGGGGTGAGTGACTCGTTCGGGTACTGCTGCACGAACGAGCGGAAATCACGCGAAGCGGCGGCGTAATCGCCACCCCGCAAAGCCTTGAATGCAACGTCGTAGGCCGCCTGGACCGAAGCCGGATCGGCATTGCCGCCCTGGGCCTGGGTCGGGTTGCCCACCGCTGCGGAAGATGAAGTTGCCGGTGCGGTTGCGGCTGCGGCTGCGGAAGCCGTCGGTGCAGCGCCAGCGGCGCCACCTGCGTTGCCGCCCTCCAGTCGCCCGATACGTGAATCCAGGTCGACGTACTGGGCCTTGTTCTTGTCTTCCAGCTGTTGCAACTGATGCTGGAGCTCCTCGATGCGGCCCTGTTGCTGGCGCACCTGCTCCTGCAGTTGCTGCATCTGGTTGACCATGCCAACACCGCCCTGGTCCTTCTGCGCCTGCTGCTCAAGGCGTGAAACACGGTCGGCGAGGCTCAGGCGCGAATCCTGCGAAAAAGCGGGAAACGCAAACAGCATGGCGGATGCAATTGCACCCGCCATGCCGAACCTGGCTGTGAAACGATTAGCCAGTTGCTTCATGCTTACTGCGCCGTGTAGACGATCTCGGCGCGACGGTTCTTGCTCCAGCAATCTTCATTGTGCTCGCGGCAAACGGGCTTCTCTTTGCCGTAGCTGATGACTTCAAGCTGGCTGGCCGAGCCACCGTTGGCCTGCAGCGCACTGGAAACCGCATTGGCACGACGCTCGCCAAGGCCGAGGTTGTATTCGCGGGTGCCGCGCTCATCGGTGTTGCCTTCGAGGCGGATATGCGCGCTCGGACGATCCTGCAGGTACTTGGCGTGGCACGCCATGATCTGCTGGAACTCCGGCTTGATCTCGGTCTTGTCGAAATCGAAATACACGACGCGCTGACGCAGGCAGGCATCGGTATCGAGGTCGGCGGGGGTGTACTTGCCATCGGACTCAGGGGCCTGAGTCTGGGCAACGGGCTCCGGTGCGGGGGCCTGCGGTTTGACTTCCTGCTTCTTGCTGCAAGCGGCCGCGCCGACACAGAGCAGGGCGACCAAAGCGACGCGAACGGTCTTATTCATGGTGACGTTCCTTCAAACGGGTTAGGTTCCAAACATACGACGACGATTATGACTACGGTTACAGGACAGCGATCGCCGGTGATTCCGGCTGTTATTTTTACACTCGATAGATCGACACCGCGTGATGCTTCTTCGTCGATTCGCTGGCGATAGCATCATGAGCGCCACTGTCGAAAACCGAGACGGTGCCTCTCGGCGCGTCTGCGGGCCCTTCCATGGACATCATGCCGGCACGCTCGCGCGCGCCGGCTCAATAATCATTGTTGAATCATTGTTGCCGATAGGGCCCCCAGGCCGGGTCGCTCACGTCGCCATCGGCCAAGGCCAGGCGCTGGCGAACCATGCCATCGGCAGAAACGGCATACAACACGCTGCGCGGCCCCTCGGTGGCGCCGTACAGCAGCATGCTTGCGTTTGGTGCCCAACTCGGCGAGAAATCCAGCGAACCGGGAGAAAGGAAGCGCACTTGACCACCCAGGCTGCGATCCATGACAGCAATACGATACACGTTCCCGTTGCCTTGCACCATGGCGATCTGTTTGCCGTCATAACTGACTGCCGGGTCGGCGTTGTTCTGCCCTTGGAAGGTCACCCGCTCGGCGCTGCCGCCGCTCGCGGAGACTTGGTAAATCTGCGGGCGACCGGAGCGATCCGAGGTGAAATAGATGCTCTGGCCATCCGGCGCCCAGACCGGCTCGGTGTCGATCGCGAGGTTGTTGGTCAGGCGGGTTTCATGCCGGCTGGCCACGTCCAGCGAGAACAGCTCCAGGTTGCCCACGTAGGACAAGGCCACCGCCAGCTTGCTGCCGTCGGGCGACCACGCCGGTGCGCCGTTGATGCCGCGCGGATGCGCCGAGATCAGCTGGCGCGAACCGGTGGTGATGTCCTGTACGTAGATCGAGGAATTGCCGCTTTCGAACGAAACGTAGGCAATCTTCTTGCCGTCCGGCGACCATGACGGCGACAGCAGTGATTCCTTGGAACGCGCCACGACCTGCGGGTTGTAGCCATCGGAATCGGCCACGATCAGCGAATAGGTGGTGTTGTTGCCCAGGCCCACGGCGGTGATGTAGGCAATGCGGGTCCAGAACGCGCCACGCACGCCGGTGATCTTCTGGTAGATCTGGTCGGCGATCTGGTGGGCCACGCCGCGCAGGTCACCGGTGGGTGCCGTGAACGCCTGCGCCAGCAGGCTCTGCTGCTTGTTGACGTCCCACAGTTCGTATTCGATCCGCACCGTGCCGTTGCCCGCGTCGCTGATGCGGCCAACGGTGATGTAGTCCTGCTTCATCAACCGCCAGGTCGGGAACTTGATGTCGGCCCCGCGCGAGGGGAATTCCACGATGTCGCTCTTGGCCAGCGAGCGGAATTTGCCCGAGCGGTTGAAGTCGTTGCGGATCACGTCGGCCACGTCGGTGGGCAGCGGCGCGCCGCCAGCTTGGGCAAACGGCACCACCACGATCGGCGTGGCCGTCTTGACGCCACCGACGATATCGACGTTGAGCGACTGTGCCGCCGCCGGGCCGGCCAGCAATGCCGCGATGGCCAGCAGGACGAGGGCGAGAGCTGAGTTCAATTTGCGCATGGGCTTGATCATTGCGGCCTGAAGGTGAAAGTTAGGTTGCGACGGAACACGCTCTCAAAACCCGTGTACGGCAGAGTCTTGGTTCGCAGCACCGCATTTTCGACCGAACGACGGCCAGCCTCGTCATACGGGCAGCTCGGATCGACCGTGGCGCTCATCACGTCTCCCCCTGGCAACTGCACGATATGAACCTGGCATGGAACAGCGGGCATGTTATCCGGCCTTAACCAATTGGGTGTGACCGCATTCTGAATGGCCGCTGCGTACGCATCGCTCAGATCGCTGTGGTCGGCGTTGTTGCCCGTTTGCCGTTGGGCCGCTGCCGGCAGATCGGATTGGCCATCGTCCCTGGCGTTTTTCAGGTCCTCCAATTGCTGGCGCGCCTGCTTCGCCTTGTTGTCCAACTGCTTGGTGCGGTTGGCGGCGGCGTCCATCTTGGCGAACATCTCGTCGATCTGTTTCTGCTTCTCTTCCTTCTGCTTGGCCATCTTGGCGTCCAGCTCGGCCTGTCGCTGGCGCTGCTTTTCTTCCTGCAGCTTCTTGGCGTCCTCCGCTTTCAGCAGCGCATCGGCGACGATCCGCTCCTGGTCCTTCACGTCCGGATGCTCGGGCGGCGGCGGCAGGGTTTTCACCTGCGGCGCTTCCACCTGCGGTTTCGGCGGCGGCGTGGCGGGCGGTGGCGGCACCGTATTGGGGACCGGCTTGGTCTTGACCGACTTGGGCGGCGGACTGCCGGTGGGGCCGATCAGGGTGGCCTCGATGACCGGGCCCTGCAGTTGCAGCGGCTTGGAGCAGGTGATCGGGTTCATCCAGGCCGGCAGGCCCAGGGCGTTGAAGAAATTCTCGTAACTCGCGCACGGCAACACCGCGAGGAACAGAAACCCCACGATGCCGATGTGCAGGATGGCGGAAAGTACGACCGCCTTCGGCGTCGCCTTACTTTCGTCCATCGGAGCTGCTCTTGCCCTGGCCTTCCGTACCGGCGGGCTGCCCCATCAGGCCCACTTTGGCCACGCCGGCCTGCTGCAGGTCGGTAAGCACCTTGAACACGCCGCCATAGTTGCCGCGCGTGTCGCCGGCCACCAGCACGCTGACCTGGGGGTTTTCGCGCACGAACGCGCCCACCTTCAGCTTGAGGCCGTCCTCATCGATCGGCTCCTGCTTGGCGCCGCTCATGGTGAGAAACAGCGAGCCGTCCTGGCCGACCGAGACCACGATCGGATCCTTCTTGTCCTGCATCGACTTGGCGTCGGACTGCGGCAACTGCACGTCGACGTTGGAATTGAGCATCGGCGTGGTGACCATGAAGATGATCAGCAGCACCAGCATCACGTCGATGTAGGGCACCACGTTGATTTCGGATTTGAGCTTGAAGCGCTTCGGGCGCCGCGGATTTCGCATGGCTGCTGCTCCGCTCAGGCCGCGTCGTCGGTCTGGATCTGCCGCTGCAGCACGGAGGAGAACTCCTCCTGGAACACGTCGTAGCGCGAGGCAATGCGCTCGACCTTGTTGGCGTAGCGGTTGTACGCCCACTGCGCCGGGATGGCCGCGAACAGGCCCATGGCGGTGGCGATCAGTGCTTCGGAAATGTGCGGGGCGACCACGGCGATGGTCACGTCCTTCATTTCGCCCAGCCCCTGGAATGCGCCCATGATGCCCCACACCGTGCCGAACAGGCCCACGTACGGGCTGATCGAACCGACGTTGGCCAAGAATTCCAGGTTGCGCTCCAGCAGGCCGATTTCGCGGGTGCCGGTGACTTGCATCGCGCGCTCGGCGCCTTCGACCACGCTGCGCGTGTCGTGCGTCTTGCGCTGGCGCTGGCGGGCGAACTCGCGGAAGCCGGATTCGAAGATGTTCTCGATACCGCCTTCGCCGCCGCGATTGCTCACCTCGCGAAACAGCTGCGCCAGATCACCGCCGGACCAGAAGCGCTCCTCGAAGCGCTCGGCGTTCTCCATGGCTGTCTTGGTCTGCGAATACTTGCGGATGATGATCACCCACGACAGGAAGGAGAACACCAGCAGGACCAGCAGCACCAGTTGCACCGGCAGGCTCGATTGCGAGACCAGCGTGAAAATATTCAGTCCACCGTTCATTGCTTGAAGGTTCTCCGCCAGTCGGCTGGGTTGTGGAAGCCAAGGTTATCGTCGTCAGATGCCGGCGAGCGCCATCAGAACAACCGCGCCACGTCCGGGGGAATCGGCGCCGGTCGCATCTGATGAATGTCCACGCAGGCCACGCGCACGCTGGCGCGAATCAGGCAGGTGCCATCCGCGCGCGTGATCGTCTGGTCGAACAGGATACTGGCTGCGCGGCGCTCCATGACGGCGACCGTTGCCTGCAGTTCATCATCCAGCAGGGCCGGCTTGAGGAAGTCGATCTGCATGCCGCGCACCATGAAGGCCAGCCCGGTGGCCTGTTTCAGCGCGAACTGATCGACCCCGAGCGCGCGCAGCCATTCGCTGCGGGCCCGTTCCATGAAGCGCAGGTAGCTGGCGTGATACACCACGCCGCCCGCATCGGTGTCTTCCCAGTAGACGCGGATGGGCCAGGCGAAGGGGGCGGTCGAGGACATGGGTGGCTCGCGTTTCGACAAAGTCCGACAGCATGCAGCCTGCCTGCGCGATGTTCAAATCCCGGCGAATTCACCGGCGAGGCCCGGTGCAGCGCACGGTGGGAGCGACTTCAGTCGCGATGCTCCGAGTTGGAAAAGGCCAGAGCATCGCGGCTGAAGCCGCTCCCACAAGCAGCCTAGGGACCGGCGTCGAACAGGTCCGCCGCCTGCGCCTGGCGCGGCGGCGGCACCAGGCCCAGATGCCGCCAGCCCTTGGCGCTGGCCATGCGGCCGCGGGCGGTGCGGATCAGGTAGCCCTGCTGGATCAGGTACGGCTCGACCACGTCCTCCAGCGTGCCACGGTCCTCGCTCAGCGCGGCGGCCAGCGACTCCACGCCGACCGGGCCGCCGTCGAAATTCTCGATGATCACGCCCAGCAGGCGGCGGTCCAGCTCGTCGAAGCCTTCCGGGTCGATCTTCAGCATGTCCAGCGCAGCCTGCGCCGCGGCCAGGGTGATCTCGCCGTCGGCGCGCACTTCGGCGTAATCGCGCACGCGGCGCAGCAGGCGGTTGGCGATGCGCGGCGTGCCGCGCGAGCGACGGGCGATTTCCTGCGCCCCTTCCGACGCGCAGGCGATGCCCAGGATCTTCGCGGCGCGGCGCACGATCGCGGTGAGCTCGTCGGCGGTATAGAACTCCAGCCGCTGCACGATGCCGAAGCGGTCGCGCAGCGGCGCGGTGAGCATGCCGGCGCGAGTGGTGGCGCCGATCAGGGTGAATGGCGGCAGATCCAGCTTGATCGAGCGCGCGGCCGGGCCCTCGCCGATCATGATGTCGATCTGGAAATCCTCCATCGCCGGATACAGCACCTCCTCGACCACGGGCGACAGGCGGTGGATCTCGTCGACGAACAGCACGTCGTTCGGTTCCAGATTGGTCAGCAGCGCGGCCAGGTCGCCGGCGCGCTCCAGCACCGGGCCGGAGGTGGAGCGCAGGTTGACGCCCAGCTCGTTGGCGATGACATGGCTGAGCGTGGTCTTGCCCAGGCCTGGCGGGCCGAAGATCAGCACGTGGTCCAGCGCACCGCCGCGCCTGGCAGCCGCCTCGATATAGATCGACAACTGCTCGCGCACCGCCTGCTGGCCCAGATACTCGTTGAGCCGCTTCGGCCGGATCGTGGCTTCCAGCGCCTCGTCGTCGAGCTGGGCAGAGGCGGTGATGATGCGGTGGTCGGTCATTGGCGTTGCGGGAATGGGGAATGGGGAATGGAGAATGGGAAGAGCAACCGGCTCGACCCTCGCCCACGATACCTCAGCAGCAACGCTATACCGATTCCCTATTCCCTATTCCCCATTCCCGACGCCTCAGATCTCCACCTGCGCCCCCAGCTCGATCAGCCGGTTGCCGGGGATCTGGAAGAACGCGGTGGCCGGCAGCGCGTTGCGCGACAGGATCACGAACAGCTTGTCGCGCCACAGCGCCATGCCGGGGCGTCGCGCATCGGCCACCACGTTTTCGCGCGACAGGAAGAAAGTGGTGTCCATCATGTCGAAGCCGAGGCCTTCGCGACCGCACAGGCTCAGCGCCAGCGGCACGTTGGGGTCCTCGGCAAAGCCGAAGCGCAGTTCCAGGCCGTGGAAATCGCTGCCCATCGCGGTGATCTGCACGCGCTCGGACGCTTCGGCCACCGGCGTTTCCAGAATCTCCACCGTCAGCAGCACGTTGCGCTCGTGCAGCACCTTGTTGTGCTTGAGGTTGTGCAGCAGCGCGTGCGGCACCGCGTTCTGGTTGGCGGTGAGGAACACCGCGGTGCCCGGCACGCGCAGCGGCGGGTGCTCGGCGATGTTCTCGATGAAGGGCGCCAGGGCTAGGCCGGATTGCTTGATCTCGCGTACCACCAGTTCGCGGCCGCGGCGCCAGGTGGTCATCATGGTGAAGATCACCACGCCCAGCACCAGCGGGAACCAGCCGCCGTGCGCCACCTTCAGCAGGTTGGCGCCGAAGAACGACAGGTCGATGATCAGGAACAGCACGCCCACCAGCACCAGCGTGGGCCAGTTCCAGTGCCAGCGCTTGCGCGCTACCACCAGCGCCAGCAGCGTGGTCATGGTCATGGTGCCGGTCACGGCGATGCCGTAGGCGGCGCCGAGATTGTCCGAACTCTGGAAAAACAGCACCGCCACGATCACCAGCACCATCAGCATGCGGTTGACCCACGGCACGAAGATCTGCCCGGACATTTCGCGCGAGGTATGCACCACCGCCATGCGCGGCGAGTAACCCAGCGACATCGCCTCGCGGGTCATCGAGAACGCGCCGGAAATCACCGCCTGCGAGGCGATCACGGCGGCCGCCGTGGCCAGCACGATCATCGGGTACAGCAGCGCCTCGGGCACCATCCGGTAGAACGGGCTCTCGATCGCCAGCGGGTCGCTCAGCAGCAAGGCGCCCTGCCCGAAATAATTCAGCACCAATGCGGGCAACACGAAACCGAACCACGCCACGCGTATGGGTTTCTTGCCGAAGTGGCCCATGTCCGCGTACAGCGCCTCGGCACCGGTCAGCGCCAGCACCACGCCACCCAGCGCGATGAACGAGGTGTCGCCGTGGCGGATGAAAAAGCGCACCCCGTGCCAGGGATTGAGCGCATACAGCACTTCGGGATTGGCCAGGATCTGCCGCGCACCCAGCAGCGCCAGCACCAGGAACCACACCGTCATCACCGGCGCGAACGCCTTGCCGACCTTGTGCGTGCCGTAGCGCTGCACCGCGAACATGCACAGCAGGATCACCAGCGCGATCCACACCACGTACTGCCCCAGCCCGGGCGCGGCAATCTGCAGGCCTTCCACCGCACCCAGCACCGAAATGGCGGGAGTGATCACGCCGTCGCCGTAGAATAGCGAGGCGCCGAAGATGCCGAACGCGGCCAGCGTCCAGCGTGCCCGCGCCGAGCCGCTCATCGAGCGCTGCGCCAGCGCCATCAGCGCCATGATGCCGCCCTCGCCCTTGTTGTCCGCGCGCATCACGAAGGTCACGTACTTCAGCGACACCACGATGATCAGCGACCAGAACACCAGCGACAGCACCCCCAGCACGGCCGCTGGCGTGGGCGTCATGCCGTGGGTGCCCAGCGTTTCCTTCATGGTGTACAGCGGGCTGGTGCCGATGTCGCCGAACACCACGCCGATCGCGCCCAGCGCCAGCGCCGTCACCCGGCGTTTGGTCTCGGGCGATACTTCGCCGCCTGCGTTTTCCGTATGCACGGTCAGGCCCCCAGCGCGGCGCGCAGCGCCTTGCGGATGATGGCCTCGGCGCTGTCGCCCTCGGCGGCGACTTTCTGCACCAGCCGCGTGGCTTCCACCGGCTTGTAGCCCAGTTGCTGCAGCGCCACGGTGGCTTCGCCGGCCGCATCCAGCGGCGCACCGGCGCCGGGCAACGTGGTGCCGGGCAGGCTGGACAGGCCATCGACGCGGTCGCGCAATTCCACCACGATGCGTTCGGCGGTTTTCTTGCCGATGCCGGGAATCTTGGTCAGCGCCACCACATCGCCAGCTTGCACCAGTCGCGCGAAATGGTCGGTGGAGACACCCGACAGCACCGCCAGCGCGATCTTCGCGCCGATGCCGCTGACCTTGAGCAGATTGCGGAACAGCGTGCGCTCGCTTTCGCGCAGGAAACCGTACAGCGCAGCGCTGTCTTCCTTCACCGCGTAATGGGTCAGCAGGATCACTTCCTTGCCGATGCCGGGCAGGTCGTAGATGGTGGACATCGGCGCGTCCACCTCGTAGCCGAGGCCGCCCACCTCGATCAGCAGCGAGGGCGGTTGCTTCGACAGCAGCGTGCCGCGCAGACGGCCGATCACCGGCGCCGCCTCCAGGCCGTGCGCGGAATGCCCACGCGAGCCAGGCTGGCGCGGGTATGCGCATGCGTCACGGCGATCGCCAATGCATCGGCGGCGTCGGCCTGAAGCGGACCTTTCAGCCCCAGCAAAATGCCGATCATGTGCTGTACCTGCGCCTTGTCGCCGCGACCACTGCCGACCACGGATTGTTTCACTTCGGTTGCCGCATATTCGTGCACCGTGATCCCCTGGCTGACCACCGCGCAGATCGCGGCACCGCGCGCCTGCCCCAGCTTCAACGCCGAATCCGGGTTGCGCGCCATGAACACGCGCTCGATGCCGCACTCGGCCGGTTGATGGGCGGCGATGATGTCACACAGTTCGTCAAAGATGCGTTTCAGCCGCAACGGAAACGTGGCCTCGCCCGCCACCGCCAGCGCGCCGTGGAACACATGGGTCAACTTGCCCGTGCCATCCACGTCGATGATGCCCACGCCCGTGCGCTGGCTGCCGGGGTCGATACCCAGGATGCGTACCGCATGGGATTCGGGATTCGGGATTCGGGATTCGGTCAAAGCCACGGCTCGCACCTTCTCACTTCGCGAGCGCTGGAGCGAGCCGTGGGGCCCGCCTGGTCGCGCTTTTGCGAATCACGAATCCCGAATCCCGAATCCCGACGCCTTGCTGCTTCACGCCGGCAGCAAGGCGTTGTGCGACACGTCGCTCACATCATCCAGCGCATCGAGTTTTTCGAGCAGGTCGATCAGGGTTTCCTGAGCTTCCTCCGGCACCGCCACGCGATTGTTGGGGCGCATCACCACGCCGGCGTGCGAGGCATCCAGGCCCGCGGCGATCAATGCCTGCTGCACGGCTTCGAAGCTGTCCGGCGCGCACAGCACGGCACTTTCGCCGTTCTCGTTGATGACGTCGTCGGCACCGGCTTCCAGCGCCGCTTCCAGCACCTTTTCCTCGGCTGCCTCGTCGCCGCCGGTCTCGAACACCAGCTCGCCGCAGCGGTTGAACTGGAACGCCACCGAGCCGGTGGTACCCAGGTTGCCGCCGTGCTTGGTCAACGCGTGGCGCACGTCGGCCACGGTGCGTACGGGGTTGTCGGTGAAGCAGTCGATGATCAGCGCGATGCCGGCCGGGCCGTAGCCCTCGTAACGCAATTCCTGCATGTCGGCGCCGCCGTCGGTGCCGGCGCCGCGCTTGATCGCGCGGTCGATGGTGTCGCGGGTCATGTTGGCCGACAGCGCCTTGTCCACCGCGGCGCGCAGTCGCGGGTTGCCTCCAGGGTCGGCCACGCCGGCACGCGTGGCGACGGTGATTTCGCGGATCAGCTTGGTGAATACCTTGGCGCGCTTGGCGTCTTCGGCGTTCTTGCGACCTTCGATGGACGGGCCTCTACCCATGGCGTTGCCTGCACTCGACTCATTGGACAAGCGGCCAATTTTACCTGATTTCCGCCCCGGTGCCGGTACCTGCGTACGCGTGCCGCAGCCTGCTCACTCGACGGGGAAGTGGCCATCGCGCAGGAAAAGCCCCGCTCGCCGCGCCACGTCGGCCGAAAACAGCAGTCCGGTGTGGTTGGCTTCCACCACGCAATGCGCGGTCAGGCCGGCCAGGCGGGTTTCCTCGACCGCCACGGTGCCGTCGTGCTCGCCGTCCAGATGGCCGAGCACGGCCCCCAGGCCCAGCGGCGTGCAGCCGGCGATCACGCCCACTTCGCGGGTGCCGGTCCAGCGCTCGAAGCCCTGCTCCAGCAGCTCGCGGTTATGGCCGAGCAACACCTCGCCGCCGCGTCCCCACGCGGAAAAATTGCGGGCCGCGGCGCTGCCTTTCAGCGGCGAGCCCAGGCAGACGACACGCCCGGACGGCAACTCGGCGCCCAAGCAGGCGCGCAGCGCCAGCAGGCCGCCGAGGCTGTGGCCCACCAGATGCACCGGCTCGCCATCGGCACCCAGCGCGAGCATGCGGGCCTGCAACTTGTCGAGGATGCGCTGCTGGGTGGCGGCCACACTCAAGTAGTCGAAGCGATCGACCTGGAACCCCGCCTCGCCCAGCCGGCGATGCAGCATGGCCAGCGCGAAGCCGCGCATCCACAGGCCATGCAGCAGGATCACGTGATCGGACATCGACATCCGGGGAATGGGGAATAGTGAATGGGGGATCGCAAAAGCGGGACATGGCGAACCATGCCCCGCGTTCTACACCTTATTCCCTGACGGCCACGTGCAGCTCCTTGAGCTGCGTGGCATCCACCATCGAGGGCGCGTCGGTCATCAGATCCTGCGCGCTGGTGGTCTTGGGGAAGGCGATCACGTCGCGGATCGACTCGGTGCCGGCCATCAACGCGGCGATGCGGTCGATGCCGAACGCCAGGCCGCCGTGCGGCGGCGCGCCGAACTTCAAGGCTTTCAGCAGGAAGCCGAACTTGGCCTCGGCCTCGTCCGCGCCGATGCCCAGCAGTTCGAACACCGTGCTCTGCATCTCCGGTCGATGGATACGGATCGAGCCACCGCCGATCTCGTTGCCGTTCAGCACCATGTCATAGCCGCGACTCACCGCGTTGTGCGGGTCGGCGCGCAACTGCGCGGCGTCATCCACCTTGGGCGCGGTGAACGGGTGATGCAGGGCCACAAAGCGCTGGGCCTCGTCGTCGTATTCGAACATCGGGAAGTCGGTGACCCACAGCGGCTTCCAGCCTTCCTCGACCAGGCCGCGATCCTTGCCGACCTTCAGCCGCAGCGCGCCCATGAAATCGGTGACGGTTTTCCAGGCGCCGGCGCCGAAGAACACGATGTCGCCGGTCTGCGCACCGGTGGTTTTCAGCACACCATCCAGCGCCGCATCGTCGAGGAACTTCGCCACCGGCGAATTGATGCCGTCGCGACCTTTCGCCAGATCCTCGACCTTCAGCCAGGCCAGACCCTTGGCACCGTAGCGCGCGGCGTACTCGGTCAAGCCGTCGATGTCCTTGCGCGACAGCGTGCTGCCGCCGGGCACGCGCAGCGCGGCCACGCGGCCGCCCGCATCGTTGGCCGGGCCGGCGAACACCTTGAACTCGACATGCTTGACCGCCTCGGCCACGTCCACCAGCTCCAACGCAATGCGCAGGTCGGGCTTGTCCGAACCGAAGCGACGCATCGCCTCGGCCCAGGTCATGCGCGGGAAGCTGGCGTCCAGCTCCACGCCCTGCACTTCACGGAACACGTGGCGAATCAATTCCTCCACGAAGTCCTGCACGTCCTGTTCCTCGACGAAGGCGAACTCCAGGTCGAGCTGGGTGAATTCGGGCTGGCGGTCGGCGCGCAGGTCCTCATCGCGGAAGCAGCGGGCGATCTGGTAGTAGCGGTCGAAGCCAGCCACCATCAGGATCTGCTTGAACAGCTGCGGCGACTGCGGCAGCGCGTAGAACTGGCCCGGGTGCACGCGGCTGGGCACGAGATAATCGCGCGCACCTTCCGGCGTGGCCTTGGTCAGGATCGGCGTCTCCACATCCTGGAAACCGCGCTCGTCCAGATAGCGGCGCAGCGTCTGCACCAGACGGATGCGCTTGCGCATCATCGCCTGCATCTCGGGGCGGCGCAGGTCGAGGTAGCGGTAGGTCATCCGCATGTCCTCGTTCGGGTTCTCGTGCAGCGCGAACGGCAGGTCCTTGGCGGCGTTGAGGATCTCGACCTTGTCGGCCAGCAGCTCGATCGTGCCGGTTTTCAGCTTGTCGTTGACCGACAGCCGCGGGCGGATGGTGCCGGTGACGCGCAGGCAGTACTCGTTGCCGATCTCGCCAGCCACCGCAAACGCGTCGGCGTTGTCGCGCTCGACCACCACCTGTGCCAGCCCTTCATGGTCGCGCAGGTCGACGAAGGCCACATGGGCCTGCAAACGGATCTTGTTGACCCAGCCGCACAGGGTGACGGTCTGGCCGATCAGCGACTCGTCGATGAGGCCGCAAAGATGCGTACGCATGCGCTTGGAACTCCGGGCCGCGTTGGCGGCAAAAACGGGGGAAAAGACTGCGAATCTTACCACTGCCGTCATCACTGCGGCGGCGGCGACTCAGCTCTTGCTGCCGGCCGACGGCGCCGGAGCGGGCGATGGCGCGGGCGCCGGGGCCGGGCTGGCGGCCGGTTTCGCGGCGACGCTGTGGTCACCGGCGAGGTTGCGCTTCTTGTCGCCATCCTTCTTGAAGTCGGTCTCGTACCAGCCGCTGCCCGCCAGCCGGAACGACGGCGCGCTCACCATCCGGTGCAATTGCGGCTCGCCGCAGGCGGGGCAGACCGTGGGATCGGCATCGGACAATTTCTGCAGATGGTCGAAGTGATGGCCGCAATGCTTGCATTCGAATTCGTAGATGGGCATGAAAAACTCCGTAGTCGATCGATCGCGATGGCGATGGAAACTCGCCATTATCGACCCGCAACACCGGATTTCAACGTACCACCGTACCCATGGGCGCAGCCGCCCCGCCGGCGTAGTCTCGGCGCCCGGGCATGCGAAAGCGCGGCCATCGCCGGGGTCGCAGCTCCATTTGGACGTCTATACGTCTATTGACGCGCGCGACAAGTAAGCCTAACCTGCAGCCCGTTGCACCGCAGCAATTCCTTCCCCACGGAAATCCCCCATGAGCAAGCACTCCGATTCGAGCCGAACCGCCTGGCTGCCCGCACTGGCGTTGCTGGCGCTGTCCACCGGCGCCGCCGCGCAGGACGCCACCGCGCCATCCCCCACCAAGGCCCAGCGCCTGGACGCGGTGATCGTCACCGGCACCCGCGCCGACAACCGCACCGAAAGCAGTTCGCTGACCCCGATCGACGTGGTCTCCGCCAAGGTATTGCAGCAGACCGGCACCACCGAGTTGTCCACCGCGCTGGCCCGGATCATCCCGTCGCTGACCTTCCCACGGCCCACCGCCGCCGACACCGCCGATGCACAGCGCCCGGCGCAGCTGCGTGGTCTGTCGCCGGATCAGGTGCTGGTGCTGGTGGACGGCAAGCGCTGGCATCCGGGCGCCATCATCCTGACCAACGGCGTGCTGGGCCGTGGTTCGCAGGCGGTGGATCTGAACACCATCCCGATGGCCGCGATCGACCACATCGAAGTGCTGCGCGACGGCGCATCCGCCCAATACGGCTCCGACGCCATCGCCGGCGTGATCAACGTGGTGCTGAAGAAGGGTGGCGAGGGTGGCTCGCTCGACGTCACCGGCGGCCAGTATTCGGCCGGCGATGGCCGCTTGTGGAAGGCCGCCGCCAGCTTCGGGATTCCGCTCAACAACGATCAGGGCTGGCTGCGCTTTACCTTGCAGGATGGCAGCCAGAATTACACCAACCGTGCCGGCGTGGATCGCAACCGGCCCGAGGAAGGCGTGCGCCAGCGCTACGGCGACCCGGCGGTGAAGGACCACAACCTGTTCCTCAACGGCCAGTACGACCTCACACCCGGCGTGCAACTCTACGCGTTCGGCCATTACGGCAGGCGCCAGAGCGAGTCGACCGCGTTCTTCCGCAACACGGCACATTCCAACGCCGCCCCGTCGATCTACCCCACCGGCTACCTGCCGCTGGAAGATGCCGATTCCACCGACCAGTCACTGGTGCTGGGCCTGCGCGGCAAGACGGCCGGCGGCTGGCGCTGGGACGTGAGCGGCAACTACGGCGCCAACCGGGTGTCGTACGCCACGATCCACAGCGTCAACGTGGCCTGGCTCAACGACTTCGGCAGCAGCCCGACCAGTTTCCATGACGGCATCCTCAAGGCCACCCAGCAATCGTTCGACATCGATATCGCCAAGGAATTTTCGCTGGGCTGGCTGCCCAACCCGGTGACCCTGGCCTTCGGTACCGAGTACCTGCGCCAGACCTACGAGATCGCGGCGGGCGACCCGGCCTCCTACTACGTGGGCACCTCCGGGCGCAGCGGTGGCGCGCAGGGCTTTGGCGGCTTCCAGGCCGCCGATGCGGGCTCGCACGCGCGCCACAACGTGGCCGAGTACGTGAACCTCGAAACCAACCTCACCGATCGCCTGGGCACCTCGCTGTCGGTACGCCATGAGGATTACTCGGACTTCGGCACCACCACGTCGGGCTCGCTGGCCGCGCGTTTCGATTTCACCGACAGCTTCGCCTTGCGCGGCAGCGCCTCCACCGGCTTTCGCGCACCGTCGCTGGCACAGCAGTACTACACCTACACGTCGTCGCTTTATTACGGCGCGAGCAACGTGCCGGATGGCCTGACCCAGGGCATCTACAACACCGGCATCGTGTCCCCCACCAGTGCGATCGGATCGCTGCTGGGCGGGCAGCCGCTGAAGCCGGAGAAATCCAGGAACTACACCGTCGGCCTGGTATGGAACCCGACCGATGCGCTCAACCTCAGCGTGGATCTCTACCAGATCGAGATCGACGACCGGATCAGCCTGTCGAGCAATCTCTCGATCGCCTCGCCGGAGGCCCAGGCCTACCTGGCCGCCAACGGCGTCGCCAACACCAACTACAGCCGGGTGGCCTACTTCACCAACGCGGTGGACACGCGCACCCGTGGCGTCGACTTCGTGGGCAGCTACCAGTCGGATTTCGGTGATGCCGGTACGCTGCAGAGCACGTTGAGCTACAACTACAACAAGAACGAGGTCACCAGCGTCAAGCCCAACCCCGAAGCACTGAATGCGCTGGGGCTGGACCTGCAGCGCATCGACCGCCGCGACGAATTCGGCCTGCTGGCTGACAGCACGCCGCGCAGCAAGCTGATCGTCAACGAGCTCTACACGTTCGGCCGCTGGAGCTTCAACGGCACACTGACCCGTTACGGCAAGTTCACCTCCTACGCCACCAGCAACGCGGCACTGGACCAGACCTACGACAGCAAATGGCTGCTCGACCTGGCGGTGAACTACAACCTCGACAAGTGGACGTTCACCCTCGGCGGCGACAACGTGCTCGACACCTACCCCGACAGGACCATGGTCGGCAACGACAACAACGGCACCATGCCCTATTCGGTGCTTTCACCGTTCGGCTTCAACGGCGCCTATGTGTACGGCAAGGTGGCGTATCGCTGGTAAGGCCTGCGCAACGGCCGCATGAAAAAGCCCCGGCGCGAGCCGGGGCTTTTTTTGTGTCGCCGGCAAACGGCCGGCGGTCAACCGGGCTGGGCACCGATCTTGCGGAACTCCAGCTGGCCGTGTTCGGCCACCACCTCGATGGTGTCGCCGCTCTGGAACTGGCCCTGCAGGATCTGCCGTGCCAGCGGGTTTTCCAGCTGCTGCTGGATCGCCCGCTTCAGCGGCCGCGCGCCGTAGACCGGATCGAAGCCCACGTTGCCCAGCAAGGTCAGCGCCTCATCGCTGACGTCCATGCGCAACTGACGCTCGGCCAGGCGCTTCTCCAGGTACTGCAGCTGGATGCGCGCAATCGCACGGATCTGCGCCTTGTCCAGCGGACGGAACACCACGATCTCATCCAGCCGGTTGATGAACTCGGGCCGGAAGTGCACCTGCACCACGCCCATCACGGAGGCCTTCATCTGGGTGTACTGCTCTTCCGCGTCGCCGCCGTTTTCGGACGCGTCCTGGATCATCTGCGAACCCAGGTTCGAGGTCATCACGATCACCGTGTTGCGGAAATCCACGGTGCGGCCCTGGCCATCGGTGAGGCGGCCGTCGTCCAGCACCTGCAGCAGGATGTTGAACACGTCCGGATGCGCCTTCTCCACCTCGTCCAGCAGGATCACGCTGTACGGCCGGCGGCGCACGGCTTCGGTGAGGTAACCGCCTTCCTCGTAGCCGACATAGCCGGGAGGCGCGCCGACCAGGCGGCTCACCGAGTGCTTCTCCATGAATTCGCTCATGTCGATGCGCACCATGGCGTCGGTGGTGTCGAACATGAATTCGGCCAGCGCCTTGCACAGCTCGGTCTTGCCCACGCCGGTGGGGCCAAGGAACAGGAACGAGCCGTTCGGCCGGTTCGGATCGGACAGGCCAGCGCGCGAGCGGCGGATCGCATCGGCCACGGCGTGCACCGCCTCGTCCTGCCCGACCACGCGCTTGTGCAGCTCGTCCTCCATCTTCAGCAGCTTGTCGCGCTCGCCTTCCAGCATCTTGCTGACCGGGATGCCGGTCCAGCGCGCCACCACCTCGGCGATTTCCTCGGCGGTGACTTTGGTCTGCACCAGCTTGAAATCCTGCGTCTCGGCGGTCTGCGCGGCGGCGAGCTGCTTCTCCAGCGCAGGCAGCTTGCCGTACTGGATTTCACTCATCCGCGCGTAATCCTGCGCGCGCCGGGCGGCCTCCAGATCCTGGTTGGCCTGCTCGATCTGCTCCTTCACCTTGGTGGTGCCTTGCAGCGCGGCCTTCTCGGATTTCCAGATTTCGTTGAGGTCGGAGAACTCGCGCTCCAGCTTCTCGATGTCGGTTTCCAGATCGGCCAGGCGCTGCTTCGACTCGCTGTCCTTTTCCTTCTTCAGCATCTCGCGCTGGATCTTGAGCTGGATCAGCCGACGTTCCAGTCGGTCCAGTTCCTCGGGCTTGGAGTCGATCTCCATACGGATGCGCGAGGCGGCCTCGTCCATCAGGTCGATCGCCTTGTCCGGCAGTTGGCGGTCGGCGATGTAGCGGTGCGACAGCGTGGCGGCGGCCACGATGGCCGGGTCGGTGATCTCCACGCCGTGATGCACGGCGTAGCGCTCCTTCAGCCCGCGCAGGATCGCGATGGTGTCCTCGACCGATGGCTCGCCCACGAACACCTTCTGGAAGCGCCGCTCCAGCGCGGCGTCCTTCTCGATGTACTTGCGATATTCGTCCAGCGTGGTGGCGCCGATGCAATGCAGCTCGCCGCGTGCCAACGCCGGCTTCAGCATGTTGCCCGCATCCATCGAGCCTTCGCCCTTGCCGGCGCCGACCATGGTGTGCAGCTCGTCGATGAACAGGATCACGCGGCCTTCCTGCTTCGAAAGGTCGCTGAGCACGGCCTTCAGCCGCTCTTCGAACTCGCCACGGAATTTTGCGCCGGCGATCAACGCGCCCATGTCCAGCGCCAGCACGCGGCGGCCACGCAGGCCCTCCGGCACTTCGTCCTTGATGATGCGCTGGGCCAGGCCTTCGACAATCGCCGTCTTGCCCACGCCGGGCTCGCCGATCAGCACCGGGTTGTTCTTGGTGCGCCGCTGCAGTACCTGGATGGTGCGGCGGATTTCCTCGTCGCGACCGATCACCGGATCGAGCTTGTTTCGCTCGGCGCGTTCGGTGAGGTCGATGCAGTATTTCTCCAGCGCCTGGCGCTGCTCCTCGGCGTTCTCGCTTTGCACCTTTTCGCCGCCGCGCAGCTTCTCGATGGCCGCTTCGAGATTCGCCTTGTTCGCGCCCGCGGCCTTCAGCGCCGTGCCCAGCTCGCCCTTGTCCTCCAGCGCCGCCAGCACGAACAGCTCGCTGGCGATGAACTGGTCGCCGCGCTGCTGGGCCAGCTTGTCGGTGAGGTTGAGCAGGCGGTTGAGGTCATTGCCGAGGTTGATGTTGCCTTCCTCGCCGCTGACCCGCGGCAATCGTTCCAGCATGTCATTGACGCGCTGTTGCAGCGCCGGCACGTTGATCTGCGCCTGGGTCAGCAACGGCGCGGTGGAGCCGCCCTGCTGGTTGAGCAGCGCGGCCATGACATGGGCCGGTTCCAGCATGTTGTTGTCGCGGCCCACGGCCAGCGATTGCGCGTCGGCCAGCGCCTGCTGGAAACGCGACGTGAGTTTGTCCATTCGCATCGTGATGTCCACCATCGAGGTTGGCGCGAGGCGCGCCGCTGACATGCGACATGCGGACGGACGCCGATGATTCAAGCGCATCGGCAGCCATGCGAGTCGCTCGACCGCGCCTCCTCGCAAACTTCCTTTCACACCGCGTTTGCTAGAGTCATCCGGATGTCGACCGCGAATCCCGCCACCGCGACCGCGCCACCGGCCGCACTTCCACCGCCGCCCCTGCCCGCCGCCGATGCGCGCTGGGCGCTGTTCCTCGACGTCGATGGCACCTTGCTGGATTTCGTCGACGACCCGTTGGCGGTATCCGCCGGCGCCCCGCTGCGGGAGCTGCTGCACGCGCTGCATCGGGCGCTCGATGGTGCGATGGCGCTGGTCAGCGGGCGTGGTCTGGCTGACCTTGACCGCATTTTCGGCGCCTCGCACTGGGCCGCTGCCGGCCTGCACGGCCTGCAGTTGCGGCGCGTCGATGGCAGCGTTCGCGAGATCGCCACCGACCCCGCGCAGCAGGCGCAGCTGTGCCGCGCCGCGCAGGCGCTGGCCGCCCGTTTCGAGGGTGTGACGTGGGAGGACAAACACAACGGCGTCGCCCTGCATTGCCGTCGCGCGCCCGCGCAGTTCGCGCCGCTGCAGGCGGCGGCCATCGCCCTGCTGCCACAGCTGCCCGGCTACGAACTGCAGCCAGGCAACCTGGTGCTGGAGTTCAAGCCCGCGGGCATGGACAAGGGCAAGGCGCTGCTGGAGTTGCTGGACAGCGAGCCATTTTTCGGCCGCTTGCCGATCTACCTGGGCGACGACCTCACCGACGAGCATGCTTTTGCCAGCATCAACGAAGGTCATGGCATCAGCGTGCGCGTGGGCAACCGTGAACCCACCCATGCCCGTTTCACATTGTCTGGCCCTGCTGCCACGCAAGCTTGGCTGGATCGCGTCCTGGACGCCCTGATGCAAGGAACCCCCGCCCATGCCCCAATCCCCGGAGGCCACACTGCCCGCCAGCCTTGAGCTTGGCGTGATCGGCAACGGCAGCGTTGCCGCACTGATCGACAGCCACGCGCGCATCGTATGGTGCTGCCTGCCCCGCTTCGACGACGACGCCAGCTTCTGCGCGCTGCTGTCACCCACCACCGAGGGCGGCGACTGGTCGATCGAGCTGGAGGATTTCGACCACGCCGAGCAGTACTACCTGCAGAACACCGCCGTGCTGGTCACCCGCCTTTTCAGCCGCCACGGCGACGCGGTGGAGATCATCGATTTCGCGCCCCGGCATCGCTCCAACGGCCGCTTCTACCATCCGGTGATGCTGGCGCGCCGGGTCAGCCCGATCAGCGGCTCGCCGCGCATCCGCGTGCGCTTGCGCCCACTGTGCGACTACGGCGCGCGCGTGGCGCCCACCACGTCGGGCAGCAATCACATCCGCTACCTGCTGACCAGCGTGGTGCAGCGCCTGACCAGCGACGTGGCCACGCCGCTGATCGAGCGCGGGCTGGCGTTCGGGCTGGATCGTCCAGCCCATTTCATCTTCGGCCCCGACGAAACCCTCAGCGAAAGCCCGACGGTGTTCTTCCACCTGATGCTGGAGCGCACGCTGGAATACTGGCGCGAGTGGGTGCGCTACCTGTCGGTGCCGTACGAATGGCAGGACGCGGTGATCCGCGCCGCGATCACGCTGAAGCTGTGCCAGTACGAGGCCACCGGCGCCATCGTGGCGGCGCTGACCACCTCCATCCCCGAATCCGCCGGCACCGCGCGCAACTGGGATTACCGCTACTGCTGGCTGCGCGACGCCGCGTTCACCGTGCGCGCGCTGAACCGTCTGGGCGCCACCCGCACGATGGAGGAATACATCCGCTACGTGTTCAACCTGATCGCGGCGCAACCGGATCCGGAAACCGGCGACGCGGAGATCGGACCAGTGTTTGGCATCACCTTCGAGCGCGAGCTGACCGAGCGCCAGGTGCCCAGCCTGGCCGGCTACCGCGGCATGGGTCCGGTGCGCGTGGGCAACGACGCCTGGCGCCAGCGGCAAAACGATGTGTACGGCTCGGTGGTGCTGGCCTCGGCGCAGTTGTTCTTCGACCGCCGACTGGAGCACCGCGGCGACAAGCTCACCTTCCAGCGGCTGGAACGCATGGGCGCACTGGCGCTGCGCACCGCCGAGGAGCCGGATGCCGGGCTGTGGGAGTTCCGCGGCCGCGCCGCGGTGCACACCTACTCGGCGGCGATGTGCTGGGCCGCCTGCGACCGGCTGGCGCACATCGCCACCGAACTGGGGTTGGACGACCGCGCCCGCTACTGGCACGACGCGGCGGTGCAATTGCATGCGCGCATCGAGGCGCGCGCGTGGAACGCCGAGCTGGGCCATTTCGTGGATGCCTACGATGGCCATCATCTGGACGCCAGCCTGTTGCTGCTGGCCGACATCGGCTTCGTCGAGCCGATGGACCCGCGTTTCATCGCCACCGTGGACGCCATCGGCGCGGCTCTGGGCCGCGGCGAATACCTGTTCCGCTACATCGCCCCGGACGATTTCGGTGCGCCGGAAACCAGCTTCAACATCTGCACGTTCTGGTACATCGAGGCGCTGGCCGCCACCGGCCGCAGGGATCGGGCGCGGGCGATGTTCGAGCACATGCTGAAGAAGCGCACTGCGCTGGGGTTGTTGTCCGAAGACCTTGCACCCGACAGCGGCGAGCACTGGGGCAATTATCCGCAGACGTACTCGCTGGTGGGGCTGATCCAGGCCGCCATGCGCCTGTCGCGCCGCTGGGAGGATGCCTTGTGATGGCCAACCGCAACACCAAGGGGCGCCTCGTTGTCGTCTCCAACCGCGTGGCCTTGCCGCGACAAACCGCGACCGGCGGCCTTGCCTCCGCGCTGCAGGCGGCGCTGCATGAACTGGGCGGCCTGTGGTTTGGCTGGAGTGGAAAGCTGGCCGCGGAAACCGGTGCCGAGGTGCATCGCCTGCACGACGCCAAGGTGGATTACGCCACCATCGACCTGTCGCGCGCCGACCACGACGACTTCTACACCGGCTTCGCCAACGGCACGCTGTGGCCGATGCTGCATTACCGCCCCGACCTGGTGGATTACCAGCGCAGCCATCTGGAAGGCTATCTGCGCGTCAACGAGATCTTCGCCCAGCACCTGTGCAAGCTGATCACGCCAGAGGACGTGCTGTGGGTACACGACTATCACCTGATTCCGCTGGCCGCGATGCTGCGCCAGCGCGGCGTCAGGAACCGCATCGGCTTCTTCCTGCATACGCCGTTGCCGGCCGCCGGCCTGCTGATCGCCCTGCCCAACCACCGCGAGTTGCTGGAAACCCTGGCCAGCTACGACCTCATCGGCGTGCACACCACCCGCGACCTGCGCGCGCTGGAGGACTATTTCCTGCATGAGGCGGGCGCCTCCATGCGCCTTGGCGGACGCATGCGCTCGGCCGGCGGGCGGATATTCCGCGCCGCGGCGTTCCCCATCAGCATCGACACCGCGGGTATCGCCAGGACGGCCAGCGACGCCCGCGCGCACAAGGAGATCAACCAGCTGCGCACCAGCCTGGATGGGCGCGCGCTGATCATCGGCGTCGACCGGCTGGATTATTCCAAGGGCTTGCCGCAGCGCTTCGAGGCGTTCGCGCGGCTGCTGGAACGCGCACCGGAGCTGCACCGCCAGGTCACCTTCATGCAGATCGCACCGCCCTCGCGTGGCAGCGTGCTGGAATACCGGCAGATCCGCCGCGAACTGGAACGCAGCGCCGGCCACATCAATGGCAAGTACGCGACCCCCGACTGGGCGCCGCTGCGCTACATCAACAAGTCGTTTCCCCACCGATTGCTGGCCGGCTACTACCGCAGCGCGCGCGTCGGCCTGGTGACGCCGCTGCGCGACGGCATGAACCTGGTGGCCAAGGAATACGTGGCATCGCAGAACCCCGACGACCCGGGCGTGCTGATCCTGTCGCGCTTCGCCGGCGCGGCGCAGGAGCTCACCACCGCCTTGCTGGTGAACCCGGCCGATACCGAAGAGGTGGCCGACGCGCTGCAGCGCGCGCTCAACATGCCGCTGCCCGAACGGCGCGACCGCTGGCGGGCGATGATGAAGGTGCTGGAGCACAACGACATCACGTTCTGGCGCAAATCCTTCCTCAGCGCATTGACCGAAAAAGCGCCGGTGGCGCAACGGCGGGTTGCCGAGACGCTGGGCTGAGCGACGCGCGGTGCGTCAGCCGCGCCTGGACGGTTCCAGCCAGATCAGGCTGGCGAAACGGCCGCTGCCCGCGGCATCACGGCGGTACGAATAAAAGCGGGGATCGGCAAGAGTGTCGAAACCACCGCCGCTCACGTGCCGGACCCCGGCCACCTGCAGACGCTGGCGTGCCAGCCCGGCCAGATCGCACAACCAGTGGCCGGGATGCGTCGGCTCGAAGCACGCCGAGGCGACGGCATCGCTTGCCACGAAAGCCGCGCGCACCTCGTCGCCCACTTCATACGACGCCGCGCCGATGCACGGCCCCAGCCATGCCAGCACGTCGCCGCGCGGCGACGCCATCTGCTCCAGCGTCGCCTCCAGCACACCGCCGGCCAACCCGCGCCAACCCGCATGCGCGGCGGCGATTTCACGCCCATCCACGGCGCAGAACAGCACCGGCAGGCAATCGGCGGTGAGGATGGACAACACCGTACCCGGCACCCGCGACACCGCCGCATCGGCCACCGGCTCGTCGGCGCTGGGCAACGGCCCCAGCTCGGCCACCTCGCGACCGTGCACCTGCCGCAACCAGCGCGGCGCCGCCGGCAACGCCAAGGCCTGTTGCAAGGCACTGCGATTGGTCGCCACCGCCTCGGCCACGTCGCCATTGCGCAGGCCAAGGTTGAAACGCTCGAACGGCGCCGCGGACACACCCGGCCCGTGCCGCGTAGTGACCGCCGCATGCACCTGCGGCGGCGCGGGCCAGTCGGGGAAAATCCAGGATTCGGTCATTTTTTCGGGAATCGGGAATCGGGAATCGGGAATCGGGAATCGGGAATCGGGAATCGGGAATCGGGAGCGTCGCACGCCTTGGGGTTTTCTTCCCCTCCTCAGTAATGATCCGAGCCGTGTTCGGCCAGGTCCGCTCGCAACGCCTCGATCAGCAACCGCAGGTCGGCCGGCCGTTCGGCGCTGAAGGACACCGTTTCACCGGTGGCGGGGTGGATGAAGGACAGCTTTTCGGCGTGCAGCGCCTGGCGCCGAAAGCCGCGCAGCGTGGCAGCCAGTTCCGCTGAAGCGCCCTTGGGCAGCTTCAGCCCGCCGCCGTAGAGCGGATCACCGATCAGCGGATGCTGGACATGCGCCAGATGCACGCGGATCTGGTGCGTGCGCCCGGTTTCCAGCTGGCACTGCACCAGGCTGTGGGCGCGGAAGCGTTCGCGCAGCCGGTAGTGGGTGACGGCGCGCTTGCCGTCCTCCTCGTCGCGCACGGCCTGGCGCAGGCGGTCGCCCATGCTGCGACCGATGGGTTCATCGACCGTGCCGCCGGCCACCATCGTGCCCAGCACCACCGCCTCGTACTGGCGCTCCACCTCGTGTCGCGACAGCAGGTCGACCAGTGCCGTGTACGTAGGCAGCGTGCGCGCCACCACCATCAGGCCGGAGGTGTCCTTGTCCAGCCGGTGCACAATGCCCGCACGGGGCAGTTCGGCCAGCTTGGGATCGCGGAACAGCAACGCGTTGAGCAGGGTGCCCGCCGGATTGCCGGCGCCCGGGTGTACCACCAGGCCCGCCGGCTTGTTCAGCACCAGCAGGTGGTCGTCCTCGTGCACGATGTCCAGCGCGATGTCTTCCGGCGCGCTGGTGACCTCGTTCTCCAGCTCCGCCTGCAGCACCACCTGCTCGCCACCGCGCAGCAACTGGCGCGGCGGCACCTGGGCGCCGTCGAGCGTCACCGCGCCGGACTTGATCCAGCCGCTGAGACGCGAGCGCGAATAATCCGGGAACATCTCGGCCAAAGCCTGGTCGAACCTGCGTCCTGCGGCGGTCAATGGCACCGCCGCTTCCTGCCTGATGGTGGTCACGCCGGGCTCCGCGAGGCCGGGCCGGTTTCCGCTATCATGCCTTTTCGATCAAACATCTGAATTCTTTCCCATGCGCGTAATGAAGTTGCCGAAGTTCGACTTGCCTGTCCTGAAGGGGCTCGTCGTGATCGCCGTGGTCGTGTCGCTGAGCGCCTGCTCCATATTCCGGAGCAAGCATGACTCGCTCGACACGATGCCGGTGGACGCGCTGTACAACAAGGCGCACGTCTCGCTGGAGAAGTCCGATTACGCCGCCGCCGGCAAGGCCTACGAACGCCTGATCGCACGCTTCCCCTCGGGTGAGTACAACGAACAGGCGCAGCTGGAACTGGCCTATGCGCAGTACAAGGCCAACCGGCCCGACGACGGGCTTTCGACGGTGAACCGGTTCATCAAGACGTATCCGACCAACAAGCACGTCGATTATGCCTACTACCTGCGCGGCCTGATCAATTTCGATCGCACCAGTGGCGCGATCGAGCGCCTGCTCAAGCGCAGCGACCAGCAGTCGCGGCGCGACCAAGCTTACAACCTGCAGGCGTTCGACGATTTCTCCGAGCTGGCGCGCCGCTTCCCGGACAGCGCCTACACCGCCGATGCGCGCCAGCGGATGATCTACCTGCGCAACGTGCTGGCCCAGTACGAGATCAACGTGGCCGAGTTCTACCTGCGCAACAAGGCTTATGTGGCCTCGGCCGATCGTGCCCAGTACGTGATCGAGCATTACCAGCAGGCACCACAGACCGGCGACGCGCTGGCCATCCTCAGCCGCAGCTACCTGTCGATGGACCAGAAGGACCAGGCCGAGCAGGTGCGCAAGGTGCTGGCGCTGAACTATCCCGATCATCCGTATCTGGACGACCCCAAGTGGCCGCACCCGCCGTCCACCTTGCGCAAGATGGTGCCGTTTTCGGGGCATCATTGAGGGGGGCGGTTGGGTGAAGGAAAAAAACCGGCGTTGAGCCGGTTTTTTTTGTGTCGGGTGCGGGAAGAGGGGGCGATGGCGGTGGGCGGGATCGCTCCATAGGCATGATCGCGGTCGTCAGCGGTGAGGATGAATGGATTGCGGAGGATTTATCACTTCCATCCGGAAGTGATGGGGTACCTCCGCTCCCTTCCGAACGCCCGCGTGGTCACCCGCGGCCCCGGCGCGGACTGGCGGCGCTTGAACTCGTTGGCCAGCACCAGGCGCACGACGCGGTGCACGGTGTCGGCGTCGAAACCCTGCGCCACGATCTCCGCCTGCGACTGCTCGCGTTCGATGAAGCGGTTGAGGATGCCATCCAGTTCGTCGTACGCAGGCAGCGAATCCTGATCGGTCTGGTTGTCGCGCAGTTCGGCCGATGGTGGGCGGTCGATGACTTCTTCCGGGATTGGGGATTTGGGATTTGAGATTCGTGAAAGGCCGCCGTCTGGCGAGGATTCGCTCTGCCGAATCCCGAATCCCGAATCCCCAATCCCGGCCTTGTTACGCCAGCGCGCCAACCGGTACACCACCGTCTTGTACACGTCCTTCAGTGGCGCATACGCGCCGCACATGTCGCCATAGAGCGTGGCGTAACCCACCGCCATCTCGCTCTTGTTGCCGGTGGCCAGCAGCAGCTGGCGGTGCTTGTTGGACAGCGCCATCAGCATCACGCCACGGGTGCGCGATTGCAGGTTTTCCTCGGTGGTATCGGCCGCTTTGCCGGCGAACGCCGGAGCCAACGCATCCACGAAGGATTCGTAGGTGGCCTCGATCGAGATCACGTGATATGCCACGCCGAGCCGTTCGGCCTGCGCCTGCGCGCCGTCCAGCGACAGCTGCGAGGTGTAGCGCGTGGGCATCATCACCGCGGTGACGCGATCGGCGCCCAGCGCATCCACCGCCAGCGCCAGGGTCAGCGCGGAATCGATGCCGCCGGACAGGCCCAGCAGCACGCCGGGGAAGCCGTTCTTGTCGATGTAGTCGCGAATGCCGCGCACCAGCGCGCGATACAGCGTGGCGTCGGCGCTGGGGTCAGCGGCGAGCGGCCAGTCCTGCGCGGCCAGCATGCGCGTTTCGGTGTCGAACTCCGCCCACAGCAAGGCATCCACGAATGCTGGCGCCCGCGCAGCGATGGAGCCGTCGCCATTGACCAGGATCGAGGCGCCGTCGTAGACCACCTCGTCCTGGCCGCCGACCAGATTGAGATAGGCGATCGCGCAGCCGGTCTCCCGCGCGCGCGCCACCAGCACGGCCTCGCGCTCGGCCTGCTTGGCGTCGTCCCACGGCGAGGCATTGATTACCAGCAGCAATTGCGCACCGGCCGCCGCCGCCTGCGCGGCCGGTTCGCTGCGCCAGACGTCCTCGCAGATCAACAGACCCACGGTGACACCATCGATCACCGCCGTGGCGGTTTCGTGCCCTGGCTGGAAATAGCGCATGTCATCGAACACGCCGTAGTTCGGCAGCGCCTGCTTGTGCGCCGTCACCTCGATGCGGCCTTGGCGCAGCAGGCTGGCGGCGTTGAACACTTCGCCTTCGCTGTGCGGATGCCCGACCAGCACGGCGACGTCAGCGGAACCCGCGGCCAGCACCGCCAGTTCGCTCTGGCAGGCCGCCAGGAAACTGGGACGCAGCAACAGATCCTCGGGCGGATAGCCGCTCAGCGTCAGCTCCGGAAACGCCACCAGCGCCGCCCCGCCCGCCGCGGCCGCGGCGGCGAGCTGGCGCACGCGATTCGCGTTGGCAGCCACCGCGCCGACCGGGAAATCCTGCTGGGCCAATGCCAGACGCAACTTTGCCATGGCGAAAAACGTTTCCGGAAAAATGGACGGCCATGGTAATCCATAGCGTTGGTCAAGAACCTTATCGCAGCTGCGGGATGCCGCGATCGGCCGTCCAAATGGCTGCGGCCCAGGCATGCCAAGAGCGCCCTCATCCGCCCTGTCGGGCACCTTCTCCCGCGAGCGGGAGAAGGGAATGGTCGTGAGCCTTTCAACCGTGCCGGGAAACAAAAGGCCGCGCAATGCGCGGCCTTTCATCAACAACGTGCCATCACGGCTTACTTCATCAGCTTGGCGAGCGCCTTGCCCAGGTCGGCCGGCGACTTCACCGTGGTGACGCCGGCCTTCTCCAGCGCGGCGAACTTCGCTGCGGCGGTGCCCTTGCCGCCGGAGATGATCGCGCCGGCGTGGCCCATGCGCTTGCCCGGAGGGGCGGAGGCACCGGCGATGAAGGAAACCACCGGCTTCTTGACGTATTCGCCGATGAACTCAGCGGCGTCTTCCTCGGCGCTGCCGCCGATCTCGCCGACCATGATGATGCCTTCGGTCTGCGGGTCGTCCTGGAACAGCTTCAGGCAGTCGATGAAGTTCAGGCCGTTGATCGGGTCGCCGCCGATGCCGATCACCGTGCTCTGGCCCAGGCCTTCGTTGGTGGTCTGGAACACCGCTTCATAGGTGAGCGTGCCGGAGCGCGAAACCACGCCGACCTTGCCCTTCTGGTGGATGTGGCCGGGCATGATGCCGATCTTGCATTCGCCGGGGGTGATGATGCCGGGGCAGTTCGGCCCGATCAGCACCACTTCCGGATGCTGGGCCAGCACGTTTTTCACGCGCAGCATGTCCAGCACGGGGATGCCTTCGGTGATCGCCACGATGGTCTTGATGCCGGCGTCGATCGCTTCGAGGATGGAATCGGCCGCGAACGGCGGCGGCACGAAGATCACCGACGCGTCGGCGCCGGTTTCCAGCACGGCTTCGGCCACTTCGTTGTAGACCGGCAGGCCGATGTGCTCGGAGCCGCCCTTGCCCGGGGTCACGCCGCCCACGATCTGGGTGCCGTAATCAAGGCACTGCTGCGCATGGAAGGTGCCCTGCTGGCCGGTGAAGCCCTGCACGATCACCTTGGTGTTCTTGTTGACGAGTACGCTCATGTTTCGATTGCTCCTCAGGCCTTGGCCGCAGCCACGGCTTTCTGGGCCGCGTCGTTGAGATCATCCGCCGGCGTGATCGCCAGGCCGGAGTTGGCCAGCAGTTCGCGGCCCTTCTCCACATTGGTGCCCTGCAGGCGCACCACCACGGGAATCTTCAGGCCCACTTCCTTGACCGCGGCGATGATGCCCTCGGCAATCATGTCGCAGCGGACGATGCCGCCGAAGATGTTGACCAGGATGCAGTTGACCTTGTCCGAGGAGGTGATCAGCTTGAACGCCTCGGTCACGCGCTCCTTGGTGGCGCCGCCGCCCACGTCGAGGAAGTTGGCCGGCTCGCCGCCTGCCAGCTTGATCACGTCCATGGTGGCCATGGCCAGACCGGCGCCGTTGACCATGCAGCCGATGTTGCCATCCATCGTCACGTAGTTGAGGTTGCTCTGCTGCGCGGCGGCTTCGGCGGCGTCTTCCTGGGTCAGGTCGCGCATCGCGGCCAGGTTCGGATGACGGAACTCGGCGTTGTCGTCGGAGTTGACCTTGCCGTCCAGCGCGGCGAGGTTGCCGTCTTCCAGCACGGCCAGCGGGTTCAGCTCGACCAGGGCCAGGTCCTGTTCGTTGAACAGCTTGTACAGGCCCAGCATGATCTTGGTCAGCTGGTTGACCTGCTTGTTGTTGAGGTCCATCGCGAAGCCGAGCTGGCGGCACTGGTACGGCTGCAGGCCTTCGACGAAGTCGACCACGATGGTGTGGATGTCTTCGGGCGTGTCCTTGGCCACCTGCTCGATGTCCACGCCGCCGTGCTTGGAGGCGATGAACGAGACGGCCTTGGAATCGCGGTCGACCAGGATCGACAGGTACAGCTCGCGGGCGATGTCGGTGGCGTCGGTCACCAGCACCAGGTTCACCGGCAGCGCGCGGCCGGCCGACTGGTAGGTTTCCATGTTGGTGCCCAGCATCGCCTTGGCGGCGGCGCGCACGTCATCGAAGCTGCGGCAGAACTTGACGCCGCCGGACTTGCCGCGGCCGCCTGCGTGGATCTGCGCCTTGACCATCCATTGCGTGCCACCCAGTGCCTTGGCGGCATCGACGGCAGCGTCGGGGGAGTTGGCGACCTTGCCCGGCGGCACGGCGATGCCGTATTGCGCGAACAGTTCTTTGGCCTGGTATTCGTGGAAATTCATTCGATACCTCGAGCGAACGGGGGAACATGGTGGCCGCACACGGTGCGGCGGCGTGGGTCACGAAGGCGGAAAGCGGGAAGATCGATGCCGTTGAAACGGGCAAAATCCACGCGATTCGGCCCGCTATTTTCGCGGATGGGGGCCGCAATGGAAAGAGCCAGCCCCCAAAGCGAGGCCCGGCGCGGCCTGCGCGGCGCGAAAGCCCCGGCCCGGCCTAGCCGGCAGGGCTCGTGCCGCCCTCCGCGGCCGGCACGTAAACCGCCCCATCCGCCCGCAAGGTGCGCACGGGCACCGCGAAGGTCAGCTCAAGCGCTTCCAGCCGTTGCATCAATGCCAGGTTGATGCCCTGCTGGATATCCATGTAGACGTTGTAGTCGGGGCTTTGCACGATGTGCACCACCTCGAAATCCAGCGAACTGGGGCCGAATCGCTGGAAGTGGGCCCGGTCCAGCCTGGTGTTTTCCACGGCGCCGACGATATCGCGCACCGCCTCGACCACCTGCTCGACCTTGCCGCGCGGCGTGTCGATCGGCAAACCGAAGCCGAACACGATGCGCCGCGTCTGCATGCGGCTGTAATTGCGGATGGTCTGATCCAGCAGCATCGAGTTGCTGATGCTGATCTCCTCGCCGCTGAGCGATCGGATGCGGGTGGTCTTGATGCCCACGTGCGCGATCGTGCCCAGGAAATCGCCGAACTGGATGAATTCGCCGATCTCGAACGGCTTGTCCAGGCCGATCGCCAGCGAGGCGAACAGATCCTTCAGCACGTTCTGCAAACCCAGCGCCACCGCGATGCCGCCAATGCCCAGGCTGGCCACGAACGCGGTCACGTTGACGCCCACGTTGTCCAGCACCGCCAGCAGCAGCAACGCCCACACCATGGTGCGCGCAAACCAGCTCAGCATCGTCATCACGACCGGGTTGCCCGCGCCTGTGCCGGTACGGCGGAGGCTGCTGGCCGTCCATGCGCTGATCGCATGGCTGGCCCACAGCCCCACCTGCAAACCGACGACGAGAAACATCAGGCTGTCGAGCCAGCGCGCCACCTGTGGCGACGGCTGCAGCACATGCAGCCCGATCAGTACGAAAAGCAGGAAAAGCAGGGTGGCGCTGGTCAGTTTGAGTACCGAGGCCATGATCGTCAGCGCGGCGCTGCCGGTGCGCTCGGCCAGTTTGCGCAAGCGGGTCGACACCACGCGCAACACGCCGCGAGTCAGCAGGAAGCCACCCAGCGTCACCAGCGCGGCATAGGCCCAGCGCAATACCGGGATGTGGAAAAACTGATGCCCTGAAAGCCAGTCATGCATGGCGTTCTACCTTGTTCGGGGGAGAGGGGGCGGAGCAGCCGGATCAATCACGGCATGCGGTTGCGCAGACGGCCATGCTCGCAAATGCCCGCGCATGGCTCAACCCGCGACGCGGCAGCTGGCGCCTGCCAGTGCATCGAAAAACCGTGTTCCACGCACTGCGCGCCTGGCGCGCGCCGCTTATACTCGCGCAACTGCCACGGAGTGCCTTGCGAATGTCCAGCACGTCACTTTTGCCCGCCTCCAGCGGACCCGCCACGACGTTCTACAACGAACTTACCTTTCTCAACGTTTTCCGCCTGGTCCAGGCGCTGGTCTACATGGGGTTGGCCTTCAGCCCCACGGGACTGGGCTGGCCCAACGTGCCCGACCCCGCCTTCGCCCACCACGTGGCCGAGGCCTATCTGCTGTTCGCGCTGGTGTCGCTGCTGCTGAACCGGCGCAGCATGCCGCATGCCCGGCTCGCGGTTTCAGTGGCGCTGGTGGTGGATATCGGCGGCGCGCTGCTGGCGATCACCGCGATGCGCGAAGCCCACATCGGCATCGCCATGATGCTGGCAGTGAACCTCAGCGCGGGCGCGCTGATCCTGCCGCTGCGCCTGTCCAGCTTTTTCGCGGCGCTGGCCACGCTGGGCACCCTCGGCCACACCTTGCTGGACACCAGCTCCGCGGGTGCCGGCGACCGCGACCTGCTGGAAGCGGCGCTGTTCGGCCTGGCCTACTTCGCCACCACCACGCTGTGCCACGTGCTGGGCCGGCAACTGCGCGCCACCGAGGCATTGGCCGAGCAGCGCAGCACCGACCTGGCCAACCTGGCGCAGGTCAACGAGCTGATCATCCGCCGCATGAAAACCGGCGTGCTGCTGGTGGACGACGCCAACCGCATCCACCAGATCAACGAATCGGCCTGGATGCTGATGGGCAACCCCGGCGCCGACCAGCGCGACCTGGGGCAGCTGGCGCCGGAACTGTCGCGCCGCCTGTATCACTGGATGACCTCGGGCAAGCTGGACGAAACCGCCACCCAGCTGGCCGACGGCGTGCCCGAGGTGGTGCCGCGTTTCTCGCGCCTGGCGCCGAACGACGACTCCCACGTACTGATCTTCCTGGACGACACTTCGCTGCTGTCGCGCCGCGCCGAAGAGCTCACGCTGACCTCGTTGGGCCGGCTGTCCGCCTCCATCGCGCACGAGATCCGCAACCCGCTGGCGGCCATCCGCTACTCCGCGCAGCTGCTGGCCGAATCGAAAAGCATGGACAGCACCGACCAGCGCATGGTCGAGATCATCAACAACCACTGCATCCGCCTCAACGAGATCATCGAGAACATCCTGCAGCTGTCCCGGCGCGAACGCTCGCGGCCGGAAACGCTGGACCTGGGCCACTGGGCGCAGTCGTTCGTGGAGGAATACAAGCAAGGCAACGACATCGGCGCCGACACGCTGCGCGCAGTCACCAACAGCGATGTCGAGGTCGCCGCCGTGGCCGACCCGCAGCAACTGCAGCAGGTGATCTGGAACCTGGTGCAGAACGCGCTGCGCTATGGCCGCATGCCCGGCCAGGCGGCGCGGGTGCTGGTGGTGGCGCGTCGTGGCGAACATGGCGTGCCCATCCTCGAAGTGATCGATCGCGGCCCCGGCATCGCGCCGAAAGTGGCCGCGCAGATTTTCGAGCCGTTCTACACCACCCACGAATACGGCACCGGCCTGGGCCTGTACCTGGCCCGGCAGATGAGCGACGCCAACCAGGCCGCGCTGGAATACGTGCGCGTACCCGGCGGCGGCAGCTGTTTCCGGCTGGTGCTGACGCCGCCGGCGCGCAATCCGGCCGACGCGGAGGTAGCCGATCGCGCCGCCACGCGTTGACCTTTCGCCCTGCCCTAGTAACCTGCACAGCACCGTTGCCAACCAAGAAGCCCATGACTGCACAGACCGTTCTGGTCATCGACGATGAACGCGACATCCGCGAACTGCTGACCATCACGCTGGGCCGGATGGATCTGCAGGTTGACGCCGTGGGCACCGTCGCCGACGCGCGACGCGCGCTGGCCGAACGCACGTACGACCTCTGCTTCACCGATATGCGCCTGCCCGACGGCAACGGCCAGGAGATCATCGAGCTGATCGCCGAAACCTGCCCGGACACACCGGTGGCGATGATTACCGCCTACGGCAACGTCGACGCGGCGGTGACCGCGTTGAAAGCCGGCGCGTTCGACTTCGTCTCCAAACCGGTGGACATCCAGATGTTGCGCGGCCTGGTACGCACCGCGCTGCGGCTGGCCGAGGAAAAGCGCAACGGCGGCGGCGCCACCAAGGCCGGCGACTTCGGCTCGCGCCTGATCGGCGACTCGGCGGCGATGCAGCAAGTGCGCACCACCATCGCCAAGCTCGCCCGCAACCAGGCGCCGGTCTACATCGCCGGTGAATCGGGCGTGGGCAAGGAGCTGGTGGCGCGACTGATCCACGAGCAAGGCCCCCGCGCGGCCGGCCCGTTCATCCCGGTCAACTGCGGCGCCATCCCGTCCGAGTTGATGGAGAGCGAGTTCTTCGGCCACCGCAAAGGCAGCTTCACCGGCGCCGGCGCCGACAAGGAAGGCCTGTTCCAGGCAGCGCAGGGCGGCACCCTGTTCCTCGATGAAGTGGCCGAACTGCCGCTGCACATGCAGGTGAAACTGCTGCGCGCGATCCAGGAAAAAGCAGTGCGCGCCATCGGCGGTCGCGACGAGATCCCGGTGGACGTGCGCATCCTCTCGGCCACCCACAAGAACCTGGGCCAGCTGGTTGAGCAAGGCCAGTTCCGCCAGGATCTGTTCTATCGCATCAACGTGATCGAGCTGCGCGTGCCACCGTTGCGCGAGCGTCGCAGCGACGTGCCGCAACTGTCCGGGTTCATCCTGCAGGCACTGGCCAGCAAGAACGGCGGTGGCGTCGGGCAGCTGTCGGCCGAAGCGAAACAGGCGCTGGAAGCCTATGATTTCCCCGGCAACGTGCGCGAACTGGAAAACATCCTGGAACGCGCCATGGCCATGTGCGACGGCGAACGCATCGACGCGGCCGACCTGATGCTGCCGCAGCGGACAGCTCGCCCCAGCCCCGAACCCGCCGCCGAACCCGCGCTCGGCCAGCCGCCGGCAGCGCCGGCACCGGGCGCCGATGGCGGTCTCGACGACTACATCAGCAACCTGGAACGCACCGCGATCATCAAGGCGCTGGAAGAATCCCGCTACAACAAGACCGCCGCCGCCAGAAAGCTCGGCATCACCTTCCGCGCACTGCGCTACAAGCTGAAGAAGCTGGGTATCGACTGAGGCTGGATAACCTTCCCTCCTTCTCGTGGAGGATGAGCCAGAACCCGCCATCTGCTTCGCCCCCTCCACTGCTTGCAAGGGAGGGTTGGGGGTGGGGTTCGCTTTTGATCCTCTCCGCCAGCCCGTACAACCCACTCCCAACCTCCCCCTGCGCGCAGAGGGAGGAGACAAGAGGGCTGCACTGGCTCACGCGTTCGAGGCCACCGCCTGCAGCGCCTTGCGCAAGGTACGCAGCAGCACCTGGGTCACCACGGGCTTGTCGACCACGAACAGGTTTTTCAGCGACGGCAGTTCGTTCGGGTCGGGCGGCGCGTCGGGGCGGGCCAGCAGAATCACCGCGCCGGCGTAGCCGTGGTCGATCAGGGCGGCCAGGGTGCGCACACCGGTGAACAGGTTCATGTCGGCGTCGAGCACGACCAGGTCGGGCAGGCCGCAGGCCTCGATCCATTGCAGCGCGGCGGTACCGCTCTGGCTGGCGTGCGCCTCGTAGCCGTAGGCATCGAGGGTGTCGACCAGCAGGGACAGCTGGCCGGCCTCTTCCACCACCACCAGCACGCTTTCGGCGGCGCCATCCAGATCCTCTTCCAGCGCGGTGTCGGTATCGGCGGCCAGCGCTTCCAGCGGAATGTAGAGATCGAAACGGGTGCCGCGGCCCGGCGCGCTGTCCACCCGCATCACGCCGCCATGGCTGCCCACGATGCGCTTGCACGACATCAGGCCCAGGCCGGTACCGGTTTCCTTGGTGGTGAAGAACGGCTCGAACAGGTGCTCCAGCACGGCGCTGTCCATGCCCGGGCCGCTGTCGATCACGCTGATGCGCAGGTAGTGGCCGGAATGCGGCTGTTCGCCGGCCATGAAAAAATCGACGGGAAGCTCGGCCTGGCTGGTCTGGATGCGCAGCCTACCGCCGTCGGGCATCGCCTGGATGGCGTTGAGGCAGAGATTGAGCAGGCACTGCTGCAGCTCGGTGTGGTTGCCCTCGAACGTCAGCTCGGGGTCCTCGATCGCCAGCTCCATCGCCACCGAGCGGGGCACGCTGCCCTGCATCAGCAGGTCCAGCGCGCTGAACAGTTCGCCCAGCCGCACCTGTTCGGCGCGGCGTGCGCCGCGGGCGAACGACAGCATCGACTGCACCATGTCCAGGCCGCGCTTGCCGCAATCGCGCACCAGCTTGCCCAGCCGCGCCAGCCGCGGGTCGTCCTGGTAATCCTGCAAGCTGTCGCCGGCCAGCAGCAGGGGCTGCAGCAGGTTGCGCAGGTCGTGGCTGAGGCCACCGGCCAGCATCGCCAGGCTTTCGAAGCGTTGCGCGCGGATCAGTTCGGACTCGGCGCGGCGGCTCGCGCGGCGTGCGGCGGCCTCGGCCAGCGCGCGGCGCACGGCGCTGGCCAGCCGGGCCGGGTTCTGTTTCAGGATGTAATCGGTAGCGCCGTTGCGCAGTGCCTCGATCGCCGCCTCCTCGCCCAGGGTGGCGGAGACGAAGATGAAGGGCAGATCCTCGTCGTGCCGGCGCAGCAACTCCAGCGCGTGCTGGCCGGAGAAGCCCGGCAGGCTGAGGTCGGACAGCACGATGTGCGGCTTGAAATCGCGCAGGGCGGCGCTGAAATGGGCTTCGTCGTCGACCAGCAGCACTTCGTAGGGAAGGCCGTCGTCGTCGAGCTCGGCCAGGACCAACTCGGCATCGAGATGGTTGTCTTCGACCTGCAGCACGCGAACGACCGGCATGGTGCGCGACGTTTCGTTTGACCCGGTGTGCTCCGCCATGATCCTCGTCCTTTCAACCCGCACCTGCGCGTTTTCAGTAGCCACCCAGCGCGGCCGTATCGCCCTGATTCGCGTTCGCTCAGTCCTGTTCGGGCGCCTGGTTCAACACGGCCCAGAACTGGCCCAGCGTGCGCACGGCGTCGAAGAACTGGTCCACGTCGACCGGCTTGATCACGTACGCGTTGGCGCCCAGGTCCCAGCTGCGCGCCAGGTCGCTTTCCTCGCGCGAGGAGGACAGGATCACCACCGGTATACGCCTGAACTGCTCGTCATTGCGCATCTGGGTAAGTACGTCCAGGCCATTCATGCGCGGCATCTTGATGTCCAGCAGCACCACCGCCGGATCGCCGGGTTCGCGCGTCGCCCAGGCGCCGCGCGCATAGAGGTAGTCGAGGCATTCGACGCCGTCTTCCACGTGGACCACCGGGTTGGCCAGATGCGCCTCGCCCAGCGCATCCATCGCCATTTCCGCGTCGGCGGCGCTGTCTTCAACCAACAGGATGGTTCGCAGGTCTTTCTTGTTCATGCCTTGTCTCGGGTTTGTGAGCCGGCCAGGTCGGTGGCCGGCAACGAAAAGTGGAAGTGGGCTCCGTGCCCGGGTTCGGCTTCGGCCCAGACGCGGCCGCCATGGCGTGCCACGATGCGCCGGACATTGGCCAGGCCGATGCCATTGCCCGGAAACTCGGAAGCGCGGTGCAGGCGCTGGAACACGCCGAACAGTTTGTCCGCATACTGCATGTCGAAACCGGCGCCGTTGTCGCTCACAGTGAACTGGTACTCGCCCTGGCGACCCTGGGTCGCGCTGACCTCGATCTGTGCCACGTCGCAATGGCCGGTGTACTTGACCGCATTGCCCAGCAGATTCTGCCAGACGGTGCGCAGCATGTTCTCGTCGCCGATGACCATCGGCAGCGGCTTGATGGTCCACACGATGCGCCGGTCCGGTGCGCCCGATTCGGCCAGCGCGCTGGCTTCCTCCACCAGCGACTGCATGTCCACCGCCTGCAGCCGCAGCGCGCCACGGCCCAGGCGGGAAAACACCAACAGGTCGTCGATCAACAGCGCCATGCGCTGTGCCGAGCCGCCGATGACATCAATGTAGTGGCTGGCCTTCTCGTCCACCCGTTCGCCCAGGTGCTGCTCCAGCTTGCGGGCGAACCCGGAGATGTGCCGCAGCGGCGCCCGCAGGTCGTGCGATACCGAATAGCTGAACGCCTCCAGCTCGCGGTTGACGTCGGAAACCTGCGCCACCTTGCCTTCCAGCTGGCGGTTGAGGTCGTTCACCTGCTGCTCGGCCAGTGCACGCGTGGTGACGTCGCTGACCGTCAACAGCAGCGTGGGCGCGTCGGTGTCCAGTTTCTGCAGGCGGCGCGCATTGATCACCACGTGGCGATCCATGCCGTCGACGGTGCGCTGGATCATGTCGTAATCCCACAGCTCACGGTCGCGCAGCAGCACATCCTTGAGACGTTGCAGCAGCACGCTGTCCTGCCACGCGCCTTCGCCGATCTGCGCCAGCGGCATTGAGCGCTGCCCGGCGTCCATACCGTACAGCTCGCTGAAGGCGTTGTTCACCAGCAGGCTATTGAGGCTCTCGTCGAACAGCGCGATCGGCTCGCGCACGGCCTGGAAGATCAGCTGCGAGCGCAGCACCGCCCGGCCCTCACGGGTCTCGGCCAATCGCCGCTGGCCGATCTGCCGCTCGGACATGATCACGATGATCATCAGCAGCACGAGCTGGGCCAGTGCGGTGATCGACAACACCACCCGGCCCGTCGTGGCCTGATCGCCGGCGATGAGCTGACGCTCCGTCAGCAGGTTGTCCTCGTTGGCCACGATCGCACTGATCCGCGCGTTCATCCCGAACAGATCGTCGCCATCGCGCAATGATTGCCGCGCACCGGCGGCATCTCCCTTGTCCAGCCGGGCCTGCGCCTGGGTCATCAGGGCGATGCGACCGTTGACGCTGCTTTCCAGTGCACTGACCAGCGCCTGTTGCTCGGGGCTGTCGCGCATCATCGCGTGCAGGGCCGGCAACAACTCAGTCGCTTCGTTTGCTGCCCTTGCCGCCCGCTGACGCACGGCATCGGTGGCGTCGCCCGCCAGCAGGCGATAGCTGGCCGCCTCGCTGTCGTGGATCACGTACGCGATCCGGTAGGTAAGCGCCTTGACCTCGTTGGAATGAATGACCCACGCGTTGGCGCGCACGGTGTCGCGCTGACCGGACAGCGTCACGATGTATGGCAGGCCCACGATGATCATCATCGCCAGCAACAGCCCGGCCGTGCGCCAGCGCACGATACCGTTCAATTTCATGTGACTCGCGTCATCGGCACGACCTGCCGCAAAGGGAAATATTCTTCATTCTTGCATGCTTTTGCAGGCTGTCCAGCTGGCGAGGTAACGTTGCACACGGCCCGCGCCTCGTGCGGACGGCTGCCACAGGTGTCTGATTTTCGGGGAAAAGACCTGCCGTTGCCAGCACCCGGCACTATCCGCAAGCCACCAGGCGCGCGGCGTACGCCATGGCCTGTGGAGGTTGTGGATATCATCCCTGCCTTGCCCCTTTCCCCGAGGTATCCATGACTCCATCCACCGCGCGCGTCCTGTTCGGCAGTGTCCTGTTGTGGCTGGCCATGCCGGTCATGGCTGCCACGGCCGATAGTGCCGCGTTCAACCCGCAGCAGGCGTTCGCACCGTTCGATTACCCGCAGCCGGCAACGGCTTACCGCTCCGCCAGCGGCAAGCCCGGGCCGGCGTACTGGCAGAACCGCGCCGACTACCACATCACCGCCACGCTCGACCCGGCCAGCCGCGAGCTCGGCGGCAGCGAAGTGATCAGCTACACCAACAACAGCCCTGACGCGCTGGACGTGCTGTGGCTGCAGCTGGACCAGAACCGCTATCGCAAGGATGCCCGCGGCGCCTTCACCGGCGACAAGTTTCCCACCGAGTTCACCGATGGTTACCGGATCGCATCGGTGGCCGTCGAAGACGCGCACGGCCGCAAGCAGGCGGTGAAGTGGGTGGTCTCCGATACGCGCATGCAGGTGCGCCTGCCCGACGCGTTGCCGGGCCACGGCGGCAAGCTGCGGTTGCACGTCACATGGAGCTTCACCGTTCCCGGCGAGTTCGGCGGCCGCATGGACGTGAACGCCAGCAAGAACGGCGAGATCTTCGAGATCGCGCAGTGGTATCCGCGCATGGCCGTCTACGACGACCTGCGCGGATGGGACACCGCGCCCTACCTCAACAGCGAGTTCTATCTGGAGTACGGCGATTTCGATTATTCGGTCACCGTGCCGTCAAACATGATCGTGGTCGGTTCCGGCGAGCTGCTGAACCCCGAGGACGTGCTGACGGCCACCCAGCAGAAGCGGCTGGCGCAGGCGCGACACAGCGACAAGACGGTGATGATCCGCACGGCAGCGGAGGTGGTCCAACCATCCAGTCGTTCAAAGGCAGGCGGAACGCTGACCTGGCACTTCCGCATGCAGAACACTCGCGACGTGGCCTTCGGCGCCTCGGCCGCCTATGTGTGGGACGCGGCGCGCATCAACCTGCCGGAGGGCAAGACGGCGCTGGCGATGTCGGTGTATCCGGTGGAAAGTGCGGGCCCGCAGGCCTGGGGTCGGGCCACCGAGTTCCTCAAGGCGTCCACCGAATATTTCTCCAGGCAGTGGTACCCGTACCCGTGGCCAGTGGCGATCAACGAAGCCGGCACCGCCGGCGGCATGGAATATCCCGGCATCACGTTCGATTCCAAGCGGGCGAAGGGCAAGAGCCTGCACATGGTGATTGCTCACGAGATCGGCCACATCTGGTTTCCGATGATCGTGGGCAGCAACGAGCGCCGCGATGCGTGGATGGATGAAGGCTTCAACACCTTCATCGACGTGTACGAGGACGACGCCTTCAACCACGGCGAATACGCACCCAAGCGCGACAGCGAATACGCGCCCGGCGGCGGCAACCCCGCCGACGAAATCGCCCGCGTGCTGATGGACACCAACGCGCCGCCGCTGCTGATCGGCGCCGACATGGTGCCGGAGAAGTACCGCCACCCGATCACCTACTTCAAGGCCGCCTTCGGCATGGTGCTGCTGCGCGAGCAGATCATCGGGCCGGAACGGTTCGACCCGGCCTTCCGCCGCTACATCGCTACCTGGGCGTACAAGCACCCCAGCCCGTCGGACTTCTTCCGCTTCATGGAAAGCGAAACCGGCGAAGACCTTGGCTGGTTCTGGCGCGGCTGGTTCCAGCACAACTGGACGCTGGATCTGGCGGTGCAGAAGGTGGCTTACACCGATGGCGATTACCGCAAGGGCGTCGACGTCACCATCGCCAACCTGGACCGGCTGGTGTTGCCGGCCACGCTTGACGTGCTCTACGACGACGGCAGCAAGCAGCAGGTGCGCGTGCCGTGGGAAACCTGGCAGCAGCATCGCCACTACGTCGTGCACGTGGATGGCACGCGCCAGGTGTCATCCGTCAGTATCGACCCGGATCATGCCCTGCCCGATCACGACCGCAGCAACAACAGCCTGCAGGTGAAGTAGGCCGCTGACGGCAACGGTGTCCTGCCTGGCATGGGCACCATTGCTTGGCGAAACACTCAGTCGGTCAGGGTGCAGACGAACTCGAGGCGCGCCCCGCCCGGTTCGCGCACCATGCAGTGCATGCGTGATCCGCCGGCGGCCACCGGTTCCGGCGCAAATTCGGTCTGCACGCCGGGCCAGGCCGACACGCGGGCGTAGATGTTCTGCAGCGTCGACGCGTCGGGCACTTTCAATGCCAGGTGATGCAGGCCGATGTTCTTGCGTCGATCGAATGCGACCGTGGTCGCGGACTTGTCGACCTCCCACAGGGACAATCCGACGGTGCCATCGGAGACGAATACCGCCGGGTACGCCGGTACGCCGCCAATAACCTGCCACCCCAGGCATTCGACAAAGAAGCGGCGGGACTGCTCAAGGTCACCCACCGTGAGGCCGATGTGGTCGGCCCCCACTGTTTGCGCATGCTGCTCTTGCATGAATCAACTCCTTGCCCGGGGAAACCCGGACTGCAGGCCGCCCTGTGAATTTTGTACTTCGTCGGATAATATTTAGACCGGCGCCGCAGGTCAATGTTTCCATACGCAACGGTACAAAATGAACGAAACAGCAAAGAAGCCACGCGGACGACCGCGCGCCTACGAGCCGCAGGTTGCCCTGCGACAGGCCACGGGCGCGTTCTGGAAGTCGGGCTATGCCGCAACCTCGCTCGACGACATCACCGCGGCGACCGGCATGAACCGGCCCAGCCTGCGCGCGGCGTTCGGTGACAAGCGCGCGATCTACCTGCAGGCGCTGGCCGACTACTGGGAACTGCAGCTTGCCGCGATGCGCAAGGCACTCGACGGCGACCATGCGCTGGAAACCGCGCTGATGCGCGTCTACGACGCGGCGTTGGCCATCTATTTCTCCGGGGACGGCCCGGCGCGCGGCTGTTTCGTGGTGGGTACGGCCATCACCGAAGCGGTCGACGACCCCGAGGTGCGGCGCAGCGTGATGGATGGTTTTCGCACGCTCGACACCCGTTTCGAAACCCGCCTGCGCCGTGCACGCGACGGCGGCGAACTCGGCAGCGATACCGACCCGACCGCGCTGGCCCTGCTCGCCACCGCAACCCTGCACACCCTGGCGCTGCGCGCCCGCGCCGGCACCTCCCGCAAGGACCTGCGCACATTGGCGTCGAAGGCGGTCGGCGTGATCTGCGGATGAACCCTCGACGGCAAAGCATGCATGGCGAGGCCGAAGGCACATCGACCGCATTGCCGGACCTCATGGCGACGCAGCTTGCCGTGGTGTTCTGTGGCATCAACCCGGGCCTGATGGCTGCCGCCACGGGACATCATTTCGTCGGGCCGACGAACCGTTTCTGGCGCGTCATCCACCTGGCGGGCTTCACCCCGGACGAAATCCGGCCCGAGGACGATCGGCAGATTCTCCGTTACCACTGTGGCCTGACCACCGTTGTCAGCCGGCCCACCGCCAGCGCCGACCAGCTGGCGCCCGAGGAATTCGCCTCCGCTGCCGCTGAATTCCGGCGCAAGATCGAGCACTACGCGCCACGCTTCGTGGCCTTCCTGGGCAAGGCGGCGTATGCCGCGTTATCAGGCCGGCGAGAGGTCAGCTGGGGACGGCAGGCCGACCTCATGGGCGGCGCAATCGTCTGGGTGCTGCCCAACCCGAGCGGCCGCAATCGAAGCTTCCGACTCGACCGTCTCGTGGCGGCCTACCAGCAGCTTCGGCTGGCGGTGAGCGCCGCGCCATAACGCACCCTGCGTGAGTCACCTCACTGGTGCAGGGCGTCGATGCTGGCCGCCTTTGGTTGATCGGCAATGGTGAAACGCAAGGTCCGCGCGGCACGGTCGGACACCGCGTCGACGCGCCGCCCACCGACCATCGCGTGGCCTGCGCCATCCCAGCCGTGGATTGTCACTGCCAACTGCTTCCACCATGGCTTGAACCGGCCATCGCGCGCCGCGAAGTCGATACGCACGCCATCGGCGCCCACCGTGCAACGAAGCGTCTGGCGCAGGAAACCCTGCTTGCGGTACGCCATGCTGTGGCCGTCGTCGGCATACAGCTGGCCATGACAATCGGCGCCGGGATAGACGTCTATCTGCAACGCGCCGGTTGGCGTTTGCGCGGTGCTCTGCACCAGCGGCTGGCGCGGCAGGATGCTGCCGGCGCGCACGAACACGGGCAGCTTGTCCAGCCGCGGCGTCTCTTTCACCACGATGCTGCTGGAGCGTTTCTCGTTGGTGGCCTGCGATGCCGACTGGATGGTCGGGTTGGCTCCATCGACAGCCGCACCATCCACTGCCAGCCCGGTCCAGTAGTCGTACCAGCCGCCCGCCGGCAGGCAGACGTCGTAATCCTGCGGCGATTCCGGATTCGGCGGCGGCGCCACCAGCAGCTGGCTACCTACGGTGAACGCCATCGACTGATCGCACGAGGCGCTGATCGCTTCCGGGTAATCGTAGAAAACCGGCCGCATGATCGGATCGCCCAGACGCGCGTTCTGGTCGGCCAATGCATAGAGATAAGGCAGCAGGCGGTAGCGCTCCTCCACGTAGTGCCGGCGGATGGCCAGGTGTTGCGGCCCATCCACCCACGGCTCGGCCCGCGGCGTGCCCTTGGCTGCATGGTCGCGGAATACTGGCGTGAACGTGGCGATCTCGAACCAGCGCGTCAGCAGGTCGGCGCTGGGGCCGCCAGTGAAACCGCCGACGTCGGCGGCGCTGTATGAGAAGCCCGACAGGCCCAGGTTGATCAGTTGATGCACCGACAGCTTCAACTGATCCCAGGTGGAGCCGTTGTCGCCGGTCCAGGTCACTGCGTAACGCTGGCCGCCGGCGTAGCTGGCGCGCGTCATCACGAACGGCCGCTCGTCCGGGCGCAGCTTGCGCAGCCCGTCATAGGTGGCGCGCGTGTTCTGCATGCCGTAGACGTTGTGGATCTCGGCATGGCTGGCGTTGCGATGGGCGAAATCGTCGCTGGCGATGCGGTGGACGGTGTCCAGCGGCATGGTCTTGGTCGGCGTCTCGAACACTGCCGGCTCGTTCATGTCGTTCCAGAAACCGGCGATGCCGTCGGTCACGAACGGTCGGTACAAGGTGCCCCACCAGTCGCGCACGCTGGCCTCGGTGAAATCGGGAAACACCGACGGCCCCGGCCACACCGGCGCCACGTAGACCGAGCCATCCGGGTTGTGCACGAACGCATCGGCGGCCGTGCCGCTGTCGTACGGCGCGTAGCCCTCGCCCGGCGCGTGGGCGATGTGCGGATCGGTGATCGCCACCAGCTTGATGCCCTCGCCGCGCAGTTCGCGCACCAGCCCCGGCATGTCGGGAAACGCCTGCCGGTTGACGGTGAACGGGCGGTTGCGATCCTGGAAGTCGATATCCAGCCAGATCACGTCGGCCGGAAACCGGTCCGCACGCAAGCGCGCCGCCACCTGCCGCACCTCGTCGCCGCTCATGTAGCTGTAGCGCGACTGCTGATAGCCGAACGCCCACTTCGGCGGCAACGGGGCCTTGCCGGTGAGGTCGGTGTAGCGGCGCACCACGTCCGCCGTGGAGGGGCCGGCGATGAGGTAATAGTCGACCGGGCCATCCGGCGCGCCGAACGCCAGCGTGTCCGCATCGCGATGGCCGAAGTCGAACCAGCTGCGCCAGCTGTTGTCGAACAGGATGCCGTAGCTGCCGCCTGAACCGCCCACGCCGATGAAGAACGGAATCGACTTGTAGATCGGATCGGTGGCGCTGCTGAAACCGTAGGCATCGGTGTTCCAGTCCACGTAGCTTTGCCCGCGCCGATCCAGCGAACCACCGGTCTTGTCGCCCAGGCCGAAGATGTGTTCGGACAGCGGCAGCTGCTTGCGCAAGGTGAACGCGCGACCGTCCGCATCGAACGGTTGGGCCGTGTCGGCCGAAATCGTGCGGCCCTGCAAGTCCTCCACCCGCAGTCCCAGCGACTGGGGATCGATGCGCACGCGCAATGCCTTGGTGGAAAAGCCGTCAGCATGACTTTCCACGGCGACGCGCGCGCGGCGGACCTCGGCCGGCACCGCCCAGCTGGCGTCTTCGGGGAACACGCCGTCGCGCGCAATCCGCACGCGGATGATGTGGTCGGTCAACGCCGTCACGCGCAGCGACACGGCACCGCGCGCCAGCTCCACGCCATCGCGGCGATGGTCGAGGTGGGATGCGCGCTCCACGCTTCCGTTCGCGGCGATGGTGGAGGCAAGACTTCCGCCCGCCGCAAACAGCAGCGCGAGGGCGGCGATGACGTGAATCAACCGGATTTTTCTGGTCACGTTTCGATCTCCCCATGGCCAGGCATGGATGACATGTTTCGGAGGTGGCCGCGAGCGTCAGCAGCCAGCCATGCGGGCACAGACGCTCAGGCGGCCAGCCAGGGGAGTCTCGCATGGCAATCCGGCTTCGTTGCCCCCGACCGGCCATCTTCGCGCATGAATACGTATGCACTCGCCACGCAAGCACCGGCCTTCCCCATGCACCGGTCGCCACAACCAATCTCCGGACAAAAAAAGGCCGGCGCACCCGCCGGCTCTCATTGACCTCTGCTCACCCGTTCGCACAATTGGGCAGCAGGCTGCTGCCCGAATGCTTGCGGCGCTGGCGATTCACCGGAGAACGCTCACGCGAATCCATCACCTGTGTGATCAACCCGCTTCCGGCCATCCATGGCCGGGCTGAGAGGTTGAGAAATCACAACCTCTCAGCGCATCTCCAACTTCAGTACCTTGGCAATCGACTCCCATGGCACGTACTTGTAGTTCTGGTTTTGCGAGGGCAGGACGTTGCGACCGTCTTGCGCCACCATGGCGCCGTGCTCGAAGCCAGGGCCCAGGTTGCGGCTGCTGACGTCGAGGCCGTCGGTTTCGGAGATGCCATCGATGCCGCGCGCGCCGTCGGCCACCACGGCGAATGAGCCCAGGTAGGCGTGATCGCCTTCGCGGCGGTACACGGCGTACGTGTCGTTGCCTTGGCTGGAAACCACCACATAGCCGCGGCCATTGCCCAGGTCGTAGATGCCCATGCCTTCGATGTCATCCTTGATCGCGGGGTTGCTTTCCACGCGGTCGACCGCCGTCATCGCGCTGCCGCCGTCCGGTTCGGGATCCATCTTCCACAGCGCCACGTCTTCCTCGCCCACGAACAGCGCGCCGCCGATGTCATCAGCCACGCAGCCCTCGGCCTGGCTGGGGATCTTGAACTCGCGCACCTGCGCGGTACGCACCTTGCCATTGCCCGCATCCCGCAGTTCCCACTGCCGCATCAGGCCATCGCCGCTGTTGATGAAGACATACGTCTTGTGGCTTTTCGCGCTGCGGTACATGCACAGGCCGTACGGATCATCGAGGCCGGTGGGCTGCACGCCATCGGCCACGTTGACGAGTTGGCGCACGTCGCCATCGAGACGGTAGATCGCGATCGACTTGTGAGTGCGATCGCTGGCGGTCACCAGGGTGACCTTTTTGCCGCCCAGGCTGAAACCATCGCGCAGGTCGGTATTGTTCATCTTGCCGTCGGGCAGGAATTGCACCAGGTCACCCTGCATGTCGTACACCACCATGCCGGCCTTCTTGTCGGTGGCCACTACCAGGCTTTTCGCAGGATCGGTCGGGTGGGCCCAGATGGCCGGGTCGTCGGCCGCATCGCCGTAGCTGCCGACAGGGCGGGTTTCCACCAGGGCGGTCACCGTGGCGATGGCAGGTTTCGGTGCGTTGCGCGGGTCCTGCGGCGTGCCAGACGAGAGCTTCAGCGCGCTGGCCACGTCGGCCATCGATACCAGCTTGTAGTTGCTGCCGCCATCCTCGTCGCCGATCAGCAGCACGCCATGCGGAAAACCGCTACCAAGCGCGGCGCTGGTGGCAAACAGCGGGCCGAGATCGGCTACGGTGTCCTTCTGGTCGCCAGCCCTGACACTGAAGCTGCCCAGGAGCGCGTTGTCGTGGGCGCGGTCGTAGACATTGATGCGGCCCTCCGAGGTGTTCGACACCAGCAGCCACTGGCTGCCCTTGCCGCCGTCGTACAGCGCTACGCCTTCGTTCTCCTCGCCCAAATGGCCCAACCGCGGCGCGTCCACCAAGGTGGCGGCGAGGTCTGCCTCCGGATTGCCGTTCAGATGCCAGACGCCCACCGTCTGCTCGTTGATATAGACGTCACCGGCACTGTTGGCGGTGCACTGTTTCAGCTTGGAGGGCAAGTTGATGCGGCGTACCTGGCGCGCATCCAGCTTGCCCTGGGCGTTGGCGTAGATCATCTGTTGATCCACCTCGCCGCCGTCACCGATCACGAAGGCGTAAAAGGCGTTGTCCAACTGGCTGCGATAGAGGCAAACGCCCTCGACAGCAAAGTCGAGCGGAATGGCGCGGGCGCCGGCTTCGACGGGCGTGTCACCGTGCATGGTGAACAACCGCAGGCTGTTGCCGGTGGATTCGACCGCGGCCAGGATGGTTGTGGGTTTGCCGTTGAGCGAAAAGCCGTAGCCCACGTCCACTCCCGCCACCTCGCCGGCAGGGGTGCTGTGCTGGCTCGCGCCGTCCATGCCGAACACTTGCAGCCCCCCCAGCGCCGCGGCCGCAACGACGTGTGCCTGGCCGTCGGGACCAGCCACCACCACGGCCGCATTGGCCTTGCCGCTGCTGGTCGGCTGTGTCTGCACGCGTGCAGGGACGGTCGTCGTCCCCGTCGCTGGAGCGCTGCGTGTTGCGCCGCCGCAACCCACGGCGCCGAGCGCGAGGGTTGCCACCAAACCGTAAAGAAACAGTGCTTTCATCCCCAACTCCTCGCTATCGGCCACGCCCGTGCGCGGCCGTTTAGCCAACCATACGGGAGAAGATTACCATTTGCACGAAAAATTCCAAGAGTGTTGCAAATTAGAAAATTTATTCGTAATCTACGTTTGCCAGATGCTTCGCCATGGGGGCGCAGTCGAAGTTGGCACGTCTTCGGGGGTAGATGATCCATGACCACTTTTCGCCGAAATGCGTTGCACGCAGCCCTGCTTTTGAGCGGGTGCGTGCTCGCCACACCCGGCTTCGCTCAGGACGCCGGCGCCGGAACCACCGCCAGCGACAACGACCAAGCCGCAGCCACAGAAGATAAAAAGACCATCGACCTGCAGGGCATGGTCGTAACCGGCAACATCGAATACCGCAGCCACATCGACATTCCCGCGCCGGTGCTGGTGTACGACCAGCAGTTCTTCGCCAAATTCGAGCCGGTGTCGGTGGGCGACCAGTTGCGCCGCGTCCCGGGTGTGGCTTTCGTCGGCGACGTGGGCGAATCGGTGGCGCCGGAAATGCGCGGCCTGGGCAACGGCTACACACAGATCCTGATCAATGGCCGCTCGGTACCCGGCATCGGCAACGATCGTTCGGTGGCCGTTGACCGTATCCCGGCTGAAATCATCGACCGCATCGAGATTGTGCGTTCGCCGTCGGCGGAATTCGACAGCCAGGGCGTGGGCGGCACCATCAACATCATCCTGAAGGACGGCGCCACGCTGCCGCCGGGCGTGATCGTGCGCGTTGGCGAGACATGGGACAAGAAGACCGGCAGGATCCGGCCCAACGCTGCGTTTTCGTGGTCCGGCGGCAACGACGCGAAGAACCTTTTCTACTCGTTGACGTTAGACGCGCAAAAACGCTTCAACGAGAAGCATGCCATCCAGGAAGTAGTCGACGGCAATACCGTCGGGTTCGCCGACGCGATCGCCGCCCACAGCAACGGCCACGACCTGCAGAGCTGGAACAACGCCGCCAAGTCGCGTGCGGCGTCTCGCGAGGAGCAGGGCGATACGCGCGAATCGAGGGACCTTTCCTTCAATGGCGACCTGACCTGGCTGCTCTCCGACATGACCAGCCTGCGGGTGGACGCGTTCGCGATGCAGACGCGCCGCGATGAATACGAGAACACGCGTACCTACGAGGGCGACGGCACCGTGGGTGGCCTGGATCTGCAGAATCCGGAGCGCAAGTTCGAAAAAACGCCCATGGACGAAGACAGCTACGGCCTGTCGGCCGTGTTCAACACGTCGTTCAACGACCAGACCGATTTCGAGGCCTACCTGGGCCGCAACAGCACCAAGGGCAGCACCGTAAAGCACTACTTCAAAGACACACCCGATACCAAGGATAAGGTCAAAGGCACCTCGGCGGACGACAAGAATTGGCAGGCCGACGCCTCTGTCACACGCCGCATGCCGGGTCTAGCCAAGTCGCTGGGCATCGATGCGGCGACGCTGAAAGTCGGCGTGCAGCTGAAGAACAAGGACCGCACGTTCACCGAGTCGGAAATATCCGGCCTCAGCAAAGCGAAGCAGAAAGGCACGGCGGGCGATTACCAGTACGACGAAAACCGCTTCGACACGTATGCCAAGGTGGACTGGAACCTGTCTTCCGCGGTGACGTTAACCACCGGCGTGCGCGGCGAAAAAACGCGGACGAGCCAGAACTTCGTCACGACCGAATCCACCAACGGTGTGGCGGACGGGCAAACGAGGGGCAGTGCCGACAGCCACGCGTTCATGCTCAATCCATCAGCGCATCTGCAGTGGAAGCTGACTGACGCGGACCAGTTGCGTTTCAGCGTCGCGCGTACCGTGCGCCGGCCCGGCGTCGATCAGCTGGTGCCTTCGATCACACTCGAATCGCCGGGCGACTACGACGTTACAATTGGCAACCCGAATCTGAAGATGGAACGCGCGCTCGGCTTCGATCTGGGCTTCGAGCACAACATCGGCAAGAGCGGCGTGGTGGGCGTGAACCTGTTCCAGCGCAACATTACCGATCTCATCGGCATGGTGCGGACCCTGCGCCCGGTGACCGACGCTGGCCAGGACCCGGACGATTTCCCAGGCGGGCTGTACAGCTTCCAGAACATCGGCAAGGCCAAGGTCCGTGGTGCCGAGTTCGATCTGTCGATGCCGTTGACCTTCATGGGGATGGACCACACCGGCGTGTTCGGCAATTACACGCGGTTGTTCTCCAAGCGCCTCAATCCGATCACGAATCGCGACACGACCATCGATGACCAGCCCTCGTATGTCTACAACGTGGGCGTCACTCAGGAAATCCCTGCGTGGAAAGCCAGCTTCGGCGCCAGCTATCAGAAACAGGGCCCGGCCTACCAGCACAACTCGCCGGGCGAAATGCAGAGCACCATCTACGGCGGCAACCTCGAGCTGTTCCTGGAGAAGCGATTGGGCAAGTCGTACGTGGTTCGCCTGACCGGAAACAATCTGCTGGACTCTTGCAGCCAGCAGCTGGAGCAGGATTTTGCCGGTGACGATGCCGCCGAGATGATGGCCAACAACCGGGCATACAACGTCGATTTTATGGAGCTGGAACGTGAATGCTCCTCGCCACGTTGGTCACTGACGTTGCGCGCCGTATTCTAAATTACCGTCCCCACGGTGGCTGGCGGCGGTCCCTCGGGATCGCCGTTTTTTTCTGCATCCATCGCGAGCGAGGTCACGGCAACCTGCCGTTGGCCATGATCCACGAGGAATCCGACCATGCTCAAGACACGTCCGATGCTGCCTGCCCTGCTGGCAGGCGCCTTCGTGCTGGTAGCGGGCGCCTGCACGCGTCCGCATGAAGCGCCCCCCGCGCCGGCCCCCGCCGCTTCCACGCACGCCAGTTCCGCGCCCACCGTTGCCCCCAGCGGGTTGCGGCTGGAACGCGTGGTCATGTTGATGCGCCATGGCGTGCGCCCGCCCACCAAGCCGCAGGTCACCCCGCCAAGGACCAACGATCAACCGTGGCCCAAATGGACCACGGATTTCGGAGAGTTGACCACGCACGGTTACGACGCGGTGCGTCTGCTCGGCGAGTGGGACCGTGCCAACTGGGCGGCGCGCGGCCTGCTGCCCGCCGCAGGTTGCCCGGCAGTGGCCGACGTGGATGTGGCGGCGAGCTCCAAATCGCGCACCCAGGCGACGGCGCGTGCCCTGCTGGAGGGGCTTGCGCCGGGCTGCCACATCGACGTCTCGTTCCCCGCCGACAAGCACGACGACGTGGTGTTCCATCCTCTGGAGACCGGCGCGATGGCGATCGACGCCGACGAAGCCATGCGCGCGGTGGAGGCAGTGATGCCGCCCGGCGGCATGGCCGCGGAAGTGAAGGCCAACGCGCCACTCTTCGAATTGCTCAACCACGCACTGGGCTGCACGCCCGACGCCGCGTGCGATATCTCGACCATGCCGGCTGGCCTGGTGCGCAACGAGAACGATCGCCCGGATGTGGGCGACCCGTTCGGCATCGCCTCCACCGCCAGCCAGACCTTCCTGCTGGAATACCTCGAAGGCATGCCCATGAAGGATGTCGCCTGGGGGCGCCTCGATCGCAAACAGATCGCGACCCTGCTCGAGTTCCATCCGATCAAGTATCGCTATGAAGGCCGCGTGCCATACGTTGCCGATCGTGCTGCCTCACCGTTGGCCGCGCGTATGCTCGCCGCCGTGGAGCACGGCCCCAAGCTCACGTTGCTGGTAGGCCACGACACCAACATCGCCGACCTCGGCGGCATGCTCGACCTGCATTGGCAGGTGCCCGGCTATCCGCGCGACGATCCGCCGCCTGCCGGCGCGATCGGTTTCGAGGTCCTGGCCGATGCCGCCGGCGAGCAGTTCGTGCGTGCGTTCTACCGCTCGCAGACGATGGACCAGGTGCGTGAGCTGCAGAAGCTGGATGAAGGCAACTCGCCGTCCTACGAATATCTGTCGATCCCGGGGTGCGACCAGCGCTGCCCCATCGCGGACTTCGAGCGGATCGTGCGCGCCAAGCTGATCGAGCCGCTGCGTACGCCAGCGGCGAAGTGAGCGTTGCACCGGGGCGGCATCTCGGCCCCGGTGGATTCATGCACTTCCCGGCAGGTCCTGTTCGCTAACCCGCGCGCAATTGCGACGGGCGAACCGGCTGGGTCGCGGGCACCGCGCTCGGCCAGACCCGTGCCGTGTTCAGCCCGCGTAACCGCCGCCCACGACGACCACCTTCGCTTCGTGCCGACCCTGCAACGTGGCGTACAGCGCATGGGCATGGGCATGGGCATGGGCATGGGCATGGAGCACGGCGGTGTCGCGGTAATAGGAGGGAGGTGGCAAACCTCGGGTCATGTGGCGTACCCGACAACCGGTGCGCGCAAGGCGACGAGTGCCGGAAGGCTGGTTTGCCGCACTAGCCTCAGTTCATCGCTGCACTTGAATGCGTACGTGTCAGAACTTGTGAAGAAGACCACTTCCAGTGGTCTTCTTCCATCTCGCGTCCGGTACGTGCCCGGCCATCGGGCAACCGCTCCCTGCGTTGCCCCAACTTGGGCATCCTTGCCCTCGCCATGCCCTCTATGGCCGGGCTGAGAGATTGGAAAATCACAACCGCTCAGCCCGGCTTTCTGCTGGCGTCCCAGGTGAAGCAGACCTGCAAGCCGCCCAGTGCGGAGCGGGACATGCCGATGGCGCCGCCGGTGGCCTCGGCCAATTCGCGCGCGATCGCCAACCCCAGGCCACTGCCGCCCTGCGCCTCGTCCAGCCGGCCACCGCGTGCCAGCGCCGCCTTGGCCTGATCGGTGTCGATGCCGGGACCATCGTCCTCGATCGCCACGCGCGTCCACCCCGGCCCGGCCTCCGCTTGTATCCGCACTTGCCGACGCGCATAGCGCACGGCGTTTTCCAGCACTGCGCCCAGAATTTCCGACAGGTCATCGGGCAGCACCGCCAGCTGCAGGTTGGCGGGGATGTCCAGAGTGAACGCCAGTTCGCCGCCGCGATCGGTCTGCTCCAGCACCGTCACCAGCCGCTCCACCGTGGCGCGCACGGCCGCATTGCCACCGGGTTGGCGACGGATCGCGGCGATGCGTGCCCGTGCCAGTTCCGCCTCGACGGTGCGCTGGATGGCGGCGATGGCGCGATCCAGCCCATCGGCGGCCTTGTCGGCACCGGCGTCACGAGCGCGACGACTTTGCGCGGCCATGGCGGCCAGCGGTGTTTTCAAACTGTGCGCCAGATCCGCCGCGCGCTGGCGCGCCACCGCCAGGTCGCGCTCGCGCGTATCGGCCAGCGCGTTGATGGAATCGATCAGCGGTTGCACCTCGCGCAGGCGCGCTTCGGGCAGGCGCGCGCTGGCGCTGTCGCGCAACGCGGCCAACTCGCTGCGCACGCGGCCCAACGGGCGCAGACCCAACCGCACCTGCAACCACGCCGCGCCGGACAGCACCACCCACAGCACCGCCAGAAACGCTGCCAGTTCGCGGCCGAATTCCGCGCGCGCCGACGCGAGCGGGGCGCTGTCCTGCGCCAGTTGCAACAGCGCTGGCGCATCGTGGTCCGCCAGCGCCACGCGCCGTTCCAGCAGCGATACCGGTTTGCCGTAAGGCCCGTTTGCGTGACGCAGGCGCCAACCATCCAGCGGCGCGTCGGTGGGTGGCGGCAGGTCGCCATCCCACAGCGAGCGCGAGCGCAGCGTGCCAGCGGCGGTGGTCACCTGCCAGTAATAACCGCCGGCCGGCGTTTCCAGCCGCGAATCCACCGGCGGGCGCTCGATCCGCGGCGCCTCGCCGGGCGCCATCACCAGCCCGGCCACCAGGCGCAGGCCATCGCGCGTCATCTCCGCCTGCAGCCGGCGCTCCAGGTGATGTTCGAACAGCACGGTCATGAACAGCCACGCCAGCACCAGCGCCAGCAGGATCGCCGCCATGGCACCGCCGAGCAGGCGCCAATGCAGCGAGCGGGCGATCATGCGCTGGGCTCCAGCAAATAGCCGAAGCCGCGGCGGGTGACGATGATGCCGGCGCCGAACTTGCGCCGCAACCGCGCCACGATCGCCTCGATGGCGTTGGTGTCGCCATCCTCCGCCGCGCCGTAGAGATGCTCGGCCAACTCGCCGGCGGAAACCGCGCGGCCACTCTGGTGCGACAGGTAATCCAGCAGCCGAAATTCCAGCGGCGACAGCCGCGCCGGCGCGCCGTTGAACACCGCGCTCATGCGCATGGTGTCCAGCCGCAGGCCACCGATCGCCACCACGCTGGACACGCGCCCCGCGCCGCGGCGCACCAGCGCGCGCACCCGCGCCACCAGTTCGCCCATCTCGAACGGCTTGGCCATGTAATCATCGGCGCCCGCTTCGATGCCTTCCACCTTCTCGGTCCAGTCGCCGCGCGCGGACACAATGATCACCGGAAACGCGCGCCCGGCCGCGCGCCAGCGGCGCAACACCGAGAGGCCATCCAGTCGCGGCAGGCCCAGATCCAGCACGGCCGCGTCGTAATCCTCCACGTCGCCGCGATACCAGGCATCGTCGCCGTCGCCGGCGCGGTCGACGACGAAGCCGGCGGCCTCCAGCGCGCGCGCCAGATCGGCCTGGATGTCCGGATCGTCCTCGACGACGAGACAGCGCATCAGTCGTCCTCGACCTTGCGCACCTCGCCGCTGCGCGCGTTGAGTTTCACCTCGCGCACGCGACCCTGCGCGGTGAGCACCTTTACCTCGTACTCCCAACCGTGGTGCTTGCCGTGTTCCAGCTCCACCTCCACCACGTCGCCGGGCACGCGCTGCTGCACGATGGCGAGGATGCGGCTGAGCGGCAATATCTCACCCCGCTGCAGCAGCGCGCGTGCCTCGATGTGGTCATCGTGGTCGTGGCTGCCGGCCAGCGCGCGCTGGGACAGGCCCAGCGCGGACGCGCCCAGCAACAACGCGGCGAGCGAAAAGGGAATGGCGATGCGGCGGATCAGAGGGATATTCATGGGGTCGATCCTGCGGCAACCGCGCTGACAACAAGCTGACATCGGGCGTGGCGTGGATGTCAGCAACGCCGGCACAGACTGCGGGGAACTCCTGCGGAATCCAGTCTCCATGTCCATCGCTTCGCGTGCAAGCTGGCTCGTCCTGGCAACTATTGCCGAGCTGTCGATCACTCCCCGCACGGCACAGGCGCAACAACCGCCGGCCGCACGCGGCGGCGACGTCAGCCTTTACCTGCCCGCCGATTTCGCCGACAACGCCCCGGCCAACGCGTGGGACATGCTCTCGCGCCTGCCCGGCTTCGTCACCGTGGATGCCGACGAAGACGTGCGCGGCTATGCCGGCGCCCGCGGCAACGTGCTGATAGACGGCGCGCGCCCCACCAGCAAACACGAGGACGCCAAGACGCTGCTCAAGCGCATCCCGGCCAGCGCAGTGGCGCGCATCGAACTGATCCGCGGCGGCGTGCCCGGCATAGACATGTCCGGCTACGCGCTGCTGGCCAACGTCGTGCGTCGGCACGACGCCACCAGCCAGTCCGCCATCGAAGCCGGCATGGTGGCCGCCACCGACGGCTGGATGGCGCCGAAGGGCCAGTGGGAATACGGCCGCCGCTGGGACGGCCACACGCTGGATCTGGCCTTGAAGCTCGATCCCGAACTGGACGACGACAGCGGCCGCGGCCACATCGACACCTTCTCGCCGGACGGCACGCGGCAGCAGCGCGAGCGGCTGGACACCCGCACCATCAAGAACAAGGCCGAAGCCAGCGCCAACTGGCGCCAGCCGCTGGCCGGCGGCCAACTCACCCTCACCGGCGCCGCCCGCGGCGAACGCGCGCGCACCGACACCCGCATCGACGCGCTGGCGCCCGCCGAGGGCAGCGAGCGCGTGCACGAGAACGAGGACACCAACGAAGCCGAAGCCGGTGCCCGCTACGTGCGCCAGTTTGGCGAGCGCACCCGGCTGGAATTGATGGCCACCCGCCACCAGGCCTGGCTGGACGATCGCGAGCGCTCGCACGAAGACGGCGACGACGAAACCTTCGACGAGAACACCCGCACCGCCGAAAGCATCGGCCGCATCAACCTCACCCACGCCTGGTCCGATGCGCTCACCTTCAACGGCTCGTTCGAAGGCGCGCGCAACACCCTGCGCAGCACCACCCACTTGCAGCAGGACGGCGTCGACGTCGCCCTGCCCGGCTCCGACGTGCACATCGAGGAGCGCCGCAGCGAAGCCGCCGCCGGCGCCACCTGGAAACCCGCGCCCGGCTGGATGCTCGACGCCGACCTGCGGCTGGAGCAATCCACCATCGCGCAAACCGGCGACTCGCCGCGCCAGCGCCACTTCAGCTACCCCAAACCGCGCCTGTCCGTGCAATGGGACGTCGACCCCAACGACCAACTGCGGCTGGCACTCTCGCGCGAAGTCGGCCAGCTCGACTTCGAGGACTTCGTCGCCTCCGCCTCGCTGGAAACCGGCCGCGTCAGCGCCGGCAACGCCGAGCTGAAACCCGACCAAACGTTGCGCAGCGTCCTCACCTGGGAACACCAGCTCTGGCACGACGCCGCCTTCACCGCGAGCTGGACCCACGAGCGCATCAGCGACGTGGTCGACCGCGTACTGGTGATCACCGACGACGACATCTTCGACGCCCCCGGCAACATCGGCGACGGCCGCCGCGACACCCTGGCGCTGGACGTCTCGTTGCCGCTCGACGGGATCGGCTTCCACGGCGGCGGCCTCACCTCCTCCATGCAATGGCGCCGCAGTCGCGTCACCGACCCCACCACCGGCCTCGGCCGCTCCATCTCCGAAGAAAAGCCCGTCGAAGGCAGCATCGAACTCACCCAGGACCTCCCCACCTCGCGCACCCACTGGGGCATCCAGATCGAACACATCGCCGAACGCAAAACCGAATACCGCTACGACGAGATCAAACGGGAATCGGAAGGTATGGGCTGGACGTTGTTCGTCGAGCAGGAAGTGGGTGCGCATTGGCGCGTGCGGGCTGAGGCGACTGACCTATTCGGGCGCGGGTTTGACGAGACGCGGGAGAAGTACGACGGGCCGCGTTCGACCGAGCCGCTGGAAGAGATCGAGCGGCGTCGGCGGCGGTCGCCGGGGTTTGTGAGTTTGACGTTTCGGCGGAGTGTGGGAGGTTAGGGGCGGTCGTTTGCTATGTGGCGGCTTGCGTATGGCTGCTGTCAGCGCCTGATTGGTGGCAATGGTCAAACCTGAAGAACACGCTGCTTTGGACAGGCAGCTTTGCGCTGGTCGCGGCGTTCAAGTACGAGAAGGTCGAATCCGGAACGTCGTATTTCCGCGCAACCGTCCTTGAGGCAATCAGCATCACTGCTTTCCTTTCCTTCGTTTCATCTAGCTATACCTTTGGCCTGATTGCCGAAATGGCGATCGTTTTTAGCCTAATCGTGCTGGGCATAACTAGCGCCATCGCCGAACGCGCCGGAAAGCTGAAATACGTCCACAACATGGCAACCGGGTTGTTAATTCTGGCTTCGCTTCTGATACTTGGCAATTCCATCTATTACATCGTCATTGACTTTAGCGATTTCGCCACATCCCACACGGCCAGGGATTTCACCCTGCCAGTGCTGCTCACAATCATGTTTCTGCCATTCCTCGGCCGGGCTTTTCGACAGGACTCCTGTCCTGACGAAAAGGAGCCGACATCGGGCGACCGCTCCTGCGTTGCCTCAACTAGGCATCCATGCCCTCGCCATGTCGACTCCCCTGCGGGCCTGTCGACCACGACTCACCGCCTCACAAGTGAGTGGAGGATCAAGGGCAGCAGCAACGGCAACCTACAGGGCGAAAGGGGACAGAAGCTGAGGTTTCCCCGCGAACCTTCCTGTCCGATCACCTCGCCGCGGTACACGTCCAGTGCGGCGGCAGAGCGGGCGTAACTCTTCGCCTCAGCCTGATGCCTTGCCCGTAAAGGGCCGATCAGGCCAGCCTTCCGGCATGTCGGTGCCGTAGTAGCCACCGCCGCGCTTGAAGCGCTCCAGCCGCTTCAGTTCCTCCGGGTCGGATTTACTGTCCCAACTGCGCACGTCGTTGCGCAGGTCGTCCGGGGTCAGCACCAGCGGCTCCCACACCGGCTCGCCCAGCACGTCGTGCAGGGTGTACGTCATGCTGGGCTTGCCGCCAGTCATGCGGAAATGCATCAAGCCCACGTTGACGCTGCGCGTCCAGGTGTCGCGCACGCGCACCTCCGGCATCTGTCGCGTGTTCTTGTTTGCCGGCATCTGCGCCAGCGGCGATGAGCACATGTCGTAGATGTCGTAGCCACCCGCGGCAGAGCGCGGGATGCAGTTGAGCTCGCCCATGTGCGAGTCGCCGGAGATGCAGAACACGCCGCCGATGTCGTGGTCGCGGATGTGGTCGAAGATCTCGTTGCGCTCGGTCATGTAGGTGGCCCAGGAATCGCCACCCTTCTCGTTCTCCGCCGACGACCAGCCGCCACCGGATACCAGCACCTTGAACGGCGCGGTGCTGGCACTAAGCGCGCCCTTCAGCCAGCGTTTCTGACGCGCCCCGAGCATGCTTTTGGCGGCATTGTCCGGCTGGGTGATCGGGTCGCGGTTGTAGCGACCGTCGAGGAAGAAAAAATCCACGCCGCCATGGGAATGCCTGAAATACACGCCGGGCGAATCGGGCTCGCCATAGGACGGGTTGGCCCAGAAATTCTTGAATACCTTCAGCGCCTCCTGCTTGCGCGGATGCCTGCCATCGGCATCGTTGTAGCCGAAATCGTGGTCGTCCCAGATCGCCAGTTGCGGCGTGCTGCGCAATAGCGGCGTCAGCCGTTCGACCACGCGGCCACGGCTGTACAGATCGGTCAGCACCGCCGGATCGTCGCTGTCACCGTAGATATTGTCGCCCAACCAGAAGAACAGATCCGGCTCCAGCCCACGCACGGCATTCCAGATCGGCTGATCGGCGTCGTACTGGATGCGGCAGCACGAGCCGAAGGCCACGCGAAAATCCGCCGGTCCGGCCGGCGCGGTGCGCGTCTTGCTGTTGAACCACTGGTAGCGGTCCTGCTGGCCGTCGTATTTTAGCCGATACCAGTAGGGCGTATCGGGTTTCAGCCCTTGCGCGCGCAGCACCACGCAGCAATCGTCCTCGGCGCTGGCGCGGATCGTGGGGCCGTCGATGACGGTGCTGAAATTGCGGTCGGTGGAATATTCCAGCTTGACGTCGAACGCACCGCTGGCGCGCACCCATACGTTGAAATGGTCCGGCCCGGAGGCGCCGACCATCGGACCGTTCAGCGCACGCGGATAACCCATCGCGCGGCCGATCGCGCGCGGCACCAGGGCAAACAGGCCGGCAAGCACAGAGCCGGCAAGAAAGGCGCGCCGGTTCGGATTCAATGCGCTGACTCCATGGTGAGTGCACGGTTCAACTGCTGGATCAAAGCCTCCTGAATCACACCGTTGGAAACGCACACATTGCCGCCATGGATATCCACCGGCGCGCCGGTGACCGAACTGGCCACGCCGCCGGCTTCGCGCACCAGGATGATTCCCGGCGCCATATCCCACGCGTTGAGCGCGCGCTCCCAATACGCGTCCCAACGGCCAGCGGCAACGTACGCCATGTCGACCGAGCAGGCGCCGGTGCGGCGGATGCCAGCGACTTCACCGGACAACAGCGCCATCTCGCGGGCGAACACCGGGTGGTCCGGCTTGCCCGCAAACGGGATGCCGCAGCCCAGTACACTGTCCACCAGCCGGTGGCGGGTGGACACGTGGATGCGTTGCCCGTTCAACCAGGCGCCCTCGCCTTTCTCGGCCACGTACATCTCGTTCAGCACGGGCAGCCAGGTGACGCCGGCCACCACTTCGCCCTCGCGGGCCAACGCGACGTTGACGCCCCACAGCGGTGTGCCGAACAGGAAATTGGTAGTGCCATCGAGCGGGTCGACAATCCACGTCTGCGCGTCGTCGGTGCCGCCGGTAGCACCGCCCTCCTCGCCCAGAAAACCGTACGTGGGCCGCGCCTTGCCCAGAATCGCGCGGGTGGCGCGTTCGGCCTCTTCGTCGGCAATCGAGACCAGGTCGGCGGGGCCGCTCTTGGTGCGCACACCGAGCGAGGCGAGCTGGCTGAAGTGACGCATCAGGCCATCGCCGGCGGTCTGCGCCGCGTCGATCATCGCTTTCAAATCATCGGAAACATGCAGCATCGGAATCAGTCCCTTCGACGTGTGCGCCACAGGCTCAGCGCCAGCAGCATGGAAAGTACGGATGAGCCGATCCAGAACGTGATCGCCGGCCCAAAGTTGTAGTGACGCACGCCATCGATCATTTTCATGCCGTGCTGGATCAGCATGCCGGAGACCTGTTCCTGGATGCCCGCGCCGATGTAGCTGCAGATGCCGATCACGCCCATCGCGGCGCCGGCCACGCGCTTGGGCGCGATGTCCACTGCGAACAACCCGCCCAGCGAGGTCACCAGACCGGTCAAGCCCATGCCGAACAACACCATCGCGAGAATCAGCGACCACAAATGGTTCGGCCCGTAGAAAAACAGGCACAAGCCGACAAGCTCCAGCAGCGCGAAGATCAGGTTTACCGGCGGACGACGGGCGTCGAACAATTTGTCGGAGATGAAGCCGAACGTGATCGCGCCGACCATGCCGGCCAGCGTGCTGATCATCAACAAGGTGCCGGCCATGGTCAGCGAGTAACCATGAATTTCCTGCAGGTACAGCACACCCCACGAATTGATCGCGTAGCGCGTCACATAGGTGGTGGCCGAGGCCAGGCACAACACCCAGATCGCCGGCATTTTCAGGATCGACAACTGCAACTTCAGCACCGAGGCGATCTTCGGCTTCGATGCTTCGCCGAAGTTGTCGTTCTTCCAATCGTTGACCGCGGGCAAACCCAGTGTGGGTGGGCGATCCTGCAGCAACCAGTAGGCGCCGATCGCCGTGATCACACCGATCATGCCCGGCCCCCAGAAGCCGAAGCGCCAGCCGAAGGTGGCCACGGTGGCGCCGACCACCAGGAAGGTCAGCCCTTCACCGATGGAATGCGCGGTGCTCCAGATGCCATAGGTGCGGCCGCGTTCGCGATTGGAAAACCACGCCGTCATCGCCACCACGCCGCCGGGCGCGCCGAAACTCTGGAACCAGCCGTTCAGCCCCCACAGAATCACCGCCACCCACACCGTGGTGACAAAACCCATCGCCAGATTGCACAGCGCCGTAGCCAGAAACGCGAACGCCAGAAACCGCTTGATGTTGGCGTGGTCGGCCAGGAAACCGTTGGTGAGCTTGCCGATGGCGTAGGTGTAGAACAACGCCGAGCCGATCAGGCCCAGCTCGGTGGGCGTGAAAATGCCCGCGTCGATGATCGGCTTCTTGACCACCCCCAGCGCCAGCCGGCAGGTGTAGATCAGGCCGTAGCCCAGCGTGATCGCCAGCATCACACGCAAGCGATGCTTGCGGTACAGCCGGTCGATCGCGCCCCTGTCGGCCATCTCGGGCTGATCGGCGCCGGTTGCGAAAAGTGCCAGCCATCCACGCGCCATAGGATTCCCCCTTCAGCAGCCAGCGTGTGGGTACACTGGCATTGTTGCGATCAGACTATTTCATTTTTGAATGAATTGGAAGAATTATTCCATTAGTACCGATAACTTGCTTCCCCCGCCCGCGGGGGAAGCTGCCCGGAAGGCTGAATGGGGCGCCTTTTATGGGGTGAGAGAAGATCAAGAGCGCCCCCATCCGCCCTGTCGGGCCCCCTCCCCCGCAAAGCGGGGGAAGGAACATCCAGCTCTTTGCTGAAAGCACAGCCTCACAACGTCGGGATGACGAAACTCTGCTCGATCGCCTCCCCGCCCTTGGGCCAGCGTTGGGTCACGGTCTTGGTGCGGGTGTAGAAACGAATGCCGTCCATGCCGTACTGATTGAGGTCGGCGAAGCCCGAGCGCTTCCAGCCACCGAAGCTGTGGTACGCCACGGGCACCGGGATGGGCACATTGATGCCGACCATGCCCACTTCAACGCGGTCGGCGAATTCGCGGGCCGCGTCGCCGCTGCGGGTGAAGATGCTGACGCCGTTGCCGTACTGATGCTGGGATGGCAGCGCCAGTGCTTCCTCGAACGTGTTTGCGCGCACGATCTGCAGCACCGGGCCGAAGATTTCGTCCTGGTAGGTTTTCATCTCGGCGGTGACGTGGTCGAACAGCGTGGGCGCCAGGAAGAAACCGCCCTCGTGACCAGGCACTTTCAGGCCGCGGCCATCGACTACGAGCTCGGCGCCCTCGTCCACGCCGAGCTGGATATAGCCTTCGATGCGAGCCTTGTGCGCTGCCGATACTACCGGGCCGTAATGCGCGTTCGGGTCGCTGGACACGCCCACTTGCAGCGCGGCGATCGCCGGCAGCAGTTTGGCACGCAAGGCCTCAGCGGTGGCCTCGCCCACCGGCACGACCACCGGCAGCGCCATGCAGCGTTCGCCGGCCGAGCCGTAGGCCGCGCCCATCAGATCAGCGACAACCTGGTCGAGATCCGCGTCCGGCAGCACGATGCCGTGATTCTTGGCGCCGCCCATGCACTGCACGCGCTTGCCCTGCGCCGCACCGGCCGCATACACCGATTGCGCCACGTCGGAGGAGCCGACGAAGCTGACTGCCTTGATCAGCGGGTGCGCCACGATCGCGTCGACCACCTCCTTGTCGCCGTGCACCACGTTGAGGATGCCCGGCGGCAGGCCGGCCTCGATCATAAGTTCGGCGAGCCGCACCGGCACCGACGGATCGCGTTCGGATGGCTTCAGAATGAACGCATTGCCGGTGGCGATGGCCGGGCCAAACATCCACATCGGGATCATCGCCGGGAAGTTGAACGGGGTGATGCCAGCCACCACCCCCAGCGGCTGGTGCGCCGAATAGACGTCTATCCGCGGGCCGGCGCCCTGGGTGTATTCGCCCTTCTGCAGGTGCGGGATGCCGCAGGCGAACTCGATCACCTCCAGACCCCGCAACACGTCACCGTGCGCGTCGGAAACCACCTTGCCGTGTTCGCTGGCCAGCAGCTCGGCCAGTTCGTTCTTGTGCAGGTTGAGCAGGCGTACGAATTCCATCAGCACCCGCGCGCGACGCTGCGGATTCACCGCGGCCCAGGCCGGCTGTGCGGCGGCGGCATTGCACACCGCGCGATCCAGCTCGGCGGCGTTGGCCCGGGATACCTTCGCCTGCACTTTGCCGCTGTTGGGATCGAAGACGTCGCTGTAGCGGCCGGTTGTGCCGGCCACCGATTGGCCGTTGATGAAATGTTCGATGTTGCGCATGACTCACTCCTGGATGAATATTTTCTGGTGGGTGCCGAATCGCCGGCTCAAGAACCCGCTTCCCCGTGAACCGTGATTTTTTTGCTTCCTCCGCGTGCAGCGGGGGAAGCTGCGCGGAGGGCTCATGGGGGGGGTGCTTTGCTGGGTGAGAGGAGATCAAGAGCGCCCTCATCCGCCCTGTCGGGCACCTTCCCCCGCAGAACGGGGGAAGGAAGCTTGAGCACGCGAAATCCCGCGCTAATCCGGGCGTTGGGCGATCCAGTCGTGGGCCGGGTCGTTGCGGAAAATCCATTGGCGGTTCGGGCCCGCCATCACGTTGAGGTAGTACAGGTCGTAGCCGTGGGGGGCGCCGACCGGGTGGTAGCCGCGCGGCACCATCACCACGTCGCCGTCTTCCACCGCCACGGTTTCGTCCAGCGTGCGGTCGTCGGTGTAGACGCGCTGGAAGGCGAAGCCCTGCGGCGGATTCAAGCGGTGGTAATAGGTTTCTTCCAGCGCGGTTTCGGCGCCCGGCACGGCGGTGTCGTGCTTGTGCGGCGGGTAGCTGGACCAGTGCCCGCCGGGCGTGATCACCTCCACCACCAACAGGCTGTCGGCCGGCTCGGTCTGCGGCAGGATGTTGCGCACGTAGCGGGTATTGGTGCCGCTGCCGCGCACTTCGCGACTCATCGACGATTCGGCGATCAGCCGCGGCAGACCTTCGCCCGAGCCCGGGGCCGTGCATACGGCCAGTTCCACCGGGCCCCACGCCGTCACCGTGTAGGACGCCCCAGCCGGCACGTAGACCGCGCCCGGCGCCTTGTCCTCGAACGGCGTGGTGCGGTTGCCGACGTGCACGAAATGCGCGCTGCCTGCGTGCACGTCGGCGCTGCCGGACACGATCACCAGGCAGGCCTCGCGCGCCGTTTCGTGGCCGCTGTAGCGCTGGCCGTTCACCAGCTTCACGACCCGAAACCCGACGTGCTTCCAGCCCGCGCTGGCCGGTGTCACGTCCACCACGGTGCCGTCGGCGTCCGCCTCGTGGGGACGTATACGCAAGCCGCTCATTGCGACAGACCCGCCGTGGCGGCATCGCGCTTCAGCGTGGACAGGCCCAGCCGGGCGTATTCGAGCGGATTGGCGATGGCCGGATCCTGCTCAGCCTCGATCACGATCCAGCCGCTGTAGTCGATGGCGGCCAGCGCCGCCATGATGCGGGCGTAGTCCAAGCCGCCATCACCCGGTACGGTGAACATGCCGGCCAGCACGCCGTCCAGGAAACTGGCGCCGGCCAGTTGCATGCGGGTGAACACGTCGCCGCGCACGTCTTTGCAATGCACGTGCGCTATCCGCCGCGGATGGCGCCCGATCACCTCCAGCGCGTCGATGCCGCCGAGCGCAGCGTGGCCCGTATCCAGCGTCAGCCCCACCGAGGGGCCGGTGAGGGCCAGGAACGATTCCAGGTCCTGTGCCGTCTCCACCACGGTGCCCAGGTGGTGGTGATAGGCAAAGCGCAGGCCCTGGCTCTGCACGTAGTCCGCCACGTCGGTCATGCGCTGGCCGAACAATGCCCAGTCGCCGGGTCGCAGCCGCGGCGTGTCGCCCATGGATTGCGCGCGCCGGCCATGGATAGCGTTGCTGGTTTCGGCGAACACGAACACGGTGCTGCCCATCGCCTTGAGCAGCGCCAGGTGCGGTTGCAACGCGGTGATTTCGTCGGCCGACGTCTGCGTCAACAACGATCCGCTGTACCAACCACCGATCAGGTCCAGTTGGTACCGCGCCAGCAGCGGCGCCAGCGTGGCTGCATCGCGGGGAAACTTGCCGCCGAGTTCCACGCCTTCAAAACCAAGCTGTTGAATATCGCCCAGGATGCTTTCCAGCGGCGTGTCACCACCGAGCTCGGGCATGTCGTCATTGGCCCAGGCAATCGGGCTGACGCCAAAACGGATACTCATGACAAATCCCTCTTCATTCGTGTGCCTTGCTCGTAGGCGCGGCGCGCCGCTTCGACTTCAGGCCGTTGGGAAACTTCGGGCACCGCGACGTCCCACCACCAGCCGCCGGCTTCGGTGCTTTTCAATGGATCGGTATCGATGACGACCACGTAGCTGCGCTCAGCCTTGCGGGCGCGGACCATGGCGGCGGTCAGTTCGCCCAGCGAGGTCACGTGCTCGGACAGTGCGCCCAGGCTGGCCGCGTGGGCGGCGAAATCGATCTGCGGCAATACCTGATGCGTGGCGTCGGCCAGCAGGTTGTTGAAACCGGCGCCACCGGTGGCGTGCTGCAACCGGTTGATGCAGCCGTAACCGCGGTTGTCCAGCAACACTACGATCAGCTTGTGGCCCAGCATTACCGACGTCGCCAGCTCGGAGTTCGCCATCAGATAGCTGCCATCGCCGACCATCACCACCACGTCGCGATCGGGCGCGGCCATCTTCACACCCATGCCGCCGGCAATCTCGTAACCCATGCACGAGAAGCCGTACTCGACGTGATAGCTGCCCTGCCGCGCGGAGCGCCACAACTTGTGCAACTCACCGGGCAGGCCACCGGCGGCGCACACCACGATGGCGTCATCGCCACAGCTGCGCTGTACCGCACCGATCACCTGGGCATCGCTGGGCTGCGTCTGCGCATCGATGCCGGTGGTGGCGGCATCGACGGCGGCGTTCCACTCTTCGATTTCCTGCTGCCTGCCCACTTCCACGCCCGCATGCCAACCCGACAATTCCCGGGCCAGGGCCTGCAACACAGTGCGTGCGTCGCCCACCACCGCCAGCGCGTCGTGCTTGTGCGCATCGAACGCCTGCACGTTGATCTGCGCCACACGTGCATCGACAAACAGGCTGCGCGAGCCGGTGGTGAAATCCGCCAGCCGGGTGCCGATGCCGACCACCAGATCGGCACGTGCGGCGGCCGCGTTGGCGGCGCTCGATCCGGTGACGCCGATCGAGCCCAGCGCGTTGGGGTGGTTCCACGGCAACGCACCCTTGCCCGCCTGGGTTTCAGCGACGGCCAGGCCGGTGGCTTCGGTCAGCGCTGTCAGCTCCGCTTCCGCCTCGCTGTAGAGCACACCGCCCCCGGCGATGAGCAGGGGGTGCCTGGCCGACTTCAGCGCGGCGACCAGCGCCGCCAGCTCGCCGCTGTCCACACCCTGCCGCCGCTCGCGCCACAACCGGGGCGCGAAGAAGGTTTCCGGATAATCGAAGGCCTCGGCCTGCACGTCCTGGCAGAACGCGATGGTGGCCGGGCCGCAGGTGGCCGGGTCGAGCATCGTCGCCAGCGCTTTCGGCAGGGCATCCATGATCTGCTCCGGCCGCGTGATGCGGTCGAAATAGCGCGACACCGGACGGAAGCAGTCGTTGGCCGACACGCTGCCGTCAGTGAAATGCTCCACCTGCTGCAGCACCGGGTCAGGTTGGCGGCCGGCGAAAACGTCGCCCGGCAACAGCAACACCGGCAAGCGGTTCACGTACGCCAGCGCGGCGGCCGTCACCATGTTGGTGGCGCCGGGGCCGATCGAGCTGGTGCACACCATCGCGCGACGGCGACGCATCTGTTTCGCGTAGGCAATGGCGGCGTGCGCCATGCCCTGCTCGTTGTGCGCGCGCCAGGTGGGAAAGCTGTCACGCGCGGCATGCAGCGCCTCACCGATACCGGCCACGTTGCCGTGTCCGAAGATGGCCCAGGCACCGGCGAAGTAAGGTGCCTCGCGGCCATCCACCAGCACGTGTTGTGCAGCCAGCCAGCGCACGGTCGCCTGTGCCGCCGTCAGTCGTCGCGTTGTCATCTCACACCGCCTTGCGCGTGATGCCCTTGGATGTGTCGCCGGACGCCTCGGCACGTGCCGCGCGCCATGCATTCACCAGCGTGCCGAAACTTGCGGCGAGATCGGCCACGGCCGCGTCATCGTCGATGTCGCCGGCCAGCCAGCGCGCAGCGGCATCGGCGAAGATCGTTCGACCCACCGCAAACCCTTTCACGATCGGACTCGCCGCCGCCACCCGGAACGATGCCGCCAGCGCCGCCTCGCTTGCCTGCAGGCCCAGCAGCAGCACGCCGCGGCACAGGGGATCGTTGCTGCGGATGGCGTGTTCGACATTCGCCCACGTCGCGCTGTCCGCCGCCGGCTCGAGCTTCCACCAGTCCGGTTTCATGCCCTGAGCATAGAGACGCTGGATAGCGCGCGCCGCGGTGTGCTCATCGACGGCGCCGTGGCGCGACACGATGACCTCCAGCAGCAGCTCATGCCTCGTCTTGCGACAGGCATCCTGCAAACGGCGCAACTGACGCTCCTGCTGCTCCAGCAGGTCGATCGGGTCGTCCGGATGATAGAACACCAGGCACTTCACCACGTGGTTGCGCGGCCAGGTAGCCACTTCGGTGGCCACGTCCGCGGAGCTTTCAAAAGCCAGCGGGCGCGAACCCGGCAACTCGATGGGCCGGCCGATCCAGTACGGCGAATCGGCGGCCGCCTCCAGCCCGCGCATGCCATAGCGGCCATCGAGCAGCACGCCAAAATGTTCGCCGGGCTTTGCCAACTGGTTCACCGCGCGCAACGTCAGCGCCTTGAACGCCGGGATGCGCGCCGGGTCGGCGCCGGTTTCGCGGCACAGATCCTCGAACTGACTGCGATGATCCATCGCCAGCACGGTGAGGTCGTCGTAGACGCCGGTGCGGGTGGAAGCCCAGTGCACGTGTTCCAGCGCGGCATCGTCGCGCAGGCGGAAGGGTCGCGGCGTGCCATCGAGAAACTGCTGCAACTCGTCCCAGGTCGGCATTGCGGGCGCGCAGCCGTGGCGCGAAACCACGATGGCACCGCAGGCATTGCCGTATTCGCAGGACATCTCCAAGGGCTCGTCGCGCAACCAGCCGCGCAGGAAACCGGCCATGAACGCGTCACCCGCGCCCAGCACGTTGAACACCTCGATCTCGAAACCGCGCCCCACCACGCCATCATCAAGGCGGTCGGGGATGGCGTCTGGAAACGCGGAGCACCCGTGAGCGCCACGCTTGCAAACCAGCAGCGCAGGCGTCTTCTCGCGGATGGCGCGCATTGCGGCGATGGTGTCGGTGGAGCCGCCGAGGATGTGCATCTCCTCCTCGGTGCCCACGATCAGATCGCACAGCGGCAACACCTCCTGCAACCGGGCGGTGACGCCGGCATGGGCCACGAAGCGGTTCTCGCCCATGTCCTTGCTGGTCAACCCCCACAGCACCGGTCGATAGTCGATGTCGAAAACCACCCGCGCCCCGGCAGCACGTGCGATGCGGCAGGCCTGCACCGAGGCGTCGAACACGTTCAATTGCGACAGGTGCGTACCGTTGATCAGCACTGCGCCGGCCGAACGCACGTAGCTCTCGTCGATGTCGTCGGTGACCAGCGCCATGTCGGCGCAGTTCTCGCGATAGAAGATCAGCGGAAACGTATCGGGATCACTGATCCCCAGAAACACCAGCGCGGTCAGTCGCTCGTTGTCGATGACAACACCATCGGTGGCCACACCCTCGCGCGCCAGTTGCTCGGTGATGAATCGGCCAAAATGGTCGGCGCCCACGCGGGTGATCAGCCCGCTGCGCAATCCCAGCCGCGCAACGCCAATGGCGGTGTTGGTGGGGCTGCCGCCAACGTATTTGGCGAAGGAAATCATGTCTTCGAGCCGACCTCCGGTCTGCTCGCCATATAGATCAATGCTCGATCGGCCGATGGTGATCAGATCAAGCTGCTGCGCTGCCCCTGGCATATGCACGTTCTCTCACGGGTACCCGGCGCCCGTCGCGCCGAATGCACGTAAAATATATTCCATTTATTTCTTAAAAGCAACGTACGTTTCATTTTTTGGAACGCGTGTTCCCACCGAGTGTCGAACCATTGCGCGTCTGCGTGCTGGTGGCGAATGCGTAGGAGATCACCAGCGCCTGCGCCAGACACATCGATGCGGACAGCGAACGGAACGCACGGATCTCCGCCTCGCGCACCTGCAACACCACCGTCGCCGGCTTCGCCACCGGGCTGACCAGGCTGTCGCTGATCGACAGCACACGGCAACGCTGGGCGGTGGCCGCATCGATCAATTGCACGGCCTCCTCCGCGTACGGGTGATAGCTCACCGCAATCAGCAGGTCGCGTTTCGAGATGGCGTGCACCTGCTGCCGGGTCATGCCGCCGATGCTGTCGATGAACACGGTTTTCTTGTCGACCTGGTGCAACGAATAGGCAAGGTAGGCGGCCACCGGAAACGCGCGACGAAAGCCGGCCACGTAAATCGTCTCGGCCTCACGGATCAGCTTGACGGCGGCGGCCAGGTTTTTCTTGCCGATCGCATCGCCCAGGTTCTGCAGCGCCAGTACGTTGCCCTGCACGAATTCCGCCAGCACTTGCGCCGGGTCCCCTACCAGTTTGCTGTCCACGCTCTGGCTGAATTGGCGCACGCGCTCGCCATAACCCAGCGACGCATTGCCCGAGAGCAGACCGTCACGGAACAGGCGCTGCATCTGCGTGGCGCCCTCGAAACCGAAGGACTTGGCAAACCGCACGATCGCCGAGGGCTGCACGCCGCAACGCTCGGCAAGCACCGCCAGCGTTTCCAGCGCCACCGCGTTGGGTTCATCCAGGACATAGCGGGCGATCTGCTGCAGCCGCTTGCTGAGCCCTTCATAGCGCTCGAGGATGGCAGCGCGCAACTCGTCGGCGTTGGTCGGGGGTACGTCCACTTCAACCATGATTTCCTTCCTCCCTAAATGCGACGTGCATCCAGGCTGGACGCGCACGTTGAAAAAAAATACATCTTCCCAGAAATTCTATTACACTCGCAAACGGAACATACATTCTATTATCGCGCAACCCGATTTTCGGGGGGAGTGTACTCTTGGACCGGATCGACATCGCACTGATCGGAGCTGGCCGCATGGGTCAGATCCACGGCGGAAACGCCGCCCGCCACCCCCGGCTCCGCCTCAAGTACATCGTCGATCCGCGACCGGCCGCAAGCGCGTTCGCCGCGCAGTATGACGCCAGGTTGGTGACGCTTGAACGAGCGCTGGCGGATCCCGCCGTGGGCGGCGTGCTGGTGTGCAGCACCACCGATCTGCACCTGGAACATGCACTGGCGGCAGTCGGCGCGGGCAAGGCCGTGTTCTGCGAAAAGCCGATCGACCTGGACCTGGACAAGGTACGCGCTGCGCAACCGCGTTTCGACGGTGCGCGTTTCCTGCTCGGCTTCAACCGTCGGTTCGACCCGCAGTTCATACGCCTCAAGCAGCAACTGGATGCGGGCACGGTAGGCCAGCTGGAGTCGCTGCATCTGGTGAACCACGATCCCGCCGCGCCGCCACCGGGTTTCGTGCCCACCAGCGGTGGCCTGTTCAAGGACTTCACCATCCATGACCTGGACATGGCGCGCTGGCTGATGGGCGAGGAACCGGTACAGGTATTCGCCACGGCCAGTTGCCTGGTGGACCCGGACATCGGCCGCGAGGGAGACGTCGACACTGCCCGCTGCGTCCTGAAGACCGCCAGCGGCCGTCTGTGCGTGATCTCGAACACGCGCCGCAGCGGCTATGGCTACGACCAGCGCATCGAAGCACTCGGCGCCCTCGGCATGATTTGCGCGGGCAACGTGGCCTGCGACACCGTGCATACGCTCACCGAAAACGGCACCGTCGGCGCGCCGATCATGCCGGCGTTTGCGCAACGCTATCGCGACGCCTACCGCGACCAGATCGGCCATTTTGCCGACGTGGTGCACGGTCGCTCCGAACCTCTCATCGGTTACGCCGACGGCGTGGCCGCCCTGGTCCTGGCTGAGGCGTGCGGGTGGTCCGCGCGCCATCAGCAGGTCTTCAACCTCCCCAACGAGAATCCTCATGCATAAAGTCGTGCTTATCGGTGCTGGCCGCATTGGCCATATCCACGCGCGCAACGCCGCGCTGCATCCGCGCATCGAACTAGCCGGCGTGGTCGATGCGGTCGACGCTTCGGCCCAAGCGCTGGCCCGCGAATGGAATACCGCGGTAACGACGCTCGACGCGGCCATGGCCGACCCGACCGTCACCGGCGTGATCGTGGCCAGCTCTACCGACACGCACCTCGATTACAGCCTGCGCGCGGCTGCCGCCGGCAAGATGATCTTCTGCGAAAAGCCGATTGATCAGGATCTCGGCCGTGCCCGCACCGCCCATGCAGGCCTTTCGGGCGCCAACATGTTGCTGGCATTCAACCGACGTTTCGACCCCAATTTCCAGGCCTTGAAGGCCCGTCTGGACAGCGGCGCGGTCGGCGCGATCGAAACCCTCCAGATCACCTCCAACGACCCTGCCCCACCGCCGCCTTCTTATATCGCCGTTTCCGGAGGCCTATTCAAGGACATGGCGATCCATGACTTCGACATGGCGCGCTGGCTGCTGGGCGAGGAGCCCGTGCTGGTCTACGCCACCGGCAGTTGCCTGGTAGACCCGGCCATCGGCGAACTGGGCGATGTCGACACCGCGCGGACCGTGCTGAGGACCGGCTCCGGCCGCCTGTGCGTCATCTCCAACAGCCGACGCAGTGGCTTCGGTTATGACCAGCGGGTCGAGGCGTTCGCCTCCGCCGGCATGGTGCGCGCGGACAACGTCAGCGAAAGCACCGTACAGCTCTGGAGCGAAAGCGGCATCGCGACCGACCGCTTCCAAAACTTCTTCCTCGACCGCTACGCAGAAGCCTATCGTCGTGAAATGGATCACTTTGCCGCGATGCTCGATGGCGCGCCCGCACAGGTTGGCTACGCCGACGGCGTGGCCGCACTGGCGTTGGCCGAGGCGGCGGATGAATCCATGAGAACCGGAGCGCCGGTGCAGCTATGAAGCACACCATGCGCAGAAAAATTGTGGCCGGAAACTGGAAGATGTACGGCAGTCGCTCCATGGCTTCGGACCTCGCCGGCGCCATTGCCGCCAATATGCCGGCCGAAATCGATATCGCCGTGTTTCCCCCGCTTCCCTACATCGCTGGCCTGCGCGCGCAACTCTTCGGCTCGGGGCTGCAGTTCGGTGCGCAGGATCTCAGCGAGCGCGAAGGTCAGGGCGCTTTCACGGGCGACGTAAGCGCCGCGATGCTGGTGGATGTCGGTGCGAACTACGTATTGGTGGGCCACTCGGAGCGCCGCAAATACCACGGCGAAAGCAACGAATGCGTCGCACGAAAATTCGCTGCAGCGCGGGCGGCAGGGCTCACGCCCATCCTTTGTGTCGGTGAAACAAGGCAACAGCGAGACAGTGGCGAAACAGAGGCGATTATTGGCCAGCAACTGGATGCGGTATTGAAACTCAACGGCATCGCGAGCTTCGACACAGCGTTGATCGGATACGAACCGGTCTGGGCGATAGGGTCCGGTGAGACGGCGACACCGCAGCAGGCGCAAGACGTTCACGCGTTCATTCGTAGCAAACTCGAAAAGGAAGATATTTCAATTGCCCGTCGGACCCGGCTGCTTTATGGCGGCAGCGTCACCACATCCAACGTTGCAAAATTACTTGCGCAAGCCGACATAGATGGCGGATTGGTTGGCGGCGCGGCACTGACTGCAATCGACTTCCTTGAAATTTGCGCCGCGGCGCAACAGACGCCATAGGTTCCAAGACATCATTTTCGTGATTTTCAGTGTCTTCTACATTCTAGTCGCGGCGGCAATGACCGTTCTGATCCTGATGCAAAACGGGCAGGGCGAGGCCGGGTTCGGCGGGGGCGGGACGTTGACGGAGCCATCTGGCAAGCCTAGCCGAGGCCAATGCCGGTTCCGGTTCCGGTTCCGGCGGCGGCGCATCCGCTACCGTGTTTGGTGGGCGTGGCTCGGCAATGTTCATCGACCAGCATCGACAGGCGCCACCATCCAACACTACGAGCTGAATTTCAAAGAAGTGGTTCGCTTCATGGAGCAAAGTACATACGGTACCTGGTAGGAAGACACCCCCCGCTCCGTTGACCAGCCCCTGCTTGCCGTAAAGAAAAAGGCCATGAAAATCATGGCCTTTTGGTCATACGCGACAATTTAACTGACGGTAGAAATCAGAACGGAATTTCATCATCCGCGAAGCCGTTGTCGGCCGGTGGCGGTGAAGAGCGCGACGCGCCCTGGTCGTCGTTGCCGCGTGACTGGCCACCGTAATTGCCGCCACTCTGGCGCTGCCCGCCGCCCTGCGAGCGCGGCCCGCCGCTACCGCCGCCCTCATTGCCGCCCAGCATCTGCATCTCGCTGGCGATGATGTCGGTGCTGTAGCGCTCGACGCCGTCCTTGCCGGTGTACTTGTCGGTGCGCAGCGAACCTTCGATGTAGACCTGGCGGCCTTTCTTCAGGTAATCGCCGGCGATCTCGGCCAGACGGCCGAACATCTTCACCCGGTGCCACTCGGTCTTCTCGACTTTCTCGCCGCTCTGCTTGTCGGTCCAGCTTTCCGACGTGGCGATGTTCAGGGTAGTGACCGCGGTGCCGCCGCCGGTGTGGCGCATTTCCGGATCCGCGCCGAGATTGCCGACCAGAATGACTTTGTTGATGCCGCGTGCCATGGGATGTCCTCGGTGAGCCAGCCGTATATATAAGGATGATTACGGCCGGAGTGATGTAGCAGGCTGGCCATCATAACTGCGCGCGGGCCGCTCAAGTAGTGCTCGATGGCCCGCTTGCCGCCAGCCCTTGCCGGCACCTTTCGTGGGCGCCGAACCTCCGGCATGTGGGAGCGGCTTCAGCCGCGATGCCCTTGCTTCAAGCCCAGGGACAGGAGCATCGCGGCTGAAGCCGCTCCCACAGGGATTCCCGGCCCCCCCCCCCAACCTGCTAGATCGCGGGCACTTCGGCCGCGGCGGTCGCCCTGATGTCAGCACCGATCCGGCGCGCGCCGGCCACCACCAGCGGTAGCCACAGCAAGGTCATGGCGGCGGCGCAGATGAAAATGCCGCTCGGCCCCAACCGGCCCAGCGCGATGCCGCCGAAGGTACCGCCGACAAACGCGCCGATGAACTGGCTGGTGGAATACGCGCCCATGGCCGCACCACGCAAATGCGCCGGCGCCAACCGCGAAACCAGGCTGGGCAGCGCGGCCTCCAGCAGGTTGAACGCGGAGAAAAACACCGTGGCGGCCACGCCGAACGCGATCAGGTGGTTGCCCGACAGCGCGAAACCCAGCAACGCCAAGCCGATCGCCACCACGCACACCATCACGATGCGCAGGCTTTGGCCGATCTCGCGCATGTGGCGCAGGCTACCGCCCATCACCAGCGCCGCCACCACCATCACCGGCAGGTACAGCTCCCAGTGCCGGTTCACCGGCAGGTTCAAGGTGTTCGCCAGCAACAGCGGCAGGCCCACAAAACTGGCGGTCAGCAGTGCGTGCAGGAAGAACACCGAACCGTTCAGCACCATCATGCGGCTGTCGCGCAGCATCACCAGCACATGGCCGAAACCGGCTGCGGCCGGCGCCTGCGCCCGTTCCGGCGTGGGCACGATCAGCCACAGCAGCGCCAGCGAGATCAGCGCCAGGATCGAGGTGGCCGCAAACAGGCCCGGCAGGCCGTCGATGGCTTCCAGCGGCGGCCCCAGGATCAGCGCCAGCAGGAACGCCAACCCGATCGACACGCCGATGATGCCCATCACCTTGCCGCGGTTTTCCTCGACCGTGAGGTCAGCCGCCAGCGCGATGCCGGCACCGGCCACCGCGCCCATGCCCTGCACCGCGCGACCGATCACGATGCCGGTCAGCGTATGCGACATCGCCGCGATCAAACCGCCCAGCGCGAACAGCAGCAGCCCCAGGGTGATCGCCGGCTTGCGCCCGATCCGGTCGGACAACAAGCCCAGCGGAATCTGCAGCAGCACCTGCCCCAATCCATACACACCCAGCGCCAGCCCGATCATGAAGCCGGTGGCTCCCGGCATCGTCTTCGCGTACAGCGAAAACACCGGCATGATCAAAAACAGGCCGAACAGGCGCAGGCTGATCACGCAGGCCAGGGTCAGGGCGCTGCGCCGTTCCAGGCGGGAGAGTTTGCTCACCGGGGTACCGATTTCGGGGAAGGCATGGGCGGCATTATAGAGTCGCGGCCGACGCCGCGGTTTGTGGCGACATGTCGCGGCCGCGCATGGTGTGCGCTGATCAGACCATGCGGGTGGCCGCCCGGCCCTATAATCGAACCGATAGCCTCCTTGAATTTCCCCATGACCTCGATGCCAGCCGACGCCAGCCGCCCCGCCGACTTTGCCCGGGTGCGCGATCTTGCCGCCACCGACATGCAACGCGTCGATGCGCTGATCCGCCACCGCCTTTCCTCCGACGTGGTGCTGATCAACCAGATCGCCGACCACATCATTGCCGGCGGCGGCAAGCGCCTGCGCCCGATGCTGCACACGCTGGCTGCCGGCGCGGCCGGTTACACCGGCGATCAGCACGTGAAGCTGGCGGCGGTGATCGAGTTCATCCACACCTCCACCTTGCTGCACGACGACGTGGTGGACGAATCGGACCTGCGCCGCGGCCGCAAGACGGCCAACGCGCTGTGGGGCAACGCGGCCAGCGTGCTGGTGGGCGATTTCCTGTATTCGCGCTCGTTCCAGTTGATGGTGGAGCTGGACGACATGCGCATCATGCGCATCCTGGCCGACACCACCAACACCATCGCCGAGGGCGAGGTGCTGCAGTTGCTCAACATCGGCAACGCCGACGTCAGCGAGGCGGCGTACCTGGCGGTGATCGAGCGCAAGACCGCGGTGCTGTTTGCCGCCGCCACCGAGCTGGGCGGCATCCTGGGCGGACTGCCGCAAGTGCAGGTGGACGCGCTGCGCCGCTACGGCATGGAGCTGGGCTACGCGTTCCAGATCGCCGACGACCTGCTCGACTACGTCTCCAGCCCCGAAGCGCTGGGCAAGAACATCGGCGACGACCTGGCCGAGGGCAAGCCCACGCTGCCGGTGATCTACGCGCTGGAAAAAGCCAGCCCCGATCAGGCGCAGTCGCTGCGTCATGCGATCGAGCACGGCGGCCTGGATTCGCTGGACCGCATCATCGCCTCGATCCGCGACTCCGGCGCGCTGGAGCGCACCCGCGAGCGTGCGCTCGCCCATGCGCAGGCAGCCCGCGATGCCTTGGCCGCCCTGCCCGCTTCCGACTATCGCGACGCGCTGGCCACCCTCGCCGACTATTCGGTGCAGCGCACCTTCTGAGTCCGAGGCTTGCAGGAGCGGCTTCAGCTTCAGCCGCGATGCCCTTCGTCCATCTCGTCAGAAAGGCACCGCGACCGAATTCACCTTACGGCTTGCCCGCAAACGTCTCGTGCAGCCAGTCATGCATCAGGCGATAGCTGCGCTTGGCGATGGGCTCGTCATAGCGGCAACCGGGCGAGTTCTCGCCCACCTCGGTGAAGCAGTGCACCGCGTGGCCGATCACCACGAACTGCCAGTCGGCCGGGCTCTGGCGCATCTCATCCATGAACGCATCGGCGGCCGGCATGGTGCCCTTGTCGTCGGCACCGTTCAGCACCAGCACGCGCGCCTTGATGTTTTTCGCCAGCGCCGGGTTGTCGGTTTCCAGCCCGCCGTGGAACGACACCACCGCCCCCACGTCGGCGCCGCTGCGGGCCAGGTCCAGCACCGCGCTACCGCCGAAACAGAAACCGATCGCGCCCAGGCGGGCGACGTCGAGCGGCGCCGTGCCGGCTTGTGCCTTCAACTGATCGAGCGCGTGGCCGATGCGCTGGCGCATCAACGCACGGTTGGTGTACAGCGGCTTCACCGCGGCCTGCGCCTCGGTGAAGGAGGTGGGCCGCACCTTTTCACCGTACATGTCGGTGAGCAGGATCACGTAGTCGCTGCCGGCGATCGCCTCGGCCTTTTTCACCGCGCCATCGTTGACGCCGTACCAGTTCGGCACCATCACCAGGCCCGGGCGTTTCGCCGTGGTGGCGTCGTCGTAGATCAGCACGCTGTGGAATTTGGTGCCGTCCAAAGTCCAGTCCACGGCACGATGGACCATCTTGGCGTTGGCGGAAAACGCCGCGCCGGCAAGCACGAGCAGGCAACACAATCGAACGATGCGCATGAGGTTGGCTCCGGTGGGTGGTTATTGCCCTGCCGCGTGTCCCGACAGCAGGCGTTTCAAGGGCGTGAGGCGATCGAGCAGGCGGACACCGGCGCCGCGTGCGGCCACCAGCGGCGACGATTGCCAGGCGTAGACCCGCGCCAGCGCGTCGAAACCCAGCGCGTCCAGCGTGTCGGCGCTGCGGCGACGGCGGGCGTAGCGGCGCAGCACGTGCGCGGCGCCGATGTCCCGGCCGGCGGCACGCGCGGCCAGCAGCGTGTCGCGCAGTTCGGCCACGTCGCGCAGACCCAGATTGACGCCCTGCCCGGCCAGCGGATGCACCGCATGCGCCGCATCGCCCAGCAGCACGAAACGATCGGCCTGGTAGCGCTGGGCCAGTTGCAACTTCAACGGAAACGAGGCGCGCGGCGTGGTACCGGTGACGCAGCCCAACCGGAAATCGCTGGCCACGCCCAAGGCGTCGCGGAAGGCGGCATCGTCCAGCGCCAGTACCTGTTGCGCCTGCTCCTCGGGCAGCGACCACACCAGCGAGCTGCGGCCATCGGCCAGCGGCAGCAAGGCCAGCGGACCATCGGGCAGGAAACGCTGCCATGCGGTGCTTTCGTGAGGACGCTCGGTATGCACGTGGGCCACCACCGCGCGCTGCGCGTAATCACGACCACGCGTGCCGATGCCCGCCAGCTGGCGCAAGGGTGATGAACTGCCGTCGGCCGCCACCAGCAACGCCGCCGACAACGTTTCGCCGTCGTCCAGTTGCAGCCGGACGTGATCCTCGCGCGCCTCGAAACCGTGCACCGCCGACGGACACCGCCGCCGGACGCCGGCGGCTTCCAGCGCCTGCCACAGCGCCCACTGCACCAGATTGTTCTCGACAATGAAGCCCAGTTCGCGCCGACCTTCGGCCGCCGCATCGAAATCGATCGCCGCGCCGCTGGCCGCGTCCCATACGTGCATGTGCGCATAGGCGGACGCACGCGCGTCGCGAATGGACGGCCAGACGCCGAGATCGTCCAGCAGCGCGATCGACGAGGGCGCCAGCCCGACCACGCGCAGATCCACCTCGTCCTGCGACTGCCACGGCGTCGGCGCACGCGCTTCCAGCATCACTGTGTCGAAGCCCGCGCGCGCCAGCGCCAGCGCGGTGGCGGCGCCAACCATGCCGCCACCGACCACAGCCACGTCAGGCATCGCAGCGCGCCGGCGCGGCATTTCCCGCAAGGGACGGTTCATGGCAAGCGCTCCAGCACGGCCAGCGGCGGCTCGCCGCGAAAGCCCATGCCGCGCCGCGCCAGCGCGCGTTGCAAGGGCGGCACCCGATCGCAGGCCAGCAACGCCAGCGAGCGCAGCGGGCCCAGCAAAGGCTGCGGCAGGCAGGCAAGCTGCACCAAGCCATGGCTCATGGCCATGGTGCCTTCGCGATCCGCCGCACGCCGCGCCGCATAGCCTCGCAGCAGGTCGGCGGCGCCCGGATCGCTGGCGCTGGCCAGCAACTCGGACAGCGTCAGCGCATCGCGCAGGCCGAGGTTGAAGCCCTGCGCGCCGATCGGATGGATAGTTTGCGCCGCGTTGCCAACCAGTACCGCGCGCGGGCCGATCACCTGCTGTGCGGCAATGCGGTGGATGGCATAGGGATGCCGCCGGCCCGGCCGGCTCAGGCGACCCAGCCGCCAGCCAAAACGCTGCTGCGCCAGCGCGATGAAGTGCTCGTCGTCCATCGTCGCCACCGCCTCGGCCTGCGCGGCAGGCACGGTAAGCACCAATCCGCAGCGACGCTCGGCCAGCGGCAGCAGCGCCACCGGGCCGTCATCGGCGAAGCGCTCGTAGGCGCGGCCGGCGTGGTCGCGCTCCGGTGTGACGGTGCTGACAAACAGGGTCTGTTGGTAGTCGTGCCGTTCCGCATCGATGCCCAGTTGCGTGCGCACGAACGATTCGCTGCCATCAGCGCCCACCAGCAGCGCCGCATCGACGTGACGCACGCCATCGGCGGTGGCGATACCGGCACGCCAGCCATTCTCCAGCGGCTGCAGGGTCTGCAAGGTGGCGGGCGCAAGGCGCGTGAGATGGGTGCATTCGTCCAGCCGCCGCAACAGCGCGGCGCCCAGTTCGCGCGCGGGCAAGGTCCAGCCCAGCGCGTCCACGTCATGCCGCGCCGCGTCGATGCGCGCGCTGCCGAACTCGCCCGCGCGGCTCACATGGATATGCCGGATCGGCGTGGCGCGCGCGGCGGCATGGCGCCATACGCCGATGGCCTCCAGGCCGTTGACGGTGGCGCGCGCCAGCGCCAGGTTGCGCTCGTCGTAGCTGGGCTGCTGGTCGGCGCGCGGTGCGGCGGTTTCCACCAGGGTGGCGACGATGCCGGCCGCATCCAGCGCGATGGCCAGGCTGGCGCCGACCAGGCCGCCGCCCACGATCAGCACGCCGGAGTTCGAGTGGGGGAAAGGCAGCGGTGCGTTCATCCGCCGATGATACCCGCGGCTCTCGTCGCGGCCACATTGGGCTAAACTGCGCATCTCTCACCGCCGCACATGGAGCCTCCGCATGCCCAAGACATCAACCCAGCGCCTGGGCATTTTCGTGGCTCTCGCCGTGGTGATGGCCGCCACCCGCATGCACCACTCGATCCTGCATCACTTCGATGCGCTGCCGGACGCGTCGTGGGGCATCTTCTTCCTGGCCGGCTTCTGGCTGCGCGGGGCGGGCCGCTGGGCGTTCCCGCTGTTGATGGCCGAAGCGGTGCTGATCGATTACCTGGTGATTTCCGGCCAGGGCCTGGATTTCTGGAGTCATTACTGCGTATCGCCGGCGTACCTCGCCCTGCTGCCCGCCTACTTCAGCCTGTGGATGGGCGGCAGCCTGCTGGCGCGTTACCAGGTGGGCCTGCGGTTGCAGACGCTGGGCATGGCCGCGGTGGCCTTTCTGGCGAGCTGGGCCGTCTGCTATCTGTTGTCCAACGGCAGCTTCTACTGGCTGAGCGACAGCGTGCCGCTGCCCCGCAGCATGGCGGCGTGGTCGGCCAACATGGCGGACTGGTACCTGCCATTCCTGCAGACCACGGCCTTGTACGTGGGCATCGGCGCCGTGCTGCATGTGCTGGCGACGCAGGTGTCGCGCGCACTGAGCGGCGCGGCTCACTCGTCCCGCTGATCGGCGATGGGCAACCGGCTGTCGCGGATCTACACCCGGACCGGCGATGACGGCAGCACCGGGCTGGGCGATGGCTCGCGGGTGGGCAAGGATTCGCTGCGCGTCACCGCCTACGGCACCGTCGACGAGCTCAACAGCACGATCGGCATGGTGCTGGCCACCGATGGCGTGCCGGATGAAGTGCGCGAGGTCCTGACCCAGGTGCAGCACGACCTGTTCGACCTGGGCGGCGAGCTGTGCATTCCCGGCATGGCCACGGTGCAGGACAGCGATATCGCGCGGCTGGAATCGACCCTCGACGACCTCAACGAACCGCTGCCGCCATTGAAGGAATTCATCCTGCCGGGCGGCGGCATGGCGGCCGCCTGCGGCCACCTGGCGCGCACGGTCTGCCGCCGCGCCGAACGCGAAGTGGTGGCACTGGCACGCGCGGAAGACATCCGCGCGCAGCCGCAGCGCTATCTGAACCGGCTGTCCGACCTGCTGTTCGTGATCTGCCGCGTGCTGGCGCGCGCCAGCGGTCACGGCGAAGTGCTGTGGCAGCACGAACGCCGGCGGAAGCCCAAACCCGCCGCGGAATAGACCGCCGGATGATGCGGCTCTACACCCACGCCGATTGTCTGCAGCACGCTGGCGGCCTCGATCACGCCGAACGCCCGGCCCGCCTGCGCGCCGTGCTGCAGGCGCTGGATCACGACCGCTTCGCGGCACTCGACCGCATCGAGGCGCCGCGCGCCAGCCGCGAACAGTTGTTGCGCGTGCACAGCGCCACTCACGTCGACCGCATCCTGGCCCATGCCGGCGACAGCGAGTTGCATGCCCTGGATGAAGACACCTGGATCGGCCCCGGCTCGGTCGAGGCGGCACTGCGCGCGGCCGGTGCCGTGGCGGCGGCGGTCGATGCGGTGATCGGCGGGCAGTGCGAGGCTGCGTTCTGCGCAGTGCGTCCGCCGGGCCACCATGCCACCCGCGATGAGGCGATGGGGTTTTGCCTGTTCAACAACCTGGCCGTGGGCGCGGCCCAGGCGTTGGCCGTGCACGGCTTGAAGCGGGTGGCGATCGCCGACTTCGACGTCCACCACGGCAACGGCACCCAGGCCATCTTCGAGCGCGAACCGCGCGTGCTGTTCCTGTCCAGCCATCAGTCACCGCTGTATCCCTCCAGCGGTGCCGAGGACGAATGCGGGGTGGGCAATATCGTCAACGGCACGCTGTCGCCCGGTGCCGGCTCGCTGGAGTTCCGCGAGCTGTGGACGCACCGGCTGCTGCCACGGCTGCACGCATTCAAGCCACAACTGGTGCTGGTGTCGGCGGGTTTCGACGCGCACCGGCAGGACCCGCTGGCCGACCTCCGGCTGGGCCAGGAAGACTACGCCTGGATCACCGATCAACTGCAGGCGCTGGCCCGGCGCCATGCCGGCGGGCGGCTGGTCTCCACGCTGGAAGGCGGCTACGACCTCGGCGCCCTGGCCGCCAGCGTCAGCGCCCATGTCGGCGCGCTGATGGCGTGACGGGAACCGCCGAGGCCTTCGGCCATCAGACCGGCTTGAAATCCAGCGCCATCGAGTTGATGCAGTAGCGCAGCCCGGTCGGCGGCGGGCCATCGGGGAAAACATGGCCCAGATGCGAATCGCAGCGCGCGCACACGACTTCGGTGCGGTGCATGCCGTGACTGTCGTCGTCCAGCTCGGCCACCGCCGTCGGCGCGATCGGCTGGAAATAGCTGGGCCAGCCGCAGCCGGACCGGAACTTGCTGTCCGAACCGAACAGCTCGGCCTGGCAAGCCGCGCAAACATAGGTGCCCGCGGCATCATGCTCATAGAATTTGCCACTGAACGGCGCCTCGGTCGCCGAACAGCGACAGGTGGCATATTGCTCGGGGCTCAATTGCGCCCGCCATTCGGCGTCCGACTTGGTGATTTTCTGCTCGGCCATGCTGAATCCTCGCTCGGTTTCGGAAGTACCCGCCTGCCGTACATGGGGTCTTTCTGCTAGCTTAACGAGCCTTCGAAGTCGGCAGAATCCCATTGTGACGCGCAAGCTACCCCCACGACGCCTGCTGGCCGTTGCCGCCGCACTCGCCCTGATCGGCCATCAGGCCAAGGCGGAAACCGCGCAGCCGGGCCGCACCACCCCGGAAGACACGGATACGGCATGTCCGCTGGGCACCTTCCATTGCCCGCCCAAGCCGCCCAGCTACGCGATGTGCCGGCCCAACGCGATGCTCGATTTCTACGACCCCACGCTGAGCCGTGACCCGAGCCTACGCGAAACCAGCCCCACCAGCGTGCTGGCGCAGCACGTGGACAGCTCCGACCAGTCGGTCTACCACCTTTCCGGCGACGTGAAACTCGACCGCGCCGACCAGAAGCTGCAGGCCGACAGCCTCGATTACAACAACGTCAGCACCGACTACGACGCCCGCGGCAACGTGCGCTACCAGGAAGCCGGCCAGCTGCTGTCGGCCAGCCACATGCAGGGCAACACCAACGCCAGCCACGGCATCGCCCATGACGTGAGCTATCAGATGCTGGACGCACGCGGCAACGGCGTCGCCGAGCAGGGCCAGATGTTCGACGCCCAGCGCACCCGCTATACCCGCGCCACCTATTCCACCTGCGACGTGGGCCACCACGTGTGGGAATTCCGCGCCAAATCGATCGCCATCGACAAGACCACCGGCGTGGGTGTGGCGCGCAACGCCACCATGCGCCTGGGCAAGGTGCCGTTCCTGTACCTGCCGTACATTTCCTTTCCGGTGAACGACCAGCGCAAGAGCGGCTTCCTGTACCCGGTCTTCGGCAAAAGCAGCCGCGGCGGCTTCGAGCTGAGCACGCCGTATTACCTGAACCTGGCGCCGAACTACGACGCCACCCTGGACCCGCGCATCTACACCGCGCGCGGCCCGATGCTGGGCGGTGAATTCCGGTATCTGTTCCCGCGCACCCGCGGCCAGTTCAACGTGCAGTACGTGCCGGACGATCGCGGTGAGCGGGTTGGCCTGGAAGATACCAAGGACACGGAACGTTACCTGGTCAACTTCAGCAACGTCACCAGGCTGTGGGGGAGCTGGAATCTGATCAGCTCGATCAACCGGGCCTCGGACAGCGGCTACTACTACGATTACGGCGAAGACCTGGCGACCACGGGCGCCGTGGTGCGCACGCTCAGCTCCAACGTGGCCGTGCGCGGAGCGGGAAAGTGGTGGAGTGCGGCCGTGGGCGCCACCGTCTATCAGAACGTAAACCCGTTCGTGACCGACGCGTCGCTGCAGTACCGGCAACTTCCCTACGCAACCTTTTCGATGGATGTGCCGCTGACGCCATGGCTTGAATTCGGCATGGATACGCAAGCCGTCGCGTTCCGCAAGCCCGGCTACATCGAGGGCGAGCGCGAGGATCTGTACCCCTACCTGGCCGCCTATTTCGGCACACCCGCATGGTTCGTACGACCGAAGGTGGCGTACCGGTATACCGCCTACCAGCTTGACGGCGACTTCCAGAAATACGGCGGCTCACGCGGAGCCCTTCTGGGCGCGGGCGGGGTTTCGCAGTTCACCGAGCAATCGCCCACCCGTGCCCTGCCGATCGTTAGCGTCGACAGCGGGCTGGCGTTCGATCGCAGCACGTCGCTGTTTGGCAGCAGCTACACCCAGACGCTGGAACCGCGGCTGTATTACCTGTACGTGCCCTACCGCAACCAGAACAACCTGCCGGTGTTCGACACCCGGCTGATGTCGTTCGACTATTGGCAGCTGTTTTCGCCGAACCAGTTTTCGGGCGCCGACCGGCAGATGGACGCCAACAACCTCACCGCTGCACTGACCAGCCGGCTGCTGGACGAGAACGGCGTGGAGCGGATGTCGGTCAGCCTGGGGCAGATCCACTATTTCTCGCCGCAGCGTGTGGTCGGAAACGACTGGGTGCACTCGGCCTACGTGGCCCAGTTCGGCCTGCAGCTGAGCGACCGCTGGCGGTTGAACAGCAGCTACCAATGGAGCCCGAATACCCGGATGACCGAAATGGGCTCGTTTGAGTTGCAGCGCCGCGTGGGCGACGACGGCATCCTCAACGTGTCCTACCACTATCGCCGCAACCTGCTGGAACAATATGGCGTTTCGGGGGTCTACCCACTCTCCGACCGCTGGCGGCTGGTGGGCGCGGTGGCGTGGTCGGTGCCCGATGGCCATTCGGTGGAAGCCGCGGCCGGCGTGCAGTACGACAGCTGCTGCGTGGCGTTGCGGCTGGTTGAACGCAATTACGTGAAGCAGAGCGGTTACGGCCTCCCTGCCGGCAGCGGCAACCAGCGCGACAACGCGATCATGTTCGAAATCGTCTTCAAGGGCCTCGGCTCATCCGGCCATCAGATCGACTCGCTCTTGCAGCGTGATATTCTCGGCTATCAATAATCGCATTACGCGGGCTTTCATCGATGAAGCAACTCCTCGCCTCCCTGCTGCTCGCCCTGGCGATCGCGCTCCCGGCCCATGCCCAGTTGCTGGCGCCTGCTGCACCGGCCAGCCAGCCGCTGGATCGCATCGTGGCGGTGGTGGACGAGGATGTGGTCCTGCAGAGCGAGCTGGACCAGGCCGTGGCCTCGGTACAGCAGCAGTACGCGGCCCATCCCGAACAACTGCCGCCGCAGCAAGTTCTGCAGAAACAGGTGTTGAATCGCCTGGTACTGATGAAACTGCAGATCGCGAAGGCACACGAGCAGGGCATCCGCGTATCCGATGCCGACGTCGACCAGGCCGTTGCCGCCGTGGCAGCGCAGAACAGGATCACGCCGGAACAACTGCGCATGGAAGTGGAGCGCAGCGGCGACAGCTATGCAGCTTTCCGCAGCCAGCTGAGCGATCAGCTGATGGTGCAGCGCCTGCGCCAGAGCGTGGTGCAGAGTGCGGTCACGGTCACCGACAGCGAGATCAACAACCTGCTGAGCAGCCCCACCTACAAGGCCGGTGAAGTCCATCTGGCCCACATCCAGATCAGCATCCCCGGCGGCGCCGACGCGGCGGCCATCCAGGCCAGCGCGCAGAAAGCGCAGCAGGCGCTCGATGCCATCAAGGGCGGGATGGATTTCAACGCCGCGGCGATCCGCTACTCCGATGCCCCCGATGCGCTCGATGGCGGCGACCTGGGCTGGCGCAAGCTCGACGAGATCCCGCCTGCATTCGCCGAAACGCTGGCGCCCATGAAGCCCGGCGACGTCAGCAATGCACTGCGAGGCCCCACCGGCTTCCACATCCTCAAGCTGATCGGTCAACGCGAGCCGAGCAAGCAGATCGTCACCGAGTTCCACGCACGACAGATCCTGATCAAGCCCAGCGAACTGATGACGCCGGCCCAGGCCGAGCAGAAAGCCCGCGATCTGTACGACCGCATCGTCAACAAGCATGAGGACTTCGCCAAGCTGGCGAAGGAAGATTCCGACGACGACACCACCGCCAATGCCGGCGGCGACATGGACTGGTTCCCGCAGAAGGCCTGGGGCGCGACCATTGCCGCGCAGCTGGGCAGCCTGAAAGACGGTGAAGTGTCCCAACCGTTCCAGAGCGAAGCGGGCTGGCACATCCTGGAGCGTCTTGGCACGCGCCAGAGCGACCAGACCGTCGAACTCGAGCGCAACGAGGCCCGCCAGGCCATCGGCAACCGCAAGGCCGAGCAGGCCTACGACGACTATCTGCGCGATATCCGCTCCAATGCCTACGTGCACGTCGTCGTGCCCGAGTTGCGCGACGCCGACACCGACAGCGCTTCCTCGTAATACCCGCAGCATGCCGATGTCCCTGCCACGGCTCGCCCTCACCGCGGGCGAACCCGCGGGCGTCGGCCCCGAACTGCTGATCCGGTTGGCGGCCACGCCGCTGGCCGCCACGCTGGTGGCGATCACCGATCGCGCCCTGCTGCAACGCGCGGCCGCACGATGCGGCGTGGCGATCGAATTGATCGACGACGACGGCAGCGCCCCCGCCGACCGTGCGGCGGGTACTCTCCGCGTTCGGCACGTGCCGCTGGAGACGGAAGAAATCCCGGGTCAGCCCGATCCCCGCAACGCCGGGCATGTGCTGACCACCCTCGCCATCGCCGCCGACGGCTGCATGGCGGGAAGCTATGCCGCCGTGGTCACCGCACCGCTGCAGAAATCATCGATCAACGAAGCGGGTATCCCCTTCAGCGGACACACCGAGTTCTTCGCCGAACGGGCGCAGGCCGATGTGGTGATGATGCTGGCCAGCCCCGAGCTGCGGGTGGCGCTGGCAACGACCCATCTGCCGCTGCGCGCGGTCGCGGACGCGATCACCGCCCCGTTGCTGACCCGCGTATTGCGCATCGTGCATGCCGAGTTGCGCGTGAAGTTCGGCTTGCCGCATCCCCGTATCGCCGTGCTGGGCATCAACCCGCATGCGGGCGAAGGCGGGCATATGGGGCGCGAGGAAATCGACACCGTGATTCCCGTGCTGGACCAGTTACGCGCCGAGGGCATGCAGTTGCTGGGACCGCTCCCCGCCGATACCGCCTTCGTGCCGACCATGCGTCCCCGCTACGACGCCGTGCTGGCGATGTACCACGACCAGGCGCTGCCGGTACTGAAAAGCGAGGCGTTCGACCGCACCGTCAACCTCACGCTCGGGCTGCCGTTCATCCGCACCTCGGTCGATCACGGCACCGCGCTGGACCTGGCCGGTAGCGGCCGCGCCGACCCATCCAGCCTGATCGCCGCCGCCAACATGGCACTGGACCTCGTGGCACGTGGCTCCACGCAGCCCTCCTCGTCCCTCGGTGACGGGGAGCCCGGCGAGAGGCCAATCCTGCGGGGAACGACCCAGTGAACGCGCGCCCCAAGAAAAGCTTCGGCCAGCACTTCCTGCACGACAGCCGCTACATCGACCGCATCGTCAGCGCGATGGCGCCACGCGCCACCGACTTCGTGCTGGAGATCGGGCCTGGCGAAGGCGCGCTGACGCTGCCACTGCTGGCAGCGGCCGGCAAACTCACCGCCATCGAACTGGACACCGACCTGATCCCGGCGCTGCAGGCGCGCGCGGCCAGCGTCGGCGAGCTGCAGATCATCCACGCCGATGTCCTGAAGGTCGATTTCACCGCACTGGCGCAGCGCCATGGCATCGACCGGCTGCGCATCGCCGGCAACCTGCCGTACTACATCTCCAGCCCGATCCTGTTCCATTGCGTCGAGCACTCCGGCGCGATCGCGGACATGCACTTCATGCTGCAGAAGGAAGTGGTCGAACGGATGGCCGCCGAACCCGGCAGCAAGGTCTACGGCCGCCTGTCGGTAATGCTGCAACTGGCCTGTCGCGTGGAGCCGCTGTTCACCGTGCCGCCCGAAGCCTTCCGGCCACCGCCCAAGGTGGAATCGGCGGTGGTGCGGCTGGTGCCGCTGGCGCCGCAGGATCGCCACGATGCCGATGCGGGTGACGTCTACACCGTGGTCAAGGCGGCCTTCGCGCAACGGCGCAAAACCCTCAACAATGCACTCAAGCAGTTGATGGATACCGACGCCATCCGTCGTGCCGGCGTCGAGCCAGGTGCCCGCGCCGAAACGCTCGCGCCCGGAGATTTCGTGCGGCTGGCGAAAATCTACGGCGGCCAGTGACCGTTCCCGCATCCTCACGTGCAATTGCGCCACGCGCCGTGCCCCACGCGTGGCGACAAGCCCTACAATCCGGACATGACTGAGAAATCTTCCTACACGATCGATGTGCAGGTCGAAACACGTTTCGTCCCCGATCAATCCAAACCCGGCGACAACCGCTACGTTTTCGCCTACACCATCACGCTGCGCAACGCCGGCGACGTGCCCGCTCGACTACTCACGCGGCACTGGATGATCACCGACGCAAACGGCAAGGTCGACGAAGTGCGCGGTGACGGCGTGGTCGGCGAGCAACCGTGGATGCGCCCCGGCGACGCCTTCGAATACACCTCCGGCGCGGTGCTGGAAACCTCGGTGGGCACGATGGGCGGCAGCTACCAGATGCTGGCCGACGACGGCACCGAGTTCGACGCGCCCATTCCCACCTTCACCCTGTCCATTCCGCGTACGCTGCATTGATGGACGCGTTCTGACATGGCCACCTACGCCATCGGCGACGTGCAGGGTTGCTACCCCGAGTTGCAACGGCTGCTGGAGAAGCTGCGTTTCGATACGGCGCAGGACGAGCTGTGGTTCTGCGGCGACCTGGTCAACCGTGGTGGGCAGTCGCTGGAGACATTGCGGCTGATTCACGGCTTGCGCGAATCCAGCGTGGTCACGCTGGGCAATCACGACCTGAGCCTGCTGGCGATCGCCCAGCGCAGGCCCGAGGCGCAGGCGCGGGTGAATCCCGAATTGCGCGAAGTCCTGTTTGCCCACGACGCACCGGTGCTGTTCGAGTGGATGCGCTCGCAGAAGCTGCTGCACCACGACGAGAAGCTCAACTGGACCATGATCCACGCCGGCCTGGCGCCGAGCTGGACCTTGCGCCAGGCACAACGCGCAGCGCAGGACGTGGAACGCGAGCTTTCCAGCCCACGCCATCCGCGACTGCTGCGCAACCTGTTCGGCAACCGGCCCGCCGTCTGGTCCAACCGCCTGCAGGGTATGGATCGCCAGCGCGCCACCATCAATACGCTGACCCGCATGCGCTATTGCGACGTCAACGGCCGCATCGATTTCGATGCCAAGGGCGTACCCGGCACGCAGAAGCCTGGCCTGTATCCCTGGTTCGAAGTCCCCGGCATGCGCCGGCGCGATACGCGCATCGTCTGCGGCCACTGGTCGGCGCTGGATCGTTTCGCCGGCTTTGGCGTCCACGCCATCGATACCGGCTGCGTCTGGGGCGGAAAGCTCACCGCGCTGCGACTGGATGCGGAAGAGCTCCAGTACATCACGGTCGACGCGGAACCCCATCGCGTGCGTCCGCCCGGCGGCGGCGACTAAGTCGATCGCACCACCTGTTGCGCGGCATCGGCTGTAACCATTCGACCACCCCAGAACGCGGCGCATCGACCGGCGCACGCGCCTCGCATCGCGTGCTAGCTTTGCCGCTCCGCAACATGAGCGATGGCCATGGAACATCACGACAAGGTCGACCGGCAATTCGGTTCGCGCGCACAGGCCTACCTGGAAAGCGCCGTACACGCGCGCGGGCAGGATTTGCAGCACCTGGCGGCACTCGCGGCGACGCTGCCGACCGACGCGCGCGTACTGGACATGGGCTGTGGCGCGGGCCACGCCAGTTTTGCGATGGCGCCTCATGTGGGCGAGGTGGTGGCCTACGACCTCTCGCGCGACATGCTTGCGGTGGTGCGCGACGCGGCGGCGCAACGCGGGTTGTCGTCGGTGCGCACCGAGCAGGGCCCCGCGGAACAATTGCCGTTCGAGGCCCACGCGTTCGACCTCGTCGTCAGTCGCTACAGCGCCCATCACTGGAGTGATCCGGCCGCCGCGCTGCGCGAAGCGGCCCGGGTGCTCAAGCCGGGTGGGCACCTGTGCTTCATCGACGTGGTGGGCCCGCAAGGGCCCCACGCGACGCTGCTGGACACGCATCTGCAGGCGCTGGAGCTGCTGCGCGACACCTCGCATGTTCGCGACTACAGCCCCGCCGAATGGCAGGCGATGTTGCAGCGTGCAGGTTTCGAGTTGACCGCCGAACAGACCTGGCCGCTGGAAATCGAGTTCGCGAGCTGGGTCGCGCGCATGCGTACGCCGCCGGTACTGGAAGCGGCCATCCGCCATCTGTTGGCGGATGCGCCGATGGAAGTGCAGCGTTACTACCGTATCCGGGCGACGCTCGATTTCACGCTGGAATCGTCGATGTTCACCGCGCGCCGGGCGTAAAAAAAGGCGGCCACGCGGGCCGCCTTTCTCTTTCAATCACCCGACATGGTCAGGACAGCTGGCCATGGCAGTGCTTGTACTTCTTGCCCGAGCCGCACGGGCACTGGTCGTTGCGCCCGACTTTTTCGCCCGTGACCGGCCGCATGGATCCACCGCCGGCGGGCAACGGGGATTCGCCCGGCGCACCGCCACCGCTGGCGAGCATCTGCTTCTGCATGCGCTCGGCGAGACGTTGCTGCTCGGCCTCCATCGCGGCCACCTCCTCCTCGCTGCGAATGCGGATGCGCGCCAGCATCTGCACCACTTCGGTCTTGATCCGGTTGAGCATCTCGGAGAAGAGCTTGAACGCCTCGCTCTTGAACGCCTGCTTCGGATCCTGCTGCGCGTAGCCGACCAGGTAGATGCCCTGGCGCAGGTAATCCATGTTGGCCAGGTGGTCCTTCCAGGCGTTGTCGACCACCGTCAGCATGATGTGCTTTTCCAGCTGACGCATGGTTTCCGCGCCGATCTGCGCTTCCTTGGCCACGAACAAGGTGTCGAGCGCCTCGCGTACGTGCGCCAGGATGGCGTCCGCGTCCACTTCCGCCTGCTGTTCCACCCAGTGAACGAGGTCGAGCGACAGACCGAACTGGCCCTCGAGCTCACGGTTGAGCGCGGGAACGTCCCACTGCTCGTCGATGCTCTCGGGCGGCACGTGGGTGCGCACGATGTTGCCCACGACATCCTCGCGGATGTCGGCCACGGTAGCGGCCACTTCCTCGCCTTCGAGCAATTCGTCGCGCTGGCGGTAGATCACCTTGCGCTGGTCGTTGGCGACGTCATCGAACTCCAGCAAGTGCTTGCGGATGTCGAAGTTGTGCTGCTCGACCTTGCGCTGCGCCTTCTCGATCTGCCGGCTGATCATGCGATCTTCCAGCGAGTCGTCGTCCTTCATGCCGAAGCGCTTCATCCAGCGCACCAGGCCTTCGCCGCCAAAGATGCGCAGCAGGTTGTCTTCCAGCGACAGGTAGAAGCGCGAGGAGCCCGGGTCGCCCTGGCGACCGGAGCGGCCGCGCAGCTGGTTGTCGATACGCCGCGATTCGTGCCGCTCGGTACCGATGATGTGCAGGCCGCCGGAGGCCAGGACCTGGTCGTGCAGCTTCTTCCATTCGGCCTTGACGCGGGCACGATCGACCTCGCTGGCGCCTTCGGGCAGCGCGGCCAGCGCCACCTCCAGGCTGCCGCCCAGCACGATATCGGTACCGCGGCCGGCCATGTTGGTGGCGATGGTGACCTGCCCCGGCGCACCCGCCTGGGCCACGATTTGCGCTTCGCGCTCGTGCTGCTTGGCGTTCAGCACCTCGTGCGCCACGCCGGCCTTGTTCAACAACCCGGAAAGCAGCTCGGACACCTCGATCGACGTGGTACCCACCAGCACCGGCTGGCCGCGCTTGTGGCAGGCCTTGATGTCCTCGATCACCGAGTTGTACTTCGGTGTCTGCGACAGGAAGATCATGTCCGGGTTGTCCTTGCGGATCATCGGCTTGTGGGTGGGGATCACCACCACCTCCAGGCCGTAGATGCTCTGGAACTCGAACGCCTCGGTGTCGGCCGTGCCGGTCATGCCGGCCAGCTTCTTGTACATGCGGAACAGGTTCTGGAACGTCACCGTGGCCAGGGTCTGGTTCTCGCGCTGGATCGGCACACCTTCCTTCGCCTCGACCGCCTGGTGCAGGCCGTCGGACCAGCGCCGGCCGGTCAGGGTGCGGCCGGTGAACTCGTCCACGATCACCACTTCGCCATCGCGCACGATGTAATCGACGTCGCGCTGGTAGATGCCGTTGGCGCGCAGCGCGGCGTTGAGGTGATGCACCACCGCCAGGTTCTTGGAGTCGTACAGGCCGCTGTCCTGGTCGATCACACCGGCGGCGCGCAACAGCTCATCGGCGTGCTGCATGCCCTCTTCGGACAGGTGCACCTGCTTCTGCTTTTCGTCGACCCAGTAATCGCCGCTGCCGTCTTCCTCGGTCTGGCGGATCATCTGCGGCACGATCTTGTTCAGCGCGATGTACAGCTGCGGGGAATCCTCGGCCGGGCCGGAGATGATCAGCGGCGTGCGCGCTTCATCGATCAGGATCGAGTCGACCTCGTCGACGATCGCGTAATTCAGGCTGCGCTGGTAGCGCTGCTCCTTGCTGAGCGCCATGTTGTCGCGCAGGTAGTCGAAGCCGAATTCGTTGTTGGTGCCGTAGGTGATGTCGGCGGCGTACGCCGCATTCTTGTCGGCGTGATCCATGCCCGGATACACCACGCCCACCTCCAGGCCCAGGAAGCCGTACAACTGACCCATCTGGGCCGAGTCGCGCCGCGCCAGGTAATCGTTGACGGTGACCACGTGCACGCCCTTGCCCTCGAGCGCATTGAGGTAGACCGGCAGCGTACCGACCAGGGTCTTGCCTTCACCGGTACGCATTTCGGCGATCTTGCCCTGATGCAGCACGATGCCGCCGATCATCTGCACGTCGTAATGGCGCATGCCCAGCACGCGCTTGGCCGCCTCGCGCACCACGGCGAAGGCCTCGGGCAGCAGCTTGTCCAGCGACTCGCCCCCGGCGACGCGCTGCTTGAATTCCTCAGTCTTGCCGCGCAGTGCTTCGTCGCTGAGTTTCTCGAACTCGGGTTCCAACGCGTTGATGCGGGCGACGGATCGGGAAAGCTGACGCAGCACGCGCTCGTTGCGGCTACCAAACAGGCTCGTCAAGGCACGATTGAACATCGATCTTCCGGGTAGATAAACGGGATGCCCGCCGACTGGCGCAGGCCAATCGGGCATATTACTACACACCCCGAGGGCGATCGGGAATGTGGTGATTCGGAATGGCGGTCGCAGCGCCGGTATTCAAGGGCGATACGCCATGGTGACGGCCATCGGCCTCGGCCGAGCCATCACGAGGGGGATAGCGGGAGCTATTCAGCGATGGCTGCGCACGTAGGTGAGCGGGTTGACCACCCGACCACCGCGCCACACTTCGAAATGCAGATGCGACCCGGTCGAACGCCCGGTCGAACCCGCATCCGAGATCACCTGACCCACGCGTACGCGCTGGCCCGGATGCGCCAGCAAGGTGCTGTTGTGCGCGTAGCGCGTCATGTAGCCGTTGCCGTGGTCGATCTCGACCACCTTGCCATAGCCGCGACGCACGCCGGTGAACGTCACCATGCCCGCGGCCACGGCGTGCACGGGCGTGCCCTTGGGCACCGCGATATCAATCCCGGTATGGCGCGCCATGTGGCCGTCGAAGGGGTCGGGGCGCGTGCCGAAATACGACGAGATATAGCCCTGCACAGGCATGCCCGTGGGTTTCAGGCTTGATTCGATGCGCGCGTCCAGCAACAGGCTTTGCAGCGCGGACAACTGCGCCTGCTGGCTGTCGAACTGTCCGGCGAGCTGGTCGATGCTGGCTTCCAGCACCGGCGGCAGCGCATAGCCTGTCTCGCCGGCTTCCTCGATGCCGCCCACCGGGGGTGGCTGGTCGAAACTGAACTCGCCGTCATCGAGCTTGCCGACCTGGGCCAGCCGCACGCCCAGCGCATTGAGGCGGGTCGATTGCGCCTGCAGCTGGCCGAGTTTCAGCGCCAGCGCGTCCAGTCCGCGCTCGGCGTCCTGGCGGACCCCGCTCAATTGCGCATCCTGTTGCTGGATCTGCTGCTGCAATTCGTGGATGTGCGCCAATGTGCGGTCCTGCGGACTGGCGATGGTCAGTGCCAGCGCGGCCCCCACGCCAACGCAGCCAAGCAGCACGAATCCCGCGGCCGCATAGAGCTTCCAGCGCAGCCAGCGCCGGGAAAGATCGAGCGTGCGTGGCAACTTTCGATGACGTGAGACGAGTATGATTTGCATGAGTTTCCCAAGTCGAATCCCGCCGTGACGCAGCACGCCAACCCCGCTTCGCGCCGCCACGGCCACGGCCCGAAAGCCCTGGTCGATTGCGGCTCCTTCGCGGCCCTGGCCCGAAAGGCCGGCGCGCTGGAAGCGCTCGATCGCGCATTGCGTCAGACATTGCCCTTGCCGTTGCGCGACGAAATACGTTTCGCCAATGTGCGCTACGGACGCCTTGTCTTCCTGGCAACCTCACCAGCCTGGGCGGCACGTCTGCGATTGATGCAGACGCAGATCCTGGCCGCCGCCGATGCCATTGGCACCAACGCCAGTGCGATTACCGTGAAAGTGGTCCCCCAACCGCCGGCCCCTACCGAGCCGTCCCGATCAAAACCGCTTTCGCCTGCCGCCGCCGCCCATCTTCGGGCCGCCGCCGCGTCCATGACAGACCCCGAATTGCAGGGACTGTTCCTTGAATTGGCGTCCATCGCCGAACCCGCTGATTCCCCTTTTCCCGGGGCAGAGTAGCCACGAGTCGCTCATTGCGTCCTCGTCGGCTTGTGCGCCAGGAACCCCCCGTTGGCCGTCTGCGATCGCGGCCGAGGGGTTTTATAGCACGCGTTTGTGCCGCCAAGCACCTTGTCGATCACGAAAGTGTGAACTGACCCGGCCCGACGAGCGGGCATGGCGCATGCGAAAACGGCCCTGTCAGGGGGCTGACAGGGCCGTCGGGGTGTTTCGGTTAGCCGGGTGGCGTCAGATCGCCTGGGCCGGATGCGCGTAGGAAATCGGCGAGGTGGCCGGGTCGTCCTGGTAGCTGACTTCTTCCCACGCCGAGGCGTCGGCGATCAGCGTGCGCAGCAGCTTGTTGTTGAGTTCGTGGCCGGATTTGTGCGCGTCGTAGGCACCGATCAGGCTGTGGCCCAGCAGGTAAAGGTCGCCGATGGCATCGAGGATCTTGTGCTTCACGAACTCGTCCTCGTAGCGCAGGCCGTCTTCGTTCAGCACCCGGTAGTCGTCCAGCACCACCGCGTTGTCCATCGAGGCGCCGAGCGCCAGGTTGTGTTCGCGCAGCATCTCGATGTCACGCATGAAACCGAAGGTGCGGGCGCGGCTGACTTCCTTCACGAACGAGGTCGTGGAGAAGTCGATCTCGGCGCGCGAGGTGCGCTTGCTGATGATCGGATGGTTGAAGTCGATCGAAAAGCCCACCTTGAAGCCGTCAAACGGCGTGAAGCTGGCCCACTTGTCGCCTTCCTGCACCTTGATCGGTTTCTTGATCCGGATGAAGCGCTTGGCGACAGCCTGTTCCTCGATGCCCGCCGACTGCAGCAGGAACACGAACGGACCGGCGCTGCCATCCATCACCGGCACTTCCGGTGCGGAAAGGTCGACATAGGCATTGTCGATGCCCAGCCCGGCCATGGCCGAGAGCAGGTGTTCCACCGTGGAAACACGCACGTCGCCCTTGGCCAGCGTGGTGGACCGGCGCGTATCGCCGACATTGTCGGGTCGCGCGTGGATTTCCACCGGTGGTTCGAGGTCGGTACGGCGGAACACGATGCCCGTATTCGGCGCGGCCGGGCGCAGGGTCATGTAGACCTTGTCGCCAGTATGCAAACCCACGCCGGTGGCCCGGATGATGTTCTTGAGCGTACGCTGCTTGATCATTTTTGTTGGTACCTGTGTAGGTAGCAGCCAATCAGGGAGCGGATGCTAACACAGATTTAACCTGTGATAAAAGCAAACCGAACCGTACAGTCTGATTAAGCCTTCATGATTCCTTCATCCCTGCAGAGAGCGACCCACGAAGCCGGGTCGAGCGGTGGCGGCGAAGCCGTACATATGAGCGCGCCGCAAGAGCGAAATGACCGTAAGTGACGTACACGCTTGATTAGGCGTGACATCACACCATCCGCTTGTCGCAGTGAACCCACGCCGACTTTCGCCGCACGACAATCACGTCCGCGCGGCAACGACGCAACGCTACAGCGCCGGATGCAACCGACCGACGCCAGGCGATGCAGAGATGGACAAGCTGTGCGTATGTTTGTTCAGTCTATGTGATACCTCAGTCGGCCTGGCGACGCAGGAAAGCGGGAATGTCGAGGTAATCGATGTTCGGCTCGGCGTTGCGGGCCGGCGCGGCACCAGCATCTGCACGGTTGTGACCGGCCACCGCGTCAGGCTGCGCATAATCGACCACTTCGTTGCCGGTGCCGGTACGCAGCACCACCGGGCGCGGACGCATCTGCACCTGCTGCTGGGTCTCGACCGCACGGATCGGCTGACGCGATGCCGCAGCGCGGTTCAGGCCGGTGGCGACCACGGTGACGCGCACGTCGTCCTTCATTTCCGGGTCCATCGAGGTGCCGATCACCACGGTGGCGTCTTCGCTGGCAAAATCGTGGATAACCCGCCCAATTTCGTCGAATTCACGCATGGTGAGGTTCGGGCCGGCCGTCACGTTGACCAGGATGCCGCAGGCGCCGTTGAGGTTGACGTCTTCCAGCAGCGGGTTCTTGATCGCCGCTTCAGCGGCTGCCTGGGCGCGGTCGTCGCCGCATGCGGTGCCGGTGCCCATCATCGCCAGGCCCATTTCCGACATCACGGTGCGCACGTCGGCGAAGTCGACGTTGATCAGGCCGGGGGCGGTGATCAGGTCGGCAATGCCCTGCACGGCGCCTTGCAGCACGTCGTTGGCGGCCTTGAACGCATTCAGCAGGGTGACTTCGCGGCCCAGCACGCTGAGCAGCTTTTCGTTGGGAACGGTGATCAGCGAGTCCACGTGCTGCTGCAGATCCTCGATGCCCTTCAGCGCCACCTGCATGCGGCGGCGACCCTCAAACGGGAACGGCTTGGTGACCACGGCCACGGTGAGGATGCCCTTTTCCTTGGCCAGCTGTGCCACCACCGGCGCAGCGCCAGTGCCGGTGCCGCCGCCCATGCCGGCGGTGATGAACACCATGTCGGCGCCTTCCAGCATCGCCTCGATGCGTTCACGGTCCTCCAGCGCGGCCTGCCGGCCGACTTCCGGGTTGGCGCCGGCGCCGAGGCCCTTGGTGACGTTGCCGCCCAGTTGCAGGTGCGTACGCGAGCCGCAGCTGGTCATGGCCTGGGCGTCGGTGTTGGCGACGATGAATTCCACGCCTTCAATGTGGGCATTGAGCATGTGGGCCACGGCATTGCCGCCACCACCGCCCACGCCGATGACCTTGATGACGGCATTGGGTGCGAGTTTTTCGATCAGTTCAAACATTTCCCGTTCTCCGTGGAGTTGTTGTCGTTGTAACCGCGAGTACGGCTCCTGCCGTTTCGCGGTGGGTGGGTGAATCCGTCACCCGCGGTGGCGCGTCCCGCGCCCCCTCAGAAATTCCTGGTGAACCAGTTGCGCCATTTGCCGACCAGGCCGCCCACGCTGCCGCCCATCGGGTGGCTGACGCGGGTGCCGCCGGCGCGCGAACCGTGCAGCAGCAGGCCCACGCCGGTGGCGTGCAGCGGGCTGGAGACGACTTCGCCCAGGCCGCTGATCTCCTGCGGTACGCCGATGCGCACCATCATGTGGAAGATCTCCTCGGCCAGTTCCAGCGCGCCTTCCATCTTCGAAGCGCCGCCGGTGAGCACCACGCCGGCAGCCACGAGGTTCTCGTAGCCGGAGCGGCGCAACTGGTCCTGCACCATCTCGAAGATTTCCTCGTAGCGGGCCTGCACGCTCTGCGCGAGGGACTGGCGCGCCAGCCGGCGCGGCGGTCGATCGCCCACGCTGGGCACCTGGATGGTTTCGTCCGCGTGCGCCAGCCCGGCCAAAGCGCAGGCGTACTTGATCTTGATTTCCTCGGCATGCGCGGTGGGCGTGTGCACGCCCTGGGCGATGTCGCCGGTGACGTTGTCGCCGCCCACCGGCAGCGAGGCGGTGAAGCGGATCGAGCCGTGGGTATAGATGGCGATGTCGGTGGTGCCGGCGCCGATGTCGACCAGGCACACGCCCAGCTCGCGCTCGTCGTCGGTCAGCACGGATTTGGCGCTGGCCAGCGCCGAGGGCACCAGCTCGTCCACCGACAGGCCGCAGCGCTGGATGCACTTGGTGATGTTCTGCACCGCCGCCGCCGCGCCGGTGACCAGGTGCACATTCGCCTCAAGCCGCACGCCACTCATGCCGACCGGCGAGCGGATGCCGTCCTGGCCGTCGATGCGGTATTCCTGCGATTCCTTGTAGAGCACCTTGCGGTCGGCAGGGATCGCCACCGCGCTGGCCGCTTCCAGCACCTGTTCCAGGTCGCCCACGGTGACCTCGCGGTCGCGGATGGCCGCGTTGCCGTGCGAGTTGCGGGTTTCCAGGTGGCTGCCGGAAATGGAGGCGTAGACCGAGCGGATATCGCAGCCGGCCATCAGCTCGGCCTCCTCCACCGCGCGCTGGATCGAGTGCACGGTGGATTCGATGTCGACCACCGAGCCGCGCTTCATGCCGCGCGACACGTGGGTGCCGATGCCGATCACGGTGATCGGCTCGCCGATTTCGTATTCGCCGACGATCGCCACCACTTTCGAGGTGCCGATATCGAGGCCGACGACGAGTTGCTTGTCGTTGCGTGGTTTCATGAGGAAATGTTCATGGTGGGGGGCGAACCTCCAGCGTTGGCGGGGGCCGCTTGCGACCAGCGCACGGCGAATCCGTTGGTGTAGCGAAGGTCGGCGTAGGCAAACGGCTCGGTATGACCGGCCATCAGCTGCGGGTAGACATCCAGGAAACGGCGCAAGCGGCGGCCCGCCTGTTCGCGATCGCCGATCACGATGCGCGCGCCGGTGGCGGTGCTGATGCTCCAGCTGCCGCGCTCGCTCAGTGCCACGCCGTTGATGCGCAGCCCGCTGCCGCCAAACGCTTTCTGGGTCTGCGCGTAGAAGCTCACCACCTCGGCCAGGCGATCGTCCGGGCCTTGCAGATGCGGCAACGCGACCAGGTCGCCCGCACCGGGCGCATCGAACACCAGGCCCTGGCGGCTGATCAGCCGCTTGTCGTTCCAGCGCGCGAACGGCTGGCGCTCGTAGATGCGCAGCGACAAGGTATCGGGCCAGCGCTTGCGCGCCTCCACCGACTCCACCCATGGCAGCGCGGCGACGGCCTTCTGCACGTTGTCCAGGTTCAGCGCGAAAAACCCGCGACCGATGCCGGGCAACACCGCGGCGCGTACTTCCGCCGGCGTCACGTGCTTGAACTCCGCCTGCACGGTCAAATGGTTCACCGGCCACCGCGCCGCCGCAAACCAGCCGCGCAGCACGCCCACGATGGGCAGCGCCACCAGGGCGATGGCCAGGCACCAGGCGATCAGGCGGACGGAGCTTTTCACTGGGCGCCTCCTTCGGTGCCACGGGATTCGGGATGGGGGATTCGGGATTTGGAAGAGCTGGCGACCTGTGGCCCGAAACTCGTTTCCAGCACCCGCCAGCACAGTTCTTCGTAATCGATGCCGGCCGCGGCGGCGGCCTTGGGTACCAGCGAATGGGAGGTCATGCCGGGCGCGGTGTTCACTTCCAGCAGCCAGTTGCGGCCCTGGCGATCGCGCATCACGTCGACGCGGCCCCAGCCGTTGCAACCGAGCGCATCGAAGGCCTGCAACGCCAGCGCGCGCAGCGACGCTTCGGCCTCGCCGTCCAGACCCGGGCACAGGTACTGGGTGTCTTCGGCCACGTATTTGGCGTTGAAATCGTAGAACTGCGCCTTCGGCACGATATGGATGCTGGGCAGCACATCGCGACCCAGGATGCTGACGGTCAGCTCGGCGCCTTCGATCAGCGTTTCCATCAGCAGGTCGCCGGGATACTGCGTCGCCAGCGCCACCGCCTGATCCAGTTGCGAGGCATCGAACACGCGGCTTACGCCCACGCTGGAGCCCTCGCAGGCCGGCTTCACGATCAACGGGAAACCGATCGTCCGCGCCGCGGCCTGTACGTCGGCGCCGCGCGGCAACGGCATGAACGCCGGCGTGGGCAAGCCCAGCGACTGCCACACCCGCTTCGAGCGCGTCTTGTCCATCGACAAGGCGGAACCCAGCACGCCCGAGCCGGTGTATGGCACGTTCAGCGCTTCCAGTGCGCCCTGCAGCACGCCGTCCTCACCACCGCCATGCTGGCCGTGCAGGATGTTGAACACGCGGTCGAACCGGCCTGCCCGCAGCGCATCCAGCAAGGCCGGAATGCCGTCGACGGCATGCGCATCGACGCCGCGCGCCTGCAGCGCGGCCAACACGTTGCGGCCGGAATCCAGCGACACGCTGCGCTCGGTGGAACTGCCGCCCATCACCACGGCCACGCGGCCGAAGTCGGCGGGATTGTCGATGCGATGGCGTTGCATGGTGCTCATTTGCGTGTCCTCAGCTCACCGACCCGCCCCAGCTCGACCGCCACCGCACCGATATCGCCGGCGCCCATCAGCAGCAGCAAGTCGCCATCGCGCAGCAGCGCCGGCAGGGTGTCGGCGAATTCGCGCGGGTGATCAACCAGCACCGGATCGACCTTGCCGCGCGCACGCACCGCACGTGCCAGTGCGCGGCCATCGGCACCGGCGATCGGCGCTTCGCCGGCAGCGTAGACATCGGTCAGCACCAGCACGTCGACCTCGGCCAGCACGTTGGCGAAATCGTCCAGCAGGTCGCGCGTACGGCTGTAGCGATGCGGCTGGAAACCCACCACCAGCCGCCGCTCGGGCCAGCCGCCGCGCACCGCGGCGAACACCGCCGCCAGCTCGCTGGGGTGATGGCCGTAATCGTCCACCAGCAGGACCGAGCCCTCGTCGAGCGCGATTTCGCCACGCCGATGGAAGCGCCGACCCACGCCCTGGAACTTGCCCAGCGCATGCGCGATAGCTTCCGCCTCGACCCCGAGCTGCCAGCCGATCGCCGCCGCGGCCAACGCGTTCAGCACGTTGTGGCGCCCGGGCAGGTTCAGCATCACCGGCAAGGCTTCGCCACGACCCGGCAGATGCAGGTTGAAATGCATCTCGAAGCCGCTCTGCCGCAACCCGCTGGCGCGCACGTCGGCGTCCTGCGAGTCGATGCCGTAAGTCATCACCCGGCGGGTGGTGCGGCTGGCCAGTTCACGCACTTCGGCGTCGTCCACGCACAACACGGCCAGCCCGTAGAACGGCAGCCGGTGCAGGAAATCGGCGAACGCCTTCTTCACCAGGGCGAAGTCGCCGCCGTAGTTTTCCAGGTGATCGGCGTCGATATTGGTGACCGCCGCGATGATCGGCGACAGCAGCAGGAATGAACCGTCCGACTCGTCGGCCTCGGCCACCAGGTATTGACCGGTGCCCAGCCGCGCATTGGCGCCAGCAGCGTTCAACTGGCCGCCGATGACGAAGGTGGGGTCGTAGCCGGCCTCGGCCAGCACGCTGGCGGTGAGGCTGGTGGTGGTGGTCTTGCCGTGGGTGCCGGCGATGGCCACGCCACGGCGGAAACGCATCAGCTCGCCCAGCATTTCCGCGCGCGGCACCAGCGGGATGCGCGCCTCGCGGGCGGCCAGCAATTCGGGATTGTCCTGCGGGATCGCGCTGGACGTGACCACCACATCGGCATCACCCAGGTTCGCCGCCGCATGTCCGATGTGCACGGTGATACCCAATTCCTGCAACCGCAACGCCGTAGGGGACGCGTTGCGGTCGGAACCGGAAACGGCGTAACCCAGGTTGTGCAGCACCTCGGCAATGCCGCTCATGCCCACGCCGCCGATGCCGATGAAATGCACCCGGCGGAACGTGCTCATCAGATCTTCCTGAGCGGAGAGTCGACGCGGGTTCATGCGGCCACCTCCAGGCAGGCGCGGGCGATGACCGCGGCGGCATCGGGTTTGGCCAGCGTGCGAGCTGACTCGGCCATGGCCAGCAACCGGCTGCGGTCGCCAAGCAGCGCAGCGAGTTGCTGCGCCAGAAGTTCTACGTTCAAGCTGTTCCCTTTCAGATCGGATTCCGGCAGCAGTACGGCGGCGCCGGCCTGCACCAGTACGTCGGCGTTGCGGGTCTGGTGGTCGTCCACCGCGTGCGGAAACGGCACCAGCACCGCACCCAACCCGGCCGCCGACAGTTCGGCCAGGGTCAGCGCGCCGGCGCGGCAAACCGCCAGATCCGCCCAGGCATAGCTGGCCGCCATGTCTTCGATGAACGGCACCACCTGCGCGTGGACGCCAGCTTCGGCATAGGCCGCGTTGGTCTCGTCGATACCGCGCGCGCCGCACTGGTGCAGCACCTCGGGCCGCTGCGACGGGTCGAGCCGGGCCAGTGCCTGCGGCAGCGCCAGGTTCAATGACCGCGCGCCCAGGCTGCCACCCAGCACCAGCAACCGCGGCGGATCCTGGCGCTGCGCCATGCGCGACGCGGGCGGCGGCAGTTGGGCGATCGCCTGGCGCACGGGGTTACCCACCCATTCCGCCTGCGGCAGCGCATCGGCAAAACCGGTCAGCACACGGCGGGCCATGGTGGCCAGTTTGCGATTGGTGAAGCCGGCCACGCGATTCTGTTCGTGCACCAGCAACGGCCGCTGCAACAGCCACGCGGCCAAGCCGCCGGGCCCGGCCACGTAGCCGCCCATCGACAACACGCTGCGCGGCTGTACCCGCCGCAGCAGCGCCAGCGAAGCGAACAAGGCCTGCAGCAGCATCGCCGGCGCCAGCAGGCGGGCCTTCCAGCCTTTGCCGCGCAGCCCGCGCACCGCCACCGTGTGCAGCGGAATGTTGTGGGCCGGAACCACGCGGGTTTCCATGCCACCGGCCGCACCCAGCCACATCACCGGCACACCCTGCCCACGCAGCGTTTCCGCCACGGCCAGGCCCGGGAAAATGTGGCCACCGGTGCCACCGGCCATGATCAGCACGGGGCGGGAATCGGCAACACGGGATTCGGGATTCATGCGGCCACCTGCTCACGCGGGGTGACCGCGGCATTCGCATCGACGGCGGTCACCGCCGCCGGCATCCGGGTCGCCATGTGCCGAGCGTCCAGCGCGCGGTTGATCTCGAACGTGGCGCGCAGCAGCACGCCGGCCATGGCGCAGGTCAGCACCATCGAGGAGCCGCCGTAGCTGATCAGCGGCAAGGTCAGGCCCTTGGTCGGCAACGCGCCGAGGTTGACGCCCACCGAGACGATCGCCTGCATCGCCAGCATCAGCGAGATGCCGAACGCCACGTAGCCGGCGAAGCGCTGCCCCACTTCCACACCCTTGAGGCCCAGGTAAAGTCCACGCCCCACCACCATCGCGAACAGGCCGATCACCAGCACCACGCCCGCCAGACCCAGCTCTTCGCCGATCACGGCGAAGATGAAATCGGTATGTGCCTCGGGCAGGTACGACAGCTTCAACACGCTGGAGCCCAGCCCCACGCCAGTCCACTCGCCGCGACCGATCGCCATCAGCGACTGGGTCAGCTGGAAACCGTCGTTGAACGGGTCTTTCCACGGATCCATGAACGAGGTCAGCCGCTTCATGCGGTAGCTCTCGCCGGTGGCCGCGATATACAGCAGCGGCATCAGCGGCAGCCCCATCAGGAACAGGAAGATCGGCCGCGCGCCGCCCAGCCACACCATCGCGATGGTCACCGCGATCACCAGCGTGGCCGAGCCGAAATCCGGTTGCGCCAGCAGCAGCAATACGATCAACCCCGCCACCACCACCGGCTTGAACAAGCCAAGGAAGCGCGTTTCCACGTTCTCGCGGTGGCGCACCAGATAGCTGGCGATGTACACCACCAGGATCAGCTTCACCGCCTCCACCGGCTGGAAGCTGGTCACCAGCAGGTTCAGCCAGCGCCGCGCGCCATTGATGCGCATGCCCAGGTGCGGCACGAACACCGCCAGCAGCAACACGAACGCCAGCGCCAGCAGCGGAAACGCGAACTTCTCCAGCAGCTTCATCTCGGTGCGCATGGCCACGCCCGCCACCAGCAGCCCCAGGCTGAGAAACACCAGGTGCCGCTCCAGGTAATAGAACGCCCCCAGGTGCTGGCTGTCCGCCACCGAGATCGAACTGGACGCCACCATCACCACACCGATGCTGGCCAGCGCGATCAACGCCACCAGCAACAGCAGATCGAAGCTGCCGCGCGGGCCGTGCCGCCGTTTTGCCTGGGTGGTGTCAAACATGGGCGCCTCCAGCGCGGGATCCGGGATTCGGGATTCGGGATTCGCGGACGCAAGCGCGCGACAGCGCGGCGTGCGCGCTTTTCCGAATCCCGAATCCCGAATGCAGAATCCCGTCCATGCTCACCGCACCTTCAACGTGGCGAGGCCGATCAGCACCAGCACCACCGAGATGATCCAGAAGCGCACGATCACCCGGGGTTCCGGCCAGCCTTTCAGTTCGAAGTGGTGATGGATCGGCGCCATGCGGAAGATGCGTTTGCCGGTGAGCTTGAAGCTGGCCACCTGCAACATCACCGACACGGTTTCCATCACGAATACGCCGCCCATCACCAACAGCACGATTTCCTGGCGCACGATCACTGCCACGCAGCCCAGTGCCGCGCCCATCGCCAGCGCGCCCACGTCACCCATGAACACCTGCGCGGGATACGTGTTGAACCACAGGAAGCCCAGTCCCGCCCCCGACAACGCGCCGGTGAAAATCGCCAATTCGCCCGCGCCAGGAATGGAGGGAATGCCCAGGTATTCGGAGAACACCTTGTTGCCGGCCAGGTAGGCGAACACGCCCAGCGCGCCGGACACCAGCACCGTCGGCATCACGGCCAGGCCATCCAGGCCATCGGTGAGGTTCACCGCATTGGAGAAACCCACCATCATGAAGTACGCCACCACCACGAAGAACAGCCCCATCGGCAGCACCACGTGCTTGAACAGCGGCACGTACAGCGCGGTCTCTGCCACCGGCAGCGTGCCGGTCGCGTGGGGTGCGGTGTAGTACAGGAACAACGCGGCGCCGAGGCCGAACACGGACTGCCAGAAATATTTCCAGCGACTGGCCAGGCCGCGGCTGTCCTTCAGCACCAGCTTGCGGTAGTCGTCGTAGAAACCGATCACGCCGAAGGTCAGCATCACCGCCAGCACCACCCACACGTAGCGGTTGTGCAAGTCGGCCCAAAGCAGCGTGGCGACGCTCACCGACAGCAGGATCATCACGCCGCCCATGGTCGGCGTGCCGGCCTTGACCAGGTGCGTCTGCGGGCCGTCGCTGCGCACCACCTGGCCGGCTTTCAGCGCGCTCAGCTTGCGGATCAGTGCCGGGCCCAGCAGCAGCGACACCGACAGCGCGGTGAGCGCGGCCATGATCGCCCGGAAGGTGATGTACTGAAACAGATGCGGTGCCACGAAGTGGCGCGACATCCATTCGGCCAGTTCATAAAACATCGGACGTGCCCTCCTGCGCGGGGCCGGACGCGCCCGAAGGCTGCGCCAGCGCCACCACTACCTGTTCCATGCCGGCCGAGCGCGAACCCTTCACCAGACAGGTCACGCCCGGATGCAGTTGCGAGCGCAGCGCCGCGATCAGCGCGGGCTTGTCGGCGAAATGCGCCGCGCCATCGCCGAACGCCTCGACCGTGGCCGCGCCCAGCGGGCCGACCGCAAACAACCGTTCCACCCCGCGCTCGCGGGCGCGTTGTCCTACCGAGGCGTGCAGGGCACGCGCATCGGCGCCCAGTTCCGCCATGTCGCCCAGCACCAGCCAGCGCTCGCCTCCGGCCAGCAGCAGCGTGTCGATCGCCGCCAGCATCGAGCTGGGGTTGGCGTTGTAGCTGTCGTCGATCACCGTCCAGCCACCGGCCGTCACCTCGCGACGAAGCCGGCCGGGTACGCCCTCGGCCGATCGCAGCCCCGCCACGATGGTGGCCAGCGGCACCTCCAGCGCCAATGCGATGGCGCTGGCGGCCAGCGCATTGGCGATGTTGTGGCGACCGGGCAGCGGCAGCGAAACCTCGGCCTCGCCAGCCGGCGTCTGCAGCACGAAACGCGATCCGTCCGGGCGCTGTTCCACGATGCGGGCGCTCACGTCGGCCGCATGATCCAGCCCGAAATGCAGCAGCTTGCGGCCACCGGCCAGGCCATCGAAAAAGCTGGCGAACGCATCGTCGGCGTTGACGATCGCCACGCCGTCGGCGGGCAAGGCCTGATACAGCGCACCCTTGGTTTCGGCCACGCCTTCGATGCTGCCCATGCGCTCCAGATGCGCCGGCGCAATCAGGTTGACCACACCGACGTCGGGCCGCGCGATGGCTGCCAGATAAGCGATGTCGCCCGGTTTGCCTGCGCCCATTTCCAGCACGGCGAACTGGGTATCGAGCGGCATCGCCAGCAGGCTCAGCGGCAGGCCCAGCTCATTGTTGTAATTGCCCGCGCTGACGTGGGTACGGCCGTGCCGTGCCAGGATCGAGGCGGTCAGCGTCTTGACGGTGGTCTTGCCGTTGGAACCGGTGATGCCTACCACGCGCACATCGCGCTGCGCGCGCACCGCGCTGGCCAAGTCGCCCAGGGCCAGTGCGCTGTCGTCCACCACGATCTGCGGCAGTTCGTGCTCCAGCTTGTGCGTCACCATGGCGGCGACGGCGCCGCGGGCGGCCGCGTCGGCCAGGTAGTCATGGCCATCGACGTGCTCGCCCTTGATCGCCACGAACAGGTCGCCGGGCTTCACCCGGCGCGTGTCGATGACTACACCGGTGACCTTGGCGTCAGCGCCGTGCAGGCGGCCGTGGGTCCACATGGCGATGGTGTTCGCGGACATCATGCGCGTGGCTCCCGGCGTTCCAGCGCGGCTTTCGCCACGGCCATGTCGTCGAAGGGATGCTTGCCGGCGGCGTCTTCCTGGTAGGGCTCGTGGCCCTTGCCGGCGATCAGCACCACGTCGCCGGCGTGCGCGTCGCGCAGCGCGAGGGCGATGGCCGCGGCGCGGTCGCGTTCGATCGTCGTACCCTCGGGCATGCCGGCCACGATCTGCGCCACGATGGCGTCACCGTTTTCGCGGCGCGGGTTGTCGTCGGTGACGATGGCCACATCGGCCAGTCGCGCCGCGATTTCACCCATCAACGGGCGCTTGCCGGCATCGCGCTCGCCGCCGCAGCCGAACACGCAGATCAAGCGGCCGGCGCAATGCGCGCGCAGCGCGGTCAGTGCCTGATCCAGCGCATCGGGCGTGTGCGAATAATCCACCACGACCAGCGGCAGATCGCCCTGCCCGCCGAGGCGGCTCATGCGGCCCGGCACCGGCTGCAGGTTCTCAAGTGCGGCGACGATGCGCTCGAACGGCTCGCCCAGAGCACCGAGGCAAGCGGCCACCGTGAGCAGGTTCGCAACATTGAAACGCCCCAGCAGCGGGCTCTTGACGGGCGCGGCGCCCCACGGCGTGCGCAGGTCGAAGCTGAGCCCGTTGGACGAGGTGACGATGGTGCCGGCGGCGACATCCGCATCTGCGCTGTCGGCCATGCTGGTGCGCAGCGGCTGCACAGCGCCATCGAGCTGCGCCAGCAGTTCGGGACCGAACGCGTCATCCAGGTTGATCACGGCGGCGCCGAGGCTGGGCCACGCGAACAGCTTGGCCTTGGCCGCGCCGTAAGACGCCATGTCACCGTGGTAGTCCAGGTGGTCGCGGGTCAGGTTGGTGAAGGCAGCCACGTCGAAATCCACCGCGGCCACCCGATGCTGCGCCAGCGCATGCGAGGACACCTCCATCGCCACATGGCTCACGCCCGCGTCGCGGAATTCCGCCAGCAGCCGATGCACGGCCACCGCATCGGGCGTGGTGCGCTCGCCCTCGTGCAGCTGCCCGTGCACACCGGCGCCGAGTGTGCCGATGGTGGCGCTGCGATGGCCCAGGAAACTCAGCGCCTGCGCCAGCATCTGCACGCACGACGTCTTGCCATTGGTACCGGTGACACCCACCACGCGCATCGCTTCGCTGGCGTGCCCGTAAAAGCGCGCGGCGATCTCACCGACCTGCGAAGCGAGGTGGTCGATCCACACCACCGGCACGCCTTCGATCGCCTCCGAGGACGAGGTGTCGATGTCGGCCGGTACCGGCGCCTCGGCCAGCACCACCGATGCGCCGCGCTGCACGGCGACGGGGGCGAAACGGATGCCATGCGTCTGCGTGCCGCGCAAGGCGACAAAGGCATCGCCGCGCACGATCTGGCGCGAGTCGATGGCGAGCCCGGTGATCGAAAGGTCACGCGCGCCGGCTACCTGCGCCAGCGCCGTATCGCCGATGTCCAGCAACAGGCGGTCGAGACGATGCATGCTCATGGCGCACCCTCATCGATGGGTGCGTCATCGATCGGCACATCAGCCGGTGGGTTACTGCCAACCAGGCCACCTGCGCCCTGCAACGGTCCGCCCACGTACCAGCGGCCCACGTTGTCCGGCGGCACGTCCAGCAATCGCAGCGCGCCTTCCATTACCTTGGCGAACACCGGCGCGGACACCATGCCGCCGTAGTAGCTGCGCTTTTGCGGGTTGTCGATCACCACCACACCGACCAGCCGCGGGTTCGACGCGGGCACGATGCCGGCGAACGCGGCGGTGTAATTGCTCTTGGAATAGCCGCCGGCGTTGGCCTTGTGCGCCGTGCCCGTCTTGCCCGCCACGCTGTAGTTGGGGATGCGTGCCTGCGGCGCCGTGCTGCCGGGCCCGGTCACCGTTTCCATCATGCGCACCAGCTCATGCGCCACTTTCGGCGAGATGATCTGCTTGGTGGGGCCGTCGCTGTCCTTGATGAAGGCGGGCGTATGCATCAGTCCGCCATCGGCGATGGTGGCGTAGGCGTTCGCCAGCTGCAGCACGGTCACGTTGAGGCCATAGCCGTAACCGAGGATGGCCTTTTCCAGCGGCCGCCAGTCACGCCCGATCCGCAACAAGCCGGACGCCTCGCCCGGAAAGCCGCTGTTGGTGCTGTTGCCGAAACCGAAGCCCCGATAAGTGTCGTACATCAACGTGGTATCCAGCGACATCGCGATGCGCGCCGCGCCCACGTTGCTGGATTTGGTGATCACGCCGGTGGGCGTCAGCAGCCCGTAGTTGTGCGTGTCATGAATGTCGTGGCCCTGGAAATACCAGTGGCCACCGGTGGTGTCGATGATCGGCGTGGTGGGCGTGTACTGGCCGCTGGACAGCGCCGCCGCCATCAGGATCGGCTTGATCGTGGAGCCGGGTTCGAGCAGGTCGGTCATGGCCCGGTTGCGGCGCTGACCGGGTTGGCTGTCGTTGAGCGCGTTGGGGTTGTAGGCCGGCAGGTTGACCATCGCCAGCACTTCGCCGTTGCGCGCGTCGAGCACCACCATCGAGCCGGAGTCGGCCTCGAATTTCTCCAGCGCGTTCTTCAGCTCGTTGAAGGCGAGGAACTGGATGCGCCGGTCGATGCTGAGCGTGAGGCTCTGCCCCGGCTTCGGCGCACGCACCTGCTCCACGTCTTCCACCACGTGACCCATGCGATCGCGGATGACGCGCTTGGCGCCGGGCTTGCCGGACAGCCAGTCGTCATACGCCAACTCCAGCCCTTCCTGGCCGTGGTCATCGATGTTGGTGAAGCCGAGCACGTGCGCGGTCAGCTCGCCCGACGGGTAATAGCGCTTGAACTCGCGCTGGCCGTTGATGCCCGGGATGCCCAGATCCAGCACGGCCTGCGCCGCTTCCGGCGCCATTTGCCGGCGCAGGTACACAAACTCGCGCTCGGAGCGCTGCGCCAGCTTGTTTTTCAGCTCGGCGGCATCGACGCCCAGCGCCCGCGCCAGCGCGGGGATGCGCTCTTCATTGGCCAGCACTTCGGGCGGATTGGCCCAGATCGAGGTGACCGGGGTGGACACCGCCAGCGGTGCGCCGTTGCGATCGAAGATGGTGCCGCGCGATACCGGGATCGGCATTTCGCGCAGGAAGCGGGCGTCACCCTGACGCTGGTAGAACGCCTTGCGCACCACCTGCAGATCGAACGCGCGCGCCACCAGCCCCAGCCCGCTGAGGCTCAGCAGGGACACCACGATCAGCATGCGCTTGCGTGCGCTGGGGCCGGCCGCGTGGCGGCGGCCTTGCGGTGCGGCGATGTGATTGCGCCAGCCCATCAGCGCAGCAACCTGACATCTTGCGGACGCGGATCGACCATGCCGAGCTTCTCGCGCGCCTCGGCATTGATGCGGCTGGGGTCGGCCTTGGTGGCCTGCTCCAGTTCCAGCTTGCCGAACTCGATGTTCAACTCGTCGCGCTGGTTTTGCAGCGCCGTGAGGCTGACGAACAGCACGCGGCTTTCGTGGCGCGTCCACACCACGCCCAACGCGCTGGCCAGCACGGCAACCAGCAACAGCAGGGTGGCGATGGCGCCGACTGCCTTCATGCGCCTTCCTCCGCCAGCTTTTCCGCCACGCGCAACACCGCCGAACGCGAACGCGGATTGGCCGACAACTCGTCCGCCGAGGGGAATTGCGCCTTGCCCACTGCCTTCAGGTGCGCGGGCGCGGCCTGCACCGGCGGGCCGCGGCGGGAGTTCTGCACGCGGCCGGACTGATCACGGATGAACTGCTTGACCGCGCGATCCTCCAGCGAATGAAAGCTGATTACCGACAGGCGGCCGCCCGGGTTGAGCCGCGACAGCGCCGCATCGAGGCCGTCGTGCAAGGCATCCAGCTCGCCGTTGACGCGGATGCGCAGCGCCTGGAACGTGCGCGTGGCCGGATGCTTGCCCGGTTCACGCCGACCCACCACGCGTTCGCACAACGCCGCCAGCTGGCCGGTGCGGGTGAACGGCGTGGCATCCCGGTCAGCCACGATGGCGCGGGCGATGCGCCGGCCGTGGCGCTCCTCGCCGAAATTCCACAGCACATCCATGATCTCGCGCTCGCTGGCGTGGGCCAGGAACTCGGCCGCGCTTTCGCCGCGGCTGGTATCCATGCGCATGTCCAGCGGGGCATCCGCCATGAAGCTGAAACCACGCGCCGCTTCATCCAACTGCGGCGAAGACACGCCCAGGTCGAGCAGCACGCCATCGAGGCCGGCGGCGGTTTCGTCCCACTCGGCCAGGCTGGAGAAATTGGCGTGGCGGATGGACACGCGCGGATCGGCGGCAAACTCGGCCTGCGCCGCGGCGATCGCCTGCGGGTCACGATCCATCAACAGCAGCCGACCGTCGGGGCCCAGGCGCGACAGTACGGCGCGGGCGTGACCGCCGCGTCCAAAGGTTCCGTCGAGATAACGCCCGTCAGAACGCACGGACAGACCCTCCACCGCTTCGCCCAGCATCACCGGGATGTGCCGCAAAACTTGCTCGGCCATGCCGCACTCCCGCCCTCATCCCACGTGTGTTGCCGCGCCCGCTTACAGGCGCAGTTCGGCCATTTCGTCTGTGATGTCGTTCTCGCCGATCGTCTGGCGGGTTGTCTTCAGGTGCTCCTGTTCGCTCCACAACTCGAATTTGTCGCCCATGCCCAGCAGCACCGCCTTCTTCTCGATGCCGGTGGTGGTGCGCTGACTGGCGGGCAGCAGGATCCGGCCGGCCCCGTCCGGTTCGACCACGGCCGCCGCACCCACCAGCTTGCGTTGCAGGTTGCGGTGCTGGGCCCGGACGCTGGGGAGCGCATTGACCGAGTCGCGCACGCGCTCCCATTCGGCATACGGGAACAGCCACAAACAACCTTCGTCGAACGGGTTGTAGGTGATCACCAGACGGTTGCCACACTCGCCCGCCACCTGTTCCCGATACGCAGTCGGAATGGCCAGGCGGCCCTTGTCGTCGACGGTGATGGCGGTCTCGCCCTGGAACACGGTGTCAGAACTCCACTAAAACCCACGATTTCACACAGGAACCCACGATAGTCTCGCCCTATGAGACTGTCAAGGGAATTTCGCTTGTGAATCAAGGAGTAAAGGCAGAATGCTGACCGTACGTGCAGGAGTTTATGAGCTATGCCGGCAAGGTGGTTGAATGCAGGGAGTTTTCTTATCGGGAGCCGCCACCCTTTTCAGGCCAAATCGGCGCCGTTGCAGGGTTTTCCGGGGGTCGGGGATGAATCGGCGTTCACACAACAAACCGCCGGCGCGTGAATCCACGCGCCGGCGGTTTATCGGGCAAAAAAGAGGTGGAGTCGGCCTGTAAGCCGGGTTCTGTACGTCTTGCGACGCGACAGTCATTCCTCTCGGCCAGGCGTCGCCGCCTGGCTCCAGCAACCTACCCGGGAACAACGCGGGCCGCGTTATCGTTCCCCTATTTGGTCTTGCTCCGAGTGGGGTTTACCGTGCCGTACGACGTTGGCCCCGTACGCGGTGCGCTCTTACCGCACCCTTTCACCCTTACCTGTGCCCGAGCTACCCGAAAGTAGCCATGGCCATCGGCGGTCTGCTCTCTGTTGCACTGGCCGTCGGCTCACGCCGCCCAGGAGTTACCTGGCACTCTGCCCTGCGGAGCCCGGACTTTCCTCGATGCGCTTATCGCGCGACGCGACTGTCCGGCCGACTCCATCAGGAAGTGTAGCGCGAAGCGCCAACAACATTCCCCTCTCCCTCGGGCGACCTTGGGAGTCCCCTTGTGGGTGAGAGGGTGCCCGCAGGGCCGGAGAGGGCGCCCACGTCGCCGCACGCCCTCAACAGGCAAACCACAAAAAGCGTCGCGGCTGAAGCCGCTCCTGCAACAGTTGGCGGCTATCCCTCATACAGCAGCTTGCGCGCCGCCCCACTGATCGCCGCCGCCAGCTTCGCCGCCTTGGCCGGCGGCAGCTCCTCGCGCAGGATCGCGAAGATGCGCCGACCCTCGGCCAGCTTCGCGTCAGCCTCCTCGCCGCGGCCGGCCACCACGATCACATGCTCGCCGCGTTGCTGGTCGGGGTCGGCGGCGACGTGCGCGGCCAGCTCCGCCAGCGGCTCGCCCAGCACGGTCTCGAACATCTTGGTCAGTTCGCGCGCCAGCACCGCCTCGCGCTCGGCACCGAACACGTCGCGCATGTCGGCCAGGCTCTCGGCCACGCGGTGTGACGACTCATAGAAGATCAGCGTGCGCGTCTCGCCCGCCAGCTCCTGCAGACGACTGCGCCGTGCGGCGGCTTTCGATGGCAGGAAACCCTCGAACACGAACCGGTCACTGGGCAGGCCAGCCACCGACAACGCCGCGATGGCCGCGCAGGCGCCCGGCACCGGAATGCAGCGGATGCCGGCCGCCCGCGCCGCGCGCACCAGCCGGAAACCGGGGTCACTGATCAACGGCGTGCCCGCATCGGAAATCAGCGCGACGGATTCGCCGCCCTGCAGCCGCCGCACGATCGCATCCACCACCTCGCGCTCGTTGTGCTCGTGCAAGGCCACCAGTGGCGTCGCCACATTGTGGTGTTGCAGCAGCGGCCGGCTGTGGCGGGTGTCTTCGGCCGCGATCACCGCCACCGCGCGCAAGGTCTCGATCGCGCGGGCGGACAAATCATCGCGATGGCCGATCGGGGTGGCCACCACCCACAGGCATGCGGGTTGAATTGCTGACATCGGGGAAGCTCCTGCGCCGTGGGTCGCGCGAATACGATCGGCTATGATCGCGCATTGCCGACCATGACGAACAAGGGACCTCCCATGCACCTCATGCGCCCGATTCGCGCCGCCGGATTCTGCCTGCTGGCGGCGCTGGCCTTGAGCGCCTGCGTACCCGGCAACGTGCAGCGCACGCCGGAGGAAACCGCCGCGGCACAAAGCGCCAATGCGCTGGCCCAGCGCGGGCAGTTCGATCAGGCCGCACAGGCCTACCTCGCGCTGGCCGCGCAATCACCGGGGCGCGCCGATGAATACCGCCTGCTGGCCGCCGAAGCCTGGCGCCAGAACGGCCACATCGCGCAGGCCGCCCCCACCATGGCGGCCATCAACCGGCGGCGTTTGCGCGGTGACGAACCGTTTCGCCTGGACCTGTTGCAGGCCGAGCTGGCGCTGGAACGCAACGATGCGGCAACCGCATTGCAGATCACCCTGCACCCGAGCATGGGCGCGCCCGATGCCTACCTGACGCGGCTGCTGGAACTGCGTGCGCGCGCCATGGCCGCCAGCGGCGATCGCTGGGGCAGTGCGCGTACGCGGGTGGGGATGGATACGCGGCTGACCGGCCTCGACCAGAGCCAGAACCGCCAGCAGATCCTCGACCTGCTCACCCAGCTCGGCGTGGGGCCGCTGCAGCGACGCGCGTCCGCAATGCAGCCGGGCAGCCGCATGCTGCCGTGGGTCAATGAAGCGCTGAGCCAGCTCGGCGTGGCCGTGGCCCGTCCGCAGCCAACCCTGCAACAGCCGGTCGGTACCTTGTTGCCGGGGGCCGATGCCAACGTTCGCGAAGGCTACAAAGTCCCCGCGCACCTGGCCTTGCTGCTGCCCGCCAACGGCAACTACGCGGCGGCCAGCAGCGCGATCCGCCAGGGTTTCTTCGCGGCCTACCTCGACGCGGCGCGCAACCATGCGCCACGACCCAGCGTGCGGGTCTATGACAGTCTGGGCAGCCCCGACGGCGCCGTGAAAGCCTACCGACAGGCCGTCAGCGATGGCGCACAGCTGGTCGTGGGCCCGCTGACACGCACGGAAGTGGCGGCCGTATTCGCCCAATCGCCGCTACCGGTGCCGCTGCTGGCGCTGAACCACCCCGACGACAAACAGCTGCCCGCCGGCGACGTCAGCGAATTCGGCCTGCTGCCGGAAACCGAAGGCGCGCAAGCGGCCGACCACATGGTCGAACGCGGCATCCACCATGCCTATGTGCTGACCTCCGACGACGACTTTGCCCAGCGCGCGGCCAGCGCGTTCAAGGCCGAGATGGAATCCCACGGCGGCGACGTATCCGGCCGCACCATCCTGCCCAACGGCTCGGTGACCTATACCGATGCCATCGCCAGCCTCAAGATTCCGGGCGCCGGCACGCCAGCGACTCCTGTCGCAAACCCGGCCACCACTGACGACACCACCATCACCACCGTGCCGGCGCCTGTCAGCGACACCGGCATCTTCATCAGCATGCGGCCTGCTCAGGCACGCCTGCTGGTGCCGCAGTTGAAGATCGCCAACGTCACCCTGCCGATCTTCGCCACCTCGCACGTCTACGCCGGCGTGGACGACACCAGCGCCAATGGCGATCTGGACGGCGTGGAATTCTGCGACGCGCCGTGGCTGTTCGATGCCCAATCCGGCCTGCCGCGCCACGACGATGTGGCCAACCTGCTGCCCACCGCCCGCGGCGGCGCCGCGCGGCTGTTTGCGTTCGGCATGGACGCATGGAATCTGGTGCCCTACCTCGACTGGCTGCGCGACCACCCCGGCAGCTACCTGCCCGGCGCCAGCGGCCAGCTCACCGCCGACCAGTTTGGTCGCGTGCGGCGCGTGCTGATCTGGGCAAGATTCCAGGGCGGCCTGGCCCGGCCGCTGGGCGGCAGCCTGCAGATGGACGAGGTACCGGTCACCGTGCCGCCCGTCGGCGACACACCCGCACCCGCCACCAGCACGTCCGCGCCAGCCAGCCAGCCCGCCAACTACTGATGCGCGCCGCCGGCGACGTCTTCGAGCGACGCGCCCGCGCCGAACTCGAACGCGCCGGCCTCAGCTGCCTCGCGCAGAACTTCACCACCCGCCACGGCGAACTCGATCTGGTGATGCGCGAACGCCACACCATGGTCTTCGTCGAAGTGCGCTACCGCAAAAGCGCCACTCATGGCGATGCCGCCGCGTCGGTCACGCCGACCAAGCAGGCCAAACTGATCCTCGCCGCACAGCAGTGGCTGGCCGAGCATCCGCAACACGCAAAACTGCCGTGCCGGTTTGATGTGGTGAGTTACGACGGCCCGGCCGGGGCAATATCGCAACAGTGGTTGCGCGGCGCGTTCGAAGCGGCCTGATCCATCCCTGCCGGCATCCGCCGACTTCCCCGCCCACTCCGGGCCGCCCGTCCGTAGGAGTTGGACTACGTCCTTCGGCGCATTTCTATGACTGCCCCTACGCAAAACGCTTACTTGGCCGTCTAGACGTCTGTTCTATATTCACGGCTCCAAAACCGGGGCACGTTCAGCGGCTTTGTCGCCGATACACACGACGAAGTTTCCGCCGACCGGGGGCTTGCACGAACGTGCCCGACTCAACATGCAATTCGTGGCGCAGCTAGGGACCGGCTGTCGCAACGGTGAATCGGATTCGGGAAGGCCTTTCCCGGACAGGGGGATCGAATGGAATCGACGTGCGGGAGCTTGTTCTCCACCACCATCATGGCGAATCGGGAAGTAGCGACCGATGGCATCAGCCGAACCCGTCGCACCTCCCGTCCTTGCAGCTTCATCTTCAGGACCGGCCTGATCATCGCGGCTGGCGCCCTGGCCGCGTGCGGAACACCTCCCGCCAAGAACTTCGGTGGACGCTGGAAGGCCGTCAATCATTTTCAGGCACAACCCACCGAAATTCCGCTGGTCGCGGACTACACCTATTACGCGGCACCGATGGATGGAACGCTCAAGACCATGCTGGTGCGTTGGGCAAACGACTCCGGGCGCGAGCTGTCCTATCAGCTTCCCTTTGACGTCACCCTCTACACGCCGGTATCAAGTATCCGCACTACCAGCATCGACAGTGCCGCGCAGCAGCTGACACAGATCTACGCCGCGCAACACGTGCACGTTTCCGCAACCGATCAAAAAATACTGGTGCTCGCTTCCGACGCCGCCAGCCGTGGCAGCCCTCATCCGAAAATCGCTTCAACGGCACCCACTCCGGTCGAACACGCGGGTGCCAAGTGATGCCGAACAAGAAGCCTTCCACCGGTCGGAAAGTCGACGAAGCGGTTTCCAGGTCCGTCAATTTCGAGCTGACCCTTGCCGACATCGCCCGGCGCAGTGAACGACGAGCGTGGTACGTGGCGTTCGCTGCCATGGCGATGGCACTGATTCTTGCCGGCGGCTATTTCTACATGCTGCCGTTGAAGCAGAAGGTCCCTTATCTCGTCATGGCGGATGCCTATACCGGCACCGCCACCGTCGCCCGCCTCGATGGCGATTTCGCCATGCGCGGCATCACCACACGTGAGGCCGTCAACCGCAGCAACGTCGCCCACTTCGTGCTGGCCAGGGAGTCCTACGACCAGGCCCTGGTGAACCTGCGCGACTGGAAAACCGTGCAGACGATGGCGTCCGGCGGGGTCAAGGCCGAATACATGGCGATGTTCTCGTCGACCAACCCGGACAGCTGGGTCAAGCAGTACGGGCCGTATCAATCCATCCGGATCAAGTTGCTCAGTATCCAGCTGGTGGGTGGCGGTCGTGGCAAGACGCCCCGGGGCGCGACCGTGAGGTTCCAGCGCAGCCTTTTCAACAAATCGAGCGGGGCGACCCGGGCGATCGACAACAAGATCGCCACCATCGAATTCACGTACAAGCAGAACCTCGAAATGGATGACCAGAACCGCATCGAAAACCCGCTGGGATTCTGGGTCACCAGCTATCGCGTGGACGATGATTACGCCACCGCGCCACCGGCGGAGATTCCCGGGCCGCCCATCGCATCAACAGCTGGCGCGCAAACCGACATCGCCCCTGCGGCGCCGGCGGCTACCGCCGTTACCCTGCCAGGGCCGGCGATGGCCACTGACTCCGCCACGGGAGCATCACGCCAATGAATCGATCGGTCCTCTGGCGTCTTGGAGCCATCCTGTGCATCACCGCCACCGCCGCGCCTTCAGCGGCAACGGCACAGGTGCTGACGCGTTATCAATTCAAGCCGGACAGCATCTACCCGGTGAACACCGGCCTGGGCATCACCACCCAGATCGAGCTCAGCCCCAATGAAAAAGTACTCGACTACAGCACGGGTTTCAGCGGCGGCTGGGACCTTACCCGCCGCGAAAACGTGTTCTATCTGAAACCCAGAAACGTGGACGTGGACACCAACATGATGGTGCGTACCGCCACGCACTCGTACATCTTCGAACTGAAGGTGGTGGCCACGGATTGGAAAACGTTGGCGCAGGCCCGCCGCGATGGCGTGCAGTACAAGATCGCCTTCAGCTACCCGGCCGACACCAGCTTCGCCAATCAGAAGAAAAAGCAGCTGCAGGCGACGGCGCAGAACAGCGCCCTGTTGCCCGACCGCAGCTACAACTTCAATTACGACTACGCCACCAAGAGCAAAGCAGCCCCATGGCTGATCCCCGCCAACGTTTATGACGATGGCCGCTTTACGTACATCCGGATGAGTGACCTGAAGGCCTTTCCCACCGGCGACTTCCCTGCCGTCTACATGCGCGAGCAGGAGAAGAGTGAGGACTCGCTGGTGAACACCACGGTGGAGGGCAACACCATCGTCGTCCATGGCACCTACAACTATCTCGTCATCCGCCACGGCAGCGACGTGGTCGGCCTGCGCAGGAATACCAGAAAGTGAATACTCCCCCGTATCCCGACGGCGAGCGCATGGGCAACGACGCGGCGGCTCCAGCCAACCCCTACGCCAACCATTACCAGCGCAGCGCCGAACCCGACCTGGACGCCAGCGCCCCCTCGCTGCAGAGCAGCGAACTGAGACAGATGAACCGCCGCGCACTGTTCCTGCTTGGCGCGGTGGTGCTGTTGCTGTTGTTCCTGGCGTACTGGATGGTCAGCGGCGTCGGCAAAAAGGATGAACCTGCCAAGCCGCGCGAGGAAAAGGTGACGGTGGCGGACGCCCCCACATCGATGGCCTTGCCGCCACTGCCTCCCGCCGCAGCGCCAGCGGCGCCAACACCGCAGCCGGCTCCTCAACCCATCCCGCTGTTGCCTACCTCGACAGCCATGTCGGCGAGGCCGATGCCGGCGGCGCCCAGTGGCCCCACCTTGTTGCAGCGGCGCATCGCCGCCAGCAGCATCGATACCGGCGGTGGCGAACCGTCCAACCCACTCGCGGCAGCGGGGATCGTCGGAAAGAAGCTGCCTGGCGATGTTGATTCAAAACCCACCAGCGCCCAATCGCTGCCGCACCCCGACACACTGATGCAACGCGGAACCTACATCCGCTGCGTGCTGGAGACGCGCATCGTTTCGGATATCCCCGGTTTCAGCACCTGCCTGGTCACCGAGCCCGTCTATTCCTTCAACGGCCACACCTTGCTGCTACCCAAGGGCTCGAAGTTGTTGGGCAGTTACAGCGGCGGCCCCACGGGCGATCGCGAAGCCGTGATCTGGGATCGCATCATCACGCCCACCGGCATCGACGTGAACATGTCCAGCCCCGGCATCGACAACCTCGGCGGTGCAGGCCTGCCCGGCTATTACGACGCCCACTGGGGCAAGCGCATCGGATCGGCCTTGCTGATCAGCCTGCTCAGCGACGCCTTCAAGTACGAGGCCGCCGAACACGGGCCGCGCAACACCACCATCAGCAATGGCCTGGTGACCCAGACCCCGTTCGAAAGCAACACCGCCCAAACCATCCAGAACCTGGCCAATCAGGCCGTGCGCGAGGCCGCCAACCGGCCGCCGACCGTCACCATCAACCAGGGCACGGTCATCTACGTCTACGTGACCAAGGATGTGGATTTCAGCGGCGTGGTCGCCCGCTCCTGACGCCATCGTCAATCAACGGAATGACAGAAAGCACGTAATGGAAGACGTCACCACCCACATCTCGCATGACTTTCTCGACTACCAGTACGAGGTGCTGGGCGTGCGCGAATACATGGCATCTGCCGACGTCACCGAGATCTGCATCAACCGCCCGGGCGAGCTCTATCTGGAGAGCCGCGGCAACTGGCAGCGGGTGGAAGTACCCACGCTCACCTTCGAGCGGGCGCGGCAGTTCTGCACCGCGGTGATCAACGAAAGCAATACCGGCCAGCGCATCACTGACGTGGATCCGGTGGTGTCGCTGACCTTTCCCACCGGCCAGCGCGCCCAGTTCGTGATTCCACCGGCCTGCGAAGCGGGCTTCGTCTCGATCACCATCCGGCTACCGTCCAAACAGCTCAAGACGTTGCAACAGTACGAAAGCGACGGCTTTTTCGACCAGATCGTGGAAATAGGTCACGGCCTCAGCGAGTTGGACACCCAGCTCCTGGAGCTTCGCGCCGCACGCCGCTACGCGGACTTCTTTCGCCAGGCCGTGCTGGGCAAGAAAAACATTGTGGTTTCCGGCGCCACCGGCAGCGGCAAGACCACCTTCATGAAGTCACTGGTCAACCATATTCCCGCCGATGAACGTCTGGTCACCATCGAGGACGCGCGCGAGCTTTTCATCGACCAGCCCAACGTGGTGCACCTGCTTTATTCCAAGGGTGGGCAGAGCGCCAGCAACGTTACCGCCAAAAGCTGCATGGAAGCCTGCCTGCGGATGAAACCCGACCGCATCATCCTGGCGGAGCTGCGCGGTGACGAGTCGTTCTACTTCATCCGCAATTGCGCCTCGGGCCACCCCGGCTCCATCACCAGCTGCCACGCCGGCAGCACCGAGCAGACCTGGGACCAACTTGCGCTGATGGTCAAGGCCTCGGCCGAGGGCGCCGGGCTGGAATTCAACACCATCAAGCGTTTGCTGATGATGACCATCGACATCGTGGTGCACATCAAGGCGCACGGCGGGCGCCGCTGCATCACCGGCATCGACTTCAACCCGCAGCGCGCTCACGAGGAGCACTAAATGCTGCCCGGGATGGAAATGCTGGCCTGCCCCAACCTCGCGGTCTCGCCCGAGGTGATGCAGCACATCGTGCATGTCGAATCCAGCGCCAACCCCTACGCCATCGGCGTGGTCGGCGGCCAGTTGGAGCACCAGCCCGGAAGCCTGCCCGAGGCGTTGGCGACCGTCCGGATGCTGGACGCCAAGGGTTACAACTTTTCCCTGGGTCTTGCCCAGGTGAATCGCGCCAACTTTGATCGCTACGGACTCGATTCCTACACGAAGGCCTTCGACGCCTGCGCCAATCTTTCGGCCGGCGCACGGATTCTGGCGGACTGCCATACCCGCGCGCACGGCGATTGGCCCAAAGCCTTCAGTTGCTATTACTCGGGCAATTTCACCACGGGTTTCCGCGACGGCTACGTACAAAAGATCTACGCGTCGATCGACCACCAGGCCGGCAAACAGGTGAACCCGGCCGGTGCCTCACCGGCACCCGTCGGAACCACTGCGCGGCGCGCGCCACCAGCGGCCACACCGATGAATGTGGTGACAAGCCGCCATGTCGATCTCAAACCCGTCACCGTCTATGCCCCCCGCGAAGCCAACTATCGCGTGACTCTACGCAGCATGGCGATCGACGCCGCCGCTGCAGCAACGGTACCAGCGACTGCGGCGATGGCCGGCGCCCCCTCACCAACGCGGACGCCAACATCAGATGGTGGCAGGACTGCGTTGCCGGCATCCCGCCAGTCGAACGTGCCGGGAAAGCCGACTTTCCCCCAGCGGCCGGGCGCGGCCGACGGCGGTTCACCCGATGACGCCGTGTTCGTGCCCGAGGTGCGTGGACCTGATGATTTGCCTGGCATCTCCGCCTCCGCCCGAACCCGGATCACGGCACAAACAGGGCGTTCCAATCCCGGCGTTGATCCCGCCAACCCACGCCAGGAGCAGCGCGATGCCGCTTTTGTCTTCTGACGGGGCCAGACCCAGTCCATCCCATCACATTCTTTCCAACCAGCGTGCACCTCGGTTCGCGTTGTCCTGGCCTCACGGCCGTCCAAGCGTCACGGGGCAACCCGGGACTTCAATCATCAAGAAAAGGAAAACTTAGATGGCCATCCAATCACCCAACGAAAGCATTCTCCACTCGCAGCGCACGCGTCTTTTCATGGTCATGTGCATCATGGCCCTTATCGTGATGCCCGGTCTGGCGCTTGCACAGGACGCAGGCGCAACCATCGATACAACCTGCAACTTCGCCTCGAACATCCAGAAGATCCTCAATGCGCTGTCCATCGTCGTCGTCACCATCGCCGTGATTTTTTCCGGCTATCAGATTGCCTTCGCGCACAAGCGCATTGGTGATGTCGCACCCGTCATGATCGGTGCCGTGCTGATCGGCGCCGCCGGACAGATTGCCAAGATGTTCCTGGGTACCAGCGCGGGAGCTGACGCCTGCAAACCGACGGCGGACCTGCTCACGCACATCCTCACCAACTATGTATAAAAACCCGCTATTTCGCGGCTGCACCCGCCCGCCAATGTTCATGGGCGTGCCATATGTGCCCTTTTTCATGGGGGCGGGCGGGTGTTTTCTGCTGGCGGTCTACACCAACTTCTTCTATTTGCTGCTGCTGCCGGTGGTGATCTTCATCATGCGGCAAATGGCACGCCGCGATGAAATGATCTTCCGGTTGCTTGGCTTGCGCTTGCAGTTCCGCACGCGGGTAAGAAACCTGGGGGACAACGATGGCATGTGGGTATTCACCCCCAACAACCATCGCGGCCAAGGCAAGGACAAACCGTAGTTATCCCAGATGGCCTGGCCTTCAAGACCAGGCATCACCCCGGACCGGACCATGGCCAAACCAAGCTTTACACCCGACACCCCCATCGCGGAATTCCTGCCGTTGTCGACGCACGTCTCACCCACGGTGCTGAAGACGACCGGCGGGGATTTCCTGCTGGTGTGGCGCCTCGGCGGGCTGCCGTTCGTGGGGCGCGAAGAATGGGAGATCGAGCACCGCCACAACGGCTTCAACCGCCTCTTGCAGACATTACGGGCGCCGGATTTCGTCAACGTGGCGTTCTGGGTGCACGACGTACGTCGCCGTCGCCGCTTGAAGGATCACAGCCGCTTCCGCCAGAGCTTCAACCAGCAGATGTCCGATGCCTATTACGAGGCCTTGTCGACGCAAAAGCTGATGCAGAACGAGTTGTACCTGACCATGCTGTACCGGCCCATCGTCAGCGGCAAACGCTTCGCGGAAAAATCCAGCGATATCGGACGCCTGGAGTCGCAGCAGCTCGACGCCGTAAACACCATGCTGGAGCTGGCCGGCAACGTGGAAGCCGTGCTCAAGGACTACGCACCCTACCGCCTCGGCATGTACGAGGCGAGCAACGGCGTGGTGTTCTCCGAAGCGCTGGAGTTCTACGGCTATCTGCTCAATCGGATCGACGAGCCGGTGCCGGTACTTGACGCACCTGTCTACAACTACCTTGCCGTGAGCAAGCAGCGCTTCTCGGCCAAGACCGGCGATTTCGTCATCACCACGCCGGAAGGCAAGAATCACTTCGGTGCCATCCTCAACATCAAGGAATACACCGACAGCACCTACCCGGGCATTCTCAACGGGCTGAAGTATCTGGATTTCGAGTACGTCATCACCCATTCCTTCAGCCCCATGGGTCGGCAGGACGCGCTCAAGGCGCTGGATCGCACCAAGGGCATGATGGTGTCCTCCGGTGACAAGGCCTTCAGCCAGATCGCCGAGCTGGACCACGCCATGGATCAGCTGGCCTCAGGCAACTTCGTGCTGGGCGAGTACCACTTTTCCATGGCGATCTACGCATCAAGCCAGGAAGCGCTTTCGCAGCAGATCGCCACCACCCGCGCGGAACTGTCCAACGCCGGCTTCGTCACGGTGAAGGAAGACCTGGCCGTCACCGCGGCGTTCTACGCGCAGTTTCCGGGCAACTGGAAATACCGCACCCGGCTGGCCAACGTCAGCTCGCTCAACTTCCTGGGTCTGTCGCCCCTGCACAACTTCGCCACGGGCAAGAAGGAAAACAATCCCTGGGGCAACTGCGTCACCACCCTGCAGACAACCAACGGTCAGGCCTACCACTTCAACTTCCACGCCACCCACCCCGCGGAAAACTCGCTGGGGGAAAAGGCCATCGCCAACACCATGGTCATCGGCAAGTCCGGTACCGGTAAAACCGCACTGATCAACTTCCTGCTGAGCCAGGTGCAAAAGCTCGATCCGTCACCCACCATCTTCTTCTTCGACAAGGACCGCGGCGCGGAGATCTTCGTGCGCGCTTGCGGCGGCAACTACCTTGCACTGGAAAACGGCAAGCCCACCGGGTTCAACCCGTTCCAGTGCGAACACACCGAAGCCAACGTGCAGTTCCTGGCCGAGCTGGTGAAGGTGATGGTGGGCAAGAGCGTCTACAGCTCGCGCGAGGAAGAGGACATCTTCCGCGCCGTCGAAAGCATCCTCGACACCCCGATGCATCTACGCACCATGACCAACTTCCAGAAAAGCCTGCCCAACATGGGTGATGACGGCCTTTTCATCCGCATGCGCAAGTGGACGGCTGGCAATTCGCTGGGTTGGGTTTTCGACAACCCCATCGACACCATCGACCTGGAAAAAGCCAACATCATCGGCTTCGACTACACCGAGCTGATCGACAACCCCGAAGCGCGCGTACCCGTCATCAACTACCTGCTGCACAAGCTGGAAGCGCTCATCGACGGTCGCCCGCTCATCTACGTGATGGATGAGTTCTGGAAGATTCTCGATGGCAAGGGCGGCCTCAAGGACTTCGCCAAGAACAAGCAGAAAACCATCCGCAAACAGAACGGCCTGGGTATCTTCGCCACCCAGAGCCCCGAAGACGCGCTCGCCAGCGACATCGCGGCCGCCCTGATCGAACAGACGGCCACCATGATCCTGCTACCCAACCCCAACGCGAGTCGCGATGACTACGTGGGTGGGCTGAAGCTGACAGACGCCGAGTACCAGGTTGTCGTAAGTTTGGATGAGCGCTCGCGTTGCTTCCTGGTCAAACAGGGCCACGCCAGCGCCGTCTGCCAACTCAACCTGCGCGGCATGGACGACGCCTTGGCCGTGATCTCGGCCTCCACCGACAACATCGAGATCATGCACGAGGTGCTGTCACAGCGAGCCGAGGCCGAAAGCGTACCCGTCGACGCACTGACTCCCGAGCAGTGGCTCGGCGATTTCTACGAGAACCGCAAGGGCAGCGGCAAGGCCAGACCGATTCCGCCGCCGAGCCACACCCAAACCGCGCATACCGCCATCCAATCAACCTGACCCAAGACCGAGCGAGAAAACGCCATGAGCAAGCCAGTCCCTCGTTCCACCGGGCGCTACGCCGCTCTCACCATCGGACTGACGATCGCGGCGGTGGTAACCACATCGCCTGTGACAGCGCAGATTCTGGTTACCGATGGCGCATCGATCTCAGCGAACAATGCCGGTTTCGGGGCGCAATTGGCCAAGACCATCCAGCAATATGCGCAGCAGGTTCAGTCATACGCGACACAGGTTCAGCAATACGAACAAATGCTTACCAAGGTCATGAACCTTGGCACCGACTTCAGCATCATGCCGAACACCATGACGGAAATGGATGCGGGACCTTTAATTCAAGCCAACTGCAGCAGTAATAATGGGTCCATCATCGGCAACTTCGTGAGTCAGATTACTACTTCGCTGATGAGCCAGTCGGTCGTGAAAAGCCAGCAACAGATCTGCGCCGCAATCATCACCACCCAAGTGGACAAGTACAACACGACGGTACGAATGATGAAGCAGATTCAATCGAACCTGCCAGCAGTACAAAAGTTCACCGATCTGGCCAGCAGCTTCAGCAACCTCGGCGAAAGCAGCTCTGCCACCACCCAGATAAACAGCTACAGCGGACAACTATCTACCGCAATGAGCAACTGGAAGGCACACATGGATGCCGACGATGCCTATATCACTTCACTGCAACAGATGCAGGGCCTTCTGGCCAAGAAGGCATTGAACGGCAGCCACGTTAACTTAGGCGATATTGTGCAGGCTGCAGCATTCGCAGCGGCATTCAAATGAAATACCAACCGAAATCGCATCTACAAAGAACCAACGGTTTTACCTAGGATCACGCGTCATGGTCTATTTCGTCCTTATCTACAATTGGCTGCACGACAAGATCGACAGTTTCGGAGCCAATCTGATGGGCGCCGTGACCAGTTGGATGACGGCCCTCGCCCTGACCCTGGTCACCATCTGGATCATGATCCAAGGCTATCGTCTGATCACCGGCCAGTCGCGCGAGTCGATGATGGGTCTGGTGACCAGCATGGTGCGGGTCGTGGTGATCGTCACCGTTGCCACCACCGTCGGTGCCGCGGGCCACAACCTGCATACCCTCGTCACCACCGAGCTGACCACCGACATCAATCAATTGTTCACCGGCGACGACACCACGCTGGCACAGACCATCGACAAGAACCTCGCCTACACCCAACTGGCCATGGCGGCCATCGACACCGTACAGATACCGCCAGGCGATACCGAAAGTGCGTCAAGCAAAGCTCGCGCGCAGACGTTTGCCACCTTTGGCACCGCCAGCCCGCCCATGGCCGCCGCAGCCATGCTGCTGCTCTACGAAATCACCCTTGCCCTGGTGATCGGTCTGGCGCCACTGTTCATCATGTGTCTGATCTTCGAGCAGACCAAGGGCCTGTTCCAGAAGTGGCTGCTTTACGGCATCGGCACCCTGTTCTCCATGGGCGTGCTGGCCTTCATCAGCTCGCTGGTATTGCAACTCACATTGAACGTCGCCAAGGCACTCTGGGCTGCCGACATCATCAACGGCATCACCGGACTGGGCGCCGAAGGCTTCACCAACCAATCCATGCAGCAGGGCGGCATCGGCCTGCTGATGACCGTACTGATCGTCTCCTCACCTCCGCTGGCCGCGATGTTCTTCCAGGGGACCGTGGGCAACTTTCTTACTTACTCTGCATTTGGCATGGGTCATAACAGCAGGCTGGGACCGCAAGGGCAGCCGCCGGGATCGTATGGTGGTAGGCATAGCGGAGGGGGCTACGCGCCACCGACGTCGGGAACGGCGCTATCTAATGTGGGAAATCAAACGGGCGCTACCGGCTTCGACAATAGCCCCGGTGCTACTACGCGTCTACATGCAGCACTCAACCCCACCTACGCCGATACTATCAGGCCGGCACCCGTGCCGCCGACAGGAGGAGGGTGATGAAAACCAGTCGCTGGCTAATGTTCGGATTGCTCCTGCTATTGGGTGGTTTCGCGCATGCCGAGGGAAATTGCCCGCCTGGCTATTACCCGACCGGAGCTCCACAGGGTCAAGGTGGACCACAAAGTTGTGCCCCTATGCCTGGAGACGACAACCAGCAGCAGATGCAGCCACAAGCACTACCGCCCCCTCAATGGGTTAGCAGATGGGGGGCGATAGCGACCGATAAAGTCAAGGGGATTCTGGGTGCAGTAACCGGTTTGGCGAGCAAGAACGAAGCTCAACAAGCTGCATTAGCCGATTGTCAAGAAAAAGGCGGGTCACCCTGCAAACTTGAGATTGCCTACGACAATGAGTGCGCGGCGCTAGTTGTGGGTGACAACGGATACAACGTAGGCGCCGACGCCACACTAGACAAGGTCATTCAGTTGGGAATGAATATTTGTACCGACGCCAAGAATGCCAATTGCCACGTCTACTACTCCGGCTGCAGCCCACCGGAACGAATTCAATAGCAAGCCATAGATAAGTCTTTTCGTCTAAGCAAGCCACAAGCAACTACATCGGAGCATGTATGAAACTACACGCCCTATTCGCCATCTTCGTACTCGACACGGCGAGTTTGATCTTCACTCCCGCGTACGCCCAGACCGCAGATCCCTGCACTGTCTATATATGCATGGCCGGCATCTCCGGCGCGGGCGCAAGCGGCGGTCCGGCTTGCACTCCGTCCATTGCTTTTTGGCACACCGTTGCGCCTGCCGGCCTCGCCGTTTACGACGAAGAAGGTTTCGACGCACCAGCAAGCCTCGCCGCGCGCCAGACCTACCTGATGACCTGCCCCGGCGCTCAGGTGTCAAGCAACGCCGGCATCCTCAGCGCCATCATCGCCGAGTGGGGTAGTGTTCCTTGAGGGGAAAGCCGAGCCTGCGAGCCTGAATTCTCTCGATCTGACGCCAATAGAAACTCTCCTCGCTTCTGGTCGGGAGTTCCTGCAACGGCTGACGCGCCAGCTAAACCGGAACTCCGCCAAGGCTGCAGGAAGGGTTCAGCGTTAAACTTGGCCGATGCCGCTCCCGCCCGCACTGCTCACCACCCTCCACTCGACCTTCCCCGCCGACGCGCTTGCCGCCGGCGAAGCCGAGCGCATTGCCTATTCCTACGACAACTCGCGCCGGCATGCCTTGCCGGATGCGGTGGTGTTTCCGACGGAGCATGCGCAGGTCGAGGCGCTGGTGCGGGCGTGTCGGGAGCATGGCGTGCCAGTGATCGCGCGGGGCCGCGGCACCAACACTACCGGGGCCACGGTGCCGGTGGCCGGTGGCGTGGTGGTGAGCTTCGAGCGGATGAACCGGATTGTGCGCATTGATCCGGACAACCGCCTCGCGGTGGTGGAGCCGGGGGTGCTGAACGCGGATTTGCAGAAGGCGCTGGCGCCGCACGGTTTCTTCTGGCCACCGGACCCGAGCTCGGCGCCATGGTGCAGCGTGGGTGGCAACCTGGCGTGCAACTCGGCGGGGCCGCGCGCGGTGAAGTACGGCACGCCGCGCGAGAACACGCTGGGCTTGCGTGCGGTGGCGGGCAGTGGCGAGGGTTTTCGTTGCGGCACTTACACCAGCAAGGGCGCGACGGGTTACGACCTGACCCGGTTGCTGATCGGCTCGGAGGGTACGCTGGCGCTGATCACCGAGGCCACGTTGAAGCTCACGCCGAAACCCTCTGCGGTGCGCACGTTGCGCGCAACTTATCGCGATGTGGGCAGCGCGGCGCGGGCGGTGGCGCGGATCATGGCGCAGCCGGTGACGCCGTGCGCGCTGGAGTTCATCGACGACGTGGCGTTGAAACTGGCGCATGCGCATGGCGGCGACAGTGTGCCGCTGGCCGGTGCGATGCTGATGATCGAGGTGGATGGCGAACCGGCCACGCTGGACAGCGCGGTCGATGCGGTGGCTGCTGCCGCACGCGGCGACGGGCTGGAGGAATTGAGAGTGGCGCAGAGCGCCGACGAGACGCGCGCGCTGTGGGCCGCGCGCAAGGCGTTGTCGCCGGCGCAGCGCACGATCTCGCCCAACAAGATCAACGAGGACGTGGTGGTGCCGGTCAGCCATCTGCCTGCGCTGGTCGACGGGATCAAACGGTTTGCGGCGAAGCACGATGTTTTGATCGTGACGTTTGGCCACGCGGGCAACGGCAACCTGCACGTGAACCTGTTGCCGCGCGACGACGCCGAGCGCAAGCGCGCGCATGCCTGCCTGGCCGAGGTGTTTGCGCTGGTTATCGAGCTGGAGGGCACGCTGTCGGGCGAGCACGGCATCGGCCTGGCGAAGCGTGAGTTCATGCCGCTGGCGGTTCCGGCCACCACGTTGGAATTGATGCGCAACGTCAAGGCGGCGTTCGATCCCGATGGCATCCTCAACCCGGGCAAGTTGTTGCCGTGAGCACGGCGTTGCCCACGAAACTGGAGCGCCTGCTTCGCGAGATTCGCGCCTGCCAGATCTGCGCTGCCCACCTGCCGCATGGCCCGCGACCGGTGCTGCAGGCGTCGGCCACGGCGCGCTTGCTGATCGTGAGCCAGGCGCCGGGACGCAAGGTGCACCTGAGCGGCGTGCCGTTCGACGACGTCAGCGGCGACCGCTTGCGCGAGTGGGTGCAGATCGATCGCGACACGTTCTATGACGCCAGCCGCGTGGCGGTCGTGTCGATGGGTTTCTGCTTTCCCGGCAGCGCGCATGGCGGCGATCTGCCGCCGCGGCCGGAGTGTGCGCCCACGTGGCATCCGCGACTGCTGCCGTTGCTGAGCCAGGTGCAACTGACCCTGGTGATCGGGCAGTACGCGCAGATGGGCATGCTCGGCGTACCGCGCGGCACCCGGCTCACCGACACCGTGCAGCGCTGGCGTGACTATCTGCCGAGCGGGCGGTTGCCGCTGCCGCACCCCAGCCCGCGCAACCGGCCCTGGGTGATGCACAACCTGTGGTTCGAGGCGGAGCTGCTGCCGGTGTTGCGCCAGCGCGTGGCCGCCGCGCTGGTGGCGCCACGCTGAAGCGGGTCTTGCATAGTTCCAGTAACTCCTCATTCCAACGGGAGCTGGAATCCAGTAGCTCTGCTTTTCAAAAGCTTGAAGGCACTGGATTCCGGCTTGCGCCGGAATGACGGGCTTTTGGCATCCCTGAAACGGCACCACTGCGCTGCAGCGTGCCTTGCCGGTTTCGGGCCGCTTCTCTAACCTCCAAAATTTTATGGCCGTGTGCCGGATATCAGATGAGCATCAAGCTGCGCCTCGTGGCCATGAACTTCCTGCAGTTTTTCGTGTGGGGGGCGTGGCTGATCACCATCGGCGCCTACTGGTTCCAGTATCGCCATTGGTCAGGCGCGCAGTTCGGCGCGATCTTTTCCACCATGGGTATCGCCGCGCTGTTCATGCCCTCGCTGATGGGCGTGATCGCGGATAAATGGCTGAACGCGGAAAAACTCTACGGCCTGCTGCACATCGGCGGCGCGGTGGTGTTGTTCATGGTGCCGACGATCGACGACCCGAACACGCTGTTCTGGGTGATGTTGCTCAACATGATGTGCTACATGCCGACCCTGTCGCTGGCAATCACCGTTGCCTACAACGCGCTGAAGGAAAACGGCGCCGACGTGGTGCGCGTGTTTCCGCCGATCCGGGTGTGGGGCACGATCGGTTTCATCGCCGCGATGTGGACGGTGAGCCTACTGCACCTGGAAACGTCCGGCGGCCAGTTCCGCGTGGCGGCCGCGGCCGCGTTGCTGCTGGGGCTTTACGCGTTCACCCTGCCGCCCTGCCCGCCGCGCCTGCGCAGCACGGCGCGGCGCTCGTGGGTGGATGTGCTGGGGCTGACCGCGTTCAGCCTGCTGCGCAACCGCAAGATGGCGGTGTTTTTTGTTTTCGCGATGCTGCTCGGTGCGGCCCTGCAGTTGACCAATGCCTACGGCGACACCTTCCTGCACGACTTCGCCAACGTGGACGCGTACCGGGGCATGCTGGCGGTGCGTTATCCGGCGATCATCATGTCGATCTCGCAGGTATCCGAAACGCTGTTCATCCTGGCGATTCCGTTCTTCCTGAAACGCTTCGGCATCAAGACGGTGATGCTGATCAGCATGGTGGCGTGGGTGCTGCGTTTCGGCCTGTTCGCCTATGGCAACCCGGGCAACGGACTGTGGATGATCGTGATGTCGTGCATCGTGTACGGCATGGCGTTCGACTTTTTCAACATCTCCGGCTCGCTGTTCGTCGAGGGGCAGAGCGACCCGTCCATCCGCGCCAGCGCGCAGGGCCTGTTCATGCTGATGACCAACGGCATCGGCGCGATCCTGGGCAGCTCGATCAGCGGCTGGATCATCGACCTCTGGTTCACCGCCGCGGACGGCGCCAAGGACTGGCGCGGCATCTGGCTGACCTTCGCGGCCTACGCGCTGGTGGTGGCGGTGCTGTTCATGATCTTTTTCAAGCACCGGCATCATCGCGAGGGCGAGGCGGTGCCGCTGCCGCCGGAAGGCACGCTGCGGGTCTGAGCTGCGACCGCCGATCCAGCGCTGCCGCTACAATGGGCCGATGCGTATCGGCCCCTACCTGATCGACCCGCCGGTGGTGCTCGCCCCCATGGCGGGCGTCACCGACAAGCCGTTCCGGCTGCTGTGCAAGCGGCTGGGCGCGGGCCTTGCCGTGTCGGAGATGACCACCGCCGATCCGCGCCTGTGGCATACGCGCAAATCGCTGCAGCGGATGGATCACGACGGCGAACCGGAACCGGTCAGCGTGCAGATCGCCGGCTACGACCCCACGATGCTGGCCGAGGCGGCGCGTTTCAACGTGGCCAACGGCGCGCAGCTGATCGACATCAACATGGGATGCCCGGCAAAAAAGGTATGCAACGTGTGGTCCGGCTCCGCGCTGCTGCAGGATGAGCCGCTGGTGGCGCGCATCGTGAAAGCCGTGGTGGACGCGGTCGAGGTGCCGGTGACATTGAAAATCCGCACCGGCTGGAACCGCGACAACCGCAACGCGCTGAATATCGCCCGCATCGCCGAGGATGCCGGCATCGCCGCACTGGCCGTGCACGGTCGCACCCGCGCCGACAAATACGAAGGCGAGGCGGAGTACGACACTATCGCCGCGGTGAAGGCGGCCGTGCGCATTCCGGTACTGGCCAATGGCGACGTCTGCTCGCCGCAGCAGGCGAAACACGTGTTGGATGTCACCGGCGCCGATGCGGTGATGGTGGGCCGCGGGGCGCAGGGGCGGCCGTGGATCTTCCGCGAGATCGCCCATTACCTGGCCACCGGCGAACTGCTGCCCGAGCCGACGCCGGCCGAGGTCGCCACGATCCTGCTGGGCCACCTCGACCAGCTTTACGCGTTCTACGGTGAACAGCAGGGCGTGCGCATCGCGCGCAAGCATCTGGGCTGGTACGCGAAGGACCGACCCGAAAACGCCGCCTTCCGCCAGGTGGCCAACCGGGCCGAGACCGCTGCCGAGCAACGACGGCTGACGCGCGATTATTTCGCCGCGCTTGGCGACGCCAGCGCGCTGGCGGCCTGAGGCTTCAATCGGTGCCGGCAGGCACCCAGTGCCGGTGCAGCCGCTGCGCCAGCGCGTCCAGCAGGAAACCCAGCGCACCGATCAGCACGATCGCGGCCATCAATTCCGAATAGGCCAGCCGGTCGCGCGTGTCGAGGATGAAATAGCCCAGGCCGGAGCTGACGCCCAGCATTTCGCAGGGAATCAGCAGGATCCAGATCATGCCGATGGCGACCCGCACGCCAGTGAGCACGTGGCCCAGAGTGCCGGGCACCACGATGCGCCACAGAATTTCGCCGCGAGTGGCGCTGAGGCTGCGCGCCAGCAGCAACCAACGCGGGTTGAGCTGACGCACGCCCGCGGAGGTGTTGAGGATGATCGGCCACACCGCCGTGATGGTCAGCAGGAAATAGATCGGCGCATCGCCGATGCCGAAGATCATCACCGCGATCGGCATCCACGACAGCGGCGAGATCATGCGCAGGAACTGGAACGCACCGCTGGTGCCGCTGTCCAGCGCGCGCGAACTGCCCACCGCCACGCCGATCGGCACGCCCAGCGCCAACGCCGCCAGCAGGCTCACCATGACGCGCTTCAGGCTGGTCAGCGTGTGCCGGGTCAGCTCGTTCCGTGCCAGCAGGTCGTACAGGCTGTGAAAGGTATCGCTGGGGCTGAGCGCGCCGGCCAGCGGCATGCTCTTGCCCAGCACGTGGATGCCCAGCGACCACAGCACCAGCAGCACGAACAGGCCGAACAGGCTCAGCCCGATGCGGGCGCTGGAACGGTGGAGGGGAATGCTTGTTGCGTTCATGGAGTTGCAGCCTGCATGCGGACGCCGCGCCATGCGGCGAGCGGCGGCGGCATGGCGTTACGGGTTCAGGTGGTGATGTGTTCTTGGCGGGTGAAACCTTCGGGCAGGCCGAAGGCCGTCATGCCGCCCAGCCCGGCGATTGCCTTCTTCACGAAGCGGTCGTCGACCAGGTCGCGCGCCACGAAGGCGGGGTCCAGCCCGGGCAGGAAGTCGTTCTTGCCCTCGACGTAGGTGGTCTTGAGCATCGACACCAGGGTTTCGGTGTAGCTGGGGAACGGGTACGGCTGGAAGTCGATGCGGTGCTGCTTCCACTCCGGATGGTGGATCGCACCCGACGCGATGTAGGCCGCGTCATCGGACGGCGGCGGCGCCAGCACCTTGGCCAGGGTTTCGTAGCTGTGCGGGGTGTAGTGGTCGGCGGCGTCCTTGGCCAGCAGATGCGAAGTGTCGTCGCGATGGTCGCGTGCCCAGGCCTGCGCCTGCACGATGCCGTTGACCACTTTCTGCGACCACTCGGGGCGCTCGTTCAGATCGCGCTCGTGCATCTGCACAACGCAGCAGGCGTGATCCTTCCACACATCGCCGGTGAAACGCAGCACCTTGCCGACCTTGAGTATCTCGGCCAGCGCCACGAAGGGTTCTGCCACGATGTAGGCGGAAATCTGCCCGCCGGCCAGCGCCGGCAGCATGTCCGACGGCGCCATCACCACCAGCTTGACCTGTTTGGGCCCGGGCGTGCCGCTGCCGATGGACTCGATGCCGCGGGCTTTCAGAAGATGTTGCAGCACCACGTTGTGCACCGAATACCAGAACGGGATCGCCACCGTGGTGCCGGCCAGGTCGTCCAGCTGCTGGACGTCCTTCTTGACCGTCATCGCCAGCGCGGAGCCGCAGACGTGGTTCCACGCCACCACCTTCGCCGGCGCCTTGCTGCCGTAGCGCGCCCAGACCGTCATCGGCGACAGCATGTGCACGACGTTCACCTGGCCGCTGAGAAAGGCCTCCACGATCTGCGCCCAGCTGCGGAACATGCGCGGCTTCTCCACCGACAGTCCCTGTTTCTGGAACAGGCCGCGCTGATGCGCCACCAGCAACGGCGTGGCGTCGGTGATGGGCAGGTAGCCGATGCGCACGGGCGCATCGGGTTCGGCCGCCACGGCGCGGTTGAAGCCCTGCAACAGCGGCAGCGCACCGGCCACGGTGAACATCGCCGAAAGCTTGAGGAAGCGTCGGCGGGAGGCAGTGCTGTCGGAATCGTGGTCTGTGGTCATGACGGCTCGATGATCGGATGGGGTACCGAGGGGTTGCGGAAGGAAATCACCGCGGCGATTTTCTTCCGTCGCTCACGCCACGGCGCGCTGGAGCTCGGCGGGTGGTGAACCGGCGCGGCGGGCATCGCGCAGCGCCTGCACGATCTCCACGCGAACCCGGGTGAGTTCAGCAGCGACGGCATCGCGCGGATGCGGCTGCTCGATGCGCCACTCGCCGATCAGCCCGCCCGGCTGGCCGCCCAGCAGCACGATACGGTCGGCCAGCACCAGCGCCTCGTCGATGTCATGGGTCACCAGCACCGCCGCCGTCTTGTGGCGCGCGGTGATCTGCTGCAACAGGGTCTGCATGTCGCCACGGGTGATTTCATCCAACGCACTGAACGGCTCATCCAGCAACAGGATTTCCGGCTGGCGCGCCAGGCAGCGTGCCAGCGCCACGCGCTGCGCCATGCCGCCGGACAATTCACTTGGGTAGTGACCCAGCGCGTGCTGCAGGTCGACCTCGGCGATCGCATCGCGCACCCGCTCGCGCCGTGTCTTGGCATCGAGCACGGGTTGGTGACGGAAATCCAGGCCAAAGCCCACGTTCTCTTCCAGCGTCAGCCACGGCAGCAGGCACGGGTCCTGAAACACCAGGCCCACCCGCGGATGCGGCCCTTTCAGCGATTCACCATGCACCCGCACACCGCCGTTGTCCGGCGTCTGCAGGCCCGCCAGCACGCGCAACAGGGAGGATTTGCCGACGCCGCTGGGGCCGAGCACGGCCACCACTTCACCCGCCTTGAGCTGTAGCGAGAAATCGCGCAGCACCACGTTGGTCGCGCGCCCGGCATGGCCGTAGCTCAGCGCGATGTGGCTGGCTTCCAGCACGGCGGGATGCAGCATTGGGGTGGGCTTGCTCATGCTTGCACTCAATTCGGTACCAGGAAGAAATCGTCCTTGCTCACGCCGCAGTCCGGGCAGCTCCAGTCATCGGGAATCGACTCGAACGGCGTACCCGGCGCGATACCGTCCTCGGGCATGCCTTCCGCCTCGTCGTACACGAAGCCGCATGGCCCGCACATCCACTTCGCCATTACGCGGCCTCGGCTTGCTGTTGCCGCTGCTCGAGATCGCGGATTTCCTTGCGCAGATGCTTCAGCGCCGGCGTCACGATGGCCACGAAAACCGCCTCGCGCAGCTGGCGCTGGGCTGGGTGGCGCATCAGGTAACCACGCGCACCCGCATGCAGCACCGCCGAGTTGGCCGCACGCAAGGCCAGCTCCGACGCGGCCGCGCGCAGCTTCAGCACCGGCAGGATGGCGACTGCGCCGGCCTGCGCCTGGCGCGACAGCGCATCGGCTTGCGTCTGCAACGCCACCAACTCGGCCTGCAGATCGGCTTCCTGATCGTCCAGCAGAGCATTCACGTGCGCATGGGTTACGTTGCTTTCGCGCAGCGTTTTCAAACAGCCCTCGACCACGCCGAAGCCCATACCTGCCTGACCCAGCACGAAGCCGGCCTTGATCCGCGCCATGAAGGCCTCGAACTGTTCCGGATGCGCCAGCACGCTGTCGGCGCCCACCGCCACGTTCTTGAAACGCAGGTTGAGCGTGCTGGTGCCTTCCATGCCCGAGAAATCGGGGCACGGGTGCAGCTCCAGCCCTTGCGCACGGCCTTCCACGGCGAACATCAGGTAACCGCCGCCTTCGACCGCCGCGGCCACGATCACCAGATTGTCGGCGCCGGCGTTGGACACCCATGGCAGCACGCCGTTGACCACATAACCGTTGCCATCGCGACGCGCGTCAAGACGGATCTTCTCGATCCCGGCCAGATGCTTCACCGCATTGGACATGCCGGTACCCGCCAGCAGCGAGCCGCTGGCGACCTTGTCCAGATAGCGCTGCCGCACCGCGGCCGAAGGCGCATGTTGCAGGTACCAGGCGCAGGTGGACTGGCACCACACCAGGAACGCGGTGGAGCCGCAGACGCGGCCCACCTGCGTGGTGATGGCGATCTGCCGCGGGAGATCGAGCGCATACGCATCCGTGCCGGTCGCGCCGAAACCGCCCAGCTTGCCCAGCTCACGCATGAAGTCGACCGGATAGAAGCCTTCGCGATCGATGCTGTCGGCCAGCCGCGACAGCGACGCGTCGACCAGCGTGGCGATCGCCTGCAATGACGGGTTGTGGTTTTCGGACGGGCTCATGCCGTTCCCTCCGCTGATGACTCAGGCGTACGGTTGCAGTTCGGGGTTGATCGGGGTCTTCGCCAGGTTGTTGGCGTAGTTGCACAGCGTGGCCAGGCTCACGCCCAGCACCACTTCCAGCGCCTGGCCCTGGTTGTAGCCGGCGGCGAGGAACGCCTGCAGTTCGTCGTCAGACACCTGGCCACGCTCCTCGATCACGGCCAGCGTGAACAAGGCCAGCGCGTTGAGCTTCGGGTCATCCAGCGCCTGCTTGGCGCGCAAGGCCTCCAGCAAGGGCTCGGGCATCTGCAGCTTCTTGCGCGCGATGGCGGTGTGGCCGGCGACGCAGAAGCCGCAACCGTTGCGGGCAGCGGCGGTGATCTGGATCACCTCGCGCTCGGTGTCGGACAGGCTGTTGCGTGCATTGATGGCGCTGACGGTCTGGTAGGTCTCGATCGCGGTGGGCGCATTGGCCAGCACACCCAGAAGATTGGGCACGAAACCGCTGTTTTTCTTGGCGGCGGCAAGGCGCGGGCCGGCTTCTTCCGGGGCGCTCTCGATGGTCTGGATGGCAATGCGGCTCATGGACTTACCTTTACTAATAGACGGCTAGACGTCCGTCCACCTTATCCTGCGGATCGCCGTATCACAAAGGATCGGTTTCCATGTGCTTATAACCAACGAGCATGGTCGTGGCGGTGGGTGACGAGTAACGGGCAACGGCCCGGACGGAATTGACATGGATCATTGATTCGCCCCTTCCGCACCTCTATTCTGCGCTCGCTGGTTCAGATATCTCTCTATTCGAATAGAAAGATATATGGCAGGGAATCCCGGTTCTGAAGCCGGAGCTGCCCCGCAACGGTAGGTGGACGCGACGTTTTGAGACGCGTCCACGAGCCCGAATACCTGCTCCAGCCGGAAGCGTTCGCGCTTCCGCCCGACTTGGTCCGGGCGCGCCATCACGGCGCCCGGCTCGATCGCCCGCGGGGGCGAAGGTCGCGGGGCGGCGGACATTGCCCCACTCCTTCGTTCCTCTTTGCTCACTGTCTGCAAGAGGAATCACTACATGTCACAAGTCACCTACTCCGGTTTTCCGCGCATCGGCTTGAAACGCGAGCTCAAGCGCGCGCTGGAATCCCACTGGCGCGGCGAAATCACCGCCGACGCCCTGCAAGACACCGCCCGGGAATTGCGCCAGCGTCACTGGCAACTGGCATCCAGCGCCGGTGTCGACGTCGTCCCCTGCAACGATTTCAGCCTCTACGACCACGTGCTGGACACGGCGGTGTTGTTCGATGCGATCCCGGACCGCTATCGGCCGGTGTTTGAATCTGGCCATCTGGACGGCTATTTCGCCATGGCGCGCGGCCACAAGCGCAACGGCCATGACCTGCACGCGCTGGAAATGACCAAATGGTTCGATACGAACTACCACTACCTCGTGCCGGAGCTGCAGGCGGGCCAGCAGTTCCGCCTGGCCGGCGACAAACCCGTGGCCGAATTCCTGCAAGCGCGGGCGCTGGGGCATCAGGCGCGCCCGGTGCTGCTGGGGCCGGTCTCGTTCCTGCTGCTGGCCAAGGCGGTCGACGGCAGTGACCGGCTGGCGCTGCTCGACGCGTTGCTGCCGGCTTACGTCGAGCTGCTTGGCAAGCTGACCGCCGCAGGCGCGACGTGGGTGCAACTGGACGAACCGTGCCTGGTGCTGGATCTTGATGACGAGGCGCGGGCTGCCTACCGCCGCGCGTACGCCGCACTGGCCACAGCGGGCGGCCCAAAAATTCTGCTGGCCAGCTATTTCGGGGCGCTGGGCGACAACCTGCAGTTGGCCGCATCGCTGCCCGTCGACGGCCTGCATGTCGACCTGGTGCGCGCGCCAGGCCAACTCGACACCGTGCTGGATGCGCTGTCACCGACACAGGTGCTCAGTGCCGGCGTCATCGACGGCCGCAATATCTGGCGCAGCCGGCCGGACAAGGTGCTGGCGCTGCTGCGCAAGGCGCAGTCGCGGATCGGTGACGAGCGGCTGTGGCTGGCGCCGTCGTGTTCCCTGCAGCATGTGCCGATCGATCTGGAGGCGGAAACCGCGCTCGATCCGGCACGGTGTGCCTCCATGGCCTTCGCGCGGCAGAAGCTGGAGGAGCTGCGCACCTACGCCGACGCCCTGGCCGGACAGGCCGAGGCCACGGCCGCACTGGCCGCGCAGCAGGCATTGCTGGATGCCCAGGCGCAATCGGCAGGCGTGGTGGATGCCGGCGTGCGCGCACGGCTGCGCACCCTCAGCCCGCAGATCGCGCTGCGTCGTTCGGCCTACGCCACCCGCCACGCCGCCCAGGCCGAGACACTGAACCTGCCACCGCTGCCGACCACCACGATCGGCTCGTTCCCGCAGACCGACGACCTGCGCAAGGCCCGCGCCGCCCACCGCGGCGGCAAGCTCAGCGACGTCGCCTACGACGATCTGCTGAAGTCGGAAATCGCCCGGGTGGTGCGCTTCCAGGAGGCCATCGGGCTGGACGTGCTGGTCCACGGCGAGCCCGAGCGCAACGACATGGTCGAGTATTTCGGCGAGCAAATGGATGGCTATCTGTTCACCAAGCTGGGCTGGGTGCAGAGCTACGGCTCGCGCTGCGTGAAGCCGCCGGTGATCTGGGGCGACATCGTGCGGCCGGCGCCGATGACGGTGGCCTGGTCCAGCTATGCGCAATCGCTGACCAGCAAACCGATGAAGGGCATGCTGACCGGGCCGGTGACGATGCTGCAATGGTCGTTCGTGCGCGACGACCTACCGCGCGAAACCGTGTGCCGGCAGATCGCGCTGGCGCTGCGCGACGAAGTGCACGACCTGGAGGCGGCAGGCATCCAGCTGATCCAGATCGACGAGCCGGCCTTGCGCGAAGGCCTGCCACTGCGTCGCGCGGAATGGCCGCATTATCTGGCGTGGGCAGTGGAATGCTTCCGCATCACCGCCGGTGGCGTGCGCGATACCACCCAGATCCACACCCACATGTGCTACTCGGAGTTCAACGACATCATCGAGGCGGTGGCGGCGATGGATGCCGACGTGATCTCGATCGAGACCAGCCGCTCGCGGATGGAGCTGCTCGACGCGTTCGTGCGGTTCCGCTACCCCAACGGCATCGGCCCCGGCGTCTACGACATCCATTCGCCACGCGTGCCCGACCCGGCCGAAATGCTGGAATTGCTGCGCAAGGCGCTGGACGTGCTGAGCGTGGAGCAGCTCTGGGTCAACCCCGACTGCGGCCTGAAAACCCGCGGCTGGCCGGAGGTGGAAGCGGCCCTGCGCGGCATGGTCGGCTGTGCCCGGCAACTGCGCGGCGAGTTGGCTGAAAAGGCGTAGCGCGTCCAGGGCACCCTTGTAGGAGCGGCTTCAGCCGCGATGCTCTTGTAGCTTGATGAAAAGCATCGCGACTGAAGTCGCTCCTACAAGAAGGCAAGAAGGCACGCAGCGGGGTGGGCTGGATTTCGACGCCAGGCCTCACCCTAAGCAAAGAAAAACCCCGCCGAAGCGGGGTTTTTCGTGGATGCAGCTGGTGGAGCGGGACTTAGAAGCCCATGCCACCCATGCCGCCCATACCACCCATGCCGCCGGCGTCGCCGCCGTGGTTGTGGGCTTCTTCCTTCTTCGGCGCTTCGGCAACGATCGCCTCGGTGGTGATCGCCAGACCGGCAACCGACGCGGCGTGCTGCAGGGCCGAGCGGGTGACCTTGGTCGGGTCCAGGATGCCGAACTCGATCATGTCGCCGTATTCACCGGTGGCGGCGTTGTAGCCGAAGTTGCCCTTGCCTTCCTTGACCTTGTTCAGCACCACGGACGACTCTTCGCCAGCGTTGGCGACGATCGCGCGCAGCGGCGCTTCCAGCGCGCGGCGGGTGATCGCGATGCCCAGGTCCTGATCGGTGTTGTCGCCCTTCAGGCCTTCGACGGCCTTCAGCGCGCGGATCAGCGCCACGCCACCACCGGGGACCACGCCTTCTTCGACGGCTGCGCGCGTGGCGTGCAGGGCGTCTTCGACGCGGGCCTTCTTTTCCTTCATCTCGATCTCGGTGCCGGCACCGACCTTGATCACGGCAACACCGCCGGCCAGCTTGGCCACGCGCTCCTGCAGCTTCTCGCGGTCGTAGTCGGAGGAGGTCTCCTCGATCTGCGCCTTGATCTGGCCGATGCGCGACTGGATCTTCTCCGCCTCGCCCGCGCCGTCGATGATCGTGGTGTTTTCCTTGGTGATGACGATGCGCTTGGCGCGACCCAGGTCGGCGACCGTGGTCTTCTCCAGCGACAGGCCCACTTCCTCGGACACGACCTGGCCGTTGGTGAGGATGGCGATGTCTTCCAGGATGGCCTTGCGGCGATCACCGAAGCCCGGCGCCTTGACGGCGGCGACCTTGACGATGCCGCGGATGGTGTTGACCACCAGGGTGGCCAGCGCCTCGCCTTCCACTTCCTCGGCCACGATCAGCAGCGGCTTGCCGGCCTTGGCGACGGCTTCCAGCACCGGCAGCAGGTCACGCACGTTCGACACTTTCTTGTCGTGGATGAGGATGTACGGGTCATCCAGCTCGACCTGCTGGCTCTGCTGGTTGTTGATGAAGTACGGCGACAGGTAGCCGCGATCGAACTGCATGCCCTCGACCACGTCGAGCTCATTGTCCAGGCCCGAGCCTTCCTCGACCGTGATCACGCCTTCCTTGCCGACCTTCTTCATCGCGGTGGCGATGATGTCGCCGATGTTGGTGTCGGAGTTGGCCGAGATCGTGCCGACCTGGGCGATTTCCTTGTCGTTCGCGGTCGGGTTGGACAGCTTCTTCAGCTCGCCCACGGCGGCCGAGACGGCCTTGTCGATGCCGCGCTTCAGATCCATCGGGTTCATGCCGGCGGCGACCGCCTTGAGGCCTTCCTGGATGAACGCCTGCGCCAGCACGGTGGCGGTGGTGGTGCCGTCACCGGCCACGTCGGAGGTCTTGGAAGCGGCTTCCTTGACGATCTGCGCGCCCAGGTTCTCGTACTTGTCGGCCAGCTCGATCTCCTTGGCGACGGACACGCCGTCCTTGGTGATCGTGGGGGCGCCGAAGCTCTTCTCGAGCACCACATTGCGGCCCTTGGGACCGAGGGTCACCTTGACCGCATTGGCCAGGGTGTTGACGCCTTTCAGCATGCGGGCGCGGGCGTCTTCGCCGAAACGTACTTCTTTAGCGGCCATAATTTTTTTGCCTCAAAAAAATTGAATTAAGAATGGAGAAAATCTTGCGAGGTACTACCGGAAGGAGCCAAAGGCGACTGGCAAGCGCGCTTTTTTGCTTCGCGCTCAGCCTGTCGCAGCCCCAGCCCATCAGCCCTCGATCACCGCCACAATGTCGTCTTCCTTCAGGAACACCAGATCCTCGCCATCGATCTTGATTTCCTGGCCGGCGTACTTGCCGAACAGCACGGTGTCGCCAGCCTTCAGCGACATCGGGCGCACCTTGCCGTCGGCCATGATCAGGCCGGTGCCGGCGGCGACGACCTTGCCGCGGGTGGGCTTTTCGGTGGCGCTGTCGGGGATGACGATGCCGCCGGCGGAGACGCGCTCCTCTTCCAGACGCTTGACGATGACGCGGTCGTGCAACGGACGCAGTGTGCTCATGGATGACTCCAAACGGTTGAGGTGGAACAAGGCTTCGAAGACCCGATCCTCGGTCTTGTTAGCACTCGGGGTATATGAGTGCCAATTTTAGCGATACAGCATGCCACTGCAAGCGGTTTGATCGGGTGACCCGACAGCTAATTGGGTGAATGGGCGACGCTTTCAAGGGCACCGGGGCAAATGACCTGGCGGCGACGGCAGCATCGCGTTTTCCGGTTACGCTGGCATGATGGTCGCCACCCCACCACCCGCCGATGCCGTGCTGCTTTGCTATTGCAGTTGTCCCGACGCGGCCAGTGCCAAGGCCATCGCCGCGACGCTGGTGGACGAGAAACTGGCCGCCTGCGTCAGCTGCCTGCCTGGGGTCACCTCCACCTACCGCTGGCAGGGCGCGGTCACCACCGATGACGAGCATCTCCTGCTGATCAAGACCACCGCCGCCCGCTTCGAGGCGATGAAGACGCGGCTGCTGACGCTGCACCCGTACGAGCTGCCGGAGCTGGTGGGTGTACCCGTGGCGCAGGGCCACGATGCCTACCTCGACTGGGTGCGCGAACAAAGCGCGGGATGATGAGGACACCAGCGGCCGGGCGCGCATAACGCCGCACGACACGGCTCGATCCCCGCCACTGCTCCATAATGTGCAAGGGAGCGTATCGACGGCGCCGCTGCGGAACCGTTGCGGACACGCCGCCATCCATAGCCCGCCTTTACCTGTTGTCTGCCCGCGTCACCCGCCGGAGTTGTAATGCAAGCGCTGCATTTCCCCCGTTTCCACCGCCTGCCGGTCCAGTTGATGCTGTTGCTGGGCCTGCTGTTCGCCGCGCTGCCCACCTGGGCGCAGGAGGACAACCTGCTGCCGGTGACCGAGGCCTACCAGCTCAGCACCGACGCCTCGACTCCCGGCGTGCTGAAGCTGCACTGGACCATCGCGCCGGACTATTACCTCTACCGCGGCCGCATGAAATTCAGCGCCGGCCCCGGCGTCACCCTGGGCACGGCACAGCTACCCGACGGTGAAAAGCATCACGACGAATACCTCGGCGACGTGGAGACCTACCACCACGGCGTGGATGCCACGGTGCCCTACACCGTGGCCGCCGGCACCACCCGCCTGAAGCTGGATGTGCAGTACCAGGGTTGCCACGAGGTCGATCCGAAGATCTGCTATCCGCCCCACACCGAACACCTCGACCTGCCGCTGCCAGCCAATGCGGTCGCGTCCCCGCCGGCCGCGCAAAGCCTGGGCGCGGCATTGACCGGGCTGGGCAGTCGCGGCGCCAGCGCGCCGGCGGGCATGGCCGCCGCACCGCTGCCCGAAGATGAGGCGTTCCGCTTTGAAGCCGTCGCACCGGACCCCAGCCACCTGCTGCTGCGCTGGTCGATGCCCAAGGGTTATTACCTGTATCGCGACCGCACCACGCTGAAGCTGGTCGACGCCGACGGCCTGCGCCTGCGGCCGCCCGAATGGCCCGACGGCGTCACGCACGCCGATCCGCAGTTCGGCAATGTCGTGGTCTATTTCGACCAGGTCGATGTGCCGGTGGCGGTGGATGGCGACCTGGCCGGCCGCAAGCAGCTGACCGTGCAGGCCACGTTCCAGGGCTGCCAGGACGGCGGGCTTTGCTATCCGCCGATGACCCGCACGGTTACGGTCGATCTGGGCGGCGCCGCCACGGCTGCCGCATCGGCACCTGTCGACACCACGCCCTCCTCCCCGATTCGAACCGGCCTGTTTGCCGCGCTGGCGCTGGCGTTGCTGGGCGGACTGGTGCTGAACCTGATGCCCTGCGTGTTGCCTGTGCTGTCGATCAAGGCGGTCAGCGTGCTGGAAAGCGGCGAGAGCCGGGCCGCGGCGCGGCGGCATGCCTTGTTCTATACGGCGGGCGTGCTGTGCAGTTTCGCCGCGCTGGGCATGGGCATCCTGGCGCTGCGTGCCGCCGGCCATTCGCTGGGTTGGGGTTCGCAATTGCAGCAGCCGCTGCTGGTGGGCGTGCTGGCCTGCGTGATGCTGGCGGTGGGGTTGTCGCTGTCCGGCGTGGTGCAGCTCGGCGCCTCGCTGGGCAATACGGGCGCCGGGCTGGCGTCGCGCTCCGGGCCAGCGGGCGATTTCTTCACCGGCGTGCTGGCCGTGGTGGTGGCCAGCCCCTGCACCGCGCCGTTCATGGGTGGCGCGCTGGCCTATGCGTTCGCGGCACCGATGCTGTCGGCGCTGGGGGTGTTCCTGGCGCTGGGCGTGGGCCTGGCGTTGCCGTTCCTGGCGATCGGCTTCGTGCCCGCGTTGGGCCGGCTGCTGCCGCGACCGGGCCGCTGGATGGAAACCCTGAAACAGGTGCTGGCGTTTCCGATGTACCTCACCGCCGCGTGGCTGGTGTGGGTGCTGGCCAACCAGCGTGGCGCGGACGCGGTGGGCCTGGTGCTGGTGGCAATGGTGCTGCTGGCGATGACGCTGTGGTGGTTCGAGCGCAGCCGTTCGCGCGGCATCGCCGGCCGCGCGTGGGTGCTGCCGCTGGCGTTGGCCACGCTGGCACCGCTCTATCTGCTGGCCCACGTGCCGCCAGTGGCGGCCGGCGCCGTGGCTGAGGAAGGCGTGGTGGCGTACAGCCCCGAGAAGCTGGCCGCGCTGCGCGCTGCCGGCACGCCGGTTTTCGTCGACATGACCGCCGACTGGTGCGTCACCTGCAAGGCGAACGAACACACCGTACTCAACACCGCCGCCTTCCGCGCGCTGCTGCAGCGCACCGGCGCGGTCTACATGAAAGGCGACTGGACCGACGTCAACCCGGTGATCAGTGCCTTCCTGCAGCAATACAACTCGCCCGGCGTGCCGCTATATGTGGTGTTTCCGAGCGACGGCGGGCCGGGCCGCCAGCTTTCCACCGTGCTGACCTCCTCGATGGTGGAGCAGGCACTGACGGAGGCGGCGAAATGATCTTCAGCCGCAGCAACTGGATCATCCTGGGGATGGCGGTGCTGGTCGCCGGCGTGGGTGGTTACTGGCAACGTCAGGCCGACGCGCCGCCAGCATCCACGCCCCTGGTCGGACAACCGGCGCCCGCGCTCAAGTTGCCCGACCTTTCCGGCACGACACACGACCTGGCCGACTACCGCGGCCACCCGGTCGTGCTGAATTTCTGGGCCAGCTGGTGCCTGCCCTGCCGTGAGGAAATGCCGGCACTGGATCGCGCCCAGCAGCGCCACGGCGCCGGCGGCGTGACCGTGATCGGCGTCGCGATGGACCAGCCGGCGCCCGTCCGTGCGTTCCTGGCCGCCCACCCGGTGAGCTACCCGATCGTGCTGGGGCAGCTGTCACACCCGAGCTCGGCCTACCGGTTTGGCGACGTCAGCGACGTGTTGCCCTACAGCGTGCTGATCGGCGCCGATGGCCGCGTACGGGCCCAGCATGCCGGCCCACTGGACGATGCCCAGCTGCAGCAATGGCTGGCGCCGCAGGCCGATTGAGGCGGCCAAACGTACGATTGCGTATCGTCGACGTCGCTGGGAGCGGGACTTCTTCTTCAAACATCGCCGATCTGCGCCGAACTGGACAACTTTGATGCCGACGCGCACACTGCGCGGCATTCCGGGCGTCCGGAGCAAGCAGTCGGGTGGTATGTGGCAAAGATCCTGGTTCTCCATGGGCCCAATCTCAACCTGCTGGGCTCGCGCGAGCCCCATATCTACGGGCACCTGACCCTGGTCGACATCAACGCCCAGCTCGCCGCGCAGGCGCAGGCGGCCGGCCACGAACTGGTCTGGTTCCAGTCCAACGCCGAGCATGAGCTGGTGGGGCGCATCCAGCAGGCGCGCGACGATGGCACCGCGCTGATCCTGTTCAACCCCGCCGCGTTCACCCACACCAGCATCGCCCTGCGCGACGCGCTGGCCGCGGTGGCGGTGCCGTTCATCGAGGTGCACCTGTCCAACGTGCATGCACGTGAGCCGTTCCGCCACCACTCGTATTTGTCGGACCTGGCCATTGGCGTGATCTGCGGCTTCGGTGGCGACAGCTACCGCCTGGCGCTGGAGGCGGCGATTCACCGCCTGCAGCCGGCCGCGACCGCCTGATTTGGCCGTCAACATTTTTCCAGCCACCCACCGGTGGCATTCACTGAAACTGAAGGGCTGATCCGATGGATTTGCGCAAAATCAAGAAGCTGATCGACTTGCTGGAGGAATCCAACCTCGCCGAGCTGGAGATCAAGGAAGGCGAGGAAGTGGTACGCCTCTCGCGCGTCCCCAAGGGCACCGCGCCCGTCGCCGCCCCGGTCGCCGTGGCCGCACCGGCCCCGGTTGCCGCCGCGGCACCGGTGCCCGTCGTTGCCGAAGCCCCCGCCGCCAACGCCCTGCCCGCCGGCAACGTGGTGAAGGCGCCGATGGTGGGCACGTTCTACGCTTCCGCCTCACCGGGCACACCCGCCTTCGTCAAGGTCGGCCAGCAGGTGAAAGTCGGCGACACGCTGGGCGTGATCGAGGCGATGAAGATGTTCAACCAGATCGAGGCCGAGGTCTCCGGCACGGTCAAGGCAATCCTGATCGAGAATGGCCAACCGGTTGAGTTCGACGAACCGATGTTCGTGATCGCCTGAGGGCCACCGGCATGCTAGAAAAAGTCGTCATCGCCAACCGCGGCGAAATTGCGCTGCGCGTGTTGCGCGCCTGCCACAGCCTCGGCATCAAGACCGTGGCCGTGCACTCCACCGTCGATCGCAACTTGAAACACGTAGGCCTGGCGGATGAAAGCATCTGCATCGGCCCGGGGCCGTCGACGGACAGCTACCTCAATATCCCCCGCATCATCGCGGCGGCGGAAATCACCGACGCCCAGGCGATCCATCCGGGCTACGGCTTCCTGTCCGAGCGGGCGGATTTTGCCGAGCAGGTGGAGCAATCCGGCTTCATCTTCATCGGCCCGACCGCCGACGTGATCCGCCTGATGGGCGACAAGGTCGAGGCGATCCGCGCCATGAAAGCCGCTGGCGTGCCCTGCGTGCCGGGTTCTGGTGGCCCGCTGGATGACAACGTCGAGGAAAGCCTGCGCATCGCCCGCGAGATCGGCTATCCGGTGATCATCAAGGCCTCCGGTGGTGGTGGCGGCCGCGGCATGCGCGTGGTGCGCACCGAGGCGCACCTGGCCAACTCCATCGTGATGACCAAGCAGGAGGCCAAGGCGGCCTTCGGCAACGATCAGGTGTACATGGAGAAGTACCTGGAAAATCCACGCCACGTGGAAATCCAGGTGCTGGCCGACGGCCAGGGCAATGCGATCCATCTGGGCGAGCGCGACTGCTCGATGCAGCGCCGTCACCAGAAAGTGGTCGAAGAGGCCCCCGCACCGGGCATCACGGCGGAGCTGCGCGCCGAGATCGGCAAGGTCTGCACCGATGCCTGCATCCGCATCGGCTACCGCGGCGCCGGCACGTTCGAGTTCCTGTTCGAGGGCGGCAAGTTCTACTTCATCGAGATGAACACCCGCATCCAGGTCGAGCACCCGGTGACGGAGTGGATCACCGGTGTCGATCTGGTGCGCGAGCAGTTGCTGATCGCCGGCGGCGAGAAGCTGTCGATCAGGCAGGAAGACATCGTGATCCGCGGCCACGCCATCGAATGTCGCATCAACGCCGAAGACCCCGACACCTTCATGCCCAGCCCCGGCACGGTGAAGCGCTTCGAGGCGCCGGGTGGCCCGGGCGTGCGCGTGGATACGCATCTGTACGACGGCTACCGCATTCCACCCAATTACGACTCGATGATCGGCAAGCTGATCGTGCACGGGCCCGACCGCGAAACCGCCATCGCCCGCATGCGGCTGGCGCTGGCCGAGACGGTGATCGAGGGCGTGAAGTGCAACATCCCGCTGCAGCAGCGGATCATGAGCGACGTCGGATTCCAGCACGGCGGCCAGAACATCCATTACCTCGAAAAGCGCATGGCTGAGCAGAAAGAGAAAGCCGCCAGCGGCCAATAAAGACGCTTTTTTGCGTTCGCCTCCTCTCCCCTCCGGGGAGAGGATTGAGGAGAGGGCCGGGTGCTCGCGGAAGAGTTGATCAAAGCCAGCTCTGGAACAAGTTCATCGCACGATCGCCACCTCACCCACCCCTCTCCATTGAAATGTAGCCGGGAGAGGAACAACGCACCCACGGATCCCATGCCTTTCCTCGAACTATCCCTCGTCGTGCGCACCGAACAGCAACCCCGCGCGGAAGAGGCGCTGGAGGATCTGGGCGCACTCTCGGTCACCTTGCGCGATGCCAACGCGGAGACACCTGATGAACAGGCGATCTTCGAGCCCGGCGTGGGCGAGTTGCCGTTGTGGCCCACGATCACGCTCGATGCGCTGTTCGACGAGCACACCGACCGCCGCGGCCTGGGCGCCGCGCTGGGCGAACTGCTGCCCTGGCTGGAGCCCGACCAGCTCGGCTTCACCGAGGTTGCCGACCAGGATTGGGAGCGCGCCTGGATGGACCAGTTCAAACCGATGCCGTTCGGGCGCCGGCTGTGGATCTACCCCTGGAACATCGAACCGCCGGCCGACGACGACCTGGTGGTGGTGCGGCTCGACCCCGGCCTCGCCTTCGGCAGCGGCACCCATCCCACCACCGCCTTGTGCCTGGAATGGCTGGACGGGCTGGAGCTGGCCGGCAAGACCGTGACCGACTACGGCTGCGGCTCGGGCATCCTGGCGATCGCGGCGCTGAAGCTGGGCGCCGCCAGCGCCGTCGGCGTGGACAACGATCCGCAGGCGCTGACCGCGTCGCGCGACAACGCGGAACGCAACGGCGTGGCCGACCGGCTCGCCCTGTTCCTGCCCGACGACGTGGAAGCCGACCTGGCCGACGTCTTCGTCGCCAATATCCTGGCCGGCCCGCTGGGCGCATTGGCGCCCACCTTTGCTGCCGCCGCGAAACCCGGCGCGCCGTTCGCCATCTCCGGCATCCTCGACGGCCAGCAGGATGAACTGCTGCAGCGCTACGACGAATGGTTCGACGCACTGCGCATTGACACCCGCGAGGGCTGGGTGCGCATCAGCGGACGGCGCCGCTGAGCATGCGGGCTCGGGCCCGCTGGCCGCTGGCCGCTGGCCGCTGGCCGCTGCGCTAAGCTTGCGGCTCACCGAACGAAGGCGCCCATGTATACGCAGTGTCCCGCTTGCCTCACCGTGTTTTCGCTGGACGTCGGGACACTGACGCTCGCCGGCGGACAGGTGTCGTGCGGGCATTGCGGCGATACCTTCGACGCGCTGGCCAACCTCACCGACCAGCTGCCACCGGAGCCGTTCCGGGAACTGCCGCTGCACCCAAGCCTGATGCGTCCGCCGCTGCTGGAGCTGGCGGTGTATCGCCCGCCGGTGGAGCCGATCGCGGTCGTCGTGGCCGATGCCGCCGGCAACGCGACAGCCAATGCATCCGGGCCGCAGGCCTTTGCGCCACGCTTCGCGCGCAACCGGCGCGAATCGACCGAACGGTTCTGGCCCTGGGTCTTCGCCTGCACCTTCCTGACCTTGCTGCTGGGCAGCCAGCTGGCCTGGGCCAAGCGGGATTTCCTGATCCGCGATCCGCAAAGCGGGCCCATGCTGCAGCAGATCTGCAACACCTTGCATTGCCAGCTGCCATTGGTGGCCGCACCCGGGCAATTGCGGCTACTCGCCAGCAACGTGCAAACCCACCCCAGCGTACCGGGCGCGCTGGTGATCAGCCTCGGTGTGCGCAATGACGCCCCCTTCAGCCAGCCCTATCCGGTGGTGGCGCTGACGCTGTCCGATGCACAAGGCAAACGTGTGGCGATGCGGCGCCTGCAACCGGCCGAATACCTCGATGACCCGCAGGCCGTGCAGCGCGGGCTGGCGCCGGGCAGCCGCACCGCCTTGTTGTTCGAGGTGGAAGACCCGGGCACACGTGCCGTCGCGTTCGCGTTCGATTTCGAATAGGCGGCATCCCGCCGCACGAACATGACTGCACACGTCATGGCGAACGCGAACTCCCGCATCAGCACTTAAAATTCCTGCCGCGCGCGGGTAGACTCGGTCCCTTCCCGCATGCGGCACATCGCCTTGCATGCGCGCCGCCATCGGCGGAGTCGAAAGAACTATAGCCAGCGGCCTATGCAGCCGCGCTTCGCATGCCAGAGGAAATGCTCGTGAACGCCGTCAGACTGCCTGTTGCCGAGGCCGCAAAACAGCCCCCGTCGCAGAGTACTTCGCAAAGCGCGTTGAGCGAGTGCGTCAGCCGCACCGTGCGCCGCTATCTCGCCGACATCGGCGATGCCGAATGCAGCGAGGGCCTGCACGCGATGGTGCTGCGCGAAGTCGAAGGGCCGCTGCTGCGCGAGGTGATGGCGTTCCACGAAGGCAACCAGAGCCGCGCCGCCACCGCGCTGGGCATCAACCGCGCCACCCTGCGCAAGAAGCTGGCCATCTACGGGCTGCTGTGATCGCGTCACCCCGCGCCACGTTTCCTCGCTGAAAACCGGGCAATCGTTCAGACGGCTATACTGTGACGTTTTCCCCGCTGGAAAACGTCATGCCCACACCCGATCTCGTCCCCGTCCGCCGCGCCCTGCTCAGTGTTTCCGACAAGAACGGCCTGATTGACCTGGGCCGGCGATTGAGCGCGCGCGGCGTGGAGCTGCTGTCCACCGGCGGCAGCGCACGCGCATTGCGTGAGGCCGGCATCGCGGTCACCGACGTCAGCGACGTCACCGGTTTCCCCGAGATCATGGATGGCCGCGTCAAGACGCTGCACCCGAAAGTGCACGGCGGCCTGCTGGGCCGGCGCGGCACCGACGACGCGGTGATGGCCGAGCTGGGCATCGCGCCGATCGACCTGCTGGTGCTGAACCTCTATCCGTTCGAAGCCACCGTGGCCAAGCCCGACTGCACGCTGGAGGACGCGATCGAGAACATCGACATCGGCGGCCCGGCGATGCTGCGTTCGGCGGCCAAGAACTGGAACGACGTGGGCGTGCTGACCTCGCCCGACCAGTACGTCGACGCGCTGGCCGAGATCGAAAGCGAGGGTGGCCTGCGCCGCGCCACACGCTTCAAGCTGGCCGTGGCCGCGTTCAACCGCGTGGCCAACTACGGCGGCGCCATCAGCGACTACCTCTCCGGCCTGCAGCTCGATGACGCACACACCGCGGTAGCCGGCCACGCAACCTTCCCGGCGCAGGCCAACGGCCGCCACGAAAAGGTGATGGATCTGCGCTACGGCGAAAACCCGCACCAGCAGGCCGCGTTCTACCGCGACCTCGCACCCGTGCCCGGCACGTTGGCCACGTTCCGCCAGTTGCAGGGCAAGGAGCTTTCGTTCAACAACATCGCCGACGCCGACGCCGCGTGGGAGTGTGTGCGCAGCTTCGTGAAGCCGGCCTGCGTGATCGTGAAACACGCCAACCCCTGCGGTGTGGCAGTGAGCCTGGACGGCATCGGCAAGGCCTACGACCTGGCCTACCAGACCGATCCCACCTCGGCGTTCGGCGGCATCATCGCGTTCAACCGCGAACTGGACGGCGCCACCGCGCAGGCCATCGTGGAGCGTCAGTTTGTCGAAGTGGTGCTGGCGCCGGGTTACGCCGACGATGCGCTGAAGGCGTTCGCGAAGAAGGGCAACGTGCGCGTGCTGGAAATCCCGCCGCCGGCAGATGGCGACCTGCGTGCGCCGCATCCGGGCATGAACGTGAAGCGCGTGGGCTCGGGCCTGCTGATCCAGACCGCCGACACCGGCATGATCGGCGCGGGCGACCTCAAGGTGGTGACCCGGCGCGCGCCCACGCCGGCGCAGATCGACGACCTGATCTTCGCCTGGAAGGTGGCCAAGTTCGTCAAGTCCAACGCCATCGTCTACGCCCGCGACCGCCAGACCATCGGCGTCGGCGCCGGCCAGATGAGCCGCGTCTACAGCGCGAAGATCGCCGGCATCAAGGCCGCCGACGAGAAGCTCGAAGTGCGCGGTTCGGTGATGGCGTCCGATGCGTTCTTCCCGTTCCGCGACGGCATCGACGCCGCCGCGGCGACCGGCATCAGCGCGGTGATCCAGCCCGGCGGCTCGATGCGCGACAGCGAGGTGATCGCCGCCGCCGACGAACACGACATCGCGATGGTGTTTACCGGCATGCGCCATTTCCGGCACTGATGCCCTTGTAGGAGCGCACCCTGTGCGCGACCGCTTTTCCGGCGGAGCCCGATTCGGGATTCGCTAAAGGCGATCGCGCACAGGGTGCGCTCCTATACGTTCCGTGGAAGCTGCGCGGTCCAGCATGGGCAGCTCAAGCAGGAGGCCGCCATGCGTTACGCGCTCTACTACTGGTCCAGTATCCAGGGCCGCGGTGAATTCATCCGGCTGGCACTGGAAGACGCCGGCGCCGATTACGACGACGTAGCCCGCGACCAGGGCGACGATGCCATGACGCCATTTCTCGAAGGCAAACACGAAGGCGCGCTGCCATTCGCGCCACCGTTCCTCAAAGCGGGCCGGCTGGTGATTGCGCAGGTGGCGGAAATCCTGCAATACCTGGGGCCACCGCTGAAGCTGGTGCCCGATGGAGAGCCGCGTCGGCTGTACGCGCACCAGTTGCAGCTGACCATCACCGACGTCGTGGCCGAGATCCACGACAGCCATCATCCGATAGCCAGCAGCCTCTATTACGAGGACCAGCGCAGCGAAGCACGACGCCGCGCCAAAGACCTGCGCGAAAACCGCCTGCCGAAGTTCCTGGGCTATTTCGAGCAGGTGCTGGAACGCAACGGTGGCCGGCATGCGCTGCGCCAGCACTCGTACGTCGACTTGTCGTTGTTCCAGTTGATGAGCGGCCTGGACTACGCCTTTCCCCGCGCAATGCAGCGATTGAAGCGCGAGCTGCCGCTGCTGTGCGCGTTGAGCCAGCGCGTGGCGGAGCGGCCGCGGATTGCCGCCTACCTGGCATCGCCGCGCCGCCTGGCGTTCAACAAGGACGGCATTTTCCGCCACTACCCGGAACTGGACGACCCGCGCTGACCTGCGCTCAGAACAGCGCGATCACCATCGCGCCGGCCACGATCAGCACGCCACCGATCAGCAGCGGCCAGCTTGGCCGCTCGCCCAGGAACACCAGCCCCAACACGATCGCCAGCGCCACGCTGAGCTTGTCGATCGGCGCCACCTTGCTCACCGGGCCGAGTTGAAGCGCGCGGTAGTAGCACAACCACGACAAGCCGGTGGCGATGCCGGACAACACCAGGAACAGCCAGCTGTGCAGCGGCAGGCCGGCAGGCCTGGCCCATTCGTGGCGCAGGCTGAGAATGCCGGCAGTGACCACAAGAATCACCACGGTGCGGATGAACGTGGCGAGGTTGGAGTTGATACCGACCACGCCGAGCTTGCCGAACAACGCAGTCAGCGCCGCGAACAACGCCGAGCCCAACGCAAACAGCAACCAGCTTTCACGCAATGGCATGGCGCGTCTCCGCTTCCAGTTGTCGCTCCTGGGCTTACGCGGTCAGGACGATCAGCGGCCGGTGTCGGCGGGGGTCGAGTCATCCGTGGCCGGCGGGCTCTTGCCCCACTCCAGCACCTTGTACATCACCGGGCGGGTGGGCTTCTGGCCATGCTCATCCACCAGCCGGCCCTGCGGGTCGACGGTGTAGGTGTGGGGAATGCCGGTTTTCGGCGTCACCACCACCATGTAGAGCTGGCCGTTGCGGCGGTATTCCTGGATGGTGTTGTCGCCCTCCTTGCGCACGGCGACGTCGGGCAGCGCATCGCTGGTGTCCGGCGCCGCAACCACGTTCGCCTGCGTTGACGGCACCGCGTGCGGCTTCAGGTCGAGCGGCTTTTTGGCGGGCGTGGCGGCGGGAGCCGTGGCGTGCACGCCCGGATCGTTGATGCCCGGCGGTGGCAGCGCCTTGGTCGGCGGTGTCTGCGCGAACGCGCTGGCGGCGAACAGCAAGCTGGAGGTGGCCAGCAGGACAACGGATTTCATGACGGTATCCTCGATCGGAGCCCGCAGAATAACAGCGCCCATGCCCGCCAACCGTGAAGCGCAGCTGGCCACGCGTGCGAGAATGATCGGCCAACGGCCAGCGCGAAGCCGGCCGCCAGCAACGGTTGCCCTGTCATGCCCAAACTTGTCCTGATCGACGGCTCGTCCTACCTGTACCGCGCGTTCCACGCGTTGCCGCCATTGACCAACGAATTCGGCGAGCCTACCGGCGCGCTGTTCGGCGTGGTCAACATGCTGCGCGCCACCTTGCGCGAGGCGCCGGATTACCTGGCGTTTGTCTGCGACGCGCCCGGCCCCACGTTCCGCAACGAGCTGTACGACCAGTACAAGGCCAACCGCCCGTCGATGCCTGACGACCTGCGCAGCCAGGTGCAGCCGATGCTGGCGATCGTGGGCGCGCTGGGCTTCCCGATCCTGTGCGAGAACGGCGTCGAGGCCGACGACGTGATCGGCACCATCGCGCTGCAGGCGCAGGCGCAAGGCATCGAGGTGGAGATTTCCACCGGCGACAAGGACCTGGCGCAACTGGTCGGATCGCAGGTGACGCTGGTCAACACGATGACCAATACCACGCTCGACATCGAGGGCGTCACCGCGAAATTCGGCGTGCCGCCCGAGCGCATCATCGATTTCCTGGCGCTTACCGGCGACACCGTGGACAACGTGCCGGGTGTCAACAAATGCGGCCCCAAGACCGCCGCCAAATGGCTGGCCGAATACGGCTCGCTGGATGGCGTGATGGCCAACGCCGACAAGGTCGGCGGCAAGATCGGCGAATACCTGCGCGACGCGCTGCCGCAGCTGCCGCTGTCGCGCGAGCTGGTCACCATCAAGACCGACGTGCCGCTGCCACTGGCGCCCACCGACCTCACCCTGCGCGAACGCGACACCGACACCCTGCGCGCGCTGTTCACCCGCTACGGTTTCAAGGCGGCGCTGAAGGATCTGGATGCGGAAGTCGGCGGTGGTGGTGTGATCGTCGAAGTGGTGGCTGTCACCACCGCTGCCCAAACGCCCGCTGCCTCCGACGCGCCCGACCCTTCGCTGTCGCAGCCGGGCGACTACGAACTGGTGACCACGCCCGAACAGTTCGCGATCTGGCTGCAGCGACTGCACGATGCCGAGCTGATCGCGTTCGACACCGAAACCACCAGCATCGACGCGATGCGCGCCGACATGGTCGGCATCAGTTTTTCGGTGGAGCTGGGCAAGGCCTGCTATATCCCGCTGGCGCACGACTATCCCGGCGCACCCGCGCAGCTCGATCGCGACACGGTGGTGCGTGCACTGAAGCCCATCTTCGAGGATCCGGCCAAGCCCAAGCTGGGCCAGCATGCGAAATACGACATCAACATCCTGTCGCACTACGGCGTCACGGTGCAGGGGCTGAAGTACGACTCCATGCTGGAGTCCTACATCTGGAACGCCACCGCCACGCGCCACGACATGGATTCGCTGGCGAAGAAATATCTGGGCTACGACACCGTCAAATACGAAGAGGTGGCCGGCAAGGGGGCGAAGCAGATCTCGTTCTCGCAAGTGGATCTGGACACCGCCTGCCGCTACGCCGCCGAGGACGCGGACATCACCTGGCGCCTGCACCACGCGCTGTGGCCGAAGCTGCAGGTGGAACCCAGCCTGCGCAGCGTTTACGAGGACATCGAGATTCCGCTGGTGCCGGTGTTGGCGGCGATGGAGCGGCGCGGCGTGCTGATCGACGGCGACGAGCTGCGCCGGCAGAGCCAGCAACTGGGCAAGCGCATGCTGGAATTGCAGCAGCAATGCCACGGCCTGGCCGGGCGCGAGTTCAACCTCGATTCGCCCAAGCAACTGCAGGCAATCCTGTTCGATGAACTGGGCCTGCAGGCGAAACTGAAAACGCCGAAGGGCCAGCCATCGACCAACGAGGAGGCGCTGGAGGCGATCGCCGACATGCACGAGCTGCCGCGGCTGATCCTGGAATACCGCGGCCTGGCCAAGCTGCGTTCCACCTATACCGACAAGCTGTCCGGCATCGTCAATCCGCGCACCGGCCGCGTGCACACCAGCTACCACCAGGGTGCGGTGGCAACCGGGCGGATTTCCTCGTCCGACCCGAACCTGCAGAACATTCCCGTGCGAACTGAGGAGGGCCGACGCATCCGCCAGGCCTTCATCGCGCCGCCCGGCTGGAAGGTGATGGCGGCGGATTACTCGCAGGTGGAGTTGCGCATCATGGCCCACCTGTCGGCCGACGAAGGCCTGCTGCGCGCCTTCCGCGAAGGCGGCGACGTGCATCGCGCCACCGCGGCGGAGGTGTTCGGCGTGGCACCGCAGGAGGTGACCACCAACCAGCGGCGCGCGGCCAAGGCGATCAACTTCGGCCTGATGTACGGCATGAGCGCGTTCGGCCTGGCGCGCGCGCTGGGCGTGGATCGCGGCGAGGCCAGCGATTACATCGGCCGCTATTTCACCCGCTATCCCGGCGTGCGCGGCTACATGGATGCCACCCGCGAGAAAGCTCATCGCGATGGCTATGTGGAAACCATCTTCGGCCGCCGGCTGTATCTGGAAAACCTCAACTCGCGCAATCACGGCCTGCGCCAGGGCGCCGAACGCGCCGCGGTGAATGCGCCGATGCAGGGCAGCGCCGCCGACATCATCAAGCGCGCCATGATCGCCATGGCCGGCTGGATCGACGGCCGCGACGACGTGCACATGCTGATGCAGGTGCACGACGAACTGGTGTTCGAAGTGCGCGACGACGCCGTGGACACCGTGCGCGCCGCGGTGATCGAGCGGATGTCCGGCGCGGCGGAACTGGACGTGCCGCTGCTGGTGGACGTGGGCGTGGGCGCGAACTGGGACGAGGCGCATTGATGGGGAGAGCGATTCCCATGGCGCACAACGGCTTGCAGGTTAACGTTCCGTAAGCATGAATCGGCTCTGAATTCTTTCGGCCATCGTGCAACTTTGTGGCTGCGGCGCGTTCCAATCCATCGGATGCACGCAATGGCATCCACGGTTGGCTCACCTCCCTGAACCACCCGACCGGAATGCGAGCCTCTCCCCTGGGCCTCGCCTTCCCCCGGCCCCGAAGGTCCCCCCTGGCCTTCGGGGCCTTTTTTGTGGCGCATCTCCACCTTTCCTGCACACCCTCGGCCGGCATACTCCGGTGCACATCCACAGAGGGGACGTATTCATGCGTATGGGACTGATCATCGCCGGCATCATTCTGCTGATTGCCGGCATCTGGGTAAGCGTGGGCAATGCCAGCTACAAGGACACCGACACGGTGGCGCAGCTTGGGCCGGCCAAGATCGAAGCCACCCACGACCGTGCCGTGCCGCAATGGGTCGGTATTGCCGGCATCGTGGTCGGCGGCCTGCTGTTGGTGGGCGGCATCGCCAACAAGAAACGCTGATCGGTGGCCGGGGCTGAGAGGTTGAAAAAACACAACCTCTCAGCGACCGCACGAAAAACCGCCGCTTTTGCGGCGGTTTTTCGTTTGTGGCACAGCGCGCCCTTACAATGGCGTGATGGATGTTTCGTACCTGATCGACCCGCTCAACGATGCGCAGCGCGAAGCCGTCTGCGCCCCGCCCGGCCACTACCTGGTGCTGGCGGGCGCCGGTTCCGGCAAGACCCGCGTATTGACCCACCGCATCGGCTGGCTGACCCAGGCCGAGCGGGTGCCGCCATGGGCGATCCTGGCCGTCACCTTCACCAACAAGGCCGCCGGCGAAATGCGCGCGCGGCTTGGTGCGCTGATCCCCGGCGGCACGCAGGGGCTGACCGTGGGCACCTTCCACGGCATCGCCCACCGCCTGCTGCGCCGGCACTGGCGCGAAGCCGGGCTGCCGGACACGTTCCAGATCCTCGACGCCGACGACCAGCTGCGTTTGATCAAACGGGTAATCGCCGGCCTGGGCCTGGATGACGCCAAGTTCCCCGCACGCCAGGCCAGCTGGCAGATCAACAACTGGAAAGACGAGGGCAAGCGCCCGGACGGCATCGAACACCGCGACCACCCCGTCACCCGCACCTTCGTGCAGATCTACCAGGCCTACGAAGACGCCTGCCGCCGCGCCGGGCTGGTCGATTTCGCCGAATTGCTGCTGCGCGCGCACGAACTGTGGCTGAAGAATCCCGCCGTGCTTGAGCATTACCAGCAACGCTGGCGCTACTTGCTGGTGGACGAATTCCAGGACACCAACACGCTGCAATACGCATGGATTCGCGTGCTGGCGGGCGCCACCGGCCAGGTGTTCGTGGTCGGCGACGACGACCAGGCGATCTACGGCTGGCGTGGCGCCAAGGTGGAGAACGTGCAGCAATTCCTGCGCGACTTTCCTGGCGCGCGCACCATCAAGCTGGAGCAGAACTACCGCTCCACTTCCACCATCCTGAAAGCCGCCAACAGCGTGATCCAGCGCAACGGCAGCCGCCTGGGCAAGCAGTTGTGGACGGCCGGCGACGAGGGCGAACGCATCGCGTTGTACGCGGCCTACAACGAGCAGGACGAGGCGCGTTTCGTGATCGAACGCATCCGCGAGTTCATCGCCGAGCATGGCGACGCGAAGGACTGCGCGATCCTGTACCGCTCCAACGCGCAGTCGCGCAACTTCGAGGAGCAACTGGTCCAGCGCAACATCGCCTACCGCGTCTACGGCGGCCAACGCTTCTTCGACCGCGCCGAGGTCAAGGATGCGCTGGCCTACCTGCGCCTCACCGCCAACCGCCATGATGACGCCGCGTTCGAGCGCGCAGTGAACACACCCACCCGCGGCATCGGCGATCGCACGCTGGACGCACTGCGGCGCCGCGCCCGTCGCGAGGATGTCTCGATGTGGGAAGCCGCGTTGGGTGAATTGAGCAGCAGCGGCGAACTGGCGGGGCGGGCGAAGAATGCGGTGAAGGCGTTTCTTGGCCTGATCGATGAAATGGCGCGCAGCTTCACGGGAATCGGGAATGGGGAATCGGGAATCGATAAAGCAGATGCCGCGCTTCCCGCTGTTGATCCTCCCATTCCCGGTTCCCCATTCCCGATTGCCGTCCTCACCCTCGCCGAGCAGATCGACCACGCCATCATCCACAGCGGCCTGCGCGACTTCTACGAAAAAGACAGCCGCGGCAACGGCGAAGCCCGCGTCGAGAACCTCGACGAACTGGTCAACGTGGCCAGCCGCTTCGAGCGCACCGACGAAGACAACGAACTGGGGCTCAGCGAGCTTTCCGCGTTCCTGGCGCATGCCACGCTGGAAGCCGGCGAACACCAGGGCGAAGCCGGCGACGACTGCGTGCAGTTGATGACGCTGCATTCGGCCAAGGGCCTGGAATTCCCCGTGGTGTTCCTGGTCGGCATGGAAGAAGGCCTGTTTCCCAGCCAGCGCTCGGTGGACGACGAAGGCCGGCTGGAGGAAGAACGCCGCCTGGCCTACGTGGGCATCACCCGCGCCCGCGAAAAACTCATCGTCAGCCACGCCGAATCACGGCGCATGCACGGCACCGAAATGCTGGCCCGCCCGTCGCGTTTCCTGGGCGAAATGCCGGCCGAACTGATCGACGAAGTCCGCCCACGCGTGCACGTGACTCGCCCGATGTTCGCCGGCCGCCCCAGCGAGGTGTCCTCGTCGCTGGAAGAATCCCTGCCAGTAAAACTGGGCCAGCGCGTGAACCATCCCAGCTTCGGCGAAGGCGTGGTGATCAGTGCCGAAGGCAGCGGCGCGCACACCCGATTGCAGGTGAATTTCGAAGGCGCGGGCAGCAAGTGGCTGGTGGCGGCGTACGCCAACCTCACGCCGCTGTAGCGAACCGCTTTTTTGTAGGAGCGACTTCAGTCGCGACGCTCTTGCCTGGAAACCTCAGAGCAGAAGCATCGCGACTGAAGTCGCTCCCACAGGCCGCTCCTGCAGATCACTCCCGCAAACGCGGCACGCCATGCACGTCGCGTTCTTCCACCGCCGTCGGATGGGTATCAGGGTAGGCCGGATTGGCGGCTTGTGTGGACGGCACCACGGCTTCGCCGCGGGCCACGGCCAGCGCATTGCGATAGCAGCGCTGCGCATTGGCAAGATCGCCCTGCCCTGCGAAGGCGTCGCCGGAGGCTTCCCAGGCGGCACCGCTGGGGGCGAGCGCCAGCGACCGGTCCAGGTATTGATGGGCCTTGCCCCACAGCTTCAGACGTACGCACATGCGGCCCAGGGTGAGCAGCAGGTTCGCGTCGTTCGGGTGTGCGTCCAGCCAGCTTTCGGCGCGATGCAGGCGCGCCTCGATGTCCTCGCCGGCCAGCGCGCCGTAGGTTTCGATCAGCAATGGCGACCATTCGCGGCGCAGCGCGGATTCCACTTCGTCCATGGCTGGCAAGGTCAGGCCGAAGCTTGCGGCGCGGCGGGCATACGCATCGATGATGGCGGGTACACGACGCTGTGCCTTGGGCAACTGCGACCACAGCGTGTTGAGCGTGGCGCCATCGGCGGCGGCGTTGATGGTGGCGGACAGCACCTGGATTTCCAGCGCGGCGTAGCCGCGCGTGCCCAGTGCGGCGCTTTTCTGCAGTGGCGCCAGGGCCTCGCGGGCGCGGCGCAGGTCACCGCTGGCCAGTGCGGCCAGTGCCAGTTCACGCCATCCGGCCGGTGCCAGGCTGCCCTTGTCCGCCTCGGGTGCCAGCAGGGCCAGCGCCTCGGCCGATTTGCCTTCGCGGCGCAATACGCGGGCCCGCAACACGCGTGCTGCCTGCGGCGCCGACTGCGCCGCCTGGTTGAGCGCTTCCAGCGCGCGACCGTGTTCGCCGCGGCGTGATGCGGCCTCGGCGGACGCCAGCAGGGCCGGGCCGCGCACGCTGTGCAGGCGCGAGGCGCGGTTCAGGTCGCGCTCGGCGTCGCCATGGCGGCCTTCGAAAAGGGCGATGAGACCTTCGCCCAGGCGTTGCTGGCTGAGCCGCCGATGGCGTCGCGAGAGCGCGCCGAACGGCCAGCGCAGCAGCCGCCACGCCAGGCTGAGCAAGGCCCACACCAGTACCAGGATGACCACGGCCGCCACCACCGTGGTCTCCACCCGCCAGCCGCGCAGGCGCAGCAGGACATAGCCGGGGTCTTCGGCAATCCAATGCCAGCCGAAGGCAGCCAGCGCCGCCACGACCACCAGCAGCAGGATCCAGCGCCAGAGCTTCATCGCCGCGCTCCGCCCGCCGCCGCGCTGCTGCCAGAGCGCGCCGGTGCCGCATTGCTGGCCGCATGGGCGGGGCCACTACCGCCCGCATTCAACGCATGCACGGCGCGCAGGTTGTGCAACTCGATCAGGGCCGCGCCCAACACCACTTCGTCGCCGGCAGGTCGCGCGGCGATGAGCTTCTTGATGGTGGCCCGCGCCTGCTGCACGGCGTTGGCATCGGGGTCGAACCAGGTGGACAGGCTGGCGTCCACCCGCTGCAACGCCTCGGCGTAGGCCTTGCCGTCATGGGCCAGCAAAGCGGCTTGCGCCTGGGCCAGGTCGATCGCGGTCAACTCGCGCGCAAAGCGCGCGTCGGCCACGGCCAGCGGGGCACCGTTATCACGCTGCACGCTGACCACGCTGGCGAGCGCGCGACCGATGCGCGCCCAGCCATCCGCCGCCGGTGCCGAGGCGGCGGTATCCAGCGGTTTCAGCGGCAACTGGGTGAACGTGCCGCGCAAGTCATTCAGCTGCTGCAGCGTGCTGGTCAGATCGACCGGCTGGCTCTTGGCCAGCGCGTCGCGCTCGGCATCGATGCTCTGGCGCAGACCGGTGAAAGCGCCATCGTCCACGCCCGCCAGGGTCTGGTCGGCCAGCGTGTACGCGGCGGCGGCGCCTTGCGCGTCATGGAACAGGGTGTAGCGCTCGCTGGCCATCCGCAGCAGCGATTCGGTTTCGTCCAGCAACATGGCGTCATGGCCGGACAGGCTCTTTTCCGCCAGCTGCGCCACCGCGTCTTCCAGATGCCGCGTGCGCTGGGCCTGGCTGAGCAGGCTTTCGCGCAGTGACTGGTTGACCTGCGCCGCCTCGTTGAGGCGATGGTCGACGCTGCCGCGCTCGCCGCTGATGGTGGCCACGGTGGTCTCCAGCGCGTCGATGCGCTGGGTCAGCGCTACGGCGCCGCGACGGCTGGCGTCGCTGCCCTGCTCCTGTTGCCACTGCCGCCAGCCCACGTACGCGGCCACGGCGATGGCGACCAGCGCCAGCAGGATCGCCAGCGCCAGCATGCCGCCACCGGGGCGCGCGGGGCGCGCGGCGGCGGGAGTCCGGGCGGGACGTGCCGGCACGGGGTCGGGGCGGGAATCGCGGGGCGCAATCGGTTCGTCTGGAGTGGTCATAACGGCATGCTAAGAGGCTGGAAGGGAGAAAGCGAGCGAGGATGAAACGCGAAACGCCGCGCGCTTTTTTCGACGTGGAAGGGTGGCGGATCGACGGCCCCGGCAGCACACCGCGCGCCGTGGCTACCGCCAGCGACCTTAACCCGTCAGCCTGGCGACCCGGCGTGAAGACAGCGGCAAGTCATTTGCCCATGGCCGCCGCCAGCAGGTCATCCGCCATCGCCGAAGCGGCCTGCCTGATCCGCCCAAAGCCGGCCGCGGCCGCGATGCCTGCCAACCGCTCGCTGCTCACCACCGCGGTGGTGGCGCACAGGCGGCTCAACGCATCCGGCGGTAGCGCGGCAACAAGGTTGTGCCAGCTCTCGGCGCTGGACAGCAGCAGCAACGCCGACGCCGGCAATCGCCGCACGGCGTCGACATGGCGCCGGTCCAGCCGCGCCGGCACGCGTCGATAGACATGCACCTCGCGCAAGGCGGCGCCGCGCTCAGCCAGCGTCGTGCGCAAGATGCCGCGGCCGCCGGGTGCACTGATCAGCGCGACGGCGCGGCCATCCAGCTCGCGCAGTTCAGCCAGCGCCAGCAAGCCCTCGCTGTCCTGCCGCTGCGGCGCACGCACGTCGTTGAAACCGTGGCGCCGCAATGCACGGGCGGTGCCCTGGCCCACCGCCAGCACCAACGCGGCCGTTCGCGGCGGCGCCAGCGCCACGGCGTAGCGCACCGCCGCCGGGCTGGTGAAAATCAACATCTCGCCGGCGCATGCCGCCTGCCATTCCTGGCGCGCCGCGGCTTTGTCCACCACCTCGCGCAGGGCAAGCCCGGGCAGCAGCAGCGGCAGCCCGCCCAGCGCACGCACCTTGCGCGCGAGCCCCGCGCCACTGCCCACCGGGCGCGTGATCACCACCGTGCGGCCGCGCAAAGGCCCCGCTGGCGACGTGCCGGCAACAGCGCGCGCGTGATTCGATTCACCGATAATCATGGTGACCAGTGTAGCGGCGCCCTACACTATGCGGTTTGCTCCTTTGGTTTGGATTCCACCGACGTGACCTTGCCCGATACACCGTTGCTGGCCCGGCAGCTGATCCAGTTCATGCGCTCGACGATTCCGCTGGCCAAGGCCATGGATCTGCAGCTTGGCGGCTGTGACGCCGACAGCCTCACCCTGTTCGCGCCGCTGCAACCCAACATCAACGACAAGGGCTGCGCGTTCGGTGGCAGCCTGGTGAGCGTGATGACCCTCAGCGGTTGGGCCCTGGTCGAGTTGGCCCTGCGCCAGCGCGGCGATGATTGCGACGTTTTCGTGGGCGAATCGACGGTGCGCTACCTGAGCCCGGTATGGGCCGACTTCACCAGCGTGGCCCGCTTGCCGGTCGATGTCAGCTGGACCAGCTTCTTCCGTTCGCTGGACAGCCGCGGCAAGGCACGCATCGAGGTCAGCTGCGTGATTCCGGGCGACAACGGCAAGCCCGCCGCCACCCTGATCGCGCGCTTCGTGGCCAAACGCCGCGACGCGGCGGCGGCCGTCGCCGACGGCACGCACTGAGAGCCGCGCGCAGCGACGCACGTCTTGCGGCAGAATGCAGGGTATCGCGCTTGCCGGGGGAGCCATCCATGCGTCGCATCCTTATCGTCGTTGCCGCCGTCGTTTTGCTGGCCGGCTGTGCCACGGCCCAGCGCAAAGACGCGCTGACCAGCACACTCAACACCTACGCCGCCACCTTGCGCTGGGGCAATTTCCAGAGCGCGCTGAAATTCGTCGACCCCAAGGTGCTGGAGACAAACCCGCCCACCTCACTGGACATGGCGCGCTACCAGCAGGTGCGCGTGAGCGACTACGACGAGGGCGCCGGCCCGAGCGTGGTGGCGGAGAACGAGGTGCAGCAGGTGGTGCAACTTCACCTGATCAACATCCACACGCAGTCCGAGCGCACCGTGATCGACCGCCAGACCTGGCGCTACGACCCGGAAGCGAAGCGCTGGTGGCTCACCAGCGGCCTGCCGGACGTCACCCAGGAATAAGCCCGGCCACGGCGGCGCTGCCGCCACGCTGCCCGTATAATCGCCGGTTCACCCGAACCCGCGCGGTCGCCGCGCCTGTGGACACACGATGAACGAAATACTGCACAAGCTGCCGGAATTTGTCGGCAACCACCTGGCCTTGTCGGCCCTGTTCGTGATTCTGCTGCTGGCGCTGATCGTGATCCAGGTCAGCATGCTTTTCAGCAAGACGCGCGAGCTGACCCCGGCCGGCCTGACCGCGCTGATCAACCGCGAAAGCCCGCTGATGATCGACCTGTCCGCGATCAACGATTTCGAGAAGCGGCATGTACCCGGCGCCAAGCACCTGCCGATGAGCCAGTTCGACCCCGAGAAAAAAGACCTCGCCAACGCGCGCGACCTGCCCGTGGTGTTGATGGACAAGGACGGCCGCGGCAACGCGCCGAAGGCGGCGCAGCGGCTGGTGAAGGCCGGCTTCAGCAAGGTCCACATCCTCGCCGGTGGCGTGCTGGCCTGGCAGGCGGCGCAGTTGCCGATGGCCAAAGGCAACAAGTAAGCGGCAACAAATAACCGCCGCGTGGCGGCGAACAGCGCCGCCGGTCAGAAGCCGGTGAAACCCGCGCGACCGGTGATGATGCGCGCCAGCACCTCGGGCGCGTAATCGAACGAGTCGTAGTACAGCCGCTCCTCCGGCAGGCCCGCCTCGACGAAAAGCTGGTGGCCGGCGTCGATCATGGGCGGCGGGCCGCTCATGTAGAGATCGTGGCCGGACAGGTCGGGGTGATCGGCCAGCACTGCCTCGTGCACCAGGCCGGGCCGCTCGCCGGCACCCACGTCGGCCCCTGAAATCACCGCGTGGAAACGCACGTTTTGCGTACTCGCCGCCCAGCGCTCGGCCAGCGGTCGCAGGTACAGGTCGGCCGCGCTGCGCGCGCCCCAGTACACGTCGATCGGGCGGCGCGAACCCAGCCCGATGAAGTGTTCGACGATGGCCTTGACCGGCGCAAAACCGGTGCCGCCGGCCATGAAGATCATCGGCCGCTCCGAATCCTCGCGCGGCACGAACGTACCCAGCGGCCCTTCGATGCGCAGCCGGTCGCCGACCTGCAGCTTGCCGTCCACCCAGGAAGTGAACTCGCCGCCGTTCACGTGGCGCACGTGCAGCTCGATCATGCCGTCGTCCTGTGGACCGTTGGCGATCGAGAACGGACGATGCTGGCCATCGTCCAGCACCACATCAAGATACTGGCCCGGCAACCGCAGCAGGCGGCGCTCGCCGGGGGCCGGCACCAGGCGCAAGCCGATCACGCCGGACGCCAGCGTCCATTTCTCCACCACCATCACGCTGAGCTGGCGACGGGCGATGTCCTCGACCGAGGTGACTTCGCGCGCGCGCAACAACATGTCGCTGGTGGCTACCGCCTGGCACGGCAGGATCGCGTGCTGCGCCAGCTCGCCCGCACTCAGTGCCAGCGGCGGATTGCTGGGATATTCACAACTGCCTTCCAGCATGATCGCCTTGCAGCTGCCGCACACGCCGGCGCGGCACGAATAGGGCAAGGCCACTCCGGCTTGTTGCGCCGCCCCCAATACGGTTTCACCAACGGCCACGGGAAACTGGCGGCCAGACGCTTGGAGAGTGACGGTAAACAAGGCAAGCCCCGAATGATCCGCTGCACGCGGCAGCGTAAATACAACGACACAGGTGACGTATCGCATTGCTGCGGCGATATCAGCGATCAACAATACGGTTTCGACCGAGAGGAAGCAACGATGAGCATCTGGAAACAGCCGACCGATCTGGCCCGCATCAACGGCTGGAGCAAGGCCACCATGATGGAGACCCTGGGCATCCGCTTTACCGCCGTCGGCGACGACTGGCTGCAGGGCACCATGCCCGTCGACCACCGAGCCCACCAACCCTACGGACTGCTGCACGGGGGCGCCTCCGTGGTGCTGGCCGAGACGCTGGGCAGCACCGCGGCGATGCTGACGCTGGACCCGGAGAAGGAGGTGGCGGTCGGCCTGGACATCAACGCCAACCACGTCCGCGGCGTGCGCGAAGGCACCGTCACCGGCACCGCGCGCATGCTGCACCTGGGCCGCACCACGCAGGTGTGGGAGATCCGCATCGAAGGTGACAACGGCGTGCTGGTGTGCATTTCGCGCATCACCATGGCGGTGATCCCGGCACGTGTGGTGGCGCCGCGTTGAACGCGCCTCGCCACGCTCCACCCAACCTCTCGGCGTGCGGCACGCCATGACCGCGCAAGCACCCTATGCGCGGCTGAGCCCCGACCTGGTGCTCGATGCCGTCGGCGCCTGCGGCCTGTGGCCCGATGGCCGGTTGCTGGCGTTGAACAGCTACGAGAACCGCGTGTGGCAGGTGGGGCTGGAAGCGACGGGCGACGCGCCGGCGACGCCGGTCATCGCCAAGTTCTACCGGCCCGGTCGCTGGAGCGATTCAGCGATCGAGGAGGAACACACTTTCGCGCGGGAGCTGGCGAACGACGAGCTACCCGTCGTGGCGCCGCTGGCGTTCGATGGAAAGACGCTGCTGCACCACGACGGTTTTCGCTACGCGCTGACACCGCGGCGTGGCGGACGGGCGCCGTCACTGGAATCGGCCGAACAGCTGCAGTGGCTGGGTCGGTTGATCGCACGCATGCACGTGGTGGGCGCGCGCCAGCCGTTCGTCCATCGCAGCCGGCTCGATCGCGACACGATGGTGCAGCAGCCGATGCAGGCCGTACTCACCTCCACATTGTTGCCCGCGTCGCTGCAGGGCAACTATCGCGCGGCCGCCCATCGGCTGGATAACGCCATCGCGCAGCGACAGGAGGCGGTGGGCGAGGTGCGGCAGATCCGCCTGCACGGCGATTGCCATCCAGGCAATGTGTTGTGGACCGACAACGGCCCGCACTTCGTCGATTTTGACGACGCGCGCAGCGGCCCGGCGGTGCAGGATCTGTGGATGCTGGCCGGCGACGATGCGGCGATGGAGGCGCTGCTCGAGGGCTACCAGCAGTTCCGCGATTTCGATCACGGCGAGCTGGCGCTGGTCCCCGCGCTGCGTGCCATGCGCCAGCTGCACTACGCCGGCTGGATCGCCGAACGCTGGCACGATCCTGCCTTCCCCGCCGCCTTCCCGTTCGCCGCCGAGCCACGCTGGTGGGAGCAGCACGTGGCCGACCTGCACGAGTTGGCCGACGATCTGGAATAGGTGCCACGCGCGCGAAAACCGGGCTTTCCCCCACGCGCGCGAGCAGGCATGCTTGGCCGGATACTTTCCCCGAGCATCCCCATGAAGCGATCCAAGACCGCCGCCCTGTTGCTGATGAGCGCGGCCCCCTTGTTGTTGACCGCCTGCGACAGCGAAAGCCCGGCGCGCGAAGGCCTGTACACCTCGGTCGAGGCCTGCGTGGCGCAGACCAACGACAGCTACACCTGCCAGCAGGCCTATGCCAAGGCCGAGCAGCAAGCCGCCACCACCGCGCCGCGCTTCGCCAATCGCGAAGAGTGCGAGGCCAACTACGGCAAGGAAAAGTGCGCCGAACGCAGCGACGGCGCCCAGCATTCGTTCTTCGGGCCACTGATGACCGGCTTCTTCCTGTCGCAGATGCTGTCGCGCAACGGCGCACCGATGAACGGTTTCAACAGCGGCCCGGCCTTCCGCGACAGCAGCGGCAGCTGGCAGCGCCCGGCCGCCGGTGGCGCGACCGGCAGCGTGTATCGCGGCAGCAGCCGCACGGCGATGGTGCCGATCAGCGCCACGCCAAACCGCGCCGTCACCACCAGCCGCTCCGGCTTCGGCACCTCCGGCCACAGCCGCGGCTTCGGCGGCTGATGCGCCGCGTCGCCACGGCCGAGCGCCCCGATTGGCGCGACAAGGCCGCCGCGTGCGGCTTCGGTTTCCATACCATCGACGATGCGCCGTACTGGGACGAGTCGGCGTATTACGCGTTCAGCCTGCGCGAGATCGAGGATGACCTCGAAGCGCCCACCGAAGAGCTGCACACGATGGCGCTGGACATGGTCGACCGTATCGTCGGCAGCGAAGAACACATGCAGCAGCTGGCGATCCCCGAACCGTACCGCGACTGGATTGCGCAGAGCTGGCGCGACCGCCAGCCGCACCTGTACGGCCGCATGGATTTCGCCTACGACGGCAGCGGCCCGGCCAAGCTGTACGAGCTGAATTACGACACACCGACCTCGCTGTTCGAGGCGGCGTTCTTCCAGTGGCAATGGCTGGAAGACCAGCTGGCACGTGGCCAGTTGCCCGCCGGCAGCGACCAGTTCAATTCGATCTACGAAACCCTGGTGGAAGCGTTCGGCACCATCGCGCGCAACATCGCGCGGCCGTTCCATTTCGCCGCGGTACGCGACTCGATGGAAGACCAGGGCACCGTGGATTACCTGCGTGACTGCGCGCTGCAGGCCGGCATCGAATGCGGCGCGCTGGCGATCGAGGACATCGGCGTCTCCGGGGACGGTCGTTTCACCGATCTGGACGACAACGTGATCGGTTGCCTGTTCAAGCTGTATCCGCTGGAAGACATGTTCCGCGAATCGTTCGGCCAACACCTGCCGCGTTCCGGTCTGCAGCTGATCGAGCCGCCGTGGAAGGCGCTGCTCAGCAACAAGGGCATCCTGCCGCTGCTGTGGGACGCGCACCGCGGCCACCCCAACCTGCTGCCGGCCGAGTTCGACAACGGCGGCGCGTTGCCGCGCGGCTGGGTGCGCAAGCCTCTGCACTCGCGCGAAGGCGCCAATATCGCGATGCACCTGGACGACGGCCGCGAGCTGCGTACCGACGGCCCCTACCTGCATGGCGCGAGCATCCGCCAGGCCTGCCATCCGCTGCCACGCTTCGACGGCCATTACCCGTTGATCGGCAGCTGGGTGGTCGGCGATCGCGCTTGCGGCATCGGTATCCGCGAGGACAGTTCGCTGATTACCAAGGACACCGCCCGCTTCGTGCCGCACCTCATCGTCGAGGAACCCAGCGGCGTGTTGATCGCGTAACCGCCCGCTGCGGCATCGGCTAAGCTCGTCGTCTTTTCTGGACAGGACCCAAGCGTGCGCACTCTTCTGTTCCGCCTGATCGGCATCTTCGAAATCGCTGGCGGCCTGTACGGCGCGGTGAAGATGTTAAACCGCCTGCTGCCGCTCGGCTCCCATGACAGCGTGCTGGCGCTGATCGGCCTGGCCGTGTTCACCTTCGTGCTGGTGGCAGGCGTGCTGCTGGTGGAGGGCAGCGAACAGGGCGTGCGGCTTTCACGCTGGGCGCAACTGCTGCAATTGCCGCTGATCGCCACGCCGGTATTCAGCTACGCACTGCACAGCGGCGCCTTCATCAATGTGTTTGCCACCTTGCAGGCGACCCCGCGGCTGGGCATCGACTGGCATGTCGGCTCGCAGGGTTTCGTGCTTGCGGTGGCCGGGCCGTCGGTCTCGCGGCTGGGCATCAACCTGCTGGCATTGGTGTCGTGGTTGGTCCTTCGGCTGCGCTAGGCGGTCACTCCCCGGAAGTTTTCACGTACCGTCACAAAAGGGTTGAGTACGCTTCCGCGCCAGTCGCCCTCGGCTGCGAACGCATAGCGGAGCCTATGGCAGACGAGGGCGTAGCCGCGTCAACTCGCCTTCCCGGAGCTAATCTTGACCAATCTTTCATCTCCCCTGGTTTCCACCGGAAATGCGGGCCTGGATGCGATCCTCGGCGGCGGATTGCCGGCGAACCGGCTGTACCTGCTGGAAGGGGCGCCGGGCTCGGGCAAAACCACGCTGTCGCTGCAGTTTCTGCTCGAAGGTGCGCGACGCGGCGAGCGGGCGCTCTACATCACGCTGTCGGAAACCTATGACGAACTGACCGTGGTGGCCGCTTCGCACGGTTGGGATATCAAGGCGTTCGACGTGTTTGAGCTGGAATCAGCCGCCGATGTGCTGGGCGGCGGCACCGAGCAGTCGATCCTGCACCCGTGGGAGATGGAGCTGGGTGAGACGATCCGGCTGATCCAGCAGGAAGTCGAGCGTGTGAAGCCGTCGCGGATCGTTTTCGACAGCTTGTCGGAAATGCGCCTGCTGGCCCAGGACTCCTTGCGCTATCGCCGCCAGGTGCTGGCGCTGAAGCAGTTTTTTGGCAGACGTAACGCCACCGTCATCCTCGTCGACGACATGACCGGCGGCGAGAAAGGCGCGGACGCGCACCTGCACAGCCTCTGCCATGGCGTGATCACGTTGGAGCGGCTGACCCTGGATTTCGGCACTGCGCGGCGACGGTTGCAGGTGCAGAAGCTGCGTGGTGTCGATTTCGTCGCCGGCTACCACGACCTGGCCATTCGCAAAGGCGGGCTGGAAATCTGGCCGCGCCTTACCGCGTCATCCCACCACAGCCCGTTCAACGGCGAACCGACCCCCAGCGGGGTGGCGGCGCTGGACCGCTTGCTGGGTGGCGGCCCGCTCCGCGGCACCTGCACGCTGGTCACCGGGCCGGCGGGTACCGGCAAGACCACGATCGCCCTGCAGTACATCGACTCAGCCTGCCGCCGCGGCGAACGTTGCACCATTTACGAGTTCGACGAGCGCATCGGCACGCTGATGGCGCGTGCCAAGGCATTCAACCTGGATCTGGACAAGCACGTCGAGGACGGGCTGCTGGTGATCGAACAGATCGACCCGGCCGAGCTGTCGCCGGGCGAGTTTTCGTGGCGGGTGCGCCAGCAGGTGGCGGAGCGCCACGCGCGAATGATCGTGATCGACAGCCTGAACGGTTACCTGGCGGCCATGCCCCAAGAGCAGCATCTGATCCTGCAGATGCACGAGCTGCTCTCCTATCTCAGCCAGCAGGGCGTGGTGACCTTCCTGATCAATCCGCAAAGCGGCTTGCTCGGCAGCATGGCGACCAACCTCAATATCTCCTACGTGGCCGATGCCGTGTTGCTGTTGCGGTTTTTCGAGGCGGAAGGGCGCATCCGCAAGGCGATCTCGGTATTGAAGAACCGCGGCGGCATGCACGAGGACTGCATCCGCGAGTTGCGCATCGACTCCCAGGGGCTGCGTGTGGGCGATTCGCTATCGCAATTCAAGGGCGTGCTTACCGGCACGCCCGAGTACATCGGCGCGGCATCGCCCTTGCTGGAAAGCCGCGACGATGACCGTCGCGGTGCCTGACATGAACGCCGGGATGATCCCGATGCCAGAGGGACAACGCGTACTGATCGCCGCCCCGTTCGGCCGCGATGCGCAAAGCGTGGCGCAGCTGCTGGAACACGCCGGGCATGAAACCATGATCTGCGCCGACCTGCGCGAGCTTGGCGCACGGATCGACGTACAGACGGGCGCCGTGCTGCTCACACAGGAAGCCCTGGTCGGCAACATGGCCGCACTGAATGAAGCCCTTGAGCAACAGCCGCCATGGTCGGATGTGCCGTTCGTCCTGCTGATCGCGGCATCGGCCGGTCGCAGCGGCTGGGCCGAGGCGGCACGTCTGCAGTTTCTGGAACTGGCCACCAATTGCGTGATCCTGGAGCGACCGATCGGCAAGGGCTCGCTCACCAGCGCGGTTGCCTCAGCGCTACGCCTGCGCCGCAAGCAATTCGAGATGCGCGACCGTCTTGTCGAGCTGCGCGAGAGCGATCGACGCTTCAAGGCCATCACCAATTCCGTCGACCAGATGATCTGGACCACCCTGCCCGACGGTCTTCACGACTACTTCAACGACCGCTGGTACGAATTCACCGGTATGGCTCCGGGCACGACCGATGGCGACGGCTGGAGCGCCGTGTTCCACCCCGACGACCGGGAGCGTGCTTGGCAGCGCTGGCGTGCGTCGCTGGCAACCGGTCAGCCCTACGAGATCGAGTACCGGCTGCGCCATCACTCCGGTACCTACCGATGGGTGCTTGGCCGCGCCCAGGCGCAGCGCGACGAGGAGGGACACATCGTGCGCTGGTTCGGCACCTGCACCGAAATCCAGGATTTGGTCGAGGCACGTGAAGTGCTGTCCCGTTCGCGCGAAGAGCTGGAACAGCTGGTGGCCGCGCGCACGGCTGCACTGGAGGCCGAGATGGCCAGCCGCAGCGAGGTGGAAGCCGCGCTGCGGCAAAGCCAGAAGATGGAAGCGGTGGGTCAGCTCACCGGTGGCATCGCGCACGATTTCAACAACATGCTGGCCGGCGTGATCGCCGGGCTGGACCTGATCAAGCTGCGTATCGACAGCGGCCGTTTCGATGACGTCGAGCGTTTCATGGAAGCCTCCATCGCCTCGGCGCAACGAGCCGCCAGCCTCACCGCGCGTCTGCTGGCGTTCTCGCGCAAGCAGTCGCTGGATGCCCGGCCGCTCGACATCAATGCGCTGGTGGTCTCGCTGGAGGACTTGTTCCGCCGCACGCTCACCGAGTCGATCCGACTGCGCGTGGTGCCCGGCAAAAACCTGAGCCTGGTGGTCGCCGACAGCAACCAGCTTGAAAGCGCCCTGCTCAACCTGGCCATCAATGCCCGCGACGCGATGCCCCAGGGTGGCGAGCTGACGGTCGAGACGTCGATGGTGGAGCTGGATCAAGCCCATGTCGCGGCCGAGCCTGACATGCAGGCCGGCCGCTACGTGGCCATTGCCGTGTCAGACACCGGCGTGGGCATCAGCGAGGACATGCTGGAAAAGGTCTTCGAGCCGTTCTACACCACCAAACCCATCGGACAGGGTACGGGCCTGGGCTTGTCGATGATTTACGGCTTCGCAAGGCAGTCGGGCGGACGGGTGCGCATCCACAGCCAGCCCGGCCAGGGCACCACGGTCTCCCTCCATCTGCCCGCCAACGACGCCGCCAGCCTGGAGCAGACGCCCTCGGCCGTGGGGTGGGTGCGCGAGGGAAAGGGCCAGAGCGTGTTGCTTATCGAGGACGATCCGTCGGTGCGGATGATGGTGCGCGAGCTGCTCAATGAGCTGCAATACGAGGTGCACGAGGCGCCGAACGCGGACGCCGCACTGCCGATACTCACCTCGAATCGCACCATCGACCTGATGCTCTCCGATGTCGGCCTCCCCGGCATGAATGGGCGCCAGCTGGCCGAGATCGCCCGACGCCACCGCCCAGCGTTACCGATACTGTTTCTCACCGGTTACGCCGAGAGTGCGGCGCACCGGCCGGACTTCCTCGGCAACGGCATGGCCATGATGACGAAACCGTTCTCGCTGGAAACGCTGGCGGGCAAGATCGACGAGATGATCGCCTCGGCAACCAGCGAGCATTCGGCCCCGGCCATCTGACATATCCGCCGGATCGCGTCACGGGCGACCACGGCGACCGGCTATCATGCACGGATGTCCACGCCCGCCTTGCCCATCATCCGCCTCAAATCCGACCGCGCCCCCGGCCACCCCTGGGTGTGGTCCGCCCAGGTGCACAAGCCCGAGCAGAAATTGCCGCCCGGCAGCCTCGTCGACGTGCACGACGCGCGTGGCCGCCTTGTCGGCAAGGCGTTCTGGAACGGCCACGCGCGCATCGCGCTGCGCCTGCTGGAAACGCATCCGGATGAAACCGTCGACGCCGCATGGGTCGCCGCGCGCATCGCCCGCGCCGTACAGCTGCGTCGCGACTGGTTGCAACTGGACAAGGTCAGTGACGCCTGGCGCGTGGTGCACAGCGAGGGCGACGGGCTTTCCGGCCTGATCGTCGACCGCTACGCCGACGTGCTGGTGATCGAGTATTTCGCCGCTGGCATGTGGAAGTTCCGCGAGGCCATCCACGCCGCGCTGCTCACGCATTTCCCCGGCGCGCAGTTGTACTGGTTCGCCGAATCGCACGTGCAGAAGCAGGAATCCTTCGACTGCCGCAGCCCCGACGTTCCCGCCGCGTTCGAAGTGCACGAGCACGGCTTGCGCTTCCACGCTGCGCCCGGCTCCGGCCACAAGACCGGCTTCTTCGCCGACCAGCGCGACAACCGCAAGCGCTTCGCCGAGCTGGCCAAGGGTCGCCGCGTACTCGACCTGTGCTGCAACGCCGGCGGCTTCGCCGTGCATGCAATGGCGGCCGGCGCGCGCGAGGCGGTGGGCGTGGATCTGGACGCGGGCATCCTCGACGTCGCCCGCGCGAATGCGCAGGCCAACAACGTGTCGGTGACGTTCGAGCAGGCCGACATCTTCGACTGGGTGCGTGCGGCGGTGGCGCGCGGCGAGCAATACGACGCGGTGATCCTGGATCCGGCAAAGCTCACCCGCGACCGCAACAAGGTGATGGACGCGCTGAAGAAATACTTCGCGATGAACCGCATGGCGCTGGACATCATCCCGCCCGGCGGCCTGCTGCTGACGTGCTCGTGCACCGGTCTGGTCGGCGAAAGCGAGTTCCTGGAAATGCTGCGCCGGGTGGCACTCAACGCCGGCCGCGAGATCCAGGTGCTCGAAGTGCGTGGTGCCGGCGCCGACCATCCGTTCCGCACCGACGTGCCCGAAGGGCGCTACCTGAAGGCGGTGTTCTGCCGGGTGGATTAAGGCGACGCCCTAAGGCTCACATCGGCTTGACCGTGGCCTCGCGCACCATCCGCGCATGGCCAGCCCTCCCGATGACATCGACCCCGCCCTGCGCCGCGAAGTGCGCGCCGCCGGCCTCGTCTACGTCCACGACGACCAGCCCGGCATCCGCCGGCAGCGGTGCGGCAAGGGCTTCAGTTATCGCGACACCGATGGCCGTTGCGTGCGCGACGAAGGCCATCTGCAACGCATCCGCGCACTGGCCATTCCGCCGGCCTACGTGGACGTGTGGATCTGCGCCAACCCGCGCGGCCACCTGCAGGCCACCGGACGCGATGCGCGCCAGCGCAAGCAATACCGTTATCACGCGCAATGGCGGGCGCTACGCGACCACGGCAAGTTCGATCGCGTGCTGGCCTTCGGTGCGGCGCTGCCGGGATTGCGCCGACGTGTGCGCCGCGACCTGGCCCGCCCCGGTCTGCCGCGCGAAAAGGTGCTGGCCCTGGTCGTGCGGTTGCTCGACGACACCCTGATCCGCGTCGGCAACGAAGGCTATGCGCGCGACAACAAGAGCTACGGGCTGACCACCTTGCGCTCGCGCCACGTACGCGCCGAACGCGGCCGCCTGCGTTTCGCGTTCCGCGGCAAGAGCGGCCAGGAGCAGGAAGTGGAACTGAGCGACCGCCGCTTGGCGCGTATCGTGCGCCGCGTGCAGCAACTGCCCGGCCAACGCCTGTTCCAGTACCTGGACGACGACGGCCAACGGCAGCCGATCGACTCGGGTGAGGTGAACGACTACCTGCATGAGGCCTGCGGCGAGGACTTCAGTGCCAAGGACTTCCGCACCTGGGGCGGCACCGTGAACGCCGCCGGCGTGCTGGCGCGCACGCCGCTGCCCAAAACCGGCGGAGAGCGCGCCGTACGCAGCACGCTGGCCGCGGCGATCAAGGAAGTGGCCGCGATCCTCGGCAATACACCGGCGGTGTGCCGCGCCTCCTACATCCACCCGCTGATCCTGCAGGGTTGGCAGGACGGCAGCCTGCAACGGGCCATCGCGCCCACCGTGGCGGCCCATCCGCGCCAGCTTGAACAACACACGCTGCGCTACCTGCGCCGCCAGCTGCGGCTTGCCCGTCGCGGCGGCTGAGGCACGCCTCAGCCCGCAGCTGGCAATCGCCCGCGCAGACTCGCCGCGTCGAACGGGCCGGGTTCGGCCAGCAAGGCGCGGGCGGCGTCGACCTGGTCCCACACGTTCCACAGCAGCACGCCGCGTACGCGACCGCCGTCGAGGTAATAGATCACGCCCTCGCGGTTGGGCTCGCGCCAGTCCTCGACCACCTGCAACCGGGTGTCGAGCAGGCCCACCGCCTCGTAGCCCAGGTCGAACAGGTCCGAGTAGAAGAACGGCTGGCTGACGTAATCCCCGGCGACGCCGGCCATGGCGCGGCCGGCGTGCCGGCCCATGCCGATGGCGGCATCCTCGTGTTCCACCCGCATGCGCCGGTCCAGCGCCACGCTGTGGAAGTTGGCCACGTCGCCGGCGGCCCAGATGTCCGCATCGCTGCTGCGCAACTGCGCATCCACCACGATGCCGTTGTCGACGGTCAGGCCCGCCTGTTCGGCCAGGGCGGTGTCCGGTGTCACGCCGATGCCGGCCACCACCGCGTCCACGCGCAAAGTGCCGCCTTCGGACAGCTCCAGCTCCACGCCACTGTCGACGGCGCGCCCGCCGGTCACCTTGGTGCCCGCACGCAGCTCGACGCCATGCTCGCGATAGTAGGCATCGAGATAACTGCACAACCCGTCCGGGTAGCGGCCCGCACCGATCGACTTGCCGGGAAACAGCATCGTCACCTTGCAGCCGATGCCGCAAAGCGACGCGGCCAGTTCGCTGCCGATGAAGCCGCCGCCGATCACCGCTATGTGCGCGCCGGGTTTCGCATAGCGGCGCAACGCCTCGTAGTCGGCCAGGGTGCGGAAATCGATCAGCCGCTCGCCGCCATCGAAGCCCAGCGCGCGCGGCGTGGCGCCCGTGGCCAGCAACAGGCGGCGATAGCGATAGGTATCACCCTGTTCGTCGCGCGCCACGTGGGCCGCGCGATCCAGCGAGACGATGCACCGGCCCAGGTGGAAGCTCGCCCCGGTCTTCGCCGTGGCCAGGTCGATGTCCGCAGGCGACTTGTCGCCCTTCCACAACGCCTTGCTCAGCGGCGGGCGCTGATAGGGCGGCGACGTCTCATCGCCCACGATGCCGATATTCGCGCCGCGCTCGACCTCGGCAATGGCCTTGGCCGCCGCGTCGGCCGCCATGCCGCCGCCGATGATCAGGTAATCGTGTACGTATTCCATGATGTTCTCCTGGCTGACGTCAGCCCATGATGCGCCTATGTGATGGCGGCGGAGCGGCAAGCCCGACGCAGCTGGTGAGACGGCGCGACGTACACTGGATGCATCTACCCGGGAAAACGTTCCATGCCGCTCATCCAGATCCTGCTGATTCTCCTCGTTGTGCTGGTCGCCGCCGTGCTGCTGCTTCAGGTGGTGGCGCTGCTGCGTGGCCGCGGCGATCCCGGCCTGGGCGTGAAACTCGACGCACTCAAGGACGACAGCGCCCGCGTGGAACGCACCTTGCGCGAGGAGCAGCGCGCCGGCCGCGAAGAGCTGCAGCAGGGTTTCGATCGCTTCCGTGGTCATTTGGGTGAACAACTCGGCAACGCCTCGCAACAGCAGGCCGAGCGCATCGAAGGTTTCGCCCAGCGCCTGACCCAACTCACCGAACGCACCGACAACGGCCTGCAGTCCCTGACCCAGCGCCTGATCGACGACGCCCGCAAGGGCCGTGAGGAAGTTGCCGCCACGCTCAACCGGCTGGGCGAGCAGCAACAGCAACGGCTTGCCGCGCTCACCGCCGACAACGAAAAACGCATGGGCGAGATGCGCGCCACGCTGGAAGCCAAGCTCGGCGCGATCCAGCAGGACAACGCCGCCAAGCTGGAGCAGATGCGCGCCACCGTCGATGAAAAACTGCACGCCACGCTGGAAACGCGCCTGGGCGAATCGTTCAAGCTGGTGTCCGAACGACTCGAAGCGGTGCAGCGCGGGCTGGGCGAAATGCAGAACCTGGCCACCGGCGTGGGCGACCTCAAGCGCGTGCTGACCAACGTGAAGAAACGCGGCATCTTCGGCGAAGTGCAGCTCGGCGCGCTGCTGGAAGATATGCTCACCGCCGAGCAGTACGCCTCCAACGTCATCACCATTCCGGGCAGCAACGACCGGGTGGAGTTCGCCATCCGCATGCCGGGCCAGGACGAAGGCGACCACGTCTACCTGCCGATCGACGCGAAATTCCCGGTCGAGGATTACCAGCGCCTGCTCGACGCGCAAGAGGTCTCCGACGCCGAAGGCGCGCTGGCCGCCGGGCGCGCACTCGAACTGCGCGTGCGCGAGGAGGCCAAACGCATCCACGGCAAATACGTGGCGCCGCCGCACACCACCGATTTCGCCGTGCTGTACCTGCCCACCGAAGGCCTCTACGCCGAAGTGATCCGCCGCCCCGGCCTGTTCGAAAACCTGCAACGCGAGCACCGCGTCACCGTCGCCGGCCCCACCACGTTGAGCGCCCTGCTCAACAGCCTGCAGATGGGCTTCCGCACCCTGGCCATCGCCAAACGCTCCAGCGAGGTCTGGAAAATCCTGGGCGCGGTAAAGAACGAATTCGGCAAGTTCGGCACCGTGCTGGACCGGACCCGCAAACAACTCGACGCCGCCCGCAACAGCATAGACAGCGCCGGCCAGCGCACCCGCGCCATCGAACGCAAACTGCGCGACGTGGAATCCTTGTCCGGCGGCGCCGGCGAGGCGTTGCTGGAAGACATGCCGGCCTTGAACGATGGCACCGAGGAAGCGGGCGACGATTGAGGGGTACGTCCCTCGCGGATCACACCCCGCGGCGGGCACGCCACGGCCAGACCCGGCCCGCATGCGGGTAAACTGCCTGCTCGATCATTCAAGGATCCGGCATGAGCGACCACGCCAACCAACCCGATGTCACCCGCGAGCAGGCCGAAGAGGCAGTCCGCACCCTGCTGCGCTGGGCCGGCGACGATCCCGCGCGGGAGGGTCTGATCGACACGCCCAAGCGCGTGGCCAAGGCTTACCGCGACTGGTTTTCCGGCTACGAATCCGACCCGGCCGAATTCCTGCTGCGCACCTTCGAGGAGGTGGGCGGTTACGACCAGATGGTGGTGCTGCGCGATATCCAGTTTGAAAGCCACTGCGAGCATCACCTGGCGCCGATCATCGGCCGCGCGCATGTGGGCTACATGCCGACCAACCGCGTGGTCGGCATCAGCAAGCTGGCGCGCGTGGTCGATGGTTTCGCACGGCGGTTGCAGGTGCAGGAGAAGCTCACCGCGCAGATCGCCCACTGCATCCAGGAAACCCTGCAGCCGGCCGGCGTGGCGGTGGTGATCGATGCCAGCCACGAATGCATGACCACCCGCGGCGTGCACAAGCGCGGCGTGTCGATGGTGACCAGCCAGATGCTGGGCTCGTTCCGCGACGACGCCCGCACACGGATGGAGTTTCTGCAGTTCATCGGCCTGCAGGGCGGCCATCACTGAAGAATTTCCGGCACCGGCCGATGAGGAGCCACCGGCTGTAGCACGGCCGCCCTGACCCCTCCCCACTGTGCACATTGATCTGGTCACCCTGAGTCTGGTCGGCGCGCTGCAGGCCTTGCTGCTGGCGCCTTTGCTGCTTGCCGCCACCCGCGCCTATACCGGCGTGGCGCGCCAGAGCCTGCGCATCTGGGGCACGGTGCTGGTGTTGCAGGCGCTGGGCTGGGCGCTGATGGGTGCGCGCGACCAGATCAGCGGCTGGCTGTCGATCGTGCTGGCCAACGGCGTATTGATGATCTCCTACGCCGAGACGACGCGCGCCTTGCGCCTGCTGCTGGGCGTGCCGCCGCGACGCGGCCTGCTGGCGGCCATCGGCATCAGCGGCTGGCTCGGCATCGTGTGGTTTGCCCAGGTGCAGCCGGATTACCCGATGCGGGTGTATATCGCGACCGTGTCGCTGGGCGGCTTTCTGCTGTTGTTGCTGTGGCCGCTGCGGCATGCGCTGCGACCGGGCGGGTCGACCGCGCAGCGGGTGATGCTGCTGGTGTTGCTGGGTGCAGCGGCGGGCTGGTTTTTCCGCGTGTGCGAGTTGATATTCGGCGACGTGCCGACACCGGGCCTGCTGACCGCCACGCCGGGCAATATCGCGCAGATGATCTACAGCGCGATGGAGCCGGTATTCGCCAGCGTCGGGTTCCTGCTGATGTACAACGAACTCGCGCAGGTGGAATTGCGGCGCCTGGCGCGCACCGATGCGCTCACCGGCATGCTCAACCGGTTTGCGCTGGACGAGATGGCGCAGCGGCTTTTCCAGCAGACTTCACCGCATTCCGGCGCGGTGTTGATGATCGACATCGACCACTTCAAGACGATCAACGACCGCTTCGGCCACGCCGGCGGTGACCGCATGCTGGCTGCGCTGGCCCGCGGTATCAGCCAGTGTCTGCGCGCGGACGACGTGCTCGGCCGCGTGGGCGGCGAGGAGTTTCTGGTGCTGCTGCCCGGTACCGGCATCGACGACGCGCTGACCCTGGCCGAACGGTTGCGCACGGCGGTGTCCGGCATCCAGGTGACACTGGATGGCGAGCCGCAGACGGTAACGATATCGGTCGGCGTCGCCGTGCGGCAGGCGGAAGACAAAGGCCCCGGCGCCCTGGTTCGACGCGCCGACCGCGCGCTTTACGCGGCCAAGAACGCCGGCCGCGATCAGGTGGCCACGCTGGACGCCACGCAGCCCACCCCGACCCGCGGCGTCGCGGAATGCAGCGGCTGATGGCAAGCGCGCGGCCAAACTGATCCAATGCGCCGATGCGCTTACCGCCGACCCTGCCGCTGACCCTGCTGTTTTCCCTGTGCTGCACCGGCGCGGCCCACGGGCGCGATTATCCGGCCACGCCGTCCGGCTACCTGGCCATGATCGATGCGAGCGGTGACGGCCGCATCAGTGAGGCGGAATATGTGGGCTACCTGAGCGCCGGCTTTCGCCGCATGGACCGCAACGGCGACAACGTGCTCGATGCCGATGAACTGCCGCCCAGCCCGCGCCATACGCCGCGCAGCCTGGCGGCGTTCCAAGCCGACCTCGCCGCACAATTCCACCGGCTGGACCGCAACGGCGACGGCTCGCTGAGCGCGAAGGAACTGGCCCAGCCGCCGCGCTGAACATTCGGGCAGCGTCCACATGCGAGCGTACGGCGCGGATGGCGAATGCGCGCCATGCCGCCATGATTCCGCTATCGTGCGCTTCTTTTCCTGCGCCACCCCATGAACCCGCCGACCGCCACTCGCCATCGCGCCGCGCTGGCTTTCATCTACGTCACCGTGCTGCTGGACATGCTGGCGTTCGGCATCATCATCCCGGTGTTGCCGCACCTGATCGAGCAGCTGGCCGGCGGCGGCATTGCCAAGGCCGCGTGGTGGGTAGGCATTTTCAGCACGGTGTTCGCGATCGTGCAGTTCGTGTTTTCGCCGGTGCAGGGCGCGTTGTCGGACCGCTTCGGACGGCGGCCGGTGATCCTCGTCTCCAATCTCGGCCTGGCGGTGGATTTCGTGGTGCTGGCACTGGCGCCCACGCTGTGGCTGCTGTTCGTGGCGCGCATCCTGCTGGGCATGACCGCGGCCAGCTTCAGCACCGCCAATGCCTATATCGCGGACATCACGCCCAAGGAGAAGCGCGCGGCCGCGTTCGGCATCCTGGGCAGCGCGTTCGGGCTGGGCTTCATCATCGGCCCGGGGCTGGGCGGCTTTCTGGGCGGCATCGCGTTGCGGCTGCCGTTCTGGGTGGCAGCGGGGCTGGCGCTGTGCAACTTCCTGTACGGCTGTTTCATCCTGCCCGAGTCGTTGCCGAAGGAACGTCGCACCGCGCGCATCGAGCTGCACAGCGCGCACCCGTTCGGGGCGCTGAAGCTGCTGCGCCGCCAGCCGCAAGTATTCGGGCTGGCGGTGGTGCTGTTTCTGGTTTACCTGGCGCATTACGTGTTGCAGACGGTGTTCGTGCTGTACGCGGATTACCGCTACAGCTGGGGCCCGCAGGCGGTGGGCTATGTGCTGATGCTGGTCGGCGCCTGCGACGGTTTCGTGCAGGCGGTGCTGACCGGCAAGCTGGCGCCGCGCTTCGGCGAGCGCCGCGTGTTGCTGGCCGGCATGGCATTCGGCGTCGGCGCGTTCCTGGTGATGGGCGTGGCCGACAGCGGCAGCGTGTTCCTGTTCGGCGTCCCGTTGCTGGCGCTGTGGGGACTGGCGATGCCGCCGATCCAGTCGATCATGACCCAGCATGTGGAGCCCTCCGAACAGGGCCGGCTGCAGGGCGCGATCGGCAGTCTCGGCAGTTTCGCGGGCATCTTCGGGCCGTATCTTTTCGCGCAGGTTTTTGCGCTGTCGATCGCACCCTCCGCGTCGATCCACCTGCCCGGTGTAGCCTTCGTGCTTTCGGCCACGCTGATGCTGGTGGGCCTGGTGATTGCCGCCCGCGTCACCCGGCATCCACCGCCGGCGGTGGCCGCGCCCCTTCTCCACGAAACCCAGGAACAACCATGACCCTGTCCATGTACCAAGCCTCCGCTCCCGTCTTCATCCGCGCCCTGGGCAACCTCACCCATGTGCTGAAAAAAGGCGAGGCCCACGCCAAGGCCAAGAACGTCACCGATGAAGCCCTGCTGCAAACGCGGCTGATCATCGACATGCTGCCGCTGATCAAGCAGGTGCAGATTGCCTGCGACATGGCGACCCGCGGCATGGCCCGACTGGCCGGTGTGGAACCGCAGAGCTTCGAGGACAACGAAACCACGCTGGAGCAGGCGTACGACCGCATTGCGCGCGCCACCGACTACATCAAGAGTTTCACGCCCGAGCAGATCGACGGCAGCGAAAGCCGCGCCATCCAGCTGAAAATGCGCAGCGGCGAATTGAATTTCGAAGGCCAGACGTACCTGTTGCACTTCCTGATCCCGAACGTCTTTTTCCACTGCACCACCGCGTACAACATCCTGCGCGAGGCGGGCACGGAGATCGGCAAGATGGATTTCGTCGGCCAGGCGTAAGCCCTGCTCCCTCTCCTCCGACGACGTCCGGGGAGAGGGTTGGGGTGAGGGGCGCTTTGATCCCACCCCACCCACATCTGCGAAAATGCAGTACCCATGCGCCGGATTTACCCATGTTGCGATTGACCGACCTCAAGCTGCCGCTCGACCACAGCGAGGCGGCACTCACCGCCGCGCTGCTCAGGCGGCTGGGCATCGAGGCGGCCGACCTCACCGGTTACCAGGTGGCGCGGCGCGGCTACGATGCGCGCAAGCGCGGCGCGATCGTGCTGATCTATGCACTGGATATCGACACGCCGCGCGAAGCCGAACTGCTGCAACGCTTCGCCGACGACACACATGTACGACCCACGCCGGATACGAATTACCACTTCGTGGCCAAGGCGCCACCGCGAATCGAACACCGTCCGCTGGTGATCGGCTTCGGGCCCTGCGGTCTGTTCGCGGGGTTGATCCTGGCGCAGATGGGTTTTCGCCCGATCATCCTGGACCGCGGCAAGGAAGTGCGCGAGCGCACCAAAGACACGTGGGATCTGTGGCGCAAGCGCGAGCTGCATCCGGAATCCAACGTGCAGTTCGGCGAGGGCGGCGCGGGCACGTTTTCCGACGGCAAGCTGCACAGCCAGATCCGCGACCCGCTGCACCACGGCCGCAAGGTGCTGACCGAATTCGTCAAGGCGGGCGCGCCGGAGGAAATCCTCTACGTCAGCAAGCCGCACATCGGCACGTTCCGACTAGTGTCGATGGTGGAGAACATGCGCGCCACGATCGAGTCGCTGGGCGGCGAGATCCGCTTCAGCCAGCGCGTGGATGATCTGCTGCTGGAAGCGGGTGCGGATGGCCAACAGCGGATCCGTGGCGTCGCGCTGGCCAGCGGCGAGCAGATCCGCGCCGATCACGTGGTGCTGGCGCTGGGCCACAGCGCCCGCGATACCTTCGAGATGCTGCATGCGCGCGGCGTGTATCTTGAAGCCAAACCCTTCTCCATCGGCTTCCGCATCGAGCATCCGCAGTCGGTGATCGACCGCGCCCGCTTCGGGCCGCAGGCCGGCCATCCGATGCTCGGCGCGGCCGACTACAAGCTGGTGCATCACGGCAAAGGCGGACGCTCGGTCTACAGCTTCTGCATGTGCCCCGGCGGCACCGTGGTCGCGGCCACCAGCGAGCCCGGCCGCGTGGTCACCAACGGCATGAGCCAGTACTCGCGCAACGAGCGCAACGCGAACGCCGCCGTGGTGGTCGGCATCGAACCCGCCGATTTCGCGCCGTATGGCGAAGGCCCGCTGGCCGGCATCGCCTTGCAGCGCGCGCTGGAGAGTCACGCCTATGTCCTGGGCGGTGAAAACTACAGTGCTCCCGCGCAGCTCGTGGGTGATTTCCTGGCCGGCCGCGCGTCGCGCGACTTCGGCGACGTGCAGCCGTCGTATCAACCTGGCGTGACGCTGGGCAACCTGGACAGCGCGCTGCCCGATTACGCCATCGCCGCCATCCGCGAAGCGCTGCCCGCGTTCGAACGGCAGATACGCGGTTACGCGATGCCCGACGCCATCCTCACCGGCGTCGAAACCCGCACCTCCTCACCCGTGCGCATCACCCGCGACAACGACAGCTTGGAAAGCCTCAACACCCACGGCCTGTATCCCGCCGGCGAAGGCGCCGGTTACGCCGGCGGCATTCTTTCCGCCGCCGTGGATGGGATCAAGGTGGCGGAAGCGGTGGCGCGGGATATCGCGGCGCGAGGCTTGTCCGCATGATTTCAACCCAAGGGTTGAAATGCCTCATTTAAACCTGTAAGTTGAACACCGCCATATCAACCTATAGGTTGAGTACATGCATTCGACGCCAATCCTCCTTCCCACTCAGTTGGGCGATATTCTGCGTAGTGCCCGGCTGAATCGCGGTCTGACCCAAACCGATATCGCCCGGCAACTCGGCATCAGTACCCAAGCCGTATCCAAGCTGGAGAACAATGCCGCCCGGGTCTCGTTCGACCGGATCCACCGGTTATGCCAGGTGCTGGGGCTCGAACTGCTTGTGCAGGACAAACCCACAATGAACTTGCGCGACGCAGGCGCGCCGGAGTGGTAACCACGCCGCGCTCGCTGGCCCTGGACCTATGGATGAACGGCCAGTACGTCGGCACCTGGGAACGCTCCAAAGGTGCCGCCGATCGGCTGACCTACGACGCCGGCTGGATCCAGTCCGAAGCAGGACGCCCGTTGTCACTGTCGCTGCCGTTCGGACACGCCCATGGACGCAGCAATGACATACCGGTCTTGCGCGGCGACAAGGTCGCGGCCTATTTCGAGAACCTGATTCCGGACAACGAGCGCATCCTGCAACGCTTGCGCGATCGCCATGGCGCGCGCTCCACGACCCCCTTCGACCTGCTCGCGGCGATCGGCCGCGACTGCGTCGGCGCCATCCAGTTGTTGCCCGCAGGAATGGACCCGGGCGACATCCGCCACATCGAGGCCACGTCGCTCAACGAAGCGGGGGTCGCGGATGTATTGCGCAACACCACGCTGTCCCGATACCCGGGCCAAACGGCCGACGACGACGCGTTTCGCCTGTCGATTGCCGGTGCGCAGGAAAAAACCGCGCTGCTGCGGCATCGCGGACGCTGGTGTATCCCGCACGGCGCCACGCCATCCACCCACATTTTCAAGTTGCCCCTGGGATTGGTCGGCAATGTGCAGGCCAACATGCGCATGTCGGTCGAACTGGAATGGCTTTGCATGGCCTTGGTGCGCGAATACGGCCTGCCCGTTGCCCATGCTGAAATTGGCCGTTTCGAAGACCAGAAGGCCCTGATCGTCGAGCGCTTCGATCGCGTTCGCGCACGCGACGGCCACTACTGGCTGCGCATTCCGCAGGAGGATTTCTGCCAGGTCACCGGATTGCCGCCGAACCGCAAGTACGAAAGCGACGGCGGCCCGGGCATTCGTCAGATCATGGATGTCCTGCGCGGTTCCGAGAACGCCGACACGGACCGCGAGAACTTCTTCCGGACGCAAATAGTGTTCTGGATCATGGGCGCCACCGACGGCCACGCCAAGAATTTCAGCCTCACCCTGCTCGCCGGCGGCCGCTATCGACGCACGCCGCTATACGACATCCTGTCCACTTGGCCCATCCAGGGCCGCGGCGCAAACCGCATGGATGCGCGCAAGGCGCGGCTGGCGATGGCGGTGGAAGGCGGCAACCGCCACTACCTGATTCACGACATCCATCGCTGGCACTGGGTCGGCATGGCCGAAAGCCTGGGACTCGGCGATCGTATTTCGGCGATGATCGAAGACCTCATCAACCGTACCCCGCGGGCACTCGATGCCATGGCAAAGCGCTTGCCGGAGGATTTCCCCGCGGAGCTGTTCGACCGTGTGGCAAGCGGCATGACCGATGCCGTCAAACGGCTGGCCAGAGAGCCTGATCGTCGATCAGCAACGTCGATCGGCAAACATTGAGCTGAACCTCGCCCAGGCCGCACGCGCACACGCCTGTGGTTGCCATGCAGGTCGTCGCAAAGCGTCTGCCGGGCGCCGTGCAATTCGCTGCGCTTCCTGCAATGGGCGTCGCTGCAGCGCCTTGAAGCAGTCAGCCCCACCCCCAATCTCCTGTCTGTTCACTTCATTGGCAGACAAACCATGACCACTCCCGCCTCCGTCCGCATCGACTTCGTCTCCGACGTTTCCTGTCCGTGGTGCGCGATCGGACTGGCGTCCTTGCAGCAGGCGTTGGCGACGCTCGATGGCGAAGTGGCCGCCGAGATTCATTTCCAGCCGTTCGAGTTGAATCCGCAGATGGCGGCCGAGGGCGAGGATTCCACCGAGCATCTGGTGCGCAAGTACGGCAGCTCGGCCGACCAGATCGACGCGAACCGCGCGATGATCCGCGAGCGTGGCGCCGCGCTGGGCTTCACCTTCAACATGGATCGGCGCAGCCGCGTCTACAACACGTTCGATGCGCACCGGCTGCTGCATTGGGCCGAGCTGGAAGGGCTGCACATCGCGTTGAAGCAGATCCTGCTGCGCGCGTATTTCACCGACGGCGAAGACGTCAGCGCGCACGACACGCTGGTGCGGCTGGCGGTTGAAGCGGGCCTCGATGCGGAGCGTGCGCGGCAGATTCTCGCCGGCGACGAATTTGCCGACGAGGTGCGCGCGCAGGAGCAGTTCTTCCAGTCGCGCGGCATCCATTCGGTGCCGGCCACGATCGTCAACGGCCAGCACCTGATTTCCGGCGGGCAGCCGCCGGAGGCCTTCGAGCAGGCGCTGCGTCAGATCGTTGCGGCAGCCTGAAATCCCCGCGCGGGTTGCTTTCGCTGACCGCGCAGGTACGTACTAGTCCAGCGTTTCAGGGGTGCTCGATGCCCATGTCGCGATGCGACTGGCGCTTCACTTCCTCGGCGCCTTTTTCCTTTTTGTCATCGCGGCGATCCTGCAGCTTCTCGTCGTGTTTAGCGACGTTGCTCTCGTTGCGATCGCCGGTGCCGTGCTTGCGGTCAGCGGGTGGACGGGTCATGGCGCTTCTCCGGGGTTTTCGCCCAGATTAGGCCGCCGCCGCTGATGGATTCGTGATGCCGTGCGAGCGTCAGGCGCTCTCGGACGTCAGCCAGTGCGCGATGGGCGAGGGGTAGCCCATCAGATAACCCTGCCCCAGCTCGCAGCCCATCGCCTGCAACGCACCGTATTGCACGTCGGTTTCGATGCCTTCGGCGATCACCTCGATACCCAGCGCGCGCGACAGCGCCAGAATCGCGGCGACCACCGTGGTGCTGTTGGTGTTGGCGCCCTTGTCCAGCTCGTGCACGAAGGCGCGATCGATCTTCAGCATCCGCAGCGGCAGCGAGTGCAGGTAGCTCAGCGATGAGTAGCCGGTGCCGAAATCGTCCAGTGCGGCGCCGACGCCGGCGGCGCGCAGGCGCTCCAGCGTCGCGCGCACGCGTTCGGGGTTGTCCAGCAACGCGCCTTCGGTGACCTCGGCGATCAACCGCGCGGGTGGCAGGCCGGTGCGTTCCAGCAAGGCGATCAGTCGCTCGTCGAAATCGGCGTGGCGCAGGTGCAGCGCCGAAACGTTGATCGTCATGAAAGTGTCGGCGGCGCCGTCGCGCATCAGATGCGTGCAGCTCAGCTCGAACATGCGCCAGTCGATCGCCTCGATCAGGCCGCTGTCCTCGGCGATCTTGAGGAAGTCGGCGGGGCGCAACACGCCACGTTGCGGATGGTTCCAGCGGATCAGCGCCTCGTAACCAACCACCTTGCCACCATCGAGGTGGCAGATCGGCTGGAAGTACGGTTCGAACTGATCCTGCGCCAGCGCCTGGCGCAACTCGCCCTCCATTGCCAGCACGTCGATCACGTTCCTGGCCAGCGTCTCGTCGAACAACGCATAGCGCTTGCGACCCAGCGCCTTGGCGCGGTACAGCGCGATGTCGGCGTCGCGCAACATCTCGTCGGCCGCGTTGTACTGCCCGTCGCCGATGGCGATGCCCACGCTGGCGGTGGTCTGCAGCTCCTTGCCGGCGATCATCATCGAGGCGCTGAGGGCGTCGAGCACGCGTTGCGCCACCATCATGGCGTCGGCGGGTTTGTCCACCTCTTCCACCAGGATGGCGAACTCGTCGCCGGACAACCGCGCTACCAGGTCGGGGTAACGCACGCAGTTGGCGAGGCGGTTGGACACCTCTTTCAGCACCTCGTCGCCGGCCAGGTGACCGAGGCTGTCGTTGATGATCTTGAAGCGATCGACATCAAGGTAGAGCAAGGCGCAGCGGCGCGAGGGCTCGCGCCGGATGGCGGCCAGCACGCGATCCATGCGATCGCGCAGGTAGCCACGGTTGGGCAAGCCGGTGAGCAGGTCGTGCATGACCTGATGCTTGAGCTGGTCCTGCACGCGTTCGCGCTCGATGATCTCCTTGCGCAGCGCCAGCGTGCGCTCCTCGACGCGCTGCTCCAGCTCTTCATAGGCGCGACGCAACGACTCGGCCGAGCGCCGCCGCATCAGGCTGCTGGCGATCTGGGTGGCGACAAAGCTGAGCAGTTCCTGGTCCGCCTGGTCATAGACGACATCGCGCGAATAACTCTGCACGGTGACCACGCCGATCACCTCGTCACCCACGATCAGCGGCACGCCCAACCAGCAGGTCGCCTTGGCACCGGCCTGCGCCGACGATGCCTCGCCGCTGCGCACGAGCTTGCGGATGTCGGCCTTGTTGGCCAGCAGCGCCTTGCCGTGGCGCAATACGTATTCGCTGAGGCCACGCCCCAGCGGGCGCTCCGCCAGCTGCGGATTGGCCGCATCCACCGAGTATGGAAACATCAGCCGCTTGCCGTCGTCGGACACCAGCGCGATGTAGAAATTCTTGGCGTTGAGCAAATCGTCGACCACCGCATGCACGCGGCGATAAAACTCGTCCTGGCCGATGTCGGCGGTCGCCAGCTGCGCGATCTGGAACAGCGCCGCCTGCAGGTGCTCGGCGCGCTGGCGCTCCACGATCTCCAACTGCAAGCCGCGGTTGGCTTCGGCCAGTTCCAGCGTGCGCAGTTGCACGCGCTGCTCGAGATCGGCCTTGGATTGCTTGCGCTCCAGCGCCGTGAGGATGTGGCTGCCGACGAACTCCAGCAGGGCCAGGTCCTCATTGGTGAAGCCCAAACCTTGCTGGTAGTTGTGCACCACCAGCGCGCCGCCCAACTGGCCGTCGCGCAGCATCGGCACGCCCAGCCAGTCGTAACTTTCCGGGCCTTGCAGATTCATCGGGCCGGACACCTGGCTGCGCAGCTCGCGGGTGTTGCCCATGCGCGCCTTGCCGTCGCGGATTACATACCAGGTGAGCGTGTGCTCGATGGCGCTCAGCGGCAGGTCCTGGCCATCGCCAGGTACGGCCGGCTCCTCCACGTCCACGAAATACAGGAAACGGATCGTGTCGTTGGCGGGGTGGTACATCACGATGCAGAAGTTTTCCGCGTACATCAGCGTGCTGACGATGCCGTGGATGTCGCTGAGCATGTCCGGCATGTCGCGGTCGGAACCGGCCAGGTCGGAAATGGCGAACAGCGCACGCTGCAGGGTTTCCGAGCGCGCCAGTTGACGGTGGGAATCCTGCAGTTCGAACCATTCCAGCGCCCGGCGCAGGTGCTGACCGGCCAATTGCAGCGGCGCCGCCAGGCCATCGAGGAGCGCGGTGCCGTCCTGACCTTGCGCGATCGTCAGTACCAGCAGCACCGGCTCGGGCCGCTGGCAGATGCGCAGGGCCACGCGGTTCTGTTCCGGATGCGGGCACGCCGAACTGGAGCGCGCGGCATCCTGCAACCATGGCCAGTCGGAAGAATCGACCCAGCATGGCGGCGCGCTGTAATGGTTGGCGGGGTCACCGAGCCCCCACACCACGAACGCCTTCTCGCAACCGGGCTGGGCCTGCGCCAGTGAAGCAATCGTCACGCCGACTTCGTCGGGCGTGTGCGCAGCGGCGAGGCGCGCCAGCCATATCAGCTGCAAAGAGCCTTCTGACGGCGTCGATCGCACAGCACCCGCCTGCATCATTCTGAGGTTCCCCAATCGCGGCCCGCCAACGCCTGTTGGCCGCCGACGGCTTATTGTCGCGCATCGCTCCCTTGCGCGTCGCATGAGCGTGCCCGCAAGCGGGCGTCGGCGCAATACCGATATAAACTGTGCTGCTCGCACCGCGCGCACGGCCGGTGCCCGCGGCATCATCCGCGCCTGCCATCATCGGCCGCGGCGATGCCCTTCCAGCGTCACAGGTTTACCCACGCATGCTTGCCGACACCACCAAAGATGCCATCCGCGCCGCCTATGCACGCCTGAAAGACGGCCTGCCGGGTTTCCGCGCGCGCGCCTCGCAGGGCCGGATGATCGCCGAGGTGGCCAAGGCGTTCGGCCAGGCAGGCGGCGTGGCGGTGATCGAGGCGCCCACCGGCACCGGCAAGTCGATGGCGTACCTGATTGCCGGGGTGGAAGTGGCGCGCTTCCAGAAAAAGAAACTGTTGATCGCCACCGCCACCGTGGCGCTGCAGGAGCAACTGGTACAACGCGACATCCCGCTGTACCTGCAGCTCAACGGCATCGAGGCGAAAGTGGCGCTGGCCAAGGGTCGCGGCCGCTATCTGTGCCCGCGCAACCTGGCACTGGCCGCCAACAGCATCAACGACACCGCGCAGATGGGCCTGGCCGGCTTCGATGCCGACCTGGTGCTGTGGACCAAGCCGCCGCAGCCACGCGACAAGCAGGCACTGGTCAAACTCGGCGCCGCGTTCGAGAGCCACGAGTGGAATGGCGACATGGACAGCGCACCGGAGCCGGTCAGCGACCTGCTGCGCCCGATGCTCACCACCAGCGCCGGCGGCTGCACCAACCGCAAATGCGCGCACTTCATGAACTGCCCGTTCTTCACCGCGCGGCGCGCGGTGGAAGATGCCGAGATCATCGTGGCCAACCAGGATCTGGTGCTGGCCGACCTGACCATGCCGGGCGAGAGCGCCAGCAACGGCGAGCCAGCTTGGGGCGGCGTGATCCTGCCGCGACCGGACGAGACGCTGTACATCTTCGACGAAGGCCACCACGTGCCGGGCAAGGCGATCGATCGAGGCGCCGCCGAGGTGTACATGAACGTCACCGTGCGCCAGCTGAGCCGGCTTGGCCGGCAGGTGCACGCGGCCTATTCACTGACCGACAAGGAAACCCTGGGCAAGCTCAGCCTGGACAAGGGCGACGAGAAACTGCAGGACCTCAGCAATACGCTGGAGGAACTGGAGAAGGAAATCCGCCTCGGCTGGCTGCCCGATCCATCCGAGACCGAGCCGATGTACCGTGGCTCGCTGGGCCAGTTGCCGGAGGCCTGGGTGGCGCACGCGCAAGTGCTCAGCGCGTACACCAACGAGGTGCAGCGCTGGCTGGCCGCCGTGCGCCGCGCGGTAGTGGAAATGACCGACGGCGGCCCCACCCAGGAGGCGCTGTCGCGCGAACTGGGCATCGCGCTGGAGCGGATCGACAAACAGGCCCGCTGCTGGCGCGCATGGGCGGCGGAGGACCCCGACAACGCCCCACCGATGGCGCGCTGGGTCACCCTGGGCGGCGATCAGCAACTGGTCTGCCACGCCTCGGCCGTCTCCGCCGGTGGCCTGCTGCGCAGCGTGCTGTGGGGCAACGCCAGCGGCGTGGTGCTGACCTCCGCCACGTTGAGCGCGGGCGGCAACTTTCGTGGCTTCGCCGACGCGGTGGGGCTGCCCGGCGATGCGGTGACCTTGAGTTTGCCTTCGCCATTCGACCTCGCCGCGCAGGCACGGCTGGAAGTGCCGATGATGCGCACACTGCCCGACGCACGCGAGGCGCACGCCGAGGAAATCAGTGAATGGCTGGCCGAGCATCTGGACTGGGATGCGGGCAATCTGGTGCTGTTCACTTCGCGGGTGAAACTGGACCGCGTGTTGCAAAAACTGCCCATCGCGATGGTGCGCAAGGTGCGCGCCCAAGGCTCGCTGGGCAAGTCGCAACTGGTCGCCGAGCACTGCGCCGACATCGAAGCCGGCAAGGGCAGCACGCTGTTCGGGCTGGCCTCCTTCGGCGAAGGCCTGGACCTGCCCGGCAAGCTGTGCGAGACAGTGGTGATCACCCAGCTGCCGTTCGCCGTACCCACCGATCCGGTGGGCGCCACCTACGCCGAGTGGCTGGAATCACGCGGCCGCAACCCGTTCATCGAAGTCAGCATCCCCGAGGCCACGCGCCTGCTCACCCAGTATTGCGGCCGCCTGATCCGCGCCGAAACCGACCAGGGCCGCATCGTGCTGCTGGACCGGCGGGTGGTCACCAAGCGCTACGGCAGCGGCATGCTGAAGGCGTTGCCGCCGTTCCGGCGGGTGATTGAGCGCACCGCCTGAACGGCGCGCGCCTTGCTGCATCCCCTGCTCGCAGGGGAGGGCCGGGTTAGGTCGCTCTTGATCTCGCGCTCCCGCAACCCGGAGGTACCGAAAGTCATCTACGCCACACGACGGCCCTGCGCTAGAGTGACCGCATTCTCCGATCCGCGAGGCACACGACATGGCCGGTTTCCTGCTTTGGTTGTTGCTGCTGGTGTTCTGCTGGCCGCTGGCGCTGCTGGCGCTGGTGCTGTACCCGATCGTGTGGTTGCTGTTGCTGCCGCTGCGGTTGGTGGGCATTACCGTGACGGCGGTGTTTGCCTTCCTCGGTGCGCTGATGATGTTGCCGGCGCGCGTGCTGCGTGGGCGTCCCGCCTGAGCGCGACCTGCACAATGCCGCCAAACCGGGTACAAGTGCGGCATGAAATCCATCGACACCATGACGCCGTGCCCGTGCGGCAACGACGCGGGCTACGCCGCTTGCTGTGGCCCGCTGCACGACGGCAAGCCGGCTGAGTCGGCCGAGCAATTGATGCGCTCGCGCTACAGCGCGTATGTGCTGTTGCGTGAGGATTACCTGCTGGCCAGCTGGCATGCCGACACAAGGCCCGCGTCGCTGCGATTGTCCGCGCAGCAACCGGCGCCGACCTGGCTGGGGCTGGATATCCGCCAACATCGCGTGATCGACAGCGATCACGCCACCGTCGAGTTCGTGGCCCGCTACCGGCTCGGTGGAGGTCGCGCGCAACGCCAGCACGAAACCAGCCGCTTCGTGCGGGAGAACGATCGCTGGTTCTATCGCGATGGCGAGATCAAGGCCTGACCGCCCGCAGCGACGCGGCGGCTTTCTTCAAAACCCGATCACGCCCAGGGCATGGAGGTGCGCTGCCAACGCACGCACGTCGGCATGCCGGAAGAACGCCAGCAGGTGCTGCGCCCGCCCCGGCCCGATGCCTCCGCTGGCTTGCCACTGATCATCGTTGCGCGCCGCCAGAGTGTGCCAATCAGTCAGTGCGATGGTGCCGCTGGCAGGCATGCCCAGCGCACGCAGCCAACGTTTGAAAGGACGCGCACGGGCGGCGGCGAACGCGTGCAGCAGTGCCTCCGCACGCGCATCGCCGACGCCGGGCACGGCCGCCAACTGCGCGGCCGTGAGATCCATCCAGTCGAGCAACCCGTGCACCAGTCCGGCGTCGATCAGGGCTTGCCACGTATCGGGACCCAGGCCATCCAGCTGCAATCCGGATTTGCCGCCCAGCCAGACCAGCCGCGCCAGGAACTGCAGCTCGCAGCCTGGCACCCATCGCCAGCAACTGAGGGTATCGTGCTGCGCCGGATCGGGCGGTATCACCGGCGGGCGCTGCTGTGCCCGCCACGCCACCGATTGCAGGCGCGGGATGGTCAGCCCCGCCAGCGCCACTTCCACCTGATCACCCGGACGAATATCCAGCTGCTGCCAGCGTCGCAGCGAACCCACGCTGACGCGTTGCACGCGGTGATCGTCCAATTGCACCGGCTCCAGTTCCAGCACGGGCGTGATGCGGCCGCTGCGACCAACGGTGAAGGTCACCGCACGCACTTCGGCCAGCGCCTGGGCGGCAGGATATTTCCACGCCACGGCCCATTCCGGCGGCTCGGCCCGCCAGGTCGAGGCTCCCGGCCGCCGGCTCTGGCGCAGCACGGTGCCATCGGCGGCAAACGGCATCGGCTGCCGGTACCACCGCCGACGCCAACGCTGGACATCGGCAAGTGTGCCCACCGGCTGGGTGTAATCCGCGCTGTCGATCAGGCCCATCGCGCGCAACCCGGCCAGCCGCGAGGGCATGTCGGCCGGGCCGCTGGGCCAGTCCCACACGAACAAGCCGATGTGTGCCGCGGTCGCCGCGTCCAGCGTGTCGCGCGCCATGGCGCCAGCCACCGCCGAACGTGCGTTGACGCCACCATCGCGCGCCTGCACATGGCTGGGCAGGCGCCAGTAGAGCTCACCCTGCAATACCACCCGCGACGGCGCGTTGGGCAGGTGGCGCGGGATCGCAGCGATCCGCAACGCCTTGGCGGTCCAGTTCGATCCATGCAGGCCATCGCCGCGGCTGGTCGCCTGGTGCAGTTCACCATCGCGATATAGCAAGGTCACCGCCACCCCGTCGGCCTTGGGCTGCACCCACAGATTGCTGCCGTGCGACCGCATCCACGTCGCCACCGCGGCGGCATCGGGCAACTTCGCCAGCCCCGTCTGCGCCACTGGCGCGGTGACCGCACCGCTCGCGTCAGCGAGATGCGCGAGGGGTGCGGGTGCCTGCTGGGGAAAACAGGCGCGCCAGCGGTCGAACCGCTGCAGCGCCTGGTCGTACACCGCGTCATCGACCGGCGACTGGCCGGTCACGCGGTAGGCGTGGTTCCAGCCATCCAGCCGGTCATGCAGCGCGCCGAGTTCCTGCCGGGCCTGCGCCGCAGTCCACTGGGGACAGGTCGCCCCCGCCATAGTGGCCACCAGGAAACCGGGCACGCCCAGCCACCGCCATCGCTTGCGCATGTGCGTTCCGCATCGTGATCGTCACCGCAGCGTGACGGGCACGCCCGGTTGCGGAGTAGCGGCCCATGACCTGACCCGTCGTAGTCGGTCGCCGCAACGCGGCGCAGTCGATCGCTAGCCCGCGTCGCCGATGGGTATCGATGATTGGTCGTCCATACGGCCATTCGGTCCGTAGCGACGTTCGACGATCACGCCCGCACCGTGGCGGTCGATCGCCACCACCGTGCTGGCGCGCGTGCCGTAGTGTTCGCCGCGGATGAAGGCGGCCGAAAGCAGCCGCTCGCGCTCAAGCCCCACGCCGGTCTGCGGCAGTTCCGCATCGGCGGCGGGCTGTTCGTCCGCCAATGCCGCGAACAGCGGCTCGAAGCCATCGTCACCGCCGTCATCGATCCACTGCCGCACCCGCTGCATCAGGTTGCGCGTCTTGGGCCACGGCGTATTGAAATCGGCGTTGGACAAGCCATGCACGCCCGGGGTGATCGCCTGCGCCCGTGGCTGCGGCCGGTTGCCCAGGTAGAAGCCGTCACGGCCGTCGAAGGTAAGCAGATTGAATGGCCGGAACGTGGCCGCCGATGCCAGCAATTGGGTGGCGTGGGTGGCAGCATCGGCGGCACCGGCCAGATAGTCGGTGGCCAGCATGCCGCGCGACACACCCAACTGCGGATCGCTGGGATCGCGCACATTGGTGACCACGCAGCAGCGCCCCGCATCGGTGACGCCCAGCCAGGTGCCACCGGCCTGCAAGTCGCGCCCGCCGATGATCGGCAGGTCGTCCCAGCGCGCCAGCGCGGCGCTGGGGCGTGCGTGCATTTCGTCGCGATTGCCTGCCAGCAGCAGGCGCCAGCGCGGATGGGCATCCCAGGCGAAAGCGATCAGGCACATGGCGGAACAATGATGGTCGACATGCCGACCATTGTGGGCGATGCGCCACGGCTCGGCCAGCCGTGGCCGGCCTCAAGGCGACGGCACGACGGCATCCGTGGTGGAGAACGCATACACGATGTGGTTGCGGTAGGTCTGGCCGGGCATCAGGCGCGCCGAACCGAACGCCGGCTGGTTCGGCGTGTCGGGAAACAGCTCCGGCTCCAGCGCGAACCCGGCGTTGTGCTGGTAGTGCGTCCCGCTGGTGCCGATCGAGGTGCCGTTCAGATGATTGGCGGAATAGAACTGCAGGCCCGGCTGGTTGGAATGCAGGGTCAGCACGCGGCCGGAAGCGGGATCCTCCGCCCGCGCCATCAGCCGCATTTTGTTGTCGGGATGGCGGCTGATCACCCAGTTGTGGTCGTAGCCATGGGCAATCAGCAACTGCGGCTCGCCGTTGCGATGGATGTCCTGGCCGATCGGCTTGCCCTGGCGGAAATCGAAAGCGGTGCCGGTCACGTCGGCGAACTTGCCGGTGGGGATCGCGCCCGCATCGACCGGCAGATAAGTATCCGCGGGGATCGTCAGGCGCTGGTCCAGCACGTTGCCCGACGCCTCGCCCGCCAGGTTCCAGTAGATGTGGTTGGTGATGTTGACGATCGTGGGCTTGTCGGTGGTGGCGGTGTAGTCGATCGTCAGCCGGTTGTCCGCACCCAGCGTGTAGACGGCGGTGGCGGTCAGCTTGCCCGGAAAACCCATGTCGCCATCGGGGCTGACATAGCGCAGGGTGACGCTGGCGCCGTTGGCGTCGTGCGCGGTGTCGACCACCGTCCACAACACCTTGTCGAAACCGATCGGGCCACTGTGCAGCGAATTGACGCCGTCAGTGAGCGGCAGCTGATAGGTGTGGCCGTCCAGCGTGAAGCGGCCCTTGGCGATGCGGTTGGCATAGCGCCCCACCGTGGCGCCGAAGCACTGCGGCCTGGCCAGGTACTCCGCCAGGTCGATCGAGCCCAGCACGATATTGGCCGGCTTGCCGTCGCGATCGGGCGCGCTGAGCGAGCGCACCGCGGCACCCAGCGTGATCACCTGCGCCACCAGGCCATGACCGTTGTCCAGCGTGACCTCGCCCACCTTGCGGCCATCCGGCATGGTGCCGAAATCGCCACGGGTGACGCTGGTGGCCGTGCTGGCCACCGCGGTCAATGGCAGCGCGACCACCGCCCAACCCAACCACCGCCTGATCCGATTCGCTCGCTTCATGTCCGGCCTCGTTGAAGGGCACAGCACCATGCGCGGCCGGCCCGTGTGATAATATTGTATGACTAATTGAACTATCCGCCGGGCCGATACCCAACGCCATCCGGCCTTCCGCACACCCTTGCCAGCGCCCCTTCCGATCATCGTACTTACTATGACGACTGCACCCCGCTCTCAGCAAGGCGACCGACAGCGAGTGGCTGGACGCCCGCTCGTCCGGCCACCCATCGATGCCGGTGCGGCAGGCCTGCGACCATGATCAGGTCGACATCTCCCCGAAACCTGCACGGCCACGTCATGCACGAGCTTGGGCGGCGCATCGTGGGTGGCGAGTTGCGCCCCGGCGATGTGCTGCCGCGCGAGGAACTGCTGGCCGAACAGATGAACGTGAGCCGCACCGCACTGCGCGAGGCGATGAAGGTGTTGTCGGCCAAGGGGCTGGTGGAGTCGCGCACCAAGGTCGGCACCCGCGTGCGCGACCCGCGCTACTGGCATCAGCTGGACGCCGACGTGCTGGCGTGGCGTTGCGCGCTGATGCCCACCGAGGATTTCGTGCAGAAGCTGGCGGAGATGCGCGAGATCATCGAACCCAGCGCCGCTGCCGCCGCCGCGCGGCGCGGCAGCGAGGAACAACTCAAACGACTCGAAGCCGCCTACGCCGCGATGGATGCCGCCCAGACGCTGGACGCCTGGGCCGAGGCCGATCTCGATTTCCACGAGGCGCTGCTCAGCGCCACCAACAACGAGCTGATGATTTCGCTGTTTTCGGTGATCGAAACCGCGCTGGGCACGTTCTTCGTGCTGTCCGCGCGCACCGTGAAAAATTTCAAATATTCATTGCCCCACCATCGCAAGGTGCTCGACGCGGTGCGTCGCCGGCAACCCGAAGCCGCCCGGCGCGCCATGCAACGCATGATCGCCGACTCCAGCGCCCCCACGAACAAGACGCGCCGCCATGTGGAGAAAGGTTGAAACCATGGGCTGGCTGATCGGCCTCGACTGGGGCACCACCAGCCTGCGCGCGATGCTGTTCGACGGCGAAGGCGGCGTGCACGAAACCCGCCACCGCGCCTGGGGCATCCGCCAGTTGCCGCAAGGTGGGTTCGAGGCCGCGCTGTCATCGATCTGCAAAGGCTGGCCGTCATGCCCGGTGCTGGCCGCCGGCATGGTCGGCAGCCAGCAGGGCTGGCACGAAGCGCCCTATGTCGACACGCCCGCCGACGTGCACGCGTTGGCTGCCCATCTGGTAACGGTAGCGGCCGCCGACGGACGCCGCATCCACATCATTCCGGGCGTGCGCGACGGCGTGGGCCCCAATGTGATGCGGGGCGAGGAAACCCAACTGATCGGCGTGCTGGATGCGCAGCCACGCCTCGCCGAAGGCACGCCGCTGGTGTTGCCCGGCACGCACAGCAAATGGGTGCAGTTGCACCGGCGCCGCATCACCGGTTTCACCACGATGATGACCGGCGAGTTGTACGGCTTGCTGCGCACGCACTCGATCCTTGGCACCGGCCTGCCCGATGCACGCGCCGCAGCACGCCACCTCGAAAGCTTCGATGACGGCGTGCGCGCCGCCCGCGCCAGCGGCTCGGCCGGCGTGCTGACGCGGCTGTTTTCCGCGCGCACGCTGGTGCTCGAAGGAAAGCTGGATGCCGCCGCCGTGCCCGACTATCTGTCCGGCCTGCTGATTGGCGAAGAGTGGCGCGCTGCGCTCGCCGCCGGCTGGCTCGATCGCGGCGAGATCCCGGTATTGATCGGCGATGAAGCGTTGTGCCTGCGCTACCGCCGCGCCGCCACCTTGTTCGACCTGCCCGACCCCACCTGGATCGCCGACGCTACCGCGCGCGGCCTGTGGCGCATCGCCCGCGTCGCCGGCCTGGCCGTCGATCGCACACCTCCCGTCCCCATGGAGCTCCCCGGATGATCCGTTCCTGGCTCGACCCGTTACCGCTCATCGCCATCCTGCGCGGCCTCACCCCACGTGAGGCCGTCGCCATCGGCGAAATGATTGCCGACGCCGGCTTCCGCATGCTGGAAGTGCCGCTGAATTCGCCCGACCCGCTGGAAAGCATCCGCCTGCTGCACGAGCACTTCGGCGAACGCTGCCTGATCGGCGCCGGCACGGTGATGACGCCGGCGCAGGTCGACGACATCGCCGCCGCCGGCGGCAAGCTGATCGTGATGCCGCACGCGGACACGCAGGTGATCGCCGCCGCCAAGCGCGCCGGCATGGTCTGTACACCCGGCGTGGCCACGCCCACCGAGGCGTTCGCCGCGCTGGCCGCCGGCGCCGATGCGCTGAAGATCTTTCCCGCCGAACAGGTCAGCCCGGCCGTGGTGAAAGCGTGGCGTGCGGTCTTGCCGCGCGATCTGGCGCTGCTGCCGGTGGGCGGCATCACGCCCGACAACATGCACCCCTACGTCGACGCGGGCGCCAACGGTTTCGGCATCGGGTCGGCGCTGTACGCACCCGGCCGCGACGTGGCCGACGTGGGCCGCCGCGCGCAGGCGTTTGCGCGAGCGTGGGCTGCGCTGCCGCGGGGAGAACGCGCATGAAGATCACCAAGCTCACCACCTTCCTGGTGCCGCCGCGCTGGTTGTTCCTGCGCATCGACACCGATGCGGGCATCAGCGGCTGGGGCGAGCCGGTGGTGGAAGGCCGCGCGCATACCGTGGCAGCCGCCGTGGATGAGCTTTCCGATTACCTGATCGGCAAGGACCCGCGCCACATCGAGGATTTGTGGAACGTGATGTATCGCGGCGGCTTCTATCGCGGCGGCCCGATCCTGATGAGTGCCATCGCCGGCATCGACCAGGCGCTGTGGGACATCAAGGGCAAGGATCTGGACGTGCCCGTGCATGCGCTGCTGGGCGGCCCGGTGCGCGACCGCATCCGCGTGTATTCGTGGATCGGCGGCGATCGGCCGGCCGATACGGCCAGGGCCGCCAGCGAGGCGGTGGGGCGCGGCTTCACCGCGGTGAAGATGAATGCCACCGAGGAAATGCAGTATGTCGACACGCACGACAAGGTCGAGCACGTGCTGGCCAACGTGCAGGCGGTGCGTGAGGCGGTGGGGCCGAACGTAGGCCTTGGGCTCGATTTCCACGGCCGCGTGCACAAGCCGATGGCCAAGGTGCTGATGCGCGAACTGGCGCCGTACAAGCTGATGTTCATCGAGGAGCCGGTGCTGTCCGACCATCTGGAGGCGATCCCCGAACTGGCCGCGATTTCGCCCGCGCCGATCGCGCTGGGCGAGCGGTTGTACTCGCGTTACGACTTCAAGCGGGTGCTGCAGCGTGGTGGCGTGGACATCATCCAGCCCGACCCCTCGCACGCCGGCGGCATCACCGAAACCCGCAAGATCGCCGCGATGGCCGAAGCCTACGACGTGGCCTTGGCGCTGCATTGCCCGCTGGGCCCGATCGCGCTGGCGGCCAACCTGCAGATCGACGCGGTGTGCCACAACGCGTTCATCCAGGAGCAGAGCCTGGGCATCCACTACAACGCCGGCAACGACCTGCTCGACTACATCAGCGACCGCAGCGTTTTCGCCTATGAAAAGGGCTTCGTCACCATCCCCGGCGGCCCCGGCCTGGGCATCACGGTGAACGAGGAATACGTCGCCGAACGCGCCGCCGTCGGCCATCGTTGGCGCAACCCGATCTGGCGCCACGCGGATAACAGCGTGGCGGAATGGTGACCCGGATGAAGCCCGCCTACGCCAGCTATCCCAGCCTCGCCGGTCGCGCGGTATTGATCACCGGTGGCGCCAGCGGCATCGGCGCCGCCTTCGTCGAGCACTTCGCGCGCCAGGGTGCGCGGGTGGCGTTCCTGGACGTCGATGCCACTTCGGCACAACAACTGCTCGATGGCCTGGGCGAGGTGAATCACACGCCGATCTTCATCGCCTGCGACCTCACCGACCTGGATGCGCTGAAGGGCGCGATCGAGCAGGCACGTTCGCACATCGGCCCAATTGCGGTGCTGATCAACAACGCCGCGAATGACGTGCGGCACGATTTCGCCGCCACCACCGCGGCCGACTTCGAGCGCAGCGTGGCGGTAAACCTGCGCCACCAGTATTTCGCCACGCAGGCGGTGGTCGAGGACATGAAATCGCTGGGCGGTGGCTCGGTGATCTGCCTGGGCTCCACCGGCTGGATGATCAAGAACGCGGGCTATCCGATGTACACGATGGCCAAGGCCGCCATTCACGGCCTGGTGGCAGGGCTGGCCCGCGAACTGGGCCAGCACCACATCCGCATCAACTGCCTGGTGCCCGGCTGGGTGATCACCGAGAAGCAGCAGCGGTTGTGGCTGGACGCCGAGGGCGAAGCCGACATCGCCCGCAATCAATGCCTGCCCGGCCATGTGATGGCCGAAGACCTGGCCCGCGGCGCGCTGTTCCTGGCGGCCGACGACAGCCGTATGCTGACCGCCAAGGATCTGATCATCGACGGAGGCTGGACATGAGCAACGCGGCACAACCCGTCGTCGAGGCGGCCAACCGGCTGGGTGAGGGCGTGCAGTGGTGCCCGCGCACGCAGGCGCTGTACTGGACCGACATCCTCGCCTCGACGCTGTGGCGCTACACGCCGCATGACGGGGCCACGCGCCAATGGGCGATGCCCGAGCGGCTGGCTTCGTTCGCGCTGTGCGAGGCCGATGGCTGGCTGCTGTTGGGACTTGCCTCGCGGCTGGCGTTTTTCAACCTCGACAGCGGCGAATTGCAACCCATCGCCGAGGTGGAAGGCGATCTGCCCACCCGCCTCAACGACGCCGTCTGCGACCGCCAAGGCAGGTTCGTCTTCGGCACCATGCACGAACCCGAAGGCAATGCGCCGAAACAGGCCATCGGCGGCTTCTACCGGTTGAACACCGACCTGTCGCTGGAACGCCTGCCGCTGCCGTCGGTGGCGATCAGCAACAGTCTGGCCTTCAGCCCCGACGGCACCACGATGTATTTCTGCGACTCGCCCACCCAGCGCATCCAGTGCTGCGATTACGCGGCCGATGGAAGCCTGGGTGCCCCGCGCACCTTCGTCGACCTGGCTGGCATCGAAGGCGATCCCGACGGTTCCACGGTGGATGCTGAGGGTGGTTTGTGGAATGCGCAATGGGGCATGTCGCGCGTGGTGCGCTACCGCGCCGATGGCCGCGAAGACACCATCGTGCCGCTACCCGCACGACAGCCGACGCGGCCGGCACTGGGTGGTGCGGCGCTGGACACGCTGTACATCACCAGCGCCCGCGACGGCCTGTCCGCCGCTACGGTGCGCGATGAACCTCGCAACGGCGCGCTGTTCGCCACACCTGCTCCTGCGGGCGTGCGCGGCCTCGCCGAGGCCCGCTTCGGCGGCAACCCTTCGCTCAGGTGAGCGGCTCGAACTGAGTCGTGCCAAACCCGGCGCGTATCGTTCGTGCCGGGTTTTGGCGAAACAGCCGTCTAGAGGGCTGCTTTGCGCAGCGCCACTGCTTCGGCCCAGCGCGCGGCCACCTTTGGCGAGGTCATGCAGACGGTGGCGTCGGTCACCGTGGTCACTGCACGCTCCAGCAGCTGGATATCGGCCTCGTGCTGGCGCGCCACGTGCGGGTCCTCGAAGAAGATCGCGCGCTGGCAGCGGCGTTCCAGCACCAGGTCGGCGATCTGCGCGTCACCACCCATCGGGCCGCTCTGGTAGCGCTGCACCCACAGCTTGTCCTGCGGCCAGCCGCGGCTCCAGGCCAGTTCGTTGAGCCGCTGGCCGGTGGTGCCGGTGGCCACGCGGGCGGCGAAGCGCGACAGCAGGTCGAAGTGTTCGGCGGCAAAGGCCAGCATCTGCGGCTTCATCGCATCATGGGCGATCAGCGCCAGCGTATGCGTCTCCAGCGCATGCAGGTCGCTGGCGCCGGGGTCCGGCGCGAAACCGGCGTGGATGCGCTCGATCTCCACCCAGTCGCGCGCCGACGCCACCGTCGAAATGAACGGCTTCTGGTGGATCACGCACTGGCGCTTCAACGCGATCGCCTCGGGGAAGATCGAGGACGGGTCGACCGGATCGATCAGGTAGATCGCACCATCCAGCGCGCGCTCCGATTCCTGCAGGCCGACGACCTCCGCCACCAGCTTCATCAAGCCGCCATCGCGGCCATAGGGATAGCGGCGCAACGCCGGATAGTTGTTGAGCCAGCCGGCGCGGACGATGGCGTCGCAGGTTCGGCCCACCGCGTGCAGGCCCAGTTCCAGCTCGCGGATACCCGGCTCGCAGGCACGCAGCCAGCGAAACAACGCCGCATCGTCGTGACCGTGGTGGCGTTGGTTGGCAGCCAGGCCCATGCGCATAGTGCTCTCCTTGAACATGCATCGATTGAGTTGCGTCGATCCATCGGCCAGCGCCGGGCGCCGCGCCATGAACATCTCGACAGACGGGAAGCTTAACCAACCTGCGTGACAATCGGCACGCCATGGCCGCTCGCTCCCATCGGCCGGCTCGGTGATAATCATCCGATGCCCAGTCCCGCCCGTTTCCTTCGCCTGCCCGCCTGCCTGGTAATCGCCGCGGTGCTGTTCGGCGCAGCGCCCACGCTCGCCGCCAGCCCGCAGAGCAGCACGGAGCAGGCCGCCGCCCGCAAGAAGCTGGCCGACGTGCACAACAAGATGCAGGCCCTGGCCAAGCAGCAATCGGAAACCGCCGCGCGGCGCGAGCAGCTCAATGCGGAACTCGCCAAGCAGGCCACGGCGCTGGCCGTCGCCGCCCGCGCCCTGCGCCAGACCGAGGCCGAGCAGGCGGCCAAGCAGCAACAGCTCGACGACCTGCAGCAACAACGCAGCGCGCTGCAGGAAAAACTGTCGGGGCAGCGCGCCGCCATTGCCGCGCTGCTGCGCGCCACCTACACCCTGGGCCGGGGCTCCGACCTGCGCCTGCTGCTGGGCGACGAGGATGTGGGCCGGATCTCGCGGGCGCTGGTCTACTCCACCTATTTCCAGCGTGACCGGGTCGAGCGCGTGCGCCTGCTGATGACCGACCTGGCCCGCCTGCAGCAGGTCGAAACCACCATTACCGCCGAGCAGCAGGCCTTGCAGGCGGTACGCGAAAAGCGCGAGGAACAGGCGCAAGCACTGAAAAAGCAGCGCGCCGCGCAGCAAAAACTCGCCCGCGAGGCCGACGCCACCTACCAGGACCAGGCGCAGCGGCTGGCTGCGCTGAAAGAGAACGCGCAGGCCTTGAACACATTGGTCGACAAGTTGCAGAAGGCCATCGACGAAGCGGCCCGCAAGGCCCGCCAGGCGGCGGCGCGCGAGGCGGCGAAACAGAAACGGACCGGCCACAAGGCGCCGCCGGTGGAAGTGGGCAATGCCGGCGCCAATATCCGCGGCAACCTGCCGTGGCCGGCGGCCGGCGACGTGCACAGCTACGGCAACGGCGTGCTGATTCGCGCCAGCGGCGGCAGCGAGATTCACGCCGTGGCGCGTGGCCGGGTGATCTACGCGGGCTTCCTGCGCGGTTACGGCATGCTGTTGATCCTCAACCACGGCGACGGCTGGATGAGCATGTACGGCAACAACGAAACCCTGCTGCACGGCGTGGGCGACGCGATCGAAGCGGGCCAGGCCATCGGCACCGCCAGCGCACCCACCGGCGTCAACACCGGCGTGTATTTCGAGCTGCGGCACAACAGCAAACCGGTCGATCCGCGCAGTTGGCTGAGCAAGCACCGTTGACGCCGAAGGCGTGGCGCCGCAGGCTGGCCCGAACCGCGTCCCCGGCGACGCACCCCGTTTTCCTGGAGTCTTGCGTCATGCGTGTTTTCCTTCGCGGATCCCTCGCCGGCCTGGCCGGCCTGCTGCTGGCCGCACCGCTGCTGGCGCAGACAGCTGCACCGGCGGCCGCCCGCAGCGCCGCCGCCCCGATCGACCTGCCGGCCACCGCCAGCTCCGCCTCCGGGCCGAATGAGGATGCGATCGACCTGGACGACGTGCGGCGCTTCAGCCGCGTGTACGAGGTGGTGCGCCAGGCCTACGTGGAGAAGGTCGACAACAAGACGCTGATGAATGCGGCGATCAGCGGCATGCTCAGCCAGCTCGATCCGCACAGCGCCTACCTCGACAAGGAAGGCCTGCAACAGCTCAGCGAGGACACCACCGGCCAGTACAGCGGGCTCGGCATCGAGGTGTTGCAGACCGACGGCGGCCTGCACATCGTCACCCCGATCGACGACACGCCCGCCGCGCGCGCCGGCATCCAGCCGGGCGACGACATCGTGAAGATCAACGGCACCGCCATCGCCCCGCAGAATGTCGATGAGATGTTCAAGCAGCTGCGTGGCGACCCCGGCAGCAAGATCAGCCTGACCATCGTGCACGCCAACAGCGACAAGCCGATCGACCTGGATCTGGTGCGCGAGAACATCTCCATCGCCAGCGTCAAGACGCGCCAGCTGGAGCCGGGCTATGCCTATATCCGGCTGACCCAGTTCCAGAGCGACACCGCCGCCGACCTGGAAAAGAAGCTGCCCGAACTGCTGCAGAAAACCGGCCCGCTGAAGGGCGCGGTGCTGGACCTGCGCAACAACCCCGGCGGCCTGCTGACCGCCGCTGTCTCGGTCAGCGACGACCTGCTCGATTCGGGCGTGATCGTCACCACCCGCGGCCGCCTGCCCGACGCCAACCTGCGCTTCGCCGCGCACCCGGGCGACCTGCTCGACGGCGCGCCGCTGGTGGTGCTGGTCAACAACGGCACCGCCTCGGCCGCCGAGATCGTTTCCGGCGCATTGAAGGACAACCACCGCGCGCTGATCATCGGCCAGCGCACCTTCGGCAAGGGCGTGGTGCAAACCGTGCTGCCGCTGGACGCCGACCACGCGGTGAAGATCACCACCGCGCGCTACTACACGCCCAACGGCACCTCGATCCAGGCCAAGGGCATCACGCCCGACATCGTGCTGGCCGACCTGGCGGTGCGCAAAGCCGATCGCGCCACCGGCCCGGTGAACTTCGAGTCCGACCTGCCCCATCACCTGGCCAACGAAAAAGCGGTGACCTCCCATGGCGACAGCGCCGACGAGGGGGCCAAGCTGGCCACGCAGGATTTCGCGCTGTCGCAGGCGCTGAACGTGCTCAAGGGCATGTCGCTCAACCGTGCGGCGGTCAAGCCGGCGCGGTGAAGTTCACGCGTCGGGCGACGCCGCCTCGCGCGGCTTTACCAGCCAACCCACCGCCAGCACGCCCAGCTCGTACAGCAGGCACATCGGGATCGCCAGCATGATCATCGAGGTGATGTCCGGCGGCGTGATGAACGCGGAGATGGCAAACGCGCCGACCACCGCATAGCGACGGCCGCTGCGCAGTTGCTTCACGTCGACCACGCCGACGGCGGCCAGGATCACCACCCCCACCGGCACCTCGAAGCACAGCCCGAACGCGAAGAACATCAGCATCACGAAATCGAGGTAATGGGAGATGTCGGTCATCATCTCCACGCCTTGCGGCGTCACCGCCGTGAGAAAGCGGAACGCGGCCGGCAGCACCAGGAAATAGGCAAAGGCGCAGCCCAGATAGAACAGCCCCATCGCCGCCACCAGCAGCGGCCGCGCCAGGCGCTTCTCGTGCTTGTACAGGCCCGGGCTGACGAACGCCCACAGCTGGTAGAGGATCATCGGCATGCCGATGAACAGCGCCGCGTAAAAAGCCAGTTTCAGCGGCGTCACGAACGGGCTGGCGACTTCGGTGGCGATCAGGTGCGCCCCCTCCGGCAACCGGGCCACCAGCGGCGCGGCCAGCTCGGTGTAGAGGCGGTTCGCGAAGGGGATCAGCACCAGCAGGATCACCACCACCGCCGCCACCGCCTTGAGCAGGCGCGAGCGCAGTTCGATCAGGTGCGAAAACAGGCCTTGCTGCAGGTCGTCGACGGGATCGTCAGGCGTGGTCATGCGGGGTGATCCCTGTTCGGTTCGGCCGGCGCCGGCGCGCTCAGCGGCAGTTCCGCCTGCACCTGGCTGGACGGATCATCGCCTGCTTCCGTGCCCGTTTCCGCGCCATCCCCGGTCGCCGGGGCCTTGGGGCGCACCATTGCGGCCGCTTCGTCCAGCGCGCCGGCCAGCGGCTCGCGAACCTTTTGCACGCCATCATTCAACTGGCTCTGCAGCGCTTCGGCGCGCGCCGCGGCCTCGCGCGCGGTGCGCTTGATCTCCTCGATCTCGAACTCCCGCTCCACTTCGGCGCGCACGTTGTCCCAGCCGCTGCGTACCCGCCGCAGCAAGGCACCGGCGGTGCGCGCCACGCCGGGCAGCTTCTCCGGGCCGAGCACGATCAATGCAACCAGCGCCAGCAGCACCAGCTTGCCGAAGCTGATCTCGATCATCGCGATGTATCCCGCCGCGCCCGCGCGCGGTTACTTCGATTCGGTGGAATCAGGTTGCTTCTGCTCGGCAGGTTTCGCGACCGGCGGGTCGGCCTGCAGGCGCTGCTCGTCCTTGGGCTTGTCCTCACCCTCCAGGCCCTTCTTGAAGTCGCGCATGGCGCCGCCCAGGTCCGAGCCGATGTTGCGCAGCTTCTTGGTGCCGAAGATCAGCACAACGACGATCAGCAGGATGATGAGATGGGTGATGCTCATGGTTTGACCTCAAAACGGCGACGGACAGCGATGTGCCGGAGCGCGCCGCAGCGCCGACGGCTCATCGCTGAGTGTACTCTTCCAGCCGGTCGCGGAAATCGACCACCGGCGCGGGGATATTGCTCACGCCACCTTCGAAAATGCGCCGCGGCGTGATGCCGGGGCCGTAGATGGCAGCATTCGCATCATAATCGATGCGCAGCGCCGAACCATCCAGTGCCACGCCGGCAAACAGCCCGCGAGTGCGCGAGTAGGAATAGATTTCCGCCTTCAGCTGGCCATCGGTGGCGGCGCTGGCGGTGCGGCCGACGGGGCCGGCGGCGGCCGACGCATCGGCGCCCAGCGTGAACTTGCCGTTGACGATGGAATCGACGCCGCGCTGGGTGCGAAACACCAGGATCACGTCGGTCGACGACACGCCCGCCTGGAAGCCCACGCTGCCGCCGGTCATGGTGATGAAGCTGGGGTTGGACCAGGTGCCGTCGCGGGTCTTCACCGAGATCAGCCCTTCGCCGCGGCGGCCGCCGAAGATGAAGCCGGCCTTGATCATGTCCGGAATCACCGCGATCGCCTTGGCTTCGCGCAGCAGATCGCTGGGGATCGCCTTGTCCGGCGCCTGCATGATTTCGCCCAGGACGCGCACGGCATTGTTGGCACGGACCAACGGCGGATCTTCGGCGTGCACGGCCATGGCGGGCAGCAGCAGGGCAGCGCCGATCACAAGCAGACGATGCAGCGGGATCTTGAACATTGGCTCAGCTCCACGTGGGGTTGGGATGCGGGGCGACGATAGGCGTGCTCACGGCCCGGATGGGCGCTTGTGGCAGACTGCGCGATTGATCGCCTTCGACGCCATCGCCCTCGTCACGATGCCACCCAATTACTATACCGGCCCCACCGGCCATTCCCACACAGCCGACGTTCAGTCCGTTCAGACAGCCGTTTTGCTGGTCAACCTGGGCACGCCGACCGCACCCACCGCACAGGCGGTGCGGCCCTATCTGGCGCAGTTTCTCGGCGACACGCGGGTGATCGATTACCCGCGCTGGCTGTGGTGGCTGATTCTGCACGGGGTCATCCTGCGCATCCGGCCGGCGCGTTCGGCGCATGCCTACGCGCGGATCTGGACCGAGCGCGGCTCGCCGCTGCGCTTCGAAAGCGAGGCGCTGGCGGCGGCACTGCAGGCCAAGCTGGAGCGTGAGCAGCCCGGCACGCTGCGCGTGGCACTGGCGATGCGCTACGGCGAGCCCGCCGTGGCCGATACCATCGCCCAGTTGCATCGCGAAGGTGTACGCCGGCTGCTGGTATTGCCGCTCTATCCGCAATATTCGGCCACGTCCACCGGCTCGGTGATCGATGCCGTGGCCGACGCGATGAAGGCGATGCGCTGGCCGCCCGAGCTGCGCCTGATCAACGATTACCACGACGACGACGCTCACATTGAGGCGCTGGCGCAACGCATCGAGCGCTGGTGGGCCGAGAACGGTCGCGGCGACAAGCTGCTGCTGTCCTTCCACGGCATCCCGGAGCGCTACGTACGGCTGGGCGATCCTTACGCCGACCAGTGCCAGACGACGGCGCGGCTACTGCGCCAGCGGCTGCAACTGGGCGAAGGCGAACTGCTGGTGAGCTTCCAGTCGCGCGTGGGCCGAGAGCGCTGGCTGCATCCCTACACCGACGCCACCGTGCGCCAACTGGCAGCCGACGGCGTGAAGCGCCTCGACGTGGCCTGCCCCGGTTTCGCGGTGGATTGCCTGGAGACACTGGAGGAAATCGCGATGCAGAACCGCGATTTCTTCCTCGCCGCCGGCGGCCAATCGCTGCGCTACATCCCCGCCCTGAACGACAGCCCCGAGCAGATCGACAGCCTGGCCGCGTTGTTGCAGCGCCATCTCCGCGGCTGGCCGGCATCCCGCACCGACGACGGCGCGGCGTGATCGAACCACGCGAACGGCGCATCACGCTGCCGCACCTGACCCTGGCCGCGCAGGTCTGGGGCGACGACACGCTGCCGCCGCTGCTTGCCCTGCATGGCTGGCTCGACAACGCGGGCAGTTATGCACGGCTGGCGCCCCTGCTGGCCACGCGGTTCCAGCTGATCGCGCTGGATCTGCCCGGGCACGGGCACGCCGACCATGTGGCGGCGGGCGCGCAGTATCACTATGCGGATTACGTACGCACCGTGCTGGCCGCCGCCGATGCGCTGGCGCTGGATCGCTACAGTCTGCTGGGGCATTCGCTGGGCGCCGGCATTGCCTCGCTGGTGGCGACAGCCGCGCCGTCGCGGATCGAACGGTTGTGGTTGATCGAAGGGCTGGGACCCCTTGGCGACGATGGCACGCGTACGCTGCAACGCTTTCGCGAGGCGCTGGCGCCGCAGGCCACACGCAAGCCGCTGCGGCTGTTCCGCAGTGTCGAACAGGCGGTCGACGCTCGCAGCATCGCCAGCGGTTTGCGCGGCGACCTGGCGCGACCGATCGTCACGCGCGGCCTCGTCGACGTCGACGGCGGCTGGCGTTGGCGCAGCGATCCGCGCCTGACCCAGCCCAGCGCCACGCGGTTGGCCGAATCGCAAGTGCGTGCCTTGCTGCAAGGCATTGCGTCGCCCACCGCGCTGCTGCTGGCGCGACCGTCGACATCCTACTTGCCGGCCGCCTTGATGCAGGCGCGCATCGACTGTGTCGAGGACATCGCCGTCAGCCATATGGATGGTGGCCACCATCTCCATCTGGAACATCCCGCCGCCGTGGCGACCTGGATCAAGGCCGCGGACGAACCCGCGCGTTAGCATCGATCACGATCGCCAGCGCACCTGAAGGTGTCGCGGCATTCGACCGCGCATCGACACCCGGGCTGCAAGGATGCAGCGACTGGCACCCGCCATCGCCGAAGGAGCCCCCATGCCAAACCGTCCGACCGATGATCCGGACACCCACGCGAACTGGCCGCATGTGCTGATCCTGGGCGGCGGTTTTGGCGGGCTCGCCGTGGCGCGGCGGCTGGCCGGCGCGCCGGTGCGGATGACGCTGGTGGACCGGCGCAACCATCACCTGTTCCAGCCGCTGCTGTACCAGGTGGCAACCGCCAGCCTGGCGGCACCGGCCATTGCCGCGCCCTTGCGACAGATCCTGCGCCGCCAGCGGGACCTCACCGTGCTGCTCGACGACGTCATCGGCGTGGACACGTCGGCACGCGAGGTACGGCTGGCGCACGGCACCCTGCATTACGACATGCTGGTGGTGGCGACCGGATCGACGCATGCCTATTTCGGCCACGACGAATGGGCGCCCTTCGCACCGGCGCTGAAGACACTCGACGATGCCTTCCTGATCCGCCGCCGCGTGCTGCTGGCCTTCGAGCACGCCGAGCGCGAAAACGATCCGGCGCGGCGTCAGGCCTGGCTGAATTTCTTGGTCGTGGGCGGCGGCTCCACCGGCGTCGAACTGGCGGGCACGCTGGCCGAACTGGCGCGACGCACCCTGCCGCGCGATTTCCGCCGCAGCGATCCGCGCCGCGCCAGCGTGCGGTTGATCGAGGCCGGGCCGCGTCTGCTGCCCGCGTTCGATCCGCTGTTGTCGGAACGCGCCCGCCGCCAGCTGGAACGCCTGGGCGTGGCCGTGCATACCGGCACGGCGGTGACCCACATCGATGCGCAAGGCGTGAACCTGGGCGATCAACGACTGCCGGCGCGCACCGTGTTGTGGGCTGCTGGCGTGGCGGCCTCACCACTGGGTCGCATGCTGGGAGCGCCGCTGGATCGCGCCGGCCGGGTACAGGTTCGCCCCGATCTCAGCCTGCCGATGCATCCGGAGGTATTCGTCATCGGTGACCTGGCGGACGTGCAGCAACCAAACGGCAAACCAGTGCCGGGCGTGGCGCCGGCGGCCAAGCAGATGGGTGAATACGTGGGCGCGGCTATCCGCGCGCGACTCGACGGGAAGGACAGCCCCACGCCGTTCCGCTATCGCGACGCCGGTTCGCTGGCCACCATAGGCCGCATGGCGGCAGTGGCCCAGTTTGGCCGTCTGAAACTGTCGGGCTTTCCCGCGTGGGCGGTGTGGCTGCTGGCGCACATCTACTTTCTGATCGGCTTCCGCAACCGACTGGTGGTGATGCTGGACTGGGCATGGGCGTACTGGACCCACGAACGCCACGCCCGCATCGTCAGCGGGCAGGACGAAACGGACGAAACGGAAAATCGCTGATCGTTTCGGCCACCGATCCCTCCGCGTTGCCCGCCAACGCAAACGGCCCCTTGCGGGGCCGTCGGTCAGTGCGTTTCGAGCCGCTCAGGCTTCGGCGAACAGCCCGCGCATCTTCTTCATCGCGTTGGCCTCGACCTGACGGATGCGCTCGGCGGACACGCCGTATTCGTCGGCCAGATCCTGCAGCGTGGCCTTGTTGTCGTCGTCCAGCCAGCGACGCTGGATGATGTCGCGCGAGCGGGCATCCAGTTGCACCAGCGCGTCGGACAAGGCCTGCAGACGGTTGTCGCTGGCATCGGCATCGGACACGTTTTCGTACGGATCGGCACCGTCGTCGACCAGGAACGCGGCCGGGGCAGGCTTGGCATCCTCGTCGTCGCTCACCGGTTCGAAACCGATGTCACGGCCGGACAGACGCGATTCCATCTCGCGCACCGTCGCCTCGGGCACGCCCAGATCATTCGCCACCGTGCGCACTTCGGCGGCATTCATCCAGCCCAGCCGCTTCTTGCTCTTGCGCAGGTTGAAGAACAGCTTGCGCTGCGCCTTGGTGGTGGCGACCTTCACGATGCGCCAGTTCTTGAGGATGAACTCGTGCATTTCGGCGCGAATCCAGTGCACCGCGAAGCTGACCAGGCGCACGCCCTGGTCGGGGTCGAAGCGCTTGACCGCCTTCATCAGGCCGATATTGCCTTCCTGGATCAGGTCGGCCAGCTGCAGGCCGTAGCCGCTGTAGCCGCGGGCCACGTGCACCACGAAGCGCAGGTGCGACATCACCAGTTTCTTGGCCGCATCGAGATTGGCGTCCTCGAGGTAGTCGCGCGAGAGCGACTGCTCCTCTTCGGAGCTCAGTACCGGGATGCGATGCACGGCGGAAATATAGGCATCCAGACTTCCGACCACGCTTGGCAGCGGGAAGTTGGCGGTTACCAAGGCTTGAGACATGGTTGGAACCTCCAGAATGGCAACAAAGTTTAGCACTCGGTGGGTTCGAGTGCTAAGTCCGGACATTGGTTCCGGGCCTTTAATGAACTATATGGTACATATATTGGCGGGCGTTGTCCATCACCCTTCTCTTCGTCGCCAGTCTGGTCAGAGTTACGTTCAGAACGCGTCATGCCCAGGTGTCCGTTTCCTGCACCGACGCCAGCCAAGGACGCCAGGCGCGCTTGACAGCGCGCAACCGGGGCCACCATCCTGCCGGCCATTCCGAGGGGTGCCCCGAGAGGGGCTGAGATAGCGCGAGCTGACCCTTGAACCTGATCCGGGTAATACCGGCGTAGGAACGGGAATCACCACCATGGGCGGCCGGCTGCGGCGCGCCCGTGCGCCGTTGCAGCGTCGTGTCCCGGATCTCCATCGAAGGAGGAGATCCATGAATCATCCCGCTGTCGCTGCACCCCTCAAGGTTACGACCGGGCCGATCGGCGGTTCGCGCAAGGTCTACGTGTCGCCGCCCGCGCATTCTTCGTTGCGGGTGCCGGTGCGCGAGATCGCGTTGAACGATCCGCTCTCGCCCGCGCTGCACGTCTACGATTCGTCCGGCCCGTATACCGACGAGGCGGTGCAGATCGACCTGGCTGCGGGCCTGCCGCCGGTACGCGATGCGTGGATCGCGGCGCGCGGCCTTCCGATCACCGAAGGGCGCACCACTCGTCCGGAAGACAACGGCGGCGTCGGCCCGGACCGGCTGGTAGCACCCTGCCCCGCGCACCGCACATTGCGACGGGGCGAAGCGGGCCAGCCCGTGACCCAGCTGGAATTTGCCCGCGCCGGCATCATCACCGAGGAAATGATCTACGCCGCCCAGCGCGAGAACCTGGGCCGCACGCAGATGCATGAAGACGCGTCCGCCCGGCTGGCCGACGGCGAAGCGTTCGGTGCGGCCCTGCCCGCCTTCGTCACGCCCGAGTTCGTGCGCAGCGAGATCGCGCTGGGGCGCGCCATCATCCCGGCCAACATCAACCACGGCGAGCTGGAGCCGATGGTGATCGGGCGCAACTTCCTGGTGAAGGTCAACGCCAACATCGGCAACTCGGCGGTGTCCTCCGGCGTGGCCGAGGAGGTCGAGAAGCTGGTGTGGGCGATCCGCTGGGGCGCGGACACCATCATGGATCTCTCCACCGGCCGCAACATCCACAACATCCGCTCGTGGATCATCCGCAACGCGCCGGTGCCGATCGGCACCGTGCCGATCTACCAGGCGCTGGAAAAAGTCGGTGGCGATCCCGCGCGGCTGACGTGGGAAGTCTTTCGCGACACCCTGATCGAGCAGGCCGAGCAGGGCGTGGACTATTTCACCATCCATGCCGGCGTGCGCCTGCACCACGTGCCGCTGACCGCGCAGCGGGTCACCGGCATCGTGTCGCGTGGCGGTTCGATCATGGCGCGCTGGTGCCTCAGCCATCACTGCGAGAGTTTCCTGTACGAAAACTTCGCCGAAATCTGCGACATCATGCGCCGCTACGACGTGGCCTTCTCGCTGGGCGACGGCCTGCGCCCCGGCTCGATCGCCGACGCCAACGACGCGGCCCAGTTCGGCGAACTGGAAACCCTGGGCGAGCTGACCCGGATCGCCTGGGCGCACGGCTGCCAGGTGATGATCGAAGGGCCCGGCCACGTGCCGATGCACAAGATCAAGCTCAACATGGACAAGCAGCTGGAGCACTGCGCCGAGGCGCCGTTCTACACGCTGGGCCCGCTGACCACCGACATCGCGCCGGGTTACGACCACATCACCTCGGGCATCGGCGCGGCGATGATCGGCTGGTTCGGCACCGCAATGCTCTGCTACGTCACGCCGAAGGAACACCTCGGCCTGCCCGACCGCGACGACGTCAAGACCGGCGTGATCACCTACAAGATCGCCGCCCACGCCGCCGATCTCGCCAAGGGCCATCCCGCCGCCCAGCACCGCGACAACGCACTGTCGCGCGCGCGCTTCGAATTCCGCTGGGAGGACCAGTTCAATCTCTCACTCGATCCCGACACGGCGCGCGCCTACCACGACGCCACGCTGCCGAAGGAGGCGCACAAGGTGGCGCATTTCTGCTCGATGTGCGGGCCGAAATTCTGCTCGATGAAGATCACCCAGGACCTGCGCCGCGAGGTGCGCGAGATGGAAGCCTCCACGGTCCGCGCGGGCATGGATGCGAAGTCGCGCGAGTTCGCCGCGCAGGGCGCCACGCTCTACGTGCCGGCTGCAGAATGAGCGCCATGCGTGTCACCGTCATCGGCGCGGGCGTGGCCGGCATGGTCACGGCCATCGAACTGGCCAGCCGCGGCGCCCGGGTGGAGATCGTGGAACGCGGCGCCGGCCCGGGCGCGCAGGCCTGCGCGTGGTTTGCCGGCGGCATGCTGGCGCCGTGGTGCGAACAGGCCACCGCCGAACCGCAGGTGGCGGCGTTGGGCGCCGCTTCCATCGCGTGGTGGCAACGTCATTTCGCCGATACCGTGCAGCGCGGCACGCTGGTGGTCGCCGCCAGCCGCGATGCCGGCGAACTGGAGTTGTTCGGCCGCCGCACCGACCGGTTCGAAGCAGCCGACGCCGCGCTCATCGGCGCGCTCGAACCGGACCTGGCCGGACGGTTTCACCGAGGCCTGTTCTTTCCCGACGAGGCGCACCTGGACCCGCGCCGCGCGCTGCAGGCGTTGACGGCGCAACTGGATGCGATGGGCGTGGCGATCCGCTACGGCGTGGACGCCGATGTCGAACGGGTGGTGGCCGATCGCGTGATCGATTGCCGCGGCATCGCCGCACGCGACACGCTGGAGGACCTGCGCGGCGTGCGCGGCGAAATGATCATGTTGCGCGCACCGGACATCCATCTCACCCGTCCCGTGCGGCTGCTGCATCCGCGCTTCGGGGTGTATGTGATCCCCCGCGGCCAGGGCGTTTTCATGCTCGGCGGCACCTTGCTGGAAAGCAGCAGCCACGGCCCGGTCACCGTGCGTTCGGCGATGGATCTGCTCAACGCCGCCTACACGCTGCACCCGGCGTTTGCCGAGGCGCAGATCCTGGAACTGGGCGTGGGCGTGCGTCCCGCCTTTCCCGACAACCTGCCGCGGGTGTCCCGTCGCGGCAACGTCATCCACGTCAACGGCCTCTATCGCCACGGCTTCCTGCTTTCGCCTGCGATGGCGCAGCAGGCCGCGCAGATGGCGCTGGCCAACATCCCGGAGGCAAGCGCATGCATCTCCTCGTGAACGGCGCCGCGCACGACGTGCGCGCCACCACCTTGTCGCAGGCGCTAGATGCGCTCGGTTACCGGCAGGCCATCGTGGCCACGGCGCTCAACGGCGTGTTCGTGCCCGCCGACCGACGAGAAACCACCACGCTGGCCGACGGCGATGCGCTGGAAATCCTCGCGCCGATGCAGGGAGGCTGAGCCATGCAGCTTTATGGCATCGAACTGGCATCGCGCCTGCTGCTGGGCAGCGCCCGCTACCCGTCGCCGGCGATGCTTGCCGATGCGGTGCGCGCCTCGGGCACCGAGGTGGTCACCGTGTCGCTGCGGCGCGAATCGGGCGGACAGCGCAGCGGGCAGGGATTCTGGTCGCTGATCCGCGACCTGGGCGTGCACGTGCTGCCGAACACGGCCGGCTGCCATTCGGCGAAGGAGGCGGTGACCACCGCACGGATGGCGCGCGACATCTTCCAGACGCCGTGGATCAAGCTGGAAGTGATCGGCGACGCCGACACGCTGCAGCCGGACGTGTTCGGCCTGGTCGCGGCAGCGGCCGAGTTGTGCGCCGATGGCTTCGAGGTATTTCCGTACACCACCGAAGACCAGGTCGTGGCCGACCGGCTGCTGCAGGCCGGCTGTCGCGTGCTGATGCCGTGGGGCGCGCCGATCGGCAGCGGGCGCGGGCTGAACAACACTTTCGGCCTGCGCACCTTGCGCGCGCACTTTCCCGACGTGCCGCTGATCATCGACGCCGGCATCGGCCGGCCATCGCACGCGGTGGAGGCGATGGAGCTGGGTTTCGACGGCGTGCTGCTGAACACCGCGGTGGCGCTGGCGGGCGATCCGGTGGCGATGGCCGCGGCGTTCGCCCGCGCGATCGAGGCGGGCCGCGCGGGCTTCGAGGCGCAACCGATGGCACCGCGCGATCTCGCCGAACCCTCCACGCCGGTCACGGGCAAGGCGTGGCTGGCGTGATCACCCTGCCCCCGTTCTACCCCATCGTGGACAGCGCCGAGTGGGTGGGCCGGCTGGCGCCGCTCGGCATCGAGCTGGTGCAGTTGCGGCTCAAGGCGCAGCCAGCGGAGGTGATCCGTCGCGAGGTTCACGCCGCGCTGGCGGTCTGTCGCTGGCAGGGGGTGCAACTGGTGGTCAACGACCATTGGCAGATCGCGCTGGACGAAGGCGCCGACTTCATCCACCTCGGCCAGCAGGACTTGCTCGACGCGGACCTGAAGGCAATCCGCGGGCGCGGCATGCGGCTGGGCATCAGCACGCACGACCATGCCGAACTGGATCGCGCACTGGCCGCGTCACCCGACTACGTGGCGCTGGGGCCGATCTATGCCACCACGCGCAAGCAGATGCCGTGGGCGCCGCAAGGCCTGCCGCGCGTCGCCGAGTGGAAGCGGCTGATCGGCGATCGACCACTGGTGGCGATCGGCGGCATCACGCTGGAACGCGCCGCCGGCTGTTTCGATGCGGGCGCCGACAGCATCGCCACCATCGGCGACGTGACCGGCCACACCGACCCGCTGGCACGCGCGGCCGCGTGGCTCACCGCGACGGCGGCGCACCCGTGAGCGACCGTTACGCGCGCCAGGTCGTGCTGCCCCACGTCGGCAAAGCAGGCCAGGCGCGGCTGGCGGCGGCGCATGTGCTGGTGATCGGTGCGGGCGGCCTGGGCTGTCCCGTGCTGCAGTATCTGGCGGGCGCCGGCATTGGTCGGATCACCGTGATCGATCACGATTACGTCGAGGAGAGCAACCTGCATCGGCAGCCGCTGTATGCGATGTCTGATATCGGTTCGTTCAAGGCGCAGGCGGCGCGCGCCGCCCTGCTGCGGCTCAACCCGACCATCACCGTGGAAGCGCTGGCGCAACGGCTGACCCCGGCCAACGCGGCAGCGCTGGTGGCCGGCGTCGATGTCGTCGTCGACGCGGCCGACAGCCTCGCTGTCACCTACACCGTGAGCGACGCCAGCCTGCAACTTGGCAGGCCGCTGATCAGCGCGTCCGCCGTGGGCCTGGCCGGTTATGTCGGTGGCTTTTGCGGCGGCGCGCCCAGCTATCGCGCCGTATTTCCCGACATGCCCACGCGCGCGGCCAGTTGCAGCAGCGCCGGCGTGCTGGGCAGCATGGTCGGCATGATCGGCAGCCTGCAGGCGCAATGCGTGTTGCAACTGCTGCTGGACATCGCGCCGTCGCCGCTGGGTCGACTGCTGAGTTTCGACGCGGGCCGCCTGGCGTTCGGCGGCTTCGACTTCCACGGGGCGAGCGAACCCGAGGACGACGTGTTGCGCTTCATCGACGTTGGCGACGTGGCGCGGGGCGATCTTGTGATCGACCTGCGCAGCCAGGACGAAGCCCCAATATCACCACTGGCAACGGCCCTGCGTTTCACCCCAGAACACATCGACGCTTTCATCGACGCCCATCCACCCGCCGACCGCCGCGTGGTGCTGTGCTGTCACAGCGGCGTGCGCGCATGGCGCGTCGGTCGGCAATTGCAGTCGCGCGGCTACGCCAATCTGGCCTTGGCGACGCTCGCGGGGATACCGGCATGACGCAGGTATTGTCCATCGCCGGCTCCGACTCCTGCGGCGGCGCCGGCCTGCAGGCGGACCTGAAAACGTTCGCGGCCTTCGGCGTCGACGGCGCCACCGTGGTGACCGCCGTCACCGCCCAGAACACCGCGGGCGTGCGCGCCATCGAGACCATGTCCGCGGTGATGGTGCAGGCGCAGATGGACGCGGTATTCGAGGAGCTGGCCATCGACGCCGTGAAGCTGGGCATGCTGGCCAACGCGGACATCGTGGCCACTGTCGCACAGCAACTCGAACGCCGGCGGCCACCGTTCGTGGTGCTCGATCCGGTGCTGCTCGCCACCTCGGGGGCGCAACTGCTGGAAGCCGCGGCGGTGGATCTGGTGCGTACGCGCCTGTTGCCGCTGGCCGATTGCCTCACCCCCAATCTCGCCGAGGCCGCTGCGCTGCTGGATACGTCGCAAGCAACAGACGAGGCGGAGATGGCACGGCAAGGGCAGGCGCTGCTCTTGCTGGGACCTCGATCGGTGTTGATGAAAGGCGGCCACGCCGCCCTGCCCGAAGCGGTCGATCTCCTCGTCACCGCGCACGGCACGCAGCGTTTTGCCGCGCCGTGGGTGGTCACCACCCGGCTGCACGGAACCGGGTGCATGCTCGCGGCCGGCATTGCAGCGGGGCTGGCAAAAGCATGCCCACTGCACAAAGCCATTGATCGTTCCCGACGCCACCTGCGCCAGGTGCTGATCCAGCGGGCGCGCGGCTGACCGCCTGACGTCTGCTGCACCGCGCGTTTCCCCGCCAATCGGCGCCCGATACAATGATTTGCGCATCGAACGCGCCCTTCCCTTCACTGCGTCCAGGCGGCACCCCGTGATCCTTTGCGTACCCAACGTGTTGACGGCCGACGAGCTCGGCACCCTTCGCAGCGAACTGCGCGACGCGTCGTTCACCGACGGCGCGCGCACCGCGGGCTGGTCGGCGCGGGAGGTAAAGAAGAACCTGCAGGCCAGCGACGACAACCCGAATCAGGAGCGTTTGCGCGACATGGTGCGCAACGCCTTCATGCGCAATGGCATGCTGCAGACGGCGTTGCTGCCGTCGGCATCGACGCTGCCGCTGTTCAACCGCTACGACATCGGCATGGAGTACGGGCAACACGTCGACGCGCCGGTGATGGGCGGCATGGGCAATGCGGTGCGCACCGACGTGGCCATCACGCTGTTCATTTCCGAGCCGACGAGTTACGACGGCGGCGAGCTGATGATCGATTCCGGCGGCATGGAGTACGCGTTCAAGCTCGACGCGGGTGCCGCCATCGCCTACCCCGCCAATTCGCTGCATCACGTGACCCCGGTGACGCGCGGCAGTCGCCATGCGGCGATCATCTGGGTGCAAAGCCTGGTGCGCGACCCGGCCCGGCGCGAATTGCTGTGGGATCTGGAAAACGCCAAGCGGCAGCTCTTCGGCCGCGAAGGGAAGAGCGTCACCTTCGACACGGTCAGCCGATCCCACGCCAACCTGCTGCGCATGTGGGCGGACGTCTAGGACGCGAAACCCGGCGCGGTTTTCACATCGCGGCCCGCGGCGGCAGCGACCAGTCGATCGGCGCCTGACCGCGGCTTTCCAGATACCGGTTGGCCGCCGAGAAATGGCCACAACCCAGAAAGCCTCGATGGGCCGACAACGGCGAGGGGTGCACCGAGGTCAGCACGCAATGGCGGTTGCGGTCGATCAGGCTGCCCTTGCGCTGCGCATAGGCGCCCCATAGCAGGAACACCAGGCCCTCGCGCTCGTGATTGAGTGCGGCGATGGCCGCGTCGGTGAAGCCTTCCCAGCCCTTGCCCTGGTGCGCGCCGGCGCGGCCTTCTTCCACCGTCAGCACGCTGTTGAGCAGCAGCACGCCGCGATCGGCCCAGGGCGTGAGGCAGCCGTGATCGGGGCGCGCGATATCCAGGTCGCGCTGGATTTCCTTGAAGATGTTGTCCAGCGAGGGCGGCACCCGCACGCCCACCGGCACGGAGAAGCACAAACCATGCGCCTGCCCCGGGCCGTGGTACGGGTCCTGCCCCAATATCACTACGCGCACGGCATCGAACGGTGTGTGGTCGAAGGCCGAGAAAATCGCCGGGCCGGGCGGGTAGATGCGTTTGCCCTCCGCCTTCTCCGCCCGCAGGAACGCCGCCAGTGCCTGCATCTCGGGGCGTCGCAGATAGTCCTCCAGCCGCGCCTTCCACGAGGCTTCCAGCCGGATCGGGGCGTCACTCATCGCCGGCCGCTTCACGCAAATGGCGGGCCACCCGCAGCTGGAACAACAGCTTGGTCACCAGCAGTTTTTCCTCCACCGGTTTCTCCACCAGGTCGTTGGCGCCGGCCTTGATCAGCGCCGCCTGGTTGACCGGGTTCTCGTCGCCGGTCATCACCAGCACCGGCAGCCGGCCCTTGCCGTAACCGTATTCGGTACGGATGCGCTCGAGCAGGTCGCCGCCGGTCAGCTCGCCCTTCAGGCTGACGTCGGTCAGCACCACGTCCGCACCGATCCGCCCCTGCGCGCGGGCGGTTTCCAGCAGCACCAGCGCGTCTTCCACGCTGATCACGTGACGCACGGTGAGGCCGTATTTCTCGAGCATGCGACGGGTGGCCAGCGCCACCACGCGGCTGTCTTCCACGTACAGCACGGTGCCCTCGACGCTGCTTTCGGGCCGTACGTAGCCGCGGATGAACTCGGCCAGCGCCTGGAAACCCAGGGACTTGTCGAAGTAGTCGGTGACGTGTTCGCCCAGCTCGCGGCGGTGCAGGCGCGAATCCACGTCGCCGGAAACCACCACGATGGGTACATAGAATTGCGGCGCCGACTCGCGCACGAATTGCGCCAGCTCCAGCCCGTCCATGTCGGGCAGGCGCAGCGCGATGGTGATGAAATCGAACACGCCCACGCCCAGCAGTTGCTGCGCCTCGTTGCCGCTGCCGCAGCCGACGATCTCGACGCCCGGCAATTCCGCCTGCAGTACCCGGGTGATCAACTGCCGCACCACCCGCGAGCCGTCAACCACCAGCACCCGCGGCGCGGTGGTCAGCAAGCGGTTGCTGATCGCCTGGGGTACTTCCTGGTTGTCCACTCCATTCATGACGATCCCGATTCACGTCGCGGCACGACCCTGTCTGCCACCATACTTTACCGACACCGGGCGGGGTGTCGGCGCAAGTCACAAGTTCAGGCGGCCTTGCGCAATTGCCACGCGCTGACCAGTCGCGCGCCCAGCCAGCCCAGCGCGGCGGCAGCCAGCGGCACGGCCAGCAGCAGCCAGGTGGGAAGGCCGGCCACTTGCAGTTTGCCGTCATAGGTCTGGCTCAACTGCGCCACCGGCGCGGCCAGGCCCAGCTCGATCACCACCGCCAGCGCGGCGGCGAAAATACCGCTGAACAAGCCGTACCAGATGCCGGCGTACAGATAAGGACGGCGCACGAACGCATCGCTGGCGCCCACCAGCAGCAGCACGCCGATTTCCTCGCTGCGGCTGGCGATGTCCACCCGCACCGTGTTGCCCACCACCAGCAGCGCCGCCGCGGCCAGCATCAACGCCAGCATCAGCACCACGCGGTTGCCCACATCGAGCAGCGCCTCCAGCCGTTTGCGCCAGCTGTCGCTGTCCTGCACCAGCTCGACCCCGCGCATCGCGCGCACGTCGGCCACCAGCGTCTCGACGGCGGCGGCACTGACGTCGGTTCGCGGCTGCAGTTGCACCACATAAGGCAACGGGTTGTCATCCAGCAATTCCAGCGCGCCGGAGAAGCCCTGCATCTTCGCCAGCTCTTCCATCCCTTGCTGCGGGCTTTTCACGGCGACGGACGCCACCTCCGGCCGATTGCCCAGCTGCGTGGCCAGCAACTGCGTGGCCTGGCCACTCTGCCCGGTTTGCATGAAAACACTGATCGCCTGGCTCTGGCCCATGGCGTCGCCCAGCTTCTGCACGTTGCCCAGCAGCAGGTAGAACGCCAGCGGCAAGGCCAGCGCCAGGCCCATCACGGCAATGGTCAGCAGGCTGCCCAGCGGGCGCGTGGCCAACCGGCGCAGGCTGGCCGCGGCGCTCCAGCCGTGGTGTTCCTGCCAGCTGGCGAATCGCTGTGGCCGCGGCGTCTGCGCCGACGGCCCGTTGTGCCCCGAGGGGGATTCCGGCGACGCGTTCACAGCACCTCCTGCGCGGCAAGGTCGGCCACCAGCCGGCCGTGATCGAGCACGATCACGCGTTTGCGCATGCGCTTGATCAAGGGCAGGTCATGGCTGGCGATCAGCACGGTGGTACCCACCTGCTGGAATTCGGCGAACAGCCCCATGATTTCCACCGCCAGCTGCGGATCGAGATTGCCGGTGGGTTCGTCGGCGATCAGCAAGGTGGGCCGCGCCACGATGGCGCGGGCGATGCCCACGCGCTGCTGCTCGCCGGTGGACAAGGTGGCTGGCAACTGCCGCTCGTAGGCCAGCAGGCCCACTTTCTCCAGCGCGGCGCGCACGCGGCGTGCACGTTCGGGCCGCGCCACGCCACCGATCATCAGCGGCAGTTCGACGTTGGCGAATACCGTGCGCTCCATCAGCAGCCGGTGATCCTGGAACACCATGCCGATCCGGCGACGCAACTTGGGAATGCCGCCCCGGCGCACCCGGGCCAGGTTCTGGCCATCCAGGGTGATCACGCCGTGCGAGGGGCGCTCGATCAGGCCCAGCAATTTCAGCAGCGTGCTCTTGCCGGCGCCGGAGTGGCCGGTGACGAAGGCCATCTCGCCGGTAGGCACCTCGAAGGACAACTGCGAGAGCGCCTCGTGGCCGCCTTCGTAGCGTTTGCTCACTTGCTCGAATTGGATCACCGGTTTCCCCGCACCTGCATGGCCTGCCAGCGACAAGGATAAGGGAAGCGCATGCGAAGTGGCGGACTCCGACAGCGGCGGCGACCGATCCCGGCCGCCGCACGCGGGGGCCGATCAGCGGCCGGTCAGCAACCGCGTCAGGCGGCTGAGCAAACCGGGCTTTTTCGCCGGGGCGTTGTCGCGCGCCTTGCCCGCCGTCACCGCCACCTGCCGAGAGGGCCGATGGTAGGCAACCGCTTCGGCCGGCGCGGCGTTCGACTCGCGCGCGGGACGATCGGCACGCGGTGCGCGCTCGGCGCCCGCCTGGGCCACCGATGAGCCGCCGGCATCCGCGGCGACTCCGTCACGACGGCGGTTGCGGCCACCACGACGGCGGCGCGGCTTGCGCGGCGCGTCACCACTGGCGTCGGCGCCTGCCTCGGTGGCGTGCACCGGTACCGGAATCGGCTGCGCGGCGGCCACCTCGGCGCTGGCATCGGCGGCGGGAGCCGGCCGCGGCTTGCGCGGCGGGCGCGGGCCGGAGCGATCCGACCCGCGTTCACCACCGTGACCACTGCGACTGCCGGAGCGGCGCGGCTTCTCGCCCGGCCGCGGCGGCACCACGTCGCCGAACGCGGCGCTGTCGGCAGCAGCATTGGCGGCGAATTCGGCATCGATGGCACGCGGTTTGGGCATCACCAGCAACTCGGCATCCATGTGCGCCACCGGAATGCTCTGGCCGATGTACGCCTCGATATCCGGCAGGCTCATCGCATACAGGTCGCAGGCGAAACTGATCGCGTCGCCCTCGGCACCGAGCCGCGCGGTGCGGCCGATGCGATGCACGTAATCCTCGGCCTCGTGCGGCAGGTCGTAGTTGAATACGTGGCTGACCGCCGGGATGTGCAGGCCGCGCGCGGCCACGTCGGTGGCCACCAGGATGTCGAGCTGACCGTCCTGGAAACGCTGCAGCAGCTTTTGCCGCTTCAGCTGCGGCACGTCGCCGGAGATCGCGCCCACGCGGCAGCCGTGGCGCTTCACCCGCTCGGTGACGCGCTCGGCGGCGGCCTTGGTGTTGACGAAGATGATGCTGCGGGTGGGCTGGTGCTTGTCGATCAGGTTCAGCAGCAGCGGCATCTTTTCTTCCTTGGCCGGGAAGTAGACCAGCTGGCGCACCTTGTCGGCGGTGACGTTGTCGCTTTCCACCACCAGCTTCTCGGCCTCATGCATGTGCTCGTAGGCCAGCTCCAGCACGCGGTGGCTCAGCGTGGCGGAGAACAACAGCACCTGGCGCTGCTCACGCGGCGGCAGCTTGCGGAAGATGAAGCGCACGTCCTTGATGAAGCCGAGATCGAACATGCGATCGGCCTCGTCGATCACCATCACCTCGACGCTGTTGAGGTTGAAAACCCCCTGCTTGTGGTAATCGAGCATGCGGCCGGGCGTGGCGATGATGATGTCGCAGCCGTCTTTCAGCTGCTGGCGCTGCTTCTCGTAATCGACGCCGCCGTAGATCAGGGCGATCTTCAGGCCGGTGTGACGGCCGATGGCCTGGGCGTCCTTGTCGATCTGGATGGCCAGCTCGCGGGTGGGCGCGATGATCAGCGACCGCGGGTCGGCATCCTTGCGCTCGGCCACGGCTGGCGTGGTCAGCAGGCGGTTCATCAGCGCCACCAGGAAGGCGCAGGTCTTGCCGGTGCCGGTCTGTGCCTGGCCCGCGACATCCTTGCCGGACAGCGCCAGCGGCAGGGTCATTTCCTGGATCGGCGTGCAGCGGGTGAAACCGCTGTCGTCCAGGCCCTGCTGCAGCAGCGGGTGAAGATCGAAGTTGGTGAAAAAGGTGTCGGTGAGTACGGTTTGGGACATATGCGGATGGTTGACCTGGCCAGACGGCGGCGTGAAGCGCTGCACCCGCTTGATGCCGGATGTCGGCGCAGGGCGGTGCAGGACGGGATGCGCGGGTGAAGCGAGCGACCCAGCGCCAGGCCCGACGGGCCGCGCCGCAACGGGCGGCACCGGAGGTTGTCGGCTCCCTGGCTGGCGGCCTTCGCAGGCCGCCCTTGAATCGTGCCCGGAGTTGCGCTGGAATGAAGAACCTGCCGCAAGGCAGACCATCTTCCGGCTCGACCCGCGCTTCATGGGCACCCGAGTGTAGCTGATGACGGCTCCCGGAGTCTTTACCGGCCCGGCCGCCGCCGGCGCGGCACGCCTGCCGTGACCGAGTTGCATCCGAACGTGTTGCATTCGAGCGCGGCCGCCCCATTTTTCAACCACGCGGTTTACTTATCGCGTTTTGCCCAGTCACGGAGATCCCCGGTGAGCGACCTGATTACCCATGTGAACGACGATGCCTTCCAGCAGCAGGTGCTGGAATCGGATGTACCCGTATTGCTTGATTTCTGGGCGGAATGGTGCGGCCCGTGCAAGGCCATCGCACCGATGCTCGAGGACCTAGCCAAGGATTACGAAGGCAAGCTGCGGGTGGTCAAGGTCAATATCGACCACAACCAGCAGACCCCCCGCACCTATGGCGTCCGCGGCATTCCCACCCTGATGGTGTTCAAGAACGGCAAGGTCGAGGCGACCCAGATCGGTGCCGTCAGCAAGGGCCAACTGGCCCAGATGATCGACAAGGCCATCTGAACCGCTCCACCTGAACCATCCAGTGATTCCCGCCGCGTGCTTTACGGCCGCACGCGGCGGATGCTAGATTCATCGCGTCCGTCGGGACAGTCCTGTCCCCCAGCGCCCTCCGCGCGACGCACATCCTCCCTCCTGTAATTCAACGGCGCCCCGCGAGGATTGCCCGTGTCCGATACCGAAAACCACACCCCGAACGACGCCGTTGGCGCCGACGCCAAACCTGTTGCCGAAGGCAAGCCCGAGCCGCGCCCGCGCGCGCCGCGCCGCACGGCGGCAGCCATAGCGGCGGCAAACGCCGAGAAAGCGGCCAAGTCATCCGCGGCGGAAAAACCGGCCGCCGAGACCGCCGACCGACCGGCCCCCGCGCCAGCCCCGACGCCGTCCGCCCCCGTGCAGGGCAACCTGCCCGTAGCGCCGCCGGCCGCCGCCTCATCCAGCGAGGCGCCCGCTCCACGCGCGCCGCAGGAACCACGCGAAGCGGGCCCGGCCGGCAACGCCAACCCCCAACAAAACCAGGGCCAGGCGTCGAACCCGAACCAGGGACAGAACCCGTCGTCCAACCAGGGCCAGAATCAGGGCCAGGGGCAGAACAACGGCAACGGTGGTCGCGAGGGTCGCGAAGGCCGTGGCCGGCGCCGCCGCAACGAGCGCAACCCGCAGCAGCAACCGCCGCGCGGACAGAACAACAACCCGCGCCACAACAACCCGAACGGCTTGCCGGTGGACGACGACAACGCCGATCCGGGCAGCAACGACCGCGTCATCAACCTCACCGAGCTGAAGCGCAAGAACGCGCCGCAACTGCTGGAATTCGCCGAGTCGCTGGGCATCCACGAAGGCATCGCCCGCGCCCGCAAGCAGGACGTGATCTTCAACGTGCTCAAGGCGCACGCCCGCTCCGGCGGCGGCATCTGGGCCGAAGGCGTGCTGGAAATCCTGCAGGACGGCTTCGGCTTCATGCGCTCGGCCGACGAAAGCTACCTGGCCGGCCCCGACGACATCTACGTCTCGCCCAGCCAGATCCGCCGCTTCAACCTGCGCACCGGCGACTACATCACCGGCCGCGTGCGTCACCCGAAGGAAGGCGAGCGTTACTTCGCCATGCTGCGGGTGGAGACGATCAACGGCGATCCGCCGGAAGCATCGAAAAACAAGATGCTGTTCGAGAACCTCACCCCGCTGTTCCCGCGCAAGGCGTTCAAGCTGGAACGCGGCAACGGTTCCAGCGAGGACATCACCGGCCGCATCCTCGATTTGATCGCACCGATCGGCAAGGGCCAGCGCGGCCTGATCGTCTCCCAGCCGAAATCCGGCAAGACGATGATGCTGCAGAACATCGCCCAGGCCATCCAGTACAACCACCCCGAAGCGCACCTGATCATCCTGCTGGTCGACGAGCGGCCGGAGGAAGTCACCGAAATCGCCCGCACCGTGCGCGCCGAAGTCATCAGTTCCACCTTCGACGAGCCGGCCGTGCGCCACGTGCAGGTCGCCGAGATGGTGATCGAGCGGGCCAAGCGCCTGGTCGAGCACAAGAAGGACGTGATCATCCTGCTGGATTCGATCACCCGCCTGGCGCGCGCCTACAACACCGTGATCCCCAGCTCCGGCAAGGTGCTCACCGGTGGCGTGGACGCGAACGCGCTGCAGCGCCCGAAGCGCTTCTTCGGCGCGGCCCGCAACGTCGAGGAAGGCGGCAGCCTGACCATCATCGCCACCGCGCTGACCGAAACCGGCAGCAAGATGGACGAGGTGATCTACGAGGAGTTCAAGGGCACCGGCAACATGGAAGTCCATCTGAGCCGGCGCATCTCCGAGAAGCGTGTCTACCCGGCCATCGACATCAACCGCTCCGGCACCCGCCGCGAAGACTTGCTGATCGACCCGGACATGCTCGCCAAGATCTGGATCCTGCGCAAACTGCTGCACCCGATGGACGAGCTGTCGGCGATGGAGTTCATGCTGGACAAGATGAAGAACACCAAGTCCAACGACGAGTTCTTCAACTCGATGAAGCGCTGAAGAGCCGGGAATAGGGATTCGGGAATAGGGATTCGCAAAAGCCTCGAAGCCGAGCTTCTGCCCCCTATCCCCCAAGCGACGCTTGGGGGATAGGGCTGGGGTGAGGGGGCGCTCTCCGCAAAGGCCGGCTTGTCGCCGGCTTTTTTTGTGCCGTAAGCTCTGTGCTGGAACGCCGCCACCGGCCAGGAACGTCACTGGCCACGATTGGCCGGAAGAATGGATTGCCCGAACCGCCCGTACAGCGACTGGCGTGTCCCGCCATCGCAGCGCACTGAACGCATACCGCCTGATCCAGCTCAGGGCGTACGCGGCCCCGTGTTGGTTCAATGAGCTGTCCGACCCCGCATTCCACGACACCCCTTTTCGTCGCCTTGCGCCGCCCCCATAGTGTCGGCTTCCCCTGCGAGGCTATGCCGTGTCCATACCCAGTGCCGCCAAAAGCACGCCGATCGGCGGTCGCCAGCAACTCGCTGATTACCTGGCTGCCGGCGAAAAGCCCCGCGAAGCCTGGCGCATCGGTACCGAGCACGAGAAGTTCGGCTTTCTCACCGACAGCCTGCGCCCGCCCACCTTCGAGGGTGATCGCGGCATCCGCGTGTTGCTGGAAACGCTGGCCAGCCGCTACGGCTGGCAGATCGCCCGCGAAGGCGACATCCCGGTGGCGCTGACCCGCGGCATGGCCAACATCACGCTGGAACCGGCCGGCCAGCTGGAGCTTTCCGGCGCACCACTGGAAACGGTGCACGACACCTGTCGTGAAGTGAATTCGCACCTGGACGAAGTGCGCTCGGTGGCCGACACGCTGGGCATCGGCTTCCTGGGCATGGGCTTCCAGCCGAAATGGCCGCGCGACGAAATGCCGTGGATGCCCAAGGGCCGCTACAAGATCATGCACGAGTACATGCCCAAGGTCGGCTCGCTGGGCCTGGACATGATGACCCGCACCTGCACCGTGCAGGTGAACCTGGATTTCGGCAGCCAGGCCGACATGATCAAGAAATTCCGCGTCAGCCTGGCACTGCAACCGATCGCCACCGCGCTGTTCGCCGACTCGCCGTTCACGGAAGGCCGTCCAAACGGCTATCAGTCCTACCGCTCGCACATCTGGACCGACACCGACAACGATCGCACCGGCATGCTCGATTTCGTGTTCGAGGACGGCTTCGGCTACGAGCGCTATGTCGACTACATCCTCGACGTGCCGATGTATTTCAGCCTGCAGAACGGCAAGTACCTCGACCTGGCCGGTCAGGATTTCAAGCAGTTCATGGCCGGCAACCTCGCCGCCCTGCCCGGCACCCGCGCCACCATGAAAGACTGGGCCGACCATCTCACCACCGCGTTCCCCGAAGTGCGGCTGAAGCAATACCTGGAAATGCGCGGCGCCGATGGCGGTCCGTGGAACCGGCTGTGCGCCCTGCCCGCGTTCTGGGTCGGCCTGTTGTACGACGATGAGGCGCTGGATGCCGCCTGGGACCTGGTCAAGGATTTCAGCCTCACCGAGCGCCACGCGCTGCGCGACGGCGTGCCGAAGCATGCGCTGAAGCTGCCATTCCGCAACGGCACCGTGCGCGACCTGGCCGAGCAGGCACTGAAGATCGCCGCCCACGGCCTGCAACGCCGCGCCCGCCTCAACCCCAACGGCGCCGACGAACGCATCTTCCTGGAGCCGCTGCTGGAAATCGTGCAGGCCAACCAGACGCCGGCCGATCGCAAGCTGGAGCTTTTCCACGGCCCGTGGAACGGCAGCGTGGACCCGGTGTTCCGCGAATTCGCGTACTGAAACGTGTAGGAGCGCACCCTGTGCGCGATGCTTTTCGTTGCGACGAAGAGCCATCGCGCACAGGGTGCGCTCCTACCGACGCTGTATCGAGCAACGGAAAAGGCCGGCTTTCGCCGGCCTTTTCCTCATGCGCCAGGCAACATCACTTTGCCGCCGGCGCATCCTTCAAGCCACGATTCTCCAGCATCGGCTCGATCTGCGGCTCCTGCCCGCGCCAGTTGCGATACATCGTGGCCAGGTCTTCGGTGTTGCCGCGCGAGAGCACCATCTTGCGGAAGCGGTCGCCGTTGGCGCGGGTCATGCCGCCGTGGTCCTTGAACGCCACGAAGGCGTCGTCGGCCAGCATTTCGGTCCACAGGTAGGCGTAGTAGCCGGCGGCGTAGCCGTTGCCCCAGATGTGCTGAAAGTAGCTGGAGCGGTAGCGCGGCGGCACGTAGCTGAGGTCGGTCTTGTCCTTTTTCAGCGCGGCGGCCTCGAACGCGTCGGCGTCCTGCAGCGGCGCGCTGGCGGGTAGCGTGTGCCAGTTCATGTCCAGCAGCGCGGCGGAGACCAGCTCGGTCATGTTGTAGCCGGAGTTGAACTTGCCCGCCTTCTTCATCTTGTCGACCAGCGGCTGCGGCATCGGCGCACCGGTCTTGTAGTGCTTGGCGTAGTGCGCGAACACCTTGGGGTTGGTCGCCCAGTGCTCGTTGAACTGCGAGGGGAACTCGACGAAGTCGCGCGCGGTGTTGGTGCCGGACAGGGTCGGGTACTGCTCGTCGGCGAAAATGCCGTGCAGCGCATGGCCGAACTCGTGGAACATGGTGATGACGTCATCGAACGACAGCAGTGCCGGCTGGCCCGCGGCCGGTTTGCTGAAGTTGCCGACGTTGTAGATCACCGGCTTGGTGCCCAGCAGTTTCGACTGGGTGACCAGGTTGTCCATCCAGGCGCCGCCGTTCTTGTTGTCGCGCTTGAAGTAGTCGCAGTAGAACAGCGCCAGCGAGCTGCCGTCCTGGTCGAACACCTCGAACACGCGCACGTCCGGCTGCCACACGGGGATGTCGTGGCGCTCCTTGAAAGTCAGGCCGTAGAGCTGGTTGGCGGCGTAGAACACGCCGTTCTCCAGCACGTTGTTCAGTTCGAAATACGGCTTGATCTGGTTTTCGTCGAGGTCGTACTTCGCCTTGCGCACCTGCTCGGCATAGAAGTTCCAGTCCCACGGCGCCACCTTGAAACCACCGTGCTGCTGGTCGATGACGGCCTGGATGTCCTTCGCCTCGGTTTCGGCGCGGGCGGTGGCGGCAGGGACCAGCCGCTGCATGAAGGCGATCGCCGTTTCCGGCGTCTTGGCCATCTGGTCGTCCAGCTTCCACGCGGCGTAGTTCTTGAAGCCCAGCAGCCTGGCCTGCTCGGCGCGGATCTGCGCCAGCCGCTCGATGGTCTTGCGGGTGTCGTTGGCATCGCCTTGTTCGGCGCGGTTCCACGAGGCCTTGAACAAGGCCTCGCGCGTGGCGCGATCGTTCAGATCCTGCAGTTCCGGCTGCTGGGTGGTGTTCTGCAGGGTCAATACGTACTCGCCATCCAGCTTGCGGTCCTTGGCGGCCGCGGTGGCGGCGGCCAGTTCGGCATCGGACAGGCCGGCGAGTTTCGATTTGTCATCGACCACCAGCGCGGCAGCCTTGGTCGCGGCCAGCAGCTTGTTGGTGAAGGCGGTGCTGAGCGTGGATTCCTCCTTGTTCAGCGCCTTCAGCTTGGCCTTGTCGGCGTCGGAAAGCTTGGCGCCCGCATGGACGAAATCACGGTAGACCACCTCGACCAGCCGCTTCGATTCCGGGTCGAGCTTGAGCGTGTCGCGCTGGTTGTAGACGGTTTCGATACGATGGAACAGCTTGTCGTTGAACGAGATCGCATCGCGATGTGCGGACAACCGCGGCGCTTCCTGCTCCTGGATTTTCTGCAGCGTGTCGTCGGTGTTTGCGCCGGTGACAGTGTCGAACGCGGCCATCACGCGGTTCAGCATGGCGCCGGACTTCTCCATCGCCACGAAGGTGTTTTCAAAGGTGGGTGCGGCGGGGTTGTTGGCGATCTTTTCGATTTCCGCCAGATGCTGGCGCATGCCCTCTTCGATCGCTGGCTGGTAGTCGCCATCACTGATCTTGTCGAACGGCGGCGCCTGGAACGGCAGCGTGCTGGCGGCGTAGAACGGGTTGCTGCCGAGGTCGGCGCCAGCGGTGTTCACGGCAGCCTGGGTGTAGAACGCGACAAGCGACATGGTGGTGGCGATCACTAGAGTGCGAAGGGGAAACATCGTGCTTACTCCGTTGGGTACACCCAAACGTGCAACCTGGCAACAATGGGGTCAATGCCACTAACGGCACTGGTGATCACCACGACCAACCGCGCGTTCAAGCCGCCCGCAGATCGCGCAATTGCCACGCCGAGCCCACCAGCAGGTACAGGCGATGACGCACCACGCTCATCGGCAGTGAGGTCACCAGGTCAACCTCGGTGTGCAGGCCGGCCAGGTGCGCGCTGACCTGCGCTTCGGGATCGGCATTGCCCAGGCTCGCATCCACGGCGTCCGGATCAGGCTGCACGGCGCGCCAGCGCTGGAACAGGCCATCGGCGCGCAATGATTCCTGCAGGATGGCGGCAAAACTGCGCGGATCGACGCCGTCGTAGCTGAAACGCGGGTCATCGCCACGTGCGTGGGCCAGGTCGGCGATGGAGAGGTAGTAGTGGTGTCGACTCATGTTCACTCCGGTGGGCATCGGGGATGTGCCCACCGGATATCGACGCATAGTGGCCGTGAAGCGCGCCTGACGGCGGCGCGTGAAATGCGCGACCGCAGCGCTGGAAAGGTCGTTACGCGGCCGCCATCCGGTTGGCATCCTGCACCGCGGCGACGGCGGCAGTCAGTTGCGCAGCGGCCAGCGCCGGCACGACGCCATGCGGCAGCACGCCGAGGCAAGGAGCAGGCAACAGCTCGCGCAGGGTGGCCAGGTTTTCGTCCAGCGCATCCATCGCCGGGTCGATCCGGTTGCCGATCCAGCCGATCAGCCGGCAACCATCGGCGACGATCGCCCGCGCGCTCAACTGCGCATGGTTGAGGCAACCCAGTCGCAAGCCCACCACCAGGATCACCGGCAACTGCCACTGCCGTGGAATGTCCGCGGCGGATAGCCCGGGCGCCAGCGGCACCATCCAGCCGCCCACGCCTTCCACCACCACGCAGTCGTGCGTGCGTTCCAGTTGCTCGAACGCGGCGCGCAGCGGCGGCATCGAGATCAGCACGCCATCGTGGGCGGCCGCCAGGTGCGGCGACAACGGGTCGCGCATCGCGAACGGGTTGATCACCGCATACGGCAACGGCGCGCTGCTGGCCGCCTGCAGCGCCAGCGCATCCTCGTTGCGCAGGCCGTCGGGCGTTTCCTCGCAGCCGCTGGCCACGGGCTTCATGCCGCACGCCACCAGGCCGGCGGCGCGCAGCGCATGCAGCAGGGTGCAGGAGCTGTGGGTCTTGCCGATGCCGGTATCGGTGCCCGCGATGAAGACGGCGCTCATGCTGCTTGCCCGTAGCGCCGGTTGAAACGGCTCACCACCGGGCCGATCAGGAACAACAGCGCATACATGAAGCCGGGCAGCGCCCACATCCAGCCCGGCGCCGACAGCGGCAGCAGCAGCGCCACGAGGGCGGACGCCAGCCCGATCACGGCCGGCACGCTCCACACGCGCATCTCGCGGCGCGCGCCCAGCGTGTCGAAGCCCGCCCTGCCCGCGCGACGCGCTGCATGCCCGAACAGCGCCGTCAGCGTGCCGGCCATGCAGGCATAGGCCAGGCCGTAGCAGGCGAACAACGTGCGCATGTCGGCGGTGCCGCCGACGAGGTGGAAGTCGCTGGGCAGGCGGCCCGCGCTCAAGCCGTTGAACAGTCCCGCAAACACCATGTGCAACGGGTACACGAAGATCATCGCGAAAAACACCAGCAGCAACGACAGCCACCGGCCGGTGGTGGTGGCTTCATGGCAGCGTCGGCGCCAGCGCACGTGGCCATGCCAGAAGAACGCGATGTGGAAAAAGCACACCGCGAAAGCGGGAATGCCGCCCAGCATCAGCAGCAGTTTGTCGGTGCTGTCGGGGATGGAACTGCCGCCGATCAGCAGCAAGGTAAGCGTGAACGCGAAAGCGCCGTCCACGAACGCATCAAGCCGCCCGGCCTCGATTCCTTCGCGTTGCCCGATCAGACTCATGCTCCCTCCCGTCACGATGGCTCGGCGCATAATACGAGCTTTGCCGCCGGACGCGTCGCATGTTCGAACTGAAACCACACACCTATGCCAGCAAGCGCGAGCATTACGACGACCTGGTGTCGCAGGCGCGCGGCCTGCTCGCCGGCGAGCGTGACCTGATCGCCAACGCGGCGAATTTCAGCGCACTGGTCTACCACAGCCTGCCCGACATCAACTGGGCCGGCTTCTATCTGTACGACGGCAACGAGCTGGTGGTGGGGCCGTTCCAAGGCAAGCCCGCCTGCATCCGCATCGCGCTGGGCCGCGGCGTCTGCGGCACCGCCGCGCAAACGCGGGAAATCCAGCTGGTGGCCGACGTCAACGCCTTCGACGGCCATATCGCCTGCGATGCCGCCTCGCAATCGGAAATCGTGGTGCCGCTGGTTCGACCCGATGGCCGGTTGCTTGGCGTATGGGACGTGGACAGCCCGCATACGCGGCGCTTCGACGAGGACGACCGCGCCGGCATGCAGGCGCTGTGCGCGGTGTTCATCGAAAACCTGGGCGACTGAGCGCGGCCCTCAGGCCGGATCCAGTGGCGTGGTGCCACCGGTAAATTGCAGCCGCGCCTGCGCCAGGCGATATTTGCGCTCGCGCCGCGCCCGGCGCCAGTCGCGCAGCGTGTAGACGGCATACACCAGCTTGAACAGCCGCAGTTTGCGCAGCACCAGCGGCATGTCGAACAAGTCGCCGGCCAGCATCGAGATCACGCCCTGCTCCAGCCGCCAGATGTTGCGCGGCTGGCGAAACATCTGCTGCATCACCGGGCCGTTGAAACGGTAGATGAAGAACGCGAAGCGCTTCATCGCCGCGCGCTGCCGCTTTTCCAGCTTGCGCATCAGCACCATTTCGCAGGTGGGGTCGCGCAGCGCCTGGTCGACCAGCTCGACTGCCTTTTCCGCGCCGCTCATGGCCAGGTACACGCCGGAGGAAAACACCGGGTCGAGAAACGCGAACGCATCGCCCACCAGGATCCAGCCCGGCCCGCCCATCGCGGTGGCGTCGTAGGAGTAATTGCCGGTGACGCGCACTTCGTCGCCGATCAACTCCGCCTGCTGCAGCCGCTGCCACAGCGCCGGCACCTGCTGCAGCGTCTGCAGCAGGAATTCGCGGGGGCTGCCCTTGCGCTGCTTCAGGTATTCCGGCCGCGCCACCGCACCCACGCTCATGCTGCCGTTCGGCAGCGGGATCATCCACATCCAGCCGTAATCGAAGTTGTAGATGCTGATATTGCCCGCGTCCGCGCCCTCACGCGTCTGCGCGCCGCGGAAGTGGCCGAAGATGGCCGCGCTCTGGTGGGCGGTATTCTTGCGCCGCAGCTTCTTGCGGCTGGCGAAGAACGCGTCGCGGCCGCTGGCGTCCACCACGTAGCGGGCGCGCAGGCGGTAGCTCTCGCCCTGGTCGGTGCGCACGTCGAGCAGGGAGTCACGCGGTCCGGCCTGCTCGACCTGCCTCACCTCGTGGCCCTCGCGCGCATCGGCGCCGCACTCGCGGGCGTGCTCGTAGAGCATCTTGTCGAAATCCTGCCGCCATACCTGGAAGGCGTGCGGCGGGCTGTTGCCGATCGCCCGGTTGAACGCGTAGGTGTTGTAGCCGCGCTCGTTGTCCGCCTCGAAATCCGCGCCGGCCTTGAACAGGCCCATCGCGCGCACTTTTTCCAACACGCCCAGGCGCTCGAACACCGGCAGATTCATCGGCAGCAGCGACTCGCCGATATGGAAACGCGGGTGATGATCCTTCTCCAGCGCCACCACCTTGTATCCGCGCCGCGCCAGCAAGGCCGCCGCGGTGCTGCCGCCCGGCCCGCCGCCGATCACCACCACGTCGCATTGCTCATCGGCATCCGCTGCCTGTGTGTCGTGTGCGTGCCCGTCCTGTGCCTGAGCCGTCATGCCTTTTTCCCCCTGTGGATTGTCGGTCGCGGCATGGCCGCCAGCGGGTGATTATGCCCAAGCGTCCGCGGCCCGCCCAGATCGCATGGACGCCTCTGCTACCATCGGTCGCCCACCGATCCATCGTCCCGGCTGCCTCGATCCATGCTCAACCCGCAACAACAGGCCGCCGTCGAACATTGCGACACGCCGCTGCTCGTCCTCGCCGGCGCGGGCTCCGGCAAGACCTCGGTGATCACCCAGAAAATCGCCTACCTGATCCAGCGCAAGCGGCTGGCGCCGTCGCGTATCGCCGCGATCACCTTCACCAACAAGGCGGCGCGCGAAATGCGCGAGCGCGTGGGCAAGCTGGTAAGCGCCGACGATGCCGCCGCGCTCACGGTCAGCACGTTCCATGCGCTGGGGCTGAAATTCCTGCAGATCGAGCACGAGCGCGCCGGCCTGCGCCGCGGCTTCTCGGTACTGGACGCGGACGACAGCGGCGGCATCGTGAAGGAGCTGGCGCCCAAGGGCGTCAAGAACGATGTGCTGTTCGGCATACGCAATCTGCTCAGCCGGGCCAAGAACGGCGGCCTGTCGCCGGAGGAAGCGCTGGCCGCCGCACGCAGCCCGCGCGAGCTGGAAGCGGCCACGATCTACGATCTGTACCAGCAGCGCCTGGCGGCCTTCAACGCGGTCGATTTCGACGACCTGATCCGGCTGCCGCTACGCATCCTGGAAAGCGACGCCGAATGCCGCGACGCCTGGCGCGAGCGCCTGCGCTACCTGCTGGTGGACGAATACCAGGACACCAACGACGCGCAATACCGGCTGCTGAAGGCGCTGACCGGCGAGCGCGGCGGCATCACCTGCGTGGGCGACGACGACCAGTCGATCTATGCCTGGCGCGGCGCGAACCCGGAAAACATCGACCAGCTCGGCCGCGACTGGCCCAACCTGCGCGTGATCAAGCTGGAGCAGAACTACCGCTGCGGCAAGCGCATCCTGCGCGCGGCGAACAAGCTGATCGCCAACAACCCGCACCTGCACGAAAAGAAGCTGTGGAGCGAGCATCCGGAAGGCGCGCCCATCCGCGTGCTGGAATGCAAGGAAGCCGAGCACGAGGCCGAGCGCATCGCCGCGGTCGCCACCACGCTGGCCGAGAAACACAAGGCGCGCTGGGAGGACATGGCGATCCTGTATCGCGGCAATTTCCAGGCACGTCCATTGGAAAAGGCGCTGCGGCTGGCGCGCATCCCGTACCACCTCACCGGCGCGCTGAGCTTCCTCGACCGCGCCGAGGTGAAGGACCTGCTGTGCTATCTGCGCCTGCTGACCAACCCCAGCGACGACGCGGCCTTCCTGCGCGTGGTCAACGTGCCCAAGCGCGAGATCGGCGCCACCACGCTGGAGAAGCTGGGCCAGTTCGCCCAGTCGCGCCACTCGTCCCTGCTCGACGCCACCCGCAGCGACAGCGTGCTGCGCCAGCTCACGCCGCGCCCGGCCGCGGCGCTGGCCTCCTTCGCCACCCTGCTCGACGAACTGCGCAGTGCTTCGTTGCATGAAAGCGCCGCCGACCTGGTGGAACGCATCCTGAAACGCACCGGCTACGCCGCCCAGATCGCCGCCAGCACGCCCGACGCGGCCGTGCGCGAACGCAAGCTGGGCAACCTCAAGGAGCTGGCCGACTGGTTCCGCGCGATGCAGAAGGGCGGCAACACCGCCGGCGACCTGGCCTCGCAACTGGCCCTGCTCAGCCACGCCGACCGCGACGAGCCGGGCAATGCCGTGCGCATGATGACGCTGCACGCGGCCAAGGGGCTGGAGTTCCGTTTCGTCTTCATCGTGGGCTGCGAGGACGGCACCCTGCCCCACGAAGGCGCCATCGACGAAGGCCGCACCGACGAGGAACGCCGCCTGATGTACGTGGGCATCACCCGCGCCAAGGAGTTGCTGACCCTGTCGTGGTGCGCGCAGACCAAACGCTGGGGCGATATCCACCGCAACCAGCCCAGCCGCTTCCTGCACGAACTGCCGCAGGACGACCTGCACTGGCAAGGCAAGGACCCGGAAGCGGACAAGGAAATCACCCGCGAGACCGCCGAATCGCACATGGCGAAGATCAAGGCGATGCTGGCGGGCGGGTGATCACTCGGGTGATCACTGCAGGAGCGCACCCTGTGCGCGATGGCTTTTGCAGGTAGCGGAAATCGGAAAAGCGTTCGCGCACAGGTGCGCTCCTGCAGCAAATTCTTCGCCTCGAGCTCACTTTTCAGATACGCGTAGTGGATCGATGCGGCGACCACACCGCTTTAGCGTTGAGGTTTCTGCGCTTCAAAGTCGAATCCCCCTTCCCATTGTTCGTGGGAAAGGCTGACGTCAAGCGCTTCTGCAAACAACGCAAGGATCAACCGCATGGATTGGCGGATAATTTCCTTGTTGCACCGGAGCCCGGCTGAACGAATGGAAGCATGCCCCCGACGTAAGCGTCCGCACCCCCTTGAATCAAGCTCATGTCATAAACCCAGAAAAGCACCAGGTCGTTATATTTCGTATAACGACTCAACTTGGGAAATGATCTTGATAGATTTATTACGCCTGAGACCGAACTTCCGGGTGAAATGGTCACTTCCTTGATCGGAAAGTCTTCAATTAACCCAACCTCCTCGAGAGGTTGTCCTGCCACGGGCCCAGCGGCATAGACAACGATTCCGGTCGCATCTTGGCCCCATGGCAGATCCGCCAGCTGCTCGACGACGCGGTGGCCAGAACAATTCCAGACGCTCATGTCAAGATACACCGAGCCCTGGTCAACCCTCACCTGATCCGCCCGCACAAAAAGTTCCCCCGCCGCTGCCATTGGGAAAAAATACAGGAGAGCTAGAGCAAGTAAACACACCATCCTGCCTGAGTGGACTATTCCCTTGAAGCTATCGGCCATAAACCTTCCAGATTGGGAGAGTGTCGACCATGCATTGACGCCCGCTCCCGTGGAACCAAGAGCCATATCCGTGCGTCATCGGGTCGCCATAGAGAACGCGGTTCGTTCTGCCCAGATGATCCCTGGTCGTCGTGGAAAATACGGCGCAGAGCTCGTATGTATGTTTTCCGCGGATAGCGTATTCGTACTGCCTACCAGTTTTCGGATCGTTAGGGGCATCACCACTTGGCCCATCCGAAAGCGCGGAAAGATCAGCCGGCAGATGATGATGCGCATGATCGAAGTTCATTATTCTCCACGCGATTTCAAGCGTCTGGCGTTCCCGCTGAGTATCATAGTCGACCTTTCGTTCGTAACAGTATAAATAAACAGCAGCCACTATGACTACGACGCCACAAAGCATCGCGGCCATCTTACGAACTGTTAGATTGGACATTGTCATTTCGGCGCCTAATCGTCAGGCCTAGTCATCGACAGAACCGTAGCTCCCGCCCAAAACTCTTGGAATATAGTACTGCTTTATAGTGCTTTCTCTCCACTCAATCAGCGGTCGACACCCATCACCCTCACATTTCTCTTGCTTAAGTAACCTTTCAAGGCAATCGAGCTCAGCGTTGAAAGCCTTATATTCCGTTGCCATGGCTTCTGCGTCCGTATCTTCAGCCAGAAATAGACCTCCTATTAGATGGCTGTACCAATGACACAGGCCGGGATTATCTCGATCAACATCTTCGATATGGGATTGCTCATGTGCAACGGCGCAAATGCCGATTTGCGGACAGGACTTGTACTGATCCGGAACCTTGACCCAAATTTTCCAAGCACCATGATCACACCAAACGCCACCCTCGGGGCCAGATTTGCGTGATAGATGAAACAGGCCCAACAAGTCGGATGCGTTGACAGGATTTGAACCAACATAGGCATAAGAGCTGAGGCCACCCCGCAGCCCAATAGGATCGCTCTCTACATACCGCCCCGTCGCGGCGTCGTAATCCCTGTGCACGTTATAGTTCAGTCCCGACTCTGAGTCGTGATACTGCCCCGGAAAGCGCAAGGCCAGGTCGTACGACCCCAGCGCTGGCGTATCGCCGAAGGCCTCGCCGGCATAGGCCTAGCCCCACACGGGATAACCGCCAGTATTCACCACCCGGCGCGGCGTACCGAGAAAATCGGTGGCCACGTAGTGGACCGACATGCCCTGGGTTGAGGTATCCAGCGTGGCGACCAAGGTGCCTTCCAGCCAGAGATATTCGCGCTTTTGCTGGAGGTCGGGCGCGTAATCGCCCAGCAGATGCGCCTGGTCATCGTAGATGAACTGAGGGGTATGGCTACCCGTGGTCTTCTGGGCCCGCAGCCCATTGGCATCGTAGAAATAGCTGCCGACAACCCGACCGGCCTTGGCTACCTGCGTCAGGCGATTGTTGGCGGCGTAATCGAGATCCAATGCCTGACCCTGCCGGTGCATGCGCACGATGTTGCCTGCGGCGTCGCTCAGCACATTGGCTGTCTTCCAGCCGCGCCAGCCGGGCGTGGCGATGCCACCGAGGCGGTGGGTGCCGGGTTGATAGGCGTAGCGCTCAGTCAGCAGCCCCGCCCGCTCACGCGATTGGCGATCGCCGGTGGCGTTCTAGTCGTGGCGAAGCTGAGCTCGATGGCATTTAACTTCCTCCGTCCCATTTTCCGGCCCCTTTTTCCGGCCGTAAGTGAACCTGAAGACTCATGTCGCCGCCTCCCGCGCTTGGCGGTACGTTGGAACTACCACGGTTTCAACGTCGCCCAGCGACAGGAGGCAGCCATGTCACTTTACGCAGCCATCGATTTGCATTCCAGCAACAGCGTGTTGGCCGTCATGGATGGCGACGGCAAACCGGTGCTGCGGTGTCGACGACCCAACGATTTGCCGCGCCTGCTCAGCGACCTTGCGCCATACCGGGACGATCTGGTCGGCGTGGCGGTGGAGTCCACTTACAACTGGTACTGGCTGGTCGATGGCCTGATGGATCACGGTTATGTCGTGCACCTGGTCAATACCACCGCGATCCCGCAGTACGACGGACTCAAGCACGGCGACGACGACAGCGACGCCCTGCATCTGGCCCAGCTGATGCGGCTGGGCTTGCTGCCCGAAGGCTACATCTATCCGCGCGAACAACGTGGCACACGCGACCTGCTACGCCGTCGCTTCAGCTTGGTGCGGCAGGCAGTGCGTTTGATGCTGTCGATCCAGTCCAGCTTCAGTCGCAGCACCGGCAAACAGCTATCGGCCAACAAGCTACGACAGCTGTCGCCGTCGCAGCTTGTCGACCTGTTTCCCGAGCTCTCCACCCGCTACGGCGTGTTGATCCAGTTCAAGCTGTGGATGACAGTGCAGGATCAGATCAAGGCACTTGAAACGTGGATTCGCAAGGATCTGGCACGACCGGATTTGCTGGCGCGTTTGCAGAGTGTGCCGGGCATTGGCCCGATCCTGGGCATGACGATCCTGCTGGAGAGTGGCGCCATCGAGCGCTTCGAATCTGTCGGCGACTACGCCTCGTACTGTCGCATGGTCGAGAGCGTGCGACTGTCCAACGGCAAACGGAAGGGGCACGGCAATCGCAAGTGCGGCAACCGATATCTGTGCTGGGCGTTCATGGAGGCGGCAAACTATGCCGTGCGCTACGACCCGTTGATTCGACGCTGGTACGAGCGCAAGCGGGCGCGCAAACATCGCGTCGTCGCCATCAAGGCGGTCGCGCACAAGCTGGCACGCGCCTGTTACCACATGCTGCACGAAGGCACGACGTTCGATCTCACGCGTGCCTTCGGCTGATCACGCTGACGGTCGCAGGCCGGAACTGGGGTTTGGCTTCGAGCCAGTCACTCTGAAAGGTCGCGACCGTCGGCACCCGTGTTGTACGCAAGACCGCACGCGGACCGAGCCATCAAGGGGGGGGCTTGAGCCCGTGATTCTGTGCCACGCATGACGTGCACCTGGACGGGATCCGCGATGACCGATGAGTGTTTGGCAAGCAGCAAGGACCGCTGACGCGGTTCTAACCAGAACGGTGACTGGCGCGATCTTGGCGCCGCATGAAACACAGCGGCTGGTGGTCAGCGACAAGACGGGCACCTACTCCTCGCGATCACCGGGGAAGAGCAAGTGCGGGCCTATTGACTACGGACGGCGAAATGGTGACACCGTTTTCGTCAGCGACTCCAATGGATAGCCCTATTTCTCTCCCACATTCCTCCAATAAATCCTGACATCCTCCAACGGCACAGTTGTTGAAATTCTCAACCTATCATAACGAGCGTCCGAAGGAATTTTCGTTGATGGCGTCAACATAAGTCTTAAGCCATCCTTGGTGAAAATGCTTTCGCCAGAGTAATGAAGGATTACCGAAGATTGACCACCACTTTGCGACAGGGTCGCCTCAATAGAATTTTTTGGGAATATGTCAATCGCTCGGGACCATGATTCGAAGGGGCCCAGCGATGCGGGGATTCTTGAGGATACATCCAGCTGCAGGCTTCCATATCCATCAATAGAGGAAACGGGCTTTATCGTTATATTTTCGGTGTTCACGATGGTTATCGTCCCAGAAATCACCGAAACTGTCCCACCAAAGAGTAGAGCAAGGATAAACTTAATCATAATTTTTTGCACTTGGGGCAAGCTTCATTCTCATAATATAGCGCCCGCGCGCGGTGCAAAACCTCTACAGCCCAGGTCTGGCAATTCTCTGCGCCAAAAACGCCGGCAAGCCCTCCTGCGGCAATGGAGTAATTTGGTAGCCCGATTTGTTGGATTGCCTCACGAACATAACCATCAAATAACGGGTCGTCACATACTTCATCGCAATTATCCAATGAGGGCTGTTCATTCCTCTCGTAGCTCCCGCCCCCCCATAAGGCGCTAGAAGACGGCCCGAAGCCAATGGTGTCGCCACTTATATTTAGATAGTAGTGGCTCAAAGGATTGAAGCGGCTCGTGTAGTGAGGCGGCACTCCTAGACCTTTCAGCCATCTAACACAAAGTTTCACCCATAAGCCCAGCTGATCTGTTGCATTCAGGGGGTTGGCTTCAACATAGGCGAAGGTACTGATTCCTCCATTCAAACCGATCGGATCACTCTCCACATACCTCCCCGTCACGGCGTCGTAATCCCGATGCACGTTGTAGTTCAGCCCCGACTCCGCGTCGTGATACTGCCCCGGAAACCGCATGGCCAGGTCGTACGACCCCAGCGCTGGCGTATCGCCGAAGGCCTCGCCTGCATAGGCCCAGCCCCACACGGGATAACCGCCGGTATTCACCACCCGGCGCGGCGTGCCGAGGAAATCGGTGGACACGTAGTGGACCGACACACCCTGGGCTGATGTATCCAGCGTGGCGACCAGTGTGCCTTCCAGCCAGAGATATTCCCGCTTTTGTTGGGTGCCGGGCGTGTAGTCGCCGAGCAGGCGGGCTTGGTCATCGTAGATGAACTGCCGGGCATGGTTGCCTGTGGTCTTCTGGGCGCGCAGCCCGTTGGCATCGTAGACATAGCTACCGACGATCCGACCTGCCTTGGCTATCTGCGTCAGGCGATTGTTGGCAGCGTAATCGAGGTCCAGCGACTGGCCTTGCCGGGGCATGCGCACGATGTTGCCTGCGGCGTCGCTCAGCACATTGGCTGTCTTCCAGCCGCGCCAGCCGGGCGTGGCGATGCCACCGAGGCGGTGGGTGCCCGGTTGATAGGTATAGCGTTCGGTCAGCAGCCCCGCCCGCCCGCGCGATTGGCGATCGCCGGTGGCGTTGTAGTCGTAGTGATCGCTGAAGAGGCCCCAGGGGCCGATCTTGTCGGTAAGGCGCTGCAGGGCGTCGTAGCGGTAGCGCTGCTCGGCAGCGTGAGTGATGAACCGGCCTTCGTGCAGGGCGACGATATTGCCGTTGGCGTCGCGGCGTACGTGCAGGTCCAAGCCGAGTCCCTGAATGTCCGTACCCTGGTAGTTGAGGTCGTAGGTGCGCTTGAGGGTGAGTGAGCGGTCACCGTACACGACGTTCTGAACCGGTCCAAAGGGCAGGTAGCTCACAGCGCTGACCACCGGGGTGGTGGTGGTTTGGCCGGCCGATTGGGCGCTGATGGTGTTGACCCTGCCGCTCGCATCATGGCCATAAGTGGCGACCGTGCCACTCGGATAGACGATACCGCCAAGGCGGTTGCCTGGCGTGTAGTTATAGGTCGTGTCGTAGGCGACGCCTGCGATCACACGGTGCTGCGCGATCACGTTGCCGCGTCGATCGTAGCAATAGCTGGTGGTGCCAGAGGCATCGACCATGCGCGATACGCGGCCAACCGGCCAGGACATGGCGCATCCCGTCGTGTCTGCCGCCTCGTCATAGTGATACGCCGCGTTGAGCGCGGGCTGGGAGGGATACGTCACCGCGGTGACCCGATGCAGCAGGTCGTAGCTCCGATCGGTTTCAACCTGGCGGGCATCGACGGTACGGATGCGGTTGCCGACGGCATCGTAGGCATGGGTGGTGATGCCGGTGTCCGGGCTTTGCTGCCGCACGAGTTGGCCGGCTGGATCATAGCCGTAGACGGTGGCGAGATTGCCGGGATCCACGACCCGGATCAGTTGTCCGGCGGCATCGTAGACGTACCGGGTCTGGGCGGTGGCATCTCCTGCGTCGCCAGAGTCGCCATGGCCGTGAGCGGGATTGGAGCCGTAGTGATCACCGCGACCGCTATCATGGCCATGATCGTGGCCGTAGTCGTAACGGCGGTCGCGGTCGCGGTGATCGTAGGCGACCCGTTGGGCGGTGGAATGTTCATCCCGGTCATGGCCCGGACCACCTCGCTTCCAGTGGCCAATATCGGCATAGCCTTGCCCCATGCGGATCAGGTGGCCCACGGGGTCATAGTCATAAATCGTGTGTATATGCAGCGGGTCACTTACGTCGTGCGCACGACCACTGGCGTCGTAATGGGTTCGGGTGACGTGATTGTCTGCATCAATGGTGGCCACGCGCTGGTTGGCGGCGTCGAATGCGTAGGACCTCAGCCAACTGGGATCGCTGCTGCCTGCGGCCGCCATGGCCTCGGTGGTCAGGTTGCCTGCCGCATCGAAATCCTTGGTCCGGATATTGCCCTCGCTGTCGCTGGTGGCGATCTGCCGCCGATTGGCGTCGTAGGTAAATGTGGTGCTGACGCCATCCGGATCGGTCACCTGGATGAGATTGCCGACGGCGTCATAGCTCATGGCCGTGGTGGCATCGTCGGCCGACGGGCTTCCGTCGGCGTTGGCGCGCAGGCTGCGTGTGGCCAGCCAACCGCGCGGTGTGTAGGTGCTGTCGGTGACCACGCCATTGGGGTCGACCGTACGAACAAGCCGATCCTGTGCGTCATACGTGAATGTGCTGGTTTGGCCCAGTGCGTTGGTAACGCTGCTGCGCCGGCCGGCCGCATCGTAGGCAAAGGTTGTGGTGGCTCCGGCCGCATCGACAATGGCGGTTACCCGGCCTTGCAGATCGCGCTGCCAGGTGGTCACGTTGCCATTGGCATCGGTCCTGGTTGCCAGCAGACCATTGGGGTAATACGTGCTGGTGGTTGCGTGGCCCAACGGATCCACCTCGCCGACGCGTTTGCGGGTGGCGTCGTAAGCGTAGGCCGTGGTGTGCCCATTGCGATCGCGGAAAGCCGCCCGATCGAGCTTGTCCCAAGTGGTGACTTCGTCACTGTTATCCGGGTAGATCGTGCGCACTTCGCGGTTCAGCGCGTCGTAGACGTGACGCGTCACCCGGTTCAACGGGTCTGTTTCGGCGACAAGCCGGCCCACCACGTCGTAGTCGTAACGGGTGGTGTGATCGTTGGCGTCCACCACGGAACGCAGGTAGCCCTGTGCGTCGTAGTTGTAATGGTTAACGTGGGCAAGAGGGTCGGTGGTCGATAATTTTTGGCCTGCCCCGTTGTAACTGTTTTGCGTGACGGCACCGTTCTCGTCGGTATGACTCAGCACGTTGTGCTGGTTGTCGTAGGTGAAGGTTTCGGTGGTACGGCTACCGTCGGGGGAAAGGCGGTCGATTTGCACCACGTCGATCTGGTTGGGGGCGTAGGTGTAATCCGTCTGCAACCCTGCCGGATCGATGCTGCGAACCAGTTTGCCCCTGGCGTTGTAGCTATTGCTGGTCAGCTGCGTACCGCCGCTCGGCAGTATTCGGCCAATCGCGGAAGGGACGTTGAGTTTGCCTGAGCCACCCGCGATGTCGCCCGGGTGGTTGTACCAGATGCGGTTTTCCAGCGGGTATTTGATGCTTTCGAGCGAATCGGCGGTTACGGAGGAAAGGCCCCCATTTTTGCTGACGTGCGACCAGTGATAGATCACGGCCTTGGTGTAATCACCCGGGTATTTCTTGTAGGCCGCGGCGTCCCAGTAGAAGCTGTCGCGGCTGTTGATGTAGCGATTGAAGGCCTTGATGCCACCGGGCACATGGCTTTCACTGAAGGGCACGCCCGATACCGCCTGGTTGAATTCCATGCGCGAGGTGTGCCCCTCAGCGTCGGTGATATTGATCCATCGCTGGGTGCCGGATTGCCCGGTGGCGAACGTGGTGGTGCCATAAGGCGTGGTCAACCCGGTGATCGACGTACCCGCGTTGTAGGCAACGGCGGATGCCATGCCGATGGTGTCAGTGATTCCACTCAGACGCCCCGCGGCGTCGTAGGCCAGGCGGGCGGTGCGGCCGGCAACATCGCTGACGCTGGTGAGGCGAAGCGGCTGCCCGGCATCGTCGTAGTGAAACGTCAGTGGCTGGCCCAGCGCATCGGTGGCGGTTGCCAGACGCAACTGGCTGTCGTAATCGAGCGTGACTGCATTGCCATGCGCATCCACGTGTTGGGTCAGGAAGATTCGCCGTGGATAGAAGGTGCTGGCGTCGCTGGCCGCGAAGATGTCCTTGCTGCCGTCGGGAAAGCGCCGCTCGTACGTTACCGGCGAGGCTGAGACCTCCACCAATTGCGCGCCGGTTTCCGGTTCGGAGGCGAAGCTGCCGGTAGCGCTGTCGAACCCTGTATACAGTCGTCCAGGGCCACCAGGCAGGTAGACAAGTACGCGGGCGCCGCGGGCCGTCGGATCATCCTGCACATAGCCCAACCAATTGTGCGTCCATTTCGGCCCGACGTTGCCGTAGGTGAACGTCGACGGTTGGTCGATATCCAACTGGTTGTAGGTCAACGTGAAAGCCATCGCCGGCCCTTTGGGGGGCGCATAGCTGAGCGGCGTATCGCGCAGGGTCAGGCTGATCAACATGGGGCTGATGCTGTAGGTGGGCATGCCAGGCGAGGGCGTGGAACCGCCGCCGGGCGTCGCGCCACCGGTGCCACCCGCCGCACCGCCAATACCGTTGGACGAGCCCCCTGCACCGCCACCACAGCCACACTCGCAACTACCGCAAGGAGGAAAGCCGTGCGGATCGTTGGAACTGGTGTAGCCGGCGCCATGAACGGTTTGAGCCTCATTATCGCCAACCGCCAACATGCCCGCAGCCAGTGCAGCCGAACCGGACACCAGGAAATAGCCACTGCTTTCGGCCTCAACGGCGCCCTTCGATATCCATACCGTACCGTCCATTACCGGATCGGCCACCTGGTAGCGGCCGTCCGTTTCGGCCAACACGGCAACGAAGTGACCGCTCTTCCAATGCGCAATGGATGGCACCGGGATGGGTGCCCCATGGATTCGCTGAACTGCCTTCATCGGCCGCTGGTGCTGCGATGCGATGTCACTCAACTGCGCGAGGCTGTAGCCCGGCTGTGCCGGATTCATCGCCAGGTTGGGGCGCAGCCCGCTATCCAGGCCTTCGGCATGCCACAGAGCAGTCAACGCGGTCCACCCGCACTGGAACGCGGTTTCCGGATGGTGGCGCATGTCCCACAGGCCCGTTTTGGCAATCGCCACGGCCGCTTCGTTGCCCGCGGCCGGCCCCAGCTGCTGCACCTCTTTCAGCAGGTCGGCGACCTGCGTGGCATGGCCAAGTCGCGTTTCCAGCACAAGCTGTTCGCTCAAGGCCCTTGCACCTACGGCGCGCAGAGATTTGTTGTCCATCACTTGGCGGCGCGCATGCGCAAACGCGTGCAAGGCCTGCGTATAGCGCCCTGCTGCACGGTCGGCCAGACCCACGTTCAGCCACAGTGATGCTCGCCATACGCTGTTCGGATGATCGGCGAGGAAATGCTCGAGGGAACGCGTATCGCTGGCATTGTTCGTACGTCGATAGGCTTCAATCGCGCGTTCCAGTGCAGCCTTTTCCGCAGATGAAGGTGCGGAGGCCGCAAGCAACGGCTCCTCGAAAACGCCATGGCGTTGCGGGCCAGCCATTCCTGGCGTTGCTGCCCAGGCGCTGGAGGGCAAACCGAACCACACCAGGAAACCAGCGAAAAGGGTACGGATGAACATCTTGCCTGTGTGCATGACCAAATCCTTTTTGGAACACGAAGCAGCAGAGAGAGGTGATGAAATGTCTAGCGGGACATGTCCCGCGGACGCTGCAGCAAGGTATCGGGATCGATTAGCGCGCCGTTGGATAACGGACGGAACGTTCGGGCGGAAATCTCCATGCCATCGGCCGTGCGGAAAATGCCGGCGGCATAACGCTTGAAACAAGCTTTGTCCTGCGCCCGGCACAGAACGGCGACGCAGCCATCGATGGCCCACCAGGCAAGCTCGGCTGGATTCTCGGGCGGCAGCTCATACTTGCCCCGATGCGGCGAATAGCGCACGAGATCGCCGGGCATGGGACGTGCTACACGTACTTCATCCTGGGCCATCAACACCGCCAGCGAGGTGTCGTCAGGCAACTGGATGGCGACAGGCTGCAGGGCGGTATGGAACGCTACCGCATCATCCGGAAGGGACTGCCAGAAATGGCGAGCGCGCATGTCGGCGAACAGTTGGCGACTTTGCGCCGCTGTTGCCGATGATTTGAAGATGCCTACGATCAGGTGGGGGTATGAGCCGGCCGACGGCATGGCACACGCCTGACCGTCACACCGAAAGATGTCGGCGCGATGGGTTGGTACGGGCAAGACATTTGTCGGCTGCGCGGCCGACGCGCACGTGGTGATCAGCGTCGCCGCCACAAGCAGCCATCCCTGCAAACACTGACGCATTCCATTCCCCTGGGCCTCAGTCGCCGGGCAACCTTAGACCATTCGACATTCGAGGAACAGTGCCAGCCCTGGGCCGTCATCACAGTTTTTGGTGTTGGACGTCTGGATGGCCAGGCGTCCAATCGCCCTGGCAAACATTCGATCGCCCCTCTTGAACAAGGGCATCGTCCGACGGCTGGTTCCTGTGAGTCGCAGCGTTACAGCAACTTCTCCGCCTCAAGCTCGCTTTTCAGGTACGCGTAGTAGATCGGCGCGGCGATGACGCCGGGCAGGCCGAAGGCCGCTTCCATCACCAGCATCGCCACCAGCAGCTCCCAAGCGCGGGCGCGGATCTGGGTACCCACGATGCGGGCGTTGAGGAAGTATTCCAGCTTGTGAACCAGGATCAGGAAGACCAGCGCCGCCAGGCCCACGCCCAGCGATACCGACAACCCGGCGATGGTGATGGCGGTGTTGGAGATCAGGTTGCCGACCACCGGCAGCAGGCCGACGATGAAGGTCACCACCACCAGCGTCTTGGCCAGCGGCACGTGCACGCCGAACAACGGCATCACGCCCAGCAGGAAGACCGCGGTGAACACGGTGTTGATCAGCGAGATCTTGACCTGGGCGAACACGATGTTGTGAAACGCGTCGGCCAGGCGGCGGCAGCGCAGGCTCAGTGCGGCAGCCAGCGGCCCGACCTGATGCGCCGGCCGGGTGCGGCTGAGCGCGATGATGGCGCCCAGCACCAGGCCGATCAGCACATGCACGAAGGTACGCGCCGCCTCCTTGCCTGCCAGACGCAAGGTGCCGGCGTGCCGGTGGGTCAGCTCCATCACGCTGACCCGCAGGTCGTCGACGCTGTCGGGCAGGTGGTTGATCAGCACCGCGGGCAGTTGCTGGCGGGCCTTCTGCACCAGCGGCATCAGCTGCTGTTGCCACAGCAGCTCGGGGTTACCGATCTCGGCGCGGAAAAAGCTGATGGCGCCCAGGATCAGCAGCAGCAACAGCCCCACCACCAGCGCACCCAGCAGGGCCACCACCACCACGCGGGCGCGGTCGCCGGAGATGCGCCGGCCCAGCAGCGGCGTCATCGACTGCACCAGCTCGAACACCAGCAAGCCACCCAGCAGCGCGGGCAACAGGTGCAACTCCACCACCAGCAGCAAGGCGATGGCGGCCAGCACGTAACTGATCTTGCGCAACATCGGGGACGGCGGGCGCCAGACGGGCGGCGAGGGGAAGGACGACGCGGGATCCATGCATATCACTGCGAGGTGGGGCGGCCAGTGTAATGCCTGGACGGGCTTCGCCTGGCGGACCGATGCATGCCGATCGGCCGATGTTTCGCACCCACCGGTTCGGCGATCATGGCGGCTTCACTCCACGCTTCAGGAACGCCATGACTCTTCGTCTCCCCGCCGGCTTGCTCGCGTTTGCCCTGCTGGCCGGTTGCGCCAGCGTACCGGTGCCGACGGCCACGGTGCCGGCCGATGACAACCTCAACGCGGTGGCGTGGAGCCAGACGGCCATCGAGCACGACCTGATCTACCTGCAGACCTATCGCGATGCGCAATCACAATTGCTCGCCGCCTTGAACGATCCGCAGTGGGATGCACTGGCGAGTTCCGACCGGGTCGCGCCGCTGGCGCAACTGCCGCCCGCCGTGGTGCTGGATATCGACGAGACGGTGCTGGACAACTCGCCCTACGCGGCGCGCCTGGTGCGCAGCGGCAAGGAGTACGACGAGGCAAGCTGGCAAGCCTGGTGCCGCGAGGAAAGCGCCCGCGCGTTGCCGGGTGCGGTCGCGTTCACGAAATTCGCCGCCAGCCATGGCATCGCGGTGATCTACATCTCCAACCGCAGCCGCGAGCTGGACCAGGTGACGCTGGCCAACCTGCGCAAGGTCGGCCTGCCGGTTTCCGGGCCGGACGCGTTCCTGGGTCTGGGCACGGTGGTGGCTGGATGCACCCAGGTGGGCAGCGACAAGAGCTGCCGCCGCCAACAGGTGAGCCGGCATTACCGGGTGCTGATGCAGTTGGGCGACCAGCTCGGCGACTTCGCCGACTTCCCCACCGATCGGACCGCGCGCCCCCAGGCCATGGTCCGCTACCTGCCGTGGATCGGCACGCGCTGGTTCGTGCTGCCCAACGCCACCTACGGCGCGTGGGAATCGGCGCTTTTTCACGACCAGTGGAGCGCTCCGCGACAGCAGCGTCGGCGGCAGAAAATCGAGGCGCTGCGCTACTGATCGAACACGCCAATCAAAATCAACATGTTACGTAACAATAGACAAGCGTTGCCTTAACTTTCACACCAAAGTAATATCTGCCTTGCCGATCCTGCTCACCGCGAGTTTGCAGACGAGGCCGTTTCCCATCCGGTTTTGCCGGATTTCCCCGTGAGGCTCCAGCCCGCGGGGTTTTCTTTTTGGGCCGCGCCTGCTGCAGCGGTCGGCGCCATTACAATACGCGTTCGCACTCAGTTGACGAACGCATGGACAGACAGCCGGGCACCACGATCCTCAATCCCAGCGTGCTCGCGTCCGCGGAAGAGCTGCAGGCGCAGTTCCGGGGCAATCCGCCGTTTCCCCACGTAGTCATCGACGACTTCCTCGACGCATCCTTCGCCAACGCGTTGCTGGCCAGCTTTCCCGACTTCAACCGCGGCAACCACATCGGCGACGACGGGAAGCCCGGTGGCAAATCGACGCTGGACAAGATCCGCGCCGTGGGGCCGGCCTACCAGCAACTGGACGACGCGATAAAAAGTCCGGCGTTCCTGCAGGCCATCGGCAAGATCACCGGCATCGACGGCCTTCTCTACGACCCGTGGTATCTCGGCGGCGGCACGCACGAGAACCGCAACGGGATGAGCCTCGACCCGCATGTGGACTTCAACTTCCATCCCAGCGAGCGCTGGCATCGCCGCCTCAACCTGATCGTCTACCTCAATCCGCAGTGGGATGGCGCCTGGGGTGGCAAGCTGGAGTTGTTCGACGATCCGGCCAAGAATGTCACGCCGGCCCGGTCGATCGGGCCGGCTTTCAACCGCTGCGTGATTTTCGAGACATCCGAGCGGTCGTGGCATGCGTTCGACAGGATCCAGGTGCCACCGGAGCATGCCGGGATCACGCGTCGTTCGATTGCCTTGTATTTCTACACGAAGGATCGGCCCGCCGATGAAACCGCCGATCGGCATACCACGTATTACGTCAATCGGCAGCTCCCCGAGCATCTCACCGAAGGGCACACACTGACCGCTGCCGACGCCGCCCTGATCAAGTCCATGATCGATCAGCGTGACGGCCATATCCGCCTGCTGTATGCCGAGAACACCTCCTTGCGCAAAGCCCAGGACGGCGGCCTCACGGGCCATCTCCTTTACCTGGCCAAACGCGCTTACGTCCGTTTTCGCCGCTGAGCGACGAATAGCCGCCCGGAAGCCTGCCACGGGCGCCAGGCTGGCGCAGGGGATGAAAACTCCGCCCGCCCTTGTTCCGCATCGCGCCGGCCCTTAACCTGCCCGGTCACGGCGCGCACCGGCGTTTCGCCCTGCTGCCACCCACCGCGAGAATCCGCCCATGCGCATCACCCTTGTTCGTCACGCCCTGCTGCCGTTGCTGGCCGCGTTCGTCCTGGCCGGCTGCCATGGCAAGGACGATCCGACCCAGCCCGGCGGCAGCACGCCGGTAGCTTCCGTGCAGAGTTCGGTCGAGCTGCTGAAGAAGGGCGACCTTGCCGGCCTGTGGAAGCACGCACTGCCGCCGGCGGATTACGCCACGCTGCGCGCCGACTGGAGCAAGCGCGACCCCAACCAGCCGCCGATCACCGAGCAGGACCGCGCCCGCTTCAACGAGACACTGCAGAAATTCACCGCGCCCGATGCCGAGCAAAAGCTGTACGCCGAGCTGGAGCCCAAGCTGACCCAGATGGAGCAGCAGTACAAGGATCAGCTGCCGGTGCTGATCAGCATGGGCGACGCCCTGGTCAAGCGCGGCATTGCGCAGAACACCACGCTGGATGCGCAGCAGAAGACCCAGGCCAATGCGGTGGTCGACGTGCTGGCGCCGTGGGCGCAGAAGACCCCATGGTTCGACCAGGCCAAGGCGAAACAGGCCGTGCACGTGGCCGTCACCACCGCGCGCCAGCTCGACCTGAAAAGCCCGGAAGAGCTGCGCGCGATGGATTTCGACACCGCCATGAAGAAATACGCGACCGGCTATGACGGCGCCAAGCAGTTGCTGGCCATCTACGGCCTGTCGGTGGATGACACGCTCGATTCGATCAAGCTCAGCGAGCTGGAGAACAAGGACGGCCACGCGAAGGTGAAGATCGACTACACCCTGCTGGGCAAGCCGCTCTCCACCGAAACCGCGATGGTCGAGGTCGACGGCCGCTGGTACAGCGAAAGCATGCTGAAGAACGCCCGCCAGTCGCATCAGCAGCACGAAGACAACGCGGCAACCGCCGAGCCGGCACCGGCCGGCAGCACCGCTCACACGGACTGATCGGCGCAACCGTTTAGAATAGGCGGATGCCAAATCATTCAAACGCGGACGCCCCGCGCAGCCGTGCACCCTGGTGGTTCACCCTGGCCGGGCAGTTGTTGCAGTCCTGGGTGCGCATCCGCCGCGACCCGGCCGAACCGGCGACCTTGCTGCAGGCGGGCGTGCCCGTCTGCTACGCGATCGAGCGCGACGGCTTTTCCGACGCCCTGATCCTGCAGCGCGCCTGCCGCGAGGCGGGCCTGCCCAGCCCGATGCAGCCGCTGGCCGGCACCCGCCGGCGGCGCTCGGTGTTTGCGCTGGCGCGCCGCGACGGCTGGATCTTCGGCCGCATCCGCAGCCGCACGCCGAACGAACCACTGGGCCAACTGGTGCACTCACTCGAGGGCTTCCCCGAGCGTGACATCCAGATCGTGCCGGTATCGATCTACGTGGGCCGCGCACCCAACCGCGACACCGGCTGGTTCCGCGTGCTGTTTTCGGAAAACTGGGTGATGGTCGGCAGCTTTCGCCGGCTGCTGGCGCTGCTGTTGAATGGCCGCGACACGGTGGTGCAGTTTTCCGCGCCGGTGTCGCTGCGCAAGGTGCTGGACGAATCTGGCGACATCGCGCCGGAGCGTTTCGCGCGCAAGATCGCCCGCGTGTTGCGTACCCATTTCCGCCGCATCCGCACTGCCGTGGTGGGGCCGGACCTGTCGCACCGGCGCACCGTGGTCGATTCGGTACTCAATGCCGAGCCGGTGCGCGCGGCGATCGCCGCCAGCGCCGCCAAGGAAAAGATCAGCCACGCCAAGGCCTGGCGCAAGGCGCACAAGATGCTGCTGGAGATCGCCGCCGACTACTCGCACCCGGTGGTGCGCTCGGCGTCGTTCGTGCTGTCCAGCTTCTGGAACAAGTTGTACGACGGTATTGCCATGCACCACTTCGACAAGGCGCGCGCGGTGGCGCCCGGCCACGAAGTGATCTACGTGCCCTGCCACCGCAGCCACGCCGATTACCTGCTGCTGAGCTACCAGCTGCACGTGTCTGGCGTGGTGGTGCCGCACATCGCCGCGGGCGTGAACCTCAACCTGCCGGTGATCGGGCCGATCCTGCGCCGCGGCGGCGCGTTCTTCATGCGCCGCAGTTTCAAGGGCAATGCGCTGTATTCGGTGGTGTTCAACGAATACCTGGCGCAGCTGATCGACCGCGGCGTGCCGATGGAATATTTCATCGAAGGCGGCCGCTCGCGTACCGGCCGCCTGCTGGCGCCGCGCGCGGGCATGCTGGTGATGACCATACGCGCCTTCCTGCGCGCGCCGCGCCGGCCGGTGCTGTTCCAGCCGGTCTACATCGGCTACGAAAAGCTGATGGAAGGCAACGCCTACGCCGGCGAACTCAGCGGCAAGCCGAAGGAGAAGGAATCCCTGCTGGGCCTCCTGCGCGGCCTGAAGGTGCTGCGCCAGCGCTACGGCCATGTGGCGCTGAACTTCGGCGAGCCGATCGAACTGAACCCGCTGCTGGACGCCACCGGCACCGACTGGCGCGCCGCCAGCGGCGACCCGGACGCCCGCCCCGAATGGCTCAACGACGTGGTCGACCAGGTGGCCGAGCGCATCCAGGTCAACATCAACCGCGCCGCCGACGTCAACCCGATCAACCTGCTAGCGCTGGTGCTGCTGGCCACGCCCAAGCACGCGATGGCCGAGAGCGACCTGCTGGCACAACTGGAACTGAGCAAGGCGCTGCTGGAGGAACTGCCCTACTCCGACCGCGTCACGCTGACCCCGATGAACCCCGCCGGGATCATCGCCTACGGCGAGCAGATGGCCTGGATCCAGCGGGTCAAGCACCCGCTGGGCGACGTGCTGACGGTGAGCGGCGAGCAGGCGGTGCTGCTGAGCTATTTCCGCAACAACGTGCTGCACCTCACCGCTACCGCGGCGTGGGTGGCCTGCTGCTTCCTCAACAACCGGCGCATGGCGCGCGCGACCGTGGTGCGGCTGGGCACGCTGATCTACCCGTTCATCCAGAGCGAGCTGTTCCTGCCGTGGGACAGCGACGGTTTCGCAGCGCAACTGGAAGCCACGCTGGACTTCTTCATCCGCCGCGGCCTGCTGGAATCGCGCAGCGACGGCCGCACGGTCGAGCGCGGCCCGGGTCAGGAAGACAGCGCCTTCCAGCTGAAGGTGATCGCGCGCGGCCTGCTGCAGGCGTTCGAGCGCTACTACATCACCCTGGCGGCGCTGGCCAAACACGGCCCGCACACCATCACCGGCGCCGAGCTGGAAACCACCTGCACCCTCACCGCGCAGCGGCTGGGCCTGCTCAACGAATTGTCCGCGCCGGAGTTCTTCGACAAGGCGCTGTTCCGCGGCTTCATCCAGAAACTGCGCGAGCAGCGCGTCGTGTGGACCGACGAAGGCGGCAAGCTCGATTACGACAACGCGCTGGAAGGCATGGTGCGCGACGCGCGGGTGATCCTGTCGCGCGATGTGCGCCACTCAATCCTGAAGATCACGCAGGGCGCTGGCGAGAAGGAGCCGCCGGCGGGCGGCGACGCGGCGGAGCAGGCGGCGTAGCGCTGGCTTCAAGAGCGGCCCCCTTCCGCCCTTCGGGCACCTTCCCCCGTAAACGGGGGAAGGAAGTATCCGGGCCTCCTCGAAACAGCCAGCTTCCTTCCCCCGCTTCGCGAGGGAAGGTGCCCGAAAGGGCGGAAGGGGGCGCTTTTCCCATAACCACTTCAACCCATCCTGTAACATCGCACCCCATGACCGACCAGCCCACACCCGCTCCCACGCCAACCACCCATTTCGGTTTCCGCGACGTACCCGTCGGCGACAAGCAGAAGCTGGTGGGCCAGGTGTTCACCTCGGTGGCGCGCAGTTACGACCTGATGAACGACCTGATGTCGTTCGGCGTGCATCGGCTGTGGAAGCGGCATTTCGTGGCGATCAGCGGCGTGCGCCGCGGCGATCGCGTGCTGGACCTGGCCGGCGGCACCGGCGACATCGCCGCGCTGCTGAAGCCGGTGGTGGGCGCGGACGGTGAAGTGGTGGTGGGCGACATCAACGCCGCCATGCTGGGTGTGGGCCGCGACCGGCTGACCGACCGCGGGCTGGTGTCCGGCCTGCGCTGGGCGCAGCTCAACGCCGAGGCGCTGCCGTTTCCCGACAACAGCTTCGACGCGGTGACCATGGCCTTCGGCCTGCGCAACGTCACCGACAAGGACAAGGCGCTGGCCGACATCTGCCGCGTGCTCAAGCCCGGCGGCCGCCTGCTGGTGCTGGAGTTCTCGCGGGTGCAGAACGAGCTGTTCAACAAGCTCTACGACTTCCACTCGTTCAAGGTGCTGCCGAAACTGGGCCGCCTGTTTGCCGGCGACGCCGACAGCTACCAGTACCTGGCCGAATCGATCCGCAAGCACCCCGACCAGCAAACGCTGAAGGGGATGATGGAACGCGCCGGCTTCGGCAAGGTCGAGGTGCGCAACCTCACCAACGGCGTAGTGGCGATCCACCGCGCGTACAAGCTGTAAACCGCGAGCGCGGCCCCGCTGATCCAGATCAGGGGCCCGGCGCGGATCGCGGCGTATGTTGATGACCTCCTGCAACGAGGTATCAACACCATGTCTATCGACGCCCTACCCGAAGCCAATGTCCACACGTTCGACGCACGCGGCGTGGCCCGGCGTTTCCGCCATTCGGCCATCTTCGCCGCCATCGGCGTGCTGCGCTCGGGCGAGACGATGCGCTTCATCAACGACCACGACCCGATCCCGCTGATCGCGCAATTGAACGACCGCCTCGGCGAAAACCTCACCGTGACCTACCGCCAGCGCGACCCCGGTGCGATCGTGATCGACTTCGGCATCGTCGGCCTGCCGATCGAGTGAGCGCCGCGATGCATTACCCCGCGTTCTACGACGAAGCCCCGCGCATCGCGATGCACGATCCGCTGGCCGCCCTGCTGGGTGCCGCCGACGACGGCCTGATCGACTACGGCTACGTTGATGCCGTGCGCCTGGCCGGCCACTCCTGCCCCACCGTAGCCGGTGCCTACCTGATGGCGCGCGCGGCATTGCGCGCGTTGTATCCGGACCAGCCGGCCGAGCGCGGTGGCATCTGCGTGCGCATGCCGGCGGCGGAAGACGAAGGTGTCACCGGCGTCACCGCGCAGGTGTTGACGCTGATCACCGGCGCGGCCGCCAGCAATGGTTTCCACGGCATCGGCGGACGTTTCGTGCGGCAATCGCTGCTCAGTTACGCCGCAGTGCGGGGCGCCAGCGCCGTGCAGTTCCATCGTCGCGACAACGGCAACGCCGTGTCCGTCGAACTGGACCTGAGCCGCATACCGCCAGCGCCGCAACTGCGCGAATTGATGGGCGCGGCACTCGACCCGGCCGCCACCGCGGCACAACGCACGGCATTCGGCCAGGCCTGGCAGGACCGCGTGCGGCGGCTGTTGCTCGATCACGCCGACGACCCCGAGGTACTGCGGCTCACACCGCTGCACTGAATCGCCGGCATACACCTCAGAGGGTGTGAAAAATTCGGGCCAGGAATGGAAGCGCTATACCGTCCCTTCCCCCGCTTGCGGGGGAAGGAATCAAGGCTTGGCCAGCCCCAACACGTCCAGGCCCTGCTCGAAGCGGATATCGACCGGGATGTTCGCCTCGGCCAACCGGTTCAAATCACCCGCAAGCTTCGCATCGGCCGCGCCCAGCTGGTCGGTCAGCTGCTTGGCCGCGTCGTAGTCGCCATCGCCCTGGATGGTCAGCAGCTTGGTCGACAGCGAGCTCATCGCGGCGGTCATCTTGTCGAAATCGACGCGGTAGCGGCCGGTCTTGTCGTCGCGCGTGAACGCGCCCGCCTGCTTGAAATAGTTGAAGCGCACCATGTTTGCCCGTGCGTGCGCATCGCTGGCGCCGAAACGCACCGAGCGCAGGATGCCGGCCAGGAAGGTGACGTAGTTGTCCATCAACTTGGTCTTGTCCAGCTCGCCCTTCCCGGCCAGCCTGGTCACCATGTACAGGCCCAGCACATCGGCCTTGCCTTCCTCGAAGCTGGAGGCCTGATCCTTCAGCGCCTTGCGCACCGTGCCCTTGCCGTCCAGCGTCTGCTTGATGCCCAGCCCGTGCGCCACCTCGTGGAACATGGTGTTCTGGAAGAACGCGTCGAAGGTGAGGTTCTGCTGCTGGTCGTCGGCGATCAGCAGCTTGCCGATCGGCAGCATGATGGTGTCGAACTTCGCCTTCATCACGTTTTCCAGCTGCAGCCGGCGCGTACCCTTTTTCAGCTGCACCTGCTCGTCGTTGGGCAGGTTGATGGCGATGGTCTTGGCACCCGCGTTGGCGTCGCCGCCGTAGTACACCGCGAAGTAGGCGTTGAGGTCGGCATCGGAACCAGGCTTTTCCGCCTTGTAGCGGTCGGGCACGGGCAGGCCTCGCTGCAGCTCGGGCAGGTATTTGGCGAAGCGCGCCAGCTTGGCGCTCCAGGCCTGGTCCTTGATCAGCACGTAGGATTCGTAGCTGGCCTTGTAGCCGTAGAGCTGGTCTTCGTAGGTTTCGATCGGGCCGATCACGATGTCGATCGGGTTTTTCTTCATGTCCATCCAGGCCAGGTCGCTGGGCTGGTAGTTGTCGTCAAGCAACGCGTCGGCGCGCAGCGTGAGGTATTTCCTGAAGCCCGCGTCCTGCGCCAGCTTGGCGGCCTCGCGCAGCAGGCCGGCGGCTTTCTGCAGCTCGGCCTTGTACGCCTCGTGATAGGGCACGGTGATCAGCTGGCCCTGCGCATCGCGGCGCAGCAGGGTGTACAGCGAGGTCTTGTCTTTCAGCGGCGACTGGTCGAACTGCTCGCGAGTCATGTCGGCCGGATAGAACTGCGCGCCGGGCGGTCGCTCTTCGATGCCCCCGACGAAGGGCTTGTCGTTGTTCAACCGATCCCACGGGCCGTAGTTGAGCTGGGCGAACTCGCGCGTGGCCGGGTCGGTGATCCGGCTCATCAGCGCATCCTTGTCGCCCCACGACTGGCGCCAGTAGATCGCGTTCATGCTGTCGGCCGCCTCGACCAGCAGGGCAATCATCTTCTTCTGGCGCTTGTTGAACGCGGACAGGTCGGCTTCCAGTTTCACCGGCGCGTAGCTGGCCAGGCGCTGCGCCACGCTGCCCTCTTCCGCCGTCGCGGCGGCCGCACTCGCGGCCGTGGCCGGCGCCGAGCTGGCAGGGGCCGGCGCCAGTTCCTCTTTCGACACCGGTGCGATCGGCGCCGCATCGTGGCCGGATGAACAGCCCGCCAGCGCGAGCAGCAGGCACAACGGGAGCAGGCGTCGATACATGGAAAGTCCTCCGGCGAAAGGGCCATGGTATCGCCTGCGCCGGTGTCCGCAATGCGATGGTGATCGCATGCGGACGCGCGCTGTTCAGCCGGAAATGGCCAACCGCTCCGAGCGGTACAACTGCATGCCGATCGCCACCGCCACCAGTGCGGCCGCCGCGGTACCCGCCAGACACAACAGCATGTGCATCGGCGCCACGCCGGTGCCGCGCAGCAGGTCGATGATGCCCAGGTGCTGGCCCAGCAGCGGCACGGCGTACATCCAGTCCTGTGGTTTGACCGGCATCACCATCAGCAGGATGCTGGGCAGGATCGGCAGCATCATCAACAGCGACAGATAGGTCTGCGCCTCGCGATAGCTCTTGGCGAACGCGGCCACCAGCGACTGCAACGCCGCCAGCAACACGATCATCGGCCATTGCAGCAGCAACACGTTGGCGGCGAAGTGCCAGCCCAGGTTGATCTCCATGCCCAGCTTGTCGGTGGGCAGGAAGCGCCCCACCAGCGAGAACGCCAGCAGGCAGATCAGCAGGCTCGCGGTGGAAAACGCGCAGATCGCGGCCAGCTTGCCCAGCAGGATTTTCCAGCGCGGCACCGGGTTGGCGAACAGCGGCTCCAGCGATTGCCGCTCGCGCTCGCCCGCCGTGAGGTCGATCGCCAGGTACATGCCGCCGATGAAGATGGTCAGCACGAACAGGTACGGCAGCATGTTGAACAGCAGCACCGCTCGCGATTCCGCCGTGGCCTGGTCGCGCCGCGCCACCTGCACCGGCCACGCCGTACCGGGTGACAGGCCGCGCGCCACCAGCCGCATCACGCCTTGCTGGCGTGCGTACGACTGCACCAGCTGGTTTACGCGGTCCACCGAACCGCCGGCATCGCGCTGCGAGGAGTCGTAGATCATTTCCACCTGCACCGGCTCGCCCTGGCGCCAGGCCTTGGGGTACTCGGCGCTGAGGCGCAGCACCAGGTCGGCCTCCTGTTCGCGCACGGCTTTTTCGGGGTCGGCAATGGCCGGCTGCGGCACGATGCCACCGGCTTTCAGCGCATCGATCAGGTTGGGTGCGTACTGCGCGCCGATCACCGGCACTTTCAGCGGCTGCTCGGCCTTGTCCAGCTGGCGGTGGATGGACACGCTGATCAGCATCACGAAGATCAGCGGGGTCAGCAGCGGGCCGGTGACGAAGGCGCTGATCAGGGTGCGGCGATCGCGCAGGTTCTCGCGCACTTCCTTCAGGAACACGGTGACGAACGCGCGGCTGCGGCGTACGCGGGTGGGCTGGATGGCATTCATGCGGCCAGGCCCTCGTCGCTGCCGATGATTTTCACGAAGGCATCCTCCAGGTTCGCTTCACCGGTTTGCGCGCGCAGCGCATCGGGTGTTTCATCGGCCACCACACGGCCGCGGGCGATCACCACGATGCGATCGCACAGCGCACCCACCTCTTGCATGATGTGGCTGGAAAACAGCACGCAACGGCCTTCGGCGCGCAGTTTCAGCATGAACTGGCGCAGCGCGCGGGTGGCCATCACGTCCAGCCCGTTGGTGGGTTCGTCGAGGATTACGTTGCCGGGATCGTGGATCAGCGCGCGGGCGATCGCGGTCTTCACCCGCTGGCCTTGCGAGAAGCCTTCGGTGCGGCGGTCGGCGATGTCACCCATCTCCAGCGCCTGCACCAGCGCTTCGCGGCGCGTGCGCAGCTCGTCCTCGGGCAGGCCTTGCAGGCGTGCGAAATAGTCGATGTTCTCGCGCGCGGTGAGGCGCTTGTACAACCCGCGCGCATCCGGCAGCACGCCCAGCCGGCGACGCACCGCCAGCGGATCGACGGCGGCGTCGATGCCGTCCACCAGCACCTGGCCGCGGTCGGGCGTCATCAACGTGTAGAGCATGCGCAGCGTGGTGGTCTTGCCGGCGCCGTTGGGGCCCAGCAGGCCGGTGATCTCGCCATCGCGGGCGCTGAAGCCGACACCATCCACGGCGCGCACGTCGCCGAATGCCTTGTGCAGATCCTTTACTTCGATCATGGCGGCGCTCCCTTAAGGTGTTGAACCGTTGAAATCGATGAACAGCGGCGGGGCCTGCAACCGGTCCAGGCAACTGGCGTCCAGCGCCTTCGGCTGCAGATCCTCGATGAACTTTTTCACCAGCCGCGGCGCGCAGCCGGCCCCCATCACGTTGTGACCCTGGCCCTTGAGCACCAGGTGGCGCGCGTCGGTGAGCCCCTTCAGCACGGCCTCGCCATACGCCGGCGGTGTCACCGGATCGTATTGGCCCGACAGCAGCAAGGCCGGCGTGGCGCTGCGCAACGGCTGGTGGAAATCGGCCGGCCGCGTGCCCCGCGGCCACACGGTGCACACCGCCTGCAACGCGGTGATCATCCGCGTGCCCAGGATGGTGTCCTCATCCTGCGGGCGCGGGCGCAGCAGATCGGCATCCTCGCTGCAGATCACCGACGACTGCATGCCGCCATCCATCGAATCGACCAGGTCGCCCTGCAGCAGTTTCGCCTGGCCCAGCAGCGGTCCCACGTCGCCGTGCGCGGCCGCGTCGATCGACAGCGGCAGCAGCGCGGCGGTGAGCGGCGTGTAGGCGAACATGCGCACCACGCTGGCCAGCGAATCCTCGCTCAGCACGCGCTGCACGCTCTGGTAGCTCTGCGGGTCGCGAAAACTCACCTTGTGCGGGTTGGCGCGCAGCGCATCGCGCAGTTGATAAAGCGTCTGGTACGGGTCGCCAAAACGCGCCTTGCAGGCAGGTTGCGCCGTGCAGCGGGCGAACTGCAGCTTCAGGGCCGCGTCGAGGTTCTGCGCAAAATCCTCCCCCAGCACCAGCGGGTTGGGCACCACGCCATCGAGCACCAGGCTGCGGATCGCGTCCGGATGATGCATGGCGTATTGCTGCGCCACGCGGGTGCCGTAGGACACCCCGACCAGATCGAAACGTGGCGAACCCAACGCACGGCGCACGTCTTCCAGATCCTGCACCGCGATGGTGGTGGTGTAGTAACGCGGATCGGCACGCGCCTGCACCTGCTGCAGGCAACGCGCCGTTTCCGCCCGCAACGCCTCCGGGTCGAAGCCCACCTTTTCGTCGGTGGCCGCCTGCTCCGGCCCCTTGCAGCTGAGCGGATTGGAATGGCCGGTGCCGCGCTGGTCCAGCAGCAGCACGTTGCGGTGCGCCAGCAGCGGATCGAGCGCATTCGCCACCCCGGACCAGCTTTCCGTGGCGGCCTGGCCGGGGCCACCGGCCAGCAGCACCACCATGTCTTTCGCCGGCAGCTGCGCCGCCGAACGAATCACCGCCAGGTTCAGGCTGATCTTGCGGCTGCGTGGGTCGGCGCGGTTTTCCGGCACCTCGAACGGTGCACACCACGCCGCGCTGGACAGCCCGGTATTCGGCTGCGGCAATTCGCAGGCGGTCAGCGTGAGCGAGCCCAGCCGCCAGGTGCGCGGCTTTTGCGGCACGCTGGGGGCGGTGGGCTGGGTACTGGCAGCGGTCGAAGCCGTGGCGTCGGATGGCGCCTGATCCGTATGGAAATAGCTCCAGGCGAACCAGCCCAGGCCCGCTGCGGCGAGCACGATGCGAAACACGGTACGGGGTGCGAGCTTCATGGCATGGGCTCCTCGTGGGACCGGAAAGGAATGATGGCGGCATGGCGGCGCGTTGACCGCTCGGGCCTGTAGGCCATGCTTTCGCCGTACATCGTCATCGCGGGGTTGCTCATGGACAGGCCCTCATTCGCCCGGATCGAAGATCGATTCGATCGGGCGGCCAAACAGGGCGGCAATCTTGAACGCCAGCGGCAGGCTGGGATCGTACTTGCCGGTTTCGATCGCGTTGACGGTTTGCCGCGAGACGTCCAGCCGCTCGGCCATTTCCGCCTGCGACCAGCCCTGGTCACCACGCAATTCGCGGACATGGTTATTCACGGTCGCGGTAACGCCTGGCGACCAGCGGCTTGGTGATACCGAAGATGGCGAAAAGGCACGGCATCACCCAGACCGCGACCGTATGGCCACTCACCTGCCACCCGATGTCCGCCAGCGGCAGCAGGCCGAAACTGAAGAAGCCGAATGCCGTCGACATTGCGGCGATCGCGATGGCCTCCAGGTCGATACGCCGCTCCAGTTCGTCCTGGTCGCGCAGCACGCGAACCATGGCGCGAACCAGCAGCGCGATCGGCAGCAGCGGCAGCGCAGCCAGCGCCGCCCGTGCGGCGACACTTTCCATGCGGGGCACCAGCGCGCCGGACACCATCATCAGCACCACATAGCCCGCCATCGCCGGAAAAAATTCGCGCAGGTAGCGCACATGCACCGGGCGCATCACCTCCTCGCGGGCGAAGCGTGCGCACAGCAGCCACGCTGCACCGGTGGCGGCAACCACAAGGCCCAGGGTGACCAGCCAGCGGCGACCGGTGAGCATACCCGCGAGCAGACAGGGCAAGGCGCAAAGTACGGCCACGCCCCCCATCATCGCCAGTGCGCGGCGGTTGGTGAGTTTCGACGGTGATTTCGATGGTCCGGACATGCGGCGGCTCCTGTCATCTTCCATGCTGGCAATCATGGCCTAGTCTCCCAGCGCTGCCAGGAAGCCATCCAGCGTCTGCTGGAATTCCGTCGGCTGGTCGAGCATCACGAAATGCCGCGAAGGCGAGATCGAGACCACTTTCGCCTGCGGAGCCTGTGCCAGCAGGCCCTCGTAGTATGCGGTCTTCTGCGCTTCGCTCATCGCCTTCGGTGGCTGACTGAAGTCCGGCGCGTTGTACGGCGAGATCTCCAGGATCGGCACGTTCGCATTCTTCAACAGCGGGCGATAATCGGCCGCCATGTCTTCTGCCATGTACTGCGCGCTGGCCTTGATGTCGCTGCGCGCATTCATTGGCGCATAGCGCGCGGCCAGTTGCGGATCGATCACCCCGACGTTCTGCATGTAGGCCAGCGACTGCGCCGCAAACTGCCCGGGCGAGAGCGCGGCCACCTGCTGCTGTATCCGCGCGGCCATGGCCTTGCGCTGATCCACGCCCATCCACTCCATGCCGGGGAAGACGGGCAACCCGTCGACCGCCACCACGCCGGAAATCATTTGCGGATGCTCCCCGGCAAAGCGCAACGCCAGCGTGCCGCCCAAGCTGTGGCCCACCAGCACCGGCTTGTCGATCTTCCGCCGCTCGATCAACTGCTTCAGCGACGCATCCGCCTGATCGAACAGGTTGCCGCCGCCGGCCGGAGGCGGCACGCCATCAAACCCGGCCAGCGTCACCGCATACACCACGTGGTCGTTTTGCAGCGCCCGAATCGTCCGCTCCCACACCCACGGCCCGCCCTCCAGCCCGGGAATCAGGATCACTGGTTGGCCATGGTTGCCATGGCGTTCGACTTTCAGCGTGCCGACCTTGCCTGTCGCCGCGAGCGGTTGCGCATACGCGGGGCCATGCGACAGCCATGCCGCGAACCCGAGCAACAGCGGGACCATCATCCGATATCCGATCTTGTTCATGGCCATGCCTCCACCTATGTCAAGTAAACTTGACACAAGACTAGAAGCACCACGATCGTGGTGTCAAGCAAACTTTACATGACGCGAAAGGGTGCGGAGGTCATCGCGCCATCGCCATGCCAAGGCCATTCCGATCGATACGAAACGCCTCTCAACGCGACGAGATGTATTTCTCGCGCCTGATCTGCGACACCGGCAGGCCGAATTCCTTCAGCGCGCTGAAGGCGGCGTCGACCATGTTGGGGTTGCCGCAGAGGTAGGCGATGTCGCGCTCGGCGGCGGGGCCCAGCTCGGCCAGCACGTTCTGCACGTGGCCGCTGCGATCGCCGGGACGCGGCACGGCACGCGCCTCGCGGCTGAGGCAGCCGTGGAACAAAAAGCCCGGGTGCGTCTGCGCGAACGCCTCGAATTGCTCGCCGTAGAGCAGCTCGGTTTCGTTGCGCGCGCCATACAGCAACACGACCTCGCGCTCACCGCGCGCCAGCAATTGCTCGATCTGCGGCAGCATGGCGCGGTAAGGCGTAACCCCGGTGCCGGTGGCCAGCAGCAGGTAGCGCGGATGCGTGTCGGTGGCTTGCAGGCAGAAACGGCCGTAGGGGCCGCTGGCGTCCACGATGCCGCCGACGGGCAGGTCGCCGAGCAGCCTGGTGGCCGCACCGCCTTCCACGTAGCTCACGGCGATCTCGATGCGCGACACCGGCGAACTGCCGTCGCCCACGCTGGCCACTGAATAGCTGCGCTTGGTGGCCGTGCCGTCGTCGTAATGGAAATGGATCTGCAGGAACTGGCCGGGCGTGAACGCCAGCGGTTGCCCGTCGACCCGCTCGAACACCAGGTGGCGTACGGCGGAGGCCAGCATGTGACTGTCGACGAGGCGGAGCTGGAAGTGATCGGCCATGGTGATTCCGGAAACGGTGTGTGCTTCTGGCACGGCCAGACGGCAGGATGTAGCCCGCTATAATAAGGGGCTAGCCTTTTCGGTGCAGCCCATGTCATTGCAGTCCCTTTCTTCCGCACCCGCGCTCGTGGTCGACAACCTGCGCAAGGTCTATGGCAACGGCGTGGAAGCGCTGAAGGGCATCAGCCTCACCGTGCAGCCGGGCGATTTCTTCGCCCTGCTCGGCCCCAACGGCGCGGGTAAATCCACCCTGATCGGCATTCTTTCCTCGCTGGTCAACTCCACCAGCGGCGACGCGAAGGTGTTCGGCGTGTCGGTCAACGACGACCGCAGCGCCGCGATGCGGCTGATCGGGCTGGTGCCCCAGGAAATCAACTTCAACCAGTTCGAGAAGCCGTTCGACATCTGCGTCAACGAGGCCGGTTTCTACGGCATCCCGCGCAAGGAGGCCGCCCGCCGCGCGGAGAAATACCTGAAGGAGCTGCGCCTGTGGGACAAGGCGCAGATGCAGGCGCGCACGCTGTCCGGCGGCATGAAGCGGCGCCTGATGATCGCCCGCGCGATGATGAACGAGCCGAAGCTCTTGATCCTGGACGAGCCCACCGCGGGCGTGGACATCGAGATCCGCCGCTCGATGTGGCAGTTCGTCAGCGCCATCAACGCGGCCGGCACCACGGTGATCCTCACCACGCATTACCTGGAGGAAGCCGAGTCGCTGTGCCGCAATATCGCGATCATCGACCACGGCACCATCATCGAGAACACCAGCATGAAGCGGCTGTTGGCGACGCTGGACGTGGAGACCTTCGTGCTCGACGTGATCACCATCCCCGACGAGCTGCCGAACCTGCCCAACGTCACCCTGCGCCGCCGCGACGACCACACGCTGGAGGCCGAAATGGCCCGCTCGCACGACCTCAATTCGCTGTTCGCGCAGCTCTCCACGCACGGCATCATGGTGACCTCGATGCGCAACAAGACCAACCGGCTGGAGGAGCTGTTCGTGCGGCTGGTGGAAGGTGGACGGGGAGCAGGCCGCATGAGCGCATCGAACAAAAGCGAGATCCGCGCATGAGCAACACCACCGCCAACCTGGTCGCCCTCAACACCCTGGTGCGCCGCGAGATCGTGCGCATCATGCGCATCTGGACGCAAACGCTGATTCCGCCGGCGATCACCATGACGCTGTATTTCGTGATCTTCGGCAAGCTGATCGGCAGCAAGATCGGCCCGATCCAGGGTCACTTCAGCTACATGCAGTACATCGTGCCGGGACTGGTGATGATGAGCATCATCACCAACAGCTACGGCAACATCTCCAGCTCGTTCTTCGGCGCCAAGTTCAGCCGCGCAGTGGAGGAGATGCTGGTGTCGCCGATGCCGAACTGGGTGATCCTGCTGGGCTACGTCACCGGCGCGGTGGCGCGCGGTCTGGTGGTGGGCGTGCTGGTGCTGCTGATCGCGCTGTTCTTCACCGACCTGCACGTGATGCACCCGCTGATCACGTTCGCCTCGGTGCTGCTGGGCGCCACCATCTTCTCGCTGGCCGGCTTCGTCAACGCGGTGTACGCGAAGAAATTCGACGACATCGCGCTGGTGCCGACTTTCATCCTGACCCCGCTGACCTACCTCGGCGGCGTGTTCTACTCGGTCAACATGCTGGCCGAACCGTGGCAGGCGATCTCGCGCGCCAACCCGATCCTGTACATGGTCAACGCCTTCCGCTTCGGCGTGCTCGGCATCAGCGACGTGCACCTGGGCGTGGCGTTCGCGGTAATGCTGGGCTTCGTGGTCGGCCTCTCGGCGCTGGCGCTGCAGCTGTTGAAGCGCGGCGTGGGGCTGAGGTCTTGAAAGCCGGGATTTGGCATTCGGAATTCGGGATTCGCAAAAGCCACAAGCTCGCGAGAACGCGCCTTGCCGAATCCCAAATTCCGAATCCCCAATCCCAGCCCTAATCCATGCGCGTAAACAAATACATCAGCGAAGCTGGCCTGTGCTCGCGCCGCGAGGCGGATGAGTTGCTGCTGGCCGGGCGCGTCACCATCAACGGCGAGGTGGTCACGACGGGCGCCAAGGCGCTGGACGGGGACGAGGTGCGCGTGGATGGTGAGGTCGTCAAGGCGCGCATCCTGGCCGCCACGCCAGCGGCGAAGAAGGCGGTCTACATCGCGCTGAACAAGCCGGTCGGCATCACCTGCACCACCGATCAGGGCGTGGACGGCAACATCGTGGATTTCGTGGATCACCCGCAGCGGATCTTTCCGATCGGCCGGCTGGACAAGGATTCCGAGGGGCTGATCCTGCTGACCAGCAACGGCGACATCGTCAACGAGATCCTGCGCTCGGAAAACCACCACGAGAAGGAATACCTGGTCGGCGTGAACAAGGCGGTCACCGACGACTTCCTCAGCGGCATGAGCAAGGGCGTGCGCATCCACAACCAGATGACGAACCCCTGCCGCGTGCGGCGCATCGCCAAGTTTGGCTTCTCGATCGTGCTGACCCAGGGCCTGAACCGGCAGATCCGGCTGATGGCCGCCGCCTTCGGCTACCGCGTCACCCAGCTGCGTCGCGTGCGCATCGACAACGTGAAGCTGGCCCACCTGAAACCCGGCCAGTGGCGCAACCTCACCGAAGCGGAATTGAAGGGCCTGCTGCCCGGGCGCACGCAGTGGTGATGCCGCGCCGATCTTCTGTAGGAGCGGCTTCAGCCGCGATGCTTTTCGGGCAGCCCCAAGAGCATCGCGGCTGAAGCCGCTCCTACAACAACGATCCGCTAGGCGGCAGGCAGCGTCTGCAGATCCCAGCGCGGGCGCACCTGCACGGTTTCGTCCTGATGCTGGTCGCTGGCCAGGCGGATGGCGCCGGCCAGCGCGATCATCGCGCCGTTGTCGGTGCAGAACACCAGCCGCGGGAAATACACCTGGAAACCGTCTTTCTCGCCGGCCTTCGCCAGCTCCGCGCGCAGGTGCCGGTTGGCGCCCACGCCGCCGGCGATCACCAGCCGCTTGGCGCCGCAGGCCTGCAGCGCACGACGGCACTTGATGATCAGGGTGTCGACGATCGCCTCCTGGAACGCGCGGGCGATGTCGGCGCGGGTCTGCTCGCTCTGGTCCGATTTCTGCCAGGCCAGCAGGACCTGGGTCTTCAGGCCGGAGAAGCTGAAATCCAGCCCGGGCCGATCGGTCATCGGGCGCGAGAAGCGGAACGCGCCGGCCGTGCCCTGCTCGGCCAGCTTCGCCAGCGCCGGGCCGCCGGGATAGGGCAAGCCCATCATCTTGGCGGTCTTGTCGAAGGCCTCGCCCGCGGCGTCATCCAGGGTATCGCCCAGGATGGTGTACTGGCCGATCGCCTTGACCTCCACCAGCAGCGAATGGCCGCCGGACACCAGCAAGGCCACGAATGGCGGCTCGGGCGGGTTTTCCTCCAGCAACGGCGCCAGCAGGTGGCCCTCCATATGATGGACACCCACGGCCGGTACGCCCAGCGCCCAGGCCAGCGCGCGGCCCGCCGAGGCGCCCACCAGCAGCGCGCCGACCAGGCCGGGGCCGGCGGTATACGCCACCCCGCCCAGGTCCTGCACGGTGAGGCCCGCCTGGGCCAGCGCCTCGCGGATCAACGGCAGCAGCTTGCGCACGTGGTCGCGGCTGGCCAGCTCCGGCACCACCCCGCCGTAATCGGCGTGCAGCTTGATCTGGCTGTACAGCGTGTGGGCCAGCAAGCCACGGCCCGGCGCGTCCGGCTCCCAGCGCAGCAGGGCTACACCGGTCTCGTCGCAGGAGCTCTCGATGCCCAGGATTGGCCGGTTGTTGACCGGCTTTGAAAATTCTTTGTTATCCACGGTATAATTCGCGGCTCGCTCTATCCAACAGTCCCGACAGCGGGACAGATTACCACTCGGAGTTTCCATGCCCAACGTAAAAGTTCGCGAGAACGAGCCGTTCGAGATTGCACTGCGTCGTTTCAAGCGTACCTGCGAAAAGGCCGGCGTCCTGGCTGAAACGCGCAAGCGCGAGTTCTACGAAAAGCCCACCCAGGAGCGCAAGCGCAAGCGCGCTGCCGCCGTCAAGCGTCACCTGCGCCGCCTGTCGCGCGACGTGTCGCGCAAAGTCCGCCTGTACTGATTCCTGTCTCGATCCACCGCCCGTCGGTGGGTCCGCACACAGGAAGCGCGGTCGGCGCCAGCTCTTTGACGAGAGCCGCTCGCAGCCACCGCAAGCACTCGGATGCGAATTGGCCGGTGTTGTCCTCGGGGCAACGCCGGCTTTGCCGTTTCCGTAAAATCGATTTTTCGCCCTACCCCACGAGGCTTTCGCCATGACGCTCAAGCAACAGCTTACCGACGACATGAAAACCGCCATGCGCGGCGGCGACAAGCACCGGCTGGGGGTGATCCGGTTGATGCTGGCCGCGATCAAGCAGCACGAAGTGGATGAGCGCGTGGAACAGACCGACGCCATGGTGCTGGCCACGCTGGAAAAGATGCTGAAGCAGCGCCGCGATTCGGTCAGCCAGTTCGATGCAGCCAACCGCGACGACCTGGCCGCGATCGAGCGCGCCGAGATGGTGGTGATCGAGGCCTATCTGCCGGCCAAGCTGAGCGAGGCGGAGATCGACACGCTGATCGACGCCGCCATCGCCGAAACCGGCGCCAGCTCGCCGCGCGACATGGGCAAGGTGGTGGCCGCGGTGAAGGACAAGGCCGCCGGCCGCGCCGACATGGCCGTCGTCTCCGGCAAGATCAAGGCACGCCTGGCACCCTGACCCGCCGCGGCGCGCCGATGCGCCGCATTCACGCCGATCCCGCTAAAACATGACGGCATCTGCCGGCATACCGCCGCGCGAGACCTCATGGGTGGGAGAAACGCATGCTGAAGTGGGCCATCATTTTCGCCATCGTGTCGCTGATCACCGGCTGGCTGGGTTTTGGCGGCGTCTCCGGCGCCACCGCCACGATCGCCAAGATCCTGTTCGCCTGTTTCGTGATCCTGTTCCTGCTGGCGATACTGGCGGTCATCGGCGTATTCCACATCCTCTGACCATGCCCTGCCTTGGCTGTGGGAGCGACTTCAGTCGCGATGCTTCTGCTTTGGAGCTCCAGAACAAGAGCATCGCGACTGAAGTCGCTCCCACTGGCAGGATCCGCGCTACACCGGCGGCAACCGACTAAACTAGGCCGCTTATGCGCGGCCTGATCCCCGACAGCTTCATCGATGAACTGCTTGCCCGCGTCGACATCGTCGACGTGGTCGAGCGGCGGGTGCCGCTGAAGAAGGCCGGTCGCGAATGGACCGCCTGCTGCCCTTTCCACGACGAGCGCACGCCGTCGTTCTACGTCAGCCCCGCCAAGCAGTTCTTCCACTGTTTCGGCTGCGGCGTCAGCGGCAGCGCGATCAAGTTCATCATGGACTTCGACCGCCTGGAATTCCCCGATGCGGTGGAGGAATTGGCGCAGACGGCAGGCATGACGGTGCCGCGCGAAGCGGGCCGCGACGCCGCACCGCGCGAGGACAAGACCGATCTCTACAGCTTGCTTGAGGACGCGGCCAGCTGGTACGAGCGTGAACTGCCACGCCACGCCGACGCCCAGGCGTATTGCAAGAAACGCGGCCTGGACCCCGACACCATCAAGCGTTTTCGCATCGGCTGGGCGCCCTCCGGCTACGACGGCGTGATGAAGGCGCTGGGCAACAGCACCCGTCGACGCGACCTGCTCGATCAGGCGGGCATGCTGGCCAGCGGTGATCGCGGCAAGTACGACCGCTTCCGCGAGCGGCTGATGTTTCCGATCCTGGATCGCCGCGGCCGCGTGATCGCGTTTGGCGGCCGCGTGGTGCAGGCCGCGCCGGCGTCGGGCCAGGCGCCGCCGAAATACCTCAATTCGCCCGAGACGCCGCTGTTCCACAAGGGGCGCGAACTGTTCGCCCTGTGGCAGGTAAAGCAGGCCAACCAGAGCCTGGCGCGCATCGTGGTGGTCGAGGGCTACATGGACGTGATCGCCCTGCACCAGGCCGGCCTGCCGATCGCGGTGGCCACGCTGGGCACCGCGACCACGCCCGACCACACCGAGATCCTGTTCCGCGCGGCGCCCGACGTGGTGTTCTGCTTCGATGGCGACCGCGCCGGCCGCGCCGCCGCGTGGAAGGCGCTGGAGGCCGCGCTGCCGCGGCTGCGCGATGGCCGCCAGGCGTATTTCCTGTTCCTGCCCGATGGCGAGGACCCCGATTCGCTGGTGCGCAAGGAAGGCAAGGACGGCTTCGAGAAGCGCATCAAGGAAGCGATGCCGCTGTCCGATTATTTCTTCAGCGAGCTGTCACACGACGTGGACATGGGCAGCCTCGACGGCCGCGCGCGGCTGGCCGAACGGGCGCGCCCGCTGATCGGCAGGCTGCCCGATGGTGCGTTCCGCGACTTGATGGTGCAGGAATTGGAGAAGCGCAGCGGCGTGGGCGCCAACCTCCCCGCCAGCGCGCTCCATCGCGCCGCGCACCAGCCCACCACGGTGCAGCGCAGCCTTGTGCGCAGCGCCATCTCGCTGCTGCTGGCCCAGCCGACGCTGGCCGACCGGGTCGAGAAACCCTACCGCTTCCTGCGCCTGGACAAGCCCGGCGTGGGCCTGCTGGCCGAGTTGCTGGACATGGCGCGGGCACGGCCGGGGATCAACTCGGCGATGCTGGTGGAGCATTTCGCCGAGCGGCCCGAATATGCCGCGCTGAAGAAACTGATGGCCACGCTGTCGGTGGGCGAGCCGGAAGCGCAGGCGATGGAATTCTTCGACGCGCTGGCGCGCATGGACGACCAGGCCACCACCCAGCGCCGCGACAGCCTGCTGGACAAGAGCCGCAGCGGTGCGCTGGACAGCGCCGAAAAGGCCGAGCTGCGCGAATTGCTGGCTGCTCGCGCGCGTCCACCCGTGGCGTCGACATGACGGTGCTGCACAGCCGCATCCGGGTATACGCACCGCGTCATCGTGCCTCGCCTCCCCTCCCCCGCCGACCGACTGTGGGATCATGCCGGCCCGCGATGCATGTCGCGCGTGGCGCGCAAGGATATCGATGGATCTTCTGCAACAACTGATTACGGTGTTTGCCGAGAACGGCTACGTTGCCGTGTTCATCGCGCTGATGATCTGCGGTGCGGGCCTGCCGTTGCCGGAGGACATCACCCTGGTGGCCGGTGGCGTGATCGCCGGGCTGGGCTACGCCAACGTGCATGTGATGTTCGCGCTGACGATGTTCGGCGTGCTGCTGGGCGACGCGGCGATCTTTCTGCTGGGTCATCACTATGGCGCGCGCATGCTGAAATGGCGCCTGGTGGCGCGCGTGCTGACGCCGACGCGCTATGCACAGGTGCAGGAAAAATTCGACCGCTATGGCAACCGCATGCTGTTTTTCGCGCGCTTCCTGCCCGGCATGCGCACCACCGTGTACATCACCGCCGGCACCACGCACCGGGTGTCGTTCTGGCGCTTTCTGCTGATCGACACGCTGGCGGCACTGATCAGCGTGCCGTTCTGGGTTTACCTCGGCTACATCGGCGCCAACAACCACGAGTGGCTGGTGAAGTGGATGCACCGCGGCCAGACCAGCCTGTGGGTGGTGCTGGGCATCCTGCTGGTGACGCTGCTGGTGTTGTGGTGGCGCCATCGCTGCCGCGCGCGCTGCAACCTGCCTTGATCGCCACCCGCCGCAGGCCGCGTTGCCGCTCGACCGGGTACTGATCCCATGTCGCTGCGACGCCTGCTCCCGGACAACTTCACCCTGGCCCTGCTGGCCACGGTGGTGCTGGCCTCGCTGCTGCCCTGTCGCGGCGAGACGGCACGGGTATTCGACCTCATCACCGACGGCGCGATCGCGCTGCTGTTTTTCCTGCATGGCGCCAAGCTGCCGCGTCAGGCGATCGTGCAGGGCGTGACCCACTGGCGATTGCACCTGACCGTGTTCGCCAGCACCTTCGTGCTGTTTCCGCTGCTGGGACTGGCTTTGCAACCACTGGGCCAGGCGCTGCTGACGCCACAGCTTTATCTTGGCGTGCTGTTTGTCTGCGCGCTGCCATCCACCGTGCAGTCGTCGATTGCCTTCACCTCGATCGCCGGCGGCAATGTACCGGCAGCGGTGGTCAGCGCCTCGGTGTCCAACCTGATCGGCATCGTGCTGACGCCACTGCTGGTGGGCTTGTTGCTGGCCAGCCATGGCGGCGGCATCTCATGGCACGGCGTGCTGGATATCGTGCTGCAGCTGTTGCTGCCGTTCGTGCTGGGCCATGTCGCACGGCGCTGGATCGGCACGTTCGTGGACCGGCACAAGCCGCTGCTGCGCCTCACCGACCAGAGCACGATCCTGCTGGTGGTGTACACCGCGTTCAGCGCCGCCGTGGTGCAGGGTCTGTGGCATGACACGCCGGTCGGCGCGCTGGTTTCCACGCTGGCGCTGAGCGCGCTGCTGCTGGCGCTGGTGATGACCACCGTGACCTGGGCCGCGCGACGGCTGGGCTTCTCGCGCAAGGACGAGATCGCCATCGTGTTCTGCGGCTCCAAGAAAAGCATGGCCAGCGGCATCCCGATGGCCAAGATCCTGTTCGCCGGCCAGCTCGGCGGCCTCGGCGCACTGGTGCTGCCGTTGATGATCTTCCACCAGCTGCAGTTGATGGTGTGCGCGGTGGTGGCGCGGCGGTACGCGATGCGTGGTGATCACCCGAATTCCGAAGACCAAGCCACTTGAAGGTGTTGTGGGAGCGACTTCAGTCGCGATGCTCCTGCTCTGGAGCCCCAAGGGAAAGGCATCGCAGCTGAAGCCGCTCCCACACAAGAAGCCACTACAGCCACCGGCCATAGCGGCGGATGTAGATCACCTTCACCAACTGGGTGAGCACGCAGTAACTCGCCAGGGTGAGCGCCAGCCACGCGAAGTAGATCGGCGGCAGTGGCACCATGCCGATCTTCGCGCCCAGCGCGCTGAACGGAATCAGCATGCCGGCGATGATGATCGCGATGGTCAGGCCCAGCACCGGCGCCGCAGCCGTGCTTTGCAGGAACGGGATGCGACGGGTGCGAATCATGTGCACGATCAGGGTTTGCGACAGCAGGCCCTCGATGAACCAGCCGGACTGGAACAGCGACTGCTGCGCCGGTGAGTTTGCGCCGAAGTAATGCCACATCAGCCAGAACGTGGTGATGTCGAATATCGAGCTGACCGGCCCCACCCACACCATGAACCGACCGATGTCGCCGGCATCCCACTGGCGCGGCACGGCCAGGTAATCCTCATCCATGCGGTCGAACGGGATCGACAGTTGCGAGATGTCGTAGAGCAGGTTCTGCACCAGGATCTGCAACGGCAGCATCGGCAGGAACGGCAGGAACGCGCTGGCCACCAGCACGCTGAAGACGTTGCCGAAATTGGAGCTGGCGGTCATCTTGATGTACTTCATGATGTTGCCGAAGGTGACGCGCCCTTCCAGCACGCCCTCCTCCAGCACCATCAGGTTTTTTTCCAGCAGGATGATGTCGGCCGACTCCTTGGCGATGTCGGTGGCGGTATCCACCGAGATGCCCACGTCGGCATCGTGCAGCGCCGGCGCGTCGTTGATGCCGTCGCCGAGAAAACCCACCGTGTGCCCCAGCCGCTGCAGCGAGCGCACCACCCGCGACTTCTGCAGCGGCGACATCTTGGCGAACACGGTGACGCGCGCCACCTGCGCATCCAGCGCCGGGTCATCGAGCGCCTCGATCTCGCTGCCCTGCATCGAGTGGCGGACATCCAGCCCCACCTCGCGGCAGATCTTGCGCGTCACCGCCTCGTTGTCGCCGGTGATCACCTTCACCGCGACGCCGTGCTGATGCAGCGCGCGGATCGCGGTGGCGGCCGAATCCTTCGGTGGATCGAGAAACGCCAGGCAACCGACGGCAATCAGGCCGCTTTCGTCGGCCACGCTGTAGGGCTGCCCGCGCGCGCTCTGGCGCTGCATGGCCACCACCAGCACGCGCAAGCCGTCCTCGTTGAGGCGGTGGGTCATGGCCTTGATGGCGCGGCGACGGGCATCGGTCATCGGCTCGATCGCGTCGCCGGTCCGGGCGAAATCGCAGATCGCCAGCATCTCCTCGACCGCGCCCTTGCAGATCAACAAATGATCGCCATCGCCTTCGGCCACCACCACCGACATGCGCCGGCGCTGGAAGTCGAACGGGATCTCGTCGATCACCCGAAAGCGTGCCGCCGCCGTTTCCAGCTCGCGGTGTTCCAGCACCGCCTTGTCCATCAGGTTGCGCAGGCCGGTCTGGAAGCGGCTGTTGAGATAGCCGTACTCCAGTGCCTCACCGGAGGCCTCGCCATCCAGGTCGAGGTGGCGCTCCAGCACGATGCGATCGAGCGTGAGCGTGCCGGTCTTGTCCGTGCACAACACGTCCATCGCGCCGAAGTTCTGGATCGCGTTGAGCCGCTTCACCACCACCTTGCGCCGCGACATCGCCATCGCGCCGCGGGCCAGGTTGGCGGTGACGACCAGCGGCAGCATCTCCGGGGTCAGGCCCACCGCGATCGACAACGCGAACAGGAAGGCCTCGGTCCAGCTGTGCTTGTCCAACCCGTTGATCAGGAAAACCACCGGCACCATCACCGCCATGAAGCGGATCAGTAGCCAGCTGACCCCGCTCACGCCGCGATCGAAACTGGTCTGCACGCGCTGGCCGGTCATGCTGTGCGACAGCGACCCCAGATACGTGCGCGGGCCAGTGGCAAGCACCACCGCCACCGCGGTGCCGCTCACCACGTTGGTGCCCATGTAGCAGATCGTGGGCAACTCCAGCGGATCGCCATCCGCCTGCGCTTCGGCGGCAGTGACAGGTGAGGATTTTTCCACCGGCAGCGATTCGCCGGTGAGGATCGCCTGGCTGATGAACAGATCCTTGGCGCTGAGCAGGCGCACGTCCGCGGGCACCATGTCCCCCGCGCCCAGGTGCACGATGTCGCCCGCCACCAGCTCGGCCACCGGCACCTCGATCATCTCGCTGTGGCCGTCGGACGCGCGCCGGGTCAGGCTGGCGGTGTTGCGCACCATCGCCTTAAGGCTGTCCGCCGCGCGCGACGAACGGTATTCCTGGCTGAAGCTCAGCGCCACGCTGATCGCCACCATCACCGCGATGATCGCCGGCCCGGTCAGGTCCGTGCGATCGGTGAACAGCTGCACCCCGGCCAGCACCAGCAGCACCACAATGAAGGGGTTCTTGAACGCACGCAGCAGCTGCCGCGCCCAGTGCGGCGGCTTCTCGTGCGCCACCTCGTTTGGCCCGTCACGATGCAGTCGCGCCCTGATCTGCGCCTCGTCGAGGCCGCCGTGCGTGGTCTCCAACGCCCGCAGCAACGCATCGACGGGACGAAACGCCTCCGCCGCGGCGCCTGCCCGCGCCCCCTTCTTTTCCGGTCGCTGGATCGTGAAGTTGTTCATCGGATACTGCTTTGGATGCGGTGAGGTCGCAGTCGCCACGCGTCATCACGAATGGACGTATGGACGTCCATTCGATGAAAAAACGGAAAAAGCCGTGATATCGCGCAGCGGTCAAGGCCCGTCTGCCGGGCAGTCGCCCGTCAGTGGCTGAGTGGCGCGAAAGACGGGCCAGTCGCAGGTGGCGTCACCGGCTCGGCGGCATGCACGCCATCGGCCACCGGCGCGGCCAGCGGCGGCGGCACGGTCACCACAAAGCCACGCTCGCGCCGGTCGGCGCCAACGGTCAACCAGGGCCGGCCGGCGAGGCGCCGGCGGCAGAATTCACGTATGAGCTTCATGGGCCCATCTCCTCGTAACGGCGCCAGCGGCGTCGTCAGGGGGAGGGCCGGACTTCCCTAGCGGAAAGCACCAACCGTCCGCAGGCGATCGCTGCAGGCGTTCAATGTGAAATGCGACGCCGGCACCCGAAGCAAGCGGATGTCGACGGTGCGACTAGGGTAGACGTCCATAGGCCTTGATCAGTCAGGACTGGATACTCGCCGGCGCGGGCGCGCCGGAGGGCGCGCGCATTGTTGTGCTGCATTGCGCGGCTGTCAATCCATTTCGCGGCGACCGTCGATCGCCGCCATGAACCCGTTTGCTAAGATGCGCCGCTACCGGTTCATTCCTCATGGCGCAGTTTGGGCGGCTGTGGAATCCACGGTCGCTGCCGAACGACACGTCTCATCTGGAAGCCCATGACCCCACCCGCCCCACCCAAGCCGCAGGCCGCGAAGTTGCTTGCCGAGGCCCACGCCGCCCTCCTGCAGGGAGGCCCGGGCAAAGCGAGGGAGCTTGCATTGCAGGCGCTGCAGATGGATGTCGACCAGCCGGAAGCACGCTACATCGCAGGCAAGGCCGCGCTGGCGCTGCGGCGCTTGCCAGAAGCGCTGGATCATCTGCACCGCGCGGCCAGCGCCGTGCCCCGGCACGCGGCGTACGCCGTGCACTTCGCCCGCGCGTTGGCGGCGGCGCACCGCACCGGTGATGCCTTGCAGGTAGCCAACATCGCGCTTGGACTGGCGCCCGACGATCCCCTGTTGCTCCACAGCCTCGGCACCACGTATACGCAATGCCACGCTCACGAGCGGGCCGCCGCGGCGTTTCGCCAGGCAGCCACGCTGGCGCCGAACAACCCCGCATACCGCTTCAGCTTCGCCACGTCATTGATCTTTTCCGGCGAGGTTGCCCAGGCCGAGGCTGAGCTGGAGGCTTGCCTGGCGCTGGCACCGGGGCACTGGCACGCCCACGCCACGCTTTCGCGCATCCGCCGCCAGACCCCGGCCCACAACCACATCGACAGACTGCTCGCGCTGGCCGCGGAAGTCGGCGATGAGCCGGTGGCCTCGATGCATACGCACGTGGCGCTCAGCAAGGAGTACGAGGATCTCGGCGATTTCGCGAAAGCCTTCGATCACCTGGTGATAGGCAAGTCCGCGGTCAAAGCGGCCACCGGCTACACGGTCGATCGCGACCAGGCCATCGTGGACGCCTTGATCCGCGCGTTTCCCGAACCACGACCGCAACCGGCGGGCCACCCGTTGGCCGAGCCCATCTTCGTGATGGGCATGCCGCGCAGCGGCACCACGCTGGTAGAGCGCATCCTCTGCAGCCATCCGGAGGTCTACGCCGCCGGCGAACTGGAGAACTTTGGCGTCGCGCTGGAACGCCTCTCTGGCGCCAACTCACCGGTGATGCTGAGCCCGGATGTGATCCGTCGCGCCGGCAGTATTTCGTGGGAAACCCTGGGCGAGGTCTACATCGCCAGCACGCGCCCGGCGACCAGCCTGAAACCGCGTTTCATCGACAAGCTGCCGCACAATTTTCTCTATGCCGGCTTCATCGCCAACGCCTTGCCGAACGCCCGCATCATCTGCCTGCGGCGCAATCCTCTGGACAGCTGCCTCAGCAATTTCCGCGAGCCGTTCTCGGAGACGTCGCCGCTGCATGGCTACTCGTTCGACCTGCTCGACACCGGCCGCTATTACGTATTGTTCGACCGCCTGATGGCGCATTGGAAAAGGGTCCTGCCCGGTCGCATCCTGGAAGTGGATTACGAAACCCTGGTGGCCACGCAAGAGGCCAGCACACGCCAGCTGCTGGAGCATTGCGACCTGCCATGGAACGACGCCTGCCTGCACTTCGAACGCAACCAGGCGCCGTCCACCACGGCCAGCTCGGTGCAGGTGCGCGCGCCCATGCATCGCGACGCCGTGAGGCGCTGGACGAAGTACGAGGACCAACTGAAGGACTTGCGTACCCTGCTGAGCGATGCAGGGATCGATTGCGACCGCTAGCCTTGAACCCGGCGGTCGATCAGACCGTCTGCTGCAGCATCTGCCCCTGCTGCAGGATCGGCTCCACCAGCCAGTGGTCGGCCAGCAGGAACGCGAACAGCGCCATCAGGTAGACGATCGAATAACTGAACACCTTCATCGCGAAGCGCTCGTCGGGCGGGTTCAGCAGGCGCACCGCGTAATACAGGAAGGCCCCGCCAAGCACGGCCGCGCCGCCCAGGTAGATCAGCCCGCTCATGCCGGTCAGCGCCGGCAGCAGGGTCACCAGCACCAGCAGCACGGTGTAGAACAGGATGTGCCAGCGCGTGTAGACCACGCCATGCGTCACCGGCAGCATCGGCACCTGGGCGCGCGAGTAATCGTCGCGGCGGAAGATCGCCAGCGCCCAGAAATGGGGCGGCGTCCACACGAAGATGATCAGGCACAGCTGCAACGCATACGGGTGCAGCGAACCGGTGACGGCGGTCCAGCCCAGCACGGGCGGAATCGCGCCGGCCAGCCCGCCGATCACGATGTTCTGCGGCGTCGCGCGCTTGAGAAACGCGGTGTAGATCACCGCATAGCCGATCAGGCCCGCGAAGGTCAGCACCGCAGTCAGCGTGTTGACCAGCAGCACCAGCACCACCATCGAGGCGATGCCCAGCGCCATCGCGAAGACGAACACCTGACGCGGGTTGAGGTTGCCAGTGGCCAGCGGCCGGTTCGCGGTGCGCACCATCACCTTGTCGATGCGCTGGTCGATCAGCTGGTTGAATGCCGCCGCCGACGATGACGCCAGCCAGATGCCCAGCGTGCCGAACACCAGCGCACGCCATGGCGGCATGCCGGGCACGGCCAGGAACATGCCGATCACCGCGCAGAACACCAGCAGCGCCACGATGCGCGGCTTGGTCAGTTGCAGGTATTGGGATAAGGACAGCTTCACGGGCAACTCGGCAACGGGCGACTGCCTAGTGTAATGCCTGACGATGCCGGCGGCATGGCGTGTGGCAGTTCAATCCCCACGCACCGGTTCGTCCGCGGCGACCGCAGCCCGGCGCTGGGTGCGCGCCAGCGTGGCCAGCAAGGCGAACAGCAACAGCGCCGCCATGCCGTTGTGCGCAGTGGCCACGGGCAACGGCAGGCCGAAATGCACGTTGCTGATGCCCAGCAGCACCTGGCAGACCAGGGTCACCGCGATGGCGATGCCAAACCCGCGCAGGCCCTGCCGCGACGCCTTGAACGACAGCCATGCCAGATAGCAGAACACCACCAGCGCCCCCAAGCGGTGCACCAGCTGGATCGCGCTGCGCGCCGGCAGATCCAGCACGCCGCCCTCGTAATTGACGCCAATGCCGCGCCACAGGATGAAGCCCTGCTTGAAATCCGTCGCCGGCATCCATTGGCCAAGGCATTCGGGGAACGAGCCCGGGCCGTAGCCGCAGGCCAGCGCCGCGTAATTCGCCGAGGTCCAGCCGCCCAGCGCGATCTGGCAGGCCAGCAACACCACGCCGATCACCACCAGCTTGCGCAGGCTGGCCAGGCCATTGTCCGCCGCGCCCACGCCGGCAAAGCGCAGCGCCGCCCAGGCCAGCAGGCCGAACGTGGTCATGCCGCCGAGCAGGTGGCTGGTCACCACCACCGGCTTCAGCAGCAGGGTCACCGTCCACATGCCCAACATGGCCTGGAAGATGATCACCGCCAGCGCGAACACGCTGATCTTCCACGCGCCCGGCCGATGCAGGCCCAGCGACGCAAACAGCGGCAGCGCGATGGCACAGGCGGCCAACGCGGACGACCACAGGTGTTCGCCCTGCATGTACATGCCCACGCCGACGGCCGCGAATGCGGCGCCGGTAACCACCGCCGCCAGCGCGCGGCGACGGCGCCAGCTGGCCAGCAAGGCCAGCACGAGCACCATCACGCCGAGCGTGCCGGCAAGAAAGCGGTGCACCTGCTCACGCCAGGCCTTGTGCGCCTCGTAGGGACGATCCGGGAAACTGGCGTCGGCATGCGCCACCGCCTGCGCGTGCTGCGGCCAGGTGACCTGGCCATAACAGGTCGGCCAATCCGGGCACGACAGGCCAGCGTTGGACAGCCGCACGAAGGCGCCGAACATCACCAGCCCGAACGCGAACAGGGCCGCAAAGGCCGCCAGCCAGCGCAACCATCCCTTCATTCGCAGCGACATCACTTGACCACCTTCTGCAGATCACGCGCCAACCCGGGGCCATCGAAGCCGGCGGGGTAATACGACAGCGCGGTGCCGTTGGATTCCACCAGCACCACGCTGAGGCTGTCCGGCGCGGACGGGCGGAACTTGGCCAGCTTGTCGCCCACGTCGTTGCCCAGCAGCCAGAACGGCTGCATCGCCTCGCGGCGTTGCGGGTCGGCCGGCGGCGCACCGAGATAGAGCAGGCGCAGACGTCCCTGGTTGCGGTTGAGCATCACCCGCGCCTTGGCCAGGCCGGTGAGCAGGTCGAAACACTGCGCTGCGCAATCAGGCCCCGGCAGCGCCACCAGGGTCATCCGCGGCTTGCTGTCGCGCCAGGCATACGGATGGCCATCCGCCAGTTGCACGTCGAGCTTCTCCGCCACGAAATTCCGCTGCGGCACGATGGGCTCGCCGTTGCCCTTGGTGCCGGGCTGCCACCCCGCCAGGGTCAGCAAGCCGGCCACTAGCATGGGCGCGGCAAACACCAGCGCGATCAGCACCAGATACAGTCGGCTTCGCTTGCGCGAATGGGGCGACGAAGGGGAGCGGGTTTCATTCATGGTCAGGCATCTTCAAGGGGAGCGGCGGCGCTTGTCGCGATTCAACACCAGCAGGATCGCCACCGCCGCCAGCGCAAACGAGAACCACTGGAACGCATAGGCGCGATGGCGCGCGGGCGTCATCGAAAGTTCAAGCGAATGCTGGCGGATGTAGCCGGAAGCGGGGTCTGCATCCAGCGCCAGCACGCGTGGAAACAGCGGGCGACCCAGATCGGCGGCGAGCTCGGTCGGGTCGAGAAAAATGCTTTCCTTCGGCCAGTGCGTCTGCCGCGCCAGCGCGTTGCCGCCCATCTCGAAACCAACCGGCGGCGGCGGCACGTACAACCCCTGCAGCGTGGTTTCCTCTTTCGGCAAGGCTGGCAGCGTTGGCGTGGCGCCGTTGGCGCCGGGGTGCAGGAAGCCCGCGTCGACCAGCAGCAAACTGGTTTCACCCTCGACCGCAAACGGTACGAACACCTCGACGCCACCGCGATGATCGTGGTGCGGGTTGTCCAGCAGATAGATGCGATCGAGCAGATAGCGGCCGCGAGCGCGAACGCGCGGAAAGCTGTCCGTCGGCGGCCGCACCGCGACGCCGGCAAAGTCCTGCGGCGCGGCCGAAACGGATGTGGCATAGCGCCGCAGAAGCGCTTCCTTGTAGTCGGCCCGATGCAGCTGCCAGACGCCCAGATACACGAACAGCGCCGCTCCGGCCACGGCAAGCAGCAGCGCCCACCAGGGCGGACGACGCAGCCGCATCATGCGGAACGCCTGCCGTCGGTGGTTATACTGGCGATGTCGAATTCCTTCGGATCAATCACGTGGAAACCATCTACAAATATGCGCTGGTGGTGATGCTGCTGGTGGTGATTTTCAGCCTCGGCCAGGCGCTGTACTTCATGATGACCGACAAGGACGACGACAAGCGCACGGTGTGGGCGCTGACCCGGCGCATCGGCCTGTCGATCGTGTTGATCGGCATGGTCGCGTTCGGCATCTGGATGGGATGGCTGCAACCGCACGCCGTCGGCGGCTGATTGTACTGCCCCCGCGGCGCCCGCGCGCCGCACGCGACATTCGCGCACGCTTTCGCAACGCACCCACCCCACACGCACGAACCGCCCCTTGCAGAACGCGCCGGATCACCGGCCAAAAAAAACCCGCCGACATGGCGGGTTTTTTCATGCGGCGGATCTGTCGTTCAGAGGATGTAGACGAACAGGAACAGGCACAGCCAGACCACGTCGACGAAGTGCCAGTACCACGCCACCGCCTCGAAACCGAAGTGGTGATCCTTGTTGAAATGACCTTTCAACACGCGGAACCAGATCACCAGAAGCATGATCGTGCCCAGCGTCACGTGCAGGCCGTGGAAACCGGTCAGCATGAAGAAGGTGGCACCGTAGACGCCGCTGCGCAGGGTGAGGTTCAGCTCGTTGTAGGCCTCCATGTACTCGTGCGCCTGGAAATACAGGAACGTGGCGCCGAGCAGAACAGTGAGGCCCAGGAACAGCAGGATCTTGCCGCGTTGCCCCGCGCGCAGCGCGTGATGGGCGATCGTCACGGTGACGCTGGAGGTGAGCAGCAGCATCGTATTGAGCAGCGGCAGGCCCCACGCCGGCACGGTGCGGAACGCGCCACCGACCTGCTCCGGGCCGCCGCCACCATTGGCGCCCCAGGAGGCGACGTAATCGCTCCAGAGGAACTGGTGGGTCAGTACACCGTGGCCATGGCCACCGAGCCACGGCAGCGAGTACATGCGGACGTAGAACAGGGCACCGAAGAAGGCGCCGAAGAACATCACTTCGGAAAAGATGAACCACATCATGCCCATGCGGAACGAGGTGTCCACCTGAGCGTTGTAGCTGCCAGCCAGCGATTCGTTGATCACCGAGCGGAACCAGCCGAAGAACATGCCGATGATGCCGATCACGCCGATCGTCAGCACACCCTTGCCGAAGCCGGCTTCGCCGGGGCCGGCGTTCAACCAGTGCGCGGCACCGAACACGGTGATGAACATGACTACTGCGGCCACGATCGGCCAGTAGCTCTTGGTCGGAACGAAATACGCGTCGTGCTGCTGACCCATGGTGAGACCCCGTGGATTTCTCTTGATGACTTTTGCCCCGTCGTGCCGCCCGGGGAACTGCATGCCGGTCAGTAACCGACCGGTTGAAAGGAAAGATGTGGCAACCGCTACTTCATCAGCAGGATCTGCACGAACGACAGCGCGAAGAACACCAGCACGATGACGAGAAGTATCTTCACGGTGCGATTCACACCCTTGCGGCTTTCGTCGTCTTGTTGATGCTCGCTCATGTCCTCGGCTCTCTTTGCACCCTTGCAGCCACGAAGGCGCAAGGGTGCGGGAAGAATCAGTCGTTCACGTGGCCGTGGGCCAGTTCTTCGTCACGAACCACCGGCGGCAACTCGAAGGTGTGATACGGCGCCGGCGACGGCACGGTCCACTCCAGCCCCTTGGCACCTTCCCACACGCGGTCGGTGGCCTTCTTCTTCGAGAAGAACACGCAATGGATCAGCACGCCGATGAAGATCAACTGCGAGGCGCCGAACAGGAAACCGCCGATCGAGCTGATCATGTTGAAGTTGGCGAACGCCACGTTGTAGTCGGGGATGCGGCGCGGCATGCCGGCCAGGCCCAGAAAGTGCTGCGGGAAGAACAGCACGTTCACCCAGATCACGCTGTTCCAGAAATGCACCTTGCCCCAGAACTCGCTGTACATGTTGCCGGTCCACTTCGGCATCCAGTAATACGCGGCGGCGATGATCGCGAACAGCGCACCGGTCACCAGCACGTAGTGGAAGTGCGCCACGATGAAGTAGGTGTCGTGATATTGGAAGTCGGCCGGCACCAGCGCCATCATCAGGCCGGAGAAGCCGCCGATGGTGAACAGGATGATGAAGGCGATCGAGAACAGCATCGGCGTCTCGAACGTCATCGAACCGCCCCACATGGTGGCGACCCAGTTGAACACCTTCACACCGGTCGGCACCGAGATCAGCATGGTGGCGTACATGAAGAAGATTTCGGCGCCCAGCGGCAGGCCCACCGCGAACATGTGGTGCGCCCACACGATGAACGACAGGAACGCGATGCAGGCGATCGCGAACACCATCGCCTTGTAGCCGAAGATGGGCTTGCGGGCGAAGGTCGGCACGATTTCCGAGATGATCCCGAACGCGGGCAGGATCATGATGTAGACCTCGGGGTGGCCGAAGAACCAGAAAATGTGTTGATACAGGACGGGGTCGCCGCCGCCGCCCGGATTGAAGAAGTTGGTGCCGAAGTACTTGTCGGTGAGCAGCATCGTCACCGCGCCGGCCAGTGCCGGCATCACGGCGATCAGCAGGAACGCGGTGATCAGCCAGCTCCACACGAACACCGGCATCTTCATCAGGTCCATGCCGGGCGCGCGCATGTTGAGGATGGTGGCGATGATGTTGATCGCGCCCATGATCGAGCTGATGCCCATCAGGTGGATCGCGAACACCACATACGCCAGCGAGTTGCTCTGCAGCGACAGCGGCGGGTACATCGTCCAGCCACCGGCCGGGCCACCGCCGGGCAGGAACAGGGTGGACAGCATCAGGATGAAGGCGAACGGCAGGATCCAGAACGACAGGTTGTTCATGCGCGGCAGCGCCATGTCCGGCGCGCCGACCATCAACGGGATCATCCAGTTACCCAGGCCCACGAAGGCCGGCATGATCGCGCCGAAGATCATCACCAGCGCATGCATGGTGGTCAGCTCGTTGAAGAAGTACGGCTGCATCAGCTGCAAGCCGGGCTTGAACAACTCGGCACGGATGCCCATGGCGAACGAGCCGCCGATGAAGAACATCGTCAGCGCGAAAACCAGATACAGCGTGCCGATGTCCTTGTGGTTGGTGGACATGCACCAGCGCTGGAAGAAACTTTTCGGCGCGCCGTGGTGATCGTCGTGCTGATCATGGGTGGCTGCGTAGGACATGGCCGTGCACCTCTAACCTGAAATATTGAATGCGACTGCGTGAAACTGCGGAGGGCGAAAAGAGTGCGGAGCGATCAGCCCTGCCCGCCAGCGGATACCGGTGCGGGTGCGGCCACTTGCGCGGTCTGCGGCGCCGCTGCCGGCGCGCCGGAAGCGGCTTCCTGCGCGGCCAGCCAGGTGGCGAAATCCGCCTTGGACTTGACCACCACCACGATCGGCATGAAGCCATGATCCTGGCCGCACAGTTCGGCGCACTGGCCGCGGTACGTGCCCGGCGTGGTGAAGTTGGCCCATGCCGAGTTGACGATGCCGGGGATCGCGTCGATCTTCCAGCCGGTTGCCGGGACCCACCATGAGTGGATCACGTCGCCGCTGGTGATCACGAAACGGATCTTGGTGTCGACCGGAACCACCAGCGGCTTGTCGACATTCAGCAGGTAGGTGTTTTCGTCACCGACCTTGACCGCGTACGGGTCCATGCCCGAATCGAGCTGGCGGGTGTCGTCGCTCTGCTGGTCCAGCTTGGACATGAAGCCGACCTTGGCGACCGGCTTGCCCATGTAATCGACGTAGTCGTAGCGCCATTTCCACTGGTAGCCAGTGACCTTGACCGTCATCTGCGAGCCGGTGGTGTCCGCCCACGAGGTGACGCCGGTGGTGGCAAGCCAGGCCAGCGTGATCAGGATCAGCACCGGAATCGTGGTCCAGACCACTTCGACCATGGTGTTGTGCGACCACTTCTCGGCCACGGCGCCGCGTGATTTGCGGAAGCGGAACATCGCGACGAACATCGCGCCGAACACCAGCAGGCCGATCACCGTGCAAACGGCCAGCGAGATGTTGTTCAAGTGATATGGCACCGGAGACCAGGTGCTCGCGCCGCGAGTCAGGTTCAACTGCCAGGAGTGCGGATTGGCCTGGGCGGCGCCACCGAACAGCGCGAGCGCGCCAATGGTCAGTGTGGTGAATGCCCGCCTGATGCCGTGATGCCTGATGCTGCCAGATGTCATGTCTTGCACCTTTGTTGTACCTACTTGCGCGGCTGGCCGTGAATGGCGGACAGCAACACCATGAGTTTCTTCGACAGCTCGGCACGCTCCTGTTCGGCCAGGAACGCACCAATTTCCAACGCGTTTCCGTGCGATGCCAGCAAAAGCCGATGGCGTCCTTCGCCCGGCTCCAGCACCACGCGCACCCAGTACGACTGGAATCGCGTGCAACGCCGCCCAGGCAGCGATTGCACCTCCAGCGACGATTCGTCGAGGGTGATGCGTTCGCCGCGATCGCCAGCACGCCAGGCCACGCTCAGCGCGCAGGCCACGGCGACCGACTCGATCACGGCAAACAGCGGGGCAAACACATTCCCCTGCCACACGCCAAGCCCCGCCGACATCAACGCCAGAACCACCAGAGCCACGATGAGCCGTACCAGCCCCCTCCGGCTCAGCATGCGATTGGGCCGAAGCCACATCGTCACGCACGGCAGCCCGGCGGCGGTTGGTCGAAGCACGATCATGAACATCCGGCGCGCCTGGAACGACGGAATGATAGGCCGCGGCGAGGCAGTGGGCAAGAATGTCGCACCCTGCTGACCTGGATCAGCCCGAAAGACGCGCCGTCGCGCAACGCCAATAGCGCCCGGCGTCGCCCGTCAGGCGCATGCATGACAGCACGCCATACCCCCCCTTTTGGCAGGGGTCCGGGCGGTCATGCCGCGGCGTACAATCCGGCGATTCCCGCCCCTCCCCGGCGGATTCCCCAGCATACCTGCGGTCCTTCCGTGAACTACCCTCCCCCTGCATCACCCATCCTCAGCCCCGAATTGCCGGAGACTGTCGAACCCGCCCGCGCCCGCATCACCGCCGCCTGGCTGCGCGACGAAACCGAAGCGGTGAACGACCTGCTGGCGCAGGCCACGTTGCCGCCAGTCGAACGCGAACAGGTGATCGACGTCGCCGCCGGCCTGGTCACGCGCGTGCGTGCGCGATCGAATGACCAGAGCGCAATCGAATCCTTCATGCGCCAGTACGACCTCTCCTCCGAGGAAGGCGTGCTGCTGATGTGCGTGGCCGAGGCATTGCTGCGCATTCCCGACAAGGGCACCGCCGACAAGCTGATCCGCGACAAGCTGGGCGACGCCGACTGGAAAAAGCACCTGGGCCAGAGCGAGTCGCTGTTCGTCAACGCCTCCACCTGGGGACTGATGCTGACCGGCCGGCTGGTGAACCTCAGCGAGGACACCCGCCATGACTTCGCCGGGTCGTTGCGCCGGCTGGTGGGCCGCGCGGGCGAGCCGGCGATCCGCCTGGCGGTGCGCCAGGCGATGCGCATCATGGGCCACCAGTTCGTGATGGGCCGAACCATCGACGAAGCGCTGGACCGTTGCGCGAAGAAGGAAAACGCGCGTTATCGCTATTCGTACGACATGCTCGGCGAATCGGCGATCACCGCCGAAACCGCCGAGCGCTACCAGGAGGACTACCGCCGCGCCATCGCCGCCATCGGCGCACGCGGCCCGTTCGCCAACCACACCGACGCGCCGTCGATCTCGGTGAAGCTGTCGGCGCTGTACCCGCGCTACGAAGTGGCCAAGCGCGAGCTGGCCCGTCGCGCGCTCGGCGAAAAACTGCTGGAGCTGTCGCAGCTGGCGATGAAGCACGGCATCGCGTTGTCGGTCGATGCCGAGGAGGCCGATCGACTGGAGCTGTCGCTGGACATCATCGGCGACGTCTTCGCCCACCCGTCGCTGGAAGGCTGGAACGGCCTGGGCATCGTGGTGCAGGCCTACGCCAAGCGCACCCCGTTCGTGATCGACTGGCTGATCGAAACCGCGCGCGCTGCCAACCGCCGCTGGTACGTGCGCCTGGTGAAGGGCGCCTACTGGGATGCCGAAATCAAGCGCGCGCAGGAAACCGGCCTGGCCGGCTACCCCGTCTACACGCGCAAGCCGAACACCGACGTGTCCTACCTGGCCTGCGCGCGTCGCCTGTTCGATGGCGGCAGCGAGCTGATCTATCCGCAGTTCGCCACCCACAACGCGCACACCATCGCCGCCGTGCATCACATCGCCCAGGGTCGCGCGTTCGAATACCAGCGCCTGCACGGCATGGGCACCGACCTGTACGCCGAGGTGATCGGGCCGGACAACTTGAACGTGCCCTGCCGCGTGTACGCGCCGGTGGGCACGCACGAAGACCTGCTCCCCTACCTGGTACGCCGCCTGCTGGAAAACGGCGCCAACACCAGTTTCGTCAACCGCGTGGTGGACGAGAGCGTGCCGGTGCGCGACCTGGTGGCCGACCCGTGCGAGACGGTGCGCGCGTTCGCCTCGATCCCGCATCCGCGCATTCCCCTGCCGGTGAATCTCTACGCCGAGAGCACGGCGCTTGCGCAGAATCCCAACGCTGTCTCCAGGAAGAATTCCATGGGCGTCAACTTTTCCAACGACAACGAATTGAAGGCGATGGCCGAGGCGGTCAACGCGCATACCGGTCCGTGGACGGCCACACCGCTGGTGCCCGGCGCCGCCGCCGGCAACGTGACCGTGCCGGTGACCAACCCCGCCGACCGCCGCCAGAGCCTGGGCAGCTACCTCAGCGCCGATGCCGCCACCGTCGACAAGGCGCTGAACAACGCGCTGGCCGCGCAACTGGGCTGGGACCGCCTGCCCGCCGCCAGCCGCGCCGCGATCCTCGAGCACGCCGCCGATCTGCTGGAAGCGCGTCGCGGCGAATTCATCGCGCTGTGCGTGCGCGAGGCGGGCAAGAACCTGCCCGACGCGATCGCCGAAATCCGCGAGGCGGCCGATTTCCTGCGCTACTACGCCGCCATGGCGCGGCGCCTGTTTGGCCAGCCGGAGCAACTGCCCGGCCCCACCGGCGAAAGCAACCAGTTGTTCCTCAACGGCCGCGGCGTGTTCGTCTGCATCAGCCCGTGGAATTTCCCGCTGGCGATTTTCCTGGGCCAGGTCAGCGCGGCACTGGCCGCGGGCAACGCGGTGATCGCCAAGCCCGCCGAGCAGACCAGCCTGATCGGCTACCTGGCGGTGAAGCTGCTGCACGAAGCGGGCGTGCCCGCCGAAGTGCTGCAGTTCGTGCCGGGCGATGGCGCCGTGGTGGGCGTGGCGCTGACGAAGGACCCGCGCGTGTCCGGCGTGGCCTTCACCGGCTCCACCGACACCGCGTGGGCGATCAACCGCGCGCTGGCCGCGCGCAACGCGCCGATCGCCGCCCTGATCGCCGAAACCGGCGGCCAGAACGCGATGATCGCCGACTCCTCCGCGCTGCCCGAGCAGATCGTGAAGGACGTGATGGCGTCCTCGTTCCAGTCCGCCGGCCAGCGCTGCTCGGCCGCCCGCGTGCTGTTCGTGCAGGACGACATCGCCGACAAGGTCGTGGCGATGCTGGCCGGCGCGATGGCCGAGCTGGAGGTGGGCGACCCCGGCCTGCTGTCCACCGACCTGGGACCGGTGATCGACGAGGACGCGCTGAAGATCCTGGTCGACCATGCCGCGCGGATGGATCGCGAGGCGAAGAAAATCGCCGAGGTGACGCTCGATCCCGCACGCACGGAGCACGGCAGCTTCTTCGCGCCGCGCGCCTACGAGATCGCATCGCTCGATGTCCTGCAGCGCGAAATCTTCGGCCCGGTGCTGCACGTGATCCGCTGGAAGGCCAACGACCTGGCCGGCGTGGTGGCACAGATCAACGCCGCCGGCTACGGCCTCACCCTGGGCATCCACAGCCGCATCAACGATACCGTCGACTACCTGGCCACGCACACCCGCGTGGGCAACTGCTACGTCAACCGCAACCAGATCGGCGCGGTGGTGGGCGTGCAGCCGTTCGGTGGCGAGAACCTCTCCGGCACCGGCCCCAAGGCCGGCGGCCCGCATTACCTGCTGCGTTTCGCCACCGAGCGCACGCTGACCATCAACACCACCGCCGCCGGCGGCAATGCGTCGTTGTTGACCATCGGCGAGTAAACAGCCACGTGTCGCGTTGCCGACTGGCACGCGACACGTCGGCTCGGCCTCAATCCGGCAACGGTTCCAACGTCAACGGCTCGCGTTCCACCGGGAATGTCGCCCACAGCTCGGCCATGCGCTGGCCGCTGATCGGATGGCGGAAATCCGGTGCGATATCGGCGATCGGCCGCAGCACGAACGCGTGCTTCAACTCCTTGCGCGGCAGTTGCAGGTGGCCCGGACCGTCGATCACCAGCGCGTCGTAGAACACGATGTCCAGATCCAGCGTGCGATCCGAATAACGCGGGCCGTCGCGGCGGCGGCCGTGGCGATCCTCCAGCGCGTGCAGCCAGTCGTTCAGCGCGGCCGGCGACAGCGGCGTATCCAGCCCCACCGCCAGGTTCACGAAATCCGCGCCATCGAAACCCACCGAGCGGCTGCGGTACGCCGGCGATACCGTGATCGGGCCGAACGCCTGCCGCAATTCCGCCAACGCGGCGGGCAGGTAGTGCTGCGGCTCGATATTGGAGCCCAGGCTCAGATAGACACGTGCCATCAAGCGGGCCGCTCGCCGCGTTCGATCCGCACGCCCACCGCATGCGCGCCGCGCACCGCGCCCGGCTTGGACAATTTCAGCCGCACCCAGCTCACCCCGAATTCCTCGCGGATGATCGCCGCGCAACGCTCGGCCAGCGTCTCCACCAGGCCGAAACTGGACTCGCCCACGTAGGCGCTGAGGCGCTTGGCGATGTCCTTGTAGTTGAGCGTCTTCTCGATGTCGTCGTCGGCGGCGGGCACGGTGTTGTCGAACGCCATCTCCACATCCAGCGACAGGGTCTGGCGCACGCGGCGCTCCCAGTCGTAGATGCCGATGACGGTATCGACGCGCAGGTCCTCGATGAAAACGATATCCATGGCGGTGACCACTGATGACGGTAGCCGCACAGGGTCGGTCAGTGCGCGGGCGGATGCAAGCGTGGCGATGCATGCTCTTCGACTCCGCTGCGCTCAGGGCCATCGGCGTGTAGCGCTGCAATCCAACCACCGTTCTCCCTGAGCGTAGCGCAGCGGAGTCGAAGGGCCGCCAGCCGCACACCCAACGAGCGCGCGGCATAGATGCGATCATGCACACATGACTTCCTTCAACACGCTCCCGCTCAAACCCGCCCTGCTCGCCAGCGTGGAAACCCTCGGCTACACCGAAATGACCCCGGTACAGGCGCAAAGCCTGCCGCCGATGCTCGAGGGCCGCGACGTGATTGCGCAGGCGCAGACCGGCAGCGGCAAGACCGCCGCGTTCGGGCTGAGCCTGCTGCAGGCGATCGACGTGGATACGATCCGGCTGCAGGCGCTGGTGCTCTGCCCCACCCGCGAGCTGGCCGACCAGGTCAGCAAGGCGATCCGCAAGCTGGCCGCCAACATCCCCAACGTGAAGCTGCTGACCCTGTGCGGCGGCATGCCGCTGGGGCCGCAACTGGCCTCGCTCGCACACGACCCGCACATCGTGGTGGGTACGCCCGGCCGCGTGCAGGAGCACCTGAAACGGCAGAGCCTGCACGGCGGCGGCATCAAGGTGCTGGTGCTGGACGAGGCCGACCGCATGCTGGACATGGGCTTCACCGAAGCCATCGACGACATCATCGGGCGCATCGCCAAGCATCATCAGACCTTGCTGTTCTCGGCCACCTACCCTGATGAAATCCGCGCCGTGAGCCAGCGCGTGCAGAACGATCCGGTGGAAGTGACGGTGGAAGCGCCGGCCGATGAAAAGCCGGCCATCGAGCAGCGTTTCCACGAAGTGGAGCCGGCGCAGAAGATCGACGCGCTGACCCAATTGCTGGGTGGCGCGCACGCCGAGCAGGCGCTGGTGTTCTGCAACATGCGCCGCGAGGTGGATGCGGTGGCGCAGGAGCTTGATCGCCGCGGCTTCTCCGCGCTGGCCCTGCACGGCGACATGGAACAGCGCGATCGTGATGAAGTGCTGGTGCGTTTCGCCAACCACAGCTGCGCGGTGCTGGTCGCCACCGACGTGGCGGCGCGCGGCCTGGACATCGCCGCGCTGCCGCTGGTGGTCAGCTACGACATCGCGCACGATCCGGAAACCCACACCCACCGCATCGGCCGCACCGGCCGCGCCGGCCAGGCCGGGCTCGCGATCACCCTGTGCGCGCCGCGCGAGCGGCCGAAAGCCGCCAACATCGAAGAACTCAGCGGCGCGCCGCTGCCGTGGCGTCCGCTGAAAGTCGCGCCGTCGCGCGGCAAGACCCTGCACCTGGCACCGATGAAAACCCTGGTGATCGACGCCGGCCGACAGGACAAACTGCGCCCCGGCGACATCCTGGGCGCGCTCACCGGCGAGGCGGGATTGGCGGCGAAAGACATCGGCAAGATCGACGTGTTCGCCACCCGCGCTTATGTGGCGATCAGCCGCGCGCTGGCGAACAAGGCGCTGGAACGGCTGCGCGCTGGCAGGATCAAGGGGCGGAATTTCCGGGTAAGGCCGTTGGGGTGATGAGAGCCGCGAACGAAGGCCTGTCCTTCGCTTCCCGACAACAGAGAAGCCCGAAGGGACCTTAATCTCCTCTCCCCATTGGGGAGAGGACACAGGAGAGGGGGCGGTGCTTGCGGAGAGGTCGGGCGGAGCTTTTCGGCGTCGTGAATGGCTTCGTTGAAGCTTCCCGCGGCGTGTCCCCCTCTCCCTGCCCTCTCCCCGCCAGGGAGAGGGTATTACGGCTTTTTTGGGGGCTGAGGTGCAGCGGTTACGGTTCTGATTTGCTGCGCGCCTGTTCCTGCAACCACTGCGCGGCGCCGCGGCCGGCGATCAGGCCACTGGCGAAGCAGGCGGTCAGCAGGTAGCCGCCGGTGGGGGCTTCCCAGTCCAGCATTTCGCCGGCGCAGAACACGCCGGGGCGCGTGCGCAGCATCAGCGCCCCGTCCAACGATTCCAGCCGCACGCCGCCGGCAGTGCTGATGGTTTCGGCCAGTGGGCGCGGTGCGCATAGCTGCAGCGGCAGCGCTTTCAACTGCACGGCCAGCGCGACGGGGTCGGCCAGGGTGGGCTTGTCGGTCAGCTCGAATACCAGCGCCGCCTTGGCGCCATCGAGCCCTGCCCGCCGTCGCAGCCAGTCGCCGATGCTGTGCTTGCCGCGCGGTGCCGCCAGCCGTTCGGCCAGCACGCTCTGGCTGTAGCCGGGGACCAGATCCAGCATGAGCTGCGCTTCGCCGCGCGTGGCCAGTTGCTCGCGCAGTTCGGCGCCGATGGCATAGATGAGACTGCCCTCGATGCCGTACTCGCTGATCACGCACTCGCCCTGGCGCGCGTGCGTCTGCCCGGCGCGATCGCGCCAGTGCACCACCACCGGTTTCAATGGCGCGCCGGCGAAACGCTGGATCAGGTATTCGCTCCAGCGCACCTCGAAACCGCCGTTGGCCGGTTGCAGCGGCGCCACTTCGGCGCCGAGTTGTTCCAGCGCGCCGACCCAGGCGCCGTCGGAACCCAGCCGTGGCCAACTGGCGCCCCCCAACGCCAGCAGCACGGCATCGGCTTGTCGTTCCTGTTCTCCCGCGGGTGTGGCGAAGCGCAGTGCGCCGGAGGCGTTCCAGCCCAGCCAGCGATGGTGCATGTGAAAGCCCACGCCCGATTCGCGCAGGCGCCGCAGCCACGCGCGCAGCAGCGGGGCGGCCTTCATGTCGCGCGGGAATACCCGACCGGAACTGCCGACGAAGGTTTCCACGCCCAGCCCGCGCGCCCACTCACGCAGCGCGTCGGCATCGAACGCCGCCAGCCATGACGCCACGGCGTGCTGGCGTTCGCCATAGCGCTGCACGAAAGCGGCCAGTGGCTCGCCGTGGGTGAGGTTGAGGCCACCCTTGCCGGCGAGCAGGAATTTGCGCCCGACCGAACCCATCGCGTCGTACACGTCGACTGCCACGCCCGCCGCGACGGCGGCCTCCGCCGCCATCAATCCGGCGGGGCCGCCGCCGATGATGGTCAGGTGCGGTGAATGGTTTTCTTGCGTCATGCGTCCATGGTCGCACGAGCGCCCGCGATGGCATCCGTGCCATCAACATCAGCGTTGCTTGGGCGCAACGGCGCCCGCGGGATCAATGACCGGCGGTGGATGCCGGTGCCGGCTCGCTGCCCTTGGCGCTGTCGTCATTCATCGGCATGGCCGGGCTGGCCGGGCTGTCGCTGGTCGGGCTCGAAGCGCTGACGGCGCCGCGCGTGTAGACGATCTGCTGGTCACCCTGGCAATGCCCCACCACCTTGCCCGACGCTGCCTCCTGCCCCGCCGGCACGACGGCCAGCGTGTAGTCGGCCACGCCGTTGGCCTTGATCTTGGCGTCGATATCCGCCTTCACCGTGTCGCAGGACGCGTGGGCAAGCAGCGGCATCATCGCCAGCGCCAGTACTCCCAATCCGATACGCATGTTCATGGCGACCTCTCCTGGGTGGAATCTCGCCATCAGACGACAGCCGCGATGAACGCCGCGTCTAGGAACGTTGCATGACCTGGCCACGCCTGCGCATCACGGTGCAGGCGGATGCACCGTTCCGCCGGACTGGAATCGCGCCGGCTCCGGCGCATGCAGGCTGAAACCTTGCGCGTGGCCGACGCCCATCGCAGTGAGCACGCGCAGCGTTTCCTCGTCGGCCACCCACTCGGCCACCACTTCCAGCCCCAGCCGCTGGCCGATGTCGGCGACCGCACGCACGATGGCGTGGCTGACCGGGTCGGTGAGCATGTCGCGGATGAAGCTGCCATCGATCTTGATGATGTCGATCGGCAGGTTCTTCAGATACGCGAACGACGACATGCCGACGCCGAAATCGTCCAGCGCGGTCTTGCAGCCGACCTGGCGCAGTTGCTCCATGAAACGGGCCACGCGCGACAGGTTGCGCACCGCCACGGTTTCGGTGATCTCGAAACACACCCGCGACGGCGCCACCCCGTGTTTCTTCAGCAAGGCGATGATCAGGTCGGCCAGCGCGTCGTCCTCGACGCTGGCGCCGGACAGGTTGATCGTCGCCAGCCGCAGGTCGGCCCCAGCCGGGTGCAACTGGTCGAAATGCGCCAGCGCGGTCTCGACCACCCAGCGATCGAGCATCGGCATCAGGCTGTAGCGCTCGGCCGCGGGCATGAACACGCCCGGCAGCACCAGCGCGCCGGAATCGTCACGGAAGCGCAGCAGCAACTCCACCCGGGGGCCCGAGCCGGGCCGCGGCGACAGCGGTATCAGTTCCTGGTAGACCAGCACCAGACGCTTTTCATCGATGGCCCAGCGCAGGCGATTGGCCCACTCCATCTCGCCGCGGCGACGCGCGGCCTCGTCGTCGCGCTCGGAATAGAAATGCACGCGGTTGCGGCCCAGCTCCTTGGCCATGTAGCAGGCGGTGTCGGCGCGCGCCAGCAGGTCCTTCATGGTCATGCCCGGCTGGTCGATCATCACCACGCCGATGCTGGCGCTGACCGTGTAGCTGCGCTGCTCCCACACGAAGATCCACTCGTCGATGCAGTGGCGCACGCGCTCGGCCAACGCTTCGGCGTCCTCGCGATCGCGCACGCCCAGCGCCAGCACGCCGAACTCGTCGCCACCCAGCCGCGCCAGCACGTCGGTGGCCGAAAGCTGCTTGTGCATGGTGGCGGCCAATTGCGCCAGCAGGTGATCGCCGGCGATATGGCCGGAGGTGTCGTTGATCAGCTTGAACTGGTCCAGGTCGATGTACAGCAGCACCGCCATCGGCGCACCGGTTTCGGTGGCGTTGAGGATGCTTTGCAGGCGGCTCTCGAATTCGCGCCGGTTGTACAGCTCGGTCAGCGCGTCGTGGCTGGCCTGGAAGCTCAGCATCTCGTTCAACTGCCGCTGTTCGGTGACGTCGATCGCCACCATCAGCAACTTGTCGGCGCCGTCCAGAACCACCTTGGAGATGGCCACGTCGGCCCAGAACCGGTAACCCTGCTCATCGCACAGCTGGGCGCTGAGGCGGTGGAAATCGCGTTGGTCCGGTTGCCCCATGTCGGGATACAGACGCGGGTCCTCGAACAGGTCCGACAGCCGCCGCTCACCCACGTTTTCGCCAAGCCGCTCGCGGGACGCGCGGTTGGCATAGGTGATGGCGCCGTCATGCCCGTCGGCCAGCAGGACCAGCGCCGGCAGCAGATCGTTCAGCGCGCGAAAGCGCTCTTCGCTCTCGCGGTAACGACTGGTCATGTGCCACGCCAGGGCGATCGCCCGCTGGCGGGTGCTGGCGATGGTGAACACCAGCATCGCCAGCAGGATGCTGGCCAGCACGCCGACAGGCAGCGCCGAGTCGCCCAGGTCGAAGCCGGCCCGGGCGGTCGCGCGCGGTTGCAGGTCCAGGCGCCACACCCGCCCGCCATAGGCAAGCCGACGGTGGAAATCCTTGTCGTCATCGACCTTCGCCGTCGCGGCCGAGTCGAACAGAAGTTGCTGCCCGGCATCGGTGACGTCGGTGATGCGCACGCGGAACATCTGCGTGACGTCTTGCGAAATCGCATTGCCGATCAGGCCGCTGACCCGAAACGACACCGCCAGCGACCCGGCCTCGCGCCGACGCCGCTCCTCCACCGACGCCGGTGGCGACCCGGGGTTGAAGATCGGCATGCGCAGGGTGATGCCGTCGTTGCGCGGCAACGCACCCGTCTGCTGCGCCAGCCGGAACGGGGCCGACAAGGTGGGCAGGTCGGTATCACGCGAGGCGATCACGCCTTGCAGGTTGTTCGGCTGCGCGTTGATGTCCAGCCCGGCCAGGGCGGCATTGCCCGACAGCGGTTGCACCCAGGTAGTGACGTAGTGGACGCCATCCGCCTTTATCTCTTTTCGCGCATAGGCAAGCGCCTGCAGCGAAGGGAAGCGGCGGCGTGGCTGCAGGTTGGCGTAGATGTTGGCGAACTCCTGCTCGCTTACCTCGTCGGAGGAAAGGAACAGGCTCTGCACCGCGCGCAGCAGGCTTTCCGCCGCATGCAACTGCGTTATCAATGCGACCGAGCTCTTGTCGACCAGGGCGCTGCGGGTGAGCTCCAGCGCGGCTTGCTCCCGCTGGATCTGCTGGTAACGCAGCAGCATCGTCAGCGCCAGGCCCAGCAACAACGCCAGCAGGCTCCACCCGTAAGCGGAGGATCGCCGAGGCCCCGGCGCGGGCATACCCCGATCCGGGCCGAAGACTGCGGTGTCCGGCGCTGCTGGAGCAATGGAGCGTTTGGTTGTACGCAAGACGTCCCCCATGGATAGCCATGGCGTGATCGATGGTACAGATAACCACGCAGCGCGAACACCGCAGTTGACCGGCCACGCAGCCCGGTGAAGGTCGCCAGAATTCCTCGACAATCGTCAGCGCGGGCGAGGTTTGGCGCGATGGGTCGGTGGCGCCGTCCATGGATCGTCCGGCCACGGGTGGCGCGGATAGCGACCTTTCAGTTCGCGCCGGACCTCGGGATAGGTGCGCTGCCAGAAACCGTGCAGGTCCTGGGTCACCTGGATCGGCCGGCCGGCCGGCGACAGCAGATGCAGCGTGACTGGAATGCGTCCACCACCGATGCGCGGCGTGTCGGCCAGGCCGAACAGTTCCTGCAGTTTCACCGCCAGCACCGGTGGTTCGCCGGGCACATAGTCGAGCCGCCGCTGCTGGCCACTGGGCACGGTGAGGCTTTCGGGCGCGTGCTGGTCCAGCGCCTGACGCTGCGCATGATCGAGCATCGCCGACAGCGCCTGCGACAGCGTGTCGGCGCGCAACGCATCGAGCCGGTGCACGCCGTCCAGATACGGCGCCAGCCACTGTTCCAGCGTGGCCAGCAACGCGGTGTCGGCAACGTCGGGCAGACCCAGCGCCGGCATCCATGCGCGCAATGCCTGCATGCGGGCGCGCAAGCGGCGCGCCGATTCACTCCACGGCAGCAGGTCAAGCCCGCCGTTGCGCACGGCGGCGAGCAAGGCCGGCAACGCATCGCGCGCGTCCACCAGCACGCTGCGGCGCTCCAGCACGATGGCGCCGAAGCGGCGTTCCTCGAACGCCTCCACTGCACCGCGCTCGTCGTTCCAGCGCTGCGTGCGCTGGCGGGTGAATTGTTCCGGGTAATCGCGCTCCAGCACGTCCGGATCCAGCGGTGCGGCGGCCAGGATCAGGCTGTCGCGCGCCTCGTGGCGCAGATCCAGCGCCACCAGCCATGGTTCGCCATGCAGGGCGGTGTTCTCATGCAATCGTGCACCACGGCCGTTGGCCAGCGTGTAGCGCAGCGGATCGCTGCCGCTGCGATGCGCCACCCGATCGGGAAACGCGTGCAGAAGGAGGTCGCCGACGGCATGGCTTCCCGGCGTACCGCTGGCGGACGTATGGACGTCCAGACGTCTGCGCCAGCCCTTGCTGGCCTGCTCGATCGCGGCCAGCGCGCCGGCATCCACCGCGCCCCGCGCCAGCGCGCCGCGCCGGTCGCGCCAGGCATGCAGGGCGGTGACCCGGTCGCGGAAATCATCGCTGCGCGACTGCTCGCCGCGCAGCGGCGAGCGCGCCTCCATCAGCGCCAGCAGGTCGGCGATCAGCGGACGCAGCGTGGCCGGCGCGCGCAAGGCAGCGGCGCCCAGCCGCGGCGTGGCACCCAGTTCCAGCAGGTCGCGGCCCAGCGCGGTGATGCGGTGGTCGTTGTCCACCGCCGCCAGGGCGCGCAGCAGTTCGCGCGCCTGCGCCAATGCACCGGGCGGCGGCGGGTCCAGCCACGGCAGTGCGGCGCTGCCCCATGCGGCCAGTTCCAGCGCCAGGCCGGACAGGTCGGCCTGCGCGATCTCCGGCGTGCGCGCGGTTTCCAGCCGCCTGCTCTGCGGCCACAGCCGGTACGCCGTACCCGCGGCCACGCGGCCGGCACGGCCCGCGCGCTGGTCGGCGGAGGCCTGCGAGATGTTCACCGTTTCCAGGCGGCTGAAGCCGGAGTTCGGATCGAAACGCGGCTCGCGCGCCAGCCCGCTGTCGATCACTGCGCGGATGCCCGGCAGCGTGATGCTGGACTCGGCCACGTTGGTGGCCAGCACCACGCGGCGCGTCCCCGGCTCCGCATCGCTCAAGGCCGCCTGCTGTTCGGCCAGCGAAAGCTCGCCATGCAGCGGCACGATCTCCAACGCGGGGTAGTCATCGGCCACCGCTGCCAGCAAGGCCTGCGCCCGCGCGATCTCGCGCCGGCCGGGCAGGAAGGCCAGCACGTCGCCGGCGTTCTCCTGCAGCGCCAGCCGCGTCACCCGGGCCAGCTGCTGCTCCACGCTCTCCTGCGCGCGCGCGGGCGGATGCACGATGTGCACGGGAAAACTGCGGCCGGGGCTGGTGATGCGCGGCGCATCCAGCCACTGCGCGATGCGCTCGCCGTCCAGCGTGGCCGACATCAGCAGCAGCCGCAGGTCGGGCCGCAGGGTGGCCTGGATGTCCAGCGCCAGCGCCGCGCCCAGGTCGCCGGCCAGATGCCGCTCGTGGAATTCGTCGAACACGATCGCACCGATGCCGGCCAACTCCGGATCGCGCTGGATCAACCGGGTGAGGATGCCCTCGGTGATCACCTCGATCCGCGTGGCGGGACCGACCTTCGCCTCGAAACGGATGCGATAGCCCACCGTCTGCCCCACCGCCTCGCCCAACTGCTGCGCCATGTATTGCGCCGCCGCGCGCGCCGCGATGCGGCGCGGCTCCAGCATCAGTATTTTTCCACCCGCCAACCACGGCTGGTCGAGCAACGCCAGCGGCACCTGCGTCGTCTTGCCCGCTCCCGGCGGCGCCTCCAGCACCAGCCGCGGATGATCGGCGAGCGAGGCACGAATGCCGGGCAGCAGCGGAGTGATGGGAAAGACGGTCATTCAGTGAATGATAACGGCGAGGGGTGTGGCTACCCCGCGCCCCGCCTCAACGCTGGAAGAATCCGTAATTCCCTCTCCCCTTGGGGAGAGGGCTGGGGAGAGGGGACACGCCGCGGGGAAGCCCCAACGAAGTCGCCCACGACGCCGAGAACCCCGTCACCAACTTCACCGCAAGCCCCGCCCCTCTCCTCAATCCTCTCCCCGCAGGGGAGAGGAAGCGAAGCTCACTCGCCGCGGCTACGAGCTACTTCGCCCGCAGCGGCGCCAGCGATTCGAACTTGCGCTGGTACTCGTCGGTGACTGGCCGTGCGTCCTTGCCGCTGGTGATCACGCGGGGTGATCACCAGCGGTTCGGTACGGTCGCAATCGGTCCTGCCGAACAGGCGGCCGAATCGGGGCCAAGGACTATTTCCCGCCAGCCATGCACTGCGTCATCCACCGGCGCGCCGTTTCCGCGCCCCCGGTGTCGCCCAGATGCGTGCGTACGCTGGCGATGAGCTGCCAGTTGCGTGCGCACAGCTCGCCATCCTGCGGGCCGTTGCGCCAGGACTCCAGCGCCAGGCGCTGCGCGGTGGCGTAATCGGCCCGCGCCAGCGCGGCGGCAGCCTGATCAGTGAGCTGCCCGGGCGTCATCGGCGGCCTGGGAAGCGGCACGTCCGCCGGCGAGGCGGCCGGCGGTGGTGGCTGTCGCGCCCGCTCGGCACGCAGCGGCGCGAGGGATTCGAACTTGGCCTGGTATTCATCGGTAATGCGCCTGGCGTCCTCGCTGGACCCGATCACGCGCGGCGTGATCAGCACGATCAGCTCCGAACGGTTGCGATGGCGGTCGGTGCTGCCGAACAGACGCCCGACCAGCGGAATGCGGTTGAGTCCGGGGATGCCCGTGTCCGTGTTGCCCTCGTCCTGGCGGATCAGGCCACCGAGCAGCACGGTCTGACCGCTCTGCACGCCGACCTTGGTGGAGATCTCCCGCTGCTGGATCGTGTAATTGCCGTTGGCATCCTTGGTGCCGGGCACGCTCACCTGCTGCTTGATGTTGAGGTAAACCAACCCGCCGGGATTGATCCGCGGCTGCACGTCCAGAATCACGCCGGTGCTGATGTATTGCACCTGGCCGATGGTGGTCGGGGCGCCGTTGGTGACCGAACCCAGACCGGGGGTGAAATAGGTCTGATTGACGGGGATCTGGTCGCCTGCCTGGATACGTGCCACCTGGTTGTTCATCACCACCAGCGAAGGAGCCGACAGCGTCTTGACGTTGCCGTTTTCCTCCTGGGCATGCAGCGCGACCTGCAGGTTGTTGTTGAGGAAGGAGTAGAAGAACGAGTCTCCCGTCGGGTTGTAGATCATGCCGCCCTTGCCCAGCGCCCACTGCCGCCGGTTACCGGGCTGGCCGGGGTTGATGCCGCCGCTGCTGTTGGCGGCACCGCCAGCCAAGCCTTCCAGGTACCACTGCACCCCGAACTGGAACTGGCCGGTCAGCTGCACTTCCAGGATGCGCGTCTCGATCTGTACCTGGAGCGGCACCGTATCCAGCCGTTTGATCGCCGTCTCGATTTCCGACCACTGCGTCGGCCGCGCACGCACCAGCAGCTGGTTGTTGGCATCGACGGAGGAGATCCGGATCGAACCATCGGACGAGTTGAACTGCTGGTCGTTGGCGGCGCTGGTGGCATTGGCCAGGCCACCGCTGTCGCCGAACCCGCCGCCGACGTTGGCGCCGCCGGTGCCCGTACCGTTGTCGTAACCACTGCTCCCCAGGCTGCCGCTTGCACCACCCATGGCTGTGCCGTTGGCGTTGTCGGCGTTGCCCAGCGTGCCGGCGGTCAGCCCCGGGCCGACCTCGCCGCTGTTGCCACCGCCACCGGGCGAGGCGTTGGTGTAGATCTGCGCCAGGTAGCGGGCCAGGTCCGAGGCCTTGATGTTGCGCACGTCATATACGAACAGTTGCGGCTCGTTGCCGCCGCCGCGGTCGATGCGGGCGATCCAGTCGCCCACTTCGCGCAGGTAGTCGGGTTGGGTGCTGATCACCACCAGTGCATTGGTGCGCTCGATCGGGATGAAACGCAGCATGCCGGCCAGCGGCGTGTCGCCCTTGGGACCGAACATGCTGTCCAGTTTCGGCATCAGCTCACCGACGCTGGCGCGCTGCAGGCTGAATACGCCCACGGACATGCCGCGCAGCCAGTCCACGTCGAAGGTGCGCACGGTGCGTTGGTAATTGGCCAGCTCCTGCGAGGTACCGGACATCACCAGCAGGTTGCGCGCCGGATCGACCAGCAGGATCGAATCCGGCCGCGCGAACGGCTTGATCAGTTTCTGCATCTCGGTGGCCGAGATGTAACGCAACGGAAACAGCCGCGCCTGCAAGCCGCCCTGCGGTGCCGATGCGCCCAGGCTGGGTACCAGGTTGCCACCCAGCGCATCCTTCGCCGGCAGCACCACGTAGCTGCCGCCGCGCTGTACCAGCGCGTTGCCGGTCCACGACAGCAGCGTCTCCAGGATCGGCAGCGCCTCGCTGGTATCGACAGGCTCGGCGGTGGAGAACGAGATGTTGCCCTGCACGCCCGGCACGATGGTGTAGTTCTTGTTGAGCAGGTCGCCCAGGATCGCCTTCACCACCGCCTGCACCGGTTGGTTCTCGAAATTGAAGGTGACGCCCTGGGGCCCGGCCGCCGATGCGCGTGGCGTGGCCAGGCCGGAGGGGCGGATGAACTGGCCGCTGCCCTGGTTCAGTTGCGGGCGCACCGCCGAGGCCGCATCCGGCACCCGGGTGGTTGGCAGCGGCAGCGGTGCGGGTACCGGATCGTACGTGCCGGCCACAGCCTCGCGTTGCAACGCGTTGTCGTCGCGTGGTTGCGGCAGGCTGGAGCAGCCCACCAGCCATACCGCCAGGGCGAGCGCCAACGCGCGTAGCAACCGCCGCGGCGGTGCATGTCTGTGCGTGCGATGCATGCTCAGTGTTCTCCTTCGTGAACCGCGGCAGCCTGGGCGGCACGGCGTTTCTGGATGATCTGGCGCAGCGCGCGGATGCGTTGCGCCTGGGTATCGTCGGGCGCGCGGCCCGCAGCGGGAGCATCCGTCGCGGGTGTCGAGGCCGGCTCGGCAGGCACCACGTCCGGTCCCGTGGCCGGTGCGTTGGCGTCGATCGGTGCCCCGGCAGGCAAGTGCAGCTCCACGCGGCCGTTGGTGGTGTCGAAGACGGCCGAACGCGGTTTCACCTCGACCAGGGTGACATTGCCGCCCGGCGCGGATTCACCACGGTGCAGACGCAGTTCCCGATCGTCCTGGCGATCATGCAGCAGCACCATCTGCAGGGTGGGCGTGAGGATGACGCCGGTGAGTTGCAGTTCGCCGATGCTGCTGCCCTGCACGGCCTGCGCGGCGGGTCGGCGCTGGGGATCGAACAGCGGGCGCTGCCAGATCACCGCGAACTGGCTGCGCGGCACCGGCGGCGGCAACGGCGCCGTGCGATCGGTCAGCGGCGCTGGCTTCGCGGATTGCACCGCGGACCATCGCGGCTCGTTGCCCCATCCGCCCAGCAAGGCCAGCCACAGGCCACCGAGCGCTGCCAGCGCCAGCGTCATGATCGGTGTCAGCCGACGCTGGCCGGCGGCGTTCATGGTTGCACCTGCGCGGCGGTTGCACGTGCGGGGCGCACATAGCCGGATACGGTGAACTGCACCTCCAGCGGCGCGCGACGATCCTGCTGCACCGCCACCGGGTTGCGGTAGATGCTGAGGTCGTCGATGAACAGGTAGGGTGTGCCCTGCTCCAGCGCATGCAACACCGCGGCCAGCGATTCGATCGAACAACTCAGGCTGATGCTGGCGGCGGCCTTGCGATACGGCTCGCCGGGCGTGGCCGGCGGGTTGGCGATGGGCGTTTTCTGGCTGACCACGCAGCCGCCGTCGGCGGTCTGCGCGCTCACCACATCGACTACGCGCTGCATCAACCCGGCCGCCGCGGTATTCGTGTCGTCTTCGGGCAGGAAGGCACTGCTGGCGGCCTGCCCCGCGCCCAGCGCGGCGATGCGCTGCTGCAACCGCGGTTTTTCGGCAATCGCGGCGGCGTATTGGGCGTGGGTCTGTTGCAACTCGTCGATCCGCGCATCGATCTGCCGCAGCGGCGCCACCAGCCACCAGTGCAGCAGCAAAACATAGGCCAGCACCAACGCCAGCAGCAGCAACAGCACGGCGCCGATGCGACGCTGGCGCGCAGTGGCGGGCACCGGCCTCATGGCGCACTGCCGCTGGCGGCGGGTGCGTTACCGGCGGCGGGCGCCTGCCGCCATTGCGCCACCAGGTAGAACCGCTCCTTGCCGGTGGTGGCGTCGGGCTGGATCGCGCCCTGGAAGGCGGCGCCGGTGATCAGCGGCGAACCTTTCAGCGCATCCAGCAAACCGGCGGCCCGCTGACTCTGTCCCTGCAGGCCCACCTGGCCAGCGGCATCGATGCTCAGCCGTTCCAGCCAGGCACTGTCGGGCAGGCGTCGGGTGAGGTCGGCCAGCAGCGCCAGCATGGTGGGCGAGCGCTGTTTGCGTTGCACCAGGAAACCGGCGGCACCGGCGTTGTCCTGCAATTGCTGGCGCAGCGCCACCACCTCCTGCGCATCGGTGCGCATGCTTTCGACCTGCGCCTGCATGCGGTTCAGTACCTGCCGGCGGTTGTGCAGGTATTGGCCCAATGCCAGCAGCAACAATACGACGCAGGCGGCGGCGAGCATGCCGTTCAAGCGGCGTCGCGGATCGGCGCGGCGTGGGCGGCGCGTGGGCGGCAGCAGGTTGATGCCCAGGCGATGATCACCCTCGGCCAGATCCACCGCATCGATGACGATGCCGCTGGCGGCCAGCCGCGCCAGCAGCGGGTCGAGCTTGCGCCGCGGCGTGACCAGAAGCTCGGCCCGGAAATGGCCGGCCGGGCTGGCCGTGACGGGCGCCAGTTCGCGCACGGCGTAATACACCTGGTCGACCGTGAACGGCGTCTGCCGATCCATCTCGAACGCCATCACTTGGGCCAGATGCCCACGCGCGGCCAGCGGCAGGCTGACGGCACGCTGCAATACCTCGTGCGGATCCAGCAGCAGCAAGAGGCGACGGTCTTCGCGATCCACGGCCTGCAACGCGGCATGCATCGCAGCCTGTTGCGCCGCGGCGTCGTCACCGGCGCGCCAGCGGGCCAGCGGCTGCGCCTGCCCCATGCGGTACAAGACCCAATCCTGTTCGTCGCGCCGCAAACCATGCCATACGGCGCCAGAGCCAACCCAAGCACGCCAGCGCGGCGGCAACACCGTCTGCAATTCGGCGCCCCACCATGCCAGGAAGGCCGGTACGCGCGAGCCCTGCCATGCCTGGCGCACGCGCTCGCGTCCCAACGGCGGCGATGGCGGCAGCGTACTCATTCCGGATCTCCCTCCTGCCAGCGCAGCACTGCGTAAGGTGGTCCATTGCTACGCTCCGCCTGCCATCGGATGGTGGCGCGCAACACGGCCCGTGTACCGTCTGCTAGCGTAGCTTGCGAACGCACGCTGTGGGTAACACCCATGCCCACCGTCAACGCCGGATCATCCACGTTGCGCTGCCTGGCCGCGATGATTTCCTGCATGCGCGCCGTGGTCATGCCGGGGATCGCGGCCAACGCCAGCGAAGTGGCGACATTCGGGTCCGGGCTGGGCTGGCCCGACCACAGCGTGAGGTGAGGGGCCAGCTTGCGATACAGCGCGGGGGTCATCCCCAGCACCATCTGCAACTCCTCGACGCTGGCGAACGGCCCGTAGCGCGGCGCGTAGTGCCGCCCCGCCGCCGCGTAATCGGCGGCATCGCTGGCGACGCCCTCGAACGCGGATCGGGTGCGCCATGCCACCACGTGCGCCGCCAATGCCTGGGCGTCCCCTGGTGCCATTCCCGCGGCCTGGAACAAGCCCTGCAACACCGCTGGCGTGGCGCTGTTCAAATCCACCTTGCCGCTCTCGTCCACGGCACGAATCCGCACCTCGGCGCCGTCGTAAGACATCGTGTACAGACGGCCATCACCGATCCAGCGCTGTTTGGCGCGCGTATCGTGCAACCCGCGCAAGGCGTGCATGAGGCCCGCCTCGGCGGCGTAATGGGCGCGGGTCTGCGCCAGTTGATGGCGCGCCAGCACCGCCTCGGTATGCACCACGGCGGCGTAACCGCCCAGCAGCACGGCCAGCAGCGCGCACGCCCACAACACCAGCAGCAAGGCCACGCCGCGTTGCCGTCGAGGTGATGGACATGCGCGCATCACTGCGTCCCCATGCGACGGATCGGGAGGGTCGACGCATCGCGACGGGTATCGCCAGCCTCCACGCGCAGCGGTACCTCCAGTGTGGGCCAGGGCACCATGCCATCCAGCTGCAATTCCACCCGCACCAGCCGCGGCAACACGCGGCCATCGGGCCAGCTGGCGAGCCACGGCGTGGCGCGCCCCCGCACGTCGACGCCGCGATAGCTGAAACGGCCGGCACGCACATGATCGACCAACACCTGCGGTTCACCCACCGGCTGCGGCTCACTGCCATCGGGCGGCAACAAGGTCAGGCCAAGTTCCAGCCGGAAGCCGCCCGTGCCGTCATCAACCAGGCGCAAGGTTTGCAGCTGCGGCCCCAACTGGCCGAGGTAACCCGGCAACGGCGCTACGTAACGCAACCGCTGCGGCGCGCCATCGACAACCAGCGGCGCGCCGTGGTCATCGTGATCAATGGTCTGATTCAACGCCTGCGCCAGCTCGCGACGCAACAGCTGCTGCGCCGCGCGCACCTGGTCGAGCCGGTCGACCCGCGTATTGCCGGCATGCACGCTGCGCGTGGCAATGTGCACGCCGGCGTAGACACCCAGCATCAGCAAGGCCAGCAAGGCCAGCGAGGCCAGGACTTCCAGGAGGGTGAAGCCTTGTTGGAGCCGGGATTGGGGATTCGGGATTCGGGATTTGTTAGAGCAACGGCACCTTTCGGCAAGCCGTGAGGTTGGCGTAACACCTTGGGCTTGGGCGTCGAGCGCTTTCCGAATCCCGAATCCCGAATCCCCAATCCCGGGCGCGCCTCGCCAAACTCCGGTTCTCATCGCACCAACACCGCGCCCAATCATGGCTTCGGCGCCATCGGATTGGCATCCGCGCCAGTCGAGAGCAGACGCAGGGTGCGGAAATTCGCCGTGTGCGGATGTGCGGCAACACCCCAACTGACCTGCAGATCCAGTTGGTAGAGCTGCAGCGGCGTCTGGTCATTGGCCGTAGCGGCAGCGTTCCATGGCGTCACGTCCAGTTGCCACTGGAATTTGCGATTGAAACGACCGGCACTGTGACCCGGGCGCAGCGGCTCAACCACGTACACGCTGTCGAGCTTGCTGCGCGCCCACATCGCCGCCTCACTGGCATCGGCCGCCTGCCCGGTGAGACCGATGGCGCCACCGACGACCTGCATGAGTACTGCGAACGCGATGCCGAGCAGCGCAATGGCGGCCAGGACTTCGAGGAGGGTGAAGCCGTTGGCGCGCGCAGCGCGCCTGGGATTCGGGATGACCAGACATTCGTCTGTTGAAAGCCGGGATTCGGGATTCGTTAGAGCAAAGGCGCCTCCCGGCAAGCCGTGGCGCTGAGGCTGTGCCAGCGGGCTGGGTGCCGAGTGCTTTTCGAATCCCAAATCCCAAATCCCGAATCCCGGCTTCATCGCACCACCACCGCGCCCGTCAGCCACGCCACATCGATGCGCCATTGACGCTCACCGCGCTGCACCACGATGTGGCCGCCGGTGGAGCTGCCGTCGGGAAAGAAGCGGATGCGGCCGGTGTGGTCGTCGGGGGCATCTTCGCGGGCGCTGGTGATGCTCAACTGCATGCCGGGCGGCAGTTGCACGCTTTGCCCGCGGGCATTGCGCCAGCGGTTGTCGCGGGTATCGAGGTCGAACACCTGCGCCTTGCCGCGCACGATCGCCTGGGCGCGGGTGGCGCGCAGCGCGGCGGCCAGGTCGGCGCTGGCCGCTGCGGCACGGGCGCCGGCCAGGCCCTGCGTCACCGAGAATGCCACCGCCGCCGTGGCCACGCCGATCAGCAGGATCACGGCCAGCATTTCAAGGAGGGTGAAGCCACGGGCGCGCGAAGCGCGCCGGGGATTCGGGATTGGGGATTGGGGATTCGTCAGAGCAAACGCGCTTGTCGGCAAGCCGTGGCGTTGGCGGCCCGCCGGCAGCTTGGGTGCCGCGCGCTTTCCGAATCCCCAATCCCCAATCCCGAATCCCGGCTTCATTGCCAGCTACCCACATCCTGGCTGTAACCGTCGCCGCCGGGCTTGCCGTCCTGGCCATAGAAGACCAGGTCGAAATTGCCGTGTTCGCCGGGCACGGTGTAGCCGAACGCATGGCCCCAGGGATCCAGCAACTGCGACGGCTTGACGTACGGGCGCTGCCAGTTCGGCGCGTTGGCGGGCTTGGTCACCAGGTCCTGCAGTTGGCGCGGCGGTGAGCCGTTGTCCAGCGCATAGCTGTCGATGGCCTGGCCCAGCACCTGCAACTGCACCTTGCCCGCGCCGTACTTGCCCTTGTCCACACTGTTGCCCACCTGCCGCACCACGATGGTGCCCACGATGCCGATCAACACGATCACGGCCAGCATTTCCAGGAGGGTGAAGCCTTTGGCGCGCGAAGCGCGCCCGGGATTCGGGATTCGGGATTCGGGATTTGCAAAAGCGCTCCACGTCCAAGCTCGTGATATTGCGCTGACTTCCCGGTGTGCCGGAAGCCGCTTTTGCTCTGACGAATCCGCAATCCCCAATCCCGAATCCCCGGTCTGTTCACCCATGTCTCTCTCCAGATTCATTGAATATTGCTGGTCAAACTCAACAGCGGCAGCAGGATCGCGGCCATGATGATCGCCACCAGCACCGTCATCACGATGGTCAGCGCGGGCACCAGGGCGGCCAGCAGGCGGTCGATGGCGCGGCGCGATTCGATCTCGAAAGTGTCGGCCACTTTCAGCAGCATGGTGTCGAGCTGGCCGGCTTCCTCGCCCACCTGCACCATCTGCAGCGCCAGCCTTGGAAACAGGGCCGGTTGCGCCAGCGCCAGGCTCAGGCCGGAGCCGCCCTTGACCTGCTCGTGGGCGCTGGCCAGCGCCGCATCCAGTGCGCGGTTGCCGGTGACCTGGCGCGCGATGGCCAGCGCGCTCAGCAGCGGCACGCCGTTTTTCAGCAGGGTGCCCAGGGTGCGGGCGATGCGCGCGGTTTCCACTTTCAGCAGCAGCGGGCCGATCCAGCGCAGGTGCAGCAGGCGGGCATGCCACGCCAGCCGTGCCTGCGGATCGCGCAGCCGCGCGCGCCACGCCAGCGCGCCACCGATCAGCAACAGCGCGATCAGCCACCACCACGCCTGCAAGGTATTGCCCAACAGCAGCACCGCGCGGGTGATCCAGGGAATCGGCACCTGCATGTCCTGGAAGATCGGCACGAATTGCGGCACCACGTAGGCCAGCAGCAGCACCAGCGAACCGAGCACGCCCACCAGCAGGAACGCCGGGTAGATCAGCGCGTTGATGACGCTGCCACGCAGTTGCTGGGCGCGCTCCAGGTAGTCGGCCAGCCGGCGCAGGGTTTCCTCCAGCGAACCGCCGGCCTCGCCCGCGCGCACCAGGCTCACGTACAGGCGGGGAAACACGCCGTGCTCCTCGTCCAGCGCCGAAGACAACGTATTGCCGCCCCGCACCCGCTCGCGCACGCGCTCGATCAGTTTCCTGGCCCGCTCGCTTTCGGGCAAATCCAGCAGGATGCCCAACGCCCGGTCCAGCGGCTGGCCGGCGCCCAGCAAGGTCGCCAACTGATGGGTGAACTGGGCCAGTTGGTCGCCGCTGAACGGGCCGCGGGCGAACAGGGCCGAGACGCCAGCGCCACCGTCGGCCGTATCGGCCGGTTGCGCTTCCAGCGGGGTGTGGCCCTGATCCTGCAGGTGGCTGATCACCTCCTCCACGCTGGTCGCTTGCATCTGGCCACGCAGGGGTTCCCCCGCGCCAGTGATGGCGCGGTATCTGAAAAGGGTCATGGAACCCACTCCCCGCACGGCGCCGCGAACTCACCCAGAAGCGAAACTGCACGGCACGTTTGCCCCCTCTCCCCGTGGGGGAGAGGGTTGGGGAGAGGGGCCGGGGCTTGCGGGGAAAGCGGATAGGAAACTTTCCCGCAGCGTGCGTCGCTTCGTTGAGCTTCCCCGCGGCGTGTTTTGCTTCGATGAGCTTCCCCGCGGCATGCCCCCCTCTCCCTGCCCTCTCCCCGCAGGGGAGAGGGGATTACGGCGCTTTTCAGCGGTGAGGATGTTTGCCGATCAACCCTCCTGCGTAACACGCAGCACCTCCTCCAGCGTGGTCACGCCGGCGACGGCCTTGGCGATGCCGTCTTCGTACATGGTGCGCATGCCTTCGGCGCGGGCGGCGTGTTCGATGGCGCCGGCGTCAGCCTTTTGCATCACCAGGCGGCGCAGCGGGTCGGTCATGGGCAGGAATTCCATGATCGCCTGGCGGCCGCGGTAGCCGCTGGGGTTCGCGGTGCTGCTGCCCGGTTTCCACAGGCGGATGGGGCGCTGGTCGGTGTATTTCTCCAGCTCGAACTGGGCGATGACTTCGGGCGCGGGCTCGTACGCCACGGCGGTTTCCGGGTCGAGCGTGCGCACCAGCCGCTGCGCCAGGATGCCGTTGACGGTGGAGCCGAGCAGGTAGTCCTCCACGCCCATGTCCAGCAGCCGGGTGATGCCGCCGGCGGCCGAGTTGGTGTGCAGGGTGGACAGCACCAGGTGACCGGTGAGCGCGGACTGGATCGCGATGCGGCAGGTTTCCAGATCGCGCATTTCGCCGATCATGATCACGTCCGGGTCCTGGCGCACGATCGAACGCAGCGCGCCGGCGAAATCCAGCCCGATCTGCGGTTTCACCTGGATCTGGTTGATGCCTTCGATCTGGTATTCGACCGGGTCCTCGACGGTGATGATTTTCACGTCGGGCGTGTTGATCCGCGACAGCGCGGTGTACAGCGTGGTGGTCTTGCCCGAGCCGGTGGGGCCGGTGACCAGCAGGATGCCGTGCGGGCGCTGCAGCACGTCGACGAAACGCTGCTGGAAGCTGTCGGTGAAGCCCAGTGCTGCGAAATCGAACACCACCGATTCGCGATCCAGGATACGCATCACCACCGACTCGCCGAAGCTGGTCGGCATGGTGGACACGCGCAGGTCCAGCTCCTTGCCCTGCACCCGCAACTGGATGCGGCCATCCTGCGGCAGGCGACGCTCGGCGATGTTCATGCGCGCCATGATCTTCACCCGCGAGATCACCGCGGCGGTGGAGGACGCGGGCGGCGCCTCCACGTCGTGCAACACACCGTCGATGCGATAGCGCACTTTCAGCTGGTTTTCGAACGGCTCGACATGGACGTCCGAAGCACGCTGCTCCACCGCGCGCTGCAGGATCAGGTTGACCAGCCGAATGACGGGAGCCTCGGAGGCCAGGTCGCGCAGATGCTCGACGTCGTCTTCCTCGGCCGCACCGCCGTCGAGGTTTTCCACGATGGTGCCCATCGCCGAACGACCGCTGCCGTAATAGCGCTCGATCAGGCCGTCGATGTCCGAGCGCAGACCGATGCGCAACGCCACCGGCCGCCCCGCGGCCAGCTCCACCGCCTGGCGCGGATAGGGATCGGCCGGATCGGCCACCACCAGGGCCAGCCCTGTTTCGTCATGCACCGGCACCACGTGCTGCTGTTTGAGGAAGCGCAGCGACACTTCCAGCTCCGCTGGCGGCAACTCCGGCGCATCGCGCGCGGCCAGTAGCGGCACCTGCAGCAGCTCGGCCCAGGCTTCGGCCAGGTCGCGCTCGGACACCAACCCCAGCCGCGCCAGCAAGGATGTCAGCGTGCCCTCGGGCGACTCCTCGTGCAGCCGCCGGGCGCGGCCCAGGTCGGACTCCTTCAAGCGCCCCCGTGCCACCAGCAACGCGCACGCCTGCACGTCGTCGACGGCCGTATCGCGTGGTTGCGCAGGGCTGGACAAGGCCGACATGGGTTCCTCCGGTGGGGCAACGCTCCAACGCGCCGCGAACCCGCATTGGTAGCACAACGCGGCGGCGGCGGCGATGGCATGGGTGTTGGCGTTGCAGCCTGATGAAGGCGACCCGACCCAGCCGCTGGCTGACGGCTGGGGAATCGAAAGAAGCGGCGGGCTCGCCGGGTGCGAGCCCGCCTGGTTCAACGGTGAATCAACGCGGCGCCCGGAAGCTGCCCACCACGTTCATCCCGGTAAACGCCGTCTCGCCCACCACGGTCACGTACCAGCTGCCTGCCGCGGGGCGCGGCACCACCACCGACTCGCGATTGCCCGGCCGTGCGGACTTGTAGTCATAGTCCGAGGCGCCGCCGGCGGCGCCGGCCTTGACGTACATCGACACGTTGCCGCGCCCGCCATCGGCGCGCAGGCTCAGCGTATGCACGCCGGCCGGCACCGACAGCATGTAGACGGTGCTGCTGCCGGTGCTGCCGGACTGGCCCATCAGCGGCACGCCGTTGGTCAGCACGGTGGCGTCGCCGTCGCCGACGGCGGCTCGCACCGCCGCGTCGGCATCGACGATGCCGGCACCGATGCGGCGGTTGGCCGGCGGCTTCACGCTGGGCGCGTGCGCCGTTTGCTGCAAGGTGGCCAGCACCTCGGCCGGCGTCATCAAGGCCATGCCGGCGGCCAGCCGCGCGCTCTGCATCAAGGCCACGACGCCAGCCACGTGCGGGGTGGCCTGGGAGGTGCCGGCATAGCCGCCGTAAAGTGTGTCGTTGGGCACAGGCGTGGTGGCACCGCTGTTCAGCGCCTGCCAGATGAAGCCGTCGTTGACCGGGGTGCCGCTGTCGGCATCGTTTTCGTACACGCCACCGCCGGGTGCGGCGATCTCCACCGCCTTGCCGTAGTTGGAATAGAAGGCGCGCCTGCTGGTGATGCCGGTGGAGGCCACGGTGATCACGCCGGGGCAGCTGGCGGGCGAGGTTTTCGAGGCATCGATATCCTCGTTGCCCGCCGCCACCACCACCACCGCGCCCAGCGCGTTGGCCGCGGCCACCGCCTGCGCCGCCGGATCCTTGGCCTTGCATGTGCCGGGGCCGCCGAGGCTGAGGTTGATCACTTTCGCCGGGTGCGTGTTGTCCGGCACGCCGTCCACGTGGCCGCCCGCCGCCCACACGATGGCGTCGTTGATGTCGCTGTCATAGCCGCCGCAATGGCCGAGCACGCGCACCGGCAGGATCTTCGCGCCGTGGGCGATGCCGGCCATGCCCCGCGCGTTGTTGGTGAGCTCCGCACCGGCGGTGCTGGCCACGTGGGTGCCGTGCCAGGAGCTGTCTTCCGGCGGGTGGGTGGCGTCAGTGCATTCGGTGAGCCAGGGCTCCTCGGTGGTCCAGTCGCCAGTGTCCCAGCCGCCCGGCACGCGGCCGTCGGTGGCGCGGCCGGAGACGAAACTGTCCACGATGAAGTCATAGCCGGCGTCGCCCAGCGAGGTGTCCACGTCCACGTGCGTGGTGATGCCGGTATCCAGCACGGCGATCACCACGCCGGTGCCATCGGCCAGGTCCCACGCGTTGTTGACGTTGGTGCCGCCCAGGTTGGGGTAACCCCCGGCGGTGACGGTGCCGTCGGGCGCTTTCAGGTTCCACTGGTATTTGGCGTAGTAGGTGTCGTTCGGCGTCACGGTTTGCGGTTGCAGCAGCGTCGAGGCCGCCACGTCGCGCACGCGATGGCGCATCACGTCGGGCACCACGTAGGCCACCGCCGGGTCGGTCGACAACTGACGGATCAGCGCCTCCGCCTCGGTGCGGTCGAGCGACCGCGACGTGCGCAACAGGTCGCCGCCCACTGCCAGCTTGCGCTGGAAACGCATGCTGACCGAGGCCGGTGCGCCGGCGACGCTACGCCCGGCGCGCACCAGCCCGGCCCGGTTCAGCGCCGCGGTGGCGGTCTGCACGGCAGCCGCGTGGTTGGCGCGCTCGCTGCTGCCCTGGCGGTAAGTGACGATGAAGCGGTTGAATGTTGGCTGGCCCTGCAGCGAGGTGAGATCCATCCGCGCCGGATCGCCGGTCGGCGAAACCGCGGCGGCAAAGCTGACCGTGCTGGCCATGGCGGCGGCCAGCGCAGCGGCGAGTACTCCCCTGCGAAAAACGTTGTTGTTCATGTGAACTCCCAGACGGTGGTGATCGCTGTATCAAGCGGATGGCCGCTGCGTTGCCGCATGCGGAGGGCTGCTGTTGGCGAGCGGCGGCCCGCGGATGACGCCTTCTCCCGGCACCGCGCGGCTCGTCGTGCCGGGCGACAAGGGATACGGGTGGGCTGCGTGCCGCGAGCGTGGTCGATACGCCGCCAACGGCAAACGACGCCACCGCGAAGGCCGCGGAACGATGCGCAACGACAGGCATGGCCGGGCCATGAGCAGGAAAGCCGACGACAACCGGGGACGACAACGCGCCGCGATGACCACGGCCGCCACCGCCCGGACTGTCAGTCAGCTCTCAGCGCAGCAGCACCATGGGTCGGCGGCGAAGGGTTTGCGATACGGCGGAAACGGAAACCTGGCTACGCATGATGTCTCTCTCCCAGACAACGGTATGCGGCTCGACACGAAAGCCGTCGGACGACGCCTCGTGCACTCTGTTGCAACCCCGAATGCCGCTTGCGATGCACGACCGCGCGAACGCTGTCGACCCCTTCACCGCTTGCGGTACCGGGTTTTTATACGCAGCCCACCGTGATGAATCTGCATGCAGGTTTTCACGTCTTCCTGCACTTGCGCCGCCGCACCGGCACGCCACAATGGGCGTTTTGCCAGGACGCGGATCGCATGGATCTTGTCGACATCGGCGCCAACCTCGGCCACGAATCGTTCCAGCACGACATGGACGCGGTACTGCAACGCGCCGCCGCCCAGGGCGTGAATCGACTGGTGGTCACCGGCGCCTCGCGCGAAGGCAGCGAGCACGCGCTGGCATTGGCCACCACCCATCCCGGTCGCCTGTACGCCACCGCCGGCGTGCATCCGCACCACGCCATCGACTACGACGACGCCACTGACGCGCGACTGCGCGAGTTGTCACTCGACCCGATCGTGCGCGCCATCGGCGAAACCGGGCTGGACTACAACCGCAACTATTCGCCGCGCGATGTGCAACTGCGCGTATTCGAACGCCAGCTGCAGATCGCGGCCGATCGCGGCATGCCGCTGTTCCTGCACCAGCGCGACGCCCACGCCGATTTCCTGGCCCTGCTGCGCCGCTACCGCGACCGCGTGCCGGCCGCCGTGGTGCATTGCTTCACCGACACCGCCGACGCCTTGCGCGACTACCTGGCGCTGGACTGCCACATCGGCATCACCGGCTGGATCTGCGACGAACGCCGCGGCATGCACCTGCGCGAACTGGTGCGCGAGATTCCCGCCAACCGGCTGATGATCGAAACCGACGCACCGTACCTGCTCCCGCGCACCGTGCGACCGCCGCCCGCGCACCGGCGCAACGAACCGATGTACCTGCGACACATCTGCGAGGAGATCGCCCGCGACCGCGGCGAGAGCGCCGAGGTGACGGCGGCGAACAGCACGGCCACCGCGGAAGCGTTCTTCGGGCTGGCGGGCCTGTAAGGCGGCTCCGATGTGGGAGCGACTTCAGTCGCGATGCTTCTTCTTTGGAGCTCCAGAACAAGAGCATCGCGACTGAAGTCGCTCCCACAAAAAAGTCGCGCCTACAGAAGTCGGTTCTACCGTTGCAACACGCGGGTCTGGCCAGGCGCCAAACCCTCCAGCGCGTAGTCGCCGATGCGCACGCGGATCAGCCGCAACGTGGGAAAACCCACCGCCGCCGTCATGCGCCGCACCTGGCGGTTGCGGCCTTCGCGCAGGGTGAGGCTGAGCCAGCTGGTGGGGATGCTTTTGCGGAAGCGCACGGGCGGATCACGCGGCCACAGCCAGTCGGGTTCGGCCGCGTATTCGGCCAGCGCCGGCAACGTGGGGCCATCTTTCAGCGTGACACCACGGCGCAAGGTCGCCAGTGCGGCGTCGTCGATTCCGCCATCGACCTGCGCCAGGTAGGTCTTGGGCTGCTTGTGGCGCGGGTCGGTGAGGCGGTGGGCCAGCTTTCCATCGTCGGTGAGCAGCAGCAATCCCTCGCTGTCGTGATCCAGCCGTCCAGCCGCATAGACGTCCGTTTGGCGAACGAAACCAGCCAGCGTGGGCCGGCCGCGGTCGTCGGTGAACTGGCACAGCACGCCGAACGGCTTGTTGAGGGCGATCAGCATGCGGTGCGACGACTCAATGCGTGGCGGCGGCCGGTTTGACGAAACGCAAGGTCATGCGATCGGACTCGCCGACGGCCTGGTATTTCGCCCGATCGGTATCGCCCGCCAGGGTGGGCGGCAGCGTCCATACGCCCTTGGGATGGTCGTGGTCGTCGGCCGGGTTGGCGTTGATCTCGCTGCGCTCATCGAGCTTGAAACCGGCGTCGGTGGCCAGCTTGATGACCGCGGCGGTGGGCAGGTAGCCGCTGCTCTTCACCGCCGCCAGGGTGGCGCCGTCAGCGGCGCGGTGATCGACCACGCCCAGCACGCCGCCCGGCCGAAGCACCGCGTAGAACGCCTTGAACATCGCCGGCGCGGTGTCGGCCATGACCCAGTTGTGCACGTTGCGGAAGGTCAGCACCAGGTCGGCCGAGGCGGGCGCGCCGAACACCGGCTTTTTCGGATCGAAGCTGACGATGGTGGCGTTGCCGAAGTGCGCCGGATCGGCCGCGAATTTGCGCCGCAGCTTGCTGTCGTCGGTGCGTGCCTCGCTGTTGCTCGACGGTGCCTGCTCGGCGGCAATGTAGTGGCCGTTGTCGTGCAGCAGCGGCGCCAGCAGCTCGGCGTACCAGCCGCCGCCGGGGGTGATCTCGATCACCGTCTGGTCGGGCTGGATGCCGAAGAACTGCAAGGTGGCCTTGGGGTGGCGCCAGCTATCGCGGGCGCGATTGGCCTCGCTGCGCCAGCTGCCCGCCAGCACGTCGTCGAGCTGGCTCGCGGTGAAGTCGCTGGCGCTGGTGGGTGGCACCAGCGCATCGCCGGGTTGATCCAGCTCGGGCTGGTCGGGCTCGGCCGTGCCCGCCGCAACCACCTGCGCGCTGGCTCCCAGCCAGCTGCCCGCCAGCAACAGGGCGAGAAGCAGGCCGAACTTCTTCAAGTACGTCATCGACATAATCCTGATCCCGCAGCTGTGGCGTCATGCACCGCCGGTGGGTGATGGGTGGAGATTTCGTGCGTGCGGGCCGGGCATCAGGAGCGTGGGTGGTAGAAATCTTCCGGGCTGCGAAAGTTCCTACCACCCACACTCCTGAACCCGTGGGGAAGATGAATCCGCCCCGCCAGCGACAAGGATAATCGGTTCACCATTTTCTTGTACGCGGGCGTGACGATGCCGTTTACATGCATGGCGGGCGCCTGCCGCTTACCATGACCGTATCGCGCTGCCACCACCGCAAGCGCATTGAAGGAAACCTTTCCCCCATGTCCACCCAGCGAATGTTTCGTCGCGGCCTGCTGTTGCCCACATGGGCACTGGCCACCACCGTTGCCGCCACACCACAAACCACGCCGCAGGCCGAGCTGGCGCCGATCACCGTTACCGCCACGCGGACGGCGCAATCGCCGTTCGACGTGGCCGCCTCGGTCGACGTGGTGGCCGCGCCGGCCAGCGGTTCGCTGGATGTGAACGCGTCCGAGTTGCTGCAGGGCGTGCCCGGCATCCTGGCGCGCGACCGCCAGAACTATGCGCAGGACACGCAGATCTCGATCCGCGGCTTCGGCGCGCGTGCCACCTTCGGCATCCGCGGCGTGCGCCTGTACAGCGACGGCATTCCCGCCACCATGCCTGACGGCCAGGGCCAGGTGTCGCATTTCAATCTCGATGCCGCCGACCGCATCGAGGTGCTGCGTGGGCCGTTCTCGGCGCTGTACGGCAACGCGTCCGGCGGCGTGGTGCAGTTGTTCAGCGCCGAGGGCACCGACCCGCCGCAGGTGCGGCTGGGCCTGGCCGGCGGCAGCGACGGCTTGCTGCGCGCCACGCTCAACGCCCGCGGCGTGCAGGGGGCGCTGGATTACAACCTCGACTTCAGCCATTTCCGCACCGACGGTTACCGCGACCACAGCCGCGCGCAACGCGAATCGGGCAACGCGGTGCTGGGCTGGAAGCTGGATGAGCACCGCAAGCTGACCGTGGTGCTGAACACGATGAACCTGCCAGGCGCGCAGGACCCACTGGGGCTCACGCCCCGGCAATTCCACGACAACCCGCGCCAGGCCGACGATGCCGCCACCACGTTCAACACGCGCAAAAGCGTGTCGCAGCAGCAGGCCGGCCTGATCTACGACGACCAGCTCAGCGACGCCAGCCACCTGCGCCTGATGGGCTATTACGGCCAGCGCAGCGTGCTGCAATACCTGTCGATTCCCGCCGTGGCGCAGATCAGCCCGCTGAGCGCCGGCGGCGTGGTCGACCTGGGCAACGAATACGGCGGCGGCGACGCGCGCTGGACCTGGGCCAGCGCGCTGGCCGGGCGGCCGTTCGAGCTGACCGTGGGCGCCAGCTACGACAACCAGCACCAGCACCGGCGCGGTTACGAGAACTTCGTCGACGACACCGTGGGCGTGCGCGGCGCACTGCGCCGCGACGAGCAAGACCGCGTCCACGATTTCGACCAGTACGCCCAGGCCAGCTGGCGCGTGGCCGACGCGTGGACGGTGATGGCCGGCCTGCGCCACAGCGAGGTGAAGTTCGCCACCGACGACCGCTACCTCACCGCCAGCAATCCCGACGACAGCGGCCGCGTGGACTATGCGGCCACCACGCCCGTGGCCGGCGTGCTGTATCGCGTTTCGCCCACCGCGCACCTGTATGCGTCGTACGGCAAGGGTTTCGAGACGCCCACGTTTTCCGAACTGGGCTACCGCAACGACGGCGACAGCGGGCTCAATTTCGGCCTGCAACCCTCGCGCACGCGCAGCGCCGAAGTGGGCCTGAAGCTGCGGCCGCGGCCGGGCACGCAGGCCGATATCGCGCTGTTCCGCGCCGACAGCCGTGACGAAGTCGCCGTGGCCACCAGCCTGGGCGGTCGCACCACCTACCAGAACATCCCGCGCGCCCGCCGGCAGGGTGCGGAAGCGTCGCTGACCACGACGCTCGCCCCGCGCTGGAAACTGCAACTGGCCTACACCTACCTGGACGCCCGCTTCCGCTCGCCGTTCCTGGCCTGCGCCGGCCGCTGCTCCGCGCCGAATACGCCCGTCGACGCGGGTGCGCGGATCGCCGGCGTGCCACGCTCCAACGGTTACGCCGCGCTGCATTTCGGCGGCGAAACCGGCTGGCAGGCGGATCTCGACGGCCGTTACATGGCCACCGTACCCACCGACGACCTGGGCACCGTAGAAGCACCGCCCTACGCCGTGTTCGGCGCCGGCATGGGCTACGTCGTCGAAGGCGGCCACTGGCGCACGCACGCCTTCGCCCGCATCGACAACCTGGCCGACCGCCGCTACGTGGGCTCGGTGATCGTCAACGACGGCAATGGCCGTTATTTCGAGCCCGGTTCAGGCCGCACCTTCCTGCTGGGGGTGGATCTGCGCTGGCAGCCGTAACCCGCCACATTCAAGGCCGGCCAACCGGCGCCGTTAACCACAAGGAGCTTCTGCCGTCCGTCCAACCATCGTGCCGTCGCTGTCTCCTCAATCTACACGGCTCAACCTTTGGCCATGCACAACACACTGAACACGCGGGGCCATGGCCTTACGCTGGTCGAACTCATGATCGTGCTTGCCGTGGTGGCGCTGCTCACGGTCATCGCGTTGCCCACCTATTCACGCTACATCGATCGCGTGAGGACCAGCCAGGCCGTGCAGTTCATGACAACGACGTCGCTGGGCCTCGAGGCTTATTACGCCCAGCACCTGAGCTACCCCGCCAGCTTGTCCGAGATCGGCATCAAGGACGCCGTCGATCCCTGGGGAAATCCCTACCAGTACCTGCCCATCGACATCGATCCGCCGCCGAACACGGGGAAGGTGCGCCGGGACAAGAACATGAATCCGATCAACACCGACTACGACTTGTACAGCGCCGGTCCGGATGGTCGCAGCCAGACCCAGCTGACGGCGCGTTTTGCCCGCGACGACATCGTGCGCGCCGGCAATGGCAGCTACGTCGGCAAGGCCCGGGATTTCTAGGTACGCGATGCGTACTTACCTGCGAGGAAAGGTCAGCCGGCGGCTCATCCTTCAGTTCGTGCTGGCCGCGCTGGTCCCCATGAGCGGCGTAGCCTGGTATGCCTACCACCAGGTCAGCACGCTGCTGTTGAACTCGGCTTACGAGCACCTGCGCGCCGACAGCAAGTCGTTCGGCATGGCCGTGATCGAAAGCCTGAACACTCATGCCAGCGCGCTGAAGCAGCTTGCGCAAACGGGCGTCGGCAACGCGCAGGCGGTGACCCGATCCGGTTTCACCGGCACCTCCCTGCAGCCGCTGGCAGCGCTGACGGTGGAGCAACGGACCCGGCTCGGCCATGGCGGCGTGGTGCTGCGACTGGCCTCCGGAAGTCCCGTCGAACTGGTCGCTCCCTCCGCCTCGCCGGGCACGGCCCTGGTCGGGGAAATCGAAGCCGCCTCGTTGTGGACCAACGATTTCTCCCCCGAGCGTTACTGCGTTCTCGATGCCGATCTTGCGGTGCTCTTCTGCACCCCCGGGCTGGTGCCGCCGGACAGGCAGATGCTGTATTCGGTCTTGGGTACGGGCACGGGTGGCACCGTGCGCTGGAGCCATGCCGGGGAGGATCTGCTGGTGGGCCTGTGGCGCCCCAAGTTCCTGCCCGCGTTTGAAAGCCCGGGTTTCGTCATCATGCAGGTTGCGTCCCGCGCCGACGCCCTGCGCACGCTGAACAACTTCCGGCATTTTTTCCCGATCACCTTCCTGCTGGCGTTGATCCTGGCCGCCGCCCTCGCGATCAGGCAGGTGCAGCGCCAGATGAAGCCGCTCAACCTGCTCACCGACGCGAGCCAGCGACTGGCGGCAGGCGACCTGGGCGCCCGCATCGAGCTGGCTGGCAACGACGAGTTCACCGAGTTGGGCGAGACGTTCAACGACATGGCGGGCAACCTGGAATACAGGTTCCACATGCTCGCCATGCTGAGCGAGCTCGACCGCGCCATCATCAGCGCCTCCGGCATGGAGCAGCTCGCCAGCGAGGTGCTGCGGCATGTTCGCAAGGCAATCCCCTGCGACGGCGCCGGCCTGCTGGTACCCAGCGGCGAGCAGGGCCATTACCTGCTGACCTGCGGCCCCGGACACGCTGCTGGCTGCGTGCGCACGTCGACCCGAAAAATCGATCTGACCCGGCTCAGCCCCACGCAACCGGCCACCATCCTCCCGCCCGACAGCCTGCCGCACGAATTCCTGGATCGGCTTTGCCCCGCCCCGCCGGCGCAGTTGATGGCCTTCCCGATCCGCCACGGTGATCGCCTCGGGCACGTGCTGCTGCTGGCCCACGCGAAGCGGCCCGCACCCACCGACGACATCGTGCAGGGCGGCCGGGCGTTGGCCGACCGGCTGGGTATCGCGCTCTCCAGCCTGGCGCAGGAGGAAAAGCTTCACCACCAGGCCCACCACGATTCACTGACCGACCTGCCGAACCGCGTGCTGCTGCGCCAGCGCTGCGAGCAGGCCATCGACCGCGCGCAACGCGAGCAGACCTCGGTCGCGCTGATCCTGATCGATCTGGACAACTTCAAGCAGGTCAACGACACCCTCGGCCATGCCGCCGGTGACGAGCTGCTGCTGCAATGCGCGAGCAACCTCAGGAAGCGCCTGCACCAGGACGACACGCTCGCCCGGCTGGGCGGCGATGAATTCGTCCTCCTGCTGCAAGGCCTCGCGAACGGCGAGGAGCGCACCGTCCTCGACGAACGGTTGCGGGCATTGATGAGCGACCTGTCCGTACCGATCACCGTGCACGAGTACCGGATCAACACCCCGGCCAGCATGGGCGTGGCGCTTTATCCCGCGCATGCCGGCCACTTCAATGAGCTGCTGCAGATGGCCGACGCCGCCATGTACAAGGCCAAGCGCGAGCAGCGGGGCGGGTTCCAGTTCTATTCGAACGAGCTCAACACGCAATCGAAAGCCCGCTTCGACCTGACCCAGGAACTGCGCCGGGCGGTCCAGAACGACGAGCTCGTGCTGCATTTCCAGCCAAAGGTCGATGCCCGCACGCGGGAAATCGTGGGTGCGGAAGCGCTGGTGCGCTGGCTCTCGCCCACGCGCGGGCTGGTGTCACCCGGCGTTTTCGTGCACCTGCTCGATGAAATGGGGTTGGGCGTGTGGCTTGGCGAGTGGGTGCTCGACCGCGCCTGCGCGCAGATGCGGGAGTGGCAGGACAGCGGCCAAGTCTCGATTTCCGTCTCGGTCAACATGTCGCCCGCCCAGTTCGAACGGACGTCCATCCTGGAAGTGGTGCGGGCGAGCCTGGAGCGCTATCAACTGGACGCCAGCTGCCTGGAAATCGAGATACTGGAAGCCACCGCGGTCAATGACTCCGACAAGGCAAGGCAGACCCTGGTAGCGCTTCGGGCGGAAGGCATTCGGGTCGCGCTCGACGATTTCGGCACGGGCTACTCGTCGCTCGTCTACCTGACCCGCATACCGGCCGACGTGCTGAAGCTCGACCAGGCCTTCATCCGAAGCCTTCCCGACGACCCGCGGCAGCAGGAAATCGTCCGGCACATCATCGCCCTGGCCAAGACCTTGTCGTACACCGTGGTCGGCGAAGGCGTCGAGGACGAGGCCCAGCTGTCGGTTCTCGTCGCGATGGGTTGCGACCTTGTGCAGGGTTACCTGATCGGCCGCCCCGTCCCCGCGGACGAATTCGCCGGGCGCTGGCTGCGCTGAGGAGCCAGCCGCCCTTTCGTCAGTAGCGGATCACCGACCGGATCACCTTGCCTTTGTGCATCAGGTCGAATGCGCGGTTGATGTCGTCCAGCGGCATCACCTCGGTGATCATCTCGTCGATCTTGATGTCGCCCGCCATGTAGCGGTCGACGTAGCCGGGCAGCTGCGAGCGGCCTTTCACCCCGCCGAAGGCCGAGCCGCGCCACACCCGCCCGGTCACCAGCTGGAACGGCCGCGTGCTGATTTCCTGCCCCGCGCCGGCCACGCCGATGATGATCGACTCGCCCCAGCCCTTGTGGCAGCACTCCAGCGCCGAGCGCATCACGTTGACGTTGCCGATGCATTCGAACGAATAGTCCACGCCGCCGTCGGTAAGTTCCACGATCACCTGCTGGATCGGCGTGTCGGGGTAGTCCTTCGGGTTGATGAAGTCGGTGGCGCCCAGCAGTTTGGCCATCTCGAACTTGGCCGGGTTGGTGTCGACCACCACGATGCGGCCGGCTTTCGCCATCACCGCGCCCTGCACCACCGACAGGCCGATGCCGCCCATGCCGAACACCGCCACGCTGGCGCCCGGCTCCACTTTCGCCGTGTTCAGCACTGCGCCGATGCCGGTGGTGATGCCGCAACCGAGCAGGCACACTTTGTCCAGCGGCGCGGCCTTGTTGATCCTGGCCAGCGAGATCTCCGGCAGCACGGTGTATTCGCTGAACGTGCTGGTGCCCATGTAATGCAGCAGCGGCTTGCCGTTCAACGAGAAGCGCGAGGTGCCGTCGGGCATCAGGCCCTGGCCCTGGGTGACGCGGATTTTCTGGCACAGGTTGGTCTTGCCCGAGCGGCAGAATTTGCACTCGCCGCACTCGGGCGTGTACAGCGGAATCACGTGGTCACCGACTTTCAGCGAGGTGACGCCTTCGCCCACTTCCTCGACGATGCCGCCGCCCTCATGGCCCAGGATCACCGGGAACATGCCCTCCGGATCGGCGCCGGACAGGGTGAACGCATCGGTGTGGCAGACGCCGGTGGCGACGATGCGTACCAGCACCTCGCCGGCTTTCGGACCGGCAACGTCGACCTGTTCGATCGACAGCGGCTTGCCTGCTTCCCAGGCGACGGCGGCGCGTGATTTCATGATGCGGCTCCTCGATGCGGTGCGGATGCGTTGAACGCTCCATGGTACCCGCTCGCCGCTTCAATCCTCGACCGCGCCGCAGCGGCTCGTGGCCGGCAGTTGCCGGCAGTAATCGTCCGCCTCGGCCAGCAGCCACTCGCGGAAAACCTGCAGGCCGCGATGCTCCAGCGAACGCGGCGGATACACCAGCCAGTACGCCTCGGACACCGGCAGGTAGTTGTCGCCCAGCACCTGCAGGCGGCCCGCGTCGATCAGCGACTTCGACGTCACCATCCGCCCCAGCGCCACGCCGAGACCTTCCAGCGCCGCGTGGCGCAGCGCATCGAGGCTGTCGAATTGCGCCACGTAGCGCTTCGGCGGCGTGCCGCCGCGATGCTCGAACCAGTCGAGCCAGCGCCGGGACGAGGCCGGCTCACCCAGCAGCGGCCAGCACGACAGGTCGCCGGGATCGGCATCACCCACCTGCGCGATCAGCTCGGGCGCCGCCACCGGTGCGATCCACTCACCGAACAAGCGCTCGCTATGCAAACCGGGCCACTCGCCACGGCCATAACGCAAACCGGCATCGACCGGCTCGCGTGCGAAATTGACCAGGGTCGAACCCGACTGCAAGGTCAGCTCCAGCTCCGGATGCACCGCCACCAGGCGCGGCAACCGCGGCACCAGCCAGCTCGACATGATGCCGGGGCTGGCGCTGAGCGTGAGCGCGTCGTGGTGGCGCGTGCGATATGCCGCCAGCGCCTGCTCGATGCCATCGACATGCCCGCCCACCGCCTCCAGCAAGGCGCAACCCTCCACCGTCAACGTGACGCCGCGCGGGCCGCGCTCGAACAGACGCCGATCCAGCCGCTCCTCCAGCTGTTTCATCTGGTGGCTGAGCGCGCTCACGGTGAGGTTCGCCTGCGTCGCCGCGCGCGACAGGTTGCCCAATCGCGCCACCAGCACAAACTGTTGCAACAAGCCCAGCGGAAGCTTCGCCATATTGAATTTCCCTCAAGCCTGGCTTGCGAATATATCGCTTTTTGGCGGCCCTTACCGCGCGTACCTTGAACGCCTCCCAAGTCGTTGCGCCCCCGCGAAGGAGCTTCTCATGAGTTCGCTATGGAAGGATTTGCTGTTTCTGCATGGCCACCTGACCCACGCCCAGCTGATCTGGTCCGACGTCGAAGAGACCACGAATCAGGACGCCGCCACCACGAACAAGCCGAGGCCCGACGCACTGAAGTGCGGCGTGGCGTGCTGCGCGGTGACGACCGCATTGCCGCGCATTGCAGCGCCGCGCTGAGCGGCCACCATTCCGGGCCTGAGCGTCGGCCGCACCGCGACCAGAGTCGAAGCGCCCCGCTGAGTGTGAACACCCGCCAGAACACCGGCGATTTCGCAGCAAATGACCGCAAACGTCCAGCCCGATCATGGGTACGATTTGAAACTGGGTGCCGCAATGGCCACACTTGGGCCTCCCCACGTTTCGTTCGGACGTCTCCATGTCATTACGCCCGCTAGGCAACTCGCCGCTTTCCATCGCCCCGCTCGCCTTCGGCGGCAATGTGTTCGGCTGGAGCGCCGATGAAGCGCGTTCATTCGAATTGCTGGATGCCTTCGTCGACGCCGGCTGCAACCTGATCGATACCGCCGACGTGTACCCCGCCTGGGTGCCGGGCAACCAGGGTGGCGAGTCCGAGGCCATCATCGGCCGCTGGCTCAAGCGCAGCGGCAAGCGCGACAAGGTGGTGATCGCCACCAAGGTCGGCAAATGGGCCGAGCAACCGGGCCTGTCGCCGGTGAACCTGCAACAGGCGGTGGACCGCTCGCTGCAGCGCCTGCAGACGGATTACATCGACCTGTACCTGGCGCACGAGGATGATGCCAGCGTGCTGCTCGCCGACACGCTGGGCGGCTTTGCGCGGCTGATCGAGCAAGGCAAGGTGCGAGCCATCGGCGCCTCCAACTACAGCGCCATCCGTTTCGCCGACGCGCTGGCGGCGGCCCGCGAACACAACCTGCCCCGCTACGAAGTGCTGCAACCGGAATACAACCTGCTCGAGCGCACCGGCTACGAAAACGAACTGGAGCCGCTGATGCGCGCCGAGAACATCGGCGTGATCAGCTACTACGCCCTGGCCAGCGGCTTCCTCAGCGGCAAGTACCGCGACGAGGCGGATCTGGCCAAGAGCAGCGCCCGCGCCAGTGCGGTAAAGCGCTACCTCAACCCGCGTGGCCTGCAGGTGCTGGCCGCACTGGACGCGGTGGCCGCGACACACCAGGCCACCGTGGCCCAGGTGGCGCTGGCCTGGCTGATCGCCCGCCCCAGCATCACCGCTCCCATCGCCAGCGCCACCACGGTGACGCAATTGAATGACCTGATCGGCGCCGTGAAGCTGCAGCTGAGCGCGGACGAAATTGCGGAGCTGGATCGCGTCAGCGCCTGACGCTTCCCGTACCTGTAGGAGCGACTTCAGTCGCGACGCTTTTGCTCTGGAAGCCCGGCGAAGAGCATCGCGACTGAAGTCGCTCCTACAAGGGCGAGCTCACTCCACCGGCGCCTCGATCGTGTAACCCTCGGCCCGCAGTTGCGCCAGGTAGCCGTCGGGTTTCAGCAGCTCGTCCATCGACAGCATGGCGAAGGTCTGCCGGTTGGTTTCCAGCGCCTTGCGCGCCGCGGCCAGCCAGGTGGCTTGTACTTTCTCGGGGATGTCGTCGATACCCAGCTGGCGCGCAAAACCCGCGTCCGCCAGCGCATCGATGCAGGCCTGGCGGCGGTTGCTGTCGGGCAGTTCGCGCAGCAACTGCAGGTCGCCGGTGGCCCAGGCGTTGGCGCGGGCTTTCATCGACGGCAGGTCATGCTCGATCGCATCCAGCGTGCGGCTCATGCACATCACGTCGTTGGGTGCGGCCTGCTTGAACGCCTTGATCGCCGCCCGCGGGTGCTCGATCGTCACCGGATACTCGACCGCGGTTTCGGCCACGCCATGCTGCTTGGCCAGCGCATCGACGGCAGCCTTCACGCCACCGGAATTGCTGAGGCCATTGGCCTTGATCGCCGCCTTGTACAACTCCTGCGCGGCAAAGATCGGCCGCCACCGCTCGACGCTGCGCTTGTCGCTGAGATAAGTCTGCTTCAACGCCTGCCAGCGCGCGTAGGTGGGCGCGGACAATACCTGCTGCAAGGTCTTGCCATCCTCGTTCTTGCGCGCGCTATAGGCCGACGGCAGCAGAAAGAGCTTGCCCAGCCAGCCGGTGTCCACCTTCATCTTCACCGAGGGCGGCAGCAGGATCTGCTGCGCGGATGCGATCACCGATTCCACCTCCCGCGACTGCCACGTCATGCCGCGCGGCAGCGGCGACAGCGTGCCCAATATCCACAGCTCGTGATCACCGCGCGACACCCGCCACATGCCCGGCCCCGGCTGCACGCCGGTGACCAGCACGGCGGGGAGATCGGCCACGTTGGTCGATGACGGCGGTGGTGGCGCGGCGCGCAAGGGCGCGCCCGCCATCAGGGCGATCAGGGCGATCAGGGAAATCGCTGGGCGCAGGCGCATGGGAGGTTCCAGCCGGGGAGTGACCATTGTGTCAGGGGAAGGCTGACTGGGGGCCTTTTCGCGGCGTGAGCCCTCTCCCCCTGCCCCTCTCCCGCAAGCGGGAGAGGGGTTTGCTCCTCGGTCCTCTCCCGCTTGCGGGAGAGGACCGAGGAGAGGGCCCTTGCTTCTGGAAAACCCACCCCACACCCCAAAAAAGAGGCGCCCGAAGGCGCCTCTTTTCAACAAGCCGTAAAGACGGCCATATGCGCTACCCGATCAACCCTTCGAAAGCGTCGCCAACGCCGCATTGAACGTCGCGCTGGGACGCATCGCGCGGCCCACCTTGTCCATATCCGGGTGGTAATAACCGCCGATGTCCACCGCCTTGCCCTGCGCGCCATTGAGCTCCGCCAGGATGGCCGCTTCGTTGTCGGCAAGTGCCTTGGCCAGCGGCGCGAACGTCGCCTTCAGCGCGGCATCGTCGTTCTGCGCGGCCAGCGCCTGCGCCCAGTACATTGCCAGGTAGAAATGGCTGCCGCGATTGTCCAGCTCGCCCACCTTGCGCGCGGGCGACCTGTTGTTGTCCAGCACCTTGCCGTTGGCCTGGTCCAGTGCCCGCGCCAGCACCCTGGCCTGTGCGTTGCCGGTCTGCTCGCCCACGAACTCCAGCGAGGCCTGCAGCGCCAGGAATTCGCCCAGCGAATCCCAGCGAAGGTAGTTCTCCTCCACAAACTGCTGCACGTGCTTGGGCGCGGAGCCACCGGCGCCGGTCTCGAACAGGCCGCCGCCGGCCATCAGCGGCACGATCGACAACATCTTGGCGCTGGTGCCCAGCTCCATGATCGGGAACAGGTCGGTGAGGTAATCGCGCAGCACGTTGCCGGTGACCGAGATGGTGTCCTGGCCCTTGCGGATGCGCTCCAGGGAGAATTTCGTGGCGGCCACCGGATCCATGATGCGGATATCCAGCCCGCTGGTGTCGTGATCCTTCAGGTAGCGCTCGACCTTCTTGATCACCTGCGCATCGTGCGCGCGCTGCGGGTCCAGCCAGAACACCGCCGGCGTGGACGAGAGCCGCGCGCGACTCACCGCGAGCTTCACCCAATCCTGGATCGGTGCGTCCTTGGCCTGGCACATGCGCCAGATGTCGCCGGCCTCAACCTCGTGCTGCAGCAGCACCTTGCCGGCGTCGTCGATCACCTTGACCGTGCCGTCGCCGGCAATCTGGAAGGTCTTGTCGTGCGAGCCGTATTCCTCGGCTTTCTGCGCCATCAGGCCCACGTTGGGCACGCTGCCCATGGTGGCCGGATCGAACGCGCCGTGCGCCTTGCAGTCCTCGATGGTCGCCTGGTACACGCCGGCGTAGCTGCGGTCGGGGATCACCGCCACGATGTCCTGCAGCTTGCCTTCGGCGTTCCACATCTTGCCGGAGTCGCGGATCATCGCCGGCATCGAGGCGTCGATGATCACGTCGCTGGGCACGTGCAGGTTGGTGATGCCCTTGTCGGAATTGACCATCGCCAGGGCCGGGCGCTGCGCGTATTCCGCCTGCAGGTCCGCCTTGATCTGCGCCTGCTGATCCTGCGGCAGGCTGCCGAGGCGGGCGTACAGGTCACCGATGCCGTTGTTGGGGTTGAAGCCGATCTGCTTCAGCGCGTCAGCGTGCTTCGCCAGCGCATCGCGGTAGAACTCGCTGACCGCCACGCCGAACATGATCGGGTCGGAGACCTTCATCATGGTGGCTTTCAGGTGCAGCGAAAACAGCACACCCTTCGCTTTCGCATCCGCCACCTGGGCGTCGATGAAAGCGGCCAGCGCGCGCTTGCTCATCACCGCGCCGTCGATGATCTCGCCTTCCAGCAGGGCGGTTTTCGCCTTCAGCACGGCATGGCTGCCGTCCTTGCCGAACCACTCGATGCTGACGTTGCCGGCGCGCTCGATCAGTGCCGATTTCTCGGTGCCGTAGAAATCGCCGTGATCCATGTGTGCCACGCGGGTTTTCGAATCCGCGCTCCACGCACCCATGCGATGCGGATGCTTGCGTGCGTAGTTCTTCACCGAGGGCGGCGCGCGGCGATCGGAATTGCCTTCGCGCAGCACCGGGTTCACGGCGCTGCCCTTGACCTTGTCATAGCGCGTACGGACGTCCTTTTCTTGCGCGTCCTTCGGCTCGTCCGGATAGTCCGGCAGCGCGTAGCCCTGCTGCTGCAGTTCCTTGATGGCCGCTTTCAACTGAGGCATCGAAGCGCTGATGTTGGGCAGCTTGATGATGTTGGCCTCGGGCGTATTGGCCAGCTGGCCCAGCTCGCCGAGGTCGTCGGCGATGCGCTGGTTGTCCTTCAGCGCCTCGGGAAACAGCGCAATGATGCGGCCCGCCAAAGAGATGTCGCGCGTCTCCACCGCGATGCCGGCGGTGCCGGTGAAAGCGTTGATGATCGGCAGCAGCGACTGCGTGGCCAGAAAAGGAGCTTCGTCCGTCAGCGTGTAGATGATCTTTGGCGTGGAAGACATTGTCGGTTGTGACCTCTCTGCGACGACAGTTCAGGGATGGGCGCCAGCGCGATCGGCGACGCGCGGAAAAGCCCCCCATTGTCGCGTTTTCGCCCCACAGGGGAAAGCGCAGGCGACAACGCACAGGAATTCGGCCGCCCGCGGTGCTGGATCGGGCGCAGGCTGCAGGCGGCTCGTGGAGCAAAGCGCGCATCGTACGCAATCGCGCCGCGCCATTTCAGCGATGAATCATGCGCCACGCTGAATCGCAGCAGTCACGCAAATCGCCTGCTTCACGGCTTGGGCGGGATATTCAACATCTGTCCCGGCTTGATTTCGTCCGGGTCAGTGAGCTGATCACGATTAGCCGCAAAGATGCGCTCCCACGCATTCGCATCGCCGTAAACGGCCCGCGCGATACTCGACAGGCTGTCGCCCGCGGCCACCATGTATGCACCGGTTTCATCCACCGTGGCACTGACCTGAGATGACACGCCACTGAAATCGGCTTTCGCCGCCGGCGGCATCTTTGCCGCCTGCTCCCGCACGACGCGGCGCGAATCGAAAAGACCGGGCTTGTTGTCTTGGTTGCCCATGACTCACTCCATCGGAAAGCACCTGTGATACCGGTGCTGTGGTCAACAGGTCGTGAGTTGGCCCGTGTGACCTTCCGCTGCGCCGACGGCTTGGCTCTCGGCACCTTCCATCACCTCACGCACAGCCTTCACCGACACAAATCCGGCGCTATCGAAAGCAGGACTGCCATGCAGGCGCAGCCACCGCAGCGGCCTCGTCTGCGCAGCGTCTGGTGGATGTTCGCGAAGCGCACCGCAGGCAGCTGCGACATAAAATGTCAAAGTGACGATTCCATCACCGAAAGCGTGCAACACTCCCATAATCTCGGGGAATAGCGTGGGGGCGAATATGCAGATCGCGACCGTCGGAAAATGTTTCCGCATTTTCAGCCATGTCGTTTTGCTGTTGATGGCGGCTGCCATCATCTATGCGGCGTACATCATTTTGAAATACTGGTCCCACATCGCCGTCTGAGCCGGAGCACCTCATGAACAAGCGACAGACCCGGCTGTTTGCCATTGTTGGAACCCTGCTGGTGGGGCTGCTGTTTCTCGGCATGACGTTCGACACCCTGCGCCAGATTCCCAAGCTGTCCAATGCGCAGGACATCTCGCCAGAAGTCACCCTTGGAAACAAGGTGTGGCACGAGAACAATTGCATCAATTGCCACACGCTGTTTGGCGAAGGCGCCTACTACGCACCCGATCTGACCAAGATCACGCAGCTTCGCGGTGAAGCTTATCTGCGCGCCTATATGCACGACCCGTCAAAATTTTACGACGAGCAGAAAGTGCGCCGATTGATGCCCACGCAGAACCTGAGCGATGCCGACATCACCGGCCTGATCGCGTTCCTCGATTGGGTCAGCAAGGTCGACAACCAGGGCTGGCCGCCACGGCCGTTGCTGGTCAGCGGCTCGTCTCTGCCGGGCATGGCCGCGGTAGCGCCAGCTGCTGCGGACAAGGCCACCGGCGCTCCGGGCACGCAGGCCACGACGCAAGCTGACAGCCCCATCGCGCAAGGTGAAACGCTTTTCCATGGCGCGTCACCACCTTGCGGTGCCTGTCACTCAACCGCACCGGGCGTGGATATGGCCGGGCCATCGCTGGCTGGCATTTCCGCACTCGCGGAAAAGGCGATCGCTTCGGGTGCGTACAAGGGCGAGGCGAAGGACGCGGCCGGTTTCATCCGTGAATCGATCCTGCATCCCAGCAAGTATCTGGAGCCCGGCGACATGTATTCAGCCGGCGGCACCTCGTTCATGCCGGACACGTACGCGCAATCACTGACGCCCGAGCAGGTCGATCATCTGGTCGCCTACCTCTCCACCCTGAAGTAAGCCCCGTACCCTCCGCTGCCGCGCAGCGCGGCAACAGATGCCATCGCAGTGATGGTTCCGCAAACCGATTCGACGGAGAGGCACCATGCGTTACAAATCCCAGTCAGTGGCCTATTGGTACTTTGCCGTCGCCATGGCGTTGTTCGGCCTGCAACTGGTGTTCGGCCTGCTCTCGGCGGCGAAATATCTCGGCCCCGATCCGCTGCTGTACATCCTGCCCTTTGATGTCACCAAGACCATCCACACCAACCTGCTGATCGTGTGGGTGCTGACCGGCTTCATGGGCGCCACGTACTGGATGGTGCCGGACGAATCGCGCACCGAGTTGTATAGCGTCAAGCTCGCACTGTGGCAGCTGGTGCTGTGGTCGGTGATGGGTCTGGCCACGATCTTTGGTTACCTGTTCCGCTACGGCACCGGCAACAAATTGCTGGAGCAACCGCTGCCGTCGAAGATCGTCATCGTGATCGTGATGCTGATGTTCCTCTACAACATCTTCATGACGATCAAACGCTCCGGTCGCTTCACCACGACCGAAGGCGTGTTGATGGGTGGTCTGGGCCTGGCTGCCCTGCTGTATCTGCCGGCGTTGCTGCATTACCAGAACTACGTCGTATCGATCTTCTTTCGCTGGTGGACGATCCACCTGTGGGTGGAGGGCGTGTGGGAAATGATCCAGGGCGGTTTCCTCGCGTACCTGCTGATCCGTTTGTCCGGTGCCGATCGTGAAGTGATGGAAAAGTGGCTGTACGTGATCGTCGGACTGGTCTTCATCGCCGGCATCATCGGTACCGCACATCATTACTACTGGGTCGGTGTGCCGCATTACTGGTTGCCGATCGGCGGTGTTTTCAGTGCGCTGGAGCCGGTCGCACTGGTCGGCATGGCCGTCTACGCGTACTACGCCATTCGCCGCTCCGGCATGCAGCACCCCAACGTGCTCGCCTTGCACTGGACCGTCGGCAGCGCCGTGTTCACGCTGTTTGGTGCCGGTCTTCTGGGGTTGGCGCACACCTTTCCCAGCGTCAACAAGTGGACGCACGGCACGATGATCACCGCCATGCACGGCCACGCCGCGTTCTACGGCGCGTACGTGATGATCGTGCTGGCGATGATCGTCTACGCATTACCGTCGTTGACGTCCGGGCGGCGCGAGGCGGGGTCGCCGATCGGCTACTGGGCGTTCTGGATGCAATTGGGTGGCATGTTCGGCATGACGCTTTCCTTCGGTACCGCCGGCATCGCGCAGGTGTATCTGGAGCGCATCCTGGGCCTGGGTTACCTCGATACGCAGCTCAAGATCCAGATCCACTTCGTGATGCTGATTGCGACGGCCTCGGTGTTTGTCCTCGGCGTGATCTTGTTCATCTACGACTTCTTCCGTTTCCCGCCAAACTTCGTCGTCAACGACGAGGCCAGGCAGCGCAAGCTCGAACCTGTCGCACCCGATGCCTGACTCCCCCGTCATGACCGATCACGGTGCCGCCGATACCAGCGCGGCACCGTTCTACCTGCCCTCCGGCAACGAAGTAGCGGTGTTCGAGCAGTGCCATGCGCACAAGCTCGCGGTGATGCTGAAAGGGCCAACCGGCTGCGGCAAGACCCGCTTCGTCGAATACATGGCATGGCGCCTCAAGCGGCCGTTGATCACGATCTCCTGTCATGACGATCTCAGCGCCAGCGATCTGGTGGGCCGCTTTCTGATCCGCCATGACGGCACAGCCTGGCAGGACGGCCCACTGACCCGTGCCGTGCGCGAAGGCGCCATCTGCTATCTCGATGAAGTGGTCGAGGCACGCCAGGACACCGTTGTGGTGCTGCATCCGCTGACCGATTACCGACGCATCCTGCCGGTCGACAAGACCGGCGAAACACTCGAAGCGGCGCCCGGTTTTCAGCTGGTGGTGTCGTACAACCCCGGTTATCAACGCATGTTGAAAGACCTGAAGCCCAGCACGCGGCAGCGCTTTGTTGCGCTGGACTTCAACTTTCCGCCACTGGCCACCGAGGTCGCCATTGTCGAACGCGAGGGTTCTGCCGATTACGCCACCGCGCATGCACTGGTGACGCTGGGGCAACGCCTGCGCGGGCTGCAGGATCGCGGCCTGGCCGAAGTGCCCAGCACGCGTTTGCTGATCGCGGCGGCGTGCTTGATTGCCAGTGGCATTCCGGTGCGCGACGCGTGTTACGCCGCCATCGTCTCGCCGTTGTCCGATGAAACCACGCTGGTCGGCGCGATGCACGATCTGGTGGACGCCACCTTCGTCTGATGGTGCGCCCTGCTGGCGGTGGCGTCCGAGGGTTGCCGCATGGCTGAAGCTGAAGATGTCATCATGGATGCCGTACGCCACGCGACGATTTACTCGCGTGCGTTGTGGCGGCGCCACCGGCCGCCCGTGGCGCAGGCGCCACCCCTGGCGCTTGCCGACGTGGCACCCCGACTGGACTTGCTGATTTCCGCACTGTGCGACCGCAGCTTCGCCCTGCGCGTTGCGCAGACACCGTCGCCACCAAGCTTTCTGGCGTTGCTGGTGCATCGTCGGCACGGGCCACGGCACCGCATCGCACTGCCCGCCACGGACGGCCTATCGATCTGGCTGCCGACCCATCTCGGACGCCTTTCGGCGGACACCGCTTCGCTGTATTACCGCGCGCTCGCCTTGCTGCAGGCGACCCGCGCCATGCGCGGCGCGGCCGCCCACGCACCCGACTTGCGCGACCCGCTTTTGCGGGATCTGTACCTGCTGCATGAAGCCGCCGCCGCCGACAGCGAGCTCACGCGTACCCTGCCGGGCGTGGCGGGCACCCTGGCCGTCCTGCGTGCGGACGCGCTGCGTGCACGGCCGCCGCTTGCCGCGTTTCCCGCTCAATTGCAGCCGTTGGAACGCCTGATTCGTGGCGTGCTTGAAGCGTCATTTGCGCCGGGTGAGGAACTATCCCAACTCGGCCTGCCCTGCCCAACGCCGGCCGAATCCCTGCTGCGCGCCAGACAAATCGCGGATCACCTGCGCCGCACGGCCACGCGACAAGACTGGGGCCCGCACCCGTTGCTGAAAGATCTATGGACTGGCGAGCTGCGCGTGCCACTCAAACATGCGGCCAGCGTGGTGCCCACCAACAGCGCCGACCCGTTCGATGCAGATCGAAAGGCAGCGCGCAGCGCGCGCCTGGCTCGCCGACCGGACGTGCGCGAAGCCGATGACGAGGAAGACGACGAGCGCCCCGGTGCATGGATGGTGCAGACCGCGCAGCCACATGAACAGGCGGAAGATCCCGGCGGTCTGCAGCGCCCGACCGACCGCGACGACGCCACCGCGGCCGACGAATATGCCGATGCGCTATCCGAGTTGCCCGAAGCACGCCTGCTGACGCGCCCGGGCCGGCCCAAGGAAGTCTTGCTGTCCGATGATCCACCCGATGGCGCCGCGCGAGTCGAGGCACCGTCGACGTCCACCGCGCAGCACGCGCTGAACTATCCGGAGTGGGATTACCGCATTCGTGCGTATCATTCGCCCGGCGCCGCGGTGCACCCCTTGCCCGCCGCCGTCGGCCCGCAGGCGTGGGTCGACCACACCCTCGATGCCCATCGCGGCATGCTGCAGGAGATTCGTCGCCGCTTCGAAATGCTGCGCGCGCGCCGCGTCCGCATACACAAGCAACTGGACGGCGACGAAGTCGATCTGGAGGCGTATATCGAAGGCCACGCCGACTACCGCGCCGGCCTGCCGTTGCCGCAGCGCCTGTACCAGAGTCAGCGGCGCGTGCAGCGTGACATGGCCATCATGCTGCTCATCGATGTCAGCGGCTCGACCGATGGCTGGATCGTCGGCAACCGCCGCATCATCGACGTCGAGCGCGAGGCGCTGTTGCTGGTGTGCATCGCGCTCGAAGGCCTCGGTCAACCGTATGCCGTGCAGGCGTTTTCCGGCGAGACGGCGCAAGGCGTGATCGTGCGCGAGGTCAAACGGTTCGACGAGCCGTATGGCCCGGCCGTCGCCTTGCGCATCGCGGGGCTGGAGCCGGAAAACTACACCCGCGCCGGCGCCGCCCTGCGCCATGCCAGCAACCGCCTGGTGCAGCAAACCGCGCAGCACCGACTGCTATTGATGCTGTCCGACGGCAAGCCAAACGACATGGATCATTACGAAGGCCGCTACGGTGTCGAAGACCTGCGCCAGGCCGTGACCGAAGCGAAGCTGCAGGGCATCTCGCCGTTCTGCCTGACCATCGACCGCCAGGCCGCCAACTACCTGCCGTACGTGTTTGGCGCCAGCCAGTACGCGCTGCTGCCCAAGCCGGAGCTGCTCCCTACCGTACTTCTCGATTGGTTGCGGCGACTGGTTGGCCACTGATAAATCGCCGCGTCACTGCGCGCGGAGTATGTTCAAACAGCGGGGGGCGCGTTTACGGGCTGGAAAGTACACGACGGCACGACACGACCCGTACAGGCGCGGTGTTTTTTTGTCCATCAAGGGGAGAAAACATGAATATCAGCATTCAGAACATGTTGCTTATCTGCATCACGCTGTTCGCGATCGCGGCAGCCGGTGGCCTGGTCATGGCCGGTATGCGCGCATTGGCGAAGCGCAACCCACCGGCATGGCTGGCGCTGTTGCATGGCCTGTTGGCCGGCGCCGGTTTGACGCTGCTGTTATTGGTCTACTTCGTCAGTGGTTTGCCCGTACTCGCCGCGTGGGCGTTGTTGCTGTTGATCATTGCCGCCGGCGGCGGGGTAGTGATGAACCTCGGCTATCAATGGCAGCAAAAGCCGCTGCCATTGCCGCTGATGTACGGTCACACGCTGATTGCGGTTGTCGGTTTCGCGCTGCTGGTCTGCGCTGCAATCGGCACCTGATACCGCCACAGCCACAAGAAAGTGTGTCAGGGACAATTCCAAACAAGCTCCGGGAAAATTGTCCCTGACACGAATGGCACTTACTTAAGGCCGGCCGACCCCGTTCTATCCCGTTCTCGCTGAGCGTAGCCCGCGCAGCGGGCGGAGTCGAAGCGCTGTCAGGTGGGGGACGCCCTCGCCGCCGGCATGCCCTTCGACTTCGGCCTTCGGCTTACCTCAGGACGAACGGTGCTTAAGTCAGTGTCATTCGTCCCTGACAGCATTTTCCAATCCGAAACTGCGGTAGACCTCACCTCTCGCTGAGGTTCGCCTGGACGCGTCGTCGAGCTGTACCTACTCGGGAACGTAGTACGGGAACGCAATGCCTGGGTTGTACTTTGCATGAGCGGCCGCCGCGACCTTGATGTCGCCATCCATCTCGGCATCTGGCCCATCAACGGAAACGCCACCGTTCTCCATCGTCTCTCTCGCCGTAGCAAAGTAGCTGGTAAGGCTGCGGTATGCCTCTTGTGGACCGCTCTCCGTAAAGTAAAACATCAGCGGGCTTGCCTCGACGGTCGCTGATGCGCATTCAACGAAGTACCACTCCTCCTGAAAGAACATGACGGGGAACCAGGAGCGATCCCAATCAAGCAAGTGCTGTGAACGGAGGGACCGGTACTGCTGCATGGCTTCATCGGCAGGCATCAGCTGGTGGTACCAGACAAACGAATGGACGGTTGAAGTGTCCGGGTGCCCGTTCCTCCACCGCCACAAGGCGCGAAGCTCTCGCGGCAGCTTGCACCCCAGCTCGGCCTCCATCGCATCCAGGGCAGCGTCATCGAGGCCGGGCTTCAGCGCCCCCGCGACCCCGGTGCGCCTGTCGACATGCCAGGCTGCTATGTAATCGAGGTCCCCGCGCATGGCGCTGATGTCCGCGCTCTCAAGCGCAGCGGCTCGCATCTGATCGGTAATCCGGAATGCATCCTGAAACCCATCCCCCCCGGGGCTCGAGCAACCCGCCAACGCCAGCGCCAGAACCGTCAATAACCCGATGCGCATCGTGCAGCCCCATGCTGGAATTGAGCAGCGTGCAGTGTTTGCGCGGCCGCCTGGACGAACAGTGGGCGCCCAGTGTCACTACTCGGGGCGCTGCTCCAAAGTACCAGCAGGCGGCCCGAAAAGATGATGATCAAAGTCGTAAAAGGACAAGAATTGCCCCTCTTCCTGCACACGACCGCGGGCTAGCCGAATTTCAACGTCGATGGCCCCCGCACCTGGCCTGGTACTCCCAAGAACGCCGACGCCGGTCATCGGTACTGACATCCGGGTTGAGCCGTGCCGCGAAGCGGCATCGGCCCGGGCGAATTGCCAGGCCTCAGCCGACCCGTCCGCGGCGGGTAAATGACCAGACCCAAGCAAAGAGCGTGCAGAGGCCAATAATAAATGAACCTGACCCCATATTCACAGGCCAGCCCGAACCAACACAATGCGCCTTGCAAACACAGAGCCGAAACGCGACGCCCACGAAAAACTGCGAAGGGGATGCTCTGCCGCCTAACGCCTGAATTAAGCCAACCCGCGAAGCGGGTTCGGCTTGAATGAATTGTTAGGGCTCACCCGCGATTCCTTTTGTAATGCGCAAGGAACTCCGCGTTGCCCGATGCCACCTCTTGCATGAGCTGCAACATAATCACCGGACCTGGTACTACATGCTCTTCTAGAACCTCTTGACCGTCATAGTCCGGGTTGGTTGGTATCTCCACGTTCACCACCCACCACGTCTCGATCTTTCGAATTAGCTTAACGAGTTCAGGGAACAGTTGTACATGGGTTGACGGCAACTCACCAAACACAAGGCCTTGAAGATTGTGGGCCAATGCATTTCGAGTTGCTTTGACCCGCTCGAAGGATTCGATGTCCGATTGCTCGAGCACATCGTTCTCTTGCAGCCAACTCAAGGAAGCGTAAAGACGGCTTCGGTTCCGAGACAAGACCTCGGCCTGATACTTCGGGTCTATGAGGTCACCCCCTACACCAAATCCGAAACAGTAGAAGTCACGGATGCGGTCGCAGATCGATTGCTTGAGGATCTCGAAGGCGGCGATGTACAGAGAGGCTGAGATCAGTCGCTCGCGCGTGATCTCTGGATCGAGAAGCTCTTCCCATCTGCGCACGTGATCACTCATGTGAGCCCTAACGCTGGAGTTGAGCGGCGGCGAAGCCGTCCGCCTCGAACGAGTTGTTAGGCGTCAACTGCTCCATGGTCAGTCCTTAAGAATAGAACCAAGTGCAGTTATGAGGACTAAGAAGATTAAGCCGAAGATCAGATGGGCCAGAACCACAATACCAGCAGCAAAGCAAAGGGCTCCGATGACCTGTGCCGCCCTTCCGCTGACGCTAAAGTCTGGGACATCGCCTATGTCAGGTCCGAACTGCACCTTTTGAAACACTATCCCGCATACGGCACTGTACATACAGAGCACGAAGAGAATGTAGCGCGCGATGTCCCAAGATTCCATTGGCGCCTAACGCTTGAGTTAAGCGGCGTGCGGCTTTTCGCACGTCCGCTTGGACGAATTGCTATGTTTTGGTGTAGCGTTTAGTGACTTCTTCTTGCGCAAATTTTTGAAAAATTGAAACTTTTTCCCGTGCCGATTTGACCATACCATCTACGAGCTGCTTTTCCTGCTGACTCTTATTTAGAAAGACGAAGCCTTGAACGTCTGTGACAAGATTGAATGCAACAAGGCGGACTTCATCGGTTGAGATAATTTGTACGTTATTAAAAGCACGCAAATAATTTTTATATGAATCTGAGTCTGGGGTACAACTGCTGAATAAGTGGCTCTGAATAAGATCTTGGGATTGAACTAGTAGCTCAACATATTTCGACTTTTTTTCTTCTTGTAGCTTGTAAAACTGCTCTCTGGCTTCTTTTTGTTCATCGTGGGATTGCTTTTTTTTGAGAACGAGGTACCCGGATACCGCTGATATCATGGCTCCAAGCCCTATTTTTACAGCAGTATCGACGACGCTAATCCAAGATGAATCCATTCGGCTCTCCTGAATTCGGTGAGAAACATAACGCTATGTAGATTTCAAAGTGCAGTCTAATCCTGCAGCCTATTTCGGCAACCCATCCCCACGCGCCCTGTTCCTTTCGCGGCAAAGCTAGTGAATCCCCGGCCTGCCGAAAGGCAATCTACCCCAATAGTCACCTTCGAGCCGTCTCGTCGAAGGAATACGCGACGATGCCCATCGGTGTTTCACGAAAGGCCCGGCGCGGCAAGATGCCAGCGTCCAAGCACTCCTCGCAGGAGCGTGCACAACAAAGCACCCGGAGGCGGCGTAGACCCCAAGGGTATCGACATCTTTTGATACACCCGCCATCGGCCTGTCGGGAATGCCGGTCCTGCAACTACCGACTACTGCCGCGTCGGCAGCTCCGACACGCCGCTGTCCCCTTCCAGCAAAGCCGGCGCCGGCCCCGCCACAGCCAGCAGCGACATCGCATAACCATCCTCGATGCTGATGGTCGAGACCTCATCCCACGCGAAGAACGAGGCCTCGCGCATCCACTCGGCGTCGGGGCTGACTTCCTGCATGGTGAAGCCGTCTTCCTCGACGGCGACGAGGCGGCCGATGTAGCAGACTTCGGCTTCGTCTTCGCTGTCGACGTGGACGCCGATGACCGGCGACTGGGCGCCGGCGGCCTGGACGACGTCGCGGATGTTGTCGAGCGGGAAGCCGCGCGGGGGGCGCGGCAGGATGTGTTTCAGCGCCAGGGCTTTCTCGAAGAAGGCGTGGTGCTTGTCGGGGGCTTCCAGCTCGGAGATGTCGCGGTGCCGCATGATGTACATGCCGTCGTAGGTGATGCCGTCGCCGACCACCCACAGCAGGAAGAACTCGCGGCCGACGCCGCCCACGTAACCGCAGAAGCTGCCGTGCTCCAGCTCCTCGCGCCATAGCCGCACGAGGGTTTGCTTTTCTTGCGCTTCGCGCAGCTGGGCGCGCTGGCCGGTGCTCTTGAGTTCAATGATGTTGCTGTTCATGACGGTCATTTTAACAGAGCGGGCCCTTGGGCTTGTTTAAAGGATGTAGCGGCTGAGATCCTCGTCCTGGGCGAGACTTTCGAGGCTTTTGTCTACGTGTTCGGCGTCGATACGGTAGTTTTCACCGGACTTGTCCGCGGCCTCGTAGGAGATTTTCTCCAGCAGCCGCTCCATCACGGTGTGCAGGCGGCGGGCGCCGATGTTCTCGGTGCGCTCGTTGACCTGGAACGCCACCTCGGCCAGCCGGTCGATGCCGGAGTCGGTGAATTCCAGCCCCACGCCTTCGGTGCCCAGCAGCGCCACGTATTGCTTGGTGAGCGCGTTGTGCGGCTCGCGCAGGATGCGCTTGAAGTCGTCCACGCTGAGCGCGTTCAGTTCCACCCGGATCGGCAGGCGGCCCTGCAGCTCGGGGATCAGGTCCGATGGCTTGGCCAGCGAGAACGCGCCGGAGGCGATGAACAGCATGTGGTCGGTCTTGATCGGGCCGTACTTGGTGGACACGGTGGAGCCTTCGACCAGCGGCAGCAGGTCGCGCTGCACGCCTTCGCGACTGACGCCGGCATGACCGTGGTCACCGCGCTGGGCCACCTTGTCGATCTCGTCGATGAAGACGATGCCGTTCTGCTCGGCCGCCTCCATCGCCTGCGCGCGCAGCTCCTCGTCGTTGAGCAGCTTGCCGGCCTCTTCGTCGATCAGCAGCGGGCGCGCCGCCTTGATGGCGAGTTTGCGGCTCTGGGTCTTGGCGCCGCCCAGGTTCTGGAACATCTGGCGCAGTTGCGAGCCCATCTCTTCCATGCCCGGCGGCGACATGATTTCCACGCCCACGTTCATGGCGAAATCCAGCTCGATCTCGCGCTCGTCCAGCGCGCCTTCGCGCAACTGCTTGCGCAGTTTCTGGCGGGTGTCGCTGTCGATGGCGGGCGCGGCGGCGGCGTCATGACTCCAGTCGGTGGGCTGGGCCTGGCGGCGCGGCAGCAGCGCGTCGAGGATGCGGTCCTCAGCGCGATCCTCGGCCTGCGTGCGCACGCGTTTGACCGCCTGCTCGCGGGTGAGCTTGTAGGCCACGTCGGCCAGGTCGCGGATGATCGATTCCACATCCTTGCCCACGTAGCCGACCTCGGTGAACTTGGTGGCCTCCACTTTCACGAACGGCGCGTTGGCCAGCGTGGCCAGGCGCCGCGCGATCTCGGTCTTGCCCACGCCGGTGGGGCCGATCATCAGGATGTTTTTCGGCGTGACCTCGTTGCGCATGTCCGGCTCGAGCTGCATGCGCCGCCAGCGGCTGCGCAGCGCGATCGCCACGGCGCGCTTGGCGTCCTGCTGGCCGATGATGTAGCGGTCGAGTTCGTTGACGATTTCGCGGGGGGTCAATTCGGACATGAGGTCACCGGGAAGAGGGGTTTTCGGCCGTCATCCCGGCGAAAGCCGGGATCCAGTGTCGTTGCCGTGAAGGCGCTGGATTCCGGCTTCCGCCGGAATGACGGTGTGGGATCGAGGCGGCTTACAGTTCTTCGATCGACACGTTGTGATTGGTATAGATGCAGATGTCGCCGGCAATCTTCAACGCCTTCTCGACGATGGTGCGGGCATCGAGTTCGGTGTTTTCCAGCAGGGCCATGGCGGCTGATTGGGCGAACGGGCCGCCGGAGCCGATGGCGATGAGGCCGTGTTCGGGTTCCACCACGTCGCCGTTGCCGGAGATCAGCAGGGAGGTCTCCTTGTCGGCCACCGCCAGCATCGCCTCGAGCTTGCCGAAGCGGCGATCGGTGCGCCATTCCTTGGCCATTTCCACGGCGGCGCGGGTGAGGTTGTTGTTGTGCTTCTCGAGTTTTTGCTCGAACAGTTCGAACAACGTGAACGCGTCGGCAGTGGCGCCGGCGAAGCCAGCTACCACGTCGCCAGTCTTGCCGAGGCGGCGCACCTTGCGCGCGTTGCCCTTCATCACCGTATTGCCCAGTGTGACCTGGCCGTCGCTGCCGATGACGACGCGCCCTCCGCGGCGAACGCAGACGATGGTGGTGGCGTGGAACGATTCCATGGGGGGCTCCGCAACTCATTGGGTTGGCTCGATGAGATGGGGACTTGGGGGGGTGGGGTTCAATGTTGGAGGGGCGTTCTGGCCCCTGTTTGCAGGAGCGGCTTTGTTGGAAGTTCCCCCCGCGGTGTGAACCGCTTCGTCGAGAAGTTCCCCGCGGCATGCGCCCCCTCTCCCCTGCCCTCTCCCCGCAGGGGAGAGGGTATTACGGTGTCTTTGTGTCGCTGAGGTTTGGCAGGAGGCTTGTCCTGGCGTCATCGACAAACGGGGAAGTTCGAAGGCGCCGTGATCTCCTCTCCCCATTGGGGAGAGGAGACAGGAGAGGGGCGGTGCTTGCGGGGGAGTGAAAAGGAAGAGGCTTTATGGCGGCGTGGGCGGCTTCGTTGGAAACCTCCCCACGGCGTGTCCCCCTCTCCCTGCCCTCTCCCCGCAGGGGAGAGGGGATTACGGTTTTTTTGTGGTGCTGAGGCACCGCCGTTTGCGACTTGCCCTTTGCTCTTGGCGCGGCGCTGTTACGGCTTCCGCTTCGCCCTCGGATGCGCGGCGTCGTACACCTTCGCCAGATGCTGGAAATCCAGGTGCGTGTAGATCTGGGTGGTGGCGATGTCGGCGTGGCCGAGCAGTTCCTGCACGGCACGGAGGTCGCCGGAGGATTCCAGCATGTGGCTGGCGAAGGTGTGGCGCAGCAGGTGGGGATGGACGTGTTTGGGCAGGTCCATCGCCAGTTTGTTCATGCGCAGCTGCACGGTGCGGGGGTTGATGGGGGCGCCGCCGCGGCCGCGGAAGATGGCGCTGTCCGGCTGCATGCCTTCGGCGGCGCCCAGCGCACGCAGCGCGGTGATGGCCGGGCGGCCGACGGGCACTACGCGGGTCTTGCTGCCCTTGCCCAGCACGCGCACTTCGCCGCCGTCGAGGTCCAGGTCGATCCAGCGCAGGTTGACCAGTTCGGACAGACGCAGGCCGCTGGAATAGAACAGCTCCAGCATGGCGCGGTCGCGCACGGCCAGCTTGCCGCCGCTGTCGGTTTCCACCAGCGCGCCGGCTTCGTCCACGTCCAGCACTTGCGGCAGTTTGCGGCGCACCTTGGGGCCGCGCACGCCGGCCAGCGGGTCGTGCGCCAGCGCGCCTTCGCGGATCAACTGGCGAAACAGGCTGCGGCAGGAGGACAGCAGCCGCTGCAGGCTTTTCGCAGCGAGGCCCGCGCGGTGTTCGGTGGCAATGAACGCGCGCATGCGGTTGGGATCAAGCGCGTCGAACGTGGCCACGCCCTGCGCCTCCATGAAGCGCAACAGCTTGGCCAGGTCACGGCGGTAGGCGTCGACCGTGTGCGCGGACGCCTGGCGCTCGCTGGCCAGGCGTTGCAGCCACGCATCGACCTGGCTGGCGGGGCTCATTGCCGGCTCAGGCAACGTCCCGTGCGCGCGCCAGGGCGGCGGTGACGGTGGCGGCGATCATCTTCAGGAACAGCGTGCCCATGCCGGGCTGGAAGCGGTCCGGGTCCTTGCTGCCGATGGCCAGCATGCCGGTGTGGTCCAGCCGCATCACGGCGGCGGAATGCACGTGATCGGCGTCATCGCCGAACAGCCGCTCCAGTTTCTGCGGCGACAGGCGGCCGGAAACGGGCTCGTGCTGTTGCAGGAAATCGGCGAACTCCGGCAGCTCGGCGGCGCCGCCGGGAATCTGCTGCAACCACGCCGCACGCGGCAGTTCCGGCTGGTTGCCGAACAGCAGCAGGCGCACCTGGTCGGTGTGGAAATCGGCACTGAGCTTGGCCACCACGCTGCGCGCGGTGACTTCCACCGTGTTGGCGCGCAGCAGCGCCACGGTGAGCGCATGCACGCGCTCCATCAGCTTTTCATTGTCGGCGGCGATGGCGATAAGGTCGGCCAGTCGCCGCTCCAGCTCCGCGTTCTTGTCGCGCAGGCTCTGCAACTGATACATCGCCAGCGACGCCACCGCGCCTTTTTCGTGCGGCATGGTGAGTTGCGCGGCCAGCTCGGGGTAGTCGCTGAGGAACTGCGGGTGGCTTTTCAGGTAGGCAGCGACCACGCGGCCCTGGGTGGCGTCGTCGAGCAGCGTTTCGGTCATGCGCGGTGATCCTCGGGGCTACGGGTGACGGCAGAAACGATCCGCCAGCGAACGGCCAGTGTGCGATGGACGCCGCCGCGCTTCAATGGATGGCGTCGACGGCCAGCCATTCGCCTTCGAACACGAACGCGGCCGGGCCGGTCATCCACAGGGGCTGGCCGGGGCCGGCCCAGTCGATCTGCAGCGCGCCGCCGGGCAGTTCCACCGTCACCGACTCGTCGACCTCGCCGCGCGCACGCAGCACGGCCATGGCCGCGCAGGCGCCGGTGCCGCAGGCCAGCGTCCAGCCGGCGCCGCGCTCGTGCACGCGCAGGCGCAGGTGGCCGCGATCGACCGATTGCACGAAACCGGCGTTGACGCCTTCGGCAAAGCGCGGATGGACGGACAACGTCGGGCCGACGCGCTCCAGCGCGGGCGCGTGCAGGTCGTGCACCGGAATCACGGCGTGCGGGTTGCCCATCGACACCGCGCCGATGCGCAGCGCCTCGCCATCGGCATCGATGACGTAGTCGGCGGCGACGCCATCGGCCTGGAACGGCAACCGCGCCGGATCGAACTGCGGCTCGCCCATGTCCACGGTGACGCGGTGCGGATCGAGCACGCGGATGGTGACCGCGCCGGAGGGACTTTCAATGCGCACATCCTCGCCCAGCGCCAGCGCGCCGGCGCGATGCAGCCATGCCGCCACGCAGCGCACGCCGTTGCCGCACTGGCCCGAGGGCGTGCCGTCGGCGTTCCAGATGCCGTAATAGAACGCGCACGAGGGGTCACGCGCCGGCTCCACGCTGAGCAACTGGTCGAAGCCCACACCGGTGTGGCGGTCGGCCAGCGCGCGGATCTGCGCCACGTCCAGCGCGAACGGCTGCTGGCGGCAATCCAGCACCACGAAGTCATTGCCGATGCCGTGCATCTTGGAAAACGCCAGGGACATGACTGTGCTCAAAGCTCGGTGGCGGGAAGCGTAGCCGTGCCCGCTGGCGTAGATGGCATGGCAGCCCCAGCCGGCGCGGGCGCGGGCAGTGCACTGCTCGCCGGCGCGGGCGCCGGTGCGCTGGCCGGCTTGGCCGGCGGCATCACCAGCGGACCCTTCAGGCCGCAGCCGGCAAGCGCGGCGACGGCGAGGCAGACGGGTAGCAGCAGGAGGGATTGGCGCATGTCGGTATCCGGAGGGCGGTGGAGGCGCCACGGCGCCAGACTCGCCGCAGTATAGCGAGCCGCCCGCGGCACCTGCCCGCTGCCTTCATCCCGCTGCCGTTATCATGCGCGACTGCATTCGCGCATCGCGCGCGACGAGGAAACCACGATGGAATGGAGCACATGGCTGCGCCTGCCGACAACCGTGCTGCTGGTGCTGGCGGCGCTTTTTGCGCTGGCCACGCTGGTGCAACTGGTTATGGTGCGCCAGCGATTGCACGGCGGCCAGCCGTTTGCAGCCAGCGGGCGAGCGCTGCTGTGCCTGCTGTTTTTCGCGCTGACCGTGGTGCTCGGCGGCATGGGTTACGCGCTGCGCGGCTACCGGCTGCTGGCGCAGGAAAGCCCGGTGGTGGATATCGACGCGCGCATCCTGTCGCCGCAGCGCTGGGCGCTCACCTTGAGCTGGCCCGACGGCAGCACGCGGCAGGTGCAATTGGCCGGGGACGACTGGCGGGTGGAGGCGGTGGTGCTGAAGTGGAAACTGCCGGCGCTGCTGAGCGGTCTGCCGCCGCTGTACCGGCTCGATCGCCTGTCCGGCCGCTACGACGACCCGGAGCAGGAAGCCACCGCACCGCGCACGGTGATCAGCTTTCGTTCGACCGACGGCTTCGACCTGCTGAACCTCAAGCGCAGCTATCCGCAATGGCTACCCGAGGTGGATACCGTCTTTGGCAGCGGCGCGTATCTGCCGCTGGTGGATGAGGGGCATTACAGCGTCAGCTTGATGCGCACCGGCGCGCTGGTGGCACGGCCGGATGAGGCGACTGCGGCGCGTATCGCCAGCCCGTTGTAACGGCGCTGTTGCTCCCCCGCTGCGCAGGGGAGCTGCCCGGAGGGCTGAGGGGGCTTTTCGTTCCTGCGGGAAAGCCCGGATCAAGAGCGCCCTCTTCCGCCCTTCGGGCACCTTCTCCCGCGTGCGGGAGAAGGGAAAGTGCGCCCCATCCGCCCTGTCGGGCACCTTCCCCCGCGAGCGGGGGAAGGAACATTTCGCGCGGCAACCAACGCTTGCTCCCCCCGCCTGCGGGGGAAGCTGCCCGAAGGGCTGAAGGGGGGCTTTTGGCTCCTGCGGGAAAGCCCTGATCAAGAGCGCCCTCTTCCGCCCTTCGGGCACCTTCTCCCGCTAGCGGGAGAAGGGAAAGTGCGCCCCCATCCGCCCTGTCGGGCACCTTCCCCCGCGAGCGGGGGAAGGAACATTTCGCGCGGCAACCAACGCTTGCTTCCCCCGCGAGCGGGGAAGGGACGGCTTCAGAACGTGCCGCGTTGGATGAAGGGGACCTGGGCGTAGAGGCGGCGTTCGGCGCCGCGGGGGTCGTCGGCCTGGCGGATAGCGCTGTCGAACAGCATGGTTTGCCGACGCGCCAGCGAATAGCCGTCCCAGTGTGGCAGGCCCTTGTGGTTGGGGTTGCCGTGGCGGGCCAACGCCAGCAGGGCGTCGCTCATCGCATCGGCCATGCGTGTGGCGTCCTCGCTGCGGCCGGTGCGTGAGCCCGGTTGCTGCGGGTTGTGGAAAACCAGCGGGATGTCGAGGGTGTGGAAGGCGCGCAGTCTGGCGGCGTCGCCGTGGCGGTCGTACCAGTCCAGTTCGTAGGCCCAGGTGGGTGCGCCCTGCCGCGCGCGGGCTTCCAGTTCCTCGACGGCGCCGCGCCAGGAGCGGCCCGCGGTGGTGGCGGCGAAGAACACGTCCGATGGTGTGTAGTCGGGGTACAGGCGGCGGTATTCGGCGATCACCACGGACGGCAGCAGGTCCACGTATTGCTGTTTTTCCAGCTTGGCCGGCAGGTCGTCCCAGGTCAGATTGAAGTTGGCCGGGTCGTGGCCCAGGAAGGCGCGGGTTTCGTCGTGGGTGTTGCCGATGACCATGGGGATGCCGGCCGATTGCGCCGGTGCCTGCGGCCAGAACGGGTGCGACGGCAGCGCATGCGAATCCAGCACCGGGCCGAGGTACAGGTTGGTGCTTTCCATCCGCGAGGGATCGTGGATCTTCATCGCCTGCAGCAGTTTTTCCAGCGGCATGCGGCGCAAGGCGTCGGCATCGGCGTGGAAGTGATCCAACACCAGTTGCGCGCGCTGGCTGGCGGCCCGCGGGCCGGCGGCGGTGACCTGCTGGCCGCTCATGGTCCAGGCGCGATGGAACAGGCCCTTCGCTTCCGGCATCGCCATCAAGGTGGCGATCTTGGCGCCGCCGCCGGATTGGCCGAACACGGTGACATTGCCCGCATCGCCACCGAATTCGGCGGCGTGCTGCTGCACCCACTGCAAGGCCTGGATCAGGTCGAGCTGGCCCACGTTGCCGGAGTCGGCGAACGCCTCACCGCCGAGCTGGGCCAGGTACAGATAGCCGAACAGGTTGAGCCGGTGGTTGAGGGTGATCACCACCACGTCGCCGCGCTGGCTTAGATGGGTGCCGTCGTAGAGCGGGCTGCTGCCGGAGCCGTTGCTGAAGGCGCCGCCGTGGATATAGACCAGCACCGGCCGCTTGCCGCCATCGCGCAGTGCGGGCGTCCACACGTTGAGATAGAGGCAATCCTCACTGCCCGGGCCTTCGGCGCTGGTTTGCGGCGCGGCGGGGCCGTAATCGAACGCGTCGCGCACACCGCGCCACGGCAACTCCTGCACGGCGCGCTGGAACCGGCGCGGCGCCGTGTCGGCACCGTAGGGAATGCCGCGAAATACGTGGATGCCCTGCTCCAGCTGCCCTGCGACGCGGCCACTGCGCAGGCGGGCAATCGGGCTGGAGTTGGTGCTGACCGAACCGGCCATGGCCACGGCGGGCAAGGCGACGGCCAGCGAGCCGAAGGCGCCGGCGCGCAGGAAGTGGCGGCGTTGCGGGTCCATCTCTTCAGCGCTCATGGCGAAGCCTTCCCGGGTTGCGTGGCGATCCAGTCCAGTGCCAGCCGCGGCCAGGCGGCGGTGGTCAGGCCGTGCGTGCCGCGCACACCGAAACCGTGGCCGCCGTGCGGAAACAGATGCATCTCGGCGGGCACTCCCGCAGTCAAAAGGGCGCGGTAGAACTGCAGCGCGTTGCCTACCGGCACGGCCGGGTCGTCCTGCGCGTGAACCAGGAAGGTGGGCGGCGTGTCGGGGCGCACCTGGTATTGCATCGAATACTGGCGCAGCAGTTGGGCATCAGGATGGGGCCCCAGCAGCCGGTCGCGCGAACCGCCATGCGTGTCCGGCCCGGCCATGTCGATCACCGGATAGATCAGCAGCTCGAAATCCGGTCGCGCACTGACCTTGTCGATGGCATCGGTGGCCGGGTAGACCGCCTTGTCGAAACCGGTGCCCAGCCGCGCGGCCAGATGGCCACCAGCGGAAAAGCCCATCACACCGATGCGATGCGGGTCGAGCTGCCATTGCGCGGCGCGGCTGCGGATCAAGCGCAGCGCACGCTGCGCATCGGCCAGCGCCGCCTCGCGGTCAGCGCGGCCTTCGCCGGGCAGGCGGTAGCGCAGCACGAACAAGGTCACGCCGCCCTGCTCGACGAAGGCCGGCGCCATTGCCGAGCCCTCCTTGTCCAGTACCACCCGCTTGTAGCCGCCACCCGGCGTGATCAGCAGGCCGACGCCGTTGGGCCGGGCCGGGCGGTAGACGACCAGGTACGGCTCGCTGACGTGGGTGACGTAGCGATCCGGCAGGGCCGGATCGGCGCTGCGCTCGACGAGCTGCAGTGGTTGGTCGAGCGCTTTGTCTCCCGGTGCCAATCCGGCCGGCCACAGGCTGATCCGGTCGGCCGAGCCGGGCGCCGGCTCACCGTCGGCGGTGGCCGTCGCCAGCGGGGCGCAAAAACAGAGAAATAGCGTCAATGCCATGACAAACAGTTGCTTGCGCCGATGCGATGGGGACATGTGCGGCTCCGTGATGAGCGGGGTGGGCGAAATTTGTGCACTGCCTATTGCCAGATGACACCGGTTGACCATATATAGCAATCACCGTATTGTCGATGGGCAGTGCAGCAACTATCAGGAGAGTCACTTGAGCAACGAGCAAGGTCACCGGAACGCGACCGTTTCCGCATGGGAAGACATTGCCCACCGATTCGTGGAAGCGCGGCGCGCCGGTCGATCACTGCCGGATTTCCCCGGCGAGATTCCGCCGGATCTGGTCAGCGCCTACCGGGTGCAGGACCTGGCCATCGCGCAGTGGGACGACGCGGTGGTGGGCTGGAAAATAGGTTACATCGCCGCCGATCGCCGCGATGTCTCCGGCGACGAACGCCTGCTGGGCCCCATATTTCGCCGCAATCTCTGGAATGCTACCGGTGCCATCGTGGATATCCCGGTGTTTTCCGGCGCGGGTGGTTTTGCCGCGGTGGAAGCGGAGTACGTGCTGCAACTGGAAGCGGATGCGCCAGCCGACAAGCTGGACTGGACGCCCGAGGAAGCAGGACTGTTGCCCACCCGGCTGCATGTCGGCGTGGAAGTGGCCAGCAGCCCGCTGGCCACGATCAACAAGCTGGGCCCGCGCGTGGTGGTATCCGATTTCGGCAACAACAACGGCCTGGTGCTGGGGCCGGAAATCGACCACTGGACGACGTGCGACGAATCAAAGCTCACCGCGCGCACCGAAATCGACGGTGTGGTGGTGGGCACCGGCGGCGCGGCCAACCTGCCGGGTGGATTGCGCGGTGCATTCGCCTTCGCCCTGCGTCGCTCCGCCCTGCGCGGCCGGCCGCTGAAAAAGGGCGACCTGATCGCCACCGGCAACGCCACCGGCATTCATGACATCGACGTGGGCCAGCTGGCGCTGATCGATTTCGGCAGTGCCAAGATCGTCTGTCGGGCCACGCCCAGCCCCGCGGGCTGAGGAAACTTGATCATGCAGGGGAGGGGAAAATGATTACACGTCGCGGTTTTCTCGGTGCCGGCCTGGGCACGCTGGCCGCCTCCGCCCTGGCCGCCTGTTCCAACGGCGCCTCGGCCGGCATGGGTGGCAAGGACAGTGCCGGCGGCCACCTGCTGACCGCGTCGGATGTGCATGTCGCCAACTACCCCACCGTGACCGCGGTCGACTGGATCGGCAAGGAACTGGAGCGGCAGACCGACGGCCGCCTGCGCTTGCGCATGTACCACTCCGGCCAGCTCGGCCGTGAGTCCGAGGCGATCGACATGGCGCGCTTCGGCGCCATCGACATCACCCGCGTGTATTCGGGCGCCTTGAACAACGCCTTTCCGCTGACCCAGGCGCTGTGCCTGCCCTACGTTTTCGACTCGGTGGCGCACATGCGCCACGCGCTGGACGGCGGTGTCGCCGCGGCCGTGCTGCGCGGTTTCGAAAGCCGCGACCTGATCGGCCTGGCCATCTACGACTCGGGCACGCGCAACTTCTACAACACCAAGCACCCGATCGTGGAACCGCACGACCTGCACGGCCTGAAGCTGCGCGTGGCGCGCTCGGACATTTTCCTGGAGCTGATCCGCATGTTCGGCGCCAACCCCACGCCGATGTCGCTGGGCGACACGTTCTCCGGGCTGGAGACGCACATGATCGACGGCGCCGAGAACAACATGCTCAGTTTCCAGTCCAGCCGCCACTACGAGTCGGCGCGCTACTGGTCCGAAACCGAGCACTCCTACGCGCCGGACATCCTGCTGATGTCGCGCCGCAACTTCGAGAAGCTGACGCCGGCCGATCGCGAACTGGTGCTGGATCTGGGCCGCCGCTCGGTCACCGTGATGCGCCAGCAGTGGGATGCCACCGAGGGCAAGGCGCGGCAGACGGTGCTGGCGCACGGGGTGAAGGCGAACGCGGTGGACATGGTCGCGTTCCGCACGGCGGCCGCCCCGCTGCTGCAGAAATACCTGCAACAGCCGGATGTCGCCGAGATCTATCGCCGTATCCGTGAATTCACCTGAGGGGATGGCATCGATGTCCGAGACCGACGACCGCACGATCGTGACTGGCCCCCAGCGATGGCTGGAAGTGCTTGCGCGCATCGCCATCCACATCGCCGCGTTCGCCATGCTGGGCCTGGTGGCCGTGCAGGGCTGGCAGGTGTTTGCCCGCTACGTCATCAACGATTCGCCGGGCTGGACCGAGCCATTGACGATCCTGCTGCTGAGCACGGCGATGAGCCTGGGCGCCGCCGCGGCGGTGCACAGCAACCGGCATTTCGGCTTTTTTCTGCTGGCCGGTCAGCTCGGCCCACGGTTGAAATGCGCGCTGGAAGTGGTGGTGGAGATCGTGGTCGCAACCATCGGCGCCGTGCTGGCCTGGTGGGGCTGGATGCTGTGGATGGATGGCGTGCACATCAAGACGGCCGGCGCGGATTTCCCGCAGAGCATCAACTACCTGCCGCTGAGCATCGGCGGCGCGCTGATGCTGGTGTTCGCGATCAATCGCCTGGTGCTGGCCTTGCGCCCCACGACCATTGAAGGGGGCCACTGAGCCATGGGCATCGCGATTCTTTTCATCGTCTTCGGTGTGCTGCTGGTGCTGGGCGTGCCGGTGGCGTTCTCACTGGCCGCGGCGGCGCTGGCCACGCTGTGGTACCTGGATCTGCCGGCCGTGGTGCTGGTGCAGCAGATCGGCGCCGGTATCGGTACCGCATCGCTGGTCGCCATTCCGCTGTTCATTTTCGCGGGCGAGATCATGATGCGCGGCGGCATCTCGGAGCGCCTGATCGCGTTCGCCGCCTCGCTGGTGGGGCGCCTGCGCGGCGGCCTGGGCCAGGTGTCGATCCTGTCCTCGCTGTTTTTCGGCGGCGTCTCCGGCTCGGCCATCGCCGATGTGTCGGCGGTGGGCGGCACCATGATTCCGCAGATGGTCAAGCGCGGTTACGACCGGGATTTCGCGGTCAACGTCAGCATCACGGCGGCGCTGGTGGCGCTGGTGGTGCCGCCATCGCACAACCTGATCCTGTTCTCGGCCGCCGCCGGCGGCAGCATCTCCATCACTGACCTGTTCGCCGCCGGCATCCTGCCCGCGCTGCTGATGACCGTGGTGCTGATGGTGACCGGCTACTGCGTGGCGCGTCGACGCGGCTACGGCGTGGAAGCGTTCCCCGGCTTTCGCAAGGTGGCAAAACTGCTGATCGCGGCGCTGCCCGGGCTGGGGCTGGTGGCCCTGATCTTCATCGGTATCCGCGCCGGCATTTTCACCGCGGTGGAGTCGGCGGCGATCGCGGTGGTCTACGCGTTGTTCGTCACCGGCGTGCTGTACCGCAATTTCAGTTTCCGCGGCTTCCTGGACACGGTGGTGCATGCGGCGCAGGGCACCGGCGTGATCCTGTTCGTGATCGCCACGGCGGCGGTGTTCGGCTGGTTGCTGGCCTATCTTGAAGTGCCGGTGGCGATGGTGAACTTCCTGGGCATGATCGCCCACGACCAGACCACGGTGCTGCTGATGATCGTGGTGCTGCTGCTGATCCTGGGCACGTTCATGGATCTGGCGCCGATGATCCTGATCTGCACGCCGATCTTCCTGCCCGTGGTGAAGGCCTACGGCATCGATCCGGTGCATTTCGCGATGGTGCTGGTGATCAGCGGCGGCATCGGCCTGGTGACGCCGCCGGTGGGCTCGGTGCTGTTCATCGGCACCGCCATCGGCAAGATCAGCATCGCCGAATCCATGAAGACGATCTGGCCGTTCTGGCTGGCGGCCGTGGCCGGTTTGCTGGTGGTGACCTTCTTCCCGCAGCTGTCGCTGTGGCTGCCGGCGCTGATGCGGCACTGACAAGCGAGTACCCCATGACTCCACGATCGATCAACCGGTTACTCCCCAGCCACGGACGGCTTTTTGATACGACATGCAGGCGGCTGCTGATGCTGGCCGCCTGCATGGTGATGGCCGGCCCCGCGCTGGCCGCCGACGCCGCGCAACCCCGGAAGCGCGGCATCGAGCACCAGCGCATCGCCGACCTGGGTGACGGCCGCTTCCTCAACCCGGTGCTGTCCGGCGACCACCCCGATCCGTCCGTGCTCAAGGACGGCAAGGATTACTACCTCACGCTGTCCTCGTTCGACGCCTACCCGGGCCTGCCGATCTGGCATTCGCGCGACCTGGTGAACTGGCAGCCGCTGGCGCATGCGATCCGCACCGACGTGGGCGCGATCTGGGCGCCGGACCTGGTCAAGTACAAGGGCCGCTACTACATCTACTTCGCGGCGCGCACCGCGGAAAAGCGCGGCAACTACGTGGTCTGGGCCGACGCCATCGGCGGGCCGTGGAGCGAGCCGGTGAGCCTGGGCCTGCCCCGCCACATCGACCCCGGCCACGCCGTGGGCGAGGACGGCAAGCGCTACCTGTTCCTGTCCGGCGGCGATTACGTGCAACTGGCCGACGACGGCCTCAGCGTGGTCGGTGTGCCCAAGCACGTCTACGACGGCTGGCATTACCCGGAAAGCTGGGACGTGGAGAGCTATTCGCAGGAAGGCCCCAAGATCAGCCGGCACAACGGCTGGTTCTACATGACCACCGCGGTGGGCGGCACCGCCGGCCCGCCGACCGGGCACATGGTGATCAGCGCCCGCTCGCGTTCCATCCACGGGCCGTGGCAGAACTCGCCGCACAACCCCATCGTGCGCACCGCCAGCCGCGACGAGCCGTGGTGGTCGCGCGGTCACGCCACCATCGTGGAAGGCATCGACGGGCGCGACTGGATGGTCTACCACGGCTACGAAAACGGCTATTACACGCTGGGCCGGCAGATGCTGCTGGACCCGATCGCGTGGACGGCCGACGGCTGGTTCGTGGCCAAGGGCGGCGACCTGGGCCAGCCGCTGGCCAAACCGGCCGGCGAGGCGTTGCCCCATGGCATGGCGCTGTCGGACGGTTTCAGCGGCGACAAGCTCGGCCCGCAGTGGGCATTCTTCAAGCCCGGCCCGGACGAATACCGGCGCCTGTCGTTCAAGGACGGCGACCTCACCGTGCAGGGCAAGGGCCATTCCCCCCGCGACAGCTCACCGCTGACGGTCATCGCCGGCGACCGCGCCTACGAGTTCGAGGTGGAGATGGATATCGCCCCCGGCGCCATTGGCGGCGCGCTGCTGTTCTACAGCGACCGCCTGTATGCCGGCGTGGGCAGCAACGGCGAGCAGTTCATCCTGCACCGCTACGGCGAGGACCGTCCCGCGTCACTGCCGCCCAGCCGCAAGGGTGGAAAACTGTGGCTGCGGGTCACCAACAACCGCAACATCCTGACCGTGCACACTTCGCAGGATGGCAAGCACTGGCAGAAGTATCCCGTGCAAATGGACGTCTCGGGTTACCATCACAATGTGGCCGGTGGCTTCCTGGCCCTGAAACCGGCGATCTATGCGGCCGGAACCGGGGCTGTGACATTCCACCATTTCCGTTACCGCGCGCTGGACTGAAACCCGATGGTCGAAGGCCCGCGCAGAAGGATTCCAAAGGATTCCCTTGAGCAAGAAGGCCGATTCCAAAACCGTGACGATCAACGACATCGCACGGCTGTCGGGCGTTTCCAAGAAAACCGTCTCGCGCATCATCAACAACTCGCCGCTGGTGCGCAAAGACACCCGCGACAAGGTCGAGGCGTTGATGCGCGAAGTCGGTTACGCGCCCGATCCGCTGGCGCGCGGGCTGGCGTTTCGGCGCTCGTTCCTGATCGGCATGGTGTACGACAACCCCACCGCCCAATACGTGGTGGACATGCAGTACGGCGCGCTCGACGCGCTGCGCGGGTCCAGCTTCGAGCTGGTGGTTCACCCCTGCGATTCCCGCAGCGCTGATTACATCGAAGGCGTGCGCCGGTTTGCGCAGCAGCACAAGCTGCACGGCGTGATCCTGGTGCCGCGCGCCTCGGAAGACCAGGCGCTGGTCGAGATGCTCAAGGACATCGGCTGCCGTTACGTGCGCATCGCCGCCGTGCCGATGGACGAAAGCTCGCAGATGGTGATCACCCATGACCGCGACGGCGCGGCGGAAGCGGCGGATTATCTGCTGTCACTGGGCCACCGCGACGTGGCCCTGATCACCGGCCCCGTGGCCTACCGCTCCACGCTGGAGCGCTCCGCCGGCTTCCTCGACGCCTTGCGCAAGCGCGGCATCACGCTGCCGGACGACCGCATTGTCGAAGCCGGTTACACCTTCGAATCGGGCCTGGCGGCGGCCGAAAAGCTGCTGCTGGGCGACCGCCGCCCCACCGCCATCTTCACCGGCAACGACGAAATGGCCGCGGGTGTGTACAAGGTGGCCCTGCGCGCCGGTATCGACATTCCGCGCGAACTGTCGGTGATCGGCTACGACGACAGCTCGCTGGCCTCGCGCCTGTCACCGTCACTGACCTCGGTTCGCCGCAACACGCGTGACACCGGGCGTACAGCGGCCGCCATGCTGCTCCAGCCCGAAGGCCAGGGGCCGCTGGCTTCCGCCAGCGTGCGGCCGCATGTGGTGGTTCGCGACTCCTGTCAGCCGCCGCAGCGTTAGGGCTCCGCGCTTCCTTCCCCCGCCCGCGGGGACAAGATGGCAGGACTGCCATCTTGAGCAGCGAAGCTGCCCGAAGGGCGGAAGGGGGCCAGCACACCGAACGCGTGACATATAGAGCGCGCTCTTCGATTGGCGTGGAAAAGCCAACAGCAGCGCGGCTTTGCCGCGCGCCCCCATCCGCCTTCGGCACCTTCCCCCGCGAGCGGAGGAAGGAAGCAGCCTGCGCTTTCATCCTTGGTCTGGACGGTTCATACGAACCGGCTTTCCGGACTCTGAGCACCCGAATGACCGGGCCTTTCCGGAAAAATGACACCGGTTACCAAAATAGGCATAATGAGACTCAGCCGCCTCATGACGGAAGCCCAAACCGTCGCGTGCGCACACGGCCGCGTCGACCACCAAAACCGTCGTCCACGGCCGTCTTCCCAACCACGTACACCGTTCGGAGAGAAGAACACCATGACGAATCCATTCAGTCTCGAAGGCAAGGTCGCTTTGGTAACCGGTGCCAATACCGGGCTGGGCCAGGGTATTGCGGTGGCGCTGGCCGCCGCCGGCGCCGATATTGCCGGCGCCGGCATCGTGCCGGCCGACGAGACCGGCGAGAAGGTGCGGGCGCTGGGGCGCCGGTTCGTCAACATCGACGCCAACCTGATCAGCGTGGAGCCGGTTGCTCGCGTGGTGGCCGAAGCCATCGAAGGCCTGGGTCGGCTGGACATCCTGGTCAACAACGCCGGCCTGATCCGTCGCGCGGACGCGGTGGACTTCAGCGAGAAGGACTGGGACGACGTGATGAACGTCAACATCAAGTCCGCCTTCTTCATGAGCCAGGCCGCGGGCAAGCATTTCATCGCGCAGGGCGGCGGCAAGATCATCAACATCGCCTCGATGCTGTCGTTCCAGGGCGGCGTGCGGGTGCCTTCCTACACCGCCTCCAAGAGCGGCATCGCCGGCATTACCCGTCTGCTGGCCAACGAATGGGCCGACAAGGGCGTCAACATCAACGCCATCGCGCCGGGCTACATGGCCACCGACAACACCGCCCAGTTGCGCGCCGACGAGGATCGCAGCAAGGCCATCCTCGACCGCATCCCGGCCGGGCGCTGGGGCAAGCCGGAGGACCTGGGCGGCACCGCCGTGTTCCTGGCCTCGCGTGCCGCCGACTACGTCAACGGCGCGGTGATCCCCGTCGATGGCGGTTGGCTCGCGCGCTGAGAAAACCCGTACGCCGTCATCCCGGCGAAAGCTGGGGGCGCTTCACAACAGCCGAAGACGGGTCATCCAGCGCTTTGGCAGCGACTGCAGTCACTGGATTCCAGCGTGCGCTGGAATGACGAGCAAGAGCCATAGCGAAAAGCTGCTTCCCTTACCTCTGCACCACTTTTGAACCAAAGGAGTCACCCATGAAAATCGCCTTGATGATGGAATTCAGCCAGGCTCCCAAAAACCCGATCGTGCTCGAGCAGCTGCAGGGCGTGGCCGCGGCCCAGGGCCACGAAGTGTTCAACGTGGGCATGGATGGCGAGAACGACCATCGCCTCACCTACATCCACCTGGGCATCTGCGGCGCATTGATGCTGAACTCCGGCGCAGCCGACTTCGTGGTCAGCGGCTGCGGCACCGGCCAGGGCGCGATGATGTCGCTCAATGCCTGGCCGGGCGTGTATTGCGGCTACTGCATCGAGCCCACCGACGCGTTCCTGTTTGCCCAGGTCAACAACGGCAACGCGCTGGCCCTGCCCTACGCCAAGGGGTTTGGTTGGGGCGGCGAGATCAACGTGCGCTACATCTTCGAGAAGGCGTTCGACGGCGAGCGTGGCCAGGGCTACCCGGCCTCGGGGCGCCAGTCGCAACAGACCAATGCCGGCATCCTGGCGGCGGTGAAGCGTGGCGCGGCGAAGGATCTGGTCGAAGGCCTGAAGTCGATCGACCCGGAGCTGGTGAAGCACGCGGTCAGCGGCGAGCGTTTCCAGAAGGCGTTCTTCGACAACGCGAAGGACGAGAAGCTGCGCGCCTACGTCAGCAGCGTGCTGGGCAAGTAAAGCCCGCCTGGAAGCCCACTGCCCACGTCCGGCTTCGGCCGGACGTGGGCAGTGGGTTTTCTGCCAATCTGCATGGGTATTTCATCGGAGGTGGCGTTGCATGAATTCGACCTGCGCTTCCATCGTGTTGGGGCTGCTGCTGGCCGCGCCGGCCTTCGCGGCCCAGCCGGACAAGACCGGGCCGTTGAGCACGTTCCATTTGCCCGACGGCTACAGCCAGCTGGTCAACGCGCCGGCGCCGGCCAGGCTTGACCCGGACGTGCGGGTAGCAGGCCTCAGCAGCGGCGAATTTCACGGCTTCCCCGCGTGGCTGGTGGACACGCCCTACGCCAGCGCCGCCATCAGCGTGTTCGGTGGCCAGTTGCTTTCGTTCGTGCCCAAGGGTGGCCCCGACGTGTTGTGGCTGTCGCCGCTGACCCAACATCAGCCGGAACCGATCCGCGGCGGCACGCCGGTGTGCTGGCCGTACTTCGCCAAGATGGGCCAGGCTGGCGACATGCCGTCGCACGGGCTGGTGCGCACCACGGCATGGAGCGTGCACGAGGCCCGACGCGAGGCTGACGGCACGGTTGTGCTGAAGCTGGCGCCGCCCACCCTCGCGGGCTTGCCCTTGCGTCTGACGATGACGCTGCGCATCGGCCGCACGCTGTCGCAAACGCTGGCAACCGAGAATGTCGGCGACAAGCCGGTGGTATTCACCCAGGCCCTGCACAACTATTTCCATGTCGGCGACGTGCGCAAGGTGACTGTCGCCGGCCTGGACGGGCTGACCTATCTGGACAAGAAGGACGCCGGCCGCGCCCACATGCAGCACGGCAACTGGCAGTTGCTGCCGGCGGGATACAGCGACCGCATCTACACCGGGGCCAGCGGCCCTTACGTGCTGCACGACCCGAGCCTGGACCGCGACATTCGCATCAGCACCCGCGGCAGTCATTCGGCGGTAGTGTGGAATGCGGGCGAAGAAGCCGTTCGCCGGATCGACGATATCGGCGCGGGTTGGCGCCATTACCTCAGCGTGGAAGTGACCAATGTAGCGCCTGATGCCATTGAGCTGCAGCCGGGGGAGCGGCATGAGCTTGAGCAGGTGATCGAGGTCAGCGCCCTGAAATAACCCGTGGACAATTTGTTCCACGCCCGTCATCCCAGCGAACGCTGGGATCCAGTGCCTCGGGGCCTTCGAACAAGCCACGGCACTGGATTCCAGCTTTCGCTGGAATGACGGTTGGGGAGCTCGAGGTCAACCGGGCACAAGGCCCGGCGGCATTCGGCCGCCGGGCCTTGGTGATTACTCCAGCGGCAGACGGTTGTTGAGTCGGGTGACTTCCTCGACATCGCCTTGCTGCGACACCTGCACGCTGGCACCGTCGTGCTTGAATCCTTGTGGCAGCTTCAGTTCGACCCGCACGGTCTTCGGCAGCAGATCCAGCGGTGCGGGCAAGGCCGGAATGGCGACGCGCGCGACTTCGCGCCCGTCCGCATCGGTGACTACCGCCTGGCCCGGCAAGGTCGCGACATGGCCGAGGCTGTGCACGGTCAGCTTCAACGTTTGGCCGTCCCTATGCAGATCACCACGACCGATGCCCAGGTCGGCGCGAGTGGCGACCGACGTGCCGGCCTTGATGCGCGCGAACGCGAACACCTGAGTTTGCCGTGGCGGGAAGCGCAGCGTGGTGCTGGCGCTGGTTTCCAGAGGCACGTCGTGTTGTGTGGCTTTGCCGTCGATCTTGCCGTCGCCGTCGCGGTCGACGCCGCTGCGGATGCGCCAGGTGCCCGGGTCGATGTTCCAGCCGGTCATGTGCGCGTCCAGTGGCTTGTCACCGAGGTTGTAGGCGGTCACCGTGAAGCGGTCGCGCGAGGGTGCATTGACCAGCAGCGCCACCTGCTCGGCGGCGTGGGGCTGGTCGAAGCGCCAGCTCACCGTGTTGCCGGGGTAGCTCTGGTTGCGCTTCAGCGCGATGCCGCCCAGGCGTACGCGCTGCAGCAGTTCGCTGGGCGCCTCGACGCGGTCGCTCCACCAGTGGCCCTCGGTCATCATGTATTCGTGCTGGGCCTTGTCCTGGATGCCCTGGCCAAACAGTTGCTCCAGGTAGCGCTTGTCGCCGGTGAGCTGCCACGCCACCACGCTGGGGAAGCCGATCTTGCCGGCTTGGGCTTCGTCGACGAGACGCTTGCCCCAGTCACTCTGGCGACCCAGCACGTCGATGAAGTTTTCGCCCAGGTTGGCGATGGCGTCCGGGCCGCCGCGCACCACGCGATAGTCCAGCGCCTTGAGGTATGTGTCGTCACCGCTCCAGCGCCACGCGGCCCAGAACAGATGCATCAGGTCGCCGGCACCGGAGCCCTGGTTGAGTTCGCCGCCGCGCGTCTTGTCGGTGGACCACTGGATCTCGTTGGGTAACGCCCAGCGGCCTTTCGCGTCGGTGTAGGCATGGGCCAGATAGCCGTCCGCCAGTCCGGTGACGAGTTCGCGGCCGGTGGGGTCGGCGTTGTACACGCCGAGCAGGAAGGCCGGGTGCAGGATCGGGAACGAGTACGGTTTCTGCCACTGCCAGTTCGGATCGCGGTAGATCTTGTTGCCGCCGAACCAGTCGGTGGAGAAATGCAGGTGACCTTGCGGGTTGCGCCGGATGATGCGCTCATCGAGCGCCTTCACCGTGGCCATCAGGCGTTCGACGGTGAGCGGATCGCCCCAGTTGAGGTAGAGCATTTCCGAGTCGGCGTTGATGCCTTCCTCGTAGGAATGCAGCTCGTCGGTCTCGATGGTGCTGAGGCCGTTGGAGAACATGCCGTTCTTGTAGACCGCGTCGGACAGCGCGGTCAGCGAGGCGTTGAGGCGATCGGGCTGCACGCCCATCAGGGCGAGCCCGGGCCACTGCTGGGTGAGGTCGGTGTCGTCGGAGATGCCGCCGCCGAAGTCGCCGTAGGCAATCTGGCGGTTGTCGATCCACCAGTCGACGAAGCGGCGCACGTACTTCAGGTCCTCCACCTGGCGGAACGCCCACAGCGGCACGCCGGCCGGCGGCTGCGGCTGCACGAACGGCGGCAGGCCCTGGCTGTTGTAGCTGATGTCGTTCCAGTACATGCGGCCCTGCTCATGCTCGGGGTCCACCCGCAGCAGGTCGCTGATGTCGGCGTACAGACGGTCGTACAGGCGCTGGCGGCGGGAGGTGGTGTGCTCCTCGACCATGAAGCCCCAGTTGTCGCGCACCTGGTTGAAGCGGTCAGCCACGTGCTCCTTGATCGCCTGCTGGCGATCCTTGAACACCAGCCGGATCTCGGCGCCATCGAGCGATTTCGCGTTGAAGCCGGGCGCGGCCGAGGCGATGGAAATCCACAGGCTGTCGGCAGTGAGGATACGGTCGCGCAGGTCCAGCCACAGCGTGCGCTTCTGGCCCGGCTTCACCGACACGGACACGTCGATCATGTCGCGTCCCGGCCAGATCGGGTCCTTGATGCGGATGTCGAGCGGAATCACCTTGCCGTCGGGGCCGGTGTGCGTAGCCGGCAGGTCGAGCGCGGGGAGGTCGATGGCGACGCCGTCCAGCCCGTCGTGCATGTTTTCCCAGCTGTAGGCCCAGCTGCGGATCAGCGGCTGCGCCGCCGGTGCACTGCCAATGCCCGACGGGATCAGCACCTGCACGATCGGCAGCGGATGCGCGGGCAGGCTGTCGGGCCCGCGCGTGCGCGAACCCGCGCCTTTGGGCAGCGCCATCACCGTGGAACGCTCGTCCGGCGCAAAACGGCCGTCGATGTAGTCGCGCAGACGGTCAAGGTTGGTGTAATCCGGTAGCGCGTTGCTGTCGATGATGTAGCGCTGCTTGACCGAGCCCGCGGGCTCGGCGGCGTTGCTGACGTCGTAGCCCCAGATCTCCTGGATCGGGGTTTCCTGGGCGACGTTGGTGAAGCGCAGTTTGCCGCCGGTTTGCGCGGCGAAACTGTTGACGCTGCGCACCACGCCTTCGGGCAGCGTGAACAAGGTACCGGCGTCGCCCGCCAGCGTGCCGTAGGCCGCGCCGCGGATCTCGATACGGTTGATCGCTTCGCCGGCGGGCACGGTGAGGTCCAGCGTCTTGCCGCCGTCGACGTAGGTATTCCAGTCCGGCAGGGTGAAGTAATCGTGGCGACCGGCCAGGCGCGAGCGGTTGTAGACGCCGGGCCAGGTGGTTTCGGCGATGCCGTCGGTGCCTTTCCACATCCACTGCTTGTGGTCGCGCACGTCGGCGAACTCGACCTTGCGGATGCTTGTGACGGGCGCGGTCAACGCGGGCGGCGGTGTGCGATTCCAGCCGTAGCGATGCCACCAGGCGCGCTGCGAAGTGGTGGCGTCAGATGCGGTTTTCGGCTCGCCATGATGCGCCAGCGCGGAAACATCGCGTGCATCGAGCATGCGGTCGTACACGCGGATGTCGTCGACGTCGCTGCCGCGCAGGAAATTGTAGCGGCTCTGCACCTGGTAGGGCGCCATCACGCGGCCGGCCAGGCCCAGCTGGTCCAGCGCCGCGTCGTAATCGCCGGTGGTTTCGGCGCGCGCCACCTGCTTGCCGTCGACGAACAGGGTGACGCCCTTGTCCTCATCCCAGCCGAAGGCCAGGTGCATCCACTGTTTCGGGTCGGGGTTCTTGTCCAGCTTGAACGAGACGCGGGTGCGGGCCAGGTTGGCGTCGGTGACGAAGGCGTCGAAGCCGTGGCCGTTCCAGTCGATGCGCAGCCAGACCATGTCCCAGCTGCTGTGGTCGGCATAGCCGACGCGGAAGATCACGAACGGCGCCTCACCCACGGGATAGCGTGAGCGCCAGAAGAACGAAAGTGTGCCGCGCTCGGCGCGGATATTGCCTGGCGCATTCCATGCCAGCACGCCGTTGTCCTGCCACTGGATGGCCTGGCCCATGGCGCCATCGGCAACCAGGCTGACCTTGTCCTTGAAGTTGGGAACGGCGTCGCCTTCGGCATGATCGGCGGTGAAGCCGTGGTCGGCCGAAACGTGGAACAGCAGCTCAGGCAGGGTGCCCTGCGCGGCGGCAGGCAGGACGGCGGCGAAAGCGCCGACCAGTGTGAGGAGGTAACGCGAACAGCGGTTGAAACGTGGTGACATCGTGCATCCCCCGGCAACATGCGCGGAATGCCGTCTCGCACACGGTGGAAAGTGAGCGACACCCGCGGCGGGCGCAGGTGTCGCTCCTTGCGACAACGTCCCGGCCTTGCGACCGGGACGTCAGACGGCGTCAGAGCTTGTAACGGAAGCCCACAAGATACACGCGACCCGTTTCGCTGTAGTCCAGCGGCAGTTGGGAGCTGGCGCCGATCCAGGTCTGCGAGGGTTCGTTGGTGAGGTTGGTGCCCTCCAGGCTCAATTCCATCTTGTCGTTGAGCTTGTAGCGCAGCGAGGCGTCCACGAAGGTGTTGCCGCTCTGGCCATGCACATCGTCGGTGAAGCCCTGCTCCCTACCCGGCACGTCGATCAGGTAGTCGTCGCGGTTGGTGGCCGAGACGCGGCCGGAGAAACGGTCACCCTCGTAGAACAGGGTGGCGCTCCAGGAATGCCGCGACAGGCCGGTCAGGTCCGTCTTCAGCGAATTGTCGCCCTTGCTGGTCATGTACTGGATCTTCGAATCGACGAAGGTGTAGTTCAGCTGTGCACCCAAATTGCTGAACTTGCCGGGCAGGAAGGTGAACGTCTGCACGTAGTTCGCCTCCGCACCCTTGAGCGCGCCTCCGGGCGTGTTGATCGGCACCGAGAACGAGAAGTCGTCGTCGGGGCTGGCGCCCAGGTCGGTGGCCACGTTGTCAGGCAGGCCGCTGGTGTTGAACGGGCGGATCTCGTTGGTGTTCTGCGCGAAGCTGTCGATGTCCTTGTAGAACAGCCCGACGCTGAGCAGCGACGATTCCTGGAAGTACCACTCCGCCGCGAAGTCGTAGGTCTTGGCGCGGATCGGGTCCAGGTTCGGGTTGCCGCCCTTGACCGTGCGCGCACCGCCACTGACGCTGACCGTGACGCCGGGGGTGAGGCTGCCCAGGCCCGGGCGCGCCATCACCTTGGCGGCGCCGAAGCGCAGCAGGAAGTCCGGCGTCAGCTCGGCCACCAGGTTCAACGACGGCAGCGTGTCGTTGTAGTCGCGCTTGGCCTCGACCGGGGTGTTTTCGCCATTGATGACGGCGATGCCGTGCGAGCTCTGGCTGGTCTTGACGTAACGCACGCCGAGGTTGCCCGACACCGGGATCGCGCCGACGTTGAAGCTGAATTCACCCATCAGCCAACCGCCGCGATCCTTCTCGGTAACGCTGCGCTCGCTGGCCGCGTACGGGCTCAGCGCGAAGGTGTCCTGGCCGTTGAAGATGTTGAAATGGTCGGCGATGCCGCCGAAGTCCGGCACTACCCAGGTACCCGGCGAGCCGGATACGCCTTTCAGGCTGACCTGGTCGACCAGGTTGGTCGGAACCACCGTGGTGCCATCGGCAAAGTCGGGCACGATGGCCTCGTTGGCGGTGCGGCGCGCCTCCGTCGACGCGAACTTGTAGTTCTTGGCCAGCACGCCACCACGCAGCGAGAAGCCGTCCGACAGGCGCCAGTTGAAATTGAGCTCGCCGGTGTGGAAGTCGTTGTCCACGGTGGACTGACGCATGCGGATGGTGGAGAGATTCCAGCCGGTCGGGTCGGTCGGGCTGATGCCGTAGTCGATCACCGGCGCCCACTTGTTGCCGCGGTAGTCGTAGCTGTAACCGTCGACGTCGCGCTTGTCCATCATGATCGTCGTCTGCACCGGGTTGTCGTGATTGGACGACGACGTGCCGACCTTGCCGTCAATCATGAAATCATCGGTGAAGCTGTGTTTGCCGGTGAGCGAGAGCTGCTTGAACACCGTGGACCATTCGTCGTGGCGGTTTTCCGAACGCACGTCCACGTTGTCGAAATTGCCGTACAACAGACCGCCGGTGGCGGGGTCGACGTAGCCGTCGTTGACCAGGGTCTCGGGCTTGCCGGTGAAGGAGGTGCCATCGGGCAGCTTGGTCACGTTGCGGCTGAACGAGATGGCTTCGATGTAATGCTCGTCGCGCTCGGCGTCGATCTTGGAATACATCGCATCCAGGGTGAACAAGGTGTCGGCGCTGGGCTTCCACTGCAATGAGCCGGTGACGCCCAGGCGCTTCTGGTCGTGCAGCATCTGCGTGTAACGGGGGAAGCGCGGCGTGTAGACGTCCTCGCCCAACGCCTCCGTGAACGACGAATCGGGGTTGAAGCCACCATTGCTGGGCCCGTTGGCCCAGCGGCCGGTGCCGCTGCCCTCCTCCAGCGTCTGCTTTTCAGAGTAGGCCACCGAAAGCAGGGCGCCGAAGGTGCCATCGGCCCAGGTGTTGGCGATCAGCGCCGACACGCGCGGATCGGTCTTCCCGGACATGTCGCTGTAGCTGGCCTGGGTATTGGCCGCCAGCGTGAAACCCTCATAGTCGAACGGATGCGCGGTGTTCAGATCGACCGTGGCACCAAGCGAGCCTTCTTCCACGTCGGCCGAAGCGGTCTTGTGCACGATCATGCTGGAGAACAGGTCGGCGGCGAACACATTGAAATCGAAACCGCGGCTGCGATTGGTGCCGCCGGTCTGGTCGCTGCTGCCGACGGTGGTCAGCGCCTCCATGCCGTTGATGCGCACGCGGGTGAAGTCCGGCCCCAACCCGCGCACCGTGATGTTGCGGCCCTCGCCGGCGTCGCGGGTGATGACCACGCCAGGGATGCGCTGCAGCGACTCGGCCAGGTTCAGATCCGGAAACTTGCCCACGTCCTCGGCCATGATCGCGTCGACCATGCCCAGCTCACCGCGCTTCACATCCAGCGCCTTCTGGACGCTGGCGCGATAGCCGGTGACGGTCACCGAGGTGAGCGAGGTCACGTCCTTGTCGGCAGCGGCGGCGCTCGGCGCCACGCTGCTGTCCTGGCTGGACGTGTTGGTGTCCTGGGCCATGACGGCGCCCGTTTGCAAGGCCAGACCGATCGCCAGCGCAAGCGCGGTAACCGGTGTCTTTTTCTGGCTGTTGAGTAGATGCATGTTGTTCCCCTCCCGAAGGTTTGCCCGTTATCTGGTCACGCGACCTGGTCACGCGACATGTGAACAGCAAATGACACCGCTAGTCATACGGAAACGTAACAGCTACCTCCGGGCATCGCATCTTGCACTGCAACAGAGTGATGAAATCCATAATAAACCCATCAAAAATAGCATGTTATGTGTCAACGCAATGGTAGCGGTAACACCGCAACCACACACATGACACCGGTACCCATCCATCTGTGCCAACATTCTCCATCGTCGTTCGAACGGGAAACCTCCATGAGCTCAAGTGTGCTTTGTTTTGGCGAACTGTTGCTGCGTCTTGGCGCACCCGGCCAACAGCAGTTGCTGCAGACGCCCTCCCTCGACGTGCATGTCGGCGGCGCGGAAGCCAACGTGGGCGTGGCACTGGCGTGCTTCGGTCAGGACGTGGCGATGGCCGGCGTGGTGGCCGACAACGCGCTGGGCAGCGCCGCGCTGGGCGAGCTGCGCCGGCACGGCGTGGACACCCGCCACGTACGACGCAGCGCCGGGCGTATGGGCCTCTACTTCATGACCGCCGGCGCCGGCCTGCGCCCGGGCGAAGTGGTGTACGACCGCGCCGAGTCGGCTTTTGCCACGGCGCCGGCCGACGGCTACGACTGGCCGACGTTGTTGCGGGGTGCGCAATGGCTGCATCTTTCCGGTATCAGCCCGGCACTGGGCTCGCAGGCGGCGCAGGCGACTCTTGCCGCCGCACGGGCCGCCGGCGACATGGGTATCAAGGTGTCATTCGACGGCAATTTCCGCCCCCGCCTGTGGGAGCGCTGGGGTGGCGACGCGCAGGCGATCCTGCGCGACCTGTTCGCCTGCGCGCACATCGTGTTTGCCGACCATCGAGACATCGGCGTGGTGCTGGGCGGCGAGTTCGCCCAGGGCGACGCGCAGGCTCGCGTGGACGCGGCCGCAGCCATGGCGTTCGCGGCCTTCCCGCAACTGCAGTACATGGCCTGCACCCAGCGCACGGCATACAACGCCAGCCACCATGCGCTGGGCGCGATGCTGCTGGGTCGTGACGGCACCCGCGCGCTGGCACCGGTGCGGGAACTGGATGGCATCGTCGACCGCATCGGCGGCGGCGACGCCTTCGCCGCCGGCGTGTTGCATGGTCTGATGGAAGGCTTCGACGGCGCCACCACCATCCGCTTCGGCCTCGCCGCCGGCTGTCTGAAACACTCCATCCCCGGCGATTTCTGCCCGGTCGGCGTGGCCGATGTCATGGCCTTGATGGACGGGAAAACGTTCGACGTTCGTCGTTGATGATGCGCCTCTCCTCTGTGGGAGCGACTTCAGTCGCGATGCTCTTGCTCTGGAGCCCCAAGGAAGGAGCATCGCGACTGAAGTCGCTCCTACAAAAAGCCGCTTTGTCCGCTCAGCTGGTTTCCGCAGCCAGGTTTCCCAGCACCCGCTCGTAGCGCCAGCCTTCGGCGCCGTCTTCGTAGTAGCCAGGCAGCTGGTCGATGCGGCGATAACCCTGCCGCTCGTAGAGGCCGATGGCGGCAACGTTGTCGGCGCGCACCTCCAATCGCAGGACGCGGCAACCACGATCGCGGGCGGCCTTCGTGGTCGCCGCCATCAGCGCCGAGGCCACACCCTTGCCGCGTGCCTCGGCGGCCGTGGCCAGCGAGTACAGACGCGCCACCACGCTCCCTTTGCGGAAGAACACCACGGCGGCTCCGGCCAGGAATGGGCCGGCACCATCGACCACCAACACCAGTGCAGAGTCGCTGGCCAGATGCCGCCGGTATTGCGCGCGGCTGAGCTGGTCGCTGTCGAAGGTGTGCTGCTCCAAGGCGACCAGGGCGTCGAGATCGGAGGGGGCGGCGCGGCGGACTTCGATGCAGGAGGGAAGTGTGTGTTGCACGTTTGGAGTGCGGTGGTGGAGAGAGTTGCAGTTTAGGGGGAAAGCAACAGCGGCCCCCTTCCGCCCTTCGGGCACCTTCCCTCGTTGCACGGGGGAAGGAAACTGGCTGTGCCGAGGAGTCCGGTTGCTTCCTTCCCCCGCTTGCGGGGACAAGGTGGCAGGATTGCCATCTTGAGCAGCGAAGCTGCCCGCAGGGCGGATGCCATGGATGGCATCCGTTCAAGGTGCCCGAAGGGCGGAAGGGGGCGCTCTTGAAAAACACCCCACCAACCCATTTACCAACCCTTCAGCGCTCACCCTTGTACCCCGCCAACGCTGTGCCAAACTGCGCGCTTTGCGCCAGCCGGCCGCCCTTCATCGGGCACGCCGCCGAAAGTCGAACATCGCCCGAGTGGTGTCATGGCCCGTTTGGTCATCGTTGTGGAAAAGGCCTCCGACTGGGGCTCGTACTACCCGTCCGTCGACGTCATGAGCGCGATGGACTACCTGCGCCAACCGGTGGCCGCCGACGACGAGCGCACCCACGTCATCAATCTTTGCCGCAGCTACAAATACCTGGGCACGGGCTACTACGTGTCGCTGCTGGCCGAGGCGCGCGGGCACAAGGTGATGCCGTCGGTGCGCACGGTGAACGACCTGCGTCGGCGCTCGCTGTACGGGCTGGACATCGTCGACCTGAACCACAAGCTCACCCACTTCCTGCCTGCCGGCGGCCGCGACACCACCGACTTTGGCATCCTGGTCTACTTCGGCGAAACCGCGTATCCGGCGCTGCAGGATCTGGCGCGGCAGCTGTTCGAGATGTTCCCCTGCCCGTTGCTGCGGATCGAGTTCGAGCGCGATCGCGTGTGGCAGGTCAGTTCGATCAAGCCGGTGGGCCTGCATACGCTGGACGACGCGCAGGAGGACGCCTTCGCGCAGGAGCTGGACCGCTTCTCAAGGAAGCTGTGGCGCAAGCCGCGGGCGCGCAAGCTGTACCGCTACGACATCGCGATGCTGGTGGACCCGAACGAGGCGATGCCGCCGTCGAACAAGCGCGCGCTGAAATCGTTCATCGCCGCCGGCCGCGAGCTGGGCATCGAAGTCGACCCGATCGACAAGAACGACTACCAGCGCCTGGCCGAATACGACGGCCTGTTCATCCGCGAAACCACCGCCTCGGACAACCACACCTACCGCTTTTCCCACCGTGCGGAGAAGGAAGGCATGGTGGTGATCGACGACCCCACCTCGATCCTCCGCTGCACCAACAAGATCTTCCTCAACGACCTGATGGTGTCGCGCAAGCTTGCCGTCCCCCGTACGGAAATCCTCTACCGCGACGACGCCAAGGGCACGCACGAGGTGGTGGAGCGGCTGGGTTTTCCGCTGGTGCTGAAGATTCCCGACGGCTCGTTCTCGCGCGGCGTGGTGAAGGTGGAAAACGAACAGGCGCTGGCCGAGGCGGCGGGCCGGCTGTTCCAGCACAGCGCGCTGGTGCTGGCGCAGGAATACGTCTACACCGAGTTCGACTGGCGCATCGGCGTGCTCAACCGCGAGCCGTTGTATGCCTGCAAATACTTCATGTCACGCGGCCACTGGCAGATCTACAACCACGGCGCCAAGGGCACGGCCAAAAGCGGCGGCTTCGAGACGATCGCGGTGGCCGACGCGCCGCCGGAGGTGGTCAAGCTGGCCCTGAAAGCCACCCATCCGATCGGCAACGGCCTTTACGGCGTCGACCTGAAACAGGTCGGCAACAAGCCGGTGGTGATCGAGGTGAACGACAACCCCTCGATCGACGCCGGCGTGGAAGACGCGCACCTGGGCGATGAGCTCTACCTGCGGATCATGCGCGAATTCCTGCGCCGGATGGAGCACAAGCGCCAGGGCAGCAGCCGCTGATTGGCGCCCGATTCAATCCCACACTTTCAATGCCACACGGCGCCGTGGGTGACGCGTCGGCGCCGGCGCGCCAACAACGACAGCAGCGCCGGCTCCAATCCCAGCAGCGCGACAATGGGCGCGCCGATCAGCCAGAACAACGGCGTCCAGCCCAGCAGTTCGGTGTGCGCTGGCACCAGCGTGGTCAACAGTAAAACGGCGCCGGCGACGAGCCAGAGAACCGCGATGACGAACAACCGTGGATGATGCGGGTAAGGCAACGGTGAAGTGCGCATGGCGCGGTCCGATCAGTGATGGAGGCTGCAGCCTGCAGCGCGTCCATCTCATGGATTGCGACCCGTCTGCTTTCACCAATTGCGTGTGGCATGGCCCCGAGATGGCGGAGCGTTCGCCATAGTGTAGGAGCGCACCCTATGCGCGATGCTTTTCGTGACGTGGCCAAGAGCAATCGCGCACAGGGTGCGCTCCTACAAAAGTGGCAACTTGTAGAATGGTTGCAGTCACCATCAGGGAATCCGCATGCCAGCCGCCCAGTTCGCCGTGTTCGGCCACCCCATCAGCCACAGCCTGTCGCCGCAGATCCATCATGCCTTCGGGCAGCAGTTCGGCATCGAGCTGGAGTACCGCGCCATCGACGCCGCGCCCGAGGCGTTTGCCGAAGCCGTGCGGCGCTTTTTCCTCGACGGCGGCCGCGGCGCCAACGTCACCCTGCCGCACAAAGCCGCCGCGTTTGCACTGGCCAACCAGCGCAGCGAGTCGGCCATTCGCGTGGGCAGCGCCAACGTGCTGACCCTGCAGGGCGACGGCACGCTGGCCGCGCACAACACCGACGGCGACGGCATGGTGCGCGACATCACCGAGCGCCACAGCACCGACCTGCGCGGCCACACCGCCCTGCTGCTGGGCGCAGGTGGCGCAGCGCGCGGCGTGGCGTGGCATCTGCTGGACGCGGGCGTGGCCACGCTGACCATCGTCAACCGCTCGCCCGCGTCGGCCGACGCGCTGGCCGATGCCATCGGCGATCCTGCGCGGGCGCATACCCGCTACTGGCAGGATCTGGCCGACATCGGCAGCTTCGACCTGATCATCAACGCCACCTCCGCCGGCGTGCTCGGCACTTCCTTGCAACTGCCGTTTTCCCTCGTCGGCGCGCGGGCACTTTGCTACGACCTGTCCTACGGCGCGGCGGCCGGCAGCTTCCTGGCCTGGGCGAAAACCGCCGGTGCCCGCTATGCGTTCGACGGCCTGGGCATGCTGGTGGAAACCGCCGCCGACGCATTCGAACTGTGGCATGGCAAGCGACCGGATACCGACCCGGTCTACCACACGTTGCGCCAGCAGTTCGGCTGATGGATGCGCTGGCCTGTCGCAGCGGTTGCGGCGCCTGCTGTATCGCCCCGTCGATCAGCTCGCCCATTCCCGGCATGCCACATGGCAAACCCGCCGGCGTGCGCTGCGTGCAGCTGACCGCCGACAACCGCTGCGCGATTTTCGGCCGCGCCGACCGCCCCGCCGTATGCGCCAGCCTGCGACCGGAGCCGGCGATGTGCGGCAGTGATCGCCGCCACGCGTTGGCCTGGCTGGCGCAACTGGAAGCGGCGACAGCGGGCTGAGACACCGGCCGCCACAGGACTGAAACACATCGTCGCTACCGTGGCGCCCACCGCCGGGGTGCGCCGCAGGCGCCGGCTCTGCGAGCGGTCGCCCATGCAGCAGGTGTCATGTTTCGTTCCCTTCTGGCCACGTCGCGTCGCCACGCCCTGGTACTCATTCCGCTGGCGCTTCTGCTGGTGTCGGCCTGCGGCATCGTCTGGTACAGCCGCGTCAGCGTGGCGGCGTCGATAGCCCATATCGGCACACCCACGGCCACCGGGGCGAATGCCACCGGCGATGCCGACAGCGGGGTCACCATCCTGCTGGATCTTGCCCGCGATGCGATGCGCGACGGGCGACTGGTGGCGCCGCAAGGCAGCAATGCGTTCGAGTTCTATCTCAGCGTGCTGCAGCTCGACCCGTCGAACCTCACCGCGCAGGAGGCGTTGCGCGAAACCTTTCCGCGCGCCGCGGTGGAGATCGAAGGCACCATCAACGGCGGCGAACTGGAAGAGGCCCGCCGCGAGATCGACCTGTTGCGCGAATTCGATCACGACAACTTCACGCTGGCCCTGCTCGGCGGCAAACTTTCCGCCGCGCGCAACATCCTGACCCGGCAGCATGAGATGGAAGCCGAGCGTATCCAGGCCGCCCGCCGACGCTGAAGCCGCCACCGCGGGACACGATCACACCCACGCTACCCGGCGGACAGATAGACGTCTTTCAGCCGCACGTAGTGGTCGGCCGAATAGTGCAGCTGCTCGACCTGCGCATCGCTTAGCAGCCGTACGAAACGCGCCGGGTTGCCCAGCCACAACTCGCGCTCACCCACCACCTTGCCGGGCGGCACCAGCGCGCCGGCGCCCACGAAGCCGTACTTCTTCACCACCGCGCCATCCATCACGCTGGCGTGCATGCCGATCAGGCAGTAGTCGCCGATGGTGCAGGCGTGCACCACGGCGGCATGGCCGATGGTGACGCCCTCACCGATCAGACAGGGAAAGCCGGGGCCGTACGGGCCGGCGTGGGCGACGTGCACGATGCTGCCGTCCTGGATGCTGGTGCGCGCGCCCACGCGGATGTGGTTGACGTCGCCGCGCAGCACCGCGCCGGGCCAGATCGATACGTCGTCGCCCAGTACCACGTCGCCGATCACGCTGGCGGCGGGGTCGACGTACACACGATCACCGAGAACGGGCGCGATGCCCTTGAAGCTGCGCAGGGAATTCATCGGCCCATTCTAGCGGTGTCCGCCGATGCGGCCTTCGTCACGCCGCCACGCTTGATTTCGCCCCTCGCGGTCGCCACGCTGGGTGCCTGAAAAGGAGCGTTCATGAGCCACGACAACCCCCTGCTTGCCGACGACACCTTGCCGGCGTTCTCGCAGATTCGACCCGAACACGTGGAGCCGGCGATCGACGCGATCCTGGCCGATTACCGCGCCGGCATCGACGCCCTCGTCGCACCCGACGCGCCGCGCGATTTCGCCACCGTGATGCTGACCCAGGAGCGGCTGGAACAGCGCCTGGCGCGCGCCTGGGCGCCGGTTTCCCATCTGCATTCGGTGGCCGACAGCGAAGCCTTGCGCGAGGTGTACGGGCCGGCGGAGGAGAAACTCACCGATTACGCGATGGAGCTGGGCCAGAACCGCCCGTTGTTCGCCGCAGTGCAGGCGTTGGCCGACGCGCCGGATTTCGCCACGCTGCCGCGCCCGCAGCGCGCCTTGGTGGAACATTCATTGCGCGACTTCCGGCTTTCCGGCATCGCGCTGGAAGAGCCGGCGCGTTCGCGCTTCCGCGAGATCGGGGTGGAACTGAGCAAGCTTTCCACCGAATTTTCGAACGCGGTGCTCGACGCCAGCGAGGCATGGTACGAACAGATCACCGACGAGCGCGATCTGGCCGGCATCCCCGAATCCGGCCGCGCGGTGTTGCGCCAGTACGCGCAGGACCGGGATCTGGACGGCTACCTGGTGACGCTGAAACAACCCAGCGTGCAGGCCGTCCTGAGCTACGCCGACAACCGCGCATTGCGCGAGCGGGTGTACTGGGCCTACCAGACCCGCGCCTCCGACCAGGGCCCGAACGCGGGCAAGTTCGACAACAGCGCGCGCATCGAGAAGATCATGGCGCTGCGCCACGAAGCGGCGCAGCTGCTGGGTTTCGCCAATGCGGCGGAGGAATCGCTGGCGACCAAGATGGCCAGCTCGCCCACCGAGGTGATGGAATTCCTGCACGACCTGGCCACCCGCGCAAAACCCGTGGCCCAGCAGGAACTGGCCACGCTGCGCGCGTTCGCCCATGACGAGTTGCAGCTGGACAACCTCGAACCGTGGGACGTGGGCTACGCCTCCGAGAAACTGCGCCAGCAGCAATACGCGCTGGACGAGGAGCAGCTGAAACCCTACTTCCCGCTGCCCGCCGTCATCGACGGATTGTTCGCGCTTACCGGCAAGCTCTACGGCATCACGCTGGCGCAGCGCGACGACGTCGACGTGTGGCATTCCGACGTGCGCTATTACGACGTGCGCGACGCGGCCGGCCGCATTTTCGCCGGCGCCTACGTCGACCTGTACGCACGCAACGGCAAGCGCGGCGGCGCCTGGATGGACGTGTGCCGCGCCCGCTTCGACGATGGCGAGCACATGCAGTTGCCAGTGGCCTTCCTCACCTGCAACTTCGCCCCGCCCACCGGCGACAAACCGGCGCTGCTCACCCACGACGACGTGCTCACCCTGTTCCATGAATTCGGCCACGGCCTGCACCACCTGCTGACCGAGATCACGCTGCCGTCGATCGGCGGCATCGACGGCGTGGAGTGGGACGCGGTCGAATTGCCCAGCCAGTTCATGGAGAACTTCGGCTGGAACCGGCAGGCGCTGGACCTGTTCGCGAAGCACTACGAGACCGGCGAAAAGCTGCCGCACGAATTGTTCGAACGCATGCTGGCCGCCCGCCATTTCCACGCCGGTTTGTTCCTGGTGCGGCAGCTGGAATTCGCGCTGTTCGACTTCCTGCTGCACCTGGAATACGACCCCGCTGCCGGCGCCCGACCACTGGCCGTACTGGAGCAGGTGCGCAAAGAAGTGGCCGTCCTGCATCCGCCAGCGTGGCAGCGCTTTCCGCACGGCTTCAGCCACATCTTCGCCGGCGGTTACGCAGCCGGTTACTACAGCTACCTGTGGGCGGAGCTGTTGAGCACCGACGCGTTCGGCGAGTTCGAGGAACGCGCAGGCGAGAGCGGCGAGGTGATCGACCGGGCCACCGGCGAACGTTTCCGCAAGGAATTCCTGGCGGTCGGCGCCAGCCGCCCGGCGCTGGAAAGCTTCATCGCGTTCCGCGGCCGCAAGCCCGAACCCGAGGCGTTGCTACGCAGTCACGGGTTGGCCTGATCCAGCTTCAGCCGGCTTGCCCGAGCGCGTGGGCAAGCCGTGCAGGTGCTCAATAACCGATGGTGAAGCGGGCGCGCGAGTGCGCAGGCTTTTCCAGCTCGTCCACGAGTGCGACGGCAAAATCCTCGAAAGAAATGCTGCTGCCGCTCTCGTTCGACAGCAGCAAGTCGGTGCCGAGTCGGAACGTGCCGGTCCGCTCGCCGGGGATGAACATCGCCGACGGCGACAGGAACGTCCAGTCCAGCTGGTCCTCCGCGCGCAGCAGATCGAGGAAAACGCATCCAGCCGCCGCCTCCGGCTTGTAGGCCTCGGGGAAATTCGGCGCATCGATCAGCAGCAAGCCCAACGGGAAGTCACCCAGGGCCACCTCAAGGCTGCCCGCACCACCGACCACGAGGTAACGCGGCACGCCGGCGGCGCGCACGGTTGCGATCAACCTGGCGGCATCGGTGGTGGCAAAGGGCACGGCGCTGACGACCGCATCGTGACCAGCCAGAAGCGCCGCGAGACCCGTCGCATCGGCGACATCCCCCGCCTTTGCCTCGACTTCAGACAACACCGGCACCCGGGCCGGGTCACGCACGATGGCAGTGACCGTGTGCCCGCGTTGGACCAGCTCGGCAAGAATGCGTGATCCGGCATTGCCGGAGGCACCGATAAGCGCGACGTGCATGTTGATTTCCTTGGTGGTTTCTTTTGGTAATTAGGCTCCAGAACGTATACTGGTGTAAATAAGGAACCTGCACCTTACCTGGTTACCTCAAGGAAACCACCATGAATATCGCCAACCCGTATTCGTCCAACTGTCCCACGCGCAAGGTGCTGGATCGCGTTGCCGACAAATGGGCGGTGCTGGTGCTGGGGCTGCTGATCGAGGGCCCGATCCGCTTCAACCGGTTGCGCCGGGCGGTTGAGGGCATTTCCCAGAAGATGCTCTCGCAGACGCTCAAGAGCCTGGAACGCGATGGACTGGTCAGCCGCAAGGCCTTCGCAACCGTGCCGGTCACGGTCGAGTACGCGATCACGCCCCTGGGCCAGACACTCGCCGCCACGCTGGATGCCTTGCGGGTCTGGGCCGAGACCCACATGGAGGAAGTGACCGCCAATCAGCAGCGGTACGACGCGGGCGCCAAGTCCGACGCGTGAGCGTGGCGCGGTACGACAGCCATAAAAAAAGCCCGCCGAAGCGGGCTTTTCAAAGATCGCTCAAGTCCGGCTGGACTCAGGCAACCTGGACTTCCTCAGCCTGCAGGCCTTTCTGGCCCTTGGTGACGACGAACGTGACGCGCTGGCCTTCCTGCAGGGACTTGAAGCCCGTGCCCTGGATCGCGCGGAAATGCACGAACAGGTCGTCACCGCTTTCCGGGGTGATGAAGCCAAAACCTTTGGCGTCGTTGAACCACTTGACTGTACCGCTCTGACGATCCGACATGTAACATTACCTTTGAAGCATTGATGGTTTGCGGCTTGGAGCGAAATGCACTTGACCGCAATAGAAGCAGGCACTCTGGGTTGCCCCAAACCCCTGCCTCGCCAGCATACACTGGAATGCAAGCTTTTGGTGAATATAGTTTCCCGTGGGTTTTGCGCCTCGTCGGCACCACTGGAACACTCCGCCCGACAAGCCTGCCAAACCGCCTGACGGCGCCGTTTCCTCCGGTTTCCATCCGTTCATCGCCTACAATGGCTGAATGAAAATTGCCTCGTGGAACGTCAATTCACTGAAGGTGCGGCTGCCGCACCTGACCCAGTGGCTGGCCGATGCGCAGCCCGATGTGGTGGCGCTGCAGGAAACCAAGCTGGAAGACGCGAAGTTTCCCGTCGACGAGCTGGCGGCTGCCGGATATCAGGCGGTGTTTTCCGGCCAGAAAACCTATAACGGCGTCGCCATCCTGGCCCGCGACGAGCCGCGCGACATCGTCACCGACATCCCCGGCCTGGACGACCCGCAGCGGCGCATCCTGGCTGCCAGCGTGGGCGGGTTGCGCGTGGTGAACCTGTACGTCGTCAACGGCAAGGCAGTGGGCGACCCGAAATACGCGTACAAGCTGGACTGGCTGGCGCGGGTGCGCGACTTCCTGGCCGACGAACTGACCCGTCATCCACGACTGGTCGTGCTGGGCGATTTCAACATCTGCCCGGACGACCGCGACGTCTACGACGCGGCGGCATGGGGCGAGGACATCCTGTGCTCACCGCCGGAGCGGGCGGGCCTGAAGGCGATCACCGACCTGGGCCTGCACGACAGCTTCCGCCTGTTCGAATCCGAACCCGGCCACTACAGCTGGTGGGATTACCGCCAGGCCGCGTTCCGCCGCAATTTGGGCCTGCGCATCGACCTGATCCTGATCGGCGAAGCCCTCAAATCCGTCGCCCGCGCCGCCACCATCGACCGCGAACCACGACGCTGGGAGCGGCCCTCCGATCACACCCCGGTGATGCTCGAGCTCGATCTGGAGGCCTGCCGGTGAACGCGTCCGCCTGCCTCGTCATCCGGCGATCATCCGGCACCGACGTACACTTTCCCTGCCGCCCGTGCTGCACGCAACGGGCGCGATGCGACCACGAACAGGTTTTGAGATGACTGCCAAGAGTGAATGGCCCAGCTCGCTGGACGACAGCGAACTGGATGAACTGGACCGCTACCTGCGCGCCCACACGGGCGCGGACGACCTGCTGCTCGACGGCGTGCATGGCCTGCTCAGCGCGCTGGCGGTCGGCCCCCTGCTGGTGCTGCCGGAGGAGTGGCTGCCCGAAGTGCTGCACGAACCCTTCGCCGACGAGGCCGAGGGCAACCGCGTGCTGGCGTTGCTGGCCAAGCTCAACGACTCGATCAGCGCCGAGCTCGACGTGGATGCGTACGAGCCGATCCTGGGTGAGGTGGAACTGGAAACCGGCATGATGCTGTCCGCCGCGGGCTGGTGCGAAGGCTTCAGCCGCGGCATCGACCTGCGTGCCGGCCTGTGGGAAAGCCGCCTCAGCGAAGACCCGCAACTGATGGAACTGCTGGGGCCGGTGATGGCGCTGGCGGTCGACGAAGGCGTGCTCAGTGCCGACGCCGAGTTCGAGAAACTCAGCGACGACGAATACGACGAATGCCTGGCACAGGTGGCTGCCGTGCTGGTGGCGGTCAACCAGTACTGGCAAGCCAAGCCGGCCACCGAGGCGGAGGTGGAGACGATGGTGCTGCAGCAGCGCCCGGGCAACGACGACGACCACTCGCCGCCGCGCCAGCGCAGCGGGCACTGGGTGCATTGAAAAGGCCGGGGTGAGAGAAGATCGGTGCCGCTTCGCGCCCACTCCTCTTCGCTCACTTCCCGCTCCCGCCATTGTCGCCGCGGCGGAACGATCCGTTCCGACCATCGCGCTTGGATTGAAGCGCGAACAGGGCCATCTTGGCAGGCATGTTTTCCAGCCGGAGGATCCCATGAGCGATCGCACCATCACCCACCGCATCCGCGGCACCGATACTTCAGACGGCGCCGGCGTGAAGCTCAAACGCATCATCGGCCAGCCCGGACTGGACATGCTCGACCCGTTCCTGCTGCTGGACGAATTCCGTTCCGACAGTGCCGACGACTACATCGCCGGCTTCCCCGAGCATCCGCATCGCGGCTTCGAAACCGTCACCTACATGCTGGCTGGCCGCATGCAGCATCACGACAACCACGGCAACAGGGGTGACCTCACACCCGGCAGCGTGCAGTGGATGACGGCCGGTCGCGGCATCCTGCATTCGGAAATGCCGCAGCAGGAGAACGGCCTGATGTGGGGTTTCCAGCTCTGGGTGAACCTGCCGGCCAGCGACAAGATGACGGCCCCGCGCTACCAGGACATCGGCCCCGAGCGGATCCCGGTGGTGCACCCGGCCGAGGGCGTCGAGGTCAAGGTGATCGCCGGCGAACTGGCCGGCGCCACCGGCCCGGTCGAAGGCGTGGTCACCGCACCGATCTATCTCGACATCGCGCTGCAACCGGGCGCACAGCTGGCGCTGGACTTGCCCGCCGGCCACCACGGTTTCGCCTATGTGTTCGACGGCGAATCAGCCATCGTTGGCGGCGAACAGCTGCAGCGCAGCGAACTGGGCGTGCTGTCCGACGGCGACACGCTGCAACTGACCGGCGGCGCGCAACCCTCACGCCTGCTGGTGGTCGCCGGCAAACCGCTCAACGAGCGCGTCGCGCGCTACGGACCGTTCGTGATGAATACACCCGAGCAGATCCAGGCAGCCATCGCCGACTTCCGCGCCGGCAAGTTCTGAGGCGAACCCTGCCGGCGCCATCACCTCGCATCGAGGGATGCGCCGGCAAACCGGTTTATCGTTCGTCCGCCGGTGCACTCGCATGGGCGGACGGACGGCAGGCCCAGTCGATAATGGCGGCCAGACTTGCCTCCACGCCGTGTTCCTCGCTGACCCGCAAAGCATCCTCGTCCGCGCCCGGTTCTTCCAGCGTGGCCAGTTGGCTGTCCAGCAGCGACGGCGGCATGAAGTGGTTGCGGCTGCGCATGCGCCGGGCCAGCTCGTCGTGGGGTACGTGCAGGTAGGCGAAACGCACGCCGGCGCCGGCCTGGCGCAAGCAGTCGCGGTAGACGCGGCGCAGTGCCGAGCACGCCACGACGGCGCTTTCACCGCGTTGCAGCCGTTGCGACATCCACTCGGCGATCGCCTGCAGCCACGGCCAGCGATCCTCGTCGTTCAGCGGCGTGCCCGCGCTCATCTTTGCGACGTTCGCCGGCGGATGCACGCTGTCGCCCTCGAGGAACGCCCAGCCCAGCTTCTGCGCCAGCTCTCTGGCCATGGTGGTCTTGCCCGAACCGGATACGCCCATGACCACGACGACCGTGGCCTGATCACCCTGCTGCCTCTCGCCTGTCACGTGCTCGCTGCCTCTGTGTCGCGGGCCGTTACCTTACTTCACCTGCCGCACGCCGGCCACGGCGGGCACTTTTCTTGCTTCGAACGGGTGGCGGCAGCTCGCCACGCCCGTGGCGAGCGAAATCCGATGCGCGATTGACGTGCGGTGACACAAAAGATCGCCAAGCGTCAAGCATCGGCTAAAGATCTCCGGGCGCCGGCCGAAGCGTTAAGTAAGCGTTTCTACGAAAAACGAGCCGGATGAGGGATGAAAAGGGGCACCGTTGGCTACAAGCCTTGTTTCGGTCTGGCTCTCGGGTTAAATGTCCGTTAATATTTCACACCAGGTCCGCCTGTACCCTTAAGTTGTTGTACTGGACGAGGAAATAACAGCCAAGTGGCTGTTTTAATAAGATGAACACGCTCATTTCGGTCATGGTTCTGGGGTCCGCACTGGCACTGCTCGCCAGCGCGATCAAGCATGTGCCCACCGGACAGGTCTACAGCCTGCATCGGCTCGGGAAGCCGGCCCGGCTGCTGCAGCCGGGCGTGCACATGGTGATGCCGCTGCTGGAGCGCGTGGCGCACAAGATCAACCTCGCCGGCCAGGTGCTGCGGCTGGAAGAGTCGATGGCCGACAACACCCATGACGTCCGCGGCACCGTGTATTGGCAGGTGCTGGAACCTGAGCGCGCCGACGCGGTGATCGATCAGGTCGACCAGTTGATCCGCCGCGGGGCCATCGCCGCCATGCACGACGAGCCGCTGGCCGGGGAAGCCGCCGACCGCCAAGTAATGGGTACGCGGATGAAGCAGGCGTTGAACAGCGCCCTGCGCGAACGCGGCATGATGGTCACGCGGGTGGATCTCGACCTGGCTTGATCACATCAGGCACCCAGCGCGAACCGACCCGCCGTCCGGCGGGTTTTTGTTGGGCGACGCGCTGGCATCCGTGCCGCGTGAACGGGATACTGCCGCGGCACCGCAGCGACTCGACCGCCACCACCGTGCGCGGTCGCGATTGAAGTCGCTCCTACCACCCACGTTTCAGGAATCACCATGGCAGCGCGCGACGCCTTGCAGGCACGGCTCGAACAGGGCATCGATCAACTGGGTTTGCAACTGCCGGCCGACGCGGTTTCACGGCTGCTGGATTACCAAGCGCTGCTGGAGCGCTGGAACGCCACCTACAACCTCACCGCCGTGCGCGATCCGGCGGAAATGGTCACCCGCCACCTGCTGGATTCGCTGGCGATACTGCCCTACGTGCAAGGCGCCACCCTGGCCGACCTGGGCACCGGCCCGGGACTGCCGGGGATCGTGCTGGCGATTGCCGCGCCGGGGCGCGAGATCCTGCTGGTGGACTCCAATGGCAAGAAGGTGCGCTTCCTGCGCGAGGCGATCCGCGCGCTCAGGCTCGATGGGGTGCGCGCACTACAATCACGGGTGGAAGACGTCGAGGGCCAGTACGACTGCGTGACCGCGCGCGCCTTCGCCAGCCTCGCCGACATGCTGGGCTGGGGCGGCCAGTTGCTGGCGCCGGGCGGTATCTGGCTGGCGATGAAGGGCAAGCGCCCCGACGACGAACTGCCCGGCATCCCGCCCGGGTTCGCCGTTCGCAGCACGCATGAACTGGCCGTGCCTGGCCTGCCCGCCGAACGCCACCTGCTGGTGATCGAGCGCACATCCGCCAGGTGACGGACAGCGCGGGGCTGGGCGACGCATTACACTAGGGGTTCCCGCGCACGGTAGCTACCATCCATGGCCCGCATCATCGCTGTCGCCAACCAGAAGGGCGGCGTCGGCAAGACCACCACGGCAGTCAACCTCGCTGCGGCATTGGCCGCCGCGAAACGCAAGGTATTGCTGGTGGACCTGGACCCGCAGGGCAACGCCACGATGGCGTCGGGGATCAGCAAGCGCGACCACCGCCCCAACGGTTGCGACGTGTTGCTGGAAGAGGCCACCGTCGCCGAAGCGATCGTGGCCACCGACGCACACTACGACCTGCTGCCCGGCAACGGCGACCTCACCGCCGCCGAGCTGAAGCTGATGGATGCACTGGCGCGCGAGCACCGGCTGAAGGAACAACTGGCGAAGGTGACCGGCGACTACGACACCATCCTGATCGACTGCCCGCCCTCGCTGAACCTGCTGACCTTGAATGCGTTGACCGCCGCCAATGGCGTGCTGATTCCGGTGCAATGCGAGTATTTCGCGCTGGAAGGCCTGTCCAGCCTGCTCGAAACCATCAAGGCGGTGCGCCAACGCCTGAACCCCACGCTGGAAGTGGAAGGCCTGCTGCGCACCATGTACGACGTGCGCAACAACCTGGGCAACGAGGTTTCCGCCCAGCTCACCCAGCATTTCGGCGACAAGGTGCTGCGCTCGATCATCCCGCGCAACGTGCGCCTGGCCGAAGCGCCCAGCCACGGCCAGCCGATTCATCTGTACGACCGCAGCTCGCGTGGCGCGATCGCCTATGTCGGCCTGGCCGGCGAGATGATCCGGCGTGAACGCAATCAGGCCGCCGCCGGCGCGGCAGCCGATGCCGCCACGCATGATCACGAACACCCGGTAACGCATGACGCCGTCGCCGGCATTCACCAGGAATAAGCATGGCCGCTGCAAAAAAACGTGGGCTTGGACGCGGGCTCGACGCCCTGCTCGGCGGCGACGGCCCGGACACCCCGCCGCTGACCGAACAGGAAGGCGAGCTGCGCGTGCTGCCGATCCAGCAGATCCAGCCCGGCAAATACCAGCCGCGGCGGCACTGGAACGAAGAGGCGCTGGAGGAGTTGGCCGCGTCGATCAAGGCGCAGGGCCTGATCCAGCCGGTGGTGGTGCGGGCGCTGGGCAAGAACAGCTACGAGCTGATCGCCGGTGAGCGGCGCTGGCGTGCGGCGCAACGCGCGCAATTGGCCGAACTGCCCGCGCTGGTCAAGCGCGTACCGGAAGAATCCGTGCCCGCGATGGCACTGATCGAGAACATCCAGCGCGAGGATCTCACCCCGCTGGAAGAGGCCGACGCGCTGAAGCGGCTGATCGACGATTTCGACCTCACCCACCAGCAAGCCGCCGATGCCGTGGGCCGCTCGCGCGCCGCGGTCTCCAACCTGCTGCGGCTCACCGAACTGCCCGCCTCGATCAAGAAACTGCTGGACGAGGGCAAGCTGGAAATGGGCCACGCCCGCTGCCTGCTGACCCTGCCCGAGCGCGATGCCGAAGCGCTGGCGCTGGAAGCCTCGCGCAACGGCTGGACGGTACGCGAGCTGGAGGAGGCCGCACGCCGCGCGCAGACCGAGCCGAAGGGCAAGGCGAAGAACAGCCCGTCCCGCGACCCCAACGTCACCGACCTGGAACGCGAACTGGGCGAGCGCCTGGCCGCGCGGGTGGAACTGGCGCAAGGCCGCGGTGGCCGCGGCAAGCTGGTGATCCACTACCACAGCAACGACGAGCTCGAAGGCATCCTGAGCAAGATCCGCTGACACAAGGCGGAGCGGGGTCTTCACTACTTCCTTTGTGGGAGCGACTTCAGTCGCGATGCTCTTTCTTTGGGGCTCCAGGGCAGAAGCATCGCGACTGAAGTCGCTCCCACAGAAGCAGTTTCAGGACTTCGTCGGCGCTGTCGATACCGCCGCCTTGCCGGCGTGGCATTCGAAGTGGAATACGTAGTCGAGACTGAACGGCTTGGTCTCGCTTTCCACCACATGGCTCTCGCCTTCGGCATCAGCCGCCCAGCGGTCGATGGTCAGCGGGTTGAATTCCCATTGCAGCGCGGCGGCGCGTACGGCAGCGATGAACGCACGGCGGCCCGCATCAGCCTGCGCCTCGCCCGCCACGCGCACCTCGCTCACCGCTCCCTTGTCATCCACGATCAGCATGGCCTGCACGTCCTGCGGCGGCGGGCAGGTGCTGAGCAGGCTGGCCGGGTAGGTGGGGGTCACGCGCTTGAATGGCGTGGCGCCGCTGGACACTTCGCCCATCGCCAGCTGGTAGTGCTCCGTGCCGGGCTCGGCCACCTCATGCCAGGAGGCTTCGCCGGTGGGCGGGGGTGTCGGTAGCGGCTTGGTGGCCACGCAACCGGCCAGCCATACCAGCAGGCTGCCGAAGCTGATGCGCACCATGGTTGCCCGTTTCATCATCGGCGTCCTTCCCTGCGGCCAAAGCTGCATGGTGCCCACACGAAAACGCCGGCACAAGGCCGGCGCTTCGTGGCTTTCCGATGGACCGGAAATCAGTGCTTGAGGGTCTTGCGCAGACGCTCGAGCGCCTGCAGCTGGGCCATCGCCTCGGCCAGCTTGGTCTGCGCCTCGGCGACATCCAGCGCCTCGGTGCGATTGGCCAGGGCGGCTTCGGCCTCCTGCTTGGCGCGCAACGCGGACGCCTCGTCCAGGTCGCTGGCACGCGCGGCGGTGTCAGCCAGCACGGTGACGACCTGTGGCTGCACTTCCAGCATGCCGCCGGAAACATAGAACTGCTGCCGTTCGCCACCGGCCAGCAGCACATCGACGTGGCCGGGTTTGAGGCGGGTGATCAGCGGCGCGTGGCGCGGCGTGATGCCCAGCTCGCCCAGCTCGCCGGTGGCCACGACCATCGTCGCGTCGCCGGAGAAAATCTCGGCTTCGGCACTGACGATGTCGACGCGAATGGTTTGAGTCATTTCTTTGTCTCGCTTTGCTCGACGGGAATGGGGAATCGGGAATCGGGAATAGTCAGGAGCGGGGGCGAACCGGCGTTGTTGCCTTTACCGATTCCCGATTCTCCATTCCCGATTCCCGGAAGGCGGCTTACGCCGCCTTCTTCGCGCCCATTTCCTCGGCTTTCTTGATTGCGTCGTCGATGCCGCCGACCATGTAGAACGCCTGCTCGGGGATGTGGTCGACGTCGCCGTCGACGATCATCTTGAAGCCGCGGATGGTTTCGGCCAGCGACACGTACTTGCCCGGCGAGCCGGTGAACACTTCGGCCACGTGGAACGGCTGCGAGAAGAAGCGCTCGCATTTGCGCGCACGCGACACGGCCTGCTTGTCTTCCTCGGAGAGCTCGTCCATGCCGAGAATCGCGATGATGTCCTTCAGCTCCTTGTAGCGCTGCAGCGTGCCCTGCACGCGGCGGGCCACATCGTAGTGCTCCTGGCCGATCACCAGCGGATCGAGCTGGCGGCTGGTCGAGGCCAGCGGGTCCACCGCCGGGTAGATGCCCAGGCTGGCGATGTCGCGCGACAGCGCCACGGTCGAATCCAGATGCGCGAAGGTGGTGGCCGGCGACGGATCGGTGTAGTCATCCGCGGGCACGTACACGGCCTGGATCGACGTGATCGAGCCGGTCTTGGTCGAGGTGATGCGCTCCTGCAGCACGCCCATCTCGTCGGCCAGGGTCGGCTGGTAGCCCACCGCGGACGGCATGCGGCCCAGCAGCGCGGATACTTCGGTACCGGCCAGCGTGTAGCGGTAGATGTTGTCGACGAAGAACAGCACGTCCTTGCCCTTGCCGTTCTCGTCCTTCTCGTCACGGAAGTATTCCGCCATGGTCAGGCCGGTCAGCGCCACGCGCAGGCGGTTGCCCGGCGGCTCGTTCATCTGGCCGTAGACCATCGCCACTTTCGACTCGGGCAGGTTGTCGATTTTCACGACGCCTGCTTCCTGCATCTCGTGGTAGAAGTCGTTGCCTTCGCGGGTGCGCTCGCCCACGCCGGCGAACACCGACAGACCGGCGTGCTGGGTGGCGATGTTGTTGATCAGCTCCAGCATGTTCACGGTCTTGCCGACGCCGGCGCCGCCGAACAGGCCGACCTTGCCGCCCTTGGCGAACGGGCAGACCAGATCGATCACCTTGATGCCGGTTTCCAGCAGGTCGTTCGCGGCGGCCTGCTCGTCGTACGTCGGCGCTTCGCGGTGGATGACCCACTGATCCTCGGCCTCGATCGGACCGACTTCGTCGATCGGGTTGCCGAGCACGTCCATGATGCGGCCCAGCGTGGCCTTGCCGACCGGCACCTTGATGCCTTCGCCGGTGTTGCGCGCCTGCAGGCCGCGCTTCAGGCCTTCGGTGGAACCCAGCGCGATGGTACGCACGATGCCGTCGCCGAGCTGCTGCTGCACTTCCAGCGTGATGTCGGTGCCGTCGATTTTCAGTGCGTCGTACACCTGCGGCACCTGGTCACGCGGGAATTCCACGTCGACGACCGCGCCGATGATCTGAACAACTTTGCCCTGGCTCATGCTGATAGCTCCGGATGTAACTCTTGAGGTTCTTTACAAAGCGCCGATGATGCGTCGCTCTTACTAGGAGTGCGGCCATGGATGGCCGCTTTTTGATCTTGCTTTGCGATCACGGACGATCGCACTTATACAGCCGCCGCGCCGCCGACGATTTCCGAGATTTCCTGCGTGATCGCGGCCTGGCGTGCCTTGTTGTAGACCAGCGTCAGTTCGTCAATCACCTTGTTCGCGTTGTCCGACGCGGCCTTCATGGCCACCATGCGCGCGGCGTGCTCGCTGGCCAGGTTCTCCAGCGCCGACTGGTACACCACCGACTCGATATAGCGTCCCAGCACGTGCTCCAGCACGGTTTGCGCGTCGGGCTCGTACAGGTAGTCCCAGTCGTTGGTCGCTTCCAGCTTCACACCGGCGTAGGCCGATTCACCGGCCTCCTGGTGTGCCTCCATCTCCGCGGCCACCAGCGGCAGCGGCAACAGCGCGTCGATCGTCGGCTTCTGCACCATCGTGTTGACGAAGTCGTTGTAGGCCAGGAACACGCGGTCCAGCCCGTTGGCCTGGTACGCGTCCATCATCACCTTGATCACGCCCACCAGCTGTTCCAGCTTCGGCTTCTCGCCCAGATGGGTCACGCTGCCTATCAGGTTGACGCCCTTGATGCGACGGAAAAACGCCACCGCCTTCTGCCCGACCGCCACCACGTCCACCTGCACGCCCTGCTTCTGCCAGTCGGCAATCGCCGGCAACAGGCGGCGGAACAGGTTGGAGTTGAGGCCGCCGCACAGGCCGCGATCGGTCGACACCACGATGTAGCCGACCCGCGCCACGTTGTTGCGCTCGGTCAGGAACGGATGGCTGAAATCCGTGCTGGCCTGGGCCACGTGCGCGATCACCTTGCGCATGGCGCGGGCATACGGGCGCGAGGCCTTCATCAGGTCCTGCGCGCGGCGGATCTTGGCAGCCGAGACCATTTCGAGCGCGCGCGTCACCTTGCGCATGTTCTGCGTGCTCTTGATCTTGGTTTTGATTTCGCGTCCGCTGGCCATGCTTTACTCGCTCGCTTTGCTCACTCGGGGGATTTGGGATTCGGGATTCGGGATTTGTAGAAGCCGCACACTCAAGCTTTTACCGAATCCCGAATTCCAAATGCCGAATCCCGGTTCCCTTACCAACTACCGGTTTTCTTGTACTCGTCCAGCGAGGCCTTGAAGGTGGCTTCGATGTCCTTGTCCCAGTTGCCGGTGGCGACGATGGTCTTCATCAGGTCGGCGTGGTTCTGGTGCATGAAGGCGTGCAGGCCCTTCTCGAACGGCAGCACCTTGGCGACCGGCAGGTCGTCCAGGTAGCCCTTCTCGGCCGCGTACACCGACAAGGCCAGCTCGGCGATCGACAGCGGCGCGTACTGGCCCTGCTTCATCAGCTCGACCACGCGCTGGCCACGATCCAGCTGGGCGCGGGTGGCCGGGTCCAGGTCCGAGGCGAACTGCGCGAAGGCGGCCAGCTCGCGGTACTGCGCCAGCGCCAGCTTCACGCCGCCGGACAGCTTCTTCACGATCTTGGTCTGCGCGGCGCCGCCGACGCGGGACACCGAGATACCGGCGTTCACGGCGGGACGGATACCGGCGTTGAACAGGTCGGTTTCCAGGAAGATCTGACCGTCGGTGATCGAGATCACGTTGGTCGGCACGAACGCCGAAACGTCGCCGCCCTGGGTTTCGATGATCGGCAGTGCGGTCAGCGAGCCGGTCTTGCCCTTCACTTCGCCATTGGTGAATTTCTCGACGTAGGCTTCGGACACGCGCGAGGCGCGCTCGAGCAGACGCGAGTGGAGATAAAACACGTCGCCCGGATACGCCTCACGGCCCGGCGGACGCTTCAGCAGCAACGAGATCTGGCGATACGCCACCGCCTGCTTGGACAGATCGTCGTACACGATCAGCGCGTCTTCGCCGCGATCGCGGAAGTACTCGCCCATCGCGCAACCGGCATACGGCGCCACGTACTGCAGCGCGGCCGACTCGGAGGCCGAGGCCACCACCACGATGGTGTGCGCCAGCGCGCCGTGCGCTTCCAGCTTGCGCACCACGTTGGCCACCGACGAACGCTTCTGGCCGATCGCCACGTAGATGCACTTAACGCCCGAACCCTTCTGCGCGATGATCGCGTCGATCGCCACCGCGGTCTTGCCGGTCTGGCGGTCGCCGATGATCAGCTCGCGCTGGCCACGGCCAACCGGGATCATCGCGTCGATCGACTTGTAGCCCGTCTGCAGCGGCTGGTCGACCGATTTGCGCCAGATCACGCCGGGCGCGACCTTCTCGACTTCGGCGGTGAGCTTGGCGTTGATCGGACCCTTGCCGTCGATCGGGTTGCCCAGCGCGTCGACGACGCGGCCAAGCAGCTCCGGGCCAACCGGCACTTCGAGGATGCGGCCGGTGGTCTTGGCGGTGTCGCCTTCGCGCAGGTGCTGGTATTCGCCCAGCACCACGGCGCCGACCGAGTCGCGCTCCAGGTTCAGCGCCAGCGCGAACGCGTTGCCCGGCAGCTCGATCATTTCGCCCTGCATCGCGTCGGCCAGGCCGTGGATGCGCACGATGCCGTCGGACACGCTGATGATCGTGCCTTCGTTGCGTGCTTCGGCGCCGAGCTTGAACTGCTCAATGCGGCTCTTGATCAGTTCGCTGATCTCGGACGGATTCAGTGTTGTACTGGACATGGTTGCCTATCCCGGATTTTGAATGCTTTTTCGAAGCGTCCGGTCATGCATGACCGGTTGTGCTCTCCGCGAAACAGACTTCGCGTTTAATCAATTTTTCCGGCCATGAATGGCCAGTTTTTGCCCTTCGCGAAACGGACTTCGCGTCTATTCAACTCAGCGCGCCGGCCAGCTGCGCGAGACGTCCGCGCGCCGAGCCGTCGATTACTTCCGTGCCGGTGTCGATGATGGCGCCAGCCAGCAGCGTGGCATCGACCGAGGTTTCCAGTTCGATCTCGCGATGGAAGCGGCGCTTCAGCGACGCCTTCAACTGCTCCGCCTGCGCCGCGTCCAGTGCCATCGCGCTGGTCACCTTGACCAGCAACTGCGACTCGGACTCGCGCTTGAGCGTTTCGAACAATTCAGCCACCTCGGGCAGCAAGCCCAGGCGACGCTGTTCGGCCATCTCGGTCAGGAACTGGCCGAACGGCGCATCGACCGCCACGCCAGCCGGCAGATGCAGCGCCACCAGTTGCGACGGCAGTACCCGCGGATCATTGCCGAGGCCGCTCACGCGCGCGTCGCCCGCCACCGCTGCGGCAAACGCCAGCGATTGCGACCACGCGCCCAGCGAGCCAGCCGCGCGCGCTACTTCGAAAGCGGCGCGCGCGTAGGGACGGGCGAGAGTGACGGATTGCGCCATGGTCAGATCTCGGCCGCGAGCTGGTCGAGCAGGGCCTTGTGCGTCGAGGCATCAACCTCGCGCTGCACGATCTTGCTGGCACCCTGCACCGCCAACGCACCAACCTGCTCGCGCAGCTGGTCGCGGGCGCGCTGCGCCATCGAGGCGATGTCGTCCTGCGCGGTGGCCTTCAGCCGGTTGATCTCGGCAACCGCATCACCGCGGGCCTTGTCGATGATCTGGTTGGCCTGCTGCTGGGCCTTGTCGATGATCTCGGAGGCCTGCTGACGCGCCACCTTGATCTCGGCCTGCACTTTCACGTCGGCGCTTTTCAGCTCCGCGTGCGCACGCTCGGCCGCACTCAGACCTTCGGCGATCTTTACTTGCCGGTCTTCAATGGCCTTGGTGATATGCGGCCAGATGAAGTGGACGCAGAACCAGATCAAGATGGCGAACGAAAGCATTTCGCCAATCAAGGTCGCGTTGAAATTCATCGCTGCGTTACCTGTAAATACGGAGTGGAACGGACCCGGGCTTCATGCAGCCCAGGCCGGAAACACGGTGGCGCCGCAACGGCGCCACCGGAAGAGCGTTGCTTACTGGCCCGCGCCAGCAGCCGACAGCACCGAACCCAGCAGCGGGTTGGCCACGGCGAAGTACATCGCCAGCGCCACACCGATCAGGAACGCCGCGTCGATCAGACCGGCCAGCAGGAACATGCGGCCCTGCAGCAGCGGCACCAGCTCAGGCTGACGGGCGGCGGCTTCGAGGAACTTCGAACCCATGATGCCGATACCGATACAGGCACCGAGCGCACCGAAGCCGATGATCAGGCCGAGCGCGATAGCGGTGAAGCCCTGGATTTGTGCAAACTGAACGAGATGTTCCACGGTGATCTCCTGAGAAATACAAGCTGAAGTCAAAACGGATGAAGCGAAGAATTCGAGGTGCGCGGATCAGTGGTGATCGTGTGCCATCGAGATGTAGACGATCGTCAGCACCATGAAGATAAATGCCTGAATCGAGATGATCAGGATGTGGAAAATGCCCCACACCGTGTAGCCGATGATGCCCGCGCCATACAAGGCCCAGCCCGCCAGGCCGGCACCGGCGCTGAACAGGCCGGCGATCAGCATGAACACCAGCTCGCCCGCGTACATGTTGCCGAACAGTCGCATCGCCAGGCTGACCGGCTTGGACGCCAGCTCGACCAGGTTCAGTGCGAAGTTGGGCAGCCACAGCAGCGGGTGCTTGCCGAACGGGGCGGTGAACAGCTCGCGCATGTAGCCGCCGGCGCCCTTGGCCTTGAAGCTGTAGAAGATGATCAGCACGAACACCGTCAGCGACATCGCGAAGGTCATGTTGATATCGGCGGTGGGCACGGCGCGGAAATGGCCGATGCCGAACATCTCGGTGATCCACGGCAGCAGATCCACCGGCAGCAGATCCATCGCGTTCATCAGGAATACCCAGATGAACACGGTCAGCGCCAGCGGGCCCAGCACGCGACGATCGCCATGGAACACGTCCTTGACCTGGCCGTCGACGAATTCCAGCACGATCTCCACGAACGCCTGGCCCTTGCCCGGCACGCCGGCCGTGGCCTTGCGCGCCTTCAGCCAGAACCACAGGCAGAACAGCACGCCCAGCGCCAGCGAAATCGTGACCGAATCGAGATGCACTGCCCAGAAGCCATCGGGGCTCGAATGCGGCACGAGATGGGTCAGGTGGTGCTGGATGTATTCGGTGAGGCCGCCAGTCGGCTCGCTTGCCATGTCTCAACCCTTGAATCTGAACGCCAGCAGATAAACCGCGAAGGCAGCCACCAGCCCGGTAATGGCAGCCGGTGGCGGCAACTTGAATTGGAACAGGATCACGACCAGCCCCCCGACGATCACGATCCACTTCAGGAGCATGCCCGTCAGCAAGCGGCTCAACGCCATGCGCGCACCGTGCAAGCCACTGAAAAACCGCACCGACAACAGCGCGGTACCCAGCGCCACCATCGTTGCAGCTGCAGCGGCCGCTATCGCCTCGCGAGGTCCCTGTGCCAGAAATGCCACTCCGGCCAAAACTGCCACAGCAAGCTGCAGCAGCGAGGTACGCAAAGCGAGACGGCGACCGGTGGCAAGACTGTTGAGCACGCAAGGCCTCCGCGCGGTTTACACCAGGCGGCACCGATAGCTACGGGCCACGATCCGATCCGGCGAAGTATATCAGTGGGCGCATTCCAGCGACAAGCCGCCGGGGTGCGACATTTTGTTCTTCACCCTGCCGTGAGGCGGCTTGCAGACCACTCGCGAGCCAGGAATCGATGGCAAAGAAAGGGCCGGACAGTGGGGATCTGTCCGGCCCAAGACTCGCACACGGGGGGAGTTTTTACAGATTACTTGGCGGCAGCCTTGCGACCGACCGGCGCAGCGGCGTCATTCGCGGCCTGGCGCTGTTCCTGCACCAGGGCGCCCAGCGACTGGGCGGTCTTCTGCGAGATGGCGATCACTTCCTGCGACACGGCAACGGCCTGCTCGGCGTTCTCGCGGCTCACGCTGGCGCCCTTTTCCCACAGGCTGCGCAGGCCGTCGATGTCACGGGTTTCCTGCACGGCCGCAACGAAGTCGGCGGTCGCGCCGGCCTGGCGCTGCAATTCCTTGAACTGCAGTTCGGCGACCGTCTGCAGGCCCTTCAGGGCGAGCGTCTGCGCCTTGAAGGCGTTGTCGGAGAACTGTTTGGCGTAGTCGAAAAACTGATTGATCTGCTGCGTCATGATCTAAGTCCTCGTTGAGGATGGGGTAGTGAGGCAAAGATTAGCGACAATCTTTGTGCATTGCAACATATTTCTTCGGCCACCCCGGCCTCAGTTGGAAAATATTCATTTAACGCTTGCACTTATCTATCGAAGCCCGCTCTTTCGCATCGCGTCAGAAATGAGCCGACGAAGTAGCGAGGGAGATCGAAGTGACCCGATGAGCCGCAGGCGGCGTGGCGGGCAAGCCGGCCTACTGGCGCGAAACCTCAACGCGCGGTGGATGGCCCGCGGTAGCGACATCCCGAGGTGCAGGTTTCATGCACCACGACTTCGGACAACAGCGGCAACGCCGGCTTCAGGCGATCCCATATCCAGATCGACAGGCGCTCGCTGGTGGGGTTGTCCAGCCCCTCGATGTCGTTGAGGTAGTGATGGTCGAGCTGGTCGTAGATCGGTGCGAACGCGGCCTTGACGTCGGCGAAGTCCATCACCCAGCCGGTGTCGGCACCCGGCTCGCCACTGACGTGGATTTCCACCCGGAACGAGTGGCCGTGCAGGCGCGAACATTTGTGCCCGGCCGGAACATTCGGCAGCCGATGCGCCGCTTCGACGTTGAAGACTTTGAAGATATCCATGCCGCATTGTACCGCCGGGCCCATGCCGCGCCCGCGTTTGATCCGCTGCGCCAAACACCTTCCCCCGCCCCGCCGCCGACCGGGGGAGGACGGTCAGCGACGAAGCAGGGGAAAGATCGGGATGCGACTGACGTCGACTAGAACCGGAAGCTCACGCCCAGCGTGTAGGAGCGGCCGTAGCGGTAGTAGCTCTGGGTCAGCAGCGGATTGCCATTGATGCTGGTGGTCTGCGCCTCATCCAGCAGGTTGTTGCCGTCGAGCGTGACGCTGAACATGTCGTTGATGTCGTATGACACGTGCGCCGTCAGCCAGGTGAGCGGGTCGGCCTTCTCGTTGTAGCCGGTGCCCAGGACGTTGATCGCGGAGACGAAGCCGTCCGTGCGGTCGGCGTTGACACCCAGCGACCACTTGCCCTTCTCGTACATCACACCCAGCGAATACGTTGCCGGGGCAATACCTTCGAGCGGACGCTTCTCGCCCTCCACCCAGCTGCTCGAGAGATTGCGGGTGTACTGGCCGCGCACGCCGAAACCGTTGTCCCAGAAGTGCTGCAGGCCCAGCTCCAGACCCTTGACCTTGGCGTGATCGCCGTTGATCGGGCGCATCACATTGAACAGGTATCCCGGCACGCCGATGTCCTGACCCGGCTCCCAGCTGGTGGTGATCTGGTTCTTGATGTCCTTGTAGAACACGGCCACGTTGGCGATGGAGTGATCCGAGAAATACCACTCCAGCGACAGGTCGCCCTGCGTCGCCGTGTAGGGCTTCAGATCCACGTTGCCGCCGTAGATCTGGGTGAACTCGCCCCAGGAGACGCTTTCGGTGGTGTTGGTGGGTGCCAGCGTATCGACCGACGGACGCGCCATGGTCTTGGCCACGCCCGCGCGCAATTGCAGGTCGTCGGTGAAGTGCCAGGTGAAGTTGGCCGACGGCAACACATAGGTGTAGTCCGCGTCTTCGCTGATCGGCGTCGGCTCCGCGTAGGTCGCGGTGTAATTGAACGCACCGTTCTCGACGATGCCGAGGATCTTGGCGTCCCACGCCTGCGCGTTGGTGTTCGTCTTGACCAGGCGCACGCCCACGTCGCCGTCCCAGTGATCGCCCGACATGTCGGCCTGGACGAAGAAGGCATTGGTCTTCTCGCTGACCCGGTAGCTCTGCAGCGGGTTCCACGCCGGCGCCGCCATGGAGAAGTCGTAGGTACCGCCGCCCGGACGCGGATGACCGTCATACGCGCGCAACTGCGCCAGGTAATTGGGTACGTCGAAGGCCAGGAAGCTGCGCGGGAAACTGCTGTGCACGCCGTCCATGAAATGCGGCACGTTGAACGTGTGCGAGATCACGTTGCCGCCCAGGTCGCCCACGTTGATGGCGTAGTTGTCCGCGTAGTAATCCGCGCCGCCGTTGAGGGTGTTGTTGACCAGGTCGCGCGATTTCTCGCGCTCGGTGCGGGTCACGCCAAAGCGCAGCTGGTCCACGCCGAATTTACCGATGAACAGCTTGCCGGACACGGTGGCGCCGGTGATCTTGTCGTCGATGTTGTCGCCACGCAGCTCCATGTAATGGCTGTTGAGGTCCGACTCGGTGAACTGGCCGTCGGCCAGCCCGGTGGCAAGGTCGCGACCGTCGTCGAAATGGATGTCGACATTGGGCACCGCGTTGGGCCCCAGGCTGATGTGCGCCGTGTTCGGCTTGTTCATGCGCAGGACGACGTAGGTGTCCTGGCCACCGGAATGACGCTTCGAGGTGGAGCGGTAGACGTCGCCGGTCAGGGTCAGGTCGGGGGTGACCTTCCATTCGCCGTTGAGGCCGTAGAGCTCGGTGTCGACCACGCGGTATTCGGTCTGGTTCAGCAGCTCCGGGTTGAGCCGCTGATCCGGGTCCGGGTTGTTCATGGTGAAGTCGGTGACGATGCCGTTCTTCACCGTCATGTCGGACCAGCGGCCCGGCGCGAACAGCGTGTAGTACGACTGCTGGTAGGACACCTGCGGCGAATCCAGGCGGGTTTTCAGGCCATCCACCACGATGCGCACGGTGTCGCTCGGGTGCCACTCGAACTTGCCGGAATAGGCACTGCGCTTCTTGTCTTCCAGGATCGACCCGACGCGGAACTGGCCCGGGGCGATGAGGCCGTACTCGTTCGGGTCCAGCTCGTCGTTGCCGTTGAGGTCGATGTTGCCGCCCCAGGCATTGCCGCCCCAGTTCGGGTCGCTGGGATCGGGGTTGCGCGTCCAGCCACCGTCGTTGCCGGCGACGTCGGTGCGGTCCTTGCGCTTGGCTTCGACCACGCCCAGCAGCACGCCCATGGTGTCGTTGGCGAAGGTGGTGCTGAAGGTGGCCGAGAGCTTGCGCCCGTTGAGCTCGGACATCTGGTTGCGATCGCCCTCCAGCCGCACGATGCCGTGCGTGCCCTTTTTGTCGAACGGGCTGGCCGAGCGCAGGTTGATCAGGCCGCCGATCGCGCCTTCGGTCAGCGACGCCTGGGCGCCCTTGATCACGTCGGCGCCACTGATGACGTCGGCGGGCAACACGTCGAACGCGAAATCGCGGCCGGCGCCGTCGGTGGCGAGGATGCGGTTGTTGAACGTGGTCAGCGTGTATTCCGGCCCCAGGCCGCGCACGCTCACCCGCTGACCTTCGCCGCCGGCGGTGCGCGTAATGGCCACGCCGGTGATGTGGCTGAGCGAATCGGCCACGTTGTTGTCGGGGAACTTGCCCAGTTCCAGGGCACTGATGGAATCCTGCACCGTGCCCGCGTAGCGCTTGAGATCGGCCGAGCGCGCCAGGCTGGCCTGGACGCCCGTCACCGTGATGGCACCCAGGGCGACGGCATCATCGCCTGATGCAGCCGTCGACTCGGGCTGCGTCTGCGAATCCGGCGCCCCGTTTGTGTTTCCCGGCACGGTCTGGGATAGAGCCACCGTCGGCGCCAACAGGGCAAGCGCTACGGCATAAAACAACATGTTCTGGCGGAAGGATGCGGCATTCACGGGGTTCTCTCCTCGGAAGCGGGTGTTTGGGCCTAACGTCTAAACAACGAAATCGAGCCTAAAGCATGTTTCGTTTTGTATCAATAGCGAAATATATCGAAATGCGGCATACTTTCACCCACCCGTCGGAACACTCCATGGCCGCGACCCGCGACACCAGTCAACGACGCCTCCAGATCAGCGAACTCGTCCGCCAGCAAGGAAGCGTCCAGGTCTCCACCCTCGTCGATCGTTTCGGCGTGAGTGCGCAAACCGTGCGCAAGGACTTGCGTTATCTGGCCGAACGCGGGGTGATGTCGCGCGCTTACGGCGGCGCGATCGACAGCGGCGTCATCAACGGCACGCTGGCCGAGCCCAACTACGAAGCGAAAAGCACCACCCATCTGGACGAAAAGCGCCGCATCGGCGTCTGCGCCGCGGCCCTGGTCAATGTGGGTGACACCATCGCCATCGACTCGGGCACCACCGCCATCGAGCTGGCCAAGGCCTTGCCGGATGCGGAAATCACCGTGGTCACCAACGACTTCGGCGTGCTGACGGCGCTGGCGCCAAAGCACAACATCAACATCGTGATGCTTGGCGGCGAACTGCGCCGCCGCAACATGGCGTTCTACGGCGGGCTGACCATCGAGGCGCTGGACGCCCTGCATGTGGACAAGCTTTTCCTGGGCGTGGACGGCTTCGACCTGGAGCGCGGCATCACCACGCATTACGAGCCCGAGGCGCTGCTCAACCGCAAGATGGTGGAAGCCGCCGGCCTGGTGGTTTCGATCACCGACAGCTCGAAATTCGGCCGGGTCTGCCTGCATCGCATCGTCCCCGTCACCGCGCTGGACATGCTGATCACGGACACCAACGCGCCGGAAGATATCGTCCAGGCCAGCCATCAGCTCGGCTTCAAGCTGCAGCTGGCGTAGGGAGCGGCCGGCACGCTCAATCGGCCGGCCGGGACACGGCAAAAACCCGCACCGCATTGGCGTAGTAGATCTTGTCGATCACCGCGCGCGGCAACGCCAGGCCCGCCACGTCGGCGTGGATCATGTCGATCCGCTGGGTTTCGCCGGTGGCAAGGTAACGCCAGTCGGACGTCCACGCGCCGTGCGCTTCGCGCTTGAATTCCTCGGCCTTGGCGTCCGGGCCGAAGGTCAGGTCGGTGCCGTACAGCAGCCGGTCCTGATAGCGGATGAAGAAGTTGCGCACTTTCTCGCGGCCGCGCACCGACTGGTACTGCACCTGGCTCATGCGTGCGGCCAGGTCGACGGTCGCATTGGGAAACCGGTCCAGGAACGCGCCCAGCCGGTCGACGTCGTATTCCAGGCTGGCCATGTGCGCGCCCACGAAACGCAGCTTCGGGTTGGCGGCCACGAAGCGGTCGCGCGCGGCCATCAGGTCCTCGTAGCCGGGCATCTCCGGGTGCAGGTACATGTAGTAATCGGGATGATTGCTGAAGTACTCGCGATCGTTGTCGGTGGTCATCTGATCCAGCGGCAGCCAGCAATTGCGCGGCTCGCCCTGGTGGTCGATCAAGGCCATGCCAAGCGTGCGCACCTGCTCGACCACCGGCACCAGACCCGGGTCGTCCAGCATGATCAGCTTGCCGGCGGCGTTCCGCTCCACCAGCCCCACGTTCTTCCAGATCTTCACCGCGAGCGCACCGCTGGCCACGTCCTGCGCCAGCTTCGCGTCGACCTTGTCGGCCCAGCCCGGCGTGCCGAAGCCCTTCATCGAAAACGTGGTGGCCCAATGGAAATGCGCCGGATCCTTCGCAGCCAGCGCCAGCGCAATCGTGTGTTGCTGCGCGATGCTGGGGAAATCCGGGTAGTCGACGTTGATCGACAACACCTGGAAACCGTCCTCGCGCAGCAGCTCCAGCAGCGCCGGGTCGGCATTGTTGGCGTGGAAATGGGCGTCGTACTTGCGCACCTGCGCGAAGTCGGCCATCGAGTAGCTGTTCGAAACACCGGCGCCCGCCGACTGCGCCGGGGCAGCCGCAATCGAAAACGGAACGGCTGCCGCCAGCACGCCGGCGATCAGATGGCGGAAAACTCGGTTCATCACATCCCCTTCGCTACATAACGAAACATATTTGCACCATACCGAAACGAAACGCTTGCATCAACACCGATCACTGACGCAGAATCGGTACAACATTTTTGCAGGAGTTCGCCATGGAACCGATGGGACGCCGCACGGTATTGAAGCTGGTCGCTGGCAGCGTAGCCGGCGGTATGGCCATGGCTCTCCTGCCGAAAGCCATGGCCGCCGCGATCCGCAGCGGCGGCGCGGTGGCAGGCGCGGATGCCGTGGCCCAGGACACCGTCCTGACCATCGCCTTCGACCGCAAACTCCACAGCAGCCTGCTCGTCCAAGGCGGCGCCATCACGCCGTACCAGCCCAGCGAAAGCCTGCTGCTGGCCAATGGCGCGCTGGACGATTTCGCCCTCACCGATCATCGCGAGGAAGCGATCCGCGACCCACGCCACGGTGCCGGCCGTCAGGTGATCGTCACCGGCCGCTCCAGCGGACATGTCGAAAAGCAGGTGGCGGTGACGTTCTTCGACAGCCTGCCCGGCTTTGCCGTGCTGCAGACGCGCTACCGCAACAGCGGCACCGCACCGCTCAAGGTCGCCGGCTGGCGCAACGCCGCGCACGAACTGGCCGATGCACCGGGCGGCTTCTGGAGCTTCTCCGGCACCACCCACACCGACCGCCGCGACTGGGTGCAGCCGATGGGTGCCGATTTCGATCAGCGCAACAAGCTGTCCATGGATTCGTCCGACTACGGCGGCGGCACGCCGGTGGCCAATATCTGGCGCCGCGACGTCGGCATCGCCGTGGGCCACGTAGAGCCGGTGGTGCGACCGCTGGATCTGCCGGTGAAGAAGACGGCCAAGGGCGCGCACATCGCGGTCGAGCTGCTGCAGGAATCCACGCTGGCGCCGGGCGAAACCCTGATCACCGAACGCACCCTGCTCGCCGTGCACACCGGCGATCACTACGCACCGTTGCAGCAGTACAAAACCTACATGCAGGCCGAAGGCCTGGTGGCGCCGCAGGCACCCGCCTCCGCGTTCGCGCCGATCTGGTGCGCATGGGGCTACGGGCGCGACTTCACCATCAAGCAGATCCTGGACACCCTGCCCAAGGCTCGCGACCTGGGCTTCGAATGGGTGGTGATGGACGATGGCTGGCAGACCAACGAGGGCGACTGGCGCATCGACAAGCGCAAGTTCCCGCGCGGCGACGCCGACATGCGCGCGTTCACTGCCGAGGTGCGTCGCCAGGGCATGCGACCGCGCCTGTGGGTGGCTCCGCTGGCCGCCGACCCGGGCAGCGATGTGTTGCACGACCACACCGACATGCTGTTGCTGGACGAAGGCGGCGCGTTCCAGACCGTGACCTGGTGGAACGCGTTGACCCAGTGCCCCGCCTATCAGCCCACCATCGACTTCTACGTGGCGCTGGTGAAAAAGATCATTGGCGACTGGGGTTTCGAGGGCATCAAGTTCGACGGCCAGCACCTCAACAGCGTGGCTCCCTGCTACAACCCCGCGCACAAGCATGCGCACCCCAGCGATTCGGTCGAGGGGCTGGCCACGTTCTGGAAGGCCATTTACGACGCCATCCACGAAGCCAATCCGCAGGCCGTGGTGGAGTTGTGCCCGTGTGGCACCGCGTTCGACTTCCACAATCTTCCGGCCACCGACCAGTATCCCGCTTCGGACCCGACCTCGTCATGGCAGGTGCGCAGCAAGGGCAAGTCGATGAAGGCGCTGATGGGCTCGCGCAGCAGCTATGCGGGCGACCACGTGGAGTTGTCCGATCGCGGCGACGACTTTGCCTCCAGCGTGGGCATCGGTGCGGTGGTCTCGACCAAGTTCACCTGGCCCAAGGACACCGAGCATCCCTCCGAGCCGCTGCCGCCCGGTGGGTTGGTGCTCAATCCGCAGCGGGAAGCGCTGTGGCGCAAATGGGTGACGCTGTACAAGCAGCACATGCTGCCCAAGGGCGAATACCGGGGCGAGCTTTACGACATCGGCTTCGACCGGCCCGAGGCGCACGCCATCGCCAAGGACGGTGCCATGTACTACACGTTCTACGCCGACACCTTCAGCGGTGCCGTGTCATTGCGCGGCCTGGCGCCAGGTCGCTACCGCGTGCGCGACCTGTTCAACGAGGTCGATCTGGGCGAGGTGGATGCGGACGCCGCCAAGCTGCGCGTGACGTTCAAGCACTTCGTGCTGTTGCAGGCCACACCCGTGGGGGCGCGCGCATGAGTGTGCCGGCCGTGGCGCTCACCGCCACCTCGCCGCGTCGACCGTGGCTGGGTTTCGCATTGGCGACGGTCGCACTATGGGGCGTGTGGGGCGCGTTGTCGCCGCTGTCCGCCGAGCACGGATTCCCCGACACGCTGGTGTATGGCGTGTGGGCGCTGACGATGATCCCGCCCGCGCTGTACATCCTGTGGCGCCGCGGCTGGCAGCTCGAACGTTCGCCGCGTGCGATCGCCTACGGCATGACCATCGGCCTGCTGGGCGCCGGCGGCCAGATGCTGCTGTTCCACACGCTGACGATCGGGCCGGCGTATTTCGTCTTCCCGATCATCTCGCTGTCGCCGGTGGTCACCATCGCGCTGTCATTCCTGTTTCTGCGCGAACGCACGGGCTGGATGGGCACGGCCGGCATCGTGCTGGCGCTGGTGGCGCTGCCGATGCTGGATCTTTCGTTCGGCCGCAGCGCCGACGGTGGTCTGGGCTGGTTCCTGCAGTCGCTGTTGATCATGCTGGCGTGGGGCCTGCAGGCGTATTTCATGCGCCTGGCCAACGACACGGTGCGGGCCGAAAGCATCTTCTTCTACATGACCGTGGGCGCATTGCTGCTGGTGCCGGTGGCGCTGGCGATGACCGACTGGAGCCAGCCGGTGAACATGGGCCTGGACGGCCCGTGGATGACCGCCGGTATCCAGGTGCTCAACGCCATCGGCGCATTGACCCTCGTCTACGCCTTCCGCCACGGCAAGGCGATCGTGGTGGCGCCGCTGACCAATGCCGGCGCACCGCTGGTGACGGCGGTGCTGTCGCTGATCTTCGCCAGCGTCGTGCCGGGCCCGCTGAAGATGGTGGGCCTGGTGCTGGCGCTGATCGCCTCGCTGCTGCTGGTGCTCGAACCCGAACGCGATCCACCCGCTCCCCTTCCCTGACCGGAGCCCGTCCCCATGCAAGTCCTTCTCGACCTCATCGCCCGACACAAGCAGGGGCACGCCACCGGCGTGACCTCGATCTGCTCGGCCCATCCCATCGTCATCGAAGCCAGCCTGCGCCAGGCGCAGCGGACCGAGCAGGCCTTCGTGCTGTTCGAAGCGACCTGCAACCAGGTCAACCAGGATGGTGGCTACACCGGCATGACGCCGGCCGATTTCGTGGCCTTCGTCCACGGCATTGCCGACCGCGTGGGTTTCGACCACGCACGCATTGCGCTGGGTGGCGATCACCTGGGCCCCAACCCGTGGACGGCGCTGACCGCGGACGCGGCGATGGACAAGGCCGAAGTGATGGTGGGCGCCTACGTGGCCGCCGGTTTCCGCAAGATCCATCTGGACTGCTCGATGGCCTGCGCCGGTGATCCCGAGCCGCTGCCGGAAGCGGAGATCGTGCGCCGCGCGGTGCGCCTGTGCCGCGCCGCCGAAGCCGCCTATGCCAACGCCGGCGGCGAGGCCCCGGTGTACGTGATCGGCACCGAGGTACCGGTTCCCGGCGGCGCCACCGAAGCCATCGAAGGGCTGGCCGTCACCACGCCGCAGGCCGCGCTGGCGACGATCGAGGCGCACCGGCAAGCGTTTGTCGAAGCCGGCCTGGAAGCCGCCTGGCATCGCGTGATCGCCTCGGTGGTGCAGCCAGGCGTGGAGTTCGATCATCACAACGTGGTCGACTACCAGCCGCAGAAAGCCCGCGAACTGAGCCATGCCATCACCGCCGTGCCGGGCATGGTGTTCGAGGCGCACTCCACCGATTACCAGACCCGTGACGGCCTGGACGCGCTGGTACGCGACCACTTCGCGATCCTGAAAGTCGGCCCCGGCCTGACCTTCGCCCTGCGTGAGGCGCTGTGGGCGCTGGATGCGATCGAGCGCGAGTGGATCGACGAATCACAACGCAGCCACCTGCGCGACGTGGTGCTGGAGCGCATGCGCGCCCAGCCCGGCCATTGGCAGCGCTACTACCACGGCCAAGGCCACGCGCTGACCATCGATCTGCAATACAGCCTCAGCGACCGCATCCGTTATTACTGGCCCGATCCGGTGATCGAGCAGGCCCGCCAGCGCCTGTTCGACAACCTGCGCGCGAACCCGCCACCGCTGCCGCTGATCAGCCAATTCCTCCCCCACGCACTGCATGCGCTGCGCAACGGAACCGCCTCGCGCGATCCGCTGTCGCTGGCCATAGCCCACATCAGTGCCGCCCTCGACGACTACCACCATGCATGCCATCACCATGACCACTGATTATCTGGGCCTCACCGAATCCACGTTGACCGCCTCCGGCGCGATCGCCACCGCGCGGGAGATCGCGCAGCAACCGCGCATGCTGGAACAAACCCACGCGCTGGTTGCCGACCTGCACGAACAGATCCAGGTCTTCGCTGGCGGGCTGACCGGCAACCCCGCCGCGCGGGTGATCCTCACCGGCGCAGGCAGCTCCGCCTACATCGGCCAATGCGTGGCGCCGCTGCTGGATCGCCAACTGGCCGCCCGCGTGGATGCGGTGCCGACCACCGACATCGTCTGCGCGCCGCATCTGTATCTCGACCCCGAGCAGCCGCTGCTGCTGGTGTCGTTCGGCCGCTCCGGCAACAGCCCGGAAAGCCTGGCCGCAGTGAAGCTGGCCGAATCGCTGGTGCGCGACGTGCGCCACCTGGTCGTGCTGTGCAACGCTGACGGCGAACTCGCCAAGCTGGCCGTCGCCCACGCCATGACCCTGCTGCTGCCGCCGGAAACCCACGACACCAGTTTCGCGATGACCTCCAGCTTCAGCTGCATGATGTACGCCGTGGTGGCCGCACTGCTGCCCGCTGGAACCATGGACAGCCGCATCAACGCCATCGCCAACGCCACAGGCCGCAGCATCCACGACGCGCTGCCGGTACTGGACGCGCTGGCGCTGGAGCAGCACCAACGCGTCGCCTACCTGGGTAGCGGCGTGCTGCAGGGGCTGGCGCGCGAGGCGGCGCTGAAACTGGGCGAGCTGACCAACGGCGCCGTCGCCACCTGCTTCGATTCCCCGCTGGGTTTTCGCCACGGCCCCAAGACCTTCGTCAACGCGCACACGCTGGTGGTGGTGTTTGTCTCCAACGATCCGCTCACCCGCCGCTACGATCTGGACCTGATCGACGAACTGCGCCGCGACGGCTGCGCCGGCCGCATCATCGAGGTCACCGCGCAACCGCGCACCGATGCCGGCGCCGAAAGCATCGTGGTACCCGACATGACCACTGCCGCCGACCTCGACCTGCTGTGGCCGTACATCGCCATCGCGCAGGTCTATGCCTTCTTCACCTCGCGCGCGATGGGCGTGACGCCCGACAACCCCAACCCCGCCGGCATCGTCAACCGCGTGGTGCAAGGCGTGCGCCTGCACGCGCTGAGCGCATGAACGGACCGGTCTACCTCGGCGTCGACGGCGGCGGAACCAAGACCCGCTTCGCCCTGATCGACGGCGACGGCCAGTTGCTGGCCGAAGCGCAACGGGGCACCACCTACCACCCGCACGTCGGCCTGGACGGCGTGCGCGCCATCCTCGCCGACGGCGTGGCCGACGTGCTGGCCGCCGCGAAACGCACCCCCGCCGACATCGCCCACGCCTTCTTCGGCCTGCCCGCCTACGGCGAAGACAGCCACGCCACCGCGTTGCTGCAAACCTTCCCCGAAGCGATCCTGGGCCACCGCCGCTACACCTGCGACAACGACATGGTCTGCGGCTGGGCCGGCTCGCTGGCCTGCGCCGACGGCATCAACATCGTCGCCGGCACCGGCTCCATCGGCTACGGCCAGCGCCACGGCACCGCCGCCCGCGCCGGCGGCTGGGGCGAAGCGTTTTCCGACGAAGGCTCCGCCTACTGGATCGCCATCCGCGGCCTCAACGCCTACTCGCGCATGAGCGACGGCCGCCTGCCCAAAGGCCCGCTGCACGGCATCCTCAACGCGCACTTCAAGCTCGACAACGACCTCGACATCTGCGCCCACATCTACGGCGAAAAAGCCTCCCCGCGCAGCGACCTGGCGCAACTGTCGCGCCAGGTCGCCGATGCCGCGGGCGCGGGCGACGCGGCGGCGATCGCGATCTTCCACGATGCCGGTCGCGAGCTGGCGCAGATCTGCGACGCGCTGCGGTTGGCGCTGCAATTTGAAACGGGCGAACCCGTGCCGGTGTCGTATTCCGGCGGGGCCTTCAACGCCGGCGACCTGCTGCTGACACCGTTCCGCGATGCACTCCGCGCGGCAAGCTCCGTCTTCGAGATCCGGCTTCCCCTGCACGCACCGGATTACGGCGCGGCGCTCTACGCGATCAGGCTGGGGCAGGGCGGGGCACGCTAACGCCCGCCGGCTGGCCGACGCAGGTATCGGTGTTCCTCGGATTGCGCGTGGAAATCCGGCTTGTCGCAACAGCCTGACCGCGGCGCGGCCGGGAAACAGCGGCGCGGTCTTCACCACAACGCTGGCGCCCTGGCGGGGAAGTTTCACGGCCTTTCATCGGCTTGTATAGACATGTCATCCTAAGCGGATGAACGAGCCCGCGCCCGCGTACCTGAAGCTGAAACGCTACCTGCTTCAGCACATCGTCAACGGCGACTACCCGCCGCAAAGCCGCCTTCCCAGCGAGAAGGATCTCGTCATGAAGTTCGGCGTGTCGCGCATGACCGTGAACCGGGCCATGCGCGAGCTCACCAGCGCGGGCGTGATCACGCGCGTGCAAGGCGTGGGATCGTTCGTGGCCGACCCCAAGGTCGAGTCGGCCCTGCTCGACGTGCGCAGCATCCGCAGCGAGATCGCGGCGCGCGGCGAGACCCATACGGTCGACGTGCTGGTCAGCGAATCGGTCGCCGCCAGCCCGACCATCGCCCGCCAGTTCGGCATTGCTTCGGGCGAGCCGCTGTTCCACTCGCGCCTGCTGCACCGGGCCGACGGAAAGCCGCTGCAGCTGGAAGACCGCTTCGTCAGCCCGGCGTGTGCGCCCGGTTACCTGGACATCGATTTCCAGCTGGAAATCCCGCATCACTACCTGATGCGCACGGCGCCGTTGCAGCGCACGGAACACGTGATCGAGGCGGAGGCGGCAAACCGGCGCCTGGCGAAATGGCTGGACGTCAGCGTGGGCGCGCCGCTGCTCGTGCTGGGTCGCCGCACCTGGTCGCGCGACCGCGTCGCCAGCGTCGCGCGGCTCACCCACCCCGCAGCAAAATACCGTTTCGTCGGCAGTTTCCACGTCGGCGACGCGCTGCATGCGTGACGCAGCGTTCGATGGCCGCCAGCCCGCGAACCTGCGTTGCACCCGATCTTGATCACCGGACAAATCCGCCATGCAAACCCTGATTCCCGGACACATGCCCCTGGCCCAGTTGCGCGATATCGCCGCGACGTTCGAGCCGATTCGACTGGATGACACCTGCACGGCCGGCATCCACGCGGCGGCGCAAACCGTGCAAGGCATCGTGGCCGCCGGCCAGCCGGCCTATGGCATCAACACCGGCTTCGGCAAGCTGGCCAAGGTGCATGTCCCGGCCGATCAGCTGGAACAGTTGCAGACCAACCTCGTGCGCTCGCATGCGGCCGGCGTGGGACCGCTGCTGGACGACACCGCCGTGCGCATGATCCTGGCCTTGAAGATCGCCTCGCTGGCGCGCGGCTACTCCGGCGTGCGGATGCAGGTCATCGACACCCTGCTGGCGATGTACAACGCCGAGCTGTGGCCGTGCATCCCGTGCCAGGGCTCGGTGGGCGCCAGCGGCGATCTCGCGCCGCTGGCGCATCTGGCGCTCGCCGCGATGGGCGAAGGCAAGCTGCGTTGCCGCGGCGAAATCATGGATGCCGCCGATGGCCTGCACCGCGCGGGAATCTCCCCGCTGCGCCTGGCCGCCAAGGAAGGCCTGGCCCTGCTCAACGGCACCCAGGTATCCACCGGCATCGCGCTGATGGCCCTGTTCGGCGCCGAGCAGGTTTTTGCCGCCGCCGTGCTGGCCGGCGCCCTGAGCGTCGACGCCGCCTGCGGTTCGGATGCGCCGTTCGACGCGCGCATCCACGCCGTGCGCGGACAACCGGGGCAGATCGAAGTGGCCGCGCTCTACCGGCAACTGCTGCAAGGCAGCGCCATCCGCGAATCGCACCGCGTCGGCGACCCGCGCGTGCAAGACCCCTACAGCCTGCGCTGCCAGCCCCAGGTGATGGGCGCCTGTCGCGACCTGCTGCGGCAAACCGCATGCACGCTGGAGATCGAGGCCAACGCCGTCTCCGACAACCCGCTGGTGTTTCCGGAAAGCGGCGACGTGATCTCCGGCGGCAACTTCCACGCCGAGCCGGTGGCCTTCGCCGCCGACCAGCTCGCCATCGCCGTGGCGGAAATCGGCTCGCTGTCCGAACGCCGCATCGCCATGCTGGTCGACGCCAGCATCTCCGGCCTGCCAGCCTTCCTGGTGCAGGACTCAGGCATCAATTCCGGCTTCATGATCGCCCACGTCACCGCCGCCTCGCTGGCCAGCGAAAACAAGACCCTGGCACACCCCGCCAGCGTCGATTCGCTACCCACCTCCGCCAACCAGGAAGACCACGTCAGCATGGCAACCTTCGCCGCGCGCAAAGCCGTCGACATCGTCGACAACGTGCGCAAGATCGTAGCCATCGAACTGATGGCCGCCGCCCAAGGCATCGACTTCCGCCGCCCCCTGCGCTCATCCGACGTACTCGAAGCAGCACACGCCCGCATCCGCGAAACCGTGCCGCACTACGGCGACGACCGCCACCTGGCACCCGACATCGAAGCGTTGAATGCGCTGATAGACAGCTCGGCATTCCACGAGTTTCTAGACTTGCCGTTGCCGTCGACGGTGCGGTGATAGGTGGAAGGACAGACCGTCGACCAACGGCGACCGCTTGGCATTGGCACGATGCAGAGCATCGTCAGCTCTTGGCGTCGACGGGCCGACCGGCATCCATCCTTGCAGACGGGAAATTCAGACACAAAAAAAACCGTATCGGCGGGCTTGATCGCTCGTCATTCACTGATCTGATGGACGAGAGGATTTGGTGGTTTGGGTGCACTCGAATGGATGCCACAAAGCCTTATTAGGCCTTGATCGTCTTCAACCTGATAAGAAACACACCCCCAGACGAAGCGGGTTGCTCCGAAACGTCGTTGCTCACCTTATAACTCGGACTACTTGGGTGCCGAGTAACGGCATCCGGACATACAGGTCTCGTGCACCATGATCTCCGAGAGCAGCTGGAGCAGCGGCTTGAGTTGTTCAGATCCAGACAGCAAGTCGCTCTCTGGTGGGCTTGTCCAGCCGTTCGATGTCGTTGAGGTAGTGATGGTCGAGCTGGCCATAGATCGGCTGAAACGCCGCCTTAAACTCCACCGAAGTATCATACCAAACCCGTGTCGGCTCCGAGCTCGCCTGTCAGATGCACCCGACATGGAACGATTGCCATGCGGTCGCGCGCACTTCCGGCACGTTGGGAAGGCGGTGCGCTGCTTCAAGGGTGAAGGCTTTGAAGATATCCATCGACGCATTGTACAAGCGAGACCCTTCCTACCTACCCGTCAAGTAGCCACACCTTACGCGCCAACCCGGCGAGCTGCTTCTGACGATCTTCGATCGTCTCGCTGTTCCAGCTCGAATAGCTGGAGAGCAGCTCCAGAGCGCGCTTGAGTGTGGTGTCTTTGCCATAGCCATCCATGCTGTCGATAACACGGGTCAACAGAACCTTGGACTGGGCAAAGGCTTTCAGCTTTTCATCGAAGTCCTTGTTTCCCGCGGCGGGGTTGAGTGGCTTTTCAAGCAACGTCAGATTGCCAAGCCGCTCGACCCACTGGTCGTAATCGTCCGGCTTGTCGAAGGAGGCGCGCAAAGCAGCGCCAGGGTTCTGCGGCAGGATGTGTTCGATTTCGAGCTTGCCATCGAGATAGGTTGCCAGGTCGGCCGATGCCAGCGCACCTTGGTAAGCGACATGTTCCAGATACTGCGCCAGCTTGGCCAGAACGTATTTCAAGCGATACTTCTGTATGCGGCTGGCGGTCAATGCGCCCATCGCGAAATCGAAATCGCTGGATTTGGCCTGCAGTAACGGCCTTACACGCAGCGCAATCATGGCTTCGACGTCCTCGCGTCCGCGGGCACGGCGCAAGTCGGCCGCCCAGTCACCAAAAACCCCCTCAAACGCCTTGGTGGGCTCGCGAGTCACCGTGTAGACGAAGAACAGGCACTCCAGTTGCTGCGCCAACGTATCGAGTGCATCGGTGGGCAGATGACGGCCGGCCAACATCAGGATGAAATGCTGGCGCGCCTTCCCGCTCAGGCTTTGGATGTTGTCCAAGTAGCGAATCGGCGTGCCATCGGATGCTTTGCCTTCAGCAAAACGTCGATATTGCGCTGCCGCGTTTACCAGCTTCTCCAGGAATGCCAAAGGCCGACCTTCAATGTTCAGATCGGAATCACCGGCGTGCGCGGTGAACCATTCGTAGATCTCGTCTTCGCGCAGCGGCTTGCCGGATTTCATGCGGAATGCGGGCGAGGTGGCCATGACGAAATAGCGCAGGAAGCGGAGGTGCTTCTCCTTGCAGGCATCGAGATCGCCGGTCAGCCGCTTCCAGGCGTCCTTGAGCTTCGGGTAGTCTGACGCGGCGGCACGCATGAACAACAGGTTCTTCAACAGATCCATGGCGGTCAGACCGACGCCGCGGTCATTGACTGTCTCGAAAACCTTGAGCGCATGGGAAAGATTGGGTGTCACGATGCGGATCAGCTTGACCCGACGGATCAAGGTAGCGAAAAACTTGCGTACCTCAGCCACGTTCGTGCTGAACTCGTCCACCACGAAGGTCGTCAATACCCGGTAGGCATCGATGATGCAGCGCATCGACGTTGTATCAGTCTGGGCCGCGCTGGTTGGCACGCGACCATCAGCAATACGCTCAAGAATGTCGCGACTGTCTTCGTACTGCAGGATCAACCGGTAGTCGCGGGCGTCGGTACCATCTTCGGCGACGCGCGTGTCCGCAATCATTTTGTCCAGTGAGCCGCTGGCATCCGCTCCGAGCGTACGCAGATGGTCGCGTATCGCGCACAGGAACAGGAAGAGCGTGGTCATGCGCTGCTGGCCGTCAATCAAGTCGAACGTACCTTGCCCATTTCGGCACACCACGATGCTACCGATGAAGTATTCCGAATCAGGAACAAGCTCGCCCTTCTCGGTATAGAACTCGTCGTAAATATCCTCGGCAAAGGTTTGTACGTCGTCTTCAGCCCAGACGTACTCGCGCTGGTAGTCGGGAACGGCGTAGAAGTCCTTGTAGACCTGCTCGATAGTCAAGTCGCTTGATTCGATTTTGGGTGCGGTGGTCATGCGGATTGCCTTGGTTCGTATGAAACGTCTGCTGCCGCGTCATCGGCACCATGGAAGATATGTCCGCATTAACGGGGCGGAAGCGCAACCTTCCGACCCACGACAAACCGCTTCATATCCGCCGCAACAATGGTGACGCCCTCCGCATCCTCATCGAGCTGCGCAGTGTCGTTCCAGATTTGGCGGATATACGGCTCGATTTCTGCCGCCAGCGCGACGCGTTCTCTTGGGCCGAACGGTCGTCCAGCGATCGTCGGGATTCTCATGGCTAGGGCAATGTGTCCGACCTCGCCATCCTCATACACGACGCGCCTGTTTCTCTTCTCGATCCGCCGCGTGGCCCCAAGGCACTTGATGGTGCCGTTTTTGCGATAGTGGATGTCGATGATCTCCGCGTCCGTATCTCGCGGCAGATCGTCCCAGCCTTCATAAGCGTGGTAATCAATGCGCACGCTCGTGGGCGGAGTCTCACCCCCTAGGCTAGGCACTGCGGACTGGCGTACGGCCTCAGCCTCCGGCGACAGGCGGTTGTTACGGTATATGGCAAAATAAATCGGGCGGTCCGTGAGCGAACCTACTTTGGTGTTTTTCAGACTGAAGCCTACGGTCGCTTTGCCGCCGCGCTGAAGTGGACGGGTGCTCCGGCGCTTAAGCCATAACGCGCGTGCGTCAGCAATATCCGTGGACGTAATACGGCGCGCCGCCCTCCAAACATCGTCGAACCAACCTCCGATAGACGACATCTCGGACGGTTTTCTGGTTCGCAGACCCGCTTCATTCCACCCCGTTACTTCCGGCCCCTCGAGGCTCAACCCATTGGTCGACATATTTGCCGAACCCACGAGCGCCGACGATGAGCCGATGATGACCTTGGCGTGCAGCCGGTCATCCTGCTTCACCCGCACGCCCTTCATTTTCATCAGCTGCTCGACAACACCAGGATTTGTACCTCCCATCGCCAGGTTGCACACAATCTGAGTTGGTCTACCGCTCCGCGCCGCAACGATTTCCGCAGCGCCCTTGCCCCAGAACGCAACCGCCATGCGAACTTCATCGTCGTTCTCGACGATTGCGCGCACAGCAGCTTCATATTTATTGGCGTCGATAAACATTCGGACCTCCGGTGGCAACGATGTGGAAGTGAACTGAACCAAAGCCCAAAAGGCGGCGCCGGAAAGTGGCCGATCAATCGATCAGTCCGCGGCATCAACTACCCGATCGCCTCGAACCGAGCTCGATGAAATTCTAGATACTTGGCATGTTCATCAGCCAACCAGCGAAGGTGTAGTGTCTGGTCTAGTCCGAGTCGCATGCGGTCCGACGCACAAACTGCTGGCGATACAAGAAGCTTGCCAGAAGAACTGAAGCTGATCAGAAAGCGATCAAACAAGGCGTCGAGGTTGGCGTTGAGCAGGAAGCCGTTGAACACGTCTAGTCGTTCCGCGTCGCTCTTGCACTCCGCCCAAGGCTTGGCGTGGCTGGCGCGCAGTACGGCAGTATGGGACACGCCCGTGACAGCGCAGGCATTGCCCCAATAATTCAACATGGCTTGGCGAAGGGTCTGCTGGCCGACGCGCTGACGCACCATGCGTTCGACCTCGGTATCACGGGTCTGGTCAGACGAGAGTTGCGCAAGTTCGCCTGCGACTTGGGCTTCGAAATCCATCGCAGCCTGATTGGGCAACGCGCGGGCGAGTGCGGCGGCGCGGCGGAGGATCTGCGCCAGGTCAGCGTGCTCGGTTGCGACAAAGCTTCCGTCTGGCAGCAACGAAGCGGGAAAAGTGCGGACCAACTCTGCTTGCAGCAGGTGAGGTCCCGCGCTGGAAAAGACCAGTTCGAACCCATGGTCTCGAGGTGTCACCACGGCTTGCGCTCGATGAAGAGCGGAAGCAAGACGTACGGTGCCATCGTCGCTGGGCAATACATATTCGAAGCCGTGATCGTGACCGGCCTTTTCGATCAGCGCCCGCTGCAATGGGTTCATGCGTCGGTACCCGTTGGGCGCTGGAGGTGGTTCCATTCGATGGACCGGTTACGCCAGTGCTCGCCGATGGCCTGGGTGAACTCGGGCTGCACCAGCTTGGCACGTGCCTCGCACCACTGTTCGGATTCAGCGCGAATCACCAGTCCCTCGGGTGGTCCGTTTCGATAGAGACTGGGGGTGCTCTGCAAAAGCGCTTTGAGATCGGACAACGTGGCTCGACCGTGAAAGAGCCGGGGGACGACGGAAAGGCCGAGTGAGGTAGCCATGGCGTTGCGCCGGGTGCTGCTCCAGAAGCGCTGCTCCACACGGTCATAAACATCGAACAGCAAAAACCAGTCTGGCAGCGACTCGTAGTCGAGCGAGTGCTTGGCAGCACACCACTCGCCGAAGAGGATCAACCGCTGATCAAGATGGTCAGTCAGGGCAAACCGATGTTTGGTCAGCCATGAGGCAAGGCGGGAAAACTGTCCGCTGAGTGGCTCTGTCTGGTATTGGCCGCGGTTCTGGGCGCGCAGTTGGCCATCGGGCGCCAGCGAAATCCCGAGATTCGCGCCATCGAGCTTCTCTTCCACCACCACGCTACCGCTCAACAGGATGGTCGCTTCTTCGGTGGACAGGACCTTGTCATCGCGAGGCTGGCCTACACCTAGCCAAGCCAGATGGGGTGTATGTGGGAAGCGGAAGAAGGCGCTCACTGCTAGGCGATCCTTTCTTCGTACCAATTGTCCGGGAGCAACCGAACAAACTTTATTCCCTCAGGGATCAAACCAGCTTCGGCAATGAACCAATCGGTCTCGGCGCCATAAACAATCGGGGGCATCTCTTCATGAAGTAGATGAGCGGCCAGTGCGCAGCAAACCCATTTGTGATCAGCACGATCCGTAACAAGATGTTCGAAAGCTTCACTCAGAAGATGCCGGGCACCGTGTTCGTCAACACGAACATCGATGGGAACGTAGTCCGCAAGATAGTGATCGATTTTATGCTGCAGAACCTGCATCGCGTATTCCTGCTCCCGCCAGTTGTGGGGCAGGTTGTCTTCGTATTCGTCTCGAATCAGACCCTCTTCATCGAGCACGATCCGGTCATCCACAAGCTCAAAATTCTGCAGCCAGTCAAACACCAGCTCACGAAGCTCTGGCTCCAGCGGCATGGCATGCGGAGCCACCCTGGATAGTTCAGATACCGCGCTTGCAGCCATCATGACGTTTGTATCAATCAAGTACCTAGCCATCCTTTGCCCTCATCTCCTTGGCATGCTCGATCGCCAGTTTTGCCTGCTCCCTCGTCTCTCCCAACGCGTCACCAAAGAATTGTGTCGGCCAATTGCGGATACGTCCCACCTCATCCACTTCCAGGGGTCGAAGACTCGCGCGCCTCCCGTCTCGCTCCACGAAGTACATGGCACAGTCTTCTCGTGTGACTGTCTGTCGTGCGAGTAAGGTCTGCATACGCCGGAATAAGTGCTCGGAGTGCGTTTCGATAATGAATTGCACGCCGCGCTCGCTGCTCACTTCGGCAAACAAGTTGGCCAGCTCAGACTGAGCCGAAGGATGCAAATGGCTCTCGGGCTCTTCGATCAGGACGATATGTCCGGGCTGGGCAAACAGGGCTGCCACAATTACGGGCAGCACCTGCGATACGCCGACGCCCACGTCCTTGAGGTTTGAGGACTCGTCGTTGTTTTTTATCAGCAGTTCATAGCGTGCCGACCTGCCCAGCGCGCGCACCTCTAAGCCATCGGCCAGGTTCATCGCCTTGAGCCAGTCGATGGTCCGGTCGAATAGTTCGGCTTCGGGTGGTTTAGGCTTGTTGCGTTTCTTTGCTTGCTCGATGGCGACGCCGCTGGCGATCAACGCATCCACCGCTTTGGCACCGTCGTCACCGATATGCGCAGGCATGCGGCCGGACCAGACGTAGTCGCGCTGAGCGAGGCGGCGGACCGGCCCGAGATAGATGACCTTGCCGAGTTCGTGCAATAGCGCTGGACCGACCGATTCTATCGACGAGCCGCGCTTACCCAGCGAAGCGATGGCTTCCGGCGAGAACGCAAAGGATCGTTGCGGCCTATAGTCCGCGCTCTGACCGACGGCTTTGCGCTTATCGGCCAACCACAAGCGGTAAATGCCGGTCTTGCGACGCTCCACCGTGAAGCCTTCGCCATCGCGCCCCAGACGCAGGTAGTCCAGCTCCGCACTGCCAGACGGGCCCTTGCGATAGCGTGCCGAAAATAGGGTCGACATGGTCAGGTCGGCGCCCTCGTTCCAACGGAACTCGATGCCGACCTGGTTGGCGGGAATGCTGCCACTCACATCACCATGGCGACAGAGCAGATCACTGAACTGGCCAAGAGTGACCGAGTCATTGGCGTCGGGATTACCCAGATTGAGATCCAGGTTCGGATCATCGCCTTTTACGGTCTGGCGAATCAGCAGCAGGCTCTGGATCAGGCTGGACTTGCCGGAGGAGTTGGTTCCCAGCAGCAGCGTCAGCGGCGCCAGGCGCATCGCGCCGGTGCTGCGCCAGATTTTGAAGTTGTCGAGCTTGAGGTGGGTGAGCATCAGTGCAAGTCCCCACTCTCCAGTTTGTCCCACGCTTCCAGCACCAGTCGCTGAGTGCGGTACTCGCCAAACTCACGCACTTCGTTGCGCTTCAAGACAGAAAATGTCTCGGAAGGATAACCGGGTTTAACTGTTTCGGGCTCCAGAATGAATTGCATTTCCTCACGGGTTAAGCCATATATCCTTGCAAAGTATGCGTCTAGCTCTGCCTGCAAGACGGATCTCTTTGCGTGGTCGAATTCAACGGGAGGGCCAACGAGTGAAAGGTCGCTCGCCCAATCAATTTGATCGACAGAATTGTATGTAAGCTCTGCAACGCGGGACGAAATAAATTCAATATCATTATCTTTATACGATTGAGCGTCTACGAATGGCAGTTGCTTGAAAGTGAAGTAATTCAAGTTTAGACCGCCGAGCTTTTGTCGTGCAACGTAATCAAAGACAAGGGATCCCATATTTGCCATAAAGCACGCATATAACCTTTTATCATCAAAGTCCTTGAGTAACGGAAGGAATAGGCTATCCCCAACACCTGAATTCGGGACAATAGTGGCAATAACGGTGCGGGCGCTTGCCCGGGCGTCGGTGATTCGTCGCCATGCAAAAAACCACTGTTTATCCCAAGCCGCCGCGAGGCACTTGCTCACCACCTCCTCCCTAGCGACCCAATAGTAGGGCAAGGTCAGATATTTTGGATTCTCTAATCTTTCTTCAGGTATCTTTGGCAAAACGTGCGTTCGCTCGTGATTCGAGTCCGAAAAGTCGCCATTTCGGTGATTATAAATCTGGATCATTTTTGATTCATACAAGGGCAAGAAACAATCGCTTCCTTGGACGAATTGATTGCCCACCAACTCAAAACCGTCCTGCATTAAATCCTCGTACGTCTTGAACAAATGGCTGTCATTGGCCATATGGAACATAGCCATGAAACGAACGCCCCACGCATTATGTTCCGGAACATCCCCTCGAGATTCACGAACCAACACCGGCACGCGCTGGTATATTCTTTTGGTCAACTCAGCGTCGTACCTGGACTGAAATATTGGGCATGTCAACGTATTCGGGTTAACACGCTCGATATCTTCGGCACTAAGCGAAAACACGCGCTCAGAGTCGCGCAAATGATCCAGCTTTTTCGCTTGAAAGAGGAATCGGGTTTCTGGAATTTTCTTAGCGCAACCAACAATGGTCGTGAGCGCGAAACGCAGCATATGGCCCTGTCCCGCGCCCGGGAAAAATCCTTCATTCTCAAACTCAAAGAAACTTTCCAACGATTTCTTTGATATCAAATCTCCAAAAAATCCCTTTGTCGTGTTATCAGTTGCCAAGCCCGAGGGTACAATGAATCCTGCTCGCCCACTGTTCGCCGTGATTTGCCGGATGGTTTCCGCAAACAAAGCATAGGTGTTCACATCGCCCACGCCCGTCAGCGGGTAACGTCCACCCTCCTCGCCTTTGACATGCACAAACACGCTAGCCGCTTCTGCAGTACGACGCGTGCTCAGAAACTCTCTATACAGCCGCTGCTCAGTGGCGCTGGCTTCTGGGCTTTGCTCCTGCTGTGGATAGAGATGCTGCGCCAGCAGGCCCTGCGCGAGCCAGTCGATACGCTGGCTACGCTCGGCCTTGTTTTTCGCATCCGCCACGAGACGGCTACGGGTGGCGAAGAACTCCTCCTCCTGCAGTTTGATGCGTTCCCACGGCGGATTGCCCAGCACGCAGTCGAAGCCACCCTGCTTGAACACCTGCGGAAACGCCAACGGCCAGTGGAGTACTCGAGCTTCGACACAAGCAGCCCGCGCCGCCGCGAGCTGCTGCTGGTGCTGGGCATTGTGCGAGTCGCTGAACAACTCCAAGTACAGTGTGCCGCTGGTCGGCACACTGCTCGCGCTCTGTTCGGTCTTGGTCAGCACAAAGGCACCCAGCAGCAGATCTGCCGCATGCGCCAGCTTGCTGTTGCGGGACTGCGAGCGGATCAGGTCGTATGCCTGTTCGCGCTTGACGATATCTGCAGGAGTTTCGAAGGGTAGTGCTTCCAGCGCTTGCAGCTCCTCAAAGCCCGCCGCTCTCTCCAGCGCCAACGGGAGCGTCTGCTGCTTGTCAAAGGCCCTTTCCAACGCCTTGAGCCCGGCCTTGTTGTCCTTTGTCAGCTCCTTGCAAACGTTCTTGTCGTCGCCGGAAAGCGGCTTGAAGGCCGCAGACGAAATGCCGAACTGCAATGCCTTGAGATCGACAAGGCCGAGCAACGCGTCACCGCACTGCAAATGATGGTCGAGGAAGGACAACGGCCGGCCCTCCTCAAAGCCTTCCAGCCACAGCGCCATGCGGCACAGCTCCAGCGCCATGGGATTCCGATCCACGCCGAAGATGCAGCGCGTGATGACCTCGCGCAACGCATGACGGTAGTCTTGCGGCTTGACCGCACCTTCAGGACTGCGCAGCACCGCCAGTTGTTCGGCCAGCCGCCGCGCCGCCGCAAGCAGGAAGTGACCGCTGCCGCAGGCTGGATCGATCACGGTGATACCGAGCAGAGCGTCGATCGGGTTGGCCGGGCTCTCGGCCAGGCGCTGTGTGATCAGCGGATCGAGCGCGGACTTGATCAGCTCCTGCACCAGCGAGTCGGGCGTGTAATAGCTACCGCTGACCTTGCGTGCATTGCCCTGGGTGCTGCCATCGCTGGTCAGCCCGGTAAAGCCGAACGTGCGTACGGGTAGGTCGACCTCGGGCACCAGTTCCAGCAGGCTCTCATAAACCGAGCCCAACTCTTCCGGGCCCATGTTGCGATAGTCCACTGGCGCCAAGGTGCCGGTGCTGCTGTCCCAACGCAGGTGTTTGATGGCCTCGAGAAGACTGGTGTTGGTCAGGCTGGCGTTATCCAGCGCCGGACATTGGCTCTCCGCAAACAAGCCGCCGAGCGCCGGGAGCGCCAGCGGCGGCTCGCCATTTGCCAAGCCGCGGAAGACGATGCAGGCCGCCGTCCACAGATCATCGAAGCGAGTACGTGCGCGGCGGCGCAAGCTGGCGTCGCGCAGGCGCGCCAAAGCATAACCCTCAGCATAGGCACGACGGGCGGCAATCGCTGGTTTGCTGTCGTCGTAAGGATGCAATACCCCGCGCTCTTCCACGGTGAACAGGAAGATCAACCGATAAACCAGTCGCAGCAGCTGCTCGAAGTATTTCTCCTTGGTGAGTCGGCCCTCCTGTAGATCGCGACGCAGCGCGTCGTTGGCGGGATGCTGCAAAAATCCACTGCCCAAAGTGAGGAGTGCCTGCGTTACGCCGACACGCAAACCCTCACGTACGCGCGTACCCTCTTGCTGGCCCGCGCTACGCCACGCTTCCCAGATGCTGGCCTCCGGCGCATCGCCCGGCTGGCCTGCACGGCTTGCGTGCAGCAAACGCCAGGCCATGGCGAATTCCGCAAAACGCTGGCCTGCCAGCAGATCTTGCAGATCAAACTCCAGATAACTGGGGCGTGTCAGCGTGGCGGCATCACGCAGCAGGCGCAGCTGTTTGCCGTTGCTGACGATGCCCCAAAGGTGATCGGGACTGGCGTTGAGAAACTCCTGCGTCATCTGAAACGCAGATTTCTTGCGGCTGCCGCTGCCAACGACGGCGAAGCGCTCGTCAAGCTCGTCCAGGTTCAGTGTGTGCGGCGCCACGACCACCGGTACATTCCCGGCGAGCAGGGCTATGGGATAGCGCCGCTCACCCGCATCGATGCCGTCAACGTCGATCAGGTGGCTGTAACCCAAGGCATCACGCAACAGCTCCCGCACAAAACTGGTGGTGAGCTCGGCGGCATCGACATCGTCGCGTTCCAGTTGGCTGGCGAAGTGTTTCCACTGCGCGCTGGCGATCTGAAAGGCGCGGCTGTAGTCGTCCTTGACCTTGAGGCCCTTGGGGGTGTGGTAATCCGCCTCGGTCTGATGGGCAGCGTTGCCCAGGGCGGCCTTTTCCAGTTGATCGGGCAGCAACAGGCTGCCTTCCAGGCGCAGGCTGGGAAGGCTGAGGGCGGCGTGGGATTTGTTTCTGGTCAGTCGCATCACTCAGGCCTTACAGCGTATCGGGCAGCAGGACATAAACGCCGATGACATCCACCGGCAGGCAAGGTGTCACGCTGTATTGGCCCACATCACGCGCTGCCTCACGCACGCGCTGGTGATCCTCCAGCAGCGCTTCTGCTCGCTGTTGCGCCAGTGCTTCCAACTGCTCGGGATGCGCCCGCAAAAATTCCAGCGCCATACTGATCTCACGTTGCATCTGCTCTGCCGGCAAATTGGCGGTGGGCTCGCATTGCAGCAGTGCGCCTGTGCTTTCATCATTGAGCCACTGCGGCTGGCTTCGCCCCCGTACGGCCAGGGTGACGGTTTCCTCGGCCATCAGTTGATGCGGTTGGCGACGCCGGACATAACTGAGCTGATGACGCAATCGCAGCAGGTACAGGGTGGTGACGACATCCACATCGGCAGTGACGGTGGCCGCGCAGCGGGCGGCGATGGGCTTGTCCTCCTGCAATGCCTCCTCAAGCAAGTGCTCCGCGAGCAACGTCACCAGCGGATGGCTGCGGTGCAGTTGCGCGAAATCGAGGATAAGTGGCTTGTCGATGCCCTCATCCGCCAAGCGCAGTCGCAACGCTTCGGGAAAATGCTGCGGAAGAAGACGAAAGCGATTTCGCGTGGTGGGTTCCAGCGGTGCATTCAGGCGCGCGCACGCACTCTGTACGAAGCGCCTGACATCGTCCTCGCTGCCCAAAGCCTGCTGCTGCTTTTGCCACTCCGGCAGTACTTCGTCGGGGCGAATTCGGCGCTGGGCGAACACGGTGCGATTGGCCTTGGCCTTTTCCATCGCGTCTTTCCATTCCGCCTGCAGCGGCGCCAGAATTTGTTCGACTTCCGCAAAGTCGAACCCAAGCTGCGGGGAAGTCTTTCTCGTGTCGCTTCGGCGCATCAACGCGGCCTTGACCAACGCCTGGTTGATGCGCTGCTCGTCGGCTGGCATTGGCACCAATACGCCAAGTTCTTTCTGGATGGCTTCGCCCTTGCGCAGGATAACGTTGAGCACAAAGCCATCGACCGGGTTGTCCTGCCCGTACAACATGGAGCAGCGCACTTCGCTGGCTTGCTGGCCAAAGCGATCGACACGGCCCTCGCGTTGCTCGTGGCGAGTGGGATTCCAGGCCAGGTCGTAATGCACCACGGCCGTGAACAGATGTTGCAGGTTGACGCCCTCGGACAGGCAATCGGTAGCCACCAGAATGCGTTGCTCGGCATCCGCCATAGCCTCAACCCGCTCGCGGCGCTCCTCTGGCGTGTATTCGCCAGTTACTGCCTCCACGGTGGCTTTGGAAAAGTGCTTGCTCAAGTGTTCGGCCACGTAGTGAGCCGTTGCCACGTAACGGCAGAACACCACCACCTGGTAGCCATCGCCCAGCAAACCGTCGAGGTGGCTGATGAGAGCCGCGAGCTTGGGGTCACCCGCCTTTCCGCAAAGCCTTTGGGCCTCCGCAATCAACGCCTGCAGACGAGAGGTGTCTTGCAGTTGGCCCGGTGGCTCCATGTCGTTGCCAGCCAGGTCATCCGCCTCGCCGTCGTACAGGCGCTCATCCGCAAGGCAGTCGTCATTGACCCAAGCACCCTCAAGCCGCGTCGTCAGTGCTTTGACAGCGGCGGCCGGTGAGGAGGCCACGCAACGCAGCAGGGCCAGCGTGGCATACCAGATCAGGCGGGACGCACCGTGTCCGGTTTGCTCCACGGTTTCCGCCAATTCGCGGCAATAGGTCTGGACGGCATCGAAGAAAGCACCCCAATCGCCAGTGAGCTGGTAGGTGATTTCGGTCGTCATTCGCGTGGGAAACGCCCGAACGCCCTGAGACTCGATCTGCCATTCCTCGATGTCCTTGCGGCGGCGCTGGACGAAGTGGCGCGCCAGCTCCAGACGCAAGGGATCGGCTGCGGAAGTACGGCCTTGCAGAGCGCCGAAGGCGGGATTCAACAGGGAGAGCAGGTTGTAGAAGGCAGCTTCGTTACCGGAATGCGGCGTGGCGGTGAGCAGAATCAGGTGGCGCTGTTCATCGGCAGCAAGTCGCTGCAACAACGCAAACCGCAGTTGCTTGCCCTGACCACCGGTGGAGCAGGTATGGGCTTCATCCACGATGACGCACTCGGGCGCGGTGGAGAGGAAATGTTCGCGGTGGCTTTCGCTTTTGATGTAGTCGAGGCTGACCACGACGACCGGGTAATGATCAAACAAACCGACCCCGACCGGCAGGGTGCGCTCAAGACGGCCGGCACTGGCTGAGGTGAGCGCTACCGTTTGCAGATGAAAACGCTGCTCCAGTTCGCCCTGCCACTGTTCGACGAGGTGTGGCGGACACAGTACGGCGATGCGGCTTATCTCCCCACGATCGAGCAGCTCGCGCGCGATCAGGCCCGCCTCAATTGTCTTGCCAATGCCCACATCGTCTGCAATGAGCAAGCGTACGGTAGCCAAGCGCAGCGCCATCAACAACGGAACCAGCTGATAGGACCGCGGCTCGACGGCGATATTGCCGAACGAACGGAACGGGCCACCACCCGCGCGCAGCTTCAGGCGTAGCGCGTCGCGCAACAACAAGGCAGCGGCATGGTTGCCGGGTCGGGCCGGATCCGGTAGCGGAAAAATGGCCGACTCAACAGCCTGCAGTTCGAGATCTGGAATGAGCGCGATGATGTCTTCATCGGCGCCACCAAGTGGACGCAGACGCAGCCAGTCCGGTTGCGAGTCGGACTGGACAACCCATTCACGTCCGCGTGCGCGCACCAGGTTACCGGGCATGAAGTCGAGGTTTTGCGCGTTCATCCGTTCTTTTCGCTCTTGCCAAATACATCGGGGTGGGCCGCAAATTGCGCGGCCCACTGAGTGGGATCAGACAGATCCAGTACACGCCAGCCTTTGTCAGCCAGAGCGGCGCAAGCTTCCGGGCTCGGAGTTTCAAGAAACACCAATGCCCGCGCAGACTTGTATTGGCCAGCAGCAACCGCTGTCCCGTGGTTCACCGCAACCTGGAGAGCATCCGGGTGCCTTAGCCCGGCATTATCCAGTGCCTGCAGCCAGCCGTGCAGTGGCGCGTTGTCACTTGAAGTCGCGGAGTGCGTCAAAGGAACGTTCGGTTGACTGCTGGCCAGGATCACTTCCGCGTTGGCGAGTGCCACCAGCAGCCTCAGCGCGTCGACATTGCGCCGATTGATGTGGTCGTGATCGGGTTGATTGAAGTAGGACAGCAAGCATTGGTAGCAGCCTGCTTCACAGATTGATAGCCCGTTTTGCTTCAGCTCCAGGCTTTCCAGCGCATCCATGGACCACGCCCCTTCGGGTGCTCGGTGATGCATCAGGCGAAGTGCAGCATCAGCCACCTGAGCCAGACTCCCCGGGTCAGAGGCAAGACGAGTCAGCACGCCCGCGCCGCCTTCAGCGGCCTCATAGAACATGAGCGCCTTGCGATCGTCGGTCGTAGGCAACGGCTCGGCTACCAGTTCGGCCTCCTCGATCTGGAAGGTCATTTCGATACCGCGCTTGAGAGCCGCCTGCAGGGTGGCCATGGCCTCCAGCGACAACGGATGCACCGGCGTGAGAATCAGCAAGTTCCGGTGGTCTTCCACAAACGGCACAATGCGTTGGTTGGGCACCTTGTCGAGCAGCGACTCATCAACGGGGCCCTCACCTTCCTCGGCGTTCGGATCGTCCTTCTTGCTCCAGGTACCGGTGATGGGGTTGATGTAAAAACCCAGCTGATTCTTGTCCTTGCGGCGGCGCCAGCCTCGGTTGATCCGCCATAGGCGAGCTGCCGGCGTGTAGACCAAACCCGCCAGCACATTCTCACCTTGCCGAACTTCGGCCTGACTCTTTTGCACGAGCCCGTCGGGACCAGGTAGAAAGCGATAGGTGGTTTGCAGTTCGAACCCTTGGCGTTGACGGTCCTCGTCATTGATGGAGATGCGTTCGACAGGCACGGTTTCTACGGTCTCGATGCGATACAACTCTTTGACCCAGTCGCCTTCGGTGAGCAAGGCATCACAATGCTCACAGCGATCGAACAGGGGATCTCCTTCGCCCGGCTCGCCGAGATGGCCATATCCACATTGACTGCAGATACGCGATGAGATGGTAGCTAGCTGACTGCTGCTGGAGATGTGGTCGGCAGAACCCACATTCAGCTTCGCGCGTACCACGCGGTACATACGCCCCTGATGGTAGATCAGGCTACGCGGCCCGAACTCCGAGAGCGCCAGAAAACGCGGACGGCTGACCATACTGCCCTCGTCATCCTTGCCTCCGGCATTGGCACTGCCGCGTGCGGGAATCCAGGCCATCAATGGAAGACGTGGAAAGTTGTAGCCGGGCAGGAAGCCCTGGCTGGCGAGGTAACGGTAGGTATAGAAATCTGTGTTCTGAGAATTGCCCGTCTTGAGCAGCACCGCGTACTGCCGTGCCGCATCGCCGTAACGGCGACTGGCGTTGTTGCGCTCCGCGTGGGACGCGGTATGACTTTTCACGATCTGATCGGCCATCTCCATTTGTTTGCGAGTCGAGTCAAACAGCACCCGCCAACGCTCAAGGGAGCCGGAGAAGTCCTGAGCCGAACGCTCGATGACGTCGACTACATAAGTATGGGAGAACCAACCGCTTTGCTTGAGCTCATCGGTCAATTGATCGACTACCGCGAGCGCGCTGTGCCGGGCACGTTGCAAAACATCGGGGTCAGTGAAGCGCTGCTGCAGCGCCTGCTTTACTGGCTTGCCCGGCAGCTCCAGATCGATCAGCGGTGCGATGCTGTTATCCAGCGCCATCCGGACACACGCCAACCACACGGCGTGAAGATGGCTTTCGACCAGGTCACGATTGGCCAGGTCCAGCGTTGGCGCCTTGACCACGCCGTACACCATGTCGCTGGCGTGATGAAAGAACCACTGATCATGTGGGCTTTGTGCCGCGCAATAGGTGAGTACCAGCGCCTGTTGCCCGGAACGACCGGCACGCCCGCTGCGTTGTGCATAGTTGGCCGGCGTGGGGGGCACGTTGCGCAAGTAGACCGTGTTGAGCGCGGAGATATCAACGCCCAGCTCCATAGTCGGCGAACAAAACATGACCGGAAGCCGTTCAAGCGGCGCATCGTGTGCGGGGTTGTCTTCCCAGTCTTTACGATCTTTTTCCGTGAAGCGGAAGCGCTGCTCGAGCAGTTGCCGACGGGTGGAGTCCACCTGCGCGGTATGTTCTTGAGCCTCGAAATCAAAGAGAGGGTGCGTTGGCAGATTGAGAATGTCCGCCATGCTTAGGTAGAGCTTGCGGAAGAACGCGTTGGATTTATTGTCCTCGTCGACTTGCTGATGGCTGATCAGGTTCCAGTCCAGTGCCGCGGCGTTGAGCCGCCACCCGACCAACGCAGCGTCAATCGCATGCTTCTGGGTATAACCGTAGCTCACGGCAGCCTGCAGCATCACTTCTATCAGCTCGACCCATTCTTTTTCTTTCCAGAGATGGACCTGGCCGGCAAACGCGGATTGCTTCCAACATGTTGTGTTCTTGACGAGCTTCAACAAACGCGAGCGGGGGCCGCCGCTTACCAAATCGAGGCGCGGTTTGCCGCGATATTCGGGCCGCTTCCCCAGGACCAGCAATTTCGACGTTTCAAGCCTTTCGTCGATGGCGAAGGCCCACCTTTCGTTGATGTACGAGAAGGCGCTGCTGCGTGCCTTGTCTTGTTCAACGGGGTCGAGATAGCGGGTTTCCAGACACAGGCCGCGACGCATTTCGTCAAACAACACTTGATAGAGCGCGGCGCGATTCGTCGGGGCCAGCTTGCTGAGCACCAAGCCAGCATGTTCAAACAAGGATTCGTCGGCGCAAAAGTCGTCCAAACCTCGATAACTTATTGCCAGCAGACTCAGTTGGTCCAAGTTGGGGTTGTTGAAGCGCCAGCCGCGTCGCAGGTCTCGCAGCAATCTGTAGCCAATGATGAAGCGAAGGGTGCGCTGTGCTTCCTGACGCGCCAGACCCATGAGCTTTGGGGTACGCAGATATTCGGCGAGTGTCGCCAGGTCGACACGATCGAAGCCCAACGCTTTGAAGACAGCGTCAGCAAGATGCTCTTCCGTCAGCAAGCCATGATTGGTCTTTAGTGCGCCAATTAACGCGGATCGCAGCGTCAACAAGAAGACAAAGTCGTTGAAGTGACCCGCTTGCAGGGCGGCATCTTGGCGGTTGTCAGAGAAGCCCAGGAGCTTGCGTGGATCGGGCAAGCCTTCGGGGATATCGGTCTGTGCAAATAGCTCGCGCAGAGCGCTCAATGTAAGAACGGTTGTCGCCGATGAGCGCCCCTCGCCAGACAGGCTGGAAAGGCGATGAATGTCTTTCCCATGAGCCTCGTGGAGCTGGCTACAATTCAGACAAAAGCGAAATTTCCCAGGGATGTACCAGTAGCGCTCACCGCGTCCCTCCGTGCCCTGTGGATCAATCTGACTCTCGTAAGGCACTGCTTTTTTGTAGTTGCTCTTGACCTTGGGTTCGGCCTTGGTGAGGTCGATCCAGGCTTCCGGGAGGTCTTCCAACCGCCCTTGGTACGCCTGCCCCTCCCGTATCGGGCAAAGGAAGCCGAAATGCACATCTTCATTGTCATCGGCGGTGACGTCGTCGATTTCGCGCGGGCTATATTTAGGACTGCCCTGTTCTGATCGCCAAACCGGGTGGTACTCCTGTCCGCAATCTCGACAGAAGTGCGCCGGATACAGCAACACGCCAGTCGACTGCCGGCCTGGGGCAAAGCGTTGCGCGTCAAGAGTGATATAGCGTTGCCCGTGCGATTCCAGCGTCGCGTGCACCTTTCCCGGGCCACTAATGAATTGATGCAACTTGAAGGCAAAGGGTGGACGCCCTTGCGGCGTATTGATCTCGTGGGCGGCGAGAAGAAATTTCTGCAAGCCGTCCCGAGCCAATTGCTCAGAGCAATCTGCATCGCTCATCAGTTGCCGCGTGGCGTCGCTGAGCATGCGCGGCTTGGCACGTCGCGGTGCCTCATGGTCTGACAGCTCAATTCCAAGGTTCAACTCCACCCAGATCGCGACAGGATCTGTGGTGAATGCCTCAAAGGTTTGCCATACGAAGGACTCTCGACCCAGAGAGCTTTTGAGTAAATGACGAACGGCTGCGACGTCCTTGGAGGGATCAGTGACTCGCTCCAACGTCTCACCGATGACATCATTTTCCGAGATCGTCGCTCCGAACAGTTTGCTCGCCACCGCCGCAACAGCCTTATTCCTGTCGCTGAGATTGTTGGCGCTGGACATAGTGGCAGAGGTACCGATGCAAACCAGCTGGGAGGCGTGCAGACGCTCCCGCAATCGGCGAACGAGAAGGGCCACATCAGCACCCTGCCGGCCTCGATAAGTATGCAGCTCATCAAGCACCAGGAATTCGAGACCTTCGCAATGCTCCACCACCCTGCGGTCCGTATCCTCATAACGCGTGAGTAGTAGCTCAAGCATCATGAAGTTCGTCAGCAGAATGTCGGGGGGATTGCTCGCGATGGCTTCCCGCTCCACGCTACTTTCCTGCCCGGTATAGCGCGCGACGGTAAACGGCTGCTCGCCATTGGGATAGCCATAGAGGAACTTGTCCAGCTCCTCGAGCTGGCTGTTCGCAAGCGCGTTCATCGGGTAGATGACAATCGCCCGAGTGCGCGAACTACTGTCAGCCGCTTTCGCGCTGAGAATTCGATCAATGATCGGCAGGAAGAAGGCCAACGATTTGCCCGACCCAGTACCAGTCGTAACCACATAGCTTTGCCGGCCCTGGCCCTTTGCAAGCGCTTCGAGTTGGTGGGCATACAGGTAGAGCGGCTGCGGATTCGATTCGGTCTTCCCAACTTGGAAGAGCTCCGCGCATGCTTTGTTGAGCACCCCCTCTTTGGCTAGTTGCTGGACCGTTCCCTTGCGTTGATAGTTAGGGTTTATCTGAATGAGCGGCTCGGGCCAGTAGCGCCCGCCGTCATACTGAGCATCCACTTCTTTGCGGATATCGTCTGCCGCAATTCGCGTGAAGCTTCGCGAAAATAGGCTGTACTCCTCGATGATCCGATCACGGAACGTAAAGACGTTATCCAACGTACTTCTCCCCTAGTTCTGATCGTGCCATCCATCGTTTCCTTGGAATTTCAGAACCGATACAGGCCAAATTCCCTCGCGTTCTTCCTTTCGACGGTGAATCCACACTACGCGAATTTACCGCCCGAGCGACAACATTCGACGCGCTCATTTCGATCGCCCAAGAAGGTCGGAGCGACCAATTACGGCATGTGTCGGTTTGACGTGACCCGGCTCCGACAATCCGGTAAACGCTTCGCCCAACGGCGCGCCGGCCAACGCATAACCACGTTTGTCCCGAAGCCCATTGATGCCCTCCTGCCAAACCAAAAGCATCCGCTTACCAATGTCGACAAAGCCCGGATGTTGCTCCATCGCTTCGCGAACCATCGGGCCGACATCGACCATGGCCGCGGCGATCTGGTCGACGATCTCGACTTGGTCGCGCAAGGGGAGGCCAAACGTGGCGGTGATGAACGTATGCAGGCTCTTGCCCGGGTCCCACGTCTTCTTGCCCATGAACGCGATCGCCGGCGGGTTCCGCTGGTAGTCCGGATAGGCTGCGGTGGTGATCATGTCGTAGGCCGGCGCCAGATGAACGTCATCGTGGCGGGTGTAGAGCAGCGCGATGTTCTTGGCATGGCAGTCGGCATTGCGCAACGCGTACGTGAGCAGCAGCAAGGTCGCCATGTGCCGGAAGGTCGTCGACCGGTTGACCACCGGCACATGATCGCGCACAGCCTTGGCAATGCGCTCCCAGGTGGTTTCGTACTTGGCAGCAGGACGCAAGCCCAGCAGCGCACAGAAATCCTCCATGCCCCAGTGACGCGCGCCGTTTTCATCCACGTCGAAACGATGGACGACCAAAGCGTGGCCATCGCGGGAAACCTCGGTTCTGGCGGCGGGCATCACCCGTTGCGCCACTTGCATGCACAGGTGTTCGTTCAAGGACACGAACGGCAGTAGCCGCGACGAGCCCTTGATGATGTGCTGATGGGTAAACAGCGTGGCTTTCTTGTGCGGACCCTTGCTCAGCTTGTCGACGTCGAGGAACTTGGGAACGACGCCTGACACGCCACTGGTTGCGTGCTGCCGCACCAGTTCGTTGAACGCCTCTTCCGAGTTGTCGCCCTGGAGCAACCTGGCCACATCGATCGGTTTGGGCGGCTCATCCAGATCAGCACCTGAAGAGGCGATTTGGATCCGCCCGATCATGTTGCGCCCAATGACCGATAACAGCGCCATTGGGCTGGCGCCGATGTGCGGGCCAAATTTCTCCTGCAGCACCTGCAGCAGATATCCTTCCGGCAAATTCATCTGGAACACCGGATGCAGCACGTCGTCCCACAAGTAAGGATCTGGCCGCACCCGCATGGTCAGTGAAACGAAGTCCTCCGGCGCCACTTCGGCACCGTAGGTCATCGAACTTTTGAAATCACCCATGGCCTCCAGCCTGGCAACCTCACGCCCGCCCACGTAAACGGCAAGGCTCATGCGCCACCACGCTCGCGCCGAAGCTCATCCAGAGAGCCAGACGCGCCTGTTTCGGTGATCTGCAGTTCCATGCCAAGGGCCGCCAGCACGGCCAGCAGCTTGCGAGAACCGAACTCGGCCGACTTGCCTCGCTCGAAACGGGAGAGCACGTCCTGGCTGATGCCGGCACGGGTAGCTACCTCGCCCTGTTTCAGGCCGAGTGATCGGCGTCGTACCGCCACCGCTTCGCCTACTTCCTGCAAGGTCTGCATATTCGACGTATTTGCCAAAAAAATGGAGATAGTCATAATTGTTAGACAAATAAGTCTAAAAACCAAGTACCGAAGCACTGAGGAGCTCAGGACAAGCCGGCTCTTTGACAACGGCGCGGACTTCACCAGCCAGTTCCGGTGTGGAGACAATTTCACGCTCCAGCGGTGTCGAGCAATTGGCGAATGTTTGTCACCAGCGTTTAGCTGGGTCGACCGTTTGTCGATTTTCGGGGATGCGAGCTACCGCATGATCTCGCTCTGCCGGCAGTTGATATCGTTCCGTAGCTCATGAACGTGGTCAGCACACCCTTATGCCCCAGGCTCTGGCTCCATGTCTTGTGCTGCTCCGGCAACGTGCAGCGCTGCTGACCGAAGAGAGTCAGCGTCTTGCGCAGGCTGTGCGGGTTGAAATACGGAAGACCGGCTTGCGTGAAGGCTGCTCGGAAGATCCTGCGAATGGGCCCTGCACTTACAAAAAAACCGCTGCCATGCGGGCTTCGAGCGATTCTTGGGTTCTGCCCGGATGCCTTGAAACAGGCTATTGGTGGCTATGGGTGGACTCGAACCACCGACCCCAGCATTATGAGTGCTGTGCTCTAACCAGCTGAGCTACATAGCCATTGGGAACCCGCCGCGGGGGATCTGAATGATCGGGGGCGGGGCGCGGCAGTTTAGTCGTCTGGACCTTTCTGTTCAAGCCTTGAGCTTGCCGTGGCTTCGCGCGCCGTGCTTGAATCGACTTGACGGGTACGGTCCCGTGCGGTGCTGCGCCGCGTGATCCGAGGACGCGAGATGATTGACGCTGATGGTTATCGACCCAACGTGGGCATTGTTCTGCTGAATGCAGACGGCCGGCTGTTCTGGGCGCGCCGGGTCAATCGCGATGGCTGGCAGTTCCCCCAGGGCGGCATGCGCAGCGACGAGACGCCGCTGGAGGCGATGTACCGCGAGCTGGAGGAGGAGACGGGCCTTTCCGAGCACGATGTTGAGGTGGTCAGCGCCACGCATGGCTGGCTGCGTTACCGCTTGCCGGGCCGCTACGTGCGTCATCACCAGCGGCCCACCTGCATTGGCCAGAAGCAGGTCTGGTTTCTGCTGAAGCTGGTGGGTGGCGAGGAGGCGTTGAAGCTGGATGCGGGCGAGAAGCCCGAGTTCGATATCTGGCGCTGGGTCGATTTCTGGTACCCGGCCGCGCATGTGGTGAATTTCAAGCGGCAGGTCTACGAGCGCGCGCTGCGGCAGTTTGCACCGCTGGTGGAAGGCCTGTTCCAGGTGGATCTGGGCACCGCGCCGCCGCGCGAAAGCACCGCACCAACGCCGCCGCAGGGCGGTCGCAAGGTGGCCTGAGCGTCATCGTCGTCTTTTGTTGTTGACAATCATTCGCATTCGCGTTCTTATACGCGCCATGTACGTCTGCATGTGCAACGCCGTTACCGACCATGACATCCGCCGCGAGGTGGCCGATGGCGTGCGCACGTTCGCCGAGTTGCAGGCCCGCACGGGTTGTTCCGACTGCTGCGGCTGCTGCGAGCCGGAGGCCCGCGCCATCCTGGAGCAGGCGCTGACCCAGGTGCCGTTTCCGCTGCCGCTCGTCGCAGCCTGAAACCCTTCCCCTTGCAACACGCGTTTGCCGCATCGCTGCGATGCATCGGCAAACCATTCCCGTTCGCGTTTCGCTCCGCTGCCGGTGACCTTTGTATAGTCGGCGGGTCGTCAACGGAGAACTGCCATGAAGGGTGATGCCAAGGTCATCGAGTTCCTGAACAAGGTGCTCTACAACGAACTGACCGCGATCAATCAGTATTTCCTGCACTTCCGCATGCTCAAGGATTGGGGCTACACCGAGCTGGCCGAGCATGAGTACAAGGAATCGATCGAGGAAATGAAGCACGCCGATCACCTGATCGAGCGCATCCTGTTTCTCGACGGCCTGCCGAACCTGCAGCACCTGGGCAAGCTGCGCATCGGCGAGAACGCGCTGGAATCCATGCAGGGCGACCTGGATCTGGAGCTGGCCGCGGTGAAGGATCTGCGCGAGGCGATTGCGTACAGCGAAGGCATTGCCGATTACATCAGCCGCGACCTGTTCAAGAACATCCTGCACGACGAGGAGGAGCACATCGATTGGCTGGAGACCCAGTTCAGCCTGGTGCGCGACATCGGCGCCGAGCGCTACCTGCAGAGCAAGATGCAAAGCTGAAGTCCATCGTTGTGACCTGCGGCGCTTTTCCGGAGCGCCGCCAGGCGGCCAACCTTGACCGCCTCGCCGTGGCGACGCTATACCTTGGGTTTGCCGGGGGAGTCACATGGCCTCACGACCACCACCGCGCTTCGTGGTGCGGCCGCACAGCGAGCGGCGTTATCGGGGATTCTGGCTGGGCCTGGCCTGGCTCGGCAGCGTGGTGCTTACCGGCGCGCTGGTGGCATGGCTGACGTCGCACGACGCGCCCGCCAGCGTCGACCACCGCCAGCAGCGCGCGTTGAACGCGCAGATCGAACAGCTGAAACAACAAGTCGCCAACCTCGAAAGCGCCGCGCGGGTGAACGAGGTGGCCACCCGCTCCCTGCGAAATACGCTGACCCAGCGCGAAACCGAGCTCAGCAGCCTGCGCGCCGACCTCGGCTTCTATTCCCGCCTGATAGGTGGCGAAGGCCAGCGCACGGGGCTGCAGGTACAGGGCGTGCGACTGCGACCCATCGCGGGGTCGCACGGCTGGGACATCGGCCTGAGCCTGTCGCAGAACACCCGCCGCGGCAGCGATATCAGCGGCGCCGTCACGGTCAGCGTGGAGGGATTGCGTGGCGACAAGGTGACCCGGCTGGACTGGGCCGCCCTGGGTGACGCGGACCAGAAGGCCGGCATCCCGTTCAAGTTCCAGTATTTCCAGCAGCTGCGCGGCACCCTGGTGCTGCCAGCCGATTTCCGCCCCACGCGGCTGCGCCTGCATATCCAGCCCGAAGGCCAACCCGCCATGGTCCGCAGCGTCGCCTGGAGCGACGCGCTCAGCGGCAACATCAATACCGTCCTGGGAGACAACGATGCTCAACCGTAAGCGCCGAGAACGCCACCAAGCCAGCGACGACACCAGCCTGATCGCCCGCGGCACGGTGATCCGCGGTGACCTCTGTTTCCGCGGCGCGCTGCATCTCGATGGCCGCGTCGAGGGCACCATCGTGGCCGAGGGCGAGGATGCGATGTTCACGCTCAGCGAGCACGGCCAGGTCGATGGCGAGATCCGCGTGCCGCACGCGATCCTCAACGGCCATGTCACCGGCGACGTGTGGGTGACCACCCGGCTGGAGCTGTCGGCGCAGGCACGCATCGATGGCAACCTGCGCTACCACACGCTGGAAATGGCCGCCGGTGCCCAGATCAACGGCAGCATCAGCCGTGAAGGCGATGGCGGGGAAGCTGCCGCGCCGCACGAATTGCCGGCCCCCGCCGAGACGGAAGAGGCCGTATCCGCCTGAGCCGGCGAGCGCGATGGCGCCCCGCGCGCCAGCCGCGTTCATGGAGGCGGAGGCCGTCGCGGGTATGCTTGTACCGTCCCGCAACGACCCCATCTGGAACGTCATGAACACTTTCGTCGCCATTCCCGATTACCGCAGCGCCAGTGCGCCGCTGCTGTTCACCGCGGCGGCCGCCAGCAAGGCGCATGAGCTGATCGCCGAAGAGGGCAACCCCGACCTGAAGCTGCGCGTGTACATTTCCGGCGGCGGTTGCTCGGGTTTCCAGTACGGCTTCACCTTCGACGAGGCCCAGGCCGAGGACGACCTGGCGGTCGAGCGCGAAGGCGTGACCCTGCTGTGCGATCCGCTGTCGCTGCAGTACCTCACCGGCGCGCAGATCGATTACGCCGAGAACCTCAGCGGCGCGCAGTTCGTCATCAGCAATCCGAACGCCAAGACCACCTGCGGCTGCGGGTCGTCGTTCTCCGCCTGAACGGCTCGCCTCGCATGGACCGGGCCAGCACGCCGCCACCCAACACCTTTGCCGGGCTCAGCCTGGTGCTGGACCGGGTAGCCGAGCAGCGCGATGACCACGCCTGGATCGATGCCAAGGCCCGATCCGGTGATGCGCGTTACCTCTTGCTCGACGCTGCCGGCGACACCTTGCTGCAACGCGACCGCCAGGCCCTGCGCTGGCTGGACGTGACCGAGCGCGAACAACGGCTGGGCGACGTGCCCGCGAGCCTGCTCGGCCTGATCGACGGGCGCCCGCATTTCGTACTGGCGCTGGATGATGCCACCCGCACCAGCGCGCTGGCGGTTTCGCTGGGGGCGCCTTTCGCCAGCCTGCGTCACTCGGCGCTGCAGCTGCCGATCGAAGAAGCAGCCTTGTTCGCATACGCCAAGGGTCTGGTGCACTGGCAACGCGAGACCCGCTATTGCGGCCGTTGCGGCGCAACGCTGCGCCTGGTCAGTGCCGGTCACCGTGCGCAGTGCAGCAATACGGACTGCGCGCGCGTGCATTTCCCGCGCACCGATGCGGCGATCATCGTTGTCGTCGAACACGACGGCGCCTGCCTGCTGGGGCGGCAAGCCGGCTGGCCGGTGGGCCGCTATTCGACGCTGGCCGGCTTCGTCGAACCGGGCGAAACGCTGGAGGACGCGGTGCGGCGCGAAGTGGCCGAGGAATCGGGCGTGCTCGTGGACGAGGTGCACTACCACTCCTCGCAGCCGTGGCCGATGCCCGCCTCGCTGATGGTGGGCTTCACCGCCACCGCGCATTCGCGCGAGATCGCCATGCGCGACCACGAGCTGGAGGAAGCGCGCTGGTTCACCCCACAGCAGATCGCCGACGGCCTGGCGGACGGCAGTTTCCTGCCCTCACCGCCGCTGTCGGTGTCCTACCGCTTGCTGGCGCATTGGCTGCAACGGCGCGGCGGCATGGATCTGGACGACCTGGTCGCCGCGGCCGGGCGGTAGATCTCGCTCACCCGAATCCGCAACGCGGCCGACGACATGCGTTGAAGTTTCAGCCGTCCAGACGGCGGATCGTCCCTCGCTTACAATGTGTGCCATTCGCCCGCGAGTGTTTGTCATGGCCATCAGCCTGCTCATCGTCCTCATCGTCCTTGGTCTGCTGCATTTGCGGCCGCAACTGGCCCGCTGGGGTGGCGACCGCCCGTTTCGCCAGTGGGTGCGGCAACTGGGTGACACCAGCGGTGTGGGGCGTGTGGTGCTGGCGTTGCTGTTGCCGCTGGTGCTTTGCACCGCGGTAGCGTGGCTGCTGGGGCGGCTGCCGCTGGGTGAACTGTGGCAGATGCTGTTTGCGCTGGCGGTGCTGCTGTATGCGTTCGGGCCGCGCGAATTCGAGGCGGACCTGGAAGCGATCGTGCAGGCCCCCGACGGGCTGCAGCGCGAAGCCACGGCGCAGGCGCTGACCGAGGATGGCGAGACAGTGGCCTGGCAGGCAGCCGCGCTGGGCGAAGCGGTGGCGTACGCCGCCTTGCGCCGGCGCTTCGGCGTGCTGTTCTGGTTTTTCCTGTTTGGCCCGGTTGGTGCGCTGGCGTACCGGTTGGGGCAGACGCTGGGGCGTGATCGTTCGCTGCAACTGGACGACGCCAGCGCGCTCAGCGCGCGGCATGTGGCCAACGCGCTGGACTGGCTGCCGGCACAACTGCTGACCCTGACCCTGGCGGTGGTCGGTCACTGGGAGGCGGTGATCGGCGCATGGCAGCGCTGGCACGCCCAGGCCGCCACCAACAGCTGGTACAGCGTGGGGCCGGGCTTTCTCGGTGCGGCCGCCCGCGCCGATGCGATCAGCGACATCGAGGGCGGCGACGGCTACGCCGAGGATCGCACCGACCCCCTGGCCGAGCTGGTGCGGTTGCGCAGCGCGCTGCTGCGGGCGCTGCTGGCGTGGCTCAGCGTGGTGGCGTTGATCGTGATCGGCGGCTGGGTGGCCTGAGCGCCGGGAATCGGGAATCGGGAATCGGGAATCGGGAATCGGGAATCGGGAATCGGAAAGGCGTCGCTAGGCCAGATCGCCGCGCAACTCGCGAACGCGTGTTTCCAGTGCTTCGGCGCTGGACTGAGCCGGCTCCAACGGTGCGCCGGCGACGAGTTCCACGCGGGCGCGGAAGCGGCGCGGCAGGCGGGCGCGGTGCATGCGTGAATCGCGGCGGCTCCATACGCTGCCCCACAGGCCGCGCAGCGCCAGCGGCACGACCGGCACCGGGCGACGCGCCAGGATTTTCTCCACGCCGGGGCGGAACGGTGCGATCTGGCCATCGCCGGTCAAACCGCCTTCGGGAAAGATGCACACCACCTCGCCTGCGGCCAGCGCTTCGTCGATCGCGTCGTAGGCCTGCTGCAATACAGCCGCGTCCTCCTTGTAACCGGCGATGGGAATCGCCTTGGCGGTGCGGAAGACGAAGCTCATCAGCGGGATGTTGAAGATCTTGTAGTACATGACAAACCGCACCGGCCGCCGCAGCTGCGCCATCAACAGCAACGGGTCCATGTAGCTGACGTGGTTGCACACCAGCAGCACCGGGCCATCCTCGGGAACGTGCTGCAAACCGTCGGCACGCACGCGGTACAGCGTGTTCACCAGCACCCAGGTGATGAAGCGCATCAGGAACTCGGGCACCAGGGTGAAGATGTACGCGGCCACCGCGATATTGAGCAGCGCGGCGGCGAGGAAAATCTGCGACGCATTCAGACCGAGCGCACCCAACCCCAGGCCGAACCCCGCCGCCAGCACGATCAGCAAGGCGTTGACGATGTTGTTGCCGGCGATGATGCGCGACAGCTTCTCGCGCGGCGCCCGCGCCTGCACGAAGGCAAACAGCGGCACCACGTAGAAACCGGCAAACACGCCGATCAGGGTGAGATCCAGCGCGACGCGCCAGCTGCCGGCGCCGTGCAGGAAGGTCAGCCAGTCCACACCGCGCACCGCCGCCATGCCGTGTCGCGCGAGATACAGATCCACGCCAAACACGGTGAGCCCGAACGCGCCCAGCGGCACCAGCCCGATCTCCACCCGCTTGCCCGACAACCGCTCGCACAGCAGCGCGCCGATGCCGCTGCCGACCGAGAACAGGGTCAGCACCAGCGTATTCACCGAACCGTCGCCGCCCAGCGTCTCGCGCGTGTAGTTGGGCAGTTGCGCGATCAGCACGGTACCGAAAAACCAGAACCACGAAATGCCCAGCACCGCGTTCCACACGGCGCGATCCGCGCGCGTGATACGCAGCACGCGCGCCGTCTCGCTGAACGGGTTCCAGTTGAATTTCAACTCGGGTGCGGTGGCCGGCGCGGCGGGAATCCTGCAACTGACCAGATACCCCGCCACCGCCACCGCGATGGTGGCGCCCGATGCCAGCAGCGGCCCCACGCCAGCCACCAGCATCAAGGCATTGCCCGCGATCATGCCGATCAGGATCGCCAGCTGCGTGCCCATTTCCACCAGGCCGTTGCCGCCGACCAGTTCAGCCGGCTTCAGCGCCTGCGGCAGGATGGCGTACTTGATCGGCCCGAACACCGTCGAGTGCATGCCCATCATGAACAGCACCACCAGCAGCAGCGAGAGGTGATGGGTGTAGAAACCGATCGCCGCAACCACCATCGCCGCGATCTCGAACAGCTTCACCCAACGGATGATGCGCGTCTTTTCGAACTTCTCGGCCAGCTGCCCCGCCGTGGCCGAGAACAGGAAAAACGGGATGATGAACAACGCCGGCGCGAAGTTCGTGTACAGCGACACGGTGTAGTCGCCCAGCCCCATCTGGAACGCCACCAGCATCAACAGCGCATTACGGAACGCGTTGTCGTTGAACGCCCCCAGCGCCTGGGTCCAGAAGAACGGTGCGAAACGACGCTTGCCCAGCAATGCGAATTGGCTCATGCGAATCCATGGCAGGTGGGTGGGGGTATCGGGTGTTTTCCTGGGTTATCTGGAGTTTGGGGCCAAAAGCGCCCCCATCCGCCTTCGGCACCTTCCCCCGTTGCACGGGGGAAGGAAGCAATCGGACCCCTCGAAGCAGCCAGCTTCCTTCCCCCGCTGCGCGGGGGAAGGTGCCGAAGGCGGATGGGGGCGCTCCTGGCCAAAAAAGTCATCCCTCCAGAACCCCATGTCCGACCTGACCAACTCAGTGACGATGCAACGCCCGGTGCGCGATGTCGCGGCGATGGAACGCGCCTTCGTAGTGGATTTTCTCGATGGCAGCGTAGGCATGCGTGCGGGCGGCGGCAAGGTCGTTGCCGAGTGCGCAGACGGTGAGCACGCGGCCGCCGGCGGTGATCGCGCGGCCTTGTGGGTCGAGTTTGGTGCCGGCGTGGAAAACCTTGACGTCGGGCGCGGCGGTGGCATCCAGCCCGTCGATCACGTCGCCATTGCGCACTCGCGCCGGATAGCCTGCGGCAGCCAGTACCACGCCGATGGCCGGGCGGCGGTCCCAGCGCGCGCTGACTTCATTCAGACGGCCATCCAGCGCGGCGTCGATCAGGTCCACCATGTCCGATTTCAGCCGCATCAGGATGGGCTGCGTCTCCGGATCGCCGAAGCGCACGTTGTATTCGATGACCTTGGGATTGCCCTGCTTGTCGATCATCAGCCCCGCATACAGGAAGCCGATGAACGGCGCGCCTTCCAGCGCCATGCCGCGCAGGGTGGGTTCGATCACTTCCTTCAGGATGCGCTGCTCGACTTCCGGCGTGACCACCGGCGCGGGCGAGTACGCGCCCATGCCGCCGGTGTTGGGGCCGAGGTCGCCTTCGTCGCGGCGCTTGTGGTCCTGGCTGGAGGCCATTGGCAGGGCGTGGCTGCCGTCGCTCATCACGATGTAGCTGGCTTCCTCGCCGTCCAGGAATTCCTCGATCACCACGCGGGCGGAGGCGTCGCCGAAGCTGTGCGCGCCCAGCATGTCGTGCAGGGCCAGCTCGGCATCGGCCTGGGTCAGCGCCACCACCACGCCCTTGCCGGCGGCCAGGCCGTCGGCCTTGATCACGATCGGCGCGCCATGCTGGCGCACGTACGCCAGCGCCGGCTCCAGCTCGGTGAACACCGCGTAGTAGGCGGTGGGGATGTTGTGCCGCTGCAGGAAATCCTTGGCGAACGCCTTGGAGCCTTCCAGTTGCGCGGCGATGGCGCGCGGGCCGTAGATGCGCAGGCCGGCGTCGCGGAAGCGGTCGACCACGCCGGCCACCAGCGGCACTTCGGGGCCCACCACGGTCAGCGCGATGCCTTCGTCACGGGCCAGTTTCAGCAGGCCATCGATATCGGTCACGGCCACGTCGGCGTTGCGTACGCCCGGCTCGTGGGCGGTGCCGGCGTTGCCTGGCGCCACGATCACTTCGCTGACCCGCGGCGATTGCTTCAGCTTCCACGCCAGCGCGTGTTCGCGACCGCCGCCGCCGATGACGAGAACCTTCATGTACTGCTCCGATAACAGATGCGCGCCGGCGCGGCGCCGTCGCGCATTGTAGGGCACGCTGCGCCCTGGACGCCGGCGCGGTCAGTTTGGTGAATGGCCTTCGTCGGCGGTCTGCAGCAGCGCCAGCAACGCGGCGCGCGGCAATTTTCCGGTTTCATTGCGCGGCAGCGCGTCCACCAGCCGCAGCGGCCGGGGCAGGAACAAGGGGTCGATCGCGCGGCGCAGCGCGTCGAGGATGGTGTGCTCGTCCAGCCCCGGCGCAACCACCACGGCCGCGATGCGGCGCACGCCGATGGTGTCGGCGTCGTCCAGTTGCAGCATCACGCCATCGCGCACGCCGGGGATGGCCAGCAGGCGGCGGGTGAGATCGGCCAGCGAGGCGCGCTTGCCGGCGATTTCCAGCAGGTCCGCACGACGGCCGCGCAAACGGAACCGCCGGCCGCCATCGTGGAGGCTGACCAGGTCGGCCAAGGCGACCGCATCATCGAGCTGTGGCGCATCGACCAGGGTGCCGTCCGGCTGCGGGTGCAACTGCACGCCGTCGAACAGCGACCACTCCTCCTGCACGCTGGCGCGGCGGCTGGCGAACACGCAGGTCTCGGTGGAACCGAACACCTCCAGCAAGGGCGCGTCGAAGCGCTGCTCGGCGGCCAGCGCCAGTTCGCCCGACAACGGTGCGGTGGCCGAAACCATCGCCGCCAGCGGCGGCAGCGCGATGCCCGAATCGACCAGGGCCCGAAGGTGCACCGGCGTGGTCACCAGCACGCGTGGCGCGGGCACCTCCGCCAGCGCCGCCGCCACATCGGCGGGAAAGAACGGACGCCCGGCATGGATGCCGATATCGCCCAGCAAGGGCAGCAGCACCGACATCTCGATGCCGTACATGTGCTGCGGCGGCACCGTGGCCACGACCTCGAACCGCTGGCCCAGCTCGGCGCGCAACATCCGCAGGTTGCCCTCGGTGCTGGCGTGGAAGCTGCGCCAGGTTTTCCGGTTGGCGCTGGGCGCACCGGTGGAGCCGGAGGTGTAGCCGATCGCCACCACCTGGTCGGCGTCGATCAATGGCAGCGCGAAATCGCTGCTTTCGACCGTCGCCTCCAGTGGCGACATCCTTTGGTAGCGCGGCGGCGCCAGATCCAGCGGCAGGTCGCCCAGCACATGGCAGCCGGGATGCGCCGCCATCACTTCGTCCACCGCCTGCGGTGCGCGCGAGGAGGGCAGCAGATTGGTCTGGCCACGCAGCGCGATGGCGCAGAACGCCACCAGGAACGCGTAGCGATCCTCACACAGGTTGACCGTCGCCGCCGTGGCCGGCAACTGCGCCGCCACCTGTCGCACGTGGCCGAGGAATTGGGCGGCACTGACCGCGGCGCCATCGCGCCAGGCCACCGTGCGATCGGCGGCGGTGGCGAACAACAGGGGCAGCCGGCTGGGCGCCTCCTGCTGGAATGTGTCGTAGACGATGGCCAAGCGGGGTTCTCCTGTGGCATCCGGCCGGTCGGCAGGTGCTTCCGTGCAGACGGTTCAGCGGCGAATTATTACGCGGCGGCTCAGAGCTTGTGAAGAAAACCACTTCCGGTGGTTTTCTTCTATCGCGAGTCCGGTACATGCCCGGGCTCGCTCACGCGAATCAACCACTTGCGTGACCGATTCGCGGCCGGCCATCAATGGCCGGCCTGAGCGGTTGAAGAAATCACAACCTCTCAGTGCCGAATGGTGGCGCCGGTGAGGGCGTCGCGGATGGTCGTGGGCCGATCCTGCTGTCCCAGCGGCGCGTCCAGCAGGCCGTCCAGCGCGTTGCCGAAGTAGCTGGCCACCGTGTCCGCCGAGCGGGCCGGTGCGCTGCCGTGCGGGTTGGCGCTGGTGGAAACCAGCGCGCCACCGTAGGCGCGACACAAGGCTGCCGCAGGTGCGTGGGCCGTCACCCGCAAGGCGATACCGGTGTGCGCGCCGGCGATCCACTCGGGAATGTCGGCGGCGCGCGGAAGAATCCAGGTGTGCGGCCCGGGCCAGCTGGCCTGCACCTGCGCCAGCACGTCAGCGGGGACGGCGGCGCGGTCGATGTAGCACTCCACCTGCGCGAAGTCCGCCGCGATCAGCAGCACGCCTTGCGTGGGCGGCCGTTGCTTCAGCGCAAACAGGCGCTCGAACGCCGTCCGGTTGCGCGGGTCGCAGCCCAGGCCGAACACCGCTTCGGTCGGATACGCCAGCACGCCGCCGTCGCGCAGCAGCGCGGCGGCGGCATCGATCTGGCCCTCGGCAAAGCGCTGCAACACTCAGGCCTCGCCCGCGTCCGAGGTGCCGGCGGTTTTGGCTGGCGTCTTGCGCGCCGTGGTCTTCTTCGCCGCGGCTTTCTTGGTGGCCGTTTTCTTGGTCGCAGACTTCTTGGCGGCGGTCTTCTTGGTGGCGGTCTTCTTGGTGGCCGTCTTTTTCACGGCGGCCGTTTTGGCAGCCGGCGCCTTTTTCGCGGCCACTTTCTTGGCGGCTGTCTTCTTGCCGAAGCGGCCTTTCTTCACCGGCGCGGCGGCCAGCAGTTCGAGGCATTGGGCTTCGGTCAGCGTCTTGGGTTCCTGGTCTTTCGGGATCCGTGCGTTCTTTTCGCCATCGGTGATGTAGGGGCCGTAGCGGCCATTCAGCACCTGCACGCCATTGCCGAAGTCGAGGATCAGGCGGTTGGCCAGCATCTCCAGTTTCTCGGCCACCACCTGCAGCGCGCGGGGCAGTTCGATGGTGTACGGATCATCCTCGGCCTTGAGCGAGGCGTAAGTGCTGCCCTGCTTCACGAACGGGCCGAAGCGGCCGATCGCCACGCTGACCTCGTCGCCGTTCTCGGCCTGGCCCAGCTTGCGCGGCAGCTTGAACAGCTCCAGCGCGTCAGCCAGGGTGATGGTGTGCATGCTCTGGCCGGGGCGCAGGCTGGCGAAGGTGGGCTTTTCCTCGTCGTCCTTGGTGCCGATGGCCGCATACGGCCCGAAGCGGCCCAGCCGCACCGACACCGGCTTGCCGGTTTTCGGATCGGTGCCCAGTTCGCGCGCGCCGGTGGCCTCGCTGCGGTCGACCGATTCGGTCTTCTCGTCCACTTGCTGCTTGAACGGCTGCCAGAAGCGCTCCATCAACGGCACCCAGGCTTCCTCGCCGCGGCTGACGGCGTCAAGCTCGTCTTCCATCTTGGCGGTGAAGTCGTAGTCGACGTACTGGGTGAAGTGCTGGGTGAGGAACTTGCTGACCGCGCGGCCCACGTCGCTGGGCTTGAAGCGGCGGCTGTCAAGGTAGACGTACTCGCGGTTCTGCAGCACCTGGATGATGCTGGCGTAGGTCGACGGGCGGCCGATGCCGTGCTCTTCCAGCGCCTTGACCAGGCTGGCTTCGGAATAGCGCGGCGGCGGTTCGGTGAAGTGCTGGTCGGCGGCGATCTCGTGCAGCGGCACCGCCTCGCCTTTTTCCAGCCGCGGCAATCGACGGCCTTCGTCGTCGTCATCGGCCTTCTTCTGGTCGCTGCCTTCCTCGTACACCGCAAGGAAGCCGGGGTCGACCACCGTGGTACCGCTGGCGCGGAACGAGGCGTCGCCACCTTCCACATGCGGCAGCGCGAATTCCACCGAGACGGTATTCAGCGTGGCGTGGATCATCTGGCAGGCGACGGTGCGCTTCCAGATCAGCTCGTACAGCTTGCGCTGGTCGTCGTTGAGATATGCCGCTACCGACCGTGGCGTGTGCATCGCCGAGGTGGGGCGGATCGCCTCATGCGCTTCCTGCGCGTTCTTCGACTTGGTCTTGTACACCTGCGGCGCATCCGGCAACGCCTTGGCGCCGAAGTCGCGGGCGATCAGCTGGCGCAGCTCCGCCAGCGCGTCGTCGCCGAGCATGGTGGAGTCGGTACGCATGTAGGTGATCAGGCCCACGTTGCCCTCGTCGCCCAGCGCCACGCCTTCGTACAGACCCTGCGCCACCTTCATGGTGCGGCTGGTGGTGAAGCCCAGCTTGCGCGCGGCTTCCTGCTGCAGGGTGGAGGTGGTGAACGGCGCGGCGGGGCGGCGCTTGCGCTCCTTCGAGCTGACGTCGCTGACGGTGAGGCGGCCACGCGCGGCCTGTTTCAGCGCGTCGCGGGCCGCCTGTGCATCGGCCTCGTTGGTGAGGTCGAACTGTTCGAATTTCTTGCCGTTGAGCCGGGACAGGCGGGCGCTGAAATCGCCCTCGGCGTGCTTGAGCTGCGCCTCGATGGTCCAGTATTCGCGCGCCTTGAACGCCTCGATCTCCTCCTCGCGCTCCACGATCATGCGCAACGCCGGCGACTGCACGCGGCCGGCGGAAAGCCCGCGCTGCACCTTGCGCCACAGCACCGGCGACAGGTTGAAGCCGACCAGGTAATCCAGCGCGCGGCGCGCCTGCTGCGCATCGACCAGGTCGTGCGACAACTGCCGTGGCGAGGCCACCGCGGCCTTGATCGCCTTGGGCGTGATTTCGGAGAACACCACCCGGTGCAGCTGCTTGCCCTTGGTCAGGCCACGCTCGTTGAGGATCTCGCTGATGTGCCAGCTGATCGCCTCGCCTTCGCGATCCAAGTCGGTCGCGAGATAGATGTCGTCGGCCAGCTTGGCGGCCTTGGCAATCGCGTCGACGTGTTTCTCGTTACGCTCGATCACCTCGTAGGCCATGGTGAAGCCGTGCTCGGTATCGACCGCGCCCTCCTTCGGCCGCAGGTCGCGCACGTGGCCGTAGGAGGCCAGCACCTGGAAGTCCTTGCCGAGGTATTTGTTGATCGTCTTGGCCTTGGCCGGCGATTCGACGATGAGCAGGTTTTTTGCCATGAAACTGGATTTCCACAAACGTAAAGACCGCCGCCGGGCGACGGGCGCATATATATAGTTGAAACCACGCCGGGCGGGCGACTGTCAAGCCAAATCACGCCGGCCGCGCATTCAGCCCGGCAGTTGCTGGTAGCGGTTGCCGGGCAACGTCTCCACGCGCCCCTGCAATTCCAGCATCAGCAGCATCGAGGAAAGCGCCGACGCCGTCTGACCCGTACGTTGCACAAGTTCGTCCAACGTCGCCGGATCATGACCGAGTGCCCCGCATAAGTCGCGATATGCCGGGTCGTCCGATGCGGCCGAAGTGGTGTCGCCCTCGCTGGCGGCCACGCCGGCGCTGCCCAGCCGCGCGGCCAGTTCGCCACCAAGCATGCGCGCTGCGGGCGTCAATGTCTCGATAATTTCGGCGGCCGTTTCCACCAGCCGGGCGCCGTCGCGGATCAGCCGATGGCAACCGCGGGCCAGCGGATTGTGGATGGAGCCGGGCAGGGCGAACACCTCGCGCCCCTGCTCGCCGGCCAGCCGGGCGGTGATCAGCGAGCCGGAACGCAAGCCCGCCTCGACCACCAGCGTGCCCAGCGACAAGCCCGCGATGATGCGGTTGCGGCGCGGGAAGTGGTCGGCGCGGGCGCCGGTGCCGAGCGGGTATTCACTGATCAGGGCGCCCTGCGCGGCGATGCGCCGGGCCAGGGCATGATGCTTGCGCGGATAGACCCGGTCGGCGCCGGTGCCGATCACCGCCAGCGTGCTGCCGCCGGCATCCAGCGCGGCGGTGTGGGCGGCGCCGTCAATGCCGTCGGCCATGCCGCTGGTGATGGCGAAGCCAGCCTGCGCCAGCGCTCGGGCGAACGCACTGGCGTGGGCCATACCCGCCGCGCTGGCGCTGCGCGCGCCAACGATGGCGACCTGCGGCAGCAAGGCGAGGCCCGGGTTGCCGGCCACGAACAGGGCGGCTGGCGGCTGCGGGATGTTTTCCAGCTGCGGCGGGAAATCCACGTCGGTACAGCGCAACAGGTGGTGATCCGGTTCGGCCAGCCAGGCGATGTCGGCAGCCAGCCGCGCCTCGTCGGGCGCGTCCAGCCAGGCCCTGGCTTCCTCACCCAGCGCGGTTCGGTGGCGGTGTAGGTTTCGCAGTACGGCATCGATGTCGCCATCTGTGGCGTCGAGCCGCTCGCGCAAGCCGCCCGGCCCCAGGCCCGGCGTGCGCAGGGCGGTAAGCCAGGCGCGCAATTCGTGTGTTTCGTCCATGCCCCGAAGTTTACGCAGTCACCCCAAACAATCACGGCGCGGTGGTAGCCGCGCCGTGGTGTCAGGCAATGTCGCCGGGTTTCGCCGCCGGGACTACTCCGGCATCGCCAGCTTGTCGTTCTTGTGCACCGGCCGCAGGCTGTCCATCACCAGGCCGTAGCTGACCCGGTCGAAGGTGCGGAACACCATCACGTGGCCCACGAATTCGTCCGGCAGGGTGACGCGGGAACCCACGCCACGGCGCCAGCTGCTGCTGGCCACGTCGTCATGGATGTTCTCGCCGGGGCGATAGATCGAGAAGGTCTGGCCGTTGTCCACGCCATCCTTCGCACCGACCGACAGCGCCACCACCTGGCGCGAACCCGCCGCGTCCAGCGCATCGGCGAAGCCGATCACGTGGGAGTCCTGGGCAATGGACTTGGGCGGATGCGGGTAGAAGTAGGGGTCGTACGGCGCGTCGTCGATCGGCAGCACGCGGTCGCCGCTGCGGATCTCGCGGGTGGAGTCGAGCAGCAGCAAGGTGGACGGATCGCCCGTGCGCAGGGTTTCAGCGGTGCCGATCACGGTCACTTCCACGCCCATGTCCTGGCCGCGACCCGTCTGGCCGTCGTGGCGGGAATCCTCGCGCCACGGCGCGTTGACCATCGCCGCATTGCTGTCCAGCTCATGCGCGAAAATGCGGCTGTCGGCGTCGCCCGGGTCGTCCTGCTCGAAACCGCGGAAGACGTGGCTGGGCCGCACGATGGCCCAACGCTGGCCCGGCGTGGCCTGCAGGCCACGAACGTAGATGTTCTGGCCGACTGCGCCGCGCAGCCGGTTTTCCTCCAGCCCCACCACGTAGGGCGCGGAGCTGACCTCGTTCGAATTCATCACGCGCAGGTCTTTCAGGAAGGTGCGCAGTTCCGACAGCGGGATAGCCGGCACCGCGTCGCCTTCACGATGCACGCTGGGCTGCAGGCGCAGCGACGGGCCGTTGATGAAGGACAGGTTGAGCACGTCACCCGGATAGATCAGGTGGGGGTTGCGCACCTGCGGATTGGCCTGCCAGATTTCCGGCCACAGCCAGGGCTTGACTAGGAAACGGGCGGAGATATCCCACAGCGTGTCGCCACTGCGCACGGTGTAATTGTCGGGATGATCGGTGCGCAGTTGCGCGCCTGCTGCGTAGACGGCCACGGTTACCAGCAAGCCGGCCAGCAGGACGATGGTTTTTCTGATCATTGTTGGGAATCCCCCTCCCCTTATGCTCGGTCGAGTGTAGCTGAACCCTTTTGACGCGCAACAGTCGTCCGTCGACAAAAATCGTCTGCAGACACGCGCTTGCCGACGTACAATGAGGCACATTCTAAATGGCGCCAGGGCTCGATTTTCACCAAGTCGCCCGCACTTTCGGCGTCGAGGTGAAAAAACCATGTCCGTTCTGTCCATTCTCGAATTCCCCGACCCACGCCTGCGCACCCGTGCCGCGCCGGTAACCGTGTTCGACGCGAAGCTGAAGCAGCTCGTCGCCGACATGTTCGAAACCATGTACGCGGCCAATGGCGTGGGCCTGGCCGCGACCCAGGTCAACGTGCACCAGCGCGTGCTGGTGACCGACATGAGCGAGGGGCGTACCGAGCCGCTGGCGCTGATCAACGCGCAGATCCTGGAAAAGGAAGGCTCGCAGGTTTACCAGGAGGGTTGCCTGTCGTTTCCCGGCCTGTATGCCGATGTCACCCGCGCCTTGAAGGTGAAAGTGAAGGCATACGACGCCGACGGCAACGAGTTCGTCGTCGATGTCGAGGGACCGCTGGCGGTCTGCATCCAGCACGAGATCGATCATCTCGACGGCAAGGTCTTCGTCGACCACCTGTCTGCGCTGAAGCGCGGCATGTTGCTGAAGCGGCTTGAGAAGGCGCGCAAGCAGGCGGCCAGTGCTTGAGTAGCGCCGGCTTGCGGCTGGTTTTCGCCGGCACCCCCGATTTCGCCGTGCCCTGCCTCGAGGCCTGCCGCGCCAGCGGCGCCGAGGTGGTGGCCGTCTATACCCAGCCCGATCGCCCTGCCGGCCGCGGCCGCAAGCTGACGCCCAGCCCGGTGAAGCAGGCCGCGTTGGCGGCCGGCATCGCGGTGCATCAACCCGATTCGCTGAAATCCACCGAAGCGCAACAGGCGCTGGCCGCCTTGCAGCCGGATCTGCTGGTGGTGGTGGCGTACGGCCTGATCCTGCCGCGCAAGGTATTGGCCATCCCGCGCTTCGGTTGCTGGAACGTGCACGCCAGCCTGCTGCCGCGTTGGCGTGGCGCGGCGCCGATCCAGCGTGCCATTCTTGCCGGCGACGCGGAAAGCGGCGTCGACCTGATGCAGATGGAAGCGGGTCTGGACACCGGCCCGATCCTGCTGGAACGACGCACGCCGATCAGCCGCGACGATACCGGCGGCTCGCTGCACGACCGTCTTTCCGCGCTGGGCGCCGACGTGCTCGCCGATGGCCTGCGTTGCCTGCTGGCCGGCAACATGCCGGGCGCTGTGCCACAGGCCGACGAAGGCGTGACGTATGCGCACAAGCTGGACAAGGCCGAAGCGAAGCTCGATTTCCAGCACCCGGCGATCGAACTGGAGCGCCAGGTGCGCGCGTTCGACCCCTGGCCCGTCGCCGAAGGCGAGATCGCCGGCGAGCGTGTGCGGATCTGGGCCGCGCAAGCCATCGACATCACACATCACGTGGCGCCCGGCAGCGTGATCGCAGCCAACCGGGACGGCATCGACCTGGCGTGTGGCCATGGCGCACTGCGCGTGCTGGCGGTTCAACGCGCTGGTGGCAAACGGGTCAACGTCATTGACTACCTCAACGCGCGCCCCGACCTGCGGCGCACGCCATGACGTGCCACCGATGAAACCCGACACCCGTGCGCTGGCCGCCAAAGGCCTGGCTGAAGTCGCCCTGCGCGGCGCGTCCCTGCGTGACGTGATGGAACGCAACGCACGGCGATTGGCCGATCCGCGCGATCGCGCGCTGTTGATGGCCTTGCTCAGCGAAGGCGCGCGCTGGTGGTTGCGTTTCGATGCCGCCGTTGACGGCTTGCTGGAAAAACCACTGCGGCACAAGGACCCGGCCGTGCACGCGCTGCTGGTGCTGGGGCTGGTGCAACTGGAAATCCTGCAGCTGAGCGACTACGCCGCCGTGGCCGCCACGGTCGAGGCGACGCGCACGCTGGGCCGGCCGCAGCTGGCGGGCCTGGTCAACGCCATCCTGCGACGCTGGCAGCGCGAGCGCGACAGCCTGCTCGCCCGCCTCGACGCCAAGCCCCAGACCCGCCACGCGCATCCGGCGTGGCTGGCCGCCGCGTTGCAACGCGACTGGCCGCAGCAGGCCGACGCGGTGATGGCAGCGGACAACCGCGAACCCCCGCTGATGCTGCGCGTCAATCGCCAGCGCAGCGAACGCCTGGCGCTGATCGAGAAATTGCATGCCGCCGGCTATGCGGCCAGCGCGCACCCGTGGCTGAGCGACGCGCTGGTCTTGCCGCACAGCACCGACGTCACCCGCATGCCCGGCTTCGAGGACGGCTTTTTCGCCGTGCAGGATGGCGCCGCCCAGGTGGCCGCCGACCTGGCCGACCTGCGCGACGGCCTGCGCGTGCTGGACGCCTGCGCCGCGCCCGGCGGCAAGGCCTGCCATCTGCTGGAACGCGCCGACATCGACCTCACCGCGCTGGAGTTCGACGCCGCCCGCGCCGAGCGCATCCGCCAGAACCTGATGCGGCTGCGCCTGAATGCGAAAGTCGTGATCGGCGACGCCGGTGCGCCCAAGGGCTGGTGGAAGGGCCAGCCGTTCGACCGCATCCTGATCGACGCGCCGTGCTCGGCCACCGGCGTGTTGCGCCGTCGCCCCGACGTGCGGCTGCACCGGCGCGAAAGCGACATCGCCGCGATGCACGCGCAGCAGCGCCGCATCCTGGCGGCACTGTGGCCGCTGCTGGCGCCGGCTGGCCGGCTGGTCTACATCACCTGCTCGGTGCTGCGCGCCGAGAACGAGGCCATCGTGGGCGAACTACTGGCCGCGCAGCCCGATGCGCGGGCGACCGCCTTCACCCTGCCGGCGGGCCAGGCGGCCGGCGTCGGCTGGCAGATCCTGCCCGGTGACGGCGACCTGGATGGCATGTATTACGCCGTGATCGAAAAACGGACCCGATGAAAGGCTCAGCTGGCGGTAAGCCGGGGCCAGCTATACAACGCGTCCGTTCGGCTCGATTTGCTATTTTCCAACCGCTGCCGCACACCGCCTGCCTTCCCCCGGGCGGCACGTCGCTCCACCACCCACCCAATCGCGCAACCGCTGGAACGCAATGGACGCCATGCACGGTACACAGTTGAAGCGATGGGCACTGGCGTGCTGCACTTGGCTGGTGATCCTGGTCCCACTGTCGTTCTCCATCGAAAAACACGTCAGGGTGCTGCCGATTGCACTGCTTTTCCTGGCCGGCTTGTGGTTGCTGGTGGGGAACCGGGCGGTGCGCCGCGATTACCGCTACGCCTGGCCCGCGCTGGTTCCCGCGGCGCTGATGGTGGCGCTTTCGGTGGTCAACATCTGGCAACACCAACTCGGCTGGCGCGAGTTCGACCAGTCGGCGCACATCATCATGTACACCGTGATCGCCGCTGTTTTCAGCCTTGGCCTGAGCATGCGCAAGGTCTGGAACGGCTTCAGCCTGACGCTGATTTTCCTCGGCGCGGTGAGCATCGTGCAGCACCACTTCTACGGTGTCCTGCGCCCGGCCGGGCTCAATGGCGGCCCCGCCAGCACGATCGAATTCGCCACCGTCATGCTGGGGCTGACCTTGCTGGCGCTGCTGCAATTGTTGAACCCGAAGGCGACCAGAGGCGAGAAGTGGCTGCATGGCGCCGCCATGGCGCTGGGTATCTATGGCGCACTGCTGACCCAGAGCCGCGGGCCGCTGCTGGCGTTCGTGCCGGCGTTTGCGCTGGTGATGGCGCTGCATGGCTATCGCAAGGGTTTGCGGCGCCGGCAATGGCTGCCGATCCTGGTGATCGGGATCGCCGCCGCGCTCACCGCGGCTGCCAATCTCGATGGTCGACTGGTCGAACGCTTCGCCAGCATCAGCCAGGAAGTCAGCTCGTACAACCCCAACCACGACGCCAAGGGCGCCGTGCGCGAGCGGCTGGAAATGTGGCGCACGGCCGTGCGCGCGTTCAAGGAACACCCGCTGGCTGGCGTGGGCATCGACCGTTTCGGCACCTACATACGCAGCGAAGTGGCGGCCGGGCGCACCAATGTGGCGGTCGCGCAATACGGCCATCCGCACAACGAATACCTGGACGCCGCCGCCACCCGCGGCATCTTCGGGCTGGCGGTGCTGTTGCTGCTGTTCGCGCTGCCGTTCTTCTATTTTTTCCGGCACGCGGCCGATCCCGACGACGCCGTGTCCAGGCCCGCGTACGCCGGCCTGGCGATCGTGGTGCTCTATGCCGTGTGCGCGCTCACGGAAAGCGTGCTTTTCCGGGTGATGTCGCAATCGCTGTTCTTTTTCCTGCTGCTTGGCCTGGCCGTGCGCGTGGGCAACGGACTTCGCTGCCGGGCCGAGAGAAGCAGCGCGACCTGATCGCCGGGCGACGTCGCATCGATCAGGACGCGACCGCAAACGCTAGACTTCGCCCATCGATCTCCTGCGTTTTCCATGCCGCGCCGATGCAGGCCGGAAACGGGGAGTGCTTTTCTGGCGCCGCGGCGTGGCGCCGCGTTCGGGATTTTCCATGGCAAAGCCGTACCGTTACCTGCTTTTCGCCGAGCTGTCGTATGCGTTCGAGATCCTTCGCCCGCTGCAGGCGGCAGCGCTGGAACGCGGCGACGAGGTCGCGTGGTTCCTGAATGGCCCGGTGCCGGGAAACCTGCTTCCGGGCGAACGCTTGCTGCGCACCACGGCGGAAGTGCGCGCGTTCCATCCCGACGCCGTGCTGGTGCCGGGCAATGAAGTGCCGCTGTCGTTTCCGGGGCTGAAGGTGCAGGTTTTCCACGGCCTGGGCATCGAGAAGAAAGGCCACTTCCGCATCCGCGGCATGTTCGACCTGTTCTGCACTTTCGGCCCGCTGACCACCGCGCCGTTCGAGCAGCTGGCGCGGCAGCACGGCTGGTTCAAGGTGGTGGAAACCGGCTGGCCGAAAACCGACGTGTTGTTGCGCACGGCGCCTGCCGCCCGCGCCGAGGGCGATGAAAAACGCATCCTCTACGCGCCCACCTTCAGCCCCTCGCTCACTTCGGCGCCGGCCCTGGCCGCCGGGATTGCCGACATCGTGGCGCGTCGGCCGTGGCGCTGGACGGTGAAGTTCCATCCGAAGATGGCCGAGGAATTCGCCGCGCCGCTGCGCGCGATTCATGCCGACAACTACGAGATCGTGTCGACCACGGCGCTGGCGCCGCTGCTGCAGGACGCCGACGTCTTGCTGACGGACACCTCGTCGGTGGCCGCCGAATTCATGTTGCTGGACAAACCCGTCGTGGCATTCCGCAACCGCCTGCCCGGCCCGCACCTGGTGAACGTGGACGACCCCGCCGCACTGGAGAGCAGCCTGGAAGCCGCGCTCGGCGGCGACGATCCATCCCACGAAGCGCGACGCGCATATGCCCACGCGATGCAGCCGCTGCGCGACGGACGTTCCAGCGAGCGCGTGCTCGACGCGGTGGAAGCGATGCTGGCGACGGGCCGCGGCGACCTGAAGCGCAAGCCCTTGAGCCTGCTGCGCCGCTTCAAATACTGGCGCAAGCTGCGATGAGCGGCGCCGTCGACACCAACGAGGCAGGGATTCGATCGATGAAAAACGTCGTGCTGACCTACGGCACCTTCGACCTGTTCCACATCGGCCACCTGAACCTGCTGCAGCGGCTGAAGGCGCTGGGCGATTACCTGGTGGTGGGCGTGTCCACCGACGAGTTCAACGCCACCAAGGGCAAGCAGACCATCGTGCCGTTCGAGGATCGCCAACGCATCGTGCAGAACATCAAATGCGTGGATCTGGCCATCGCCGAAAGCCACTGGGAGCAGAAGGTTGGCGACATCGCGAAGTACGGCGTGTCGACCTTCGGCATGGGCGCCGACTGGGCGGGCCGTTTCGACGAACTGAAGGCGCACTGCAACGTGGTTTACCTGCCGCGCACCGAAGGCATATCCAGCACCAGCATGAAGAAACTGCTGCGCGTGCTGGACAAGGAACACGTGGATGACCTGCGGCAGGCGTTGAACGTCATCTCGGCGATCATCGACCGCTTCGATTGACCGCCGCAGCGACCCTGGCTTTGACTGGTAAAATCGCCGCATGCCCCAGCTTCCCCTGACCCTGGTCGTCATGACCCACAACGAGGCGGCCGTGATCGGTCGCTGCCTGGACAGCGTGCCGTTCGCCGCGGAAAAGCTGGTGATCGATTGCGGCAGCACGGACGCCACTCTCGAGGTGGCCCGCGCCCACGGCGCTCGCGTGGTGCACCAGGACTGGCTGGGCTTCGGCCCGCAGCGCAATTTCGGCACCACCCAGGCCAGCCACCCGTGGATCCTGGTACTGGATGCCGATGAGTTCCTCTCGCCGGAGCTGGCGCGCGAACTGGAGCAGCGGCTTCCGCAGGTGATGGCGTCCGACGCGGCCGTGGGCATCCTGCGCCGGCGCACGCTGTACATGGGCGCGCCGATGCGCTGGTACCGGCCGATGGTGGGCGAGAAACTGGCGCGCCTGTATCACCGCGACCGCGCCCGCTGGCGTGACGTGCGGGTGCATGAATCGCTGACCTGGGACGGGCCGCAGGCGTCGTTCAAGGCGCCGTTCGAACATGAGAACAACCCCACCCTGGTGCACAAGGGCCTGAAGGTGCTGCGCTACGCCGAGTTGAAGGCGCGCGACTGGCAACAGAAGGGCCGCAAGCCGCGCATGTGGGATTGCGCGCTGGTGTTCGCCACCACCTTCTTCAAGGATTACGTGCTGCGCCTGGCCATGTTCGACGGCTGGCGCGGCTTCGCGGTCTCCCAGACCAACGCCAGCTACGCGGTCTACAAGCGCATGCGTTATTACGAGATGTGCCGCAACCCGGCGTCGGTGGCGATGGCCGGCGAGGTGCTGATCCGCCACGGGCTGGATCGCTAGCAATCACCGCCGATCACCGCACCCGAGGACGCGCCCGCGACGTGCCGGCCGGTACGATCTGCGGCGCCGGCCACGTTGCCGCGATGCGGCGCAGGCTAGAATCGGCTGCCTCTCCACCATGAGCTTTCCCGTGCCCGTCAACGCCTACAGCCGTCTCGAAAACCTGCGCGCCATGTGGTCGTGGCTGCTGTTGTGGACCGTGGTGGCACTGCTGGCCATTTTTTCGCACGGGCCGATGCCGCTGTATTCCACCCGCACGCTGGCGGTGGCGTGGGAGATGTTCAACCAGGGCCACTGGCTGGTGCCGTACATCAACGGCGAGCCGTACAGCGAGAAGGCGCCGCTGCTGTTCTGGCTGATCCAGAGCGGCTGGTTCGTGTTCGGCGTCAACGATGTCTGGCCGCGGGTGCTGGAGGTTCTGTTCGGTGCCACGCAACTGGTGCTGGTGTCGACCCTGGCGCAGCGGTTGTTTCCGAACCGCCCGTGGATGGCCAAGGCGGCGCCGTGGATGCTGCTGGCGCTGGGCTACGCGTTCCTGTTCGGCCTGCAGATCATGTACGACGTGCTGCTGGCGGTGTGGACGCTGGCGGCGCTGCTGTGCCTGACACCGAAGGCCCGCCGGGCCGAACCGCGCTGGCTGCTGTTCGGCATCTGCATCGGGCTGGGCCTGCTGACCAAGGGTCCGGTGATGCTGTTGCACGTGGTGTTTCCGTGGCTGCTGGGCCCGTTGTGGAACGACTGGGCGCGCCAGCACCGGCTGCGCTGGTACGGGCGCGGCGTGCTTTCGTTGCTGCTGGGTGCGGTGATGCTGCTGGCGTGGGCGCTGCCGGCCGGGTTCGCCGGTGGCGAGGCGTATCGGCAACGGCTGTTTTTCACGCAGACGGCCGGCCGCGTCGTCGATGCACTGTCCAAGGGCAAGGATCTGCAGAATCACGCCCAGCCGGTGTGGTGGTACCTGTTGTGGCTGCCGGCCCTGCTGTTTCCGTTCAGCGGCTGGCCTCGCGCGCCGGTGGCGGTAGCAGCGACCTTGCTGCGCCGGCCCTGGGAACGCGGCATCAAGCCCGCGCTGTGGCTTTCGTTGCTGGCGCTGGTGGGGTTGCTGGTGTTGGCCGTGATTCCCGGCGCCTCGCCGTGGCTGGCGAAGCTGCTGGTGTGCCTGTTGCTGGTGCCGCTGTCGGTGGCGCTGCTGCGACGGCCGCTGGAGCCGGGCCTGCGCTTCGCGCTGTGCTGGCTGTTGCCCGGCTTCTTCGTGTTTTCGCTGATCAGCGGCAAGCAGCTTTATTACCTGCTGCCGGAGCTGGCCGGCGCGGTGCTGCTGATCGCCGGCTGCATCGCCGTGCTGCGCGAGCGCCATCCCGTGCTGGCCAGCCACGGCTGGCTGGGCACCTGGCCGCTGGGCGTGGGCGGCATCGTGTTCGCGCTGCTGCTGTTTGCCATGCCACCGCTGGTGGCCAACCATGTGCTGACCGGTGAATGGGCCAGCGACGCGGCACCATACAGCCGCTACTTCAGCGTGATCTTCCTGTTGCTGGGCGGGCTGTTGTTGCTGCGCGGCCGCGGCGAATTGCGCCGCCTGGCTTTCGCCGGCCTGATTGGCGTGCTGTCGCTCAATACGCTGTTCACGCTGGCCTTGTGGAAGAACTACGACATCCGCCCCGCGGCGCGCCTGCTCGGCGCCGTCGAACAGGCGCATCGACCGATCGGTTACCTGGGCAATTACGCCGGCGAGTTCCACTTCGCCGGGCGGCTGACCCAGCCCATCACCGAGTTGTACGGTGACCAGGCGCTGCTGGATTTCGCCCGCGACCACCCGGACGCGGTGGTGGTGACGCACCCGGACGCGCTCGACCCGAACGACCTGCGCTACGCCTTGCTGGTGCAGCCGTTCCGCTCATCGTGGCTGGCGGTATGGCCGGCCCAGTCGCTGGCCGACCTGCGCGAGGGCCACACCCCGCCCGAGCCCAGCCGCCCCACCCAGGTCTACCCGGCCGACGATCGGCGTTACCGGCTGCAACCGTGAGCGCGCCGCTGATCGCCAGCCTGCGCCAGCAATGCGGTGGGCCGCGGGACGGCGCGCTGCTGCGTTTCTCGCTGGGCACCGCACTGCTGAACGACGGCGACGCGGTCGCCGCGATCGAGGAATTGCGGCGCGCGGTGGCGTTCGACCCGGCCTATTCCGCGGCGTGGAAAGCCCTGGGCAAGGCCTGCCTGGCCGCCGGCCAGGAACCGGCCGCCGCCGAGGCATGGCGCAGCGGCATGGCGGCCGCGGCGCAGCGCGGCGACAAGCAGGCGGAGAAGGAAATGGCGGTGTTCCTGCGGCGGCTGGGCTGAGATTCAGCGCGCGTCGTAAGGGCTGGCCCAGCCGTGGCCCGAGAAGCGTTTGTACTGCCACTGATACTGCGCAAAGGCCTGCTCGACGCAGGCTTCCACGCCCCGGTTGAGCGCGTTGCAGGCCACCACCGGGTCCGCGTCATCCAGCTGCGGCGGCGCGGGCCGGATATGAATGCGATAGCCCTCGCCACGCGGCAACCGCTCGGCAAACGCGAACAGCACGGTGGCGCCGGTGCGCGCGGCCAGCCGCGGCAGCAACACCATCGTCAGCGCGTCACGACCGAAGAACGGCACCGCCTGTCCCTCGCCCGCGCGCGGCTTCTGGTCGGGCAGGATGCCCACCGTGCCACCCGCGGCCAGCCGCTTGTACAGCGCACGCACGCCCGCGCCATCGGCGCGCACCTGCTCGGGCGCCAGCGCGCCGCGCACCTTGCGCAGCAGCGCCTCGATCGCCGCGATCCGCGGCGGACGGTAGAGAATGGCCAGCGGCATCTTGCTGCCCAGCCAGTAATTGAGCAGCTCCCAGCAGCCCAGGTGCGGCGCGGCGATGATCACCCCCTTGCCCTCGGCCAGTGCGTCATCGAGCAGCGCCTCGCCACGCACCTCGCGGATCAGGCCCAGCGAACGCTGCGCGCCGCTGCCCCAGATCTTGATGATCTCGGTCACCGACTTGCCGCTCTCCATCATCACGTCGCGCAGCAGCGCCGCCTGGGCCGCGTCATCGAGTTGCGGCCGCGCGATGCGCAGGTTCACCGCGGTGTTGTGCGCCGTGCGGCCGGCCCGCCACAACAGCAGCCGGCCCAACAGCGCACCGGCGCGATGCAATAACCGCAACGGCAGCAGCGCGAGCAAACGCAGCACGAGATAGAGAAGGTAGACGTCGGGACGCATCCACGAAGTTTACGTGAGGCCGCCGCAGAATCCTCCCGCCGGCGGTACCGGTATCCGCCGCACCGTCTTCCGCCGACCCCGCTGGCGCCGTAAGCTGTGCGCTTCCCGCTACGCCGAGCCCTCATGATTGCCCTGATCCAGCGCGTGCTGTCAGCCGAAGTCGAGGTCGATCAGGAATGCGTTGGCGCCATCGGACCCGGCCTGCTGGCGCTGGTGGCGGTGCAGCCGGACGACGGCGAGACCCAGGCGCGGCGGATGCTGGAGCGACTGCTCGGCTACCGCGTTTTTGCCGACGACGCCGGCCGCATGAATCGCTCGCTGACCGATACCGGTGGCGGCCTGTTGCTGGTCAGCCAGTTCACCCTGGCGGCCGACACCCGCTCCGGCATGCGCCCAAGCTTCACTTCCGCCGCGTCACCGGAGCACGCCCGGCACTGGTTCGACCGGCTGCTGGAGCTGGCGCGCGCCGCGCACCCGGGGGTGGAAACCGGCCGCTTCGGTGCCCATATGGTGATCCGGCTGGTCAACGATGGCCCGGTGACGTTCCGGCTCGATACCGGCTGATGCGAGGCCTGCACCCTGCACCGGAAAACCACGCAAGGCCCCGATCTGGCGCGCTTTTTGCGTGGTCCATCCTGACGATTTCTCACTTGCAAACTGGTCAAAAAAGCAGCATATCGCTATAATGTCCGGTTCTTGAACCCCGCGGTGGTCGGTTAATGAATAGCAAAGCTCCCCACGAGCAACAGTCGGAAATCAAAGCACTCATCTCCAAGGGTCTGGAGCAGGGTTATTTGACGTACGCCGAAATCAACGACCACCTGCCCGACGACGTCGTCGATCCGGAGCAGATCGAAGACATCATGGCGGTGCTCAAGGGCGTCGGCATTGAAGTCCACGACGCCGCACCGGATACCGACACCATCGCCGATGGCGCCGCCCCCGGCAACACCTCCGGCGACGACGAAGCCGCCGCCGAAGAAGCCGTGGCGCTGCTCTCCGCCGTCGACGCCGAGGTCGGCCGCACCACCGACCCGGTGCGCATGTACATGCGCGAGATGGGCACGGTCGAGCTGCTGACCCGCGAAGGCGAGATCGCCATCGCCAAGCGCATCGAGGAAGGCCTGGGCCAGGTGCAGACCGCGCTGGCCAGCTTCCCGCTCACCATCGAATTGCTGCTGGAAGAGTACGACCAGCACCTGGACGGCAAGCGCCGCCTCAGTGAAATCCTGGCCGGCTTCCTGGACCTGGAAGAAGCCGCCGACCTCGCCCGCAAGGAAAAGGAAGCCGCCGCCGCGCTGCTGCCCGAGCCCGATCCCAACGACGAGTCCGAAGGCGACGACGAGGACGAAGACGAGGAAGAGGAAGAGGCCGGCCCGACCGGACCCGATCCGGAAGAGGTCAAGCGCCGCATGGAACTGCTGCGCGACTACTACGCCAAGTTCCAGAAGGCCGCGCCCAAGGCCGACAGCATCACCGACAAGAAGATCGTGAAGCTGCGCGACCAGATGGCCGAGGAGTTCCTGAAGCTCAAGCTGCCTAGCGCGCTGATCGACGGCTTCGTGCGCAAACTGCGCGAAGTGGTGGGCGATATCCGACACCACGAGCGCGCGCTGATGGACATCTTCGTCAAGCAGGTGAAGATGCCCAAGACCGAGTTCATCAAGACCTTCCCCAGCAACGAGGGCAACCTCGAGTGGGCGGCCGAGCTGAGCCGCAAGCGCCAGAAGTGGTCGCCGAACGTCAAGACTCATCGCGAGGCGATCGACGCGGAGCAGGAGAAGCTGGCGGCCATCGAGCGCAAGCTGTTCCTGCCGCTGATCGACATCAAGGACATCAACCGCGCCATGGCCAGCGGTGAGGCGCGCGCGCGCCGCGCCAAGAAGGAAATGGTCGAGGCGAACCTGCGCCTGGTGATCTCGATCGCCAAGAAGTACACCAACCGCGGCCTGCAGTTCCTGGACCTGATCCAGGAGGGCAACATCGGCCTGATGAAGGCGGTCGACAAGTTCGAATACCGCCGCGGCTACAAGTTCTCGACCTACGCCACCTGGTGGATCCGCCAGGCGATCACCCGCTCGATCGCCGACCAGGCGCGCACCATCCGCATCCCGGTGCACATGATCGAGACGATCAACAAGTTGAACCGCATTTCCCGCCAGATGCTCCAGCAGTTTGGCCGCGAGGCCACGCCGGAAGAACTGGCCAAGGAAATGGAGATGCCCGAGGACAAGATCCGCAAGGTGTTGAAGATCGCCAAGGAACCCATTTCGATGGAGACCCCGATCGGCGACGACGAGGATTCGCACCTGGGCGATTTCATCGAGGACGGCAACGCCAGCTCGCCGATCGACTCGGCGACGGAAACGGGCCTGATGGAAACCGTGCGCGACGTGCTCGGCGGGCTCACCCCGCGCGAGGCGAAGGTGCTGCGCATGCGCTTCGGTATCGACATGAATACCGATCACACGCTGGAGGAGGTCGGCAAGCAGTTCGACGTCACCCGCGAGCGTATCCGCCAGATAGAGGCCAAGGCGTTGCGCAAGCTGCGCCATCCCAGCCGCTCGGAGCAACTGCGCTCGTTCCTCGACGTGGAATAAGCGCTACCGCGCCATCAACGAAAAGCCCCGCCAAGTGCGGGGCTTTTTCGTTGGGCCGGAGCTCTTTTTGTAGGAGCGGCTTCAGCCGCGATGCTTTTGCCGCTGGTCGAAGAAGAGCATCGCGGCTGAAGCCGCTCCTACAACAGCCGTCGGCGTGGAGTGCGGATCAATCCCACGCCAGGCGGTACCACGCCGACAGCGTGGCGCCGGGCTCGAGCTGTTGCGCCGAGCCAAGGTTGAACGCATCGGGCGGGCCGCTCTGCGGTTCGACGCAGGTGGCGTGCGCCGGCTGGTCGTAGACCACCCAGTGGTCGCAACTCGACGTCAGCCGCAATTGCTGCGGCCCACGCGCCAGCACGACCGGCTGCTCGTTGATGAAGCAATCGTCCCACGGCCCCGGCGGCGGCTCGGCCAACGGCAGGGTCGCCATGCCTTCGGCGTCGCGGGGGTAGAAACGCGACGGCTGGAAGTCGAGGCGATCGGGCTTCAGGAACCACGGATGCCAACCCAGGGTGACCGGCATGGCCTGCTCCCCGGCGGTCACCGACAGCGTCATGTGCAATTCCCGCTCGCGTGCCTCGATGCGCTGGTGGGCACGGCCGCCGAACGGCCAGCGGTGGTCGCGCGGCAGCGGCAGCGACATCGCCACATGCGTGGCCGAGTGCTCGTCCACCTGCCACGGCAGCAGCAGCGCCACGCCGTGGATGGCGTGATCACCCAGGTTCACCGGCAACTGGCGAGGGCCGTGGAAATCGAACTTCCCGCGCCGTACGCGACCGGCCCACGGCAGCATGGGGAAGCTGCCCCAGGCGATCGCCGCCTGGTTCTGCGGGCCGTAATCCACCAGCCAGGCGACGCCATCGAACATCACCTGCGCCACGCGCCCGCCGGCAACCGGCGCGATATCGACCGACAACGGGCCATGCCCGATCCGCAGCAGCGGCCCCGGCGCAAGCTCGGCGGTGACGTCGGTATCCGTCTGCTCAGGCGCCATACGGGTGCAGCGTCACGATGCGGCCCTGCTCGTCGTGCTGCAGCTCGGTCATCTTGATCGAGCGCAGGTGCGTCACGCCGCCGGACAACAAGGCGTCGTGATAGAACAGGTACCACTTGTCGCCGAACGCGCAAGTCGAATGGTGCGTCGTCCAACCCACCACCGGGGACAGGATGCGGCCCTGGTAGGTGAACGGCCCGTACGGGTTGTCACTGGTGGCGTAGCACAGGAAATGCGTGTTGCCGGTGGAGTAGGACAGGTAGTACGTGCCCTTGTAGCGATGCATCCACGGCCCTTCGAAATAGCGTCGGTCGTGGTCGCCCGCCAGCAGCGGCTTGCCGTGTTCGTCGAGGATGACGATCTCGCGCGGCGCTTCGGCGAAGCCGGTCATGGCCGCGTCGAGCCGGGCCACGCGCGGACCCAGGGCGGGTTCGTGCGCCGCCGGTTCCTCGTTCGCCTCGGCGTAGGTGTTGTCGCGGTATTTCTGCAGTTGGCCGCCCCAGAGACCGCCGAAGTACATGTAGTGCTCGCCATCCTCGTCGGCGAAGACCGCCGGGTCGATGGAGTAGCTGCCCTCGATCGCCTGCGGCTCGGGCTTGAACGGGCCTTCCGGGCGGTCGCCCACGGCCACGCCGATCTGGAAGATGCCGTCGGGGCGCTTGGCCGGGAAATAGAGGTAGTACTTGCCGTTTTTTCGCGCGGCATCCGGCGCCCACATCTGGCGCTCGGCCCAGGGCACATCCTTCACGTGCAGGGCCACGCCGCAGTCGACCGCCTCGCTGTCGGGCGATGCCATGCGGAAGACGTGATAGTCCTCCATGCAGAAGTGGTCGCCGTTGTCGTTGAACGGCACGCCGCCCTCGACGTCGTGCGACGGGTAGATGTAGATCGCCCCGTCGAACACATGCGCGGAAGGATCGGCGGTGTAGATATGCGTGACCAGCGGCTTGGAGATCGCCTGCGCGGTGAGCGCCTGCACTTCGGCCGGAGTGGGGTTTTCCGGCACGCCGTCGGTGGAAGGGTTCGACATCAGACTGCCTCCTCGGCCAATCGCCGACGCTGCTCGAGCTCGAGCTCGATGCGCGACTCCATCGGCTTGTTGATTTTGTAGAAGAACAACAACCCCACGCAGGCCAGGAACGGCAGCGCGGCGTAAAGGCTGATCGACAGGCGGATGCCATCGACCGTGGCGGCGGCCTGGGTCGGCGCACCGGCCTCGTAGCCGTAGTGGGCGAGGAGGCCGGCAACCAGCGCGCCGCCGATGCTCAGGCCCAGCTTCAGGCCGCACAACATGGCCGAGAAGATGATCGCGGTGGCGCGGCGGTTGTTCTTCCACTCCGAGTAGTCGGCCACGTCGGCGGTCATCGCCCACAGCAGCGGGATGGTGATGCCGTAGAAGAAGCCGTGCAGGATCTGCGCAACGAACACCAGCCCGATCCGGTCCGGCGGAAAGGTCAGGAACGCCAGCAGGAACAAGGTGGAGACGAACAGCGCCGCGCCGAACACGTCGCGCTTGCCGAAACGGTCGGCCAACCGCTTGGAGAAGCCGATGCCGACGATCATGAAGATGATGCCGCCGGCGTTGAACAGGCTGAACGCCGAGGTCGCCGGGTCTTCCGGCCACTGGAACTTGGTCAGGCCAATGCCGGTGAGCAGCGCGTTGAGCCCGTCGATGAACCTGTTGAAGCCGATGCCATGCAGGAACGCCGCCAGCGCCGGTTCGTCCAGGTAATACTCGAAGTAGTAGACGTAGGTGCCGCCCTTCAACGCCAGCGTGGTGAACACCATGATGGTCAGCAGCAGCATGACCATCCACGGGCGGTTGCCGGCCAGGTCGGCCAGATCCTGGCGGACGCTGGATTTCTGCTCCGGCGCCGGGACGATGCGCTCGCGGGTGGTGAAGAAGGTGATCAGCAAGAACACCGTGCCGACCCCCGCGAACAGCAGCATCGCATTGTGGAAGCCCTGCACCTTGTCGCCGCCGCCGAGGATCAGCACCAGCGGAAGCAGCAGCGACTGCACCATCAGTTGCGCAACCATCACCGCCACGAAGCGATAGGACGACATGCTGTTGCGCTCGGCCATGCTGCCGGTCAGCACGCCACTGAGCGCCGAGTACGGCAGGTTGCTGGCGGCGTAGACCATCACCAGCAGGGTGTAGGTCGTGGCCGCGTAGATGACCTTGCCGCCCGGTGCCAGGTCGGGCGTGCTGAAGGCCAGCAGCGCCAGTGCGCCGAACGGGATCGCGGTCCACAGGATCCACGGCCGGAATTTGCCCCAACGCGTATTGGTGCGGTCGGCCAGCAGCGCCACCACCGGGGTGAACACGAACGCTCCCAGCAGGCCGACGACGAAGATAATCTTGGCCGCCGTGCCGGCGGGAATGCCGAAAACGTCGGTATAGAAGAAGGCCAGGAACGTGATCAACGTCTGGAAGATCAGGTTGGCGGCCAGGTCGCCCAGGCTGTACCCGACTTTTTCCGTGACCGAAAGCCGGTCGGTGGCGCTACGCGTGGTTGTGGATGGCTTCATGATGGACCGCTTCCGCGCTGTCGCGCCTGAGAGGAGTGTCACGCCACCTTCGCCCGCTGCCTGGCGACCGCCGTGATGCATGCCTGGCGGCGCGTCGAGCGACGAACAATCGATGTCGCACATATGGCGGCCCGCTCGATGCGTCTGCGTCGGGCGGGCCGCCGGTGTCACTGCCGCCAATCTACGACATGGCGGTTTGTTGCGTCAGAAAGTATCGGGTACCCCATGGCAAAAGCCACCGCCCCCGCGCCACGGCGGCGGGGTCTGCGACGGATACCTGCACCGGAGTCCCCCTTCCAACCCTGATATTCGCTTTTATTGTCGAGGGGTCCATGCAGTCCACCGCACACGGCGGGCCACCCTACTTATTTCAAAAAGATAGCGCTAACACTAGCACCCCGCACGCTGCAAAGCAGCATTCGACGGGGGTATCCGGATGTGGCATAAAGCGGTAAAACAAGTAGTTGGGTGAGGGGAGATTTCCACGGACGGCACAAAGGCAGCGACCTGCCCGATGGGGCCTGTTTTCACTGGTAGCGCTATCACCGTCAGGATGACGCTGGGCCGGCTTGATGGGCACACACCAGACCGCCCATCAACCACGACGCGCCGCCATCGCGGCCGGCCTATCGCCAAGGGAGATCGACATGAACGCCATCGACGCTGCCACCACGCCGCCCGGGAAAGGGGGCCGATACCGCTGGCGCGTCTGCGCGCTGCTGCTGGCGGCCACCACACTCAACTACATCGACCGCCAGGTGCTCGGCGTGCTGGCGCCGTTCCTGCAAAACCAGATCGGCTGGAACGAGATCGAGTACGGCTACATCGTCACCGCGTTCCAGTGCGCCTACGCCATCGGCCTGCTGTGCGCCGGCGCGATCATCGACCGCTTCGGCACGCGCATCGGCTACGCCCTCTCCATCGGTATCTGGAGCCTGGCGGCGATGAGCCACACGCTGGCCGCCAGCGTGTTGGGATTCGCGCTGGCCCGGTTCGCACTGGGACTGGGCGAGGCCGGCAACTTCCCGGCCGCGATCAAGACCGTTGCCGAATGGTTTCCGCGGCGCGAGCGCGCATTGGCTACCGGCATTTTCAACTCGGGCTCCAATATCGGCGCCATCGTGGCGCCGATGGTGGTGCCCCTCATCGCCGTGGCGTGGGGTTGGCAGGCCGCGTTCCTGTTTACCGGCGTGCTCAGTGCCACATGGCTGGCCACATGGCTGCTGACCTACCGGACGCCGGAGCGGCAACCAAAACTCTCGTCCGCCGAACTGGCCTATATCCAGAGCGATCCCGCCGAACCAACCACCCGCGTGCCGTGGGCAACGATCCTGCACCACCGCCAGGCGTGGGCGTTCATCGTCGGCAAGTTCATGACTGATCCGATCTGGTGGTTCCTGCTGTTCTGGCTGCCCAAATTCCTGCACAGCACGTACGGCCTGTCCCTGCTGGAACTGGGCCTGCCGCTGATCGCGATCTACGTGACCGCCGACGTCGGCAGTATCGCCGGCGGCTGGCTGGCCGGCTACCTGATCCGTCGGGGCTGGAGCGCCAACCGGGCCCGCAAGGGCGCGATGCTGGCCTGCGCCCTGTGCGTGGTCCCCATCGTGTTTGCCGCCAACGCCCGCCACATGTGGGTGGCGGTGGCGTTGATCGGGCTGGCAACGGCCGGCCACCAAGGCTGGTCGGCCAACCTGTTCACGCTGGCCTCGGATCTGTTCCCGCGGCGCGCGGTGGCCTCGGTGGTCGGCATCGGCGGCTTTGCCGGCGCGGTCGGCGGCATGTTGATCGCCACGTTCGCCGGCTTCCTGCTGCAGGCCACCGGCAGCTACGTGCCGTTGTTCATCATGGCCGGCTCGGCCTATCTGCTCGCCCTGCTCGCCGTGCACGCGCTGGCCCCGCGCCTGCAACCCGCGTCGCTCGGCACCACCACAAACCCTTGATCCCCAGCTCGTCGGAGAGGGCCAATGAAAAAGATCGAAACCTTCCTGGCCCACCTGTGGCGCGAGAAGGGGCGTGCGTATCTCGTCGACAGTCGCCGCCACGGACGGCCGGCGATGCGGTGGTTGCGCGGTTACGTGCGCGGCGTCAAAGGCCCAGCCAAATGAGCGTGCGGTGTCTTGTCTTCGCGGTTGTCGCACTGCTGGCGGGCACCAGCGTTCATGCGGCCACCGACTGCACGCAGCCAGCGGCCGTGTGCGCCCACGCGGCGCCCGGCGCCGCCGCTTTGATCGAGGCCAATACACCAGCGACCATCGTGGCCGATGCGCAGGATTACCCCGGCGTATTGCGCGCCGCACACGATCTGCAATCGGATCTTTCCTCGGTGGCCGGTACGCAAGCGGCGTTCACCACCGACACGCCGGCATCCGGTCACGCCGCGATCATCATCGGCACACTGGGCCACAGTCCGCGCATCGACCGCATCGTGCGCGACAAACACCTCGACGTGAGCGACGTCACCGGCCGCTGGGAGGCGTACGCCTTGCAGGTGGTCGAGCGTCCCGAACCGGGCATCGACCGCGCGCTGCTGATCATCGGCGCCGACAAGCGCGGCACCATTTTCGGTATCTACGAAGTGTCGCGCCGGATCGGCGTCTCGCCGTGGACGTGGTGGGCCGACGTGCCGGTGCCGCGCCTCGCGGCGCTGTACGCGGCGCCCGGGCGCTTCGTCGATGCGCCGGTGGTGCGTTACCGCGGCATCTTCATCAACGACGAGGAGCCCGCGCTCGGCGGCTTCGCGCGGGCGAAGTTCGGCGGCTTCAACCACAAGTTCTACGCCCACGTTTTCGAGCTGATCCTGCGCCTCAAGGCCAACACCTTGTGGCCGGCGATGTGGGGCAGCGCGTTCGCCGACGACGACGCCGAGAACCCGGTGCTGGCCGATGCATACGGCGTGGTCATCGGCACCTCGCACCACGAACCGCTGATGCGTGCCCACGCGGAGTGGGAACGCTACGGTCACGGGCCCTGGGATTATTCGAAGAACCCCGAGGCGCTGCGCAAGTTCTGGCGTGGCGGCATCGAGCGCATGGATCACCACGAAAGCCTGGTGACCGTGGGCATGCGCGGCGACGGCGACGAGCCGATGACCCAGGGCACCGCCATCGGCCTGCTGGAACGCATCGTGGCCGACCAGCGCAAGATCATCGCCGACGTCACCGGCAAGCCGGCCGAGCAGACGCCGCAGGTGTGGGCGCTGTACAAGGAAGTGCAGGACTATTTCGACGCAGGCATGCGCGTGCCCGACGACGTGACGCTGCTGTTTGCCGACGACAACTGGGGCAACCTGCGCCGCGTGCCCAAGCTGGGCGACAAACGCGCCGGCGGCTACGGCATCTACTACCACTTCGACTACGTGGGCGGGCCGCGCAACTACAAGTGGATCGCCAGCAGCCAGATCGAGCGCACCTGGGAACAGATGCGGTTGGCTTCGGCCTATGGCGCCAACCAGTTGTGGATCGCCAACGTGGGCGACATCAAGCCGCTGGAATTTCCCATCAGCTTCTTCCTCGACCTGGCGTGGAACCCGCAGGCAATGACGCTTGAGCGACTGGACGGCTATGCCGCCGACTGGGCCGCGCAACAGTTCGGCAGCGAACACGCCGCCGCCATCGGCGAGCTGCTGACCCGCTACACGCAGTACAACGCGCGACGCAAACCGGAGCTGTTGTCGCCCGACACATTCAGCCTCACGAACTATCACGAGGCCGACCGCGTGCTGGCCGACTGGCAGGCGCTGGCGGACAAGGCGCAACGCATCGGCAAGGCACTGGGCGGCACGTATCACGACGCGTACTACGAACTGGTCGAGTACCCGATCCTGGCCAGCGCCAACCTCAACGCGCTGTACGTGGCGGTGGCGCGCAACCGGCTGTACGCGCAGCAGGGCCGCGCCTCGGCCAACGCATGGGCGAAGGAGGCCGAGCGTCTTTTCGCGCGCGACGCCGAGCTGGCGCGCGTCTACGAGCAGGACATCGCCGGCGGCAAGTGGGCCCACATGATGTCGCAGACGCACATCGGCTATACCTACTGGCAACAGCCCGAGCGCAACGTGCTGCCGGCGCTGTCGCGGGTGGATGTGCCGGCCGATGGCGTGATGGGCGTGGCGATCGAGGGCGACGCGCGTGCGCTGCCACATGTCGCACAAAGCGCGAAGTTGGCGCCGCTGGAGTCGTACGGCGCCGCGTCGCAGGAGGTGGTGGTGTTCAACCGCGGCGGCGCGCCGTTCACCTTCGCGGCGAAGCCGTCGCAGCCGTGGCTGCGGGTCACGCCGGCCAGCGGCAAGATCATTGATGCCAGCAAGTTGCGGCTGGACGTGGACTGGAAGGCGGTGCCGCCAGGCACGCACACCGCCGAACTGTATGTGCGCGGCAGCGACGGCACCGAGGTGCACATCGACGTGCCCGTGCGGCGCGACAACACGCGCATGAGCGGCTTCATCGAGAGCCGTGGTGTCGTGGCCATCGAGGCCGCGCACTATGCGCGCAAGGTCGATGGCGAGGGCGTTCATTGGACCACGATCCCCAACCTTGGCCGCACCCTTTCCGCGGTCACCGCCTTGCCGGCAACGGCGCCGAGCAACACGGCTGGCGGCAACGGTCCGCGTCTGGAATATCCGGTATGGCTGCAACGCGACGGCGAGGTGGATGTGCGTGTCACCGTGTCGCCCACGCTCGATTTCCGCGGCAGCGACGGGCTGCGTTTCGGCGTCTCGATCGGTGACGAAGCGCCGCAAATCGTGACGATCAAGCTCGACCCCACGCCGGGCAAGGCGGATTTCATGGCCTGGAACAAGGCCGTCGCCGACAGCGTCGACGTCGTGGTGTCCCGGCACAAGGTCAGGGCAGGCGCGCAGACGCTGACGCTGTGGCGCATCGATCCGGGCGTGGTGTTCCAGCGCATCGAGATCGTGCGGGGCCCGCCGCGCGACAGTTATCTCGGTGCACCCGAAAGCATCCGCCGTTGATCACGCCTCCGTTCTCCCCCTTTGCGAGGAGAATGGAGCCATTCCCCACTGCTGATATGCCATCGCCATGAGCCTTGCCGGAAATTCCTCCCAGTCAAAGCCGCTCGTCCTGGACGAGAACCGCCTGTTCGCCGCCGACCCCGCGCAGCGCGCCATCGCTCGCCGCCTGTACGCGCAGGTGGCGCAGTTGCCCATCGTCAGTCCGCACGGCCACACCGACCCGTCATGGTTCGCCGGCAACGCACCATTCGCCAATGCCGCCGAGCTGCTGCTGGTGCCGGATCACTACGTGTTCCGCATGCTCTACAGCCAGGGCGTGCCGCTGGATGCGCTGGGCATTCCGCGCCGCGATGGCACGCGCGCCGAGGTGGATCCGCGCGAGGCGTGGCGGCTGTTTGCCGAGCGCTTCCACCTGTTCCGCGGCACGCCTTCGTCGATGTGGCTGAACCATGTATTCCATGAAGTGTTCGGCCTGCGCCAGCGGCTGGATGCGGGCAATGCGGACGCGTACTACGACACCATCACCGAGGCGCTGCAGACCGACACGTTCCGTCCTCGCGCGCTGTTCGAACGCTTCAATATCGAGGTGATCGCCACCACCGAATCGCCGCTGGATCCGTTGACCCACCACGCGGCGATCCGCGACAGCGGCTGGTCCGGCCGCGTCATCACCGCGTACCGACCCGACCCGGTGATCGACCCCGAACACGAGCAGTTTCCTTCGGCCCTGCAACGCTTTGGCGAGATCACCGGCGAGGACGTCCATACGTGGGAAGGCTACCTGCGCGCCCACCGCCAGCGCCGCGCCTTCTTCGCCTCGCTGGGCGCCACCTCCACCGATCACGGTCACCCAGATTGCACCACCGCGGACCTTCCGGTCGATGAGGCGCGCAAGCTGTTCGACAAGATCGTGCGCGGCCAATTCTCGGCCGCCGAAGCGGCCACCTTCCGCGGCCAGATGCTCACCGAAATGGCGGCCATGAGCCTGGACGACGGCCTGGTGATGCAGCTGCACCCTGGCTGTTTCCGCAATCACAACCAGGGCCTGTTCGAGAAGTTCGGCCGCGACAAGGGCGCCGATATCCCGGTGCGCACCGAGTACGTGCACGCACTGAAACCGCTGCTGGACCGCTTCGGCAACGAGCCCGACTTCCGGCTGATCCTGTTCACCCTGGACGAGAGCACCTACTCGCGCGAACTGGGCCCGCTGGCCGGCCATTATCCGTGCCTGCTGCTGGGCCCGGCATGGTGGTTCCACGATGCGCCCGAAGGCATGTGGCGCTTCCGCGAACAGACCCTCAGCACCGCCGGCTTCTACAACACCGTCGGCTTCAACGACGACACCCGCGCCTTCCTGTCCATCCCCGCCCGCCACGACGTGGCCCGCCGCATCGACTGCGCGTTCCTGGCCAAGCTGGTGGCCGAGCATCGGCTGGATGAGGACGAGGCGGTGGAGGTGGCGGTGGATCTGGCGTATCGGTTGCCGAAGCAGGCGTACAAGCTCTAACGGGAACCCGCCATCTGTCCGTGCGGCTCGATCGGCATCCGGCGGCCTTCACCCGTAATGACTCAACCAAGGCGCAGAGACATGTTGAAAACTCTTTGGCGGATTGCAGGCGCGGCGGCCCTCGCCGTTGCAGCGCAGGCACAAGCGCAGCAGGCCACGCTGTCTCCCACACCGCCGATGGGCTGGAACAGTTGGGATTCCTACGGCCTGACGATCGATGAGGCGCAGTACCGCGCCAACGTGGACGTGCTGGCGACGCGGCTGAAGGCGGCCGGCTACCAGTACGCCGTGGTCGATGAGGGCTGGTACCTGGCGAACCCGCAGGATGCCTCGAAGCCCGAGACACTGCATTACCGCATCGATGCCAACGGGCGCTACGAACCCGCGCTCAACCGCTTCGCCACGGCGACGGGGGCGGCGGGGTTCAAGCCGCTGGCCGACTACGTCCATGCGCAGGGGTTGAAGTTCGGCATCCACATCATCCGCGGCATCACCAAACAGGCCGTGGCCGGCAACCTGCCGATCGCGGGCAGCGCGTTCCACGCCGTCGATGCGGCGGACACAGGCGACACCTGCCCGTGGAATCCCGACAACTTCGGCGTGAAGGACAACGCCGCCGGCCAGGCCTGGTACGACTCGCTGATGCGGCAGTATGCAAGCTGGGACGTGGATTACATCAAGGTCGACTGCATCGCTTCGCATCCGTACAAGGGCGACGAGATCCGCATGATCCACCGCGCCATCGTGAAGACGGGGCGGCCCATGATCCTGAGCCTCTCGCCCGGCCCCGCGCCGCTGGAACAGGCCGCGGAGCTCGGCCGGAACGCACAGCTCTGGCGCATCTCCAACGACGTCTGGGACCACTGGGAGGACAACGGCGAGTGGTCGCAGAACGTGAAAGCGCAGTTCGCCGTGATCGCGAGCTGGGCCAGCCACGTAAAGCCGGGCAACTGGCCCGACGCCGACATGCTGCCGCTGGGCTGGCTCGGCCCGGTCCCCGGCGAGGGCAAACAGCGAACCACGCGACTGACCCGCGACGAGCAGCGCACCCTGGTGACGCTGTGGTCGATCGCCCGCTCGCCACTGTTCTTCGGCGGCAACCTCACCAAACTGGATGACTGGACCCAGGCGCTGCTGACCAACCCCGCGGTGATCGCGATGGACCAGCGCGGCGAAGGCCAACGTCTCGCGGGACAGGATGGGGCGGTCATCGCATGGACGTCGCATGCGGACGGGGCGGACTACCTGGCGCTGTTCAACACCAGCGATACGGCAACTACGGTGAAAGCCGGATTTGCGAAGTACGGGCTTGCGCAGGGCAGCTATTCCGTACGCGACGTCTGGGGTGCGAGGAGCCTGGGCAAGCTGGCCGCCGTGAATCACGCGGTCGCCGCGCACGGCGTCTTGCTGTTGGAGTTGCGCCGGTGAGACCTGACGGAGTCAGGTTCACCTCCCTGACTCCGATCTTGCTCGTCTTGCCGGCAGCAAAACGCCCCTGTGGGAGCGACTTCAGTCGCGATGCTCTTGCTCTTTCCCGTATCCGGCGTACCGAAATTTCCAAAACAGGAGCTTTCCTCCTCCTTCGGAACGCGTACCGCAGACATCAGGTTATGTTTCATTAACAAACTATGTAGTACAGTAACACCCATGTCGTGAGACAACACTCCCACCGCATGACCCGGTTCCCCTCCGGTTTCATGCATACAAAGATGGACCCCCCGAAACCCGCAGACTCCCCCTCTGCGGGTTTCTTTATGCGCCACTGTCAGCAACCCGCCCGACACGCATCGGCGGGCAGGCACAACAAAGCCGCCCGAATCGCTCCGGGCGGCTTTGTTTTTCAGCGGACGAATGCGTCAGTCGTTCGCAACATCCAACCCGCGACGTTCGAGCAGCGGCTGGATTTTCGGCTCCTGGCCGGTGAAGTCATGGAACAACTGCAGTGCATCCTTGCTGCCGCCCTGCGACAGCAGGGTCTGGCGGAAGCGGTCGCCATTGGCGCGGGTCAGACCGCCGTGGGTCTTGATCCATTCGACCGTGTTGGCGTCCAGCACTTCGGACCAGATGTAGGCGTAATAGCCGGCCGCGTAGCCGCCCATGATGTGGCTGAAATACGGCGTGCGATAGCGCGGCGGCACCGCTGTGTAATCGGTGCCGTTCGCCTTCAGCGCAGCCGCTTCGAACGCCATCACGCCATCGGCGGCGGGGATCTGGTCGGCGCCGAGCTGGTGCCAGCTCTGGTCCAGCATCGCCGCGCCCAGGTATTCGGTGGTGGCAAAGCCCTGGTTGAACTTGGAGCTGGCCAGCACCTTGTCGAGCAGTGCCTTCGGCATCGGCTCGCCGGTCTGGTAGTGCTTGGCGTAATTGGCCAGCACGCTGGGCCAGTCGGACCACATCTCGTTGACCTGCGACGGGAACTCGACGAAATCGCGCGGCACGCTGGTGCCGCTGAAGTACGGGTATTCCACGTTCGAGAACATGCCGTGCAGCGCATGACCGAACTCGTGGAACGCGGTGGTCACCTCGTCCCAGGTCAGCAGGGTCGGGCCGCTGGCCGGCTTGGTGATGTTGAGGTGGTTGGCGACGATCGGCAGGTTGCCGGTCAGCGCCGACTGGTCGACGTAGGAGTTCATCCAGGCACCGCCGCGCTTGGACGGACGCGCGTACATGTCGGCCAGGAAGATCGCCAGCTGCGAGCCATCCGCGTTGAACACGTCGTACACCAGCACGTCGGGGTTGTAGACCGGCAGGTCGGTGCGCTGCTTGAAGCTGAGGCCGTAGAGCTGGCCGGCGGCGTAGAACACGCCGTTTTCCAGCACATTCTTCATCTCCAGGTACGGCTTGAGCTGGCTCTCGTCGAAGTTGTATTTCTCGGCGCGCACCTTCTCGGTGTAGTACGCCCAGTCCCACGGCTCAAGCTGGAACGTCGGCTCGCCCTTCGCCGCCTGCTCCTTGTCGATCATCGCCTGCAACGCTGCGCCCTCGCGCTTCGCATTGGCCACGGCCGGCGGTGCCAGCTGGGTCAGCATGGCATTGACCGCTTCGGGCGTCTTGGCGGTTTCGTCGGCCAGCACGTAGGCGGCATAGGTCGGATAGCCGAGCATCTTCGCCTTCTCCGCGCGCAGCTTCAGCATCTGCGACACGATGGCGGTGTTGTCATATTTGTTGCCGCGGCTGCCGCGGGCCACCGAGGTCTTGTGCAAGCGCTCGCGCAGGGCGCGGTTCTGCAACTGCGCTTCCGGCGGCTGGCCGGTGGTGTTGAGCAGGGCGATGACGTACTTGCCGTCCAGGCCCTTCTCCTTCGCGGCAGCGGCGGCCGCGGCGATCTGTTCGTCGCTGAGGCCGGCCAGCTCTTCCTTGGTGTCCACCACCACGGCCGAATCGTTGACCTCGGCCAGCACGTTCTGGCTGAACTGCGTGCCCAGCCTGGCCTGCTCGCCGTTGATGGTCTTCAGCCGTGCCTTGTCGGCCTCGGACAGCTTGGCGCCGGCGCGCACGAAATCGGTGTGGTAGCGCTCGATCAGGCGCACGCCTTCCGCGTCCAGGCCCAGGCTGTCACGCGTGTCGTACAGCGTCTGGATGCGCTCGAACAGTTTCGGGTTCAACGCGATCGCGTCGCGATGCGCGGCCAGCTTCGGCGCGTATTCGGCCTGGATCGCCTTGCGCGCATCGTTGGTGTCCACGCCAACGAGGCTGAAGAACACGGTCGAGGTGCGGTTCAGGATCTGCCCGGATTTCTCCAGCGCGAGGATGGTGTTGTCGAACGTCGGCGCCTCAACGTTGTCGACAATTGCCGCCACTTCCTTCAGCTGATCGGCCATGCCGCGGTCGAAACCGGGCGCGAAATCACTGTCCTTGATCTTGTCGAACTGCGGGTAATGCAGCGGCAGTGGGCTTTCAGCGAAAAACGGATTGCTGCTGTCGGTGGCGACTGCCGGGCTCTGCGCCTGGGACGTGGCGGATTCCTTCTTGCCGGATGCGGTATCGGTGCAACCGGCCACGGAGCCGGACAGGGCTATGGCCAGGGCCAGCGCGACGGGATGTTTCATGGAGGACTCTCGACGTGGGCAAACCCCGATCGTACCCAATGCGCCTGCGGATCACCCATGACTAAAGGCATGAAATCAACGAGTCGGAAATCACGGAGTCAGGTCTGGCAACGCAGCGTCTGCAGATGGCCGCCGGCTTCGGGGCCTATTTCACACGGTCGGACGCATCGCCTGCGGGACCGAGGGGAAGTCCGAATGCAACGATGCCGGACTCGACCATCCTGGCCCCGGGAGGGAATGAGCCGCAGCTGTTCAGCAAAACCTTCAGCGCCGTCGAATCGCACTCGCTTACGCACGCGATCCGCTATTGGCCCAACTCCTTCGGGAAGGGCTGACGGCACCCGATCCGCTGCAGCTCGGCATCGTTGCGGAAGCGGACGGCCAGCTGCTGGATGCCGACGGCAACCCCCAGCCCAGGCTTTACGGCATCGGCTCGCTGCTGCGCGGAAACCTGTGGGAATGCACGGCCATGCCCGAAATAAGGGGCGCAGCGAACCGGCTGGCACAGACATTGACCGCAGCGGGAGACACGCCCGGCAGGCGGGCTGTCTCGCAAGCGTGAACTCTGTGACATGCAGCCGTATGGACGTCCATATGGAAGCGCCTCCGCAGGCGCCTCCTGCCCAGTGCCGGTTGCGGATACGCGCAACCGCAGGCCAATGCAGGCTTGGGGCCGGGCCTCCCGATCAACGAAATGAGGGTTGAAACGAGGGGCCGGGTTCATTGAACCGATCTGGCTATCATCGGTGGTGAATCCGAGCCTTTTCAGCAAACTGGTCACCACTGGAGCAGCACGATGTCCCACCCGCGAATCCCACGTCGCCTGATGCGTTCCCTGACGTGCACCCTCGGCCTGGCACTGGTCGCCTGCGTGCTGCCCGCGTACGCCGCGGACGCGCCGGCCACCACGCTCAAGCAGGCGTACGCCAATGACTTCCTCGTCGGCACGGCCGTCAATGACGACATCGTCAGTGGCAAGAACGCGGCGTCGCAGGCGTTGGTGCTGAAGCATTTCAACGCGATCACGCTGGAAAACGCGATGAAGGTCGAGGTGGTGCATCCGTTGCCCGACCAGTGGGATTTCAAGGCGGCGGACGCGTTCGTCGATTTCGGCCAGAAGCATCACATGTTCATCGTCGGTCACACGCTGGTGTGGCACAACCAGACGCCGGACTGGTTTTTCGAGGACACCGCCGGCAAGCCGCTGCCGAGCAAGCAGCTGGCCGAGCGCATGCGCCAGTACATCGAGAAAGTGGCTGGGCGCTACGCCGGGCGCGTTGACAGTTGGGACGTGGTCAACGAGCAGATCGGCGATGACGGCAACTACCGCGACACGACCTGGGTGCGCGGCATCGGCGACGGCGACGAGTTGATGCGGCTGGCCTTCGGCAATGCCGCGCGCTACGCGCCGGACACGGAGCTGTACTACAACGACTTCAACGCGTGGCGGCCGGCGAAGGTCGCCGGCATCGTGCGCATGGTGAAGATGCTCAAGGCGCACGGCGTGCGCATCGATGGCGTCGGCATCCAGGGCCACTGGGGCCTGGATTATCCGTCGCTGGAGGACATCAAGGCGGCGATCGACGCGTATGCCGCCGCCGGGGTCAAGGTGTCGATCACCGAGCTGGACGTGGACGTGTTGCCGCTGACCAAGGAGGGCCAGATCATCGGCCAGGGCATGACCCACCCGCAGTTCCAGTTGCCGGAGTTCAAGAAGTTTCTCGACCCTTACCGCGACGGCTTGCCTGCCGCCGTGCAGCAGCAGCTGACCGACCGCTACGCCGAGCTGTTTGCCCTGTTCCACCGCGAGCGCGACAAGCTGGAGCGTGTGTCGGTATGGGGCGTGACCGACGACATGTCGTGGAAGAACGGCTACCCGATCCCGGACCGCACCAACTATCCGCTGCTGTTTGATCGTCACCACCAGCCCAAGCCCGCGCTGGATGCTGTGCTGGCGGTACCGCTGCGGCATTAGGACGCAGTCGCACGGCAAGTGCGCGCGGTGGCGCCACCGCGTGCGTGGTATTGGAAAAAACCGTATATGAAAGCGCTCGCCGCGCATGTATACAGATAAAAATGTTAGCGCTATCCAGGCTATAGCAATTGCCGCGGCCAGGCTTGGGGATTTTACTGGTACGCAGGTAAATGGAGACGGTGCAGCGGGGGCTGCGCACGCTCCATCCATCGAGAGGGGGAGACATGAAGAGGAACAGCCAAGAGCTGCTGCTGGGCGGAACGCGCGCGCGCGGAAATCGTCGGTTTCGCGAGACGCGGCTTGCCGCCGCGATCGCGCTGGGCATGGCGCTGGTAGGTGCGCCATGCCTGACACAGGCACAGGACGCCAACACGGATACCGCGGCAACGACCGCGCCCGAGTCGGCGGCGATGGCGCCATCCAAAAAGGACGCGGCGGCCAAGCCGGCCGTGTCGGACATGAGTGCCATCACGGTCACCGGCATCCGCGCCAGCCTGATGTCGGCGCAATCGCTGAAGCAGAACGCCGACCAGATCATCGACTCGGTGACGGCCACGGACATCAACGCGCTGCCCGACCGCAGCGTCACTGAAACCCTGCAGCGCATCAGCGGCGTCACCGTGGATCACTTCCTGGCCGACGACGACCCGAACCATCCGGCGGCCGAGGGCAGCGGCGTGCTGATCCGCGGCCTGCCCTACGTGGGCAGCCTGCTCAACGGCCGCTCCAGCTTCTCGGCCAACAACGGCCGCGCGCTGGGCTTCCAGGACGTGCCGGCGGAATTGATGGCCGGCGTGGATGTGTACAAGAACCCGTCCGCCGAAATCATCGAAGGCGGCATCGGCGGCACGGTGAACCTGCGCACGCGCATGCCGTTCGATACCGGCAAGACCACCGCGTTCTCCTTCGGCATCAACGAAGGCGACATGGCGAAGAAGCACAAGCCGGCGGCCTCGTTCCTGTACAGCAACGTGTGGGAGAGCGATACCTTCGGCAAGTTCGGCGCGTTGTTCGACGTGGCGATCTCCGAGCTGGCCACGCGCAGCGACGGCGTGCAGGTGCAGCCCTACGTATTGCGCCCGACCAGGAACGACGGCCCCGACACCTGGTTGCAGGATGCCGACGGCAACTGGCGCAACGACCTCGGCGCCACCGTCGCCGATGGCGCGCCCAATGGCCAGGGCTACGTGCCCGGCGGTGTCAACTGGCGGCGCATGGACATGGATCGTCGCCGCATCGGTCTCTACGGCGGCCTGCAATGGCAGCCGAACGACCGCTGGGAGATTTATTCCCAGTTCTTCCGCTCCAACTACAACCTGCACTGGTCCGAGCACTTCGTGCAGTCCAACGAGGCCAACTTCTACAACCTGCTGCCGGCCGATGGCACCAACTTCACCTATGACGATCGCGGCGTGTTCCAGACCGGCACCGTGACCTCGTCGGCGTGGCGCGGCGACCCGGCACTGGGGCCGTTCGGCAACAACGCGTACTACACGACGAACCGCGATGCCCAGCAGTTCACGCAAACCACCGACTGGTCCAACGGCTTCAAGGTCAACCTCACCGACAACGTGATCCTGAGCGGCGACCTGCAGCTGGCAAAATCCATCAGCAACACACTGGACTTCACCGTCTACAACCAGATCTACATGCCGCCGCTCCAGCTCGACGTCAGCGGCAGCGTGCCCAGCGTGACGGTCACCGACCCGGCCTACCTGGCCGACGGGCACAACTACATCCTGTGGTCCGCCATGGACCACCTCCAGCACGACTACGGCCTGGAGCGGGCCGCCAAGATCGACCTGGAGGTCAACTTCGACAGTGCGGTGGTGCGCTCGCTGCGCGTGGGTGTCCGTGCCACCAACAACCACCGCTACAGCAACAACACCAACAGCTCGTACAACTGGGGCGCGCTCAACACGCACTGGCTGACGTACGACTCACCCGAGGACCTGGCCCGCGCCGACACCTTGCCGAGCTGGATGCAGTCCTACGAGACGCTGGGCAACTTCTATCGCGGGGATGCAAACGTACCCACCACGCTGTGGTTCCCCAGCAGCGAGCTGGTCAGCAACTACCGCAAGGCGATTCCCGCGCTGCGCTCGCACGCGCTGGAAGGCGGCATCTGGTGCCCGCAGGAAACCACCGACGGGTCCTGCACGCCGGGAAGCCCGATGAGCGACAACAACATGTGGGAGAAGACCCAGGCCATATACGGCTCGCTGTACTTCGGCTCACCGGACGACCGGTTCGACGGTAACGTCGGCCTGCGCCTGGTGCGCACCAGCGTGCGCTCGAACGGCTCGGTCACCTTCCCCTCGCTCTCCAGCGCCTCCGGCGACCTGGGCGATTGGCCGCAGAGCGTGCTCGACGTGATGTTCAGCGGCTTGACCGAACCGATGGAAGGCCACACCAGCTACAAGAACGCACTGCCCAGCCTGAATCTCCGCTACAAGCTCACCGACGACTTGCAGTGGCGCTTTGCCGCCGGGCGCGCCATCACCCGGCCGGCCATCAACCAGCTCAACGCCTATCTGAAAGTGGGCGCTTCGTGGGCGGCAACGCCCGGCGGTCAGTCGACGCTGGCTGGCTGGAAGGCAACGTCCGGCGGCAACCCGGCACTGCGCCCGATGATCTCGGACCAGTTCGACACCTCGCTGGAGTGGTACTTCGCTCCCACCGGGCAGCTCTACACCACGCTGTTCCACAAGAAGCTGAAGAACTACATCGCCGACGAGATCTGGCTGCAGAACATCGCCGGCCAGACCCTGCCGGTCAGCGGCCCGGTGAACGCCGGCGACGGTACGGTGAAGGGCTTCGAGATCGGTTACTCGCAGTTCTTCGACTTCCTGCCGGGCGCCTGGCGCGGCTTCGGCGTGCAGGCGAACTACACCTACCTGAAGAGCTCGCGCATCGCCGGCACCACCTCCTGCGACCCGGACCACAACAACGGCAGTTGCGATGCGGAGTTCATCGTCAACAACCAGCCGTTGCCGATGCAGGGCCTGTCGCCTAAGAGCTACAACTTCACGGCGATGTACGAATACGGCAACTGGTCGGCACGACTGGCCTGGTCGTGGCGTGATCGCTACCTGCTCGCCGAGCAGGATTCGGGCGACACCTACGTGCCGGTGTGGAGCGACAGCTTCGGCCAGCTGGACGGTTCGGTGTTCTTCAACATCAACAAGAACGTCAAGGTCGGGCTCCTGCTCAACAACCTGACGAACGCCAAGACCAAGGTACTGATGGGGCCGTCGACGTACGCCAACAGCGACGTCCGCGACAGCAATCCGACATTGGCACCGTCCGGCTTCGTGGACCAGAACCGTTACCTGCGCAGCACGTTCGTGAACGATCGTCGTGCCGAAGTGGTGATCCGCGCCACGTTCTGACCCGCCGCCTAGGAGCGTGGGCGGTAGAAACTTTCGAGGCGAAAAAGTGGTGGCGTGAGGACAGATTTTCGCCGTTTCGCCGGCCCATGGTGGTTCCATGGGCCAAGAAACGGCGGAAATATGGACCGCGCAACCGCTTTTGCAGCCCGGAAGATTTCTACCTCCCACGCTCCTCACTGTCCGCGCCGCTCGCAACGGGGCGCGGACAGTCACGGCGATTGCCGCTTGCCGACGCGTGTGCCGTTCGGCAAGCGGCCTCTTTTCTCCCGATGCATTGCACCAGACCACGGACGCGCGGGGCGACAGCTCCCGCGGCCCGCGCGTGGCCCATCGTCAGCCCGGCAGGCGATGCAGGGGCAGGCTCAGCCCACCACCATGTTCAGCAGCAGCACGCCGGCCAGACCGATCAGCGAGATCGTCGTCTCCATCACGGTCCACGACAGGAAGGTCTGCTTCATGGAGAGGTTGAAGAACTCCTTGAACATCCAGAACGCCGAGTCGTTGACGTGCGATCCGAACACGCTGCCGCAGCCCACGGCCAGCACCATCAGTTCCGGCGACGCGCCGGTGGTGGCGATCAGCGGGCCGACCACGCCGGCGGCGGTGAGCACGGCCACGGTGGATGAGCCGATCATCACCCGCAGCAGCGCGGTGGCGATCCAGGCAAACAGCAACGGCGTCATCTGCCAGGTGCGGCTGAGTTCGGCGATGGTGGCGCCCACGCCGCTGTCCACCAGCACCTGCTTGAACACGCCGCCGGCGGTGATGATCAGCAGGATCACCGAGATGCCGCTGATGGCGGCGTTGAGCCAGCGGGTCTGCGTTTCCAGCGCCGCGCCGCGGCGGTAACCCAGCCAGTAGAACGCGGCCACCGTGGCCAGCAGCAGCGCGATGGTGGGGTTGCCCAGGAACATCAGGGTCTCGCGCAGGATGCCTTTGGGCAGCACGCCGTCGGCCAGCACCGAGAGGCCGATCAACCATATCGGCGACAGCGCGATCAGGAACGAGCTCCATGCGCCCGGCGGCGACTGGTGGGTGGTGGTCGAGCCGGCAAACAGCTCCAGCATCGGCGGATCGATCGCCTTCATCCGCCGCGCCAGCCACGGGCCGGCGATCACCACCGCCGGTATCGCCAGCACCACGCCGTACATCAGGGTGTGGCCCATGTCGGCGCCGAAGGTGTTGACCAGGAACACCGGCCCCGGATGCGGCGGCAGGAAGCAGTGGGTGGTGCTGAGCGAGGCCACGGTGGGAATGGCCAGCTGCAGGATCGGCAAGCCGGTGCGCCGCGCCAGCGAGAAGATCAGCGGTATCAGGATGATGAAACCGGCGTTGAAGTACAGCGGGATGCCGACCATGAAACCGGTCAGCAACAAGGCCCACTGGATGTTGCGCAGGCCCAGCGTGGCGACCAGGGTGGTGGCGATCTTCTCCGCCGCGCCGCTTTCCTCCAGCACCTTGCCCAGCACCGCGCCCAGGATGATCACCAGCGCCAGCCCGGCCAGCGTGCTGCCCACGCCGTGATCGATGGTTTTCAGCAGCTCCTGCGGCGACATGCCCAGCAGCAAGCCCATCGGGATCGCGGTCAGCAGCAGCGACAGGAACGGGCTGACCTTGCGCGCGGTGAGAAAGATCTGCACCGCGATAGCCGCGGCGATGATGAGAAACGTGACCATCCAGTACTCCCCTGGTGCGAACAGCTTCATGCATGACCGCGACGACCTGGGCCGGCGCTACGTGGTGGTGTGCCGGCGCCGGGGCGCCGGCGTGATCGATCAACTGCTGGCTTGCTCCCCGCGTTGCCGTGCCAGCGCCTCGCGTCCCGCGCGCAGCGTTTCCACGATGGCATCCACGTCGTACACGCATCCGCCCCAGGTACCGCCGCTGGCTTCCTGCAGCGCGGCCCACAGGCGCGTGTCGTCGGGCAGCTTCGGATGCGGTGCGATCGCCGGGTGGATCGCGCGCGTGGCCAGCAAGGCTGTCGCTTGTTCCGGTGGCAACGGTTGTGCCGGGTCGGTGCCGATGAAATCGATCCGGCCCTGCAAGGTGTTGCGATCGATCTCGATGCGTACCAGGTCGCCGTCGCGCAGCCGCCCGATCGGGCCACCCGCCAGCGCCTCCGGCCCCACGTGGCCGATGCAGGCGCCGGTGGAGACGCCGGAGAAACGCGCGTCGGTCAGCACCGGCACGTGCTTGCCCCAGGGCAGGTATTTCAGCGCGGAGGTGAGCTGGTAGGTCTCCTCCATGCCGGTGCCGGCGGGGCCGCAGCCGGCCAGCACCACCACGTCACCCGCCACCACCGCACCTTCGCCCTTGCGCTTGATCGCCACGATCGCGTCGTGCTCGGACGCGAACACGCGCGCCGGGCCGGTGTGGCGGTACACGTTGTCGTCGTCGACCACGGTCGGGTCGATCGAGGTGGCCTTGATCACCGAGCCATCCGGCGCAAGGTTGCCGACCGGGAACACCAGCGCCGAGGTGAGCCCCGCGGCACGGGCCGCGTCCGGGCCCATGATCACGTTGGCCGGATCGATGCCGTCCAGTTCGCGCAGGCGTTCGCGGGCGATGCGCCGTGCGGCGCTGTGTTCCCACCAATCGAGATTCTCGCCGACGGTGCGGCCGCTGACGGTGGGCGCGTCCAGGTGCAGCAGGCCCATCTCGCGCAGGTGCAGCATCACCTCGGGCACGCCGCCGGCCATGAACACCTGCACCGTGGGATGGTGGCGCGGGCCGTTGGGCAGCGCGTCGACCAGGCGCGGCGTGGCGCGATTGGCGGCGGTCCAGTCGGCCACGGTGGGCGGCGCCAGGCCGGCCGCGTGGGCGATCGCCGGCACGTGCAGCATCAGGTTGGTGGAGCCGCCGAACGCGGCGTGCACCACCAGTGCGTTCTCCAGCGCGTGGCGGGTGAGGATGGCCGACATCGGCGTGCTCGCCTTGACCAGACGCACCAGCGCCAGCGCCGCGCGCCGCGCCATGTCCAGCCACACCGGCTCGCCGGACGGCGCCAGCGCGGTGTGCGGCAGCGCGATGCCCAGCGCCTCGGCGATCACCTGCGAGGTGGCCGCGGTGCCCAGGAACTGGCAACCGCCGCCGGGCGAGCCGCAGGCGCGGCAGCCCATCGCGGCGGCGTGTTGCAGGTCGATCAATCCGTGCGCGTAGCGGGCGCCGATGGTCTGCACCTTGGCGGTGTCCTCGGCGCCGCGCGCGGGCAGCGTCACGCCGCCGGGCACGATCACGCCGGGCAGGTCGCGGCTGCCGGCCAGCGCCATCATCATCGCCGGCAGGCCCTTGTCGCAGGTGGCGATGCCGAGCAGGCCGCGGCGGTTGGGCAGCGAGCGCACCAGCCGGCGCATCGTCATCGCCGCGTCGTTGCGGTACGGCAGGCTGTCGAACATGCCGGTGGTGCCCTGGGTGCGCCCGTCGCAGGGGTCCGAGCACATCACCGAGAACGGCAGGCCGCCTTGCTCGGCCAGCGTTTCCGCCGCCGCGCGCACCAGCTTGTCGATCTCCCAATGGCCGGTGTGCAGGCCCAGCGCCACCGGTTTGCCGTCGGCGGCGCGCAGGCCGCCCTGGGTGCTGAGGATCAGGTACGGATCGCGCCCGATCTCGCTGGCGCGCCAGCCCATGCCGGCGTTCTGGGTCATGCCGAACAGGTGGCCGCTGGGCGCCTCGCGCAGGGTGGTGTCGTCGACCGGCAAACTGCCGGCCGGGCCTTCGCCGGAGGTGTGGGTGGTGGTCAGCGGGGTGCCGTCACCCAGGATGGCATCCAGCAAGGCATCGTCACTTTGCACGCCGGCCATCACAGGTCGGCCGTGGTCAACTGCCCGTCAACCAGGCGCACCAGCGAACCGGTGGGGTTGGCGTCGCGCAAGGATGGCGGCAGCCGTTGCTGGCGCACGTGGTCGTAGCTGTGCAGCGCGGCAAAGCGCAGCAGCGAGGCCGGGATGCCGACGGCGGTAAAGCCGGGATGCCCGGTGGACGGGAACGGGCCGCCGTGGTTCTGCGCGGGCGACACCGCCACGCCGGTGGGCATGCGGTCGTTGATCAGGCGGCCGACGCGGTGGCGCAGCGCCGGGGCCAGCGCGTCGTACTCGGCATCGTCGGCGCCAGCGGTGTCGCTGTAGATGGTGCCGGTGAGGTTGCCTTCCAGCGCCTGCGCGATCTGCAGCAACTGCGCCTGCGACTCGGCCAGCACCAGCAGGCTGACCTGGCCGAAGGCCTCGTTCTGCAGCGCACGCGGCGCCTCGACGAAGCGGCTGCCGGACACCTTCAGCAAGGTCGGCTGGAACGCGTAACCGGCGCTGTCGGTGGCGATCTCGCCGCCGGCCAGCAGCTCGGCGCCGGCGTCGCGCAGCGCGTTCACCGCCTCGGCCACCAGCTGCGGGCTGCGCGGGGTCAGCAGCACGCCGGCGGGCGTGGCCGCGGTCAGCCGCTGCATTTCCTGCACGAAGGCGTCGGTGTCCGCGCCCGGCGGCAACACCGTCACGCCCGGGCGGGTGCAGAACTGGCCCGCGCCCATCGCGCAGGAGGCGGCCAGCTCGGCGGCGATCGCCGCACCGCGCTCGCGCAGCGCGCCACCCAGCACGAACACCGGGTTGACGCTGGACATCTCCAGGTAGGCCGGCGTGCCGGCCGCGTCGGCGGCGGCCTTGATCGCCATGCCGGCCGGACGGCTGCCGGTGAACGCCACCGCGGCAGTGCGCGGATCGGCCACCACACGCAGCCCCAGCTCGTTGCTGGTGTGGAAGAACATCTGCACCGCGCCCGTCGGCAGGCCGCTGGACTGCAGCGCCTCCAGCGCGGCTTCCGCCAGCAGCTGCGAGGTATGCGGATGGGCCGGGTGGGCCTTGGCGATCACCGGGTTGCCGGCGGCAAAAGCGGCGGCGAAATCACCGCCGGAGACGCCATTGAAGGCGAACGGGAAATTGTTCGGCCCCAGCACCAGCACCGGGCCACCCAACGGGCCGAGTACGGAGCGCAGGTCGGCGGCGGTGTCGATCGTGGGCCGGGCCCAGCTGCCGTCACGCGCGGCCTTGGCGGCCTGGCGCAACTGGCCGGTGGTGCGCGGCAACTCGCCTTTGCGCAGGCGCCCTTCGAGCGGCAAGCCGGTTTCGCGATGCGCGGTTTCGACCAGGGCGTCGGCACGCGCCTCGATGGCGGCGGCGTAGGCGTCGAGGAAGGCGCCGATGCGCTCGCCCGGCAACTGCGCCATCTCGGCGGCGGCACGCTGGCCGGCGTCCAGCATCGCGTCTAGATCGGCCCAGCCGGAGATCGGGTAATCGTGCGCGTCCAGCTCCTGCCCCTGCGAGGGATTGAACGCGTGGAAGCTGCCTTCCGGCGCCTGCGCCTGGACCCAGCGGCCGTCGACAAGAATGGGTTGCATGGAAGTGGGATTGCTCATGATACGGGGTTCTCCAGAACCAGACCGCCGATGTCGATGCTCACGACATCGCCGGCCTGCAGGGTGAAAGTTTCATCCGGCACGATGCCGGTACCGGTGAACAGGAAGGCGCCGTGGGGGAAGGTCAGCTCGCGGAACAGGTAGCCGGCCAGTTCCTCCAGCGCGCGCTTGATCTGCGAACTGCGGGTTTCCCCGGCAAATACAACCGCGCCACCGCGGCGGATCTGCAGCGCGATGGCCAGGTCGCGCAGGCTGTCGACCGGGCACAGGCGGATGCCCGGGCCGATCGCGCAGGCGCCGTCGTAGACCTTGGCCTGCGGCAGGTACAACGGGTTTTCGCCCTCGATGCTGCGCGAGGAGACGTCGTTGCCCACGGCGTAACCGCGGATGCCGCCGGCGCTGTCCAGCACCAGCACCAGTTCCGGCTCGGGCACGTTCCAGGCACTGTCCGCGCGCACCCGAATGCCCTGGCCGTGGCCGCTGGTACGCCATCCGCAGGCCTTGAAGAACAGCTCCGGCCGCGCCGCGCCGTACACCTTCTGGTAGACGTCCGCGCTCTGCGACTCCGCCTCGCGCGCCATGCGGCTGCTGAGGTAGGTGACGCCGCTGGCCCAGGCTTCCTGCGCATCCTCGATCGGCGCCAGCAGGGCGCCATCGGCCGGCGCGCCGCGCGTGGCGGACGCCAGTTGCGCCTGCGCCGCCTCGGCCGGCAAGGCCAGCCAGGCGGACAGGCTGAAATCGACGGGGAGGTAATGGCCGTCCAAAGCCCAACGCGGGCCATCGGCGGTGGTGTGGCGGGTCAGGCTGGGATGCATCGGAGGCTCCAGGAAGTCGGGGTGAGAAAGGTGGGTCAGCTATCCAGCGCGTGCCGCACCGCATCCGGCGTGGCCGGCGCCAGTGCGGCGTGCGCGGCACGCAGCGCGGTGGTGAAACGGGTATCGCCGGCCAGCGCGCCGAACACGCCGTCCAGCGCCAGGAAGGCATCGACGTCACCCGTCGCGCCGCAGCGCGCCAGCGTGTCGGCCAGCGGATCGACGATGGCCACGCCGTTGCGCGCCTGGCGCGCCACGAAGTGCAACCAACCCGCGACCGGCAGGCACAAGCGCTCGATCGGCCGGCCCGCGGCCAGCGCCTCGGCGATCGTGCCCAGCAGCCGCACCGGAATTTTTTGCGAACCGTCCCAGGCAATCTGCGCCAGCAGGTGGCGGATGGCCGGATTGCGGAAGCGGGCCAGGATGGCGTCGACATAGGCCTGCGGATCGAAACCCGGCAACGCCGGCAGCGAGGGCACGATGTCCTGGCGCATCAGCCGCTCGATGAAGCCGGCCAGCAACGGCTCGGCCATCGCCGCGGACACCGTCTCCAACTCCATCAGCGAACCGAGATAGGCCAGCGTGGAATGCGGGCCGTTGAGCAGGCGCAGCTTGGCGCGGTCGTAGCCGGCGATGTCGCGGCTGAGGGTGGCGCCGGCGCGCTCGAACGGCGGGCGCTCATTGCAGAAACGGTCCTCGATCACCCACTGCGTATACGCCTCGCGCTGGATCGGCCAAGCATCGACGCAACCCAGTGCGTCGGCCACGCGCTGGCGCAGCGCGTCGTCGGTGGCGGGGGTGATGCTGTCCACCATCGAACAGGGGAACGCCACCTCGGCCTCGATCCATGCCGCCAGCTCCGCATCGACGCGCGCCGCGTATTGCAGCACGGCGCGGCGCAGGCGATGGCCGTTGCCGGCAAGGTTGTCGCAACTGAGCACGGTGTACGGAGCGATGCCGCGCGCATGCCGTTCGCGCAAACCGGCGACGACGTAGCCGATGGCGCTGCGCGGTGTCTGCGGCGCGGCCAGGTCATGCGCGATATCGGGGTGAGCGAGATCAATATCCTCACCGGCAAGGCAGTAGCCCTTCTCGGTGATGGTCAGCGTGACCAGCTTCACCGCGGGCTCGGCCAACCGCGCCAGCACGGCGGCCTGGTCTTCGCTGGCCACCAGCAGTTCGCGGATCGCGCCGATCACCCGCAGCGAGGTCTGTTCGCCCAGCAAGGCCAGCGTGTACAGGCCATCCTGCGGGCGCAGCGCGTCGCGCACGCCGGCGCTGTGCAGGGAAACGCCGCAGATGCCCCAGTCGGGATGCTCGGCGAGCAGGTCGTCGACATACACCGCCTGGTGCGCGCGGTGGAACGCGCCGGGGCCGAGGTGCACGATGCCGACGCGCACGGCGGCCAGGTCGTAGTTCGGGCGGATCACCGTGGCCGGCAACGTCGGCAACGCGGCAGCGGACAAGCGTGCAGCCGGTGCCTTCAACGCCGCACCTCGAAACCTTCCTGGGCAAGAAGCGCGAGCATGTCGGCCTCGCGCAGCAGGTTCACGTCGCCGAGCACCGAGTGCTTGAGGCTGGCGGCAGCGATGGCGAAATCCAGCGCGTCCTGCTCGCCCATGTCGCGCAGCAGGCCGTGCAGCAAACCCGCGGCGAAGGCGTCACCGCCACCGATGCGATCCACGATGCGGGCGAGGCGATGCGTCCGCGTGGTCAGCACCTGCTGGCGCGTGGCCAGCAGGCCGCTGAGGTCATGCGTGTCCACGTCCAGGTGGCGCCGGTCGGTAGCGGCCATCAGGCGCAGTTGTGGGAACGTGGCGAAGGCCAGCTCGGCCGCCGCACGGAAACGTTGTTGGGCATCGCCCTGGTCGAACGTCGCACCCAGGATCAATGCGATGTCGCGCTCGTTGCCGAACACCAGCTCGGCCTCGGCCAACACCTCGCGCAGCAGCGCCGGGGCCTGTGCCGCCCGCGCCCCCCACAGCTTGCTGCGGTAATTGCAGTCGAACGAGACGCTGACGCCGGCATCGCGTGCCGCACGCACGGCGGCCAATGCCGACTGCGCGCTGGCATCGCCCAGGGCCAGGTTGATGCCTGACAGGTGCAACCAGCGGGCACCATCGAGCAGGCGTGGCCAGTCGTGCGCCGTGGCCGCGGTGCATGCGAACGCCGAACCGGCGCGGTCGTAGACCACTTCGGTAGGGCGCTGCATGGCACCGGGTGCGATGAAATAGACGCCCATACGGCCATCCGCAAAACGGAGGCCGGCTGTGTCCACGCCATGACGCCGCAGTTCGGCGGCGCAGGCGTGGCCGATGGCGTTGTCCGGCAGTGCGGTCACCATGGCGCTGCGGTGACCGAGGATGGCCAGCGAGGCGGCGACATTCGCCTCCGCGCCGCCGAAGCGTGCGTCGAGGTGCGGGGACTGCAGCAGCAGCTCCTGCCCCGGCGGCGACAGGCGCAACAGCAGTTCGCCGAAACAGACGACGCGGCTTTCGCCGCGCGTCTGCCGTGGTGCATTGGACATCATCAAGCCGGCGACTCAGTTGACGGTGAAGGATTGCGTGGCACGAATGTCCGCACTGGAGGCACCGATCTGCACTTCATAACGTCCCGCGTCGACGGCGTAGGCCACCTTCTTGGTGTCGTAGTAACGCAGGTCGGTGGCCGGTGAAACGTCGAACGACACTTCACGCGTCTGCCCCGGTTCCAGGGTGATGCGCTGGATGCCGCGAAGGTCCTTGTTCGACCGTTCGTGCGGCGTGCCGACCCCGCGCAGGTAGAGCTGCACCACTTCGTCGCCGGCGCGCTTGCCGGCGTTGTGCACCTTCACCGTGACGTGCAGCTTGTCGTCCTTGCCGATCTTGTCGTGGTTGAGCTTCAGATCCGCATAGGTGAACTTCGTGTACGACAGGCCGTAGCCGAACGGGTACAGCGGCTCGCCCTTGAAGTAGCGGTAGGTGCGGCCGTCCATGCGGTAGTCGTCGAACGCGGGCAGCTTTTCGCTGGCCTTGTAGAACGTCACCGGCAGGCGGCCGGCCGGATCGGCGTTGCCGAACAGTACGTCGGCCACGGCGTTGCCGCCGCGCTGGCCGGGGTACCACGCCAGCAGCACGGCGGGCAGGTGCTGGTTGGCCCAGTCCACCGCCAGTGCGGAGCCGCTGGTGAGCACCAGCACCACCGGCTTGCCAGTGGCTTCGAGTGCCTGCAGCAGCTTGCGCTGGGTGGCGGGCAGGCGCAGGTCGGTGCGGTCGCCACCGGCGAAGCCCGGGTAGTTCACCCGCATTTCCTCACCTTCCACGTCGCTGGTGAGGCCACCGGCGAAGACCACCACGTCGGCATCCTTCGCCGCATCGAGCGCGGCCTGGAACGGCGCCTTGGCGCCAGGCATGCGCCAGGCCAGGCGCACGCCGGCATCGCGTTCCAGTTCCTTGTATTCCACGCGGATGTCGTAGGCGTGGCCACCTTCCAGCTTCAGCTTGACCTGGGTGGCGGTGAGGTTGTCGGCCCGTTCCCAGCGGTCGATCACCGGCTTGCCATCCAGGTACACGCGCACGCCGTCGTTGGCGGCCGCTTCCAGCACGTAGTCACCGCTCACTGGCGGCAGCAGCTGGCCGCTCCAGCGGATGGAGAAGTTGTCGCTGGGTACCGCCTGGTCCGGCTGGGCTTCGCCACGGGCGAGCAGGTTGTCGGTGGGCGAGCCGCGATCCCAGTTGAAGCCGATCACCGGATCCACCCGCACCAGCGCTGGCGTGCCGGACAGGTCGGTGTTGCGGAAATACTCGCCGCGCAGGCCGCGCTCGGCATCACCGGCGGACGGACGCAGATATTGCGCCTCCACCAGCGGCATGCCGGTGGGATCGCTGCGGCCCTCGACCAGATCGACGCCGCGCGCGTACACCACCTTCGCCTGCGGCGCCGCCTCGCGGATGCCGCGCAGGATCGTCACCGGGTCGGCCGGCGTGCCGTGGTAGTTGCCCACCAGGGCCATGGTGTCGTCGGCGGTGGGGCCGATCACCGCGATGTGCTTGACGTCGCGCGACAACGGCAGCACGCCGTCGTTCTTCAGCAGCACCATCGATTCGACGGCAGCGCGGCGCGCCAGCGCATCGTGCTGCGGCGACTGGTTCACCGAATACGGCACGTCGGACCACGGCACCTTGCTGGCCGGGTCGAACATGCCCAGGCGCATGCGCGCCTGCATCAGGCGGGTGAGCGCGACGTCGATTTCGCTTTCCTTGATGAGGCCGTCGTGCACGGCCTTGACCAGGGCGGCGTACTCGGTGCCGCAGTCCAGGTCCACGCCGTTCTTCACCGCCAGCGCACTGGCCGCCTCGACGGTGTCGACCACCTTGTGGTGCTTGTAGATGTCCTCCACCGCGCCACAGTCGGAGACCACGTAACCCTTGAAGCCCCAGTCCTTGCGCAGGATCTGTTCCAGCAGGCGCGGGCTGCCGGTGGCCGGCTCGCCGTTGACGCGGTTGTAGGCGCTCATCACCGCATCGACGTCGGCCTCCTGCACCAGCGTCTGGAACGCGGGCAGGTAGGTTTCGTAGAGGTCGCGCTCGCTGGGATGCACGTCGAAATGGTGGCGGTCGGCCTCCGGCCCGCTGTGCACGGCGAAGTGCTTGGCGGTGGCGTCCAGCTTGCGATATTTGGCGTCATTGCCCTGCAGGCCGGTGACGAAGGCCACGCCCATGCGCTCGGTGAGGTAAGGGTCCTCGCCGTAGGTTTCCTGGCCGCGGCCCCAGCGTGGGTCGCGGAAGATGTTGATGTTGGGCGACCAGTAGGTGAGGCCCTCGTAGCGGCCGTGGCTGTCCTTGCGCTGGAACTCGTTGTACTTGGCGCGCGCCTCGTCGCTGATGGCGGTGGCCACCTCATGCATCAACGGCACGTCGAAGGTGGCCGCCAGGCCGATCGCCTGCGGGAACACGGTAGCCTGGCCCGCGCGCGCCACGCCGTGCAGGCCCTCGTTCCACCAGTCGTACGCGGCCACGCCCAGGCGCGGGATGGCCGGCGCGGTGTTCTGCATCTGCGCGGCCTTTTCCTCCAGCGTCATGTGCGCGACGAGGTCGGCGGCGCGATCGTGGAAGCTGCGGCTGAGGTCACGGTAGACCGGTGTGGACGCGGCCGACGACGTTGCGTCGGCGTTGCCCTCCGCATGCAAGGGGAACACGGGCGAAACCAGGGCCATGCCCAGAGCCACCGCCATTGTCGTGCGGAACATGCCGCGCCACGCCTGTCGCTTCGCCATAGTCATCGTTCCCTTTTGCGTTGCTTATTGGTTGTCGAGTCGACGCGCATACGGACCCACCGTCGCGCCGATGAATCCACCTGCCACATCGGTACTGAGCAGCGTGCCGTCCGCCTGGCGTTCGAGCCACTTCCAGCCCGACCCGTCATCGTAGGCGAAACCATAGGCTTTGCCGTCACCGCTGATCTTCAACTTTAGTTCACCCACGCTGGCCGGCAGGACGGCGCTGTCGACCACGGCCTCGTCGTCGCCGCGATGGCTGCGCAGCGACAGCCGCAAGTGGTCGCCCTCGCGCTGCACGCCCAGCGCGTACCAGTAGTGCTCGTTCTGGTACGCCGCGATACCCGCCTCGACGCCCGCAGCCGGCACCGACAGCGCGGTGCTGGCGTCGAACGTCAGGTGTTGCTGGCGGCGGGCCAGGTAGGACGGATTCTTCAGCGTGTCCAGATCCTGCGCCAGCGGATGGATGGCCAGCTTGCCGGGGTGCGAGGACAGATCCGCCCACGATTGCTTCGGCGTGCGCGCGAACAGCCATTCGCTGCCCAGCGTGGTGCTGTCGAAATCATCGCGCGCGTCGAAGTTGCCGCTCAACGGCGCCTGCGAGGCATCGCGCTGCATGAAGGCCGGCCCCTTCACCACCTGCGGAATCGCCTGGCCGTGGGGCAGGATGATCGGCCAGTCGTCCTTCCATTCCACCGGCAGCAGATAGGTCTCGCGGCCGGTGTTGTAGTGCGTGCCGTCATAGGCGCGGCTGGCCAGGAACACCGCCCACCAGCTGCCGTCGGCGGCTTCCACCAAGTCGGCGTGCCCGGCATTGGTGATCGCATTGGCGCGATCGGCGGGCAGGTCGCGCTGGGTGAGGATCGGGTTGCCCTCGTACGGCACATACGGGCCCCACACCGAACGACTGCGGAACACCACTTCGGAATGTTGCGGGCCGGTGCCATCCTCGGCGCACATCAGGTAATACCAGCCGTTGCGCTGGTAGATGTGTGGGCCTTCGATCCAGATCGGTTTCCTGGCGAGCTCGGTGCCGCCGTTGATGATGACCTGGCGTTTCCCCACCGGTTTCAGCGAAACCGGATCGAACTGCCGCAACCAGATCGCGCGATGGCCTTCGTACAACGGCTTGCCCTCGGGTTCGTCGTTGTTGAGCAGGTAGGCCTTGCCGTCCTTGTCGAAAAACAGCGACGGATCGATGCCGCCCACGCCCTTCAGCCACACCGGATCGGACCACGGGCCGGCGGCGCTTTTTGCGGTGCTGACGAAATTGCCGCCGCTGTCCACCGCGGTGTTGACCACGTAGAACGTGCCGTCATGATGGCTGATCGCGGGCGCGAACACGCCGCGCGACATGTTCAAGCCATCGAAGTCCAGCGTGGTCGGTTTGTCGATCACGTGGCTGACGGGTTTCCAGTGCACCAGGTCCTTGCTCTCGAACACGGGGATGCCCGGGTAGTAGGCAAAGCTGGAATTGACCAGGTAAAACGTGTCATCCACCCGCACCACACTGGGGTCCGGATAGAAGCCGGCCAGCACGGGGTTGCGGAAGTGGCCGGCCGGCAACGGCTGCTCGAACGCGCGGTCGTGGCCCTGGTAATCGAACCAGTCGAACAGCACCGGCTCGGCCGCCTGGGCCGCCATGCCGCAGCTGGCCAGCAGGCACAGCAGCAACGTCTTGAATGATCGTGTCGGCATCGTCATCACCAGTTCCACATCGCGCCGTCTTCCAGGCGCGCGATCGGCAGTTGCTTGGGCTGGTATGGGTATTTCGCGGCCAGCTTCTCGTCGATGGTGACGCCATGTCCGGGCGTGTCGCCCACGTGCAGGCGGCCGTTGCGCAGGACGTAATCATGCGGGAACACCGCGTCGGTCTCGTCGGTGTGGAACATGTATTCCTGGATGCCGAAGTTCGGTACCCAGGTGTCGAAGTGCAGCGCCGCGCCCATCGTCACCGGCGACAGGTCGGTCGCGCCGTGGAAGCCGGTGCGCACGCCGTGCAGCCCGGCGAAGTCGGCCAACCGGCGCAGGTGGGTGATGCCGCCGCCGTGCACGATGGTGGTGCGGATGTAGTCGATCAGCTGGTTCTCGATCAGGTGCTTGCAGTCCCAGATCGAGTTGAACACCTCGCCCACCGCCAGCGCCGTCACCGAGTGCTGGCGGATCAGCTCGAACGCCTTCTGGTCTTCGGCCGGGGTGGCGTCCTCCAGCCAGAACAGGCGGTACGGCTCCAACGATTTGGCCAGCCGCGCGGCCTCGATCGGCGTGAGGCGATGGTGGGCGTCGTGCAGCAATTCCACCTCGGCGCCGTGGTCGGCACGCAGCTGTTCGAACAGCTTCGGCACCACGCCCAGGTAGCGCGGGGTGTTCCAGGTGGTTTCCAGCGGCAGCTCGCTCTCGGCCGGCTCGTAGCCCTTGGCGTTGGAGACGCCGTAAGCCTTCTTGATGCCCGGCACGCCGCACTGCGCGCGCACCGCCAGGAAGCCCTGCTCGATGAACCGGCCCACCGCGTCGGAGGCCTCGGCGATGTCGCGGCCATTGGCGTGGCCGTAGACCAGCGCGCCTTCGCGCGAGCGGCCGCCCAGCAACTGGTAGATCGGCATCCCCGCCATCTTGCCCAGGATGTCCCACAGCGCCACGTCCACCGCGGCGATCGCACTCATCGTCACCGGGCCGCGCCGCCAGTAGGCGCCGCGGTAGAGGAACTGCCAGATGTCCTCGATCTGGCCGGCGTCGCGGCCGATCAGGTTGGGCACCACGTGATCCTGCAGGTACGACGCCACCGCCAGCTCACGGCCGTTGAGCGTGGCATCACCGAGGCCTTCGACACCCGAGCGGGTGACGATCTTCAGTGTGACGAAGTTGCGCCCCGGACAGGTGACGATGACTTTCGCCTCGACGATTTCGCGATCGCGCGAGGAACCGCGGGTAGGAGTTTCGTTTGTGTTGCTCACGGGGATGTCCTCGGGATCGGGTTCAGTGCGGGGAAGAGGTGATATCGAGCTGGAACGGCACCGCGGGCAGGCCCGCTTCGTCGTACAGCGTGCAGAACGGGCTGTCGGCCCAGCAGTAGCGCACCCGGGCGATGCCGTGGGCGGGCGGCGTGTCCAGATGCAGCAGCACCTTGCCGTCGCGCAGGTCGGCATCGGCGTAGCTGCAGCTATTGGCCTGCGTGCCGCACAGCTCGAAGCCGATGGGATGATTCGAACTGTAGGCCACCAGCTTGCCGGTGACATCGCTGAAGCTGACCGCGACGGTGTCACCCTCGCGCGTGGCGGCGACGGGCAGCGGGCCGGACGGCGACAGCGATTCGCCATAGACCACATGCCGTGCGGCGCGCGCCAGGCGGCGGCCCAGCTCCTGCTTGTTGGCCGGGTGGATGTCGTAGCGCTCGCCGATATCCACGGCCACGGCCAGCGCCGAGTGCGGGTCTTCGGCGGCCACCAGACGCTCTGCCTCGCGTACCCCGGCCCAGCCGCTTTCCGCTGGCTTGGTGGGTGCGGGGCCGTAGCTGGAAAGTTGCACGATCAGCAGCGGCAGTTTGGCCCCGAACTGGGCGCGCAGATCACCGCGATAGGCTTCCAGCAGGCGGCGGTATTGGTCCGCCTCACCGGTGTTGGATTCGCCCTGGTACCACAGCGCGCCACGGAACGCGTAGTGACCCAGCGGCGCGATCATGCCGTTGTAGAGCGTGGTCTTGCCCGAGACCGTCAACCATGGCGCCAGTGGCGGCGTGCCGATGTCCCTGGGTACCTCGCGATACTGCCAGCCGTTGGTGTCGAGCGGCACCGAACTGCCATCGGCGAATTTCAGTACGCGCGTGTCGGAGGGCCCCATCATGCCGCCCGCCAGATAGGTGTTGAGATCGTTGATCACGATCAGATTCTTGCCGGCATGCAACAGGCCGTGCGGCAGCCGATAAATGCGTGGGCTGCCGCCGTAACTGCTGCTGCCCACCCCGCGGCCATTCACCCAGGTCTGGTCGATCTCGTCCACGTTGCCGATCGCCAGCGTGGCGTCCTGCGCAGCCTGCTGTTTGGTCAAGGTCACGGTGGTGCGGTACCACAGCATGCCGGTGTAGCTGGCCAGCTCGGGCACACCCCAGGTTTGGTAATCGACCAGGGTTTTCGGCGCTGCTTTCCAGCCGGCATCGGAAGCCGCAGGGTTCCACGGCTCGTCGCCTTTCTTCACTTGTGGCTGGCGGCTCCACCACTTCGCCCAGAACGTGCCCCACTGCGCGGCGGCGGCCTGCGGATCCTTGGCGTGCAACGCCAGCGTGTCGAGTGCTTCGTCGTAGCCGCCCACTTTGCGCAGTGCCTGCGCGCTCAGCCACGGCTCGATGCGCGAGCCGCCGAGGGAGGCGTTGATCAAGCCCATCGGCACGTCCACGGTCTTCTGCAATTCGCGCGCGAAGTAGTAGCAGGTGGCGGAGAAATCCGGCACGTTTTGCGGCGTGGTCGACTTCCATTGCACCGGTGCGGCGAAATGATCCTGCGGCGCCGATGCGCCGGTCTGCGGCACGGTGAGCATGCGGATGCGGTCGTTGTTGGCGCCGCTGGTTTCGCTGTTCAAGTTCAACGTACGGCGTACCTGCAACTCCATGTTGGACTGGCCACTGCACAACCACACATCGCCGACGAGAATGTCCTTGGCCGTCTGGCTGCTGCCGTCGGCCGCGATCACGCTCAGCGTGTACGGGCCACCGGCCGGCAGGGCCGGCAATGACGCCTGCCAGTGACCGTCAGCGCCGGCGCGGCTGCTGACGGTCTTGCCGTCGAGCGCGATCTTCAGCGATTCACCCGGACTGGCCTGGCCCCACACCGGAATCGCCCGGTCGCGCTGCACCACCGCGTGATCCTGGAACAACGGGTCCAGCAGCGGCTTGTCCGCCGCCTGTGCGACGGATACCGCCAGCAGGCTGCAGGGCGCCAGCAGCAGGCAGGCGAGGCGGAGGGTCTTGGTGCCGATGGGCGGGCGTGTGGTTGCCATGGTCAGTGTCCCGGTGCGTAGGGAAAGGAAAGGCTCTTGTAGTAATCCAGCGTATGCGCGGGCGGCGCGTAGCCGGCCGGCAGGGGCAGATGGTTGAGGCTTTGCCAGTAGGCGATGCTGGCGTCGCGCCACCATTGCGCCTCGTTCTGCTGGATGGCCAGGAACGCGGCGGTCTGGGCGTAGCGCTGTGCATCGATGCGGCCATCCAGCGATTTCCAGGTGGCGCGCATCTGTTTCACCTCGTCCACGCCGTGGCTGTAATGCATCACCAGCTCGTCCCACAGCGTGTGGCCGGAGCGCATGCGGTAATCCCACGGCAGGTGGTGGAACCACAGCAGGTAGGCGTCGGGCGTCGATTTCAGATCGTTGAATTCCGCGGCCACCGGCGGCGCGTACTGGTCCACCGCGTCGCTGCCCTTGCGGGTGCGGTCGAAGCCGATGCCGTTCGTGTCGGCGCGGTGGTAATAGACCGGGTTCCAGTCCGCCCGCGGCAGGCTGTCGTCCCACGGCGCGGGGCCGTAGTGATGGCCGGCGCCCATCAGGTGCGCCAGGCCCAGCGGCGTCATGTAATCCACCGCCGCTTCGCGCGAGGCCATCATCATGCCCACGATGGGCTTGGCCACCGCGTCGTCGGGGGCGAAGGTCATGCGCGCCCAGTCGTCGGCGATGGCGCGGGCGGACTGTGTCGGGTCCCATGCCAGGCGGCCGAACGCATACCAATTGGCCTGGTCGAACACCGAGCCGCTCCAGTCGCGGTCGGTGCCGATGTTGGCCACGCCGGCCATGCCGGTCAGCGTATGGCCGTCCAATTGACCGTCGACCACCTTGGCCACGGGGGAACCCTTGCCCTTGGCGTAGGTGTCGGCGCGCAGCACTTCCTCCCACAGCGGGCCGAGGTAGACCAGATGCGTGGCGAAGCCCAGGTATTCCTTGGTGATCTGGAACTCCATCATCAGCGGCGTCTTCGGCATCGCGCCGAACAGCGGGCTGAACGGCTCGCGCGGCTGGAAATCCAGCGGGCCGTTCTTCACCTGCAGCAGCACGTTGTCGCGGAACGTGCCGTCCAGCGGCTTGAACTCGTTGTAGGCCTGCTTGGTGCGGTCGTCGAGGTCGTGCTCGGAGTAGACGAAGGCGCGCCACATCACGATGCCGCCGTGCGGCGCCAGCGCGTCGGCCAGCATGTTGGCGCCGTCGGCGTGGGTGCGGTGATAGTCCTGCGGGCCGGGCTGGCCTTCGGAGTTGGCCTTGACCAGGAAGCCGCCGAAGTCGGGGATCACGCGATAAATCTCGTCAGCCTTGTCGCGCCACCACTGGCGCACGGCCGGGTCGAGTGGATCGGCCGTCTTCAGGCCACCGATCTCGATCGGCGCGCTGAAACGCGCACTGAGATACACGCGGATACCCCACGGGCGGAACACCCCGGCCAGCGCCGCCACTTTCTTCAGGTAGGCGGGCGTAAGCACCAGCGGATCGGCGTTGACGTTGTTGAGTACGGTGCCGTTGATGCCGATGGAGGCATTGGCGCGGGCGTAGTCGGTGTAGCGCGGGTCGAGGTAACCGGGCAGTTTCCACCAGTCCCAGATCGAGGCGCCGGCATAGCCGCGCTCCACGCTGCCGTCGAGGTTGTCCCAGTGATCGAGCACGCGCAACTTCACCTGCGGCCGGTCGCGCAGGTCCAGGCCGGTGGCCGGATGCCCTGTCTGCAGCAGGCGCAGGAAGCGGAAGCTGCCGTACAGCACGCCGATGTCGTCGTTGCCGACAATCGCCGTGGCGGGGTGGCCGTTCACCACCACGCTCTTGATCAGGTAGCCCTCGCGCCCCAGCTCGCGGGTGTCCAGGTGCAGGCCGGCCACCACGGGTGACGAGGCGGGTGTGCCGATGATCAGCGCGCCATCGCGGCTGACTGTGCCCGACAGTTCCGGCGTCTTGCCGAGCAGGCCACCCAGGCCACGGACGAGTTCGCCGCTGGCCGCCTTCGCGGTCGGCGAGCCTTGCCCTGCGACCAGTTGCACGGCCTGGCGGGTATCGATACCTGCCGGCGCGGCGGCGAGCGCGTGGTAGCGCAGCCACAGATCATGGCCGTCCTCGGCGTGGGCGCGACCGGCGCCCAGGCATGCGAACAACACCGCCAGACCCGCGATCAGCAGGCGCGGGCCAACGCCCGAACGGCTACGATTCAGCCCCCAAGGCCTGCGCCATGAACGATGATTGGCATCACAACAGAATGTTATCGCTAACATATGCAAACATGCGCGCATGGCTGGACCTCGTAGGGATGGGGATCCGGGAATCTGGCAACGGGCCCGCGCAACGCGACGCGCACTGCTGAAAGGAAACGGCATTGAAGACAACAGGCAAGAAATCGGCTCGCCGGAAAGGGCGTGCCGTCACCATCGACGAGGTAGCGGTTCTCGCCGAAGTATCGCCAATGACGGTGTCGCGGGTGGTCAACGGCCACGCCAAGGTGCGCGAAACGACCCGCGAAAAAGTGATGCAGGCCGTGCGCGAGCTGGGCTACGTGCCGAACCAGGCGGCCAGTTCGCTTGCCGCCGCGCAGGACGTGCGCATCGCGCTGATCTACACCAACCCCAGCGGCGCCTACCTGCGCGAGCTGTTGCTGGGCGCGCTGCATGGCGCCGAGCGCACCGCCGCGCAACTGGTGATCGACAGCTGGGAAACGCTGGATGCCGCCGCCGAACGCAAGGCCGCGCGCGCGCTGGCCAAGAGCGTGGGCGGGGTGATCCTGCCGCCGCCGCTGTGCGAATCCAAGGTGGTGATCGAGGAACTGACCAAGGCCGGCGTGCCGGTGGTGGCGGTGGCCTCGGGCCACTTCATCCACGACATCTCCAGCGTGCGCATCGACGACTTCCTGGCCAGCAAGGAGATCGTCGAACACCTCATCAACATGGGTCACACGCGCATCGCGTGCGTCAAGGGCCACCCCAACCAGATGGCCAGCCAGCGCCGCTTCGAGGGTTACCAGGCCGCGCTCAAGGAAGCGGGCATCGCGCGGGATGCCGAACTGGTGCAGCAGGGCTACTTCACCTACCGCTCCGGGCTGGAGGCGGTCGAGAAGCTGCTGTCGCTGCGCAAGCCGCCCACCGCGATCTTCGCCAGCAACGACGACATGGCCGCGGCGGCCGTCTCGGTGGCGCACCGACGCGGATTGCGGGTGCCGCTGGATCTGTCCATCGTGGGTTTCGATGACACCTCGGCCGCGACCACGGTGTGGCCCGAGCTCACCACCGTGCGCCAGCCGATCTCCAGCATGGCCGATTCGGCGATCGACATCCTGCTGCGCGCGATCCGTCGCAACGGCAACGAAACCCGCGTGGTGGTCGATCAGGTGGTGGCGCACCAGCTGGTGATGCGCGGCTCCGTGGCGCCGGCGAAGACAGCCGCCAAGACGCGCAGCTGAGGCAGCTGCGCGTGTCGTGCTTTGGCACGACACGCCCTTGCGTGTCGTGCCAGGAAATGAAACGGGGCGCCGCAGGCCGAAAGCCACGCGGCCGACAGCATCGACCGGTGTTTCCAGCCCCGCATCTGCCCGCGACGAATGAACGATGCCGCCGGGCATGGCGCGCGTGGCGCCATGAATATCCATTGCCATGTCCACCCCCTCGGTCCGTGTCGCTCCGGATTGCCCGTGGTGTCACACCGTGCCGCCGCCCCTGCGGCGACACGGGTGGCTTGGGGTTCAGCGCATCAGGTACTGGTTGATCAGGTTCTCGTAGCGCTCCTGCTTGCCGCTGCGCTGGGTCGGTTCACCCTGGGCGACCGCCAGATCACGCAGCGCGGCCAGGTCGAGCTTGCCTTCGGCGAAGTCCTTGCCCTTGCCGGCATCGAAGCTGGCATAACGCTCGGCGCGCCACTTCTCCCACGGCGAGGCGTTGAGCAGCGAATGGGCCACTTCCAGGCCGCGCGCGAAGCTGTCCATGCCGCCGACGTGGGCGATGAACAAGTCGTCCGCATCGGTGGATTCACGGCGCACCTTGGCGTCGAAGTTCAGGCCGCCCGGGGCCAGGCCACCCTGGCGCAGCACCACCATCATGGCGCCCACGGTGTCGTACAGGTCGCTGGGGAACTGGTCGGTGTCCCAGCCGTTCTGCGCGTTGCCGCGGTTGGCGTCGATGCTGCCCAGCATGCCGTGGTTGGACGCGATCTGCAGGTCGTGCTCGAAAGTGTGGCCCGACAGCGTGGCGTGGTTGGCCTCGATGTTGAGCGAGAAGTCCTTGTCCAGGCCGTTCTGCTTCAGGAAGCCGACGACGGTCGAGGAGTCGAAATCGTACTGGTGGTTCATCGGCTCCATCGGCTTCGGCTCGATCAGGTACTTGCCCTGGAAGCCGATGCTGCGGCCGTAGTCACGCGCGGCGGTGAGGAACTTGGCGAAGTTGTTGAGCTCGCGCTTGGTGTCGGTGTTGTGCAGCGAGGCGTAGCCTTCGCGGCCGCCCCAGAACACGTAGTTCTCGCCGCCCAGCTCCACGGTGGCTTCCAGCGCCGCCTTGATCTGCGCCGCCGCACGCGCCACCACGGCGAAGTCCGGGTTGGTGCCCGCGCCGTTCATGTAGCGCGGATGGCTGAACAGGTTCGCCGTGCCCCACAGCAGCTTCATGCCGGTGGACTTCTGGCGCTCCTTGGCCAGCGCGACCATGTGCTTGAGGTTCTTCTCGTACTCGCCGATGTCATCGGCATCCGGCGACATGTCGATGTCGTGGAAGCAGTAGTACGGCACGCCGAGCTTGGTGAAGAACTCGAACGCGGCGTCGATCTTGTCCTCGGCACGACCCAGCGCGGTGGTGGCGTGCTTGTCCCACGGATACACGCGGGTGCCGGGGCCGAACGGGTCGTGGCCGGCATTGCAGAAGCTGTGCCAGTAGCACGCCGCGAAACGCAGGTGCTCGGCCATGGTCTTGTCGCCGACTTTCTTGTTGGCGTCGTAATGTTTGAACGCCAGCGGATTGTCCGACCCGATGCCCTCGTAGGGGATGGCGCCGATGCCGGGGAAATACTCGCGTTTGCCGATGAAGGGGGTGCTCATGATGGTGTCCTGGTGGATAGGTGATGATGGTGTTTGATGCTGGAAGCTTCAGCCGCCGCTCGTGACGTTCTCGTTGGCGTGGCTCGCCACGGCGGCTTCCAGATGACGAGAGAAGTGGCCGTAGTGGCTGCGATAGGCGGCAGTCGCAGCCGGATCCGGACGGGTCGAGAGTGCCGGATCGAGGTGAACATGCTCGGTGGCCAGGGCCGCGATATCCGCGTGGCCACCCGCGGCGTGATCCAATGCCCACAATGCCTGCAGTGCGGCGCCGAAAGCCGCGCCTTCGGCTTGCGTGGGCACGTCCACCGGCAATTCGAACACGTCGGCCACCATTTGTCGCCACGCGGCGCTGTGGCTGCCGCCGCCGGTGAGGCGGATGGCGTCGAAGTGCAGCCCCGCGGCGCACAGCGCGTCATAGCCATGGCGCAGCGCGTAGGTCGCCCCTTCCATCGCGGCGCGGTAGAGGTTGGCGCGGTTGAGGTTGGCTGTATCCATGCCGTGCAGGCTGGCGCGGGCGTGCGGCAGGTCGGGCGTACGCTCGCCGTTGAAGAACGGCAGCATCACCAGGCCGTCGGCGCCCGGCGTGGTGCCGGCCAGCACCTTGTCGCCATCGCGGCTCTCGAAGCCGAACGCGCGCGCCACGTTTTCCGTGGCCACGGTGCAATTCATGGTGCAGATCAGCGGCAGCCAGCCACCGGTGGACGAGCAGAACGCCGCCCAGCTGCCGTTGTCGTCCACCACCGGATGGTCGGCGTGCGCGAACAGCGTGCCGGAGGTGCCCAGGCTCATGCTCAACACGCCGGAGGCCACGTTGCCGGTGCCGATCGCGGCCATCATGTTGTCGCCGCCGCCGGCCGAGACGCGCACGCCGTGCGGCAGGCCCAACTCATCGGCAATCGCGGCGGAAATGGGGAAGCTGGCATCCGCCTCGACCAGCGGCGGCAGGCAGGCGGCCAGGTCGCGCTGCGCATCCGTGGCGGCCAGCAGCTCCGGCGACCACTGGCGCGTGCGCACATCCAGCCAGCCCGTGCCCGAGGCGTCGCCGTATTCCATCCAGCGCTCGCCGGTCAGCCAGAAATTCACATAGTCGTGCGGCAGCATGATGCTCGCCAGCTGCCGATATACCTCGGGCCGGTGCTTGCGCGTCCACGGCAGTTTCGAGGCGGTGTAACCGGCCAGGATCGGGTTGCCGGCCAGCGCCACGGCGCGCAGCGGCCCGCCCACGGCGCCCATGATCTCGTCGCATTCGGCCTGGGTGCTGGTGTCGCACCACAGCTTGGCCGGCGCCAGCACCTGGCCGGCGGCGTCCACCGGCACGAAACCATGCTGCTGACCGGACACGCCCAACGCCACCACACGGGCGCGCAGGGCCGGGTCCAGCTTGGCGAAACAGCTGCGGATCGCGTCGATCCACCACTGGGCTTCCTGCTCGCGGCTGCCATCATCCTGCGCCACCAATTCCAGCGCATGGCTGTGCGTGGCCAGCACCTCGTGCGCCACCGAATCGTACGCAACGAGCTTGACGCTCTGGGTGCCTACATCAAGTCCAACGACCAAGCTCATTGCGGTTCTCGCGGGTTAGGGTGTTAGCGCTAACATTCATATAAACAAAAAAATGCCCGTCTGGCAATATGCCCCCAGATTCAACGCCCGCAGGCGGAAAAGGACGCAACCACGGACTTTACCCCACCCGGCGGAAATTGCATGCCGCAACGCAAAATCCCCCGCATTCACCGGCATGCCGTGTCGTGGTGATTCCGGAACGCTGCGGCTATCATGGCGAGACGGGCCTGTAGCTCAATGGTTAGAGCAGGGGACTCATCGAAATGGTGCCGCCACGGCGTAATCCGTGGATGGAATCGGGATGAATTCAGGGAAACCTCAGCGGCGCGCAACGCGGCCGGTGGCAACCCTGAGCCAAGCCGCCGGTACACCGGCGGAAGGTGCAGAGACTACCTGAGGGCTACAGCGCCCTTGATCACAGGCTCGAGCGTCCCGCACCCCACCTGCCCCATCGGCAGAGGGTGAAGAGATAGTCCGCTCCGGAGGGAAACCCCCGGCACAAGCGAATCCCTTGGTTCCAGGTTCGAGTCCTGGCGGGCCCACCATCCAGTGAATCCGCGCGCGGGTTGTTACCGGATTCCGGCGTGCGATCCACCCGTGGCTGCCCGCGAAAGCCCTCAATTCACCAGATGTCCGTATCTTTCCGCCAGGCTGATGGTGGCTGTCATGCCCGCGTTGAACTCCAGGAAGTCAGCTTCGATCCCGTCGCTGAAGATCACCCCGTAGCCCGCCATCTGCGAGACAAGCTGCAGCGGCTCGGTTCGGGTGACTTGCCCGAACACCAACTCGACTTGCGTCGTGCGGCTGGGGAATGGTTCGCGCACCGTGAACTGCAGATGGTCTGCATCCCAGGCAAAGCCATGTTCCCACATGAGCTGTGCCGACCCCGCAAGCGCGTGGCCGGCGATGCCGGCGGCGCCCGCCAACAGGCTCTGAAACCACCCCGTCGAACCCAGGCCCGTCGACACGATGAGTCCACTGGACGAGTGGGTCTCCGAGCGCGCCCCCTGCTGGATCTGGTAACGCGCGGACACGTGCGACCGCGGCCCGATGAAAAGGTCGTTGACCGCAAAAAGCTCCTGTCCATCGCTCAGGGCCGCTCGCGCCATGGTTACGCGGCTTAGCGAACGCCTGCCGGCGATGGCCTCCTTCGCAATGGTGGACAGGTCCCCGACCTCGAAGGGAAGCAGCACACCGTCCCAACGCGCCGGATCGGGGTTGACCCCGATGACCGGTTGCGCGCCCTTGAGGTACTTGAGCGTGTTGGCGACAAGGCCATCCTGGCCCAGGACCACCACCAGCGCATCCGGCGCGAAGAGGTAATTCGCCAGGAAACCCCGATCCAGTCGATGCACCCGCCCGAAGCGACCCAAGGTTGCCTCGGACGTTTCAACCGCCTGCTGATAGATGCGGTGCTCGGCTTCATAGTCGGAAAAATCCGCGCCGAGGTGTTCCACGTAGAAGCGTGCCTGCTCGATCGTGTTGAAGCGCGCGATCAGCTCCTCAAGCCGCGTCTTGCGGGTCACCAGCACGATCCGCTGGTTGAGTGCATCCATGGCGTCAGGCCTTCGCTGCCGGCTTGGGGCGCCCATGCGTCAATTGCTGCAGCAAATCGGGGGAGATGTTGAGTTCGCCGATCCGCTCGGCGTTTGCCGCCAATCCCTGGAATGCCTGGGCGATCAGCACGTTCGGGTCCGCCTGCCCCACCATCAGGGCCTGCAGCACTTTCGGATCGACGCCCTGCACCGCCTTCATGCTCGCGGCGATCCCGTAGGCCTTGGCGTCGGCTTCCGTCTGCGCGTTGGTGGCACGCAGCATGGTCAGGCTCTTGTTCTTCTCTTCCAGCGCGATGCGGCCGGCCAGATCCTGATCCTGGATCGCCTGACGTTTGGCCAATACGGCCTGCTCGGCTTCCAGTTGTGCCTCGCGGATCTGGCGTTTTTTCGCTTCCACAGCGATCTCGGTATTGAGCTCGTTCTCCTTGACCGCGCGCTCCTGCTCGATCGCGGCGTTGCGGCGCACATAGGTCGCATCGTCCGCCTGCTTGAGAATCTGCTCGCGAACCTGCGCCTCCAGCGCCCGGGCGGTTTCCGGGTTGGGCTTCACGGCGAGAATCGCGAAGTTGACCAGCTCAAGCCCGAGGCTGGGCAGGCCATCCGCGCGCTGCAAACCCTCGCGCACGACCTGCACCAGATGATCGGAGCCCTGCAGCAATTGCTGCAATGTCTGGCTCTGCAACACCGAACGCAGTTGTACCTGCACGGTATTGACGACGCGCTGGGGGAGCTTGGTCCAGTCTTCGGAGGCATAGCTGCCGTCCGATTTGAGGGTGAAGTTCATCAAGGCGGCGAGCGTGGCCGGCTTGGACACGCGATAGGTGACCTGGCCCTGGACCGTCACGACCTGAAAGTCGCTGCTGACTTCCTGGAACATGAACGGGGCATCCACGCTTTCAAGCGGAATCGAAACCAGGGTGGCGCTGGGTGCGAAATACCAGAACGTGAGGCCCGTGCCCTCACGAGTCGATTTACCGTTCTTGTACTGGATGAGGTAGGTGCTTGGATTGGCTTTGACGTACCGAAAACCGAACATGGTCGTATCCCTGGTTGAATTGAATGATGACGTGCATGTGGCCTTGGTGAAGGCCGACTTACACCCGAGTATTCCCTTCTCCTGCCTCGTTTCCCCGGTGTGCCCGCCGACGACCCGCGTGGTGAACGCTTGGACGCGCGTCCAGCGTATCAATTGCCATAACCGCGCTCACGAGCGATCCGGCGCCTGCCGTTGCAGCCAGTCGCCCAACTGGTGCAGCACCTGGCTGCGGCCCGGCTCGGCCTCGTTGAAAAGCTCGTGGTACAGCATCGAGAAAAAGCGCGTGGTGACCTGGCCGCCGGGGGCGGCGGCGCGCGAGAAATCGCCGCTCCCGGAGGGGTCGACCAGTGCGTCGCTGCCGGAGACCAGCAGCAAGGTGGGGACGGGCAGACGCGCGGCATCGGCGATGCTGGAGGCGCCCGCGCGAAAGATGAAGTCGGCCAGCCGCGGGGTGATCCAGCCATGGCGCAGGGGATCGGCGCGATACGCGGCGACCCTTGCACGGTCGTGCGAGATGCGGCCGAAACTCAGGCCGCTGCGCAGCGGCAGGTTCGGCGTCATCCGGTTCAGCACGCGGGCCAGCGCACGGCGCCAGCGCGGCTCCCAGCTGCGCAGCGCGGGTGAACTGAGGATCACGGCGCCGGGTGCGATGCGGCCATCCAGCACACTGCGCGCCACCACCACACCGCCCATGCTGTGGCCAAGCACCAGCGGTACGCAGCCCAGCGTGCAGGCGTAATCGCGGTGGATCGCCGTCAGGTCCTGCAGCAGATCGTCGTCGTGGCGCAGCGCGCCGCGGCGGCCGGGCGTCCTGCCGTGGCCGCGCTGGTCGTAGCTGCGCACGGCGTAGCCACGGGCGCCCAGCCACTGCGCAAGCTCCGCATAGCGCCCGCTGTGCTCGCTCAGGCCGTGGACGATCAGCACGGCGCCGCGCGCCTGGGCCAGCGGCCAGTCGCGCACGAAAATCGGCTGACCATCGGCCATCGTCAGCCACGATTCCACGGCTTGCGCATCACTCTGGCGCGACGCCGGTTGCAGCGGTTGCTTCACCCCATCCTCCCGTGCTGAGCTTCCATCGCGAGCCAACCACCCGCGGCGGCGAAACCTTGATAGTGACATGGGGCGCGGCCGCCGCGCGCCGCGCGCGATCCAATTGAGCACTCCGGTACCGCCCCCATATCTGACCGATGAGCTCCTCCGTGCCCACGCAGCACCCGTCGCCGAGTCCTTCCCCGCTGGATGATTTCCACCCGGCGGTGGCGGCATGGTTCCGCCGCACGTTTCCCGCGCTCACGGCGGCGCAGGCGGCGGCGTGGCCGTCGATCCGCGCCGGCAACCACACATTGGTGGCGGCGCCGACCGGGTCGGGCAAGACGCTGACCGCCTTCCTGGCCGCCATCGACGAACTGGTGCGCGAGGGCGTGGCGCACGGCGGCGTGCTGGCCGACGCCACCACCGTGGTCTACGTGTCGCCACTGAAGGCGCTGTCCAACGACATCCATATCAACCTCGACGCGCCGCTGGAAGGCATCCGCGCCGAGCTGGAAACACTGGGCCTGCCCGACGTGGCGATCCGCACCGCCGTGCGCACCGGCGATACGCCGCAGGCCGAGCGCAACGCGCTGCGCAAGCAACCGCCGCACATCCTGGTGACCACGCCCGAATCGCTGTACGTGCTGCTGGGTTCGGCCTCGGGCCGCGCCATGTTGTCGGGCGTGCGGTCGGTGATCGTGGACGAGATCCACGCCATCGCCGGCAGCAAGCGCGGCTCGCACCTGGCGCTATCGCTGGAGCGTCTGCAGTCGCTGTGCCAGCGGCCGCTGTTGCGGATCGGGTTGTCGGCGACGCAGAAGCCCATAGAAAAGGTCGCCGACTTTTTGGTCGGCGACGCTCCTGCTCCTCCCCCTGCATGCAGGGGGAGGTTGGGAGGGGGTAACGCTCTTGATCTTGAGTCCACGAGCAAGAGCACCCCACCCCAACCCTCCCCTGCGCGCAGGGGAGGGAGCAGAAGCGCAACCATCATCAACGTGGGCCACACCCGCCCCCGCGACCTCGCCATCGAAGTGCCGCCGGTACCGCTGGAAGCGGTGATGTCCAACGACAGCTGGGAGCTGGTCTACAACCGGCTGGCGCAGCTGGTGCAGGCGCATCGCACCACCCTGATCTTCGTCAACACGCGGCGCATGGCCGAGCGCGCCGCGCGGCACTTGTCGGAGCGGCTGGGCAAGGAAGTGGTCGCCGCGCATCACGGCAGCCTGGCGAAGGAGCAGCGGCTGGACGCGGAGCAGCGGCTGAAGCGCGGCGAATTGTCGGTGCTGGTGGCCACCGCTTCGCTGGAGCTGGGCATCGACATCGGCGAAGTGGACCTGGTCTGCCAGCTCGGCTCGCCGCGCTCGATCGCCGCGTTCCTGCAGCGGGCCGGCCGCTCCGGCCACAGCATCGACGGCACGCCGAAGGCGCGGCTGTTTCCGGCCACCCGCGACGATCTGGTCGAATGCACGGCCCTGCTCGACTGCGTGCGTCGCGGCGAGCTCGATGCGCTGATCCTGCCGCCACAGCCGCTGGACGTGCTGGCGCAGCAGATCGTGGCCGAAGTGGCCTGCCAGGAATGGAGCGAGGACGCGCTGTACACGCTGGTGCGCCGCGCGTATCCGTACCGCGATCTTTCGCGCGCCGATTTCGATGCCGTGGTGCGCATGCTGGCCGAGGGTTTCACCACCCGCCAGGGGCCGCGCGCGGCGTATATCCATCGCGACGCGGTGCATGGTCAGTTGCGGGCGCGGCGCAGCGCCCGGCTCACCGCACTCACCTCCGGCGGCACCATTCCCGATACCGCCGACTACAAGGTGGTGCTGGAGCCGCAGGCGATCATCGTGGGCACGGTGAACGAGGATTTCGCGGTCGAGAGCATGGCCGGCGACATCTTCCAGCTGGGCAACACCAGCTACCGCATCCAGCGCGTGGAGCGTGATCGCTTGCGCGTGGAAGACGCGCGCGGCGCGCCGCCCAGTATTCCGTTCTGGCTGGGCGAGGCGCCGGGGCGCAGTGATGAATTGTCGTTCGGCGTGTCGCGGCTGCGCGAGGAAATCGCCGCTCTGCTCGAGCCCCTCTCCCGCGTGCGGGAGAGGGGTTGGGGAGAGGGCAAGGCGCTTGCCGAACAGTCCCACACGCCCGAACCCTCTCCCCCGGCCCCTCTCCCGCAAGCGGGAGAGGGGAGCAAGGCGCGCGCGCTTGCGTGGCTACACGACGAACTCGGTCTCGGTGAATCCGCCGCCCAGCAACTCGTCGACTATCTCGCCCGCGCCAAATCCGCGCTCGGCGTCCTGCCCAGCCAGCACACGCTGGTGCTGGAACGCTTCTTCGACGAATCCGGCGGCACCCAGCTGGTGATCCACACGCCGTGGGGCAGCCACATCAATCGCGCGTGGGGGCTGGCGCTGCGCAAGCGATTCTGTCGCCAGTTCAACTTCGAGCTGCAGGCGGCCGCGACCGAGGATGCGATCGTGCTGTCGCTGTCCACCAGCCACAGCTTTCCGCTGGAGGAGGTGGCCCACTACCTGCACTCCAACACCGCCGAGCACGTGCTGGTGCAGGCGTTGCTGGATGCGCCGCTGTTCCCCGCGCGCTGGCGCTGGAATGCCGTGACCGCATTGGCGCTGCCGCGCTTCACCGGTGGCAAGCGCACGCCGCCGCCGTTGCAGCGGATGAAAAGCGAGGACCTGCTGGCCGCCGTATTCCCCGACCAGGTGGCCTGCCTGGAAAACATCGTGGGCGAGCGCGAGGTGCCCGACCATCCGCTGGTCAACCAGACCATGCACGACTGCCTGCGCGAGGCGATGGACGTGGACGGCCTGCTGCGCATCCTGCGTTCGCTGGAAGCGGGCGAGATCGCCATCGTGGCGCGCGACCTCACCGGCCCCAGCCCGCTGGCGGCCGAGGTGTTGAACGCGGCGCCGTATGCGTTCCTCGATGACGCGCCACTGGAGGAACGCCGCACCCAGGCGGTGCAGACACGGCGCTGGAGCGCCGACGATGCCGACGACCTGGGCCGGCTCGATCCCGACGCGATCGCCGCCGTGCGCGAGGAGGCCTGGCCGCAGGTGCGCGATGCCGACGAGATGCACGAGGCACTGACGCTGCTGGGGTTTGTCACCGAGGCGGAAGTCGACGCCAACGCGGGCTGGAGCGAACGGTTGCAAGTGTTGGCCAGGGCAAGGCGCGCCACCCTGTTCGCTCCCACAGGGGCATGGACGTCCGCCGAACAGCTGCCCATCTGGCTGGCGCTTCATCCTGACACGGTGATGCAGCCATCGATTGCCGCCCCGGCCGAATACGCCGCGCAAACCTGGACGCGCGAGGACGCGCTGCTGGAACTGCTGCGCCGTCGCCTGGGCGGGCTCGGCCCGGTCACCGTGGCCGCGCTGGCCGGATCGATGGCGGTGCAAGCGGTGGAGGTCGAACAGGCGCTGCTGCGCCTGCAAACCGAAGGTTTCGTGATGCAGGGACGCTTCACCGCGGAGGCCAGCGCCACCGAATGGTGCGAGCGCCACCTGCTGGCACGCATCCACCGCTACACGATCGGCCGCCTGCGCCGCGAGATCGAGCCGGTCAGCCGGCGCGACCTGATGCGTTTCCTGTTCGACTGGCAGCATGTATCGGCCGCTGCGCGGCTCAATGGGCCGGATGCGCTGGCGGCCACGCTGGCGCAACTGGAGGGCTACGAAGCGGCAGCGGGTGCGTGGGAGTCGGAAATCCTGCCTGCGCGCGTCGCCGACTATTCGATCGGCTGGCTGGACGATCTGTGTCGCGCGGGGCGCATCGGCTGGACCCGGCTGCGCAGCGGTGGCGGCAGCGGCGGGCCGGTGCGCGGCACGCCGATCGTGTTGCTGCCTCGTCGTGAGATGGCCGTCTGGACGTCCATCGCGGAAAGGGAGCCGATCGACGCTGCGTTGTCGTCGCGCGCCCAGGCGGTGGCCGATGCCCTGGCCGAACGCGGCGCGCTGTTTTTCGACGAATTGATGGATGCCACGCGCTTGCTGCGCACCGAAGTGGAAAACGCGCTGGGTGAGCTGGTGGCCGCAGGCCAGGTTCGTGCCGACAGTTTTGCAGGCTTGCGCGCGTTGCTGCTGCCAGCGGCCAAGCGTGATGGCGGCCGGCATCGGCGGGTGCGGCGGCATCAGCTGAGCAGCATCGAGGATGCGGGGCGGTGGTCGTTGGTGCGCAGCGCTGCAAGGACGGATGAAGGGTCGCGGCAAGAGCGGCCCCTCTCCTCAATCCTCTCCCACCCGCAAGGGGACTCCCTTCGGTCGCCAACGGGGAGAGGAGGCGATGGTGGCGCTTCGCGCCGATTGGATTCGAATGAAGCGGAAGCGGAGCACGTCGCCCGTACCCTGCTTCGCCGCTACGGTGTGGTGTTCTGGAAATTGCTGGAGCGCGAAGCGCCATGGTTGCCGTCATGGCGCGACCTGCTGCGCGTGTATCACCGGCTGGAGGCACGCGGCGAGGTTCGCGGCGGGCGTTTTGTCGAAGGCCTGGTCGGCGAGCAGTTCGCGCTGCCCGAGGCCATCGCCCCGCTGCGTGCGGTGCGCAGGCGCGCCGATGACGGCGAGCTGGTGTCGGTCAGCGGCAGCGATCCGCTGAACCTGGTCGGCACCGTATTGGTGGGCGACAAGGTGGCGGCGTTGGCCGGTTCACGCGTGCTGTACCGCGACGGCGCACCGATCGCGGCGCTGGTCGGCGGCAAGGTCAGCGCGCTGGTGGAGTTGTCCGCAGCCGATCAGCAACGCGCGAAGCACGTGCTGCTGCGCTATCCACCGTCGCAGCCGGAAGTACCGGCGGTGGCGCCCTGAGGTGGGTTGCCTGCCGATATTGCTGTTGTTTCCCACGGGGTTCGGTATCGGCTACCTGATTGCCGGCAACCTTGGCGCGTTGTGGGGTGCCGGTGTCGGCCTGCTGCTGGGTGTGTTGCTGATGATCGCCTTCATCAAGGCCTTGCGCGGCCGGCGCTGAACCTCGAGGCCTTCCCACACAGGTACCTACAGTTTCAGATAGACCCGTCGCCGATCCATCGCCCACACGATCAGCCACCACACCGTCACGAACACCACCGCGAACGCCAGCGATGGCACGTACGGACCGAAGTGCGGCGTCATCCAGCCGGCGAACAGGTGCTGGTAGATCGGTTGGTTCCAGCCCAGCGCGGGCAGCAGGATCTGCATCAGTTCGGAGCCGGCGTAGGCGGCGATCGCGTTGACGCCGAAACGGCGACCCCAGGCCGGCCAGCCGTGCCGATCGATCAGCCAGTGGAAGGCCAGCAGCGCCAGCGTGGCCCAGCCGGCTGTCCACAGCACGAACGACGACGTCCACAGGTTCTTGTTGAGCGGCAGCCACAGCGACCACAGCGCGCCGAGCAGCAGCAACAGCACACCGGCGATCAGCAATCGGCGGATATCTCCACGGCGCAGCCAGCAACCGACGCGCAGGCCCAGCAAGGTGGTGGCGAGCGAAGGCAGGGTGGCGAGCAGGCCTTCGGGGTCGTGCCCGCGGCCGGTGGCCGGGTCGATCAGGTAGACGAAGTGGCCGAACACGGCGCTGTCGGTGCGGCTGACGATATTCACCCACGGCTCCAGCGAACCGCCCGCCAGCAGCAAGCCCCAGTAACCAAGCAGGATGCCGCCGATGGTGATCCATTGCGTGCGTGGTCGGGTATAAACCGCAAACAGCGCCACCGCGGCGAAGCAGATGCCGATCCGCTGCAGCACGCCCGGAAAACGCAGGTGCGCATGCGGCAACAACCACGCCGCCAGCAGGTTGATCGCCACGCCCAGCGCAAGAATGCGCAGCGCCCGCCACAGCGCCGCCTTCACCAGAACGCCGGGCGCCACGCCCTGTTCCAGCCGCGGCAGCAGGGCCAGCGCGGTCGACACGCCGACCACGAACAGGAAGAACGGAAACACCAGATCGGTCGGCGTGCAGCCGTGCCACGACGCGTGTTCCAGCGGCGCGTAGACATGCCCCCAGTCGCCGGGGTCGTTGACCAGCAACATCCCCGCCACAGTGCAGCCGCGCAGGGCATCGAGGGAAGCGAGGCGCTTGCTCATGCGGCCATGCCTCGCTCCTTTCCCAGGGTTGCAGGGGAGGAAACACGACGCGGCGCGCTTCGCTCCTCCCCCTGCGCACAGGGGGAGGTTGGGAGGGGGTGGCGCAGGGTGGCGGGGAAGCTCAAGAGCAACCCCTCCCCAACCTTTCTGCGACCGAAGGAAGTCCCTTCAGGGGCGTTGCAGAGTAGTGAGCAAGGGAGACGTGCGGCGCCAGGTTCATGGCTTCAACGCCACCTGACCGATCGCATACAGCGCGCCATCGATCGGCGCCGTGTAGATCAGGCACAGCGCGTGCTCGCCCTGCTGCGCAGGCAGCGCCGCGTTGAGGGTGAAGTTGCGCGCGCTGTGCGCGGGGTCGGGCAGCGGCATGCTGGCCAGCACCGGGCCATTGCAGGTATCGCGGTGCACCACCAGCTCGCCGAACGGCGTGCGCCGTGGGCGCGACACCACCAGTTTCTGGTCGTGGGCCATCGCGAAATTGCGTACCAGCCGCGCGGCATCGACGCGGATCGAGGTCAACCCGTCCAGCGGCGTGGCCGGATAAAGATGGCAGCTGTCGAATACGTTGATGGTGTACACCGGTGCCGTCGACGTGGCGTCCGGCAGTGGCTGCACGCGCAGGCGGAAATCGCTGCCGGGGCAGTTGGGCATGGTGTTTCCGGCCACCGTGAGCAGGCTGGCGCGATCGAGCACGCGCTGCCGCGCGGCAGCCAGTTCGTTGCCATCCGCCGCAAAGCTGGCGGCACGCACGGTGATCGGCAGTGTCACGTTGAACGGTGCGTCGTAACGTGGCGAGCTGAGTGTGGGCGTGCTGCCGTCGGTCGTGTAGTGGATGTTGCCGAAGTCGGTCTGGTTGGCCAATGTGACCGTGGCCCGGCCGGTGACCAGCGCGACGTTGCGATCGATCGCGATGTCCACCGCGAACGCGCCATCGGCGTACGGAATCCGCTGCGCCTTGTAGCGCTCCAGTTGCGCCGGCAGGCGGGCCAGGAAGGCGGGCCAGTGGTTGCTCGCGGCCGGCGACCAGGCCACCTCGCTGAGCGCATCCAGGCGTGGGAATACCGCATGCTCCACATGGGCGAACGTGGGCATGTGTTCGGTCCATACATTGACCTGCACACCCAGCACATGCTTCGCCTGGGCGGCGCCCAAGACAGCGGGTACCACCTGGAAACCATAGACGCTGCGCAGGGATTCCACGCCCAGCCGGCCGGCGTAGTCATCCTCCAGCTCGCTTTGCACGTGGTCGAAGTAGAGATTCGGCGCGGGCGCCATCACCACGTCGTGACCCAGCATCGCGGCCTTGATCGCGCCGTCGGTACCGCGCCAGGACATCACCGTGGCATCGGCCGGCAGGTTGTCGCCTTCGAGGATTTCGTCCCAGCCGATCAGCTTGCGTCCATGTTTTTCCAGGTACTGGCCGACGCGGTCGATGAACCAGCCCTGCAGCGCGTTCTCGCTGGTGATGCCCAGCTCGCGCATCTTCGCCTGCACCGCGGGCGAAGCTTCCCACTGATCCTTGATCGCCTCGTCGCCGCCGACGTGGATGTACGTGGACGGGAACAACGCCAGCACTTCGTCCAGCACGTTGTCGATGAAGGTGAAGGTGTCGTCGTCGACGTTGTAGAGCCAGGGGTTCACGCCCCAGTCGATGGACACCTGCGGCCGCTGGCCGGTGACGCCCAGCTGCGGGTACGCGGCCACCGCGGCCTGCGCGTGGCCGGGCATGTCCAGCTCCGGCACGATGGTGATGTGGCGCGCGGCGGCGTAGGCGACCACCTGGCGGATCTGGTCCTGGGTATAGAAACCGCCGTAGCGTTTCGGCTCGCCGTTTTTACCCGCGTCCGGCGGCGTGCGCCACGCGCCGATGCGGGTGAGCTCGGGGTAGCGCTTGATCTGGATACGCCAGCCCTGGTCGTCGGTGAGGTGCCAGTGCAGCGTGTTCATCTTGTGCTGCGCCATCTGGTCGATCAGCGTTTCCACCTCGGCCACGCTCTGGAAATGGCGCACGGAATCCAGCATCAGGCCACGCCAGGCAAAACGCGGCTGGTCGCGGACCTGCATCGCCGCCAGCGTCACCGGGCCGTGCTTCGCATCGGGCGTCAGCAACTGCCACAGGGTGATGGCGCCATGAAACAGGCCGGCGTCATCGCGCGCGCTGATGCGGATGCCCTCGGGCGTGACATCCAGCGCGTAACCTTCCGCCTGCGTTACGACGGCCTGCGGGTCACGCTGCAGGACGATGGCATGCGCCGGCACCGGGCCGTGCTGCACGCGCAAGCGCAAACCGCGCGTGCGCTCGACCAGGCTGGACAGGTAGGCGGCGGTGCTGGCCGTGCCCTTCCCGTCATCGGCAATCACGATCGGCGTATCGACGCCCACCGTGAACCGGCCTTCGGTGACGGTGACCTGCGCCGGCTGCGGGATCAGCGGAACCACCGCGTCGGTGGCGGCGTGGGCGGTTGCGGACAAGACCACCATCAGGGCGGCGCAGAGCCATGCGCAGGCATGCAGAAGGGTGGGCAGACGACGCGTCATGGTCCATCTCCATCGTGGGTCGCTAAAACCGCGCGACACGCTTTAAAAAAAGGGCCCGTACAGTGTGCCTGACGGGCCCGGAAAGGGGGTTGGTGGTGGGCCATCCGTGGCCCGGGAGGTACGGGGGTAGGTCAGTACTTGAAGCGGAAGTTGAGGTAGTACTGGCGACCGTTGGAGTAGAACGCGGTAGGTACCGTGGCGGCCTGGTAGTAGGTGATGGTCGGATCGTTGAGGTTCAGCGCATCCAGGCTGACGCTCATCCATTCGGTCGGGCTGTAGCTGACCGACGCCGACAAGGTGGCGAACTTGTCCTGGTAGTAAGGGTTGGCGCCCTTCAGGCCGATCAGGAAGGACGAACGGGAGGTGTAGTTGACGCGCGCGGCAAACTTGTCGTTCTCGAAGTACGCGCCCACGTTGTAGGTGTTCTTCGAAGTGCCCAGCAAGTGGTTGCTGCCGTCGGCCCAGGTGTGATCGGTGCTGCCATCGGCGTAGGTGTAGTTCGCGGTTACGCCGAAGTGGTCGCCGATCGGCTGCTGATAGGCCAGTTCCACACCCTGCACGTCACCGTCGGCGTTGACCGGCGACGAGATGTCGTATTGCTCGAGCTGGTGGGTCAGTTCGCTGAACAGCATCTGCTTGGACACGCCGTAAGCGACGTAATCCTTCAGGTGCATCGAGTACGCGCCTGCGGACAGCAGGCCACGCGGCATGAAGTACCACTCGAGGGCGGCGTCGAAGTTGGTCGACAACACCGGCTTCAGCATCGGGTTGCCGCCGCTGCCGGTCTTGCTGAGATCCGAGCCACTGGATGCCGCGCCGAGTGCGGAGTAATCCGGCAGCGTCTGCGTTTGCGAGGCGGCGAAGCGGAACAGCAGGTCGTCGGCAAGATTGAACTTCAGGTTGGCGCTGGGCAGCACGCGGTTGATCGTGTTTTCCTGCTGCTTCGCATCCCATGCGCCAAACAGGCTGCTGACATCCGCGGTGGCGGCGTTGGCGTTGACCACGTAGCTGTCGACGTTCTGCCGGATGTGCGAATAGCGCAGACCGAAGTTGCCGCTCCAGCCATCACCGGTGAAGTTGGCTTGCAGGTAGCCGGCCAGGTTCTTCTCGTTGACCTTGAACTCGGCGCCGTAGTTGTGGCGGCCGGTCGGGCCATCATTGTCCGACAGCCACGTCGAATTCTGTTCGACGGCGTCCTTCAACGAGCCAACGGTGTAGTACCAGATATCGGTGGGGAAGTTGCCGCCGATGCCGCTGCCGAAATCGCTCGGGTACTTGCCGGTGACGCCATTGGCTTCCAGCGCGGGGCCGATCGCGCCGGGGCTGGCGCCTTCCGGCGAGAAGACCTGCCGGGTGTGGTTGGCGTAACGCACACCGAAGTCGATCGAGGACAGCACACTGCTGTCGAAGTACTGGGTGAAGTCCGCGGTGCCGAACTTTTCCTCATCCACGGTCTTGTACATCTGGTTGCCCCAGGTGCCGAAACCGGTGGCCGCCGGGCCGGTATATCCACCCAGGCTCCAATCGACCGGTGAACCGATGCCGTGCGTCTGGTACTGCGCACCACCGCCGATGGCCGTGGTCACTTCGGCGATGTACTGCTTGGCGGTAAGGCCGGTGCCCTTGCTGGTGCCCAGCTCGAACTTGCTCGACAGGCTGTCGGTGATCTGCCAGTCCGCATCGAGGGTGACGTAATTGGACTTGGCCGAGGACGTGCGGGCAATCATGTCGTAGATGCCGTAGGCAGTGCCGGCAACACCTGCATAGCTGGCGTCGGTCAACACGCCATTGCTGACGGTGTAGCCGGGCTCGGGCGCCTGGCTGGAGATGAAGTTGCCGCCCCACAGCATGAAGTTGCGGTTGTAGTTGTCTGCCTTGAGGTCCGAGTAGAACCCGTTCAGGCCCAGGGTCAGGTCATCGCTGGGACGGAACTGCAGCGACAGCAGGCCACCCTTGCGATCACGCACCTGGGTGAACAGGGTCGAGCCCAGCAGGCTGGGCGCCAGGACGCCGGCCAGATCCGGATTGGTGGCCGTCACCGGCGCATCCGCGGCGATGGTGAGGAAGCCGGACGGCAGCTCCTGCGCCTCACGCTGCAGGTGGCGTTTCTGCTTGAACGCCTGCACCAACACGCCGAAGGTGTCGGTCTTGTAGTTGAACAGGGCGGACAGCTGCGGATCATTCGCACCGGCTGCGTCGGAACGGACCGCGCCGACCGAGGCGTTGATGGTGACCGGCTTGTCGAAGTCCAGCGGCTTGCGCGTGATGATGTTGATGTTGCCGGAAGTGCCGCCGTCCACCAGCTTGGCTTCGGATGACTTGTGCACTTCCACGCGGCTGACCAGTTCGGACGGCAGCAAGGTGTAGCTGACGCTGCGGCCGACGGTCTGCATCTGACTGAGCACGAACCAGTCGGCCGAACCCACCGAGTGGCCGTCGATCAGGGTCTGGGTGAGGCTGGGGCTGGTGCCACGCAGGCTGACGCGATCGGATTCGTCGAAGCCGCCCTCGTCGGAACTGGACGAGCTGATGTTGACGCCCGGCAGGCCCTGCAGGGCATCGGCAACGTTGTGGGCCGGCAGCTTGCCGACGTCTTCGGCGGTAACCACTTCGAGATGCGAATCAGCCGCCTGTTTCAGGTTCAGCGCATTTTCCTGGCTGGCGCGAATGCCGGTCACCGTAACGGTGCTCAGATTCTTGACCTCCTCGGCCTTCTTCTGCGCGGCCGACGTGGCGGTGCTGCCGCTGGTCTGGCTGGCGGCGTCCTGGGCAAATGCCGCACCCGACAGGCACAAGCCGGTGATGATGCTCGCGGCGAGCATGGTCTTGCGGTAGTTCATGGTGTTTCCTCCCCTCAGAGGTGGCTGGTTTGGTGACCGGCGAACGGAATGCCGACGGTCGAGCTCTTCATGGATCGCAGGTTTTGTGGCTGGATGCCCGGTGCCGCCGACGTGTCACGTGTTCCTCCGCTCTTCGAGAAACCAGCCTGCAGCACCCATGACGCCAAGCTGGCCGTGCTCAATCAATCGAACCGGAACCTGTTGCAGATAAGCGCGCATCACGCCCTTGTTGAAGTAGCGTTCGGCGAACGTGCTGGACGCCAGGAAGCCGTGGATCTGCGGCAGGATGCCGCCGGCCAGGTACACGCCGCCGCGCGCGCCGTAAAGCATCACCAGGTCGCCGACGAAGCTGCCGAGCAACCCGCAGAACATGTCCAGCGCCTCGACCGCGGCCGGGTCTTGCCCCGCCAGCGCCGCGGCGGTGACGTCGGCGGGCGTGGTCGCCGCGGGCGACGTGCGATGCAGGCTGCACAGCGCGCGATAGAGATTCAGCAAGCCGGGGCCGGAGAGCGCGTTTTCGTACGAGACGTAATCGCGCCCGTGCGCCAGCAACGGCAACACCTGCCGCTCGCGCTCGGTACCCGGTGCCAGTGAAATCTGCCCCGCTTCGGTGGCCAGCACGTGCGCGTGCGGCTCACCCGGCATCAGCACCGCCGAGCCCAGCCCGGTGCCCGGCCCCATCACCAGCACCGGGCCGGGCGCGGTCGGCCGGATCGCGTCGATGACGGCGCGCGTATCGGCCTGATCGACAAACTGCGTGGCGTAGGCAAGCGCTTCGAAATCGTTGATCACCGCCACCCGCCTGATGCCCAGGCTTTGGCGGATGTCGCCGATGGATACCGGCCAGGGCAGGTTCTCATTGACGATGGCGTCGCCCAGCACGTAGCCGGCGCAGGCCACCGCGCATTCCGCCGGCGCCGGTTCCTGCGCCACGCCCGGCAACTGCTCCACAAAGTCGCGCAATACGGCGGTAAGGCTGGGCCAGGCGGCGCACTGGTAGCGGCGGTAGTGCAACACGTCGATCGGCTGCTTGCGGTTCGCCGCCGGGGCGACCAGCGCGATGCGCGCATGCGTGCCACCGACATCGGCAGCCAGGAACGGCGCGACCCGATGATCCGCCGCCGTCGACGGCGACATGACATGACGCTGGTTGACCACTTCCCCCACCCCGATTCTCCCTTGCCAGGTTTGCCGTGCGATGCGGGCATTGCTGCCGCAGCAGGTCGCACGGGTGCTGATGGGGACGGAGCATGGACTGAGAATGACAACGTTGTCAAACCATCGGCGCCAAATTTTCAGACGCCGCATGATGCGTCGCAATACATTTGCCCCGACGCCATCACCTGAATCTAATTGATCGCAAAATATGCCTTGTTTTTAGGGTTATTCCTCCTTGATCCGGCCATTATGCGGATGCGGCAACGCCGCAAGAACGGCGGCTGACCGTCTCGGTACGCGCGATATGGACGGCCATAAGCAGCGCTCAATGAGTGCATTTATTGACAACGTTGCACTTTCTGTCCAATTGCGAGACATTCCGTCAGCGGGGGCGCTTCGCCCCCATTTCGACGCCACCATCGGGGGCGATCATCCACTGCCATCGTCGGTGGCGGACATCGGGGGAATACGCATGGCAACCACGCTGGACGCGGCGCAGGCAGACCGCTCGAACCTGGGGCCGATCATCATCATCGGCGTCCTGTTTTTCATCTTCGGCTTCGTGACCTGGCTCAACGGGCCACTGATCACTTTCGTCAAGCTGGCATTCGACCTCAACGACGTGAATGCTTTCCTGGTGCCGATGGCCTTCTATCTGTCGTACTTCTTCCTGTCGCTGCCGGCCTCGGCGATCCTGAAAGTGACCGGCATGAAGCGCGGCATGGCGCTGGGCCTGTTCGTGATGGCGATCGGCGCGGTGCTGTTCGGCCAGTTCGCCACCATGCGGATTTTCCCCGGCGCGCTGTTCGGCCTGTTCGTGATCGGTGCCGGCCTTTCATTGCTGCAGACCGCGTCCAACCCGTACATCAGCATCCTGGGACCGATCGAGAGCGCGGCGCAGCGCATTGCGGTGATGGGCATCTGCAACAAGTTCGCGGGCATTCTTGCGCCGCTGCTGATCGGTGCGCTGGTGCTGCATGGCATCGGCGATATCGACCAGCAGGTGAAAGCCGCCGACCCGGCCACGCGCGAAGTGCTGCTCAATACCTTCGCCGCGAAGATCCACACCCCGTACATGGTGATGGCCGGCGTGCTGGTGTTGCTGGCGATCTGGGTGGTGCGCTCATCGCTGCCCGAGGTGGAGGCGTCGACCGCCAACAGCGCCGGCGCCGGTGCGTCGCGCCGCGGCATCCTCTCGTATCCGCACTTGTGGCTGGGCGTGCTGTGCCTGTTTCTGTACGTGGGCGTGGAGGTGATGGCGGGCGACGCCATCGGCACTTACGGCGCGGGCTTCGGCCTGCCGCTGGACGAGACGAAATTCTTCACCGCGTTCACCCTGGGCGCGATGCTGCTGGGCTATATCGCCGGCTTGCTGATGATTCCGCGGGTGATGTCGCAGCAACGCTACCTGGCGATGTCGGCGGTGCTGGGCGTGTTGTTCACCATCGGCGCATTCCTCACCCACGGCTATGTGTCGGTGGGCTTCGTGGCGGCGCTGGGTTTTGCCAACGCGATGATGTGGCCGGCGATTTTCCCGCTGGCGATCAAGGGCCTTGGCCGCTTCACCGAGTTCGCCTCGGCGCTGCTGATCATGGGCATCGCCGGCGGCGCGATCGTGCCGCAGCTGTTCGTGCACCTGAAGCAGCACATCGATTTCCAGCTGGCTTTCCTGCTGCTGATGGTGCCGTGCTACCTGTACATCCTGTATTACGGGCTGGCCGGCCACCGCGTGGGCCAGGACGCGGCAGCGTGACGTATTTGGCCGTCCGGGCGTCGGCGCCGCTAGAATGGCTGATCCGGCACGCGGCTTTCGCGCGTGCCACCGTGTTGGTGCCGCCGCCGTGCGGCCCGATCGCCTGAAGGATCCGTCATTGCGTAACGCCACCATCAAGCATGTTGCCGAACTGGCTGGCGTGTCGCTGAAAACCGTATCGCGGGTGATCAACCACGAGGCCTCGGTACACGAGCGCACGCGTGAGAAAGTGCAGCGGGCGATCGACACCCTGGGCTATCGCCCCGACCCTTCCGCCCGCAGCCTGCGTAGTACGCGGGCGCGCCTGCTGGGCCTGGTCTATGACAACCCCAACGCGCACTACATCATCAGCATGCAGCGCGGCGTGCTGTCGGTTTGCCGCGAGAGCGGCTACGGCTTGCAGATCCATCCCTGCGACGCCTCCTCGCCGAAGCTGGCCGAGGAGCTGTGCGCGCTGGTGCAGCACTCGCGCCTGGCCGGGCTGGTGCTGGCGCCACCGATGTCCGAGCAGCCCGAGCTGATCAAGACCCTGGCTGATGCCGGCATCGCGTTCATGCGCATCATTTCCGCGCGCAGCGACCCGCAGGATGGCTACCCCTGCGTGTACGTGGACGATCGCGACGCGGCGTATGCGATCACCGAGCACCTGATCCAGCTCGGTCACCAGCGCATCGGTTTCCTGTGGGGCGGCCGCGAGCATCGCTCCAGCGGCGAGCGCTACCAGGGCTACGAGGATGCGCTGAAGGATTACGGCATCACGCTGGACCGCAAGCTGATCGTGGCCGGCGATTACTCCTTCGACGACGGCTTCCGCGGCGCGCGCAAGCTGCTGGCGCTGAAGGATCGCCCCACCGCCATCTTCGGCTCCAACGACGAGATCGCCGCCGGCGTGCTGGCGGCGGCGCATTCGGGCGGCATCAGCGTGCCGTGGGAGTTGTCGATCACCGGCTTCGAGGACAGCCCGTTCTCCAAGCAGTCGTGGCCCGCACTCACCACCGCCCGCCAGGCCACCGAGGAAATCGGCCGCCACGCCGCACGTCGACTGATCAGCGGCCTGGAACACGACGCCCACGGCGAGCCCGTCGACCCGGTCAACCACGGCTTCAGCCCGGAACTGGTGGTGCGCGGCTCGACCGGACCGCTGCGCAGCGCGCCGAAAAAGCGCACGCGCTGAGCGCCCACCCCGCGCCACAAACCTTACTGGATGGCCGGCATCGGCTGCGCAAGCGCCGCGCTTTCGGCAGCGCAATCGCGGGTGGGTTTCAGCCCGCGGCTGCGCGCCTGGGCGACTTCGGCCCGGGCCGCATCGAGGTCAGCGCGGAAGTCCGCGTTGGCATGCAGCCGCGCGACCACGGCGGCCGCCATGAAGCGGCCCTGCACTACGTCGCTTTGCCAGTGCACGTTGCAGACCAGCCGGCTCTCACCGTAGGAGCGGCCGCGGGCGAGGATGGCGTCGGTGTGCTCGGGGGCCACTTCACTGAGGATCAGCGCCCAGGCCCAACCGATCGAGGTATGCCCCGACGGATACGAGCCGTTCGCCGCCAGGCCTTTTTCCTTGGCCGGGGTGCAGGTAGGCGCGTGGTTCTCCATGAACGGGCGCGGCCGTTTGTAATGATGCTTGGCCGCATCGCTGACGACCGCGGCGTCGGTGCGCGTGCGTCGCAGCAGCCGGTACAGGTGCAGCGTGGTGTGTGCATCGACGGCCACGTCCATGGCGCAGGAAAAAATGTTGGCGGCCTGCGGGAAGCCCAGCCCGTCATCGGCAATGGCCTGCGTCCAGCGCGGCGTACCGCGCAGGTGACGCACCGCACTGATCGCCTGGTCGGCGGCGAAACCGGCCGAGTCGCGCGCGGGTGGCGGAGGCAGCAGGGCCACGCTGTCGGGCAGTTGCGCCGTCGTCAGATAACCCACCGCCACGCCGGGACGGATCTCGGGAACATCCAGCGGACGCGTATCGCCGGTTGCGCAACCGGCGCTGATGCCGGTGGCGAGCAACAGGCCGGCACTCGCCAACCAGCGGCGACCGAGTGACGGGAAACGCGTGACGAGATGCAGCGAAATGACACGCATGGTCAGGATCCTTATACGTCGACAGTGCCGTCAACGCGAGCCACCACCGCCTCGGTATCCTGGCCCAGCGTCGGCGCAGTGAACGGTGTCGGGCCGGGCGTGCGGCCAAACCGGATCGGTTGCGTCACGCCACGGTAGCGGCCCACCACTGGGTGATCGAAGCTGGTCATCATCTGCTCCGCCACCACTTGCGGATGCTCGAACATGTCCTCGACCCGGCGCGCGGCGGCGCAGGGCACCTCGTCGCCAAACCAGGCCTCCCACTCCAGCGCGGTGCGCGTTGCCAACGCGGCGTGCAGCAGCGGCACGATCTCGTCGCCGTGCTGCGCGCGCTTGCGCACGCTGTCGTAGCGCGGGTCATCGACCAGTTGCGGCAACCCCACCTTGGCGCACAGCGCTTTCCAGAAGTGCGGCGTATTGGCCGAGATATACAGGTGGCCTTCGCGCGCCGGGTGGATACCGGTGACGCCACCGGAGCGCATGTCGCGGCCGATGTCGGGCGATTCACCATCGACCCACACCATCCGCGCCGACTGCATGGTCAGCGCGCTGCGCAGCAACGACACGCCCACGAACTGGCCCAAGCCGCTGCGCTCGCGCTCGAACAGCGCCGACGACACCCCGGCCGCCAGCAAGGCAGCCGCATAGTAATCGACCACCGAGCCGTAGATGATCTCGGGCGCGCCGCCACGCTTGCCCTGCAACACGCACATGCCGGTCATCGTCTGCAGCACCTGGTCGTAGCCGGCCTTGTCCTTCATCGGCCCGGTTTCACCGTAGCCGGTCAGTGCGCAATAGATCAGCCGCGGGTTGATCAGGTTCAACTGCTCGTGGTCGATGCCGAGCCGCTTCGGCACGCTGGGGCGGAAGTTGTGCACCAGCACGTCCGCCTCGCGCACCAGCTTCAGCAGCACCGCGTGTTGGGCCGGCTGTTTCAGGTCCAGCGTGATGCCCAGCTTGCCGCGATTGACGCCGATGAAGGCGCGGCTCTCGTCCTGCAGCGTGGATGGGTACTTGCGCAGATTGTCGCCATCGGGCGGCTCGATCTTGATGACGGCAGCGCCCTGGTCGGCCAGCATCGTGCAGCCATAGGGGCCGGCGATATAGCTGCTGAGATCGAGCACGCGCACACCGCTGAGCGGCCCCGGCGCGCCGGACCGACCTACCAGGTCGAAGGGAGAGGAAGTTGCCATGCCGTCTCGGTCCATGAATCCGTGTCATCGATGTAGTGGGAAAGTCTGCTATGCACCGACGCGAAGAAACACTGCGGCCGGATACTTTCTCGCCGCACAAATTCTTGCTTGATTGCGCGGGCGCCCGTCATTCCGCGACGGCTTGCGGATCGTCGGCAAGCTGCATCCAGGTAAGTCGCCACGCGCCATGACGGCGACCGCCCGCGCGGTAATACGGCACGAACACCAGCGGCTCGCGATAGCCCAGTTGCATGCTGATTCGCGGGCCTTCGCCATCGGTCGGCGCGGGCAGCAATTGCAGCCAGTCGTCGCTGTGGCCTGGCGGCAGGCGCAGGGTTTCCTCCATCTTGAAGCCATCGATCAGGCCGGTGGCATAGGCCAGAGGGCCGCGGCTGATCGCCAGGTATTCGTAGCGCAGCACCTCCTGCGCCACCGGTGAACCGTCCGGAGCGAACGACTCCTGCACGTTGCGGTTGAGCTTGCGATGGACGGCCGGACGCATCGGGAAATTCAGGGTGATTTCGTCACCGGGCTGCCAGGCGCGCATCAGCTCGACATAGGTATCGGGCAGCAGATCTGCGGTCACGGCCACGCCGTTGACCTGGATGGCGGCCTGATCCGCCCATCCGGGAATGCGCAGCGACAAGCGGAAGTTCGCCACGTGCTCCGACCGCACGACGAGGTGAATGGCACCATCGAACGGGTAGTCGGTGTGCTGCGTCAGGCTGACCTGGCCCGCCTGCGCCAAGGTCGTCGTCATCTCCCCGGGCCCGTACAGATTCACCGCGACGTGATCGTCCGCGATGCGTTGCCAGGCAATCGCGGGCAGTTCCTCCAGTGCCATCGCGCCGCTGGACTTGCAGCAGCGCCAGTAGGTGGTGTGCACGCGCTTGCCGTTGGGAAACACGTAGTAGCACCAGTCCTCGCCATTGGGTGCCTGCGCGCCCAACAGGTCGTTGTAGGCAGAACGTTCGATTTCCCCGGCGAATTTCGCGTCGCCGCTGATTGCCAGCAACTCGCGGTTCAACTGGATCCACGCCAGGGTGGAGCAGGTTTCGACATAAGCTTGCGGGTTGAACGCAAAGGGCGCGTTGAATACCTCGCGCGAACGGTGCGCCACCCCGCCCCACGGACCGCCGCCCAGCGACAGGTGGTTGTCGCGGATGCTGGTCCACAGGCGATCAAGCACCTGCCGGTAAACCGGATTGCCGGTGGCGCGATGCAGCTTGGCCAGACCCACCAGGTTCCACGCCAGTTGATAGGCCTTGCCGGTGGCGATCTCGGCGGCATCGGCACCGGCAAGCGCGCGGTCGAGCAAGGCCAGGTCCGGGTTGTCGTTGGCCTGTTTCAGGATCAGCTCGGCCAGTTCCAGGTAGCGCTTTTCGCCGGTGACCAGGTACAGCTCGGCGGCCGGGTCCATCAGCACCGTCGCCGACATGCCGTGGTGATTGCCCAGCTCGGTGATGTCGATGCCACCGACCGTCAAGGTGTGCAGGCAGAGGTCACCGATGCGTCGCGCGGCATCGAGGTAACGCGGTTCGGGGAAGTGCTTGTGTACTTCGAGAAAACCGAGGATCAGATAGCTGTGGGTCCAGACGTCCCAGGTGCGCACGCTGGGCGCGCCGTCCCAGGTGCCCGGCTTGGGCGGCTGTTTTTGCATGAAGCGGTGGCCGCTGGAATAGGTGCCGAGATAGCCGTCCGCCTCCTGCTCGGCCACCAGGAAATCGGCGACCTGGCGCAGGTTCGCCAGCAGCGCGGGATCGCCGCTGCGCGCGGCCGCCTTGGCCGCCGCCACCAACCACTTGCCGGCATGCTCGCCGTACCAGTCGCCCTCGGTGTTGCGCAGCTTCCACTCGCGGCCGAAGATCTCGATGGCCGGGCTTTGCGCGTCGGTGATGAAGTGCGAAAGGCGCCCCGTGCGGTTCGCTTCCAACGCATCGCCCAGCAAGCCTCCCAGGCGCACGTCAACCGGTGTGTGCATGACGGTGCTCACGATGCCGCGTCCACGACGCAACGGAAACCGACGCGGCCGGAGCGGTCCTTGGCCGGTGCCATCAGCAGGTATTTGCCGTGCTGGTCGAGGCGATAGGCCTGCGGGAAGTACCAGTGCGAGGTTTGCGGGCGGTACGAGCTGCCGCCGCGCAGGATGCCGGCGCGGGTGTGTTCGTCGTGGTATTCGTCGGTCCACTGCCACACGTTGCCGACCAGATCCATCACCCCGAACGGGCTGGCGCCGCGTGGGTGCGCGTCGACGTCGGCGGCCGGGCTGAGGCGACGGCCGTATTCGGGTGCCGGCACCGCGTCGGCGTCCCATGAGTTGCCCCACGGATACAGTCGCCCGTCCGTGCCCTGGGCGGCGTACTGCCACTCCCATTCGCGTGGCAGGCGCTTGCCGGCCCATGCTGCGTAGGCGCGGGCGTCCTCGATCGACACCCAGGTCACCGGCTTGTTGTCCCAGCCGGCCGGCGGCGCACCATCGACCCAATCACGCAGGAAGTTGTGCGCGTCGCGTGGCCGGTAACCACTGGCATCGATGAACCGCTTGAACTGCGCATGGGTGACCGGGTGGCGGTCGATGAAGAACGGCCGCATCGCCATGCGTCGGCGGTGCGACCGGCGGGCGCTGCTTTCCCACGGATACTGCACGTCCACGCCTTGCCACATGTGGCCTTCGATCTCGATGCCGTTGACGACGAAGTCGAACTCGCCAGCGGGGATCGCCAGCATGCCGTCCGGCGCTGCCGCCGCCGGCGCGGTGGCGGCGATGGTGACCAGTTGCTGCGGCAGCGACTTCCATTCGTGGCTGAAGGCGTTGAGCGGCGTCCTGGCCGCCTCGCGGGCGCCGGCCATATAGACGTCCAAATCTTCCGGCGCGGCGCCTTCGGCCAGCGCCAGCACTGCGCCAAAGCCATGGCCTTCCAGCGTGAAGCTCAGGATCGCGTTCTCGCCCTCGATGCGCGGAACCAGCACTTCGCCGTTCCAGGCGTCGACATAGCGGGTACCCGCCACGTGCGCTACGGCCAGTTGCTCGCCCTCGATCGGGTATTCGTTGCGATTGACGATGGTCCACAACTGCAAGCCACTCACCGGGAAGTGGCTGGCGAACACGCCTACCTGCCGGGTCGGCGCGTACGGGCGCCAGTCCATGCTGACCAGCAGCGGCGCGAACTGGCGATACAGGGTGGCGATACGGCGCAGCGCCTCGGCATTGCGCGGTGTGAACTGGTTCCAGATGCCCCAGATGTTTTCCCAGGCGTTGTAGCCGATGCCATTGAAGAAGATGTATTGCAGGTCATGGGTGCGGTCGCGACCCCAGCGGTTTTCGTAGTTGACCATGTGGCGCGGCTCCAGCCACTTCCACTTGGACACTGGCGGCACCAGGGTGTTGGGCGCTTTCTTGCCCCAGCTCTGCACGTTCCAGATCAGGTGTTCGGAGGCACTGATGGTCGACTCCGGCTGCACCACCAGCGGATGGCCGATGGCGTCGCCCGCATCCACGAAGGCGCGCGGCACACCGTTGTAGGTGTCGCCATTGACGCCGTCGGCGCCGACCGCCTTGGCGAGTTCAGCCATCGTGTCCCAGTCGCTTTTCTCAGGTTCGCGGGTGCCGTGATCCCACGGCATCGTCGGCAGAAAGACTTTCACGCCGCGGCGATGGAAATCGGCCACCGCACCACGCAGGCCTTCGATGCCGCCGGGCAGGTCGCGGCCCAGGTCGGTCTTGTTGCGGTCGTCGATGCCGATGTTCGGGTAGACGAACCAGATCAACACGCTGTCGATGCCGCCAAAGCGTGCGATCAGGTCGTCGAGATAGCGATCGACGGTGTACTTGCCGGCGAAGGGATCGTGGAAGTAGCGGTCCTCGACCATCATCTGCGCGTGCACGAAATTGCGCTGCGCCCACTGCAGTTCCGGGCGACGGTAGTAGCTGTCGTTGTAGCCGATGCGCACCAGATGCTCACGGCGCCAGTCGCGCACTTCGCGTACCCAGTCGTCGGCGCTGGCGGCCACGTCCATCTTCCATTCGCCGATGTCGGCAAACGGCCAGCCCGGCATCTTGCCCGGGGTGGGCAGGTAGCGGCCGGTGGTGACGTGGGAGAACTTGTACTCGGTCGCGACGGGCAGCTGCGATTCGCCGGCGGACGCGTCAGGAGCGGAGCGGAAAGGGTCGATGTCGCTGTTCATGGGCGGATCACTGCAATCAATGGGAGGATCACGTCAGGCCGCAATACGCCGCCAGCGCGACGTGATCAGGGGAGGTGGAGGCCGCGGCGGGACGTGCCTGCAGGAAGGCATCGACCTCGGTGCGCGCGGGGATGCTCGCTTGCGCGCCGAGCCGGGTGCAGGCCAGCGCGGCGGCGGCACTGGCGCGACGCAGGGCCAGCGGCAGCGCGTCGCCCTGGCCCAGGGCTGCGGCCAGCACGCCACAGAAGGTATCGCCGGCGGCGGTGGTGTCGACCGGCTCGATCGGGAATGACGGCTGCAGGAAGGTCTCGTTGCCGCGTCGCGCCAGGCAACCGCGTGCGCCGAGGGTGACGATCACGCAGGGCACGTCGACCCGGGCCAGCGCCTCGGCCACGCTGCCGGCGTGGCCGCTGATCGCCGCCAGCTCGCCTTCGTTGACGATCAGCACATCCACGCTGGCCAGCAGGTTGGCCGGCAGCGCCTGCGCCGGGGCCGCGTTCAGCAGCACGGTGACACCGGCCGCACGGGCGGCCAAGGCGCTGGCAACGACGGTATCCAGCGGCGTCTCCAATTGCAGCAGCAGATGGCTGACGTCGTGCAGCGGCGGCAGGTGGCTGGCCTGCAGAAACTCGTTGGCACCGGGCGCCACCGTGATGGCGTTCTCGGCATTGTCGGCCAGGCAGATGAAGGCCATGCCGCTAGGTTGGCCGTAAGCTCGCGCCACGCTGGCACGCACGCCGGCGGCGCGCAGCGACTCCTCGATCGATCGCGCGTTGGCATCGTCGCCCAACGCCACCAGCATGCGCGTCGCCGCACCGCCGGCATGGGCGCAAGCCACCGCCTGGTTGGCGCCCTTGCCACCGGGAAACATCTGTACGCCGCAGCCCAGCACGGTTTCGCCCGGTGCCGGCACGTGCGGCACGCGCACCACGTAATCGAGGTTGGCCGAACCCATCACCAGAATGCTGTCGCGAGCGGGAGTAGTCATGGAACGAGGGCCTGGTAGACGAGGTTGTAGAAGGGCCGGCTGATCCGCGGCAGGTCGTTGTCGATATCGCTGCGCGGCAGGTGCTGCAGCATCACGATCGCAATCAGGCGTTCGTGCCGATCGATGGTGTAACTGGTCGACGCCGCGCCCGACCAGCCGAACTGGCCGGGCGAACCCAGCTGCCCGCGCCGTGCCGCGTCGATCACCACGTAGCCGCCCAGCCCGAAGCCTTCGGCGTCGCTGAACTGGGTTACCGGCGGATCGAGCAGCAACTGGTTCGTCATCATCAGCTCGACCGTCTTGCGGCCAAGAATCGAGACGTCACCGAGGCTGCCGCTATCGAGCAGCATCTGGCAGAAGCGGGCGTAATCGGCGGCGGTGGAATACAGGCCGCCGGCCGCGCTGGCGTAGGGTCGCAGGCGTGCGCCCGGTTGCGTCGCCGAGGGGCCGTCATCGAGCACCAGCTGGCCGCGTTCGCCCATGGTGGTGATATCCACCACGCGATGGCGCTGCGCCGCCGGCACGCTGAAACCGGTATCGCGCATCTGCAGCGGGTCGAGGATGCGCTGCTGCAGGAACGCCTCGAACGGCATCCCGCCCACCACCTCCACCAGCCGCGCCAGCACTTCCAGCCCGGCGCCGTCGTAACCGAAGCGCGCGCCCGGATCGGCGGCCAGCGGGGCGCGGCCGAGTCGTTGCACGAAATCGCGAAGATCGGTGGCCGCCTGCGGATCGCTGCGCGTGGCCAGCATCGCGGCGGCATCGTCGCCGGGCAGGCCGGCCGGGAAGCCGGCGGTGTGGGTCAGCAACTGGCGAATGGTGATCGGGCCGGTCGCCGGTCGCAGCGTGGGCGCTTTCGCCGTGCCGGTGGCCACCTGCATCGTGGCGAACTCGGGCAGGTAGCGCGCCACCGGATCGTTCAGACCGATCCTGCCTTCTTCCAGCAGGATCAACACGGCCACCGAGGCAACCGTCTTGGTCATCGAATAGATGCGAAAGATCGAATCCTTCTGCATGGGCGCATGCCGCGCGAGATCGCGATGGCCATAGGCGCGGTAATCCACCACCTCGCCATCGCGCATCACCAACGTCACCGCTCCCAGGTAACCGCCCGGAGTAACGGTCTGCTGCATGAAACCATGCAGACGTTGCAGGCGCGGTGCGGAAAAGCCGTGCAAGGACGCCCCGGCCCGAGGCAACGCCTCTGCCGACGCCACATCCGCATGGACAACCGCCATGAGGAGGGGGATGGCGCCGAACAGAGTCGCTGCAAACCGGAACATGGAACACCTCGCACTGCGAAAACCGGGTGGCCAGCCGAACCGACCGGCCACCCTCATGACTGCCGGGGCCATCTGCCGGATTGGCGCCCGGCCAGGACGTGACCGGGTGCCTCGGCGAGAACGCCCGACCGCGGCCGGACATGTCTTGTTGTCATTGCCGATGGTTGCGGGAACTCAGGATATAGAACTTGTCAGTGAGGTTCCGATATCCGGCAGAAGTGTCGTTGCCACCCGATCGTGCTTTCGAGCGTAGGTGCTGCGAGAGATGCATAAAACCACCCGCAGCTATATTCAGAAGTTTGCACGGGTTGTGTCCGCGAAGGCCGGCACCCACCGCACAAGCGAAAGCCGCATCCGCAGGACGGACACGGCTTTCGGTTCACAACGTGGACATCAGAATGTGATCGAGTGGCTCAGGGAAACCACCCGGCCACGACCGGCCCAGAAGTTCTGCCAGCCCGGCAACTGTGACCAGCTCAGCACGTATTGCTTGTTGAACAGGTTGTCGACGCCCAGCGAGAACTTGCCAATGCTTTCGGTCTGGTAGTTAACGCCCAAGTCGACCAGGGTATAGCCGTGGGTGTTCTCCTCATTCTCGTAGGTCTCGCCGTTGGCACCTGCGAAGACACCGCGCAGATCGCGACTGAGCAGCTTGGTCGCACCCAGGGTCAGGTTGGCCTCGGGCAGGAAGTTCCAGCTCACCGACGCGACGACCTTGTCCGGGCTGATATCCAGCACGCCCATGTCCTTCACCATGCCGCTGCCTTCGTAATACTCCGTCTTGCCGCGGATGCGCGAGTACAGCAGGGTCGCCTTCCATTCGTCGTTGAAGGTCCAGCCGCTGCTGAACTCCAGGCCCTTGATACGGGTTGGCGCACGGGTGAGAACGAAGTCGTCGGTTTCCGCATCCACCGACAGCGATGAGCCGAACGGCGATTTGCTGTCGTAGTACGACATGCCCAGCGAGCCCTGTTCACCGCGCCAGTTGAAGCCGATCTCCCGGTTGGTGACGATGATCGCCTGCAGGTCCTTGATGCGGCTCACCGACTGGCCCGGCTCGCTGATGTTGCGCAGCGGTATACCGATGTTGGGCAGGCCGAAACCCTCGCCGTAGGAAACGAATGCCGACCACTCGTCGTTGAAGCGCCAGATCGCGCCGAGGTTGGTCATGTTCTCGACGTAGTTGAGGCCGCCGCCCTCCACGGACACGCTGTTGCGGTAAGCCGTGGTGACGTAGCTGTCCACGTGCAGCTCGCCGTCCTCGCGACGCACGCCGCCGCTGAGGGTCAACGGGCCCACGTCCCAGGTCAGCTGCGCGTACGGCGCCACACTGGTGTATTCCATCGGCGGTACCCAGACGCGGTTGGTCAGCGCGAGGCGCTGCGCGGCCACGTCTTCGACTACATCCACACCCACGCGCAACTGCAAGCCTTCGGCACTGAACAGGTCGCCGCGGGTCCACGAAGTACGGAGGCCCTTCTTCTTCGAGGTAATTTCGGATTGGTCGAAGATGCGTTCACTCTCCGGCGGGGCGGGCTTCACCACCTGTCGATCCGAGCCGTTCTCGGGGATGTAGCGCATGGCCTGGTCGGCCCAGTAGGCGTCAGCGGTGAAGATGCCGCCGAACAGATTGCGGTGACTGTAATTGGCCGAGATCTGGGTGAAGTCGTTGAACTCGGACCTGGAGCCGTCGATCGAACCGCGCTCGGATGTGTTGGTGGTGGGTACCGGGCATTCGACCGGGTCGAAACGGCAACCTTCGACCTGGATGTAATTGGCTTTGCCGGCAATCTTGAATTTGCTGTAGCTGGCCTGGATGCGCTGTTCCTCGTCCGTGCCGAAGTTGTAGCCGCCTTTCAGGAACAGGTTCTTGGCGGTCGAATCGGACGTCGAGCCGCTGGTATTCATGCCGATACGGCGACCGTTGCCGTCATAGGAGATGCCGCGATCGATGTACGAGGCACTCAGCAACGCATCGCCGGCGTCGCCTTTGTAGGCGTGGGTGACGCCGACCTTGTACTGGCCGCTGTCGGAGCCGAACTGCGAGCTGTAACGCGTGTTCAGCGTGGTTTCGTGGCCCTTTTTGGTTGGCACCTTGGAGATGTAGTTGATGATGCCGCCGGCCGCGCCAATGCCCTCGGCCGCAGATGGACCATTGATCACCTCAATGCGGCCGATCACGCCCATGTCGGTGAAGGTGCCGTTGCGATTACCCTCGCGCAGCGGCGAGCCCTGCGGGATGCCGTCGAACAGGCGCAGCGCGATACGTCCGCGCAAGGTCTCGCCGGAGTTGCTCATCGCCTGCGAGGCTTCGGAATAGCCGGGCACGGTGCGCGCCAGCACGGCGGTGGCGTCCTCGGTCAACGTCAACGTGCGCTCCACCTCGGCCTTCGAAACCACGGTGATGGCGCCGGGGATCTTGTCGATGGCAGTAGCCGTGCGGGTACCGGTGGTGACCGTGACGGCACCGAGCTCGACGGCTTCCTGTGCGGCCGCCGCTTTCCTGGCCTGCGTTTCTTCGGCGCGGGTGTCGGTGGTATCCGCTGCTGTGACTTGCTGCGCATGCAGGCTGGCGCTGATGGCCGATGCCAGCAGCAGACAACCGAGAGCGGCAGGTATCTGTTTCATGATGTGTTGTCTCTAGTTGTTGGTTGGTTGCAGAGACGCTGTTGTGGACACGCGACTCCCCCGATCGACGTACTGCGGCGCGGATGAAAGCCCCCACCGCTTGCCCTTTGGCAGTGCCTGATCTGCAACACCGGCACTGTTTTGAGCTTATGGAGTGCGCCCTGCGGGTAGAACCGCCTGCGGGTATGTTCAGACTCTAGTTTTTGTTGCTTACGCCGCGGCCGCGGACCACGCGTGCCAGCGCATGGATCGAGGCTGGCGACAGGGGGAGGTCGATCAGCTGGCGCGGGGCCGGCTTGCGGCGGCCTTCATCACGGCCAGGCTTTCCTGCAGCAGCACGGTGACGAGGCTGATACGCACGGTGGCGCGCGACCACACGATGCCGATGCGCCGTGGCACGCAGATCTGCGGCACCGGCATGCGCACCAGTTGCAGGCCTTCGGGCCAGGGCGGCGCCCAGTCGGGTACCAGCGATACGCCGAGGCCGCGGTCCACCATCACCGCGATCGCGTTCAGTGCATTCAGCTCGAAGCGCTCCTGCGGCACGATGCCCACCGCGCGCAGGTACTCGTCGGCCTGGCGGCCGCCCCACTGGTTGCGGTCATAGCGAATCAACGGCTCGGTGGCGAGCAGCTCATGCGGATCGCGTCCGGCCATGCTGGCCGGTGCCAGCACCACCAGCGGCTCCTCGCGCAGCAACTGCCAGTCGCAGGTCTTGGGCAGCGCAAACGGCGCCTGCAGCACGATCGCCGCATCCAGTTCGCCGCTTTCCACGGTGCGATACAGGTCCGCCGAATAGCCCGGTCTGATGAATACGTTGATCTGCGGAAACTTCTCCACCATCCGCGCGAAGATGTCTGGCAGCATGCCGGCCAGCGCCGTGGGACAGGCCCCCAGCTTCAGCTCGCCCGATACCGCGCTGCTGTTGGCCACGCTGCGCAGGTCGGCCACGTCGCGCAGCATGTCACGGGCGCGCTGCAGGATGCGCGAGCCTTCTTCGGTGATGCATACGGTGCGCCCGGCGCGGGCGATCAGCGGTACGCCGATTTCGCGTTCCAGCGTGCGGATCTGCTGCGCCACCGCCGCCGGCGTGATGTTCAGTACGCGCGATGCGGCCGCCATCGAGCCGCAATTGACCACGGTGACAAAGGTATGGAGGAATTGGGTATCCACATCGTTTCACTCAGCGCCGGGCGCAGGTTGGGGTGGGGAGCCGGGCAGGCATGCACCTGCCCAGCATCGCCGGCCACCCGGGCAACCGCACCGAGGTGCGGCGTTATGTCTCGTTCGACGCGGGCGTCGCACGATTCACATCCGACCGGGAAAAGATGGTCAAGCCGTCCAGTGAGCGGGTCGGCGGCGGGAAAAACAGGCTCGCCACGTAACCGATCACGATGCACAACATGATCGAGATGGCGAGATAGAAATACGGATGCACCAGGCTCATCGACCACGCCCAGGTGGTCAGCACGATGCTCGAACCCACGCCGATGGCCACACCCGGCGAATTGGCCCGGCGGGTGAACATCCCCAGCGTGTAGGCCCCGGCGAAACCGCCACCGAGCAGGCCGGCCAGTTCGATCGATACGTCGAACAGCGAGTGGATGTCGTAACGCGACAACAGCAGCGACACGCCGATGGCGATCAAACCGGTGACCACGGTGGCGATCTCGGCGAAACGCACGCTGGTGGCGGGGTCCGGCTTCTTCACCAGCTTCTCGTAGAAATCCACCGAGGCCAGCGTCGACACGCTGTTCATGATGCTGGACAGGGTCGACATCGCCGCGGCGAAGATGCCCGCGATGATCAGCCCGGTGACACCCATCGGCAGCTCGGCGGCGATGAACAGCGGGAAGGTGGCGTCGATCGGCAGCAACGGGTCGAGCCGCTCCGGGTGCGACTTGTAATACACGAACAGCGCCGTGCCGATCGAGTAGAAGATGAAGCCGCCGGGGATCATGATCGCCGCGAACGCCCAGATCGAACGGCCCGCCTCCTTGTCGGACTTGGTCGACAGCGTGCGCTGCATCAGCACCTGATCCTTAGGGAAGGTCAACACCACGTCGAACACCACCAGGAAGATGAAGCCCCACACGGTGGCCTTGGTCAGGTCGAAGCTGAAGTCGAACAGCCGGGTCTTGTTCTCCGCCGCGGCCACCGCGTAGAACTCCTCGAAGCCGCCGTTGATGTGATAGACGATGAAGCCGATCGCGAACAGCGCGCCGCCCATGATCACCAGTACCTGCACGAAGTCGGTCCAGATCACCGCCTTCATGCCGCCCAGCGCGGTGTAGATGATGGTGACCACACCCATCAGCAGCACGCTCCAGACCACGTCGATACCAGTAATGGTGGCGATCGCCAGCGCGGGCAGGAACAGCACCACGCTCATGCGGCTGCCGATCTGCATCACGATGCACAACGCACTGGCCAGCATGCGAATGGCCGGGTGGAAGCGCGTTTCCAGATACGAGAACACCGACATCAGATCCAGTCGGCGCAGCAGCGGCACGATCCACACCGCCACAAACATCAGCCCGAGCACGGCGATGAGGTTGTTGGTCATGTACTGCCAGTTGGTCTCGAATGCCTTGGCCGGGATCGCGATGAAACTGATCGAACTGGTGTTGGTGGCGTACAGGCTGACGCCGGCGGCCCAGAACGGAATGCTGCGCCCGCCGACGAAGAAGTCGGCGGTGGAGTTGCGCTTTTCGCGCAGATAAAAGTACAGCCCCATGCCGAACATCATGCCGAGGTAGACGACGATCACCAGCCAGTCCAGCCATTTCAGCAGTTGGCTGCCCGCGGCCACCTCGGCGGCCTCGAACACGATCTGGCCGTCATCGGCCGGCTGCGCCCACAGCACACCATCGCCCCAGCTGGCGGTGGCTGTCGCCTGCGCGGGGCGGACGCCCGGCAGCACGGCCCATGCGCTCGTAATCGTCTGGAAGGTCATCAACTGGCGGGTGCCCGCGGCGTCGGCAACGAGGTAGATGACGTGAGCCTGGCCGATCGCACGGCCGGAGTTCGCCAGCACCGTGCCGGGCACCTCGGCGCGCGACTCCCAGCCCGCTTCGGCGCTCCAGCGAAGCAGCCGATCAGGCGCATCGACCGCCCCCGGCAGTACCAGGAACAGTCCCCGGGTCTGCGCCGTCAGGGAGATCGGATCACCACCGCCGCTCCAGCCAGCGTGCACCAGCCATGACGCGTTCGGCGTATCCGGCAGGATCTGCAGCAAGGCCGACGTACCATTCGCCGCCACACCGGCGACAAACAGGTCATCACCCTGCAAGGTGCCTCGTGCGTGCCGCAGTGGACGCGGCAGCGGCGGCAAGGTGCGTGCACCGAGCTGGCCGTTGGTGAACGCAAGTCGGGATACCTGATCGACCGAGCCACCCTCGCCCGACAACACGAACGCCCGCGTACCGTTGCCGACTGCGGCCTGCACCGTACCCGTCGGTTGCCACGCCGAGCGCGTCCACGCGGCGCGATCAGCGTCGAGCACCCAGACGCCGTCGGTGGTGATCGCCACAGGCCGCTGGTCCACCGTCACCACCGCGCTGAGCGTCGCTTGCGTGGCCAGCGGCGGCAGCGCGACCGGTTTGGCCGACGTCAGGCTTTCCGCCGCGCATGGCGCCGCCACCAGGCAAAGCAGCAACAGCCAGCGCCGCAGCAAAACCGCCACGGGGAAACGGGAACGAGCGGACAACGGGAAACTCATGCGCACGATTTCAACCTCGAACCACCATGCAGGCGCATGCGGCTATGCGTATCGACGTCGGTGGCACGAAACCGGGTTTCGCGAAAACCACGCGCCGTCTAGGAAAGCGGTTTATTGGAGCCCCCATCCGTCTCGCGCACGCTGGCGAGCATTGCCTGCGCGCGCTTGACGAAAGGTGGATCGATCATCTGCCCATCGACGACGAAGGCGGCCCTGCCCTCGGCCGCCGCCCGGTCCGCCGCCTCGACGATGCGCCGCGCTCTGGCAATCTCGTCGGCGCTGGCGCGAAACACGTCGTTGGCCAGCGGCACCTGGCGCGGATGGATGCAACTCTTGCCAATGTAGCCCAGCCGCCGCGCCATCAGCGCCTCCACGCGGAAGGCTGCATCATCACGCAGATCGGCAAAAGCCCCATCGCAGGCGAACACGCCGGCCATGCCGGCCGCGACCCGCAGCTCGAACAGCGCGGCGTGCAGGTTGGCCGGATCGCGGCGGTCGATGCCCAGTGGCTCGAACAGGTCGGCCAGCCCCAACTGCAGGCCGGCCACGCGAGGATGCGCGCTGGCCAGCTGCGCCGCCCGACGCAACCCGCATGGCGTCTCGATCGTCAGCAACAAGCGAATCGGCTGACCCACGCCCTGCATCGATTCAGCACGCTCCAGCAGTGCCACCGCCGCCAGCACCTCATCGACGCGCTCGACCTTGGGCAGATTGACCATGTCCACGCCGGTGCCAGCCAACGACAGCAAGTCGGCCTCGCCATGCGCCGAGTCCAGCGCATTGCTGCGCACGATCAGGATCTTGCCTGACACCCGCGCAGCCTCCGAACGCAGGCACTGCACCACCGCCCCACGCGCCATGTCCTTGGCCTCGACGGGGACGGAATCCTCCAGATCGAACGAGAGCGCGTCCGCGTCGCCGGCCAGTGCCTTGGCGAACAACTCCGGGCGCACCCCGGGGACGAAGAGCTTGCTACGCATGGTGGGCACCGTTCATGCCCAAAGTGTGCGTGAACCAGGCCGGCGGAAAACCCGGCATGAAACGGGTTCAGACGATACTTTTCGTTTCGATTCGTGCCCCGCGATGTGCTCTTACACGCGGGCGATGCAACCGATCGCCAGCGCCGCCAGCAGCACGCCGGCCAGGTTGAGCCGGCTCAGCCGCTCGCGGAACAGCAGTACGCCGACCAGTGCGCCCAGTGCCACCACGCCGATGTTCATGCTGGCGAAGACCAGCGCCGGGTGTTGCGGCAACGCGCGATGGCCGCGCAGGTAGAACAGGATATTGCCGAAGTTGAACAGCCCCAGCAGCACGCCGCCGAGCAGGTTGCGCGCGGTGAAACGGGCACCGCCGCGGCAGCGGCGCCACAGCGCCAGGGCGAACGCCACTGGCAGGGCCAGCGCGAACATCGCCTGCAACGAGGTGGCCAGCGGCACGCCGGCTTGCGCCACGCGCTTGAACAGGATGTCGATGACGCCGAAACCGGCCAGCACCAGCAGCGGGTAAAGCCAGCGTGCGGCGTTGGCGGCTGCGGGTGTGGCGGGCGATGGCGACGTCCGCCACAGCATCGCCGCCAGCGCCAGCAGACCCAGCACGATGCCGACCGCGGCGGCCGGGCGCAGCGATTCGCCGAAGAACACGAACGCCGCCGGCAACGACAGCAGCAGGGACAGGCGCTGCGCCGCATCGCTGCGCACGATGCCGGCGTGGCGCACCGAGGCGCCCAGGGCCAGGAAGATGGTCGGCAGCAGCAGGCCCAGGCCGATCAGCGCCAGCCACGGCACCGCCACGTCGTGCAGGGCGGCGACGTCCGGCTGCAACATCAGCGCCACGAGCACGCTGGCGACGGCGTAGTTCCACGCGATCGCCTGGCCCACATCCACCTCGAAGCGGCGGGCGAGCTTGAGCAGCGCCGAGACCAGCACGCTGCATGCGATGGCGAGAAAGACGTCGATCAACGGAATGTCCCGACGGCACAAAGACCCATGTAGGAGCGACTTCAGTCGCGATGCTTTTGCTTTTGGCCTGAGGTTTCCAAGGCCACACAAACAAGAGCGTCGCGACTGAAGTCGCTCCTACAGGTTCCTGCAATACGGCTTACTTCAGTGCGGCGGCTTCGCGCGCCAGTTGCTCGATGCCGGCCCAGTCGCCGCGTGCCATCTTGTCCGCCGGCGTCAGCCAGGAGCCGCCCACGCAGACCACGTTGGTCAGCTTCAGGAAGTCGATCGCGTTGCTGAGGTTGATGCCGCCGGTGGGGCAGAAATGGATCTGCGGCAGCGGGCTGGCCCAGGCGGCGAGCAGCTTGGCGCCGCCCACCGGCACCGCGGGAAACAGCTTCAGGTGCTCATAGCCGCGCTCGAGCAGGGCCATCGCCTCGCTGGCGGTGGCCACGCCGGGCAGCAGCGGCAGTTCGTTGTCGTCGGCCGCATCGAGCAGGCGCGGCGAGGTGCCGGGCGAGACGGCGAAATGCGCGCCGGCCAGGCGGGCGGTTTCCAGCTGGCCGCCGCGCAGCACCGTGCCCACGCCGACCACGGCTTCCTTGACCTCGGCGACGATGGCGCGAACCGCATCCATCGCGGCCGGCGTGCGCAAGGTGACTTCGATCGTGCGAATGCCGCCGGCCACCAGCGCGCGTGCCATCGGCACCGCATGGTTGACGTCGTCGATGATCACCACCGGCACCACCGGGGCGAGCTTGAGAATCGTGGCCAGCTTCTGTTGTCGCGTTTCCTGCAATGTCATGGTCGATGGCATCCGTTTGTATCGGTGGTGCCGGCGCAGTGCGCCGGTGCGGGTTCAGAGATCGGCCGCGTGGTGGCGGTCTTGCGTGCCGAACACGGTAACGCCCGTATCGGCGCCACCCACGGCATTGCGCATCATCGCGAACAGCTCGCGGCCCATGCCGCTGTGATGGGCGCTGAGGTCGGCCACGGCCTGCGGGCGGGCGGCCCATTCGGCGGCGTCGACTTTCGCTTCAAGCGTACCAGCGATGGCGTCGAGCCGGATCACGTCACCGTCGCGCAGCTTGCCCAGCGGGCCGGCGTCGATCGCCTCGGGCGTCACGTGGATCGCGGCGGGAATCTTGCCGGAGGCGCCGGACATGCGCCCGTCGGTGACCAGCGCCACGTGGAAACCGCGCGACTGCAGCACGCCCAACGGCGGGGTGAGCTTGTGCAGTTCAGGCATGCCGATCGCCTTGGGGCCCTGGAAACGCACCACCGCCACCAGGTCACGCTCCAGCTCGCCACGGTTGAACGCGGCCAGCATTTCCTCCTGGTCGTTGAAGACGACGGCGGGCGCCTCGACCACCATGCAGTCGGCGGGCACCGAGGACACCTTGATCACCGACAGGCCGAGGTTGCCCTTGAGCACGCGCAGGCCACCATCGGCACGGAACGGCTCGGCGGCGGGGCGCAGCACGTCCAGGTTGCTGCTGGCCACGACCTCGTTCCAGACCAGCTTGCCGTCGGCGTCCAGCGCGGGCATGCGGCGGTACGGCGCCATGCCTTCGCCCCACACCGTGCGCACGTCGCCATGCAGCAGGCCGGCGTCGAGCAGGGAGCCGATCAGGAACGGCATGCCGCCGCTCTGGTGGAAGTGGTTCACGTCGGCGCTGCCGTTGGGGTAGACCCGCGCCAGCAGCGGCACCACCGCCGAAATGGCGTCGAAATCCTCCAGCGTGAGGATGATGCCGGCCGCGCGCGCCACCGCCACCAGGTGCAGCAGGTGGTTGGTGGAGCCGCCGGTGGCATTGAGGCCGATCACGCCGTTGACGATGGTGCGCTCGTCGACGAGGTGACCGATCGGCGTGTATTCCTCGCCCAGCGCGGTGATCGCCACGGCGCGATACACGGCGGCGCGGGTCAGCGCATCGCGCAGCAAGGTGTTGGGCGTGACAAAGCTGGAGCCGGGCAGGTGCAGGCCCATGATCTCCATCAGCATCTGGTTGGAGTTGGCGGTGCCATAGAACGTGCAGGTGCCCGCCCCATGGTAGGCGGCCGACTCGGCTTCCAGCAGCTCCTCGCGTGTGGCCTTGCCCTCGGCGTAAGCCTGGCGCACCTTGGATTTCTTGTCGTTCGACAGGCCGCTGGTCATCGGGCCGGCGGGCACGAAGATGGTCGGCAGGTGGCCGAAAGTGAGCGCCGCGGTGATCAGGCCGGGCACGATCTTGTCGCAGATGCCGAGCATCAGCACCGCGTCGTAGGTGTCATGCGACAACGCCACCGCGGTGGCCATCGCAATCACCTCGCGCGAGAACAGCGACAGCTCCATGCCCGCGCGACCCTGGGTCACGCCATCGCACATCGCCGGCACGCCGCCGGCCACCTGCGCCACCGCACCGACCAGGCGCGCGGCCTGGCGGATCTGTTCGGGGTACGGTTCATACGGCTGGTGCGCGGAGAGCATGTCGTTGTACGAGGTGACGATGCCCACGTTCGGCGTGACGGTGCCGCGCAACGCGACCTTGTCCTCGCCGCTGGCGGCAAAGGCGTGCGCCAGGTTGCTGCAGCCCAGGCGATGGCGATATACGCCCTTGCCGCTGGCCTCGTCGATGCGTGCCAGGTAGGCACTGCGCGTGGGGCGGCTGCGCTCGATGATGCGCTGGGTGACTTCGGCAATGACGGGGTGCAGCGTACTCATGACAAAACTCCGTGGATGTCGGCCGGTTGCGGCGGCCATTTGCGTTCGTTGGCAGTGGCGATCAGGGCGAAGCCCGCGGGTGTGACCGTCAAGGGCACCAATAGACGGACAGCGGTGCGCGGGTCTGGGCCAGCACGCTGCGCACCGGATAATGTTGCGCGGCCCCCAGACCCAGCCTGGCATCGGCCAGCACGTCGCGTTTGGTGGCGCCGGTCACCAGCAGGTACAGCGCCCGGGTATCGAGCACGGCCGGCAGGCTCAGCGTGATGCGCGGCTCGCCCGCGCCGGGCGCACGCATCGGCAACACCCGCGTTTGGCCGTCCAGATCAAGCGCCTCGGCCAGGTGATCGCCGCCGGGGAAGAACGAGGCGGTATGGCCATCATCGCCCATCCCCAGCACCACCGCATCGAACGGATGCGGCAATGCGTCGATGCGCGCGTTGGCCTCGGCAAGGCCCTTCTCAGGGCTTTCCGCGTCGGTGTACAGCGGCACGAACTGCGCCGCGCTGGCGGCGTTCTGCAACAGCGTCGCCTTGACCAGCCGGGCGTTGGAGCGCTCGTCGGTGTCCGGCACCCAGCGCTCGTCGACCAGGGTGATGTGCACGCGGGCCCAGTCCAGCGATTCACGTGAGAGACGGGCGAAAAGATCCTTCGGCGTGCTGCCGCCGGAGACGGCCAGCACGGCACTGCCGCGCTGGTCGATCCCCTCGCGCAGGTGGCCGGCGATGCGCTCGGCCAGCGCCGCGGCCTGCGCCTTGCAATCGGTGAAACTGTGGGTGGTGACGTTCAGTATGGAAGACATGGCATCAAGAGGGCGCCGCGCAACGGCGGCGCTAGGGATGGGAACAAGGGCGCGAACGCCCGCGGATCAATCGTTGTCTTCGTGCCAGGTGCGGCCATCGCGCTCGATCAATGCCACTGCGGCGCTGGGGCCCCAACTGCCGGCCGCATACGGACGCGGCGACTCGTTGCTGCCGGCCCAGGCAGCCAGGATCGGATCGGCCCACTTCCATGCGGCCTCCACCTCGTCGCGACGCATGAACAGGGTGGGGTTGCCGCGCACCACGTCGAGCAGCAGGCGCTCGTACGCATCCGGCTGTTGTACGCCAAATGCCTCGGCAAAACTCATGTCCAGCGGCACGTGGCGCAGACGCAAGCCGCCGGGGCCGGGGTGCTTGATGCTCAGCCACAGCTTCACGCCCTCGTCCGGCTGCAGGCGCAGCACCAGGCGGTTCTGCACCACCGGGCCGGCGGACGCGTCAAAGATGGAATGCGGCACCGGCTTGAACGCCACCACGATTTCCGAAACGCGGCTGGGCAGCCGCTTGCCGGTGCGCAGGTAGAACGGCACGCCGGCCCAGCGCCAGTTGGCGATTTCCGCCTTCAGCGCCACGAAGGTTTCGGTGTTGGACTGGTGGTTCTCAAGTTCATCGAGGTAACCGGGCACGCTGGCGCCCTCGGCCACGCCGGCGCGGTACTGGCCGCGCACGGTGAGCTGGCTGGCGTTGCTGGCGTCGATCGGCTTCAGCGCGTTCAGCACCTTCAGCTTCTCGTTGCGCACCGCGTCGGGCGACAGCGACGACGGCGGCTCCATCGCCACCATGCACAGCAGCTGCAGGATGTGGTTCTGCACCATGTCGCGCAGCGCGCCGGCATGGTCGTAATAACCGGCACGACGGCCCAGGCCCAGCGTTTCGGCCACGGTGATCTGCACGTGGTCGATATGGGCGGAGTTCCACAGCGGCTCGAACAGCACGTTGCCGAAGCGCAGCGCCAGCAGGTTCTGCACCGTCTCCTTGCCGAGGTAATGGTCGATGCGGAAGGTCTGCGATTCGTTGAACACGCGGCCCACGTCGTCGTTGATGCGGTTGGCGCTTTCCAGGCTGCGGCCGATGGGCTTTTCCAGCACCACGCGCGACTTGCCCTCGTTCAGCCCGTACTGGCCCAGGCGGGCGCACAGGTCAACGAACAGGTCCGGCGAGGTGGAGAGGTAGAACACCCGCACGTGGTCAGGTTGCTCGCCGATCAGCGCCGCGAAGTCGTCCCAGCCGGCATCCTTGCGCGCATCCAGCGGGCGGTAACCGACCTGCTGCAGGAACTGGTCGACCTTGGCCGGCTCGCTGCCGGCCAGCGCGTTCAGCGTCTTGCGCAGCGAGGCGCGGTAACCGTCGTCGTCGAGCACTTCGCGGGCCACGCCGATGATGCGGCTGCTGGCCGGAATCTGGCCGTCCACGAAGCGATGAAAAAGAGCCGGCAGCAGTTTGCGCAGGGCAAGGTCGCCGGTACCACCGAAAATGACCAGGTCGAACGGTTCGACCGGCAGGGAAATCACAGTCACGCCTTCACCTCAACGACAGCAAGCAGTTAGGGAAATGGGCGAACGGGGTCGCCCACGCGGTTCGGCGCCGATCATACCAGTGGAATACCACAGCGCACCAGTTCCCCCGCCAAACGGCTGCGCAGGGTGGACAAAGCCCACCGACTTCGGAAATCATGCCCACCCACGCCATGCAGGCCCTCATTACCTGCCAAAGGCGGCGAAGTTGTCTAACTGGTTCGCTATTGGTATCTTTCGTAACTATGGAAAGCGCCCTGGCACTCGAATATCAGCGGATCTGCAACGATCCGGCCGTCTATCAACCGCTGGCGTATCTGCGCCTGCGCCGCGCGATCCGCAACATCGTGGAGCGCCGCGGCATCGAGCCGGGGCAGACCCTGCCCAGCGAACGCGACCTGGCGCAGACGCTGAAACTGTCGCGCGTCACCGTGCGCAAGGCGATCGCCGGGCTGGTTGAAGACGGCCTGCTGCATCAACGCCACGGTGCCGGCACCTTCGTGGCCGAGCGCATCGTGAAACCGATGTCGCGGCTGACCAGCTTCACCGAGGATCTGCGCGAGCGCGGGTTGTCGCCGCGCTCCGAATTCTTCGAGCGCAGCCTGGGCGAAGTGACGCCGGAAGAATCGATGGCGCTGAACCTCTCGCCCGGTTCGATCGTGGCGCGGCTGCACCGCGTGCGTTACGGCCAGGACGAACCGCTGGCGATCGAGCGCAGCGCCGTGCCGGCCAGCCTGCTGCCCGACCCGATGCTGGTCAGCGACTCGTTGTACGAGGCGCTGGAACGCTTCAACGCCCGCCCGCGACGCGCACTGCAGCGCTTGCGCGCGGTGTCGCTGAACGCCCATCAAGCGCGCCTGCTGCACGTTTCCGCGGGCAGCGCCGGGCTCAACATCGAGCGGCGCAGCTTTCTGGATGACGGCCGCGTGGTCGAGTTCACCTGCTCCTGGTACCGCGGCGACATCTACGACTTCGTGGCGGAACTGCAAACCGACTGATCCATTACCTTGGGAAAAACCACCGACATGGCTGCCAGCGACACGTTGATGCACACCGAAGCGCACGAGACGGCCGATGTCGTGGCGCGCCAGTTCGCCGCCAACGAAGGCGTGATCGCCGCGCTGGCGCAATCGCTGCGCGAACAGCCGCCGCGCTTCATCGTCACCTGCGCCCGCGGCAGTTCCGACCACGCGGCGGCGTACGCCAAGTACGTGTTCGAAACCCAGCTGGGCATCGCCACCGCCTCGGCGTCGCCGTCGGTGACCTCGGTCTACGCGGCGCCGCAGCAGTGGCAGGGCGCGTTGTTCATCGCCATCTCGCAATCGGGCAAGAGCCCCGACCTGGTGCGCAACGCGGAGGCCGCCAAGCTGGCCGGCGCGCGCGTGGTGGCGCTGGTCAACGTGGAGGATTCGCCGCTGGCGAAACTCGCCGATACGGTGATCCCGCTGCACGCCGGTCCCGAGCGCAGCGTGGCCGCCACCAAGAGCTACATCGCCGCCTTGGCCGCCGTGCTGCACCTGTGCGCCCGCTGGAAGAACGACCCGGCCCTGGCCACGGCGCTGAACGCCCTGCCCGACGCCTTGCGCAGCAACTGGGATGCCGACTGGTCGTCGCTGAGCGAAGGCCTGAAGGGCGCCCACAACCTGTTCGTGGTGGGGCGCGGTTTCGGCCTGGGCATCGCGTTGGAGGCGGCGCTGAAATTCAAGGAAACCTGCGGCCTGCACGCCGAGGCGTTCAGTTCGGCCGAGGTGAAGCACGGCCCGATGGCGCTGGTGGGCCCGGATTTCCCCGTGCTGTGTTTCGCCCAGGACGACGACACGCTGGACAGCACGCTGGCGGTGGCGCGCGAATTCCGCAACCGCGGCGCGCAGGTGTTCGTGGCCGCACCGGGCCTGGAGGGCGAGGGCACGCTGCCGGTGGCCACCGGCCTGCCCGCGTTGTGCACGCCGCTGCTGATCATCCAGAGCTTCTACCGCGCGGCCAGCGAACTGGCCTTGCTGCGCGGATTCAATCCGGATGTGCCGCCGCATCTCAACAAGGTCACCGAAACGGTTTGATCGGCTTCGTGCCCGGGCGTCGACGCTGAACGGCCCTTCGACTCCGGCCTGCGGCCTACGCTCAGGGCGAACGGTTGAGGGCTTGGACGGCGTCGGAAAACACCGTTCGCACTGAGCGTAGCCCGCGTCAGCGGGCGAAGTCGAAGTGCCGGGACGAAGCCGGCATCCATCTTCTGTCCTTCATCGAGGCTCCATCATGACTCTCGCCCTTATCAACGGTCGCGTACTCACCCCTGAAGGCTGGCGCGACGACGTCGCCGTCCTGCTCGACGGCGCGCGTATCGCCGCCGTGCTGCCGGCTTCCGATCCGCGCGTACGCGACGCGCAAACCCATGACCTGGCCGGTGCCACGCTGTTGCCCGGCTTCATCGACGTGCAGGTCAACGGTGGCGGCGGCGTGTTGTTCAACGATGCGCCCACGGTGGAGACGATCCGCCAGATCGGCGTCGGCCATCGCCGCTATGGCACCACCGGTTTCCTGCCCACGCTGATCAGCGACGACGCCGACGTGATGCGCGCGGCATTGAAGGCCGTGGAGCAGGCGCTGGCCGAAGGCGTGCCGGGCCTGCTGGGCATCCACCTGGAAGGCCCCTACCTGGCGCCCGCGCGCAAGGGCGTGCACGACCCGAAATTCTTCCGCGTACCCGACGCCGACGAGCTGGCGTTGCTGTGTGCGCCGCACCGTGGCGTGCGGCTGATCACGCTGGCGCCGGACCAGATGCCCATCGCCAGCATCAGCGCCCTGGCGGCCAGCGGCGTGATCGTCTGCGCCGGCCACACCGCCGCCGACTACGCCACCACACGCGCCGCGCTGGACGCGGGCGTACGCGGCTTCACCCACCTGTTCAACGCCATGACCCCGTTCGGCAGCCGCGAACCGGGCGTGGTCGGCGCGGCACTGGACGATGCCGATAGCTGGTGCGGCATCATCGCCGACGGCCACCACGTGCATCCCGTCAGCCTGCGCGTGGCGATCGCCGCCAAGGCCCGCGGCAAGATGCTGCTGGTCACCGACGCGATGCCGCCGGTGGGCGCCGAAAGCCCCGAATACAAGCTCAACGGCGAAACCATCATCGTCAAGGACGGCGTCTGCCAGACCGCCAACGGCACCCTGGCCGGCTCCGCGCTGGACATGGCCGGCGCCGTGCGCAACGCGGTGGAAATGCTGCGCCTGCCGCTGGACGAAGCCGCCCGCATGGCCAGCACCTACCCGGCCGATTTCCTGGGCCTGGGCGCCAGCCACGGCCGCATCGCGGCCGGTTACCAGGCCGACCTGGTGGCGCTGGATGCCGACTACCGCGTGCAGCAAAGCTGGATCGGCGGCGTCGGGAGCCAAGCCCCCGACGCCGTATGAGCACGGCGTTATTTGGCCGGCAACCCCAACTCATGCGCGAAGAAGGTCAGCCCGATGGCGGTGTCGCCCACCCGCTGGCTGAAGGGCGCGCCCACGCCGTGGCCGGCATTCATGCGGGTCAGCAGCAGGATCGGTTGATCCGATGAGGTGGCGTTCTGCAGCGCGGCGGTGAACTTGCGTGATTGCCACGGCGCCACGCGCGGGTCGTTGGCGCCGGTGGTCATCAGCACGGCCGGGTAGGCGGTGCGCGGCTTCACGTTCTGCAGCGGCGAATAGGCCAGCGTGGCCTTGAACTGCGCGGGGTCGGTGACGCTGCCGTACTCGCTGACGTTGTACGGGCCGTTGGCGAAATCCGTCTCGTGGCGCAGCATGTCGTAGATGCCCACCCGCGCCACCACGGCACGGTAGTCAGCCGGGTGCTGCACGATCTGCGATCCCATCAACAGGCCGCCATTGCTGCCGCCCAGGATGCCCAGGTGGGCGCGGTCGGTCCAACGGGTATTGAACAGCGCCAGCGCGGCCGCGTGGAAATCGTCGAACACGTTCTGCTTGTGCAGTTTCTGGCCCTGCGCATGCCAGGCCTGACCGTTCTCGTTGCCGCCGCGGATGTTGGCATAAGCCAGCACGCCACCGCGCTCCAGCCAGGCCAGGTTGGCGCCCACGAAGCCGGGTTTGATCGGGATGTCGAAGCCGCCGTAGCTGTACAGGATGGTGGGGCGCGTGCCGTTGGGGGTGATGCCGGGCATCGACAGCACGGTGACCGGAATCTTGGTGCCATCCTTCGAGGTGCCGTCGATGCGCTGCACCTTCACCTTCGAATAATCGGCGGCAGGCTTGACCTGGAAGATCGTCTTCAAGCTGCCGCTGCGGCCGTCGTATTCCACCCAGCGCGACGGCGTGGTCCAGCCGCTGTAGCTGATCAGCGCCTTGTCCTGGCCGGACTCGGAGGCGATCGCGCCCACGCTGATACCGTGCGCCGGCAATGGCAGGCGGCGCACGAAGGCGGCCTTGGCGTCGTACTGCTCCACCCACCAGTCCGGGCCTTCGCTGCGCACCACCAGGAAGCCGTTGCCCAGCGGCGCCAGTTGCTGGATCGCACCCTTGCGCTCGGGCAGCACCGTGGTGGTGGCACCGTTCGCATCCACCGCCACGATGCGGCCGCGCGGCGCGTCCGCGAACGTCGCCACGTATAGACGTCCAGACACCCAGGCCGCGGTGCGCGCGTTGGCGTCATGGCCCAGCACCGGGCGGAACGCGCTGCCGCGGCGGATGAACACCTCGGCCGGACCGCCGTCGCCCTCGTAGGCCAGCACGGCGGCCTGCGCCGAGGTGGTGTCATCGACCAGCACGTACTCGGCCACCTTCGAATAATCGCGGCCGAACACCGTGCGGTCGGCCGCGACGGGCTGGCCCAGCGTGTGGTGCGCCAGCGCCGCGTTGAACTGTTCCACCGGCTTGCCGGGCGCGGGCGGCACGAAGCGCACATAGCTGAAGCCGCGCTCGTCCGCATCCCACGCCACGCCCTGCGGCGTGGTGCCGCCGCCGGCCCAGGGCAGGGTGTCGGGCAGCAGCTTGCCGCTGTGCACGTCGAGCACGTGCAGGGTGGTCAGCTCGCTGCCGCCCTCGGCGCTGCCGTAGGCCAGGTAGCGCCCTTTCGGCGAGGGCCAGTAGCCGGTGATGGCGGTGCCGCCGTGGTCGGCATTGGGGTCCACCAGCGTTTTGGCGGCGCCGTCGGGCCAGGCCTGCGCGATCACCACCGGCTGCGGCTGCGGCGGCGTCTGCTGCTGGTAGAACAGCGTGCCGCCGGCCAGCACCGGACCGCTGCGGGTGGTGGAGGTGATCGCCAGCTGGCGCACCCGCGCGGTGAGCGCCGCACCCTCGGGCATCTTCGCCAATTCGGCTTCGGTGTAGGCGTTCTGTGCGCTGATCCACGCCTGCACCTGCGGATCGTCGGGGTTTTCCAGCCAGCGGTAGGGGTCGGCCACGGTCACGCCGTGCAGCACGCTGCGGTCGGTCCGCGCGGGCGTCGGCGGCGGCAGCAGGCGCTGGCCGATCAGCGACACGTCGCGCGACGGCGTGCGTGTGACTGGCGTCGGCGCCGTCGACGTCTGGGCGAGACAGGCCGCAGCGGGTGCGAACATCAGGATGGCCACCACGAGGGCTTGGCGCATGACGGAAACTCCCTGCAAAACGAAGGCACCGAGGGTAACGCGGGCCACTTCGATTCCGGGTGATTTCGGGGCCTGACTTGTGGCAGGGGTGGCGCCCGCGCCGGGGATCGCCCGCTATGCTCAGAGCTTGCGAAAAAATCGACCGCCTACTGCGAACGTCGCCGAACGTCCGTGCCGGCGACGCTCTCGCTACGGCGTTCGAATTTTTCGCAAGCTCTCACCATTTGCAGGAAACCCCGAAGATGCGTCGACTGCTGCTTGCCGGCCTCATTGCCTTCACCGTGCTGCCGCTGGCGGCGACACCGCCGTCCACCCCGCAACCGCTGGACCTGGAAACCATCATGGCCAACCCGGATTGGGTCGGCCAGGCGGTGGAAAGCCCGTACTGGAGCGTGGACGGGCGCAGCATCTACTACGCGGTGAAGCGCGACGGCAGCCCGGTGCGCGACCTGTACCGGGTCGACGCGGCCAGCGGCCAGAGCGTGAAGCTGGATGCCGCGGCGCGGGCGCAGGCCGGCGGCGATCCGGTGTTCGACCGCAGCCGGCAGCACGCCGCGTACATCCTGCATGGCGACGTTTTCGTGGTCGACGTGGCCAGCGGCCAGCGGCGCCAGGTGACGCGCACGCCGCAGGACGAGTCCTCGCTGCAGTTCTCCGCCGATGGCCGCGCGCTGCAATACCGCGACGGCAACGACTGGTACAGCTACGACCTGGCGCAGGCTGTCGTCGCTCCGGTGGCCTTGCTGAAATTTGCCGACGATCCGCAGGACGCCAAGCCCGATGCGCTGGGCGAGCGGCAACTGGCCACCTTCAGCACGCTGCGCCAGCTCAAGGCCGACAAGCAAGCCGTGCGCGACGAGACCGAGGCGTTGCAGGCCGCCGACCCCGGCCGCGCGCCGATGCCGTTCTGGCTGGGCGACAAGATCAAGCTGGTGGATGCCCAGCTCTCGCCCAACGGCCGCTGGATGCTGCTGGTGACTGTGCCCAAGGACGCCAACCCGGGCAAGCTGCCGCAGCTCACCCACTACGTCACCGACAGCGGTTACGCCGAGCCCGAGGACGTGCACACCTACGTGGGCTGCAACGACCCGGCCGGCCAGTCGCTGCTGCTGCTGGACCTGGTCAACCACAAGCCCTACGCGCTGCCCACCGACAACCTGCCCGGCATCAAGGACGACCCGCTGAAGACGCTGCGCGGCGACGCCATCGCCGCGCTGGAAAAAGCCGGCAAGGCCGACCAGGCCAAGGCGCTGAAGGCGCCGGACGTGCGCCCCGTGACCGTGGCCGGCGACGGCGGCGACAGCATCGCCTGGAGCGACGATGGCACCGAGCTGGCCGTGCAACTGCGCGCCATCGACAACAAGGACCGCTGGATCGCCAGCGTCGATTTCGGCGACCACGCGCTGGTCAATCAGCAGCGGCTCACCGACCCGGCCTGGATCAACTGGAACTTCAACGATTTCGGCTGGCTGAAAGACAGCCACACGCTGTGGTATCTCAGCGAACAGAGCGGCTGGTCGCAGCTCTACAGCAAGCCGCTGGATGGCAAGGCCAAGGCGCTCACGACCGGCCGCTTCGAAGTCAGCCATCCGCAATTGAGCCCCGACGGCCGCTGGTTCTACCTGCGCAGCAACCAGGTGGCGCCATACAGCTACGACGTCTACCGCGTGCCCAGCACGGGCGGCGCAATGACGCGCGTCACCCAATACCAGGGCATGGACGACTTCAAGCTCTCGCCCGACGGCAGCCAGCTGGCGGTGCTGCATTCCTCCGCCTACCGTTTGTCGCAACTGGCGGTGCAACCGGCGGCCGGCGGCGCGGCGCGCGAACTGACCGACACGATGAAGCCGGCCTTCACCGCGCATCAGTGGATCACCCCGAAGATCGTGCAGATCCCGTCCAGCCACGGCGCCGGCGTGATCTACGCCAAGTACTACGGACCGGCCGAAAGCGATGGCACCAGCCGTCCCGCCGTGCTGTTCGTGCACGGCGCCGGCTACCTGCAGGACGTGACGCTGTCGTCCACCTATTACTTCCGCGAGCAGATGTTCAACAACCTGCTGGTGCAGCGCGGCTATGCCGTGCTGGACATGGATTACCGCGCCTCCGAAGGCTATGGCCGTGACTGGCGCACCGCGATCTACCGCAACATGGGCCATCCGGAATTGGAGGATCTGCTGGACGGCAAGGCCTGGCTGGTGAAGAACCACGGTGTCGACCCGCAACGCGTGGGCATCTACGGCGGCAGCTACGGCGGCTTCATGACCGAGATGGCCTTGCTGCGCGCCCCGGGCGAATTCGCCGCCGGCGCCGCGCTGCGCCCGGTCAGTGACTGGACGCTGTACAACCACGAATACACCGCCAACATCCTCAACGACCCGCAGATCGATCCGGCCGCCTATACGGCCAGCTCACCGATCGAGTACGCCAACCAGTTGCAGGACCCGCTGCTGATCGAACACGGCCTGATCGACGACAACGTGCTGGCCGAGGATTCCATCCGCCTGTACCAGCGCCTGATCGAGCTGCGCAAGAAGAACTTCTGGATCTCGCTGTACCCGATGGAGCGCCACGGCTTCGTGCATCCCGACGCGTGGTATGACGAATACCGGCGCGTGTACGAGCTGTTCGACACCTATGTGAAACCGACGGCGCCGAAGCCGTAGTTGCCTATACTTTCGTACCGAACGACAAGGCTGGTTTTTCACCGTGCATTACGAGATCACCCAGGCGTCCGCCACGGACGCCCAGGCCATCGCCGGCATGGCCGTTGCGCTCACCGAGGAAATTTCCCGCCGCATGGGCGTGCAGCATTTCGACCTGGACCTCGACGGCACCGCCGCGCTGTGCGCGCGGACGCTTGCCGAAGGCAGCTACACCGCGCTGTTGGCCACGGTGGACGAGCGCCCGGTGGGTTTTGTCGGCCTGTCGCAGGGTTGTGCCCTGTACGCCGGTGGTGCCATCGGCACGATGCAGGAGTTCTACGTGGCGCCCGACTTTCGCTCGGGCGGCGTCGGCGCCGCCTTGATCGAGGCAGTGAAGGCGCAGGCGCGGGCGCGCGGTTGGCGCCGCATCGAGGTCTGCACGCCGCCCCTGCCCGAATTCGACGCCAGCCTCCGCTTCTACATCCGCGAGGGTTTCGAGATCAGTGGCGGACGAAAGCTGAAAGCCATCGCGTGAAAAAATAGGGGGCGCGCCACGGATTGGCGCGCCCCCGACTGCAGGAGCGGCTTCAGCCGCGATGCTCTTGCTTTTCAGCCTCAGGGCGAGAGCATCGCGACTGAAGTCGCTCCTGCAGAAAGCGATGGCGCTACTTCACCACCAGCGTGGCCACCATCGTGGGGTGGAACTTGCAGTAGACCTCCACCGTGCCGGCCGTGGCTTTCATGCGCACGGTGGCGCCGGGTTTCAGGTCGATGTCGAAGCGGCCGTCACGAGCGGTGGCGGTGTGTTCCAGGATGCCGCGATTGACCCACTCGATGATGTCGCCGGCGCGTACGCCGGTCGGCATCGGGCCGTACTGCATCGTGTCGACCACGATGACGTGCACCTGCGGTGCCGGCGTGGCCGATGGGGCGGTCGTGGGGTTTTTTGTCGGCGGGGTGGCCGCCACCGCCAAGCCGCTCATCGCCAGCAGGCTGGCAAATACCATCAACGTGCAACGCATGATCCGCTCCTTACTTCAGGCTCTGCGCCAGGTGTTCGGCGTGCATCTGATGCGACTCGAACAGCTTCAGGCCGGTTTCCAGCAGCGACTTCAGCTCTTCGTTTCTGGCCGACGGAATCAGCGTGCCGGAGAGCGCCTTGTTGACCGTCTGGTGGAAGGCCACCTCGTTGGCCGCATAGGCCTTGTCGTAGGCGTCACCGCTGAGCGCGGCCAGCTTCACCTGCTCAGCCGCGGCGGCCTTGGCCAGCGCCTGGCTGGTGGGGTTGTCGGCCGGCGTCACGCCCAGCTTCTTGCACAGCGCCAGCGCCTGTTCGTTGACGGCGGCGTGGTCACGTGCCATTTCCTCGGCGAAGGCGATCACGGCCTTGTTGTGGGACTTCTTCAGCGCCTGCTTCGCCGCGGTGACATCGATTGCACCGGCGGTATAGGCGATGTGCGCGATCTGCGCGTCATCGATGGTGGCCGGCGCGGTGGCGGCGGCCGGCGCGGGCTGCGCCTGCACGCTGGCGACGGTGCCGAAGGCAAGGGCGATGGCGAGAGCGAAAAGTGATTTTTTCACGTGATTTCTCCTGATGGACATGGGCAGGTTCGGCAGTTGCCCGTCTGCGGCCATGGGATGCGCGTGCTGCCCGCGAGGTTCCGGAAATCCGCAGCGGGAACCTGCGGCGAGGTCATCGCATCCCATTCGGTGTACAAGGAGAAATCATGTCCGCTTCCCTTCATGCCGTTGCCGTTGACTACTCCGCGCTGGACGATGCCGCGCTGGTTGCCCTGGTGCGTGGTGGCCAGCAAGGCGCGTTCCGCCACATCATGCAGCGCTGCAACCAGCGACTGTTCCGCATCGCCCGCAGCGTGCTGGGTGAGGATGCCGAGGCCGAGGACGTGCTGCAGGAGTCCTACCTGCGCGCGTACCGCAAGCTGGATACCTTCCGCGGCGAGTCCAGCCTGCTGACCTGGCTCACCTCCATCGTGCTGAACGAGGCCCGTGGCCGGCTGCGCAAGCGGCACAACATGGTCGGGCTGGAGAAAATCGACGAGTCCCCCATGGATACCCACCAGATCGTCCAGTTCCCCTCGCGCTTCGGCAGCGAAGACCCGGCCGTGTCCGCCGCGCGCACCCAGATCCGCCACCTGCTGGAACACGCCATCGACGCCTTGCCGCCGGCGTTCCGCACCGTCTACATGATGCGCGACGTGGAGGAGTGCTCGGTGGAGGAAACCGCCACCCAGCTGGCGATCAACCCGCAAACGGTGAAGACCCGCCTGCATCGCGCCCGCCGGCTGCTGCGCCATTCCCTGCACGGCACGGTGGCCGCCTCCCTCACCGACGCCTTCCCCTTCATGGGCGAACGCTGCGCCCGCGTCACCGAGGCGGTGATGGCGCGGTTGGCGGCGAAGGGGTAGCCGTTTCCTACATTGCTGGTGATGGCTATCAGCCGCCCAGACGCTGCGCCATCCGCGCGAAGCTGGCCGCGGTCGGCGCGTCGGCGGGGGCGAAGAAGAACGCGGTGGCGCGGTCGAGGTGGTCTTCGTCGCGGATCGGCATGCGCATCGAGTGGATGCTGAGGTGGCCGAAATCCGGGTGGAAGAACGGCACGATGATCGCGCTCAACGGCGCCGTGTGGCAGCGCTGCCACAGCGTCACGAATTCGGGGCTGGCCGCCGTCAGCGCGGCGATCAGGCGGTCGAAGCGGGTGTCTTCGGGATGCGCCGCGTAATTCATGCGGAACATGCCCAGCAGGTTCAGCGCGCCGTTCTCGAAATCCGGGTACAGCCGGCGCCGCGCCGGGTTCATGAACGCGTTCCAGATGTGGTTGTCGGCGAATGGCCCGCCGAACTCGCCCAGGTCGTACAGCTTCCCTGCCAGCCGGTTCCAGGCCAGCAGGTTGAACACCGTATCCAGCACGAACGCCGGCGCCTGGTACAGGTCCAGCACCTGCTGGGTCACCGGCGGCAGGGTGAAGTGGTGCTCGGTCACCTCGGTGCGTGACAGGCCCATCAGCGAGAACAGGTAGGTTTCGTCGGTGGCCGACAGCGACAGCGCCCGCGCGATGCGGGTGAGCGCGGCGGCCGACACGTTGATGTCGCGACCCTGCTCCAGCCACGTGTACCAGGTGAGCCCCACGTCAGCCAGCGTGGCCACTTCCTCGCGCCGCAAGCCGGGGGTGAGCCGGCGCGTGCCGCGTGGCAAACCTACCGCCTCGGGCGTCAGCATCGCCCGCCGCGTGCGCAGGAAAGCCTTCAGCTCGTTGCGTTGCATGGGCGTGGTCATCGACAACCGGTGTGGTGGTGGTGGGAGTACCAGCAGTGGGAAGTGCCTTCCCATGATAGCGGCGGTGGAAATAGGGTTGCCTGTCCCGTCCGTCACCCTTCCACGCCGGTGATCGCCGATCACGGCCACGCGGACGCCCGTTTTGTTCAACCCGCACCCACCACGCACGGCTCCCAGCCGTTCGCCGTGCCCGCCGGCCATCGCCGTGCCTGTTTGTTTTGCACCTTCGCCAGGAGACCGACATGTCGCTACTCCCCTTTCCCCAACCCGTGCAGCCCGACACCGATGCCTTCACCGATTTTGTGGTGCACGCACAGCTGATGCTCGATCCGGCCACGCCGGAATCGGTACGGCGCGAAGCCGAACCGCGCCTGCTGGGGCAGCTGCCCACCTTGCTGGCGCTTGGCGTGTTCGACCTGTTTGCGATCCGCGACCCCGCCTTGCGCAACCTGGTGCAGGACGAACTGGCGAGCCTGCGCGCCCGGGCGGGCTAAAGCGCGGTAACGCTTGCCAGAGCAAAGATGAACGTCCATATATTTGCCTTGACAAATATATCTGTGGCAATAGAATGCACGGCCATGAATTCCGAAGTGCTCGCTTTTGGCACGCCCCGGGAGAGCCTGGGCATCCTGCTCGGCCTCGTCCGCAGCGAAGTCGTGCGTGCGATGGAGGCCGAACTGGCGGCCAAGGGATTGAACCTGAGCTTCACCCAGTTCCTGATCATCAAGCGGCTGTCCCGGCTTGGCCCGATGTCGGCCACCGAGCTGGCCCGCTCGGTGGAGCTGGACGGCGGCGCCATGACCCGCCAGCTCGATCAGCTCGAAGGCAAGGGCTACCTGCGCCGCTGCCGGCATGAGCAGGACCGCCGCGCGCTGCGGATCGAGCTGACCGAGGCCGGCAGCACGCTGTGGCAGGAGCTGACCAACTGCAACGAACGCGTGCTGAGTGCGGCCCAGCGCTCGCTGGATGAAGCCGAACAGGCGCAACTGCACGACTACCTGGAGCGCGTGTTGCACGCGCTTCGCGACAAGAACTGACCCTCTCACCCCGGACTTTTCACCCTGGACCTTTCCATGCGTCTGCATCTTCTTGCGGCTGCCGCCGCCCTGACCCTCGCGTTGGCCGGCTGTGCCAGCAGCGGCGGCCTGCACCCGGACGGCACGCCGATCGATCCGGCCACGCTGAAGGCCGACCACAGCCTCGCCCATTTCTCCGCCGCCGCCTGGCCCTCCACCGACTGGTGGAGTGCTCTGGGCGACCCGCAGCTCGACGCGCTGATCGCCGAAGCGCTGCAGAACAACCCCGACCTCGGCGTCGCCGATGCCCGCGCCCGCGCCGCCCAGGCCGAGGCGGGCGTCGTCGATGCGGCGCGCAAGCCCAGCGTGAACGGTGGCGCCTCGGTCGCCGCGGCCCGGCCACCGGCCGCGCTGCTCGGCGACAAGGCGCATTTCGGGCTGGCCAAGTACGGCTATGCCAGCTTCAACTGGGATCTGGACCTGTGGGGCGGCAAGCGCGCCGCGTGGGAAGCGGCGGTGGGCCAGGCCCGTGCCGCCGAGGTCGATGCCCGCGCCGCACGCATCGAACTCTCCGGCAACGTGGCCCGCGCCTACGCGCAGCTCGGCTACGCGTTCACCCAGCAGGATCTGGCCGCCAGCGAGCTGCAACGCGCCAGCCAGTCGCGCGAACTGACCCGCCAGCGCGTCGCCGCCGGCATCGACAACCAGATACAGCTGCGCCAGGGCGACGCCGAAGTGGCCAGCGCCGAGCAGCAGGTGGCGCTGGCCAGCCGCGCCGTCGACGCCGCGCGCTCGTCGCTGTCGGTGTTGCTGGGCAAGGGCCCGGACCGCGGTTTGCAGATCGCCCGGCCGCAGCTGCTGCACCCGGCCGAACTGGCGGTGCCGTCCAACCTGCCGCTGGATCTGGTCGGCCATCGCGCCGACCTGGTCGCCGCGCGCTGGCGCGTCGAGGCCGCCGGCAAGGACATCAAGGCGGCGAAGACCGAATTCCTGCCCAGCATCAGCATCGGCGCGATGGCCGGCGTGGTCAGCATGGGCGGCGCCAACCCGCTCAGCCTGGCGGGGCGGTTCTACCAGTTCGGGCCGTCGCTGAGCCTGCCGATCTTCGACGGCGGCAAGCTGCGCGCCAACCTGTCCGGCAAGGATGCGCAGTACGACATCGCCGTGGCGCAGTACAACCGCACCCTGGTGGGCGCGCTCAACCAGGTCGCCGACGACTTGTCCGCGTTGCAGTCGCTGCAGCAGCAGCTCGACGCGCAGCAGCGCGCGCAGGATGCCGCCCAACAGGCCTGGCAGTTGGCCGAGCAGCGCTACAAGGCCGGCATCGGCAGCTACCTGGAAGCGCTCAGCGTGCGCCAGCAGCTGCTGGCGGCCGAGCGCGGCACGGCGCAGTTGCAGGCGCAGCAGGTCGATCTCTCGGTACAGCTGATCCAGGCCCTCGGCGGCGGCTTCCGTCCGCAAGCCGATGCGCCCGCGCCGCTTTCCTCTTCCACCCCATCACGTTCCTGAGGCACCCCCATGTCCAGCCAGACACCGCCCGAACAGGGCAGCACACCCACCGCGCCACCGGTCGCCGCACCACCGTCCCCGCCGCAAACCAAGACCCGGTCGCGCGGCTTGATGCTGCGCCTGCTCGGCGTCGTGCTGTTGGTCGCCGCCATCGCCTGGGGCCTTTGGTATTACTTCGACGGCCGCTGGTACGAGGGCACCGACGATGCCTACGTCAACGGCAACGTGGTGCAGCTGACGCCGCAGATCGCCGGCACGGTGATCAGCATCGGTGCCGATGACGGCGACCGCGTGCATGCCGGCGACGTGCTGATCAAGCTGGACCGCAGCAACGCCGACGTGGCCCTGGCCGGCGCCAAGGCCGACCTGGCCGGCACCGTGCGCAAGGTGCGCGGCCTGTACAGCAGCGTCAGCGGCGCGCAGGCCGACGTGGCCGCGCGCAAGACCGCGGTGGCCAAGGCCCGGGCCGACTACAACCGCCGCGTGGCGCTGGCAAAGTCCGGCGCCATCTCGGCCGAGGAGCTGTCGCACGCCAGCGACGCGCTGACCACCGCCGAGAGCGGCCTGATTGCCGCCCAGCAGCAGTACCAGACCAGCAAGGTGCTGGTGGACGACACCGTGGTCGCCTCGCACCCGGACGTGGAGGCCGCCGCCGCGCGGCTGCGCGCCGCGTTCCTGGATGACCTGCGTACCACCCTGGTGGCGCCGGTGGACGGCTATGTGGCCAAACGCTCGGTGCAGCTGGGCCAGCGCGTGCAGCCCGGTGCGCCGCTGATGGCGGTGGTGCCGCTGAACGAAGTGTGGGTAGACGCCAACTTCAAGGAAACCCAGCTCACCGACATGCGCATCGGCCAGCCGGTGGAGATCGAATCCGACGTCTACGGCAGCGACGTGAAGTACAAGGGCAAGGTGCAGAGCCTGGGCGTGGGCACCGGCAGCGCGTTCTCCCTGCTGCCGGCGCAGAACGCGACCGGCAACTGGATCAAGATCGTGCAGCGCATCCCCGTGCGCATCCTGTTCGACGACCCGGCAATGCTGCAGAAGCATCCGCTGCGGCTGGGCATGTCGCTCACCGTGGACGTGGGCCTGCACGATCGCAGCGGCCCCACGCTGGCGCAGCAGCCGCCGACCAAGCCCGCCTTCAGCACCGACGTTTACGCGCAGCAGTCGGCCAAGGCCGACGCGATGATCGCGCAGATCATCCACGCCAACATGGCTGGCGGCGAATAACTCATCAGACTCCCTCCCCTGCTTTGCAGGGGAGGGCTGGGGAGGGGTTCGCTCTTGATCTTTAGGTCAAGAGCGTTACCCCCTCCCAACCTCCCCCTGCGAGCAGGGGGAGGAGCAAGGCAGACTCCCTCACTGACCGATTGCGATGACCACCCATTTCCGTCCACCCAATCTGGCACTCAGCACGATCGGCCTGTCGCTGGCCACGTTCATGCAGGTGCTGGACACGACGATCGCCAACGTGTCGTTGCCGACCATCGCCGGCAACCTCGGCGTCAGCAACAACCAGAGCACGTGGGTGATCACCTCGTTCGCGGTGAGCATGGCGATTTCGCTGCCGCTCACCGGCTTCCTCACCCGCCGCTTCGGCGAGGTGAAGCTGTTCACCGCCTGCACGCTGCTGTTCGCGCTGACCTCGTTCATGTGCGGCGTGTCCCAGAGCATGGGCATGCTGATCCTGTTCCGCGCGCTGCAGGGCGCGGTGGCCGGGCCGATGTATCCGATCACCCAGAGCCTGCTGATCGGCATCTATCCGCCGGCCAAGCGCGGCATGGCGCTGGCACTGCTGGCGATGGTGACGGTGGTGGCGCCGATCGCCGGCCCGATCCTGGGCGGCTGGATCACCGACAACTATTCGTGGCCGTGGATATTCTTCATCAACGTGCCGATCGGCATTTTCGCCAGCATGGTGGTGGCCAACCAGTTGCGCGCGAAAGTCGAGAAAACCGAGCGGCCGAAGATCGACTATGTCGGCCTGATCACCTTGATCATCGGCGTGGGCGCGCTGCAGATCGTGCTGGACAAGGGCAATGACGAGGACTGGTTCAACTCCACCTTCATCATCGTCACCAGCATCATCTCGGCGGTCAACATCGCGATCTTCCTGATCTGGGAACTGACCGACAAGGATCCGATCGTCGACCTGAAGCTGTTCCGCCACCGCAATTTCACCGCCGGCACGATCGCGCTGGTGCTGGCCTACGCCGCGTTCTTCGCGATCGGCCTGCTGGTGCCGCTGTGGCTGCAGCGCAACCTGGGCTACACCTCCACCTGGGCTGGCTATGCCACCGCACCGCTGGGCATCATTCCGGTGCTGCTGACTTTCTTCGTGGGCAAGTACGCCACCAAGGTCGACCTGCGCCTGCTGGCCTCGGTGGCGTTCATCGTGATGGGCGTGACGTGCTTCATGCGCGCCGATTTCTACATCGGCATCGACTTCTATCACGTGGCGATGGTGCAGCTGTGGCAGGGCCTGGGCGTGGCGCTGTTCTTCATGCCGATCCTCACCATCCTGCTGTCGGACCTGCAGCAGAACGAGATCGCCTCGGGCTCCGGCCTGGCCACCTTCCTGCGCACCCTGGGTGGCAGCTTCTCGGCCTCCATCACCACCTTGCTGTGGGAGCGCCGCGCGGTCGCCCACCACGAGCAACTGGCCGAGCACATCAACGTGTTCAACCCCACGTCGCAGGCGGCGATGGATCGCCTGGGCCAGGGCGACGCGCAAGCGGGCGCCAGCGTGATCAACAACATGATCACCCAGCAGGGCTACCAGATCTCGTTCAACGAGGTGTTCCACATGCTGGGCTGGGTGTTCATCGCGCTGGTGCTGGTGATCTGGCTGGCCAAGCCGCCGTTCAGCGCCAAGGCGGGGCCGGCGGCGGGCGGGCATTGAGTCTTGGAAGAGCCCCTCATCCGCCTTCGGCACCTTCTCCCGCAAGCGGGAGAAGGGAAGCCTCGGTCCCGCACCTTTTCCCTTCTCCCGCTTGCGGGAGAAGGTGCCCGACAGGGCGGATGAGGGCGCTCTCGATCTAGAACGCCACCCCCACCAACGCCATCGTCTCGCCCCGATTCGGCTCATGCAGGCTGCCGTTGGAAATGTGCCGCAGCTGCACGCTGAAACGCTGGCCCTGCCAGCCCACGGTGGTGGCGAATTCGTAGACGCTGCTCAGCGCCTGGGTGCGGCCGGTGTGCGCCACCGGTTGCAGGCTCAGGAACAGCCGGCGGCTCCATTCGTCGCCTTCGCCGGCATAGAGCCGCACGCCGGCGGCCAGCAGCGCGATGCTGTCGCGGGTGGTGTAACGCTTGCCGCGAAAGCGGGCCACGTCGCGACCATCGATCCAGCCGACGGAGACGTCGGGCGCCCAGCTGAAGCGGGTGTCGCCGAGCGGGTGCGGTGCGAACACCGCTTCGATGAAGGCGGTATTCGCGCCGTAGTCGTCCATAAAGCTTTGCCCGGCTTGCAATTCCCAGTGGGCGGCGGTGGCAGGTAGGGCGGTGAGGGTCAACGGCAGCAACACGAACGCCGAGCGGAGCGTGGGGATGAAACGCATGGGGAACCTGTGGAAATAAATGGTGTACGCGGTAGTTCAGTATATCGTGTCGCGCACGAGTGACCGCAGGCAAGTCCCCGTTTCTCGCCATTTCCCCGGCCGTCCACCGGACCGTATCCGCTGCGGGCAACCGCTTCGGGCGGCACGCAGCGGGTCCGGTCGACGCAGTCGATGGTCAGTGGGTCGCTGTGCCCAAATCGGCACGATCCAGGTCGAGCGTCGCCGCATCCAGCAACACCGCCTTCGGATGGGTCTTGCGCACCGCGGCCGCGAACTGGCTGGCGTCGCCGACCACCACCACGGTGGCTTCATCGGCGTCCAGATGCTTGTGCGCGTACTTGCGCAGCTGGCGTGGCGTCACCGCGTTCACCTGGTCCGGAAAGCGGCTGATCTCGCCGAGGTTGACGTCGTACACGGCCAGCTCGGCCAGCTGGGTGGCCAGGCCGGTGGTGGTTTCCAGGCTGCGGCCATAGCTGCCGATCAGGGTGGCCTTGCGTGCGGCCAGTTCGGCGTCCGGTACGTTTTCGGCGCCCAGTTGGTGGAACTGGGCCAGCATAAGGTCCACCACCTGCGGCACCGCGGGGTTGCGGGTTTGCGCCGAGGCCAGCCACGCGCCGGCATTGCGCAGCGGTTGCAGCTCGCTGAACGCGCCGTAGGAAAGCCCGCGCTTGATGCGGATTTCCTCGTTCAACCGCGCCGAGTACGAACCGCCCAGCACGGCGTCGGCGACCAGGCCGTCGTAATAGTGGGCGTCGCTGCGCGGCGGTGCCGGATGCGACGCCACCACACCGGCCTGCCCGGCGCCGTGCTGGTTGACCAGCACCACCGCCGGCAATGAACGCTCGCCGCTGCCGGGCGGCTTGGCCGGCAAGGACGTGGCGGGCCGCGACCAGTCGCCGAAACTGGCCTGGGCCAGTTGCAGCGCCTGCGCCGGCGTGATGTCGCCGGCCAGGACCAGGATGGCGTTGTCGGGCCGGTACAGCGCGGCGTGCCATTGCTGCACATCGGCGCGGCCGATGCGGGCGATCGATGCGGGCGTGCCGCTGCGCGGGTGGCCATAGGCGCCGGTGCCGAAGGTGCCGCGCGCGGCCACCAGCCCGGCCAGCGCCGTCGGCTTGCTGAGGGTGAGGCGGACCTCGTCGATAGCCTGCGCCTGCGCCCGTTTCAGCTCGCGCGCATCGAAGGCCGGCTGGCGCACCACCTTGGCCAGCAAGGCCAGCGCCTGCGGCAGGCGCGGCGTGGTGACGGTGATGCCCACGTCGCTTTCGTCCCAACCGGCGGCCGCGCTCAACGAGCCTCCCAGGGTTTCGGCGGCGGTGGCGATCTGCGGCGCGGTGAGGCCGGCAGCGCCCTTGCTCAGCAGGTTGGCGGTGAGGTCGGCCAGGCCGGCCTGCGTGGGCGGGTCCATCTCGTCGCCGCTGCGTATCACCAGTCGCGCGGTGACCAGCGGCAGGCCGTCGCGGCGCACGCTGATCACCCGCAAGCCGTTCGGCAAGGCCTGGCTGGTCGGGGTGGGGATGGTCAGCGTGGGCGCAGCGCCCGGCACCGGTGGCGTGGTCGGAAACGTAGCCGGCGGCTCGGCCGCGACGGCGCTGCCCAGGGCAACACACAGGGTGGTGAAGAGGGTGGCACGGAAAGGGTTGATTGGACGGTTCACTTCGCGCTCTCCCCGCTGGACGGCTGGGCGGCCTTGGCCGCCGGCAGGTAATCGATGGTGACGTGGTACGCGCCGGTGACGTATTTCTGCAGTACCCGGTGGACGTCTTTCGCGGTGACTTTCTGCAAGGCCGCCAGGTCGGTGTTGGCGCGGGCCACGTCACCACCGATCAACGCTGCCTGGCCCAGCGCGAAGGCCAGCCCTTGCGCGGTCTGGCGCTGTTTCAGCTCATCGGTCAGCAACAGCGTCTTGGCGCGCTCCAGCTCGTCGGCGGGAATCGGCTGGGTGGCCAGCCAGATGATTTCCTCGTGCAGCAGTTTTTCCGCCTCTTCCGGCGCGTGGCCGCTGGCCAGGATCGCGTAGGCCAGGAACAGGCCCGGCCCCACCCGCACATCGGCTTCCGCATCAACCTCCCGCGCCACCTGGTGGCGATACACCAGCGCCTGGTACAGCCGCGATGCGTCGCCGCGCGCCAGCAGCGCGGCGGCCACCTGCAGCGCGATGGTGTCGGCGCTGTCAGCCGCTGGCGGAATCAGCCAGCTGAGCGCCACCGCCGGTAGCGGCGCGGTGGCGGCGGTGATGGTGACGCGGCGGTTCTTGCGCCGCTTCGGCTCGGTGGCGGTGACCCGCGGGATCGGCGTGGCCGGCTTCGGTATCCAGCCGAAATACTGGTCGACCCAGGCATCGAGCTGCTTCGGGTCGAAGTCGCCCGCCACGATCAGGGTGGCGTTGTCGGGGCGGTAGAAGGTGCGGTGGAAATCGATCACGTCCGGCAGCGTTGCCGCTTCCAGATCCTCGATGCTGCCGATGGTGGGGCGACGGTAGGGATGCACCGTGTAGGAGTTGGGATCGATCGCGTTGAACAGCTTGCCGTAGGGGTTGGCCAGCACGCTCTGGCGATATTCCTCCTCCACCACGGCGCGCTCGGATTTGAAATTGGGCTCGTCCACGTTGAGGCTGGACAGCCGCTCGGCCTCGGCCCACAGCAGCGTCTGCAGGTAATTGGCCGGCACCACCTCGAAATAGTTGGTGACGTCGTCGCTGGTGGTGGCGTTGTTGGCGCCGCCCACGTCCTCGGTGAGCCGGTCCATCTGCTCGGCCTGCATGTGCCGCGTGCTCTTGAACATCAGGTGCTCGAACAGGTGCGCGAAGCCGGAGCGGCCTTTCGGGTCATCCTTCGAACCCACGTGGTACCACATCTGCACCGCCACGTTGGGACTGCTGTGGTCCTCCACGCTCAGCACCTGCAAGCCGTTCGGCAAGGTGCGTTGCTGGTAGTGCAATGGGGGGATATCCAGATCCGCCGCCGCGACCGGCGCGGGCAGGGCCATGGCGGCAAGCAGGACGAGCGAAGCCAGCAAGGGGGCCGGACGCAGCAGGCGCATGGGCATTCCTGTCGGTTGAAAGAGGTAACGATAGCAAGCCGGCGCGGGTGCGCGTCCATCCCGACGAACGAGATTTGCCCGGGTGATATTGACGATGAATATTTACCGGGTAATATGCCGGTACATTTCTACCCGGATCAAACTCATGATGCCTACCGACGATGTGACCTGCAGCGCCTTCGACGATCGCCACCTGATCGCCCGCGGCCCCCTGGCCGAGGTCGTTCGCGCCACCAAGCAGGCGCTCGACGCGGGTGCCGCCGGTTCGATCCTGATTTTCGACGACCGCACCAGCCAGCTGATCGAGGTCGATTTCCGCGGCTCGCCGGATGAGGTAATGGCACGGCTGCCGGGGCCTGCGCCCACCGCCGCCCGCGGCCCCGGCCGTCCCCGACTGGGCGTGGTGGCGCGCGAAGTCACCCTGCTGCCGCGACACTGGGACTGGCTGGGCCAGCAGCCCGGCGGCGTATCGGGCGCGTTGCGTCGCCTGGTGGAACACGCCACCCGCCAACAGGAACCGCAAGCCCGGGCACGCCAGGCGCAAGAAGCGACCGACCGCTTCATGCGCGTGATGGCCGGCGACCTGGCGGGTTACGAAGAGGCCTCCCGGGCGCTGTACCGCGGCGAACGGGAGCGTTTCGCAGAACTGACGGCAACATGGCCGGCCGACGTGCGCGAACACCTGTTGAAACTGGCCGCCGATGCGTGGGCGTCGGAAGTGACGGCTTAAAAGGGCGCACCTCGGCACCGAAAGAAACCGTAATCCCCTCTCCCCTGTGGGGAGAGGGCAGGGAGAGGGGGCACACGCCGCGGGGAACCTCCAACGAAGCCCCCACCACCCGTCTTGACGCCCCGTTATGACCCCGCCCGCTACCGTGTGTCGCATTGTGCGAATCGGCGTGCCCCTGTCACCATACGGTTTGACCGGTAGCTGTGGCCTGCATGCGCGCACTTCACTCCGGCTTCCTCCACTGATGAGCTTTTCATGACGCGTCCTTCCTCGTTAGATCACGATCAACTGCTGGCTTGTGCCCGTGGCGAAATGTTCGGCCCCGGCAACGCCCGCCTGCCGCTGCCGCCGATGCTGATGTTCGACCGCATCACCCACATCTCCACCGAAGGCGGCGCCTACGGCAAGGGCGTGATCCAGGCCGAGATGGATATCCACCCCGACCTGTGGTTTTTCGCCTGCCACTTCGAGAGCGATCCGGTGATGCCCGGCTGCCTGGGGCTCGACGGCATGTGGCAGCTCAGCGGCTTCTACCTGCCGTGGCTGGGCGAGCCGGGCCTGGGCCGCGCGCTCGGCGTGGGCGAGGTGAAGTTCACCGGCCAGGTGCTGCCCACCGCCAAAAAGCTGCGTTACGAGATCGATATCCGCCGGGTGATGCGCGGCAAGCTGCGGTTGGTGATCGCCGATGGCAAGACGTTCGTCGACGACCGCCTGATCTACGCCGCCGACAACATGCGCGTCGGCCTGTTCCAGTCCACCGAGGGTTTTTGAGATGCGTCGTGTTGTAGTGACCGGTATGGGTGTGGTGTCGTGCCTGGGCAACGACGGGGCGACGGTTTCGTCGGCCCTGCGCGACAGCCGCAGCGGCATCCGCACCGTTCCCGATTATGTGGAGCTGGGCCTGCGCAGCCATGTGGCCGGCGTGCCCGAGATCGACCTGGTGGCCGAGATCGACCGCAAGCTGAAGCGCTTCATGGGCGACGCGGCGGCGTATGCGTATGTGTCGATGCGTGACGCGATCGCCAACGCCGGCCTTTCCGCCGAACAGGTCAGCAACCCGCGCACCGGCGTCATCGCCGGCTCCGGCGGCGGCTCGCCGCAGTGGCAGATCGAAACCGGCGACCTGCTGCGCAACAAGGGCGTGCGCAAGATCGGCCCGTACATGGTGCCGCGCACGATGTGCTCCACCGTGTCGGCCACGCTGGCCACCGGCTTCGGCATCCTGGGCCTCAGCTATTCCATCTCCGCCGCCTGCGCCACCTCGGCGCACTGCATCGGCGCGGCCGCGGACCTGATCCGTCACGGCGCGCAGGACATCGTCTTCGCCGGGGGCGGCGAGGAAGTGCACTGGGGCATGACCTCGCAGTTCGACGCGATGGGCGCGCTCTCCACCAGCTACAACGCCACGCCCGAATCGGCCTCGCGCCCGTACGACGTCAGCCGCGACGGCTTCGTCATCGCCGGTGGCGGCGGCATGCTGGTGCTGGAGGAGTACGAACACGCGCGTGCCCGCGGCGCCAACATCCTGGCCGAGCTGGTCGGTTACGGCGTCACCTCCGATGGCGGCGACATGGTCGCGCCCTCGGGCGAGGGCGCGGTGCGCTGCATGCAGATGGCCATGGCCAATGTCAGCGGCCCGATCGACTACCTCAACACCCACGGTACTTCGACGCCGGTGGGCGACGTGGTCGAGCTGAAAGCGGTGCGCGAAGTGTTCGGCGACGTGGTACCGCCGCTGTCCTCGACCAAGGCCCTCACCGGCCATTCGCTGGGCGCCGCCAGCGTGCACGAGGCGATCTACAGCCTGCTGATGCTCAACGAGAACTACGTGGCCGCCTCGGCCAACATCACCGAGCTGGATCCGCTGGCCGAAAGCTTCCCGATCGTGCGCGAAAGCCGCGACGCGAAGCTGACCACGGTGATGTCCAATAGCTTCGGCTTTGGCGGCACCAACGGCACCTTGGTGTTCGCCAAGGTTTGAACTGGTTTTTGTCGGAGCGGCTTTTGTGGGAGCGGCTTCAGCCGCGATGCTCTTGCTCTGGGACTTCAAAGAAAGAGCATCGCGACTGAAGTCGCTCCCACAGTCGCTCCCACCGGTGAGGGTCAGGCATCCTGCTTCCGCACCGGAATCGCCAGACTGTCGTCATCCGCACTGGCAAGCTGCCGGTCGATGCGCTGCAACGCCCCCAGCAACTGCGCCCGCGCCTCGGCGGCGAACGGGTTCTCCTGCTGGATCGCGGCAAACAGATGCCCGGCATCGCCACGCACCGCCGCCAGCATGTTCTTCAGGCCCTGGAACGACGGCGGGGTCACCGACAGGTCGTCGTCCACGCCGATCTCGATCAGCCCCTTGGCCAGGAAAAACGCCAGCGCGTGGGTATGCGCCATATGCCGGTCATGCGTGGCCGGGTCCTGGTCGATCACCTCGCAACCCAGCTCGCGGAACAGTGCGCGCGTGCGCTCGGCCGTCTGCGGATGCCGGGCGCTGGCGCACACCACCGTGCGCAACGGCCGCTCGCCCCGCGCCAGGCTGAGCGGGCCGAACAGCGGGTGCGTGCCCACGTGCGGTATCGCATCGCCCAGCTGCTCATCCATCAGCGCGCAGGGGTGCAGCTTCACGCTGCCCACGTCGATCACGGTGTGCCCAGCGCCCAGATGCGGCTTCAGCGCGGCCAGCGCCTCCGCCATCCGCGGCACCGGCATCGCCAGCACCACCCAGTCCGCGCCATCGATGGCGGCGACCATCGACGCCGCCGCCAGCGCCGCCGGCACCTCGGCCTGCGGATCATGGATACGCACCTCATGCCCCGCCCGCGCCAGCAGATCGGCAAACGCCTGGCCGAAGCGGCCGTAACCGAGTATCGCGAACACCATGGAGCCTTCCTGCGCGTCGAAAACAGTTGATGCTGCCACAAGCGCGGACTCTTCGTTCTATTGAGGGGCGTGATGGGTTGAGCCAAACGTGGGATTGGCCGTCCAAAAGCATGATGTCGAGGCGGCATGCCCTTCGACTCTGGCCGCTGCGCGGCCGACGCTCAGGGAGAACGGTGGAGGTTCGTTCGGTCGATGTCAGATTCCCTCACCCGATCACACTGAGCGTAGCCGTCCGCAGGACGGCGGAGTCGAAGTGCCACGAGAGCCGCGACTCAAGCCGAACCACCCGCCCTGGCTTCCAGCCGCAACAACTTCTGCCGCTTCTTCTCCGCCTTGCGCTCCCTGCGCGCGGCCTTGCGCTGCTTGCGGTCATGGCTCCACAAATAGATCGCGGGCGTACTCAACAACGTTAGAAGCTGCGACACGAACAGACCGCCGAGGATGGCGATACCCAGCGGCTGGCGCATTTCCGAGCCGTAGCCGAAGCCGATGGCCAGGGGCAGCGCGGCGCCCATGGCCACCAGGGTGGTCATGGTGATCGGGCGGAAGCGGACCAGGGCGGCTTCGCGGATCGCTTCGGGTGGTGAGCGGCCGTGTTCGCGTTCGGCGACGAGGGCGAAGTCGACCATCAGGATCGCGTTTTTCTTCACGATGCCGATCAGCATCAGCACCGCGATGGCGGACATCATGGTGAGCTGGGTGTGGGTGACCAGCATGGCCAGGAATGCGCCCATGCCGGCGGCCGGCAGCGTGGACAGGATGGTCAGCGGGTGGATCAGGCTTTCGTACAGCACGCCCAGCACCACGTACATCACCAGGATCACCGCCAGCAGCATCAGCAGGCCGTTGTTGAGCGCGTCCATCAGGTTCTGGTTGTCGCCGGTGTAGCTTTTCTGCACGCCGGCGGGCAGGCCGGCGGCGAAGATGGCCTGGTCGACGTATTTCAGGCCGTCAGTCTGGGTCAGGCCCTTGGCCAGGTTGTAGTTGATCGAGGCCGATTCGAGCTGGTTGTAGTGGTTGATGGTGACCGGCGCGATATGCGGCTCGATGTGCGCCAGCGCCGACAGCGGAATCATCTTGCCTTCCGTGTTGCGCACGTAGGTGTTGAGCAGGTTGGCGGGGCTCAGCGATTGTTCGGCATCGGCGGTGAGCACCACGCGGTACTGGTTGATGTCGGAATAGATGGTGGAGATCTGGTTCTGGCCGAACGCGTTGTACAGCGCCGAATCGATCTGGCCCATGCTCACGTGCAGGCGGCCGGCGGCATCGCGATCCACCTGCAACAGCTGCTGCCGGCCGATGCTGTCGAAGCTGGTGCTGACGTCGCGGAATTGCTTCATGCCGCGCATCACCTGCGCCAGTCGCAGCGTGGGTTGCTGCAGCGGCAGGCCGGCGGTGCTGCTGAGCTGGAACGCATACTGGCCCTTGGCGCCGCCGCCGGGGCCGCCGCCGCTGATGAACTGCACCGTGGTCAGCGTCACGTCGAGGTCGCTGACCTGCTTGTAATACTTGTCCAGCCGGTCCACCACGGCCTGGCCCGGTTCGTGGCGGTCGTTGGGGCCGTCGCCCAGCGGCTTCAGATCCACGAACAGCGTGGACTGGTTGCCCACCGCGCCATTGTTGTTGTTGCCGCCGAGAATGGTGGAGACGTCGAGCACCGCCGGGTCGGCCTGCAGCACCGCGGCCATCGCCTGCGTGCGTTCGGCCAGCAGGGTGGGCGAGATGTTGGCGTCGGCGGTGATCTGCGCCTGCAGCAGGCCGGTGTCCTCCTTCGGCATCAGGCTGCCGCCGGCGGTCTTGGCCACCACTACCGCCAGCACCACGGTCAGCACCAGCAGCAGGATCGGTTGCCAGCGCATCACCCGCCGATGGTGCATGGCCCAGTCCAGCGCGCGCTCGTAGATGCGCAGCAGGCCGCTGTCGAAGCGCTCGGCCATGCGCTCCAGCCGGCCCGGCGTGCGCGTGCCGGACTCGGGTGCCAGCCAGGCGCCGCACAGCGCCGGCGTCAACGTCAGCGACACCAGCGCCGAGATCACGATGGTGGCGATCAGGGTGACCGAGAACTCGCGCATCAGCATGGTGAACATGTTGTTGCCGAACACCATCGGCCCGAACACGGCGATCAGCGACAAGGTGATCGACACCACCGTGAAGCCGATCTCGCGCACGCCGGTGAGCGCGGCCGGCAGCGGCGCCATGCCGCGCTCGATGTGGCGCACGATGTTCTCGATCACCACGATCGCATCGTCCACCACGAAACCCACGCACAGCACCAGCGCCACCAGCGAGAAGATGTTGAGGGTGAAACCCAGCATCCACATCACCACGAACGCACCGGCCAGCGACAGCGGCACGCTGAACATCGCGATCACCGTGGGCCGCAGCCGGCGCAGGAACACCAGCATCACCAGCGCCACCATCACGATGCTCATCAGCAGCGCTATCTCCACCTCGTCCAGCGCCGATTCGGTGGTGGGGGTTAGGTCGAAGATCGGGTGGATTTCCACGTCGGCCGGCATCAGGTGGCTGAAGCCCGGCAGGGCGGCGCGGATGGCGTTCACCGTGGCCACCGCGTTCGCCTCCGAGCGCTTGCTGATCTGCATGGTCACGGCGCGCTGGCCGTTGAACCACGCCGCCGCGTACTGGTCCTGCTGGCCGCCGCTGATGGTGGCCACGTCGGACAGCCGCACCGGCACGCCGTCGCGGCTGGCGATCACCAGCGGGGCGAAATCGGCCACGGTGTGCAGCGCGTCGTTGGCGCTCACCGTCATCTGGGTGGCGCCGTTGCTGAGCATGCCTTGCGGCGAGGTGACGTTGGCCGCGCGCAGCGCGTTGGCCACGTCGTTGCTGGTGATGCCCTTGCGCGCCAGCGCGGCGCTGTTCAGCGCAATCCGCACCGCATGCGGCGCGCCGCCGGACACCTGCACCTGGGCCACGCCGGGGATCTGCGCCACGGCCGGTTTCAGCAAGGTGTCGGTGAGGTCGTAGAGCTGGTCGGGGGCCAGGCTGGTGGAGGTCAGCGACACCAGCAGCACCGGAATTTGCGAGGTGTCGAACTTGAAGTAACCCGGCGGGCTGGGCATGCCCGCGGGCAGGTCGGCGGCGGCCGCGTTGATCGCCGCCTGCACGTCGCGGGCGGCCTTGTCGGCGGTGCGGTCCATCTCGAACAGGATCTGGATCTGCGCGCCGCCCTCGCTGGCGCTGGAATACATCTGGCGCACGCCGGGAATCCGCCCCAGGTGCCGCTCCAGCGGCGCCACCACGGTGCTGGCCATGGTTTGCGCGTTGGCGCCGGGCATCTGCGCGAACACCACCACGCCGGGAAATTCGATCGACGGAAACGCCGCCACGCCCAGCAGCAGGTACGCCCACAGGCCACCCAGCATCAGCCCGATCGCCAGCAGCGAGGTGCCGACCGGGCGACGCACCATCGGCGCGAACACGTTCATGCGCACCGCCTTGCGTCACCGCGCGAGGTCGTCGATGGACGGGAACGGCGGCGGTCGTCGGCGAGAAAGGATGCAGGCATGCGCAGGGATATTACCGACGACGGCCTGCACGTGGATGTCGGGTCCGCGAAAGTTTCTTCCACTCGGGTTCCCGGGAAAGCTTCGACCTCGCCCGTCATTCCTGCGAACGCAGGAATCCAGGGCCTTTGCGTTGAAGGGCCTGGAGGCACTGGATCCCAGCCTTCGCCGGGATGACGAGCAAAAGCTGATCCATCAGACCTCCCCAGGACCGGCACGCGGTTTACGACGCACTGGCCGCCAGGCCCGCGCGCAGGCGTTTCTTCTCCGCCTTGCGCGCCTTGCGTGCGGCCTTGCGCAGCTTGCGGTCGTGACCCCACAGGTAGATCGCCGGCGTGCTCAGCAGGGTCAGCAACTGCGACACCAGCAAGCCGCCCACGATGGCCACGCCCAGCGGCTGGCGCATCTCCGAACCCACGCCGAAACCGATCGCCAGCGGCAGCGCCGCGCCCATCGCCACCAGCGTGGTCATGGTGATCGGGCGAAAGCGCACCAGCGCCGCCTCGCGGATCGCCTCGGGCGCGGACAGCCCGCGCTCGCGTTGCGCCACCAGCGCGAAATCCACCATCAGGATCGCGTTTTTCTTCACGATGCCGATCAGCATCAATATCGCGATGATCGCCATCAGGCTGAGCTGGGTCTGCGTCACCAGCATCGCCAGGAACGCGCCCGCGCCGGCCGCCGGCAAGGTGGACAGGATGGTCAGCGGGTGGCCCAGGCTCTCGTAGAGAATGCCCAGCACGATGTACATCGCCAGGATCGCGCCCAGCAGCAAGGTGCCGCCGTTGGATTGCAGATCCTGCAGCTCCTCGTCGGTGCCGCCGAATTTCAGGCGGATGCCGCCGGGCAGGTGGATCGCCAGCGCGGCCTGGTTGACCAGGTCGATGCCATGGCTTTCAGGCACGCCGGCGGGCAGGTTGTAGCTGATGTCGGTGGCTTCCAGCTGATCCTGGTGGACCACGCCGGACGGGCTGATGTTGGCCTCGATGCGGGCGATCGCGGATAGCGGTATCAACCGGCCCTGCGCGTTGCGCACGCGCGTGTCCAGCAGCGCGGCCGGGCTCAGCGACTGCGCGCCGGCACTGGTCAGCACCACGTGGTATTCGTTGATGTCGGAATAGATGGTGGACACCATGCGCTGGCCGAACGCGTTGTTCAGCGCCGTATCGACCATGCCCATGTTCACATGCAGGCGCGCCGCGGCGTCGTGGTCCACCTTCAGCATCTGCTGCTTGCCCACCTCGTCGAACTCGCTGCCCACGTCGCGCAGCTCTTTCGACTTGCGCATCTGCTGCACCATCTTCAGCGCCCACGGCTGCAGGTCGCCGCCATCCTTGCTGATCATCTGGAAGCTGTGCTGCGCGCCCTCGTTGTTGCCGCCACCGCCGCCCATGAACTGCAGGGTGCGCAACTGCACCTTCATGTCGGGCAACACCTCGAACTGCTTGCTGAGCCGCTCCAGCACCACTTTCGAACTGTCGCGACGATGGCCCGGACCTTCACCCAGCGGCTTCAGGTCGATCCACATGCGGCCGTTGTTGCCCACCGCGCCGCCGTTGCGGCCCAGCATGGACGACACATCCAGCACGGCCGGGTCCGCCTGCACGATCGCCGCCGCCTGCTTCACCCGCTCGGCCATCAGCTGCGGCGAGATGTTGGCGTCGGCGCTGATGTTGCCGTTGAGCGCGCCGGTGTCCTCCTCGGGCATGAAGGTGCCGCCGGCGGTCTTCACCACCGCCATGCCCAGCACCACCGTCGCCACCAGCAACAGCAGCGGCTGCCAGCGCATCAGCCGGCGGTGGTGCATGGCCCAGTCCAGCGCACGCTCGTAGACGCGATGCAGCCAGCGGTCGAAGCGCTCGAACGCGCGCTGGATGCGGTTGAGCGGTTTTTCGCCGGCATGTTCCAGGGTGAGAAAGCGGCCGCACAACGCGGGCGTCAGCGTCAGCGATACCAGCGCCGAGATCACGATCGCCGCGGTCAGCGTCACCGAGAACTCGCGCAGCAGCATCACCAGCATGTTGTTGCCGAACAGCAGCGGCGCGAACACCGCCACCAGCGACAGCGTGATCGACAGCACCGTGAAGCCGATCTCGCGCACGCCGATCAACGCCGCCGGCAGCGGCGGCTGGCCGCGCTCCATGTGGCGCACGATGTTCTCGATCACCACGATCGCGTCGTCCACCACGAAGCCGATGCACAACACCAGCGCCACCAGCGACAGCAGGTTCAAGGTGTAGCCGAACGCCCACATCGCCACGAACGCGCCGGCCAGTGACAGCGGCACGCTGAGCAGCGCGATCAGGGTGGGGCCGAGGCGGCGCAGGAAGATCAGCATCACCAGCGCCACCATCACGACGCTGATCATCAGTGTGAACTGCACTTCATGCAGCGCGGATTTGGTGGTCTGGGTGAGGTCAAGAATCGGCGTGATGGTGACATCGGCCGGCAGCATCGCGCGGAACGCCGGCAGCTGGTCGCGCACCGCGGCGGCGGTGGCCACCGCGTTCGCCTCCGGCCGCTTGGTCACCTGCATCATCACCGCGCGTTGGCCGTTGAACCAGGCGGCCTGGTATTGATCCTCCGGCCCGGAGGCTACCGTGGCCACGTCGGACAGCCGCACCGGCATGCCGTTTTTCATCGCGATCAGCAGGTTGCCGAATTCGGCCGGGTCCTGCAGCGCGTCGTTGGCCGACACCGTCATCTGCGTGTGGCCATCGCTGATGATGCCCTGCGGCGAGGTGACGTTGGCCGCCCGCAGCGCGTTCGCCACGTCGTTGGTGGTGAGCCCCTTGGCCGCCAGCGCACCGGTATCCAGCGTCACCCGCACCGCATGCGCGGTGCCGCCGAACACCTCCACCTGGGCCACGCCGGGGATCTGCGCCACCGCCGGGCTGAGCAAGGTGTTGGTGAGGTCGTACAGCTTGTCCGGCGGCAACCCGGTAGAGGTCAGCGACACCAGGATCACCGGCACCTGGGTGGTATCCGCCTTGAAGTATTGCGGCGGGTTGTCCATGTGCGTGGGCAGGTCGACCGCGGCGGCATTGATCGCCGCCTGCACGTCGCTGGCGGCCTTGTCCGCGCTGCGCCCCATGTACAACTGCAACCGCACGAAGGTGCGCCCCTCGGTGCTGTTGGAGTACATCTCCTTGACCCCGGGAATCCGCCCCAGATGCCGCTCCAGCGGCGCCGCGACCGTGGCCGCCATGGTCTGCGCGCTGGCGCCCTGCATGTTGGCCGACACCATCACCACCGGCAGATCCATCGACGGCAGCGCGGCCACGCCCAGCAGCTGGTAAGCCCAGCTCCCCGCCAATATCAACCCGATCGCCAGCAGCGAGGTGCCGATCGGTCGGCGGATCATGGGCGCAAAGATATTCATGGGCTCTCCGTGGCGGGCAAGGATAGCCGCTGCCATGGCCCACCGCGATGTGCCTGAAGTCGGCCCTGCCGGATGGCATGGGCCTACCGAGCCGCGACCTTCTTTTGTAGGAGCGCACCCTGTGCGCGATGCTTTCGCTTTTGCTTTGGTGTTTTTGCGGAAACGGCTTCGGTCGCGATGCTCTTGTTTTTTTTGGCCGTCTGTAGGAGCGACTTCAGTCGCGACGCTTTTGCTCTTGAATGTGGCCTCAGAGGAAGAGCTTTCGTCTGCCTACGGCAGCCGAGTTACTTTCTCTTTGCGTGGCCAAAGAGAAAGTAACCAAAGAGAAAGGCCACCCCACTTGGCGCTTGCCCGGGGTCGGGCTTTTCGACAGCACATCCATGTGCTGGCGAAAAGGCGTCGGCATCCTGCCGATTCCCCCTGCGGGGCCTTGTCGCCCCCGCCTCACCGCCGCATAGGGGCCCCGGGTAGAGCGACGGGCCATCCTGGCCCGTACTCGGGATGAAGCCAAGGCAAAGGCAAAGGCGAAAGCAGAAGCAAAAGCAGAAGCAAAAGCGAAGCTGCTCGCCTCAGCCGTTCTCCCTGAGCGTAGGCCGAAGGCCGAAGTCGAAGGGCCGCTCGGCGTCACCCTTCGACTCCGCCGCTGCGCGGCTACGCTCAGGGCGATCGGACGGTGAGGAAAAGAACAGAAGACTCCACGCCGCGACGCTCTCGCAGCGGCGCAGCCGCTGCGCACCGAGTGCGCGCCACGATGGCGCGCTGCTCTACCCGGGGCCCCTCTGAAGCGGCGGGCGGGCGAAGGATGCAAGCCAGTTTGGCGTCAGTCCATGGCGAGGGCATGGATGCCCGAGTTGAGGCAGCGCAGGAGCGGTTGCCCGATGGACTGTCGACAAACCCCGCAGCCCGACCGCGAACCTTGCGGGCAGGATGCCCGCTAGGCGCGCAAGCGGGGTGGCCTTTCTCTTTGGTTACTTTCTCTTGGCCACGCAAAGAGAAAGTGACTCGGTCGCCATTGGCGATCGGAAGCTCTTGCTCTGAAGCTCTATGTGTCGGGCATCAGAACAAAAGCATCGCGACTGAAGTCGCTCCTACAGAGGGGCCAAGCCGAGGCATCACCGCATCGTGGGGCTATACCGCACCGTCAAAAAGAAGCTCCGCCCCGGCTGGTTGTAGTACCAGACCGTTTCGTAGTCGCGGTCGAAGGCGTTGGCCAGGCGGGCTTCCAGTTGCCAGTTGGGGGTGAAGTGGTAGCTGGCGCGCAGCTCGGTGGTGGTGTAGCCGGGCACGGCTTGCCGGTTGCGGGCGTCGGCGTAGCTGTGGCTGCGGGCGTTGAGGGTGGCACCCAGGCCGAACGCGCCGAAGCTGCGGTCGACATCCAGCCGGGCGGTGCGTTGCGGGCGGCGCATCAGCAGCTTGCCGTCGTTCGGGCCGCCGTCCTCGTTTCGTGGCTGCAGCCAGGTCAGGTAGCCCTGCACTTGCCAGCCGGCGAGGACGACGCCCAGCTGGCCTTCCACACCGCGGATGCGTGCCTTGCTGATGTTCAGCGGGAAGTAGTTGCTGTCCAGCGCGATCATCTGGTCGATGTGGGTCTGGTAGGCGTTGATGCCCCAGTTCCAGTGGGTCAGGCGCTGGTTGAGGCCGAGTTCGACGCTGCGTGATTCTTCCGGTTTCAGGTCGGGGTTGCCGCTGCCGTAGGGGTAGTACACATCGTTGAAGGTGGGCGCGTGGAAGGCGGTGCCATAGCTGGCCGAGAGGCGCAGGCCGTGGTCGAAACGGTAACCCCAGGCGGCGCCGCCGGTGTTGTGGTTGCCGAACTGGCCGTTGTGGTCGCGGCGCGCCGAGAGCTGGATTTCCTGGCGGCCGAAGTTGCCCTGGTATTGCGCGTAGCCAGCGGTGTTGTTGCGGCGGGTGTCGAGGTAGCCGGTGTCGCTGTCGACGCGCTCACCCTGCCAGTCCAGGCCCACGGTCAGTAGTTGGTTGGGCGCCACGGTGATGTCGTTCTGCCAGCCGGCCTGGTCGTGGCGCGAGCCGATGTAGCCGCGAAAATCCTGGTTCTCGTAGCTGTCGTATCGGTCCAGGTTCTGGCCCAGGCTCAGCGTGGTTTTCCAGGCGTCGGTGGGGTTGATGCTGAAACGCCCGCCGGCCACTTGCTGCAGGGTGCGGCTGCGGTTCTGGTAGCTGCCGTCGAACTCGACCTCGCCCAGGTTGCGCAGCCAGGTACCGGAGAGTTCGGCGCCGTTGTCCCAGCGGTAGCCGCCGCTGGCGGTGAGGTTCTTGTTGCGGTTGCCGTCGCGGTCGGGCTCGTCGATGTAGCAGGCGGTGAAGGCCTCGGCCGCGCCGATGCGGCAGCTGTTGATGCCGCGGGTGTACTGCGCGCCCACGCCGATGTTGTACCAGGCGTGCTCGTCGCCGCCGGACAAGCCCGCCTGCCCGCGCAACAGGTTGTTGCTGCCGGTGGTGAGGCTGAAGGACGGTTGCAGGCCGCCGCCGGGCTGGCCGTGGCGGGTGAATATCTGGATCACGCCGCCGATCGCGTCGGCGCCGTAGAGGCTGGAGCGCGGCCCGCGCACCACTTCGACGTGGTCGATCTGTTCCACCGGAATCTGCTCGAACGCGGCCAGGCCCGCGGTGACGGAACCCACCCGCACGCCATCGACCAGCAGCAGCACATGGGTCGCATTGGTGCCGCGCATGAACAGCGACGTCTGCTGGCCCAGGCCACCCAGATTGCCCAGGCTCACGCCCGGCAGGCCGGTCAGCAGGTCGGTGACGGTCAGCGGTTGCAGCCGGTCGATGTCCTCGCGGTTGATCACGCTGACCGAGGCCAGCGATTCGTCGACGGTGATCGCGGTACGCGTGGCGGTGACGATCACCGCGTCCAGGTTCTCCGCGCCCACGGGATCGGGCCGGCCCGCATCGGCTTGCGCCGCCATCGATGTGGCCAGCAGCGCGGCGACCAGCAGGGTGCGTTTCATGTACGTCTGTTCCACAGGCATTCTCCGCCGCGCGCCCGCGCACGGCTCTTTGCGTCAATGAGCCGGTGGCGAAGAAGGAGGGGACGGAACAACGGGCAGGCGAGCGCCGACACGACTGTTCGGCCTCGCCCACCGCGAGCCACCAGGAATCGTGCAGGCCGGTCTCCGGGCTCACGAGTGGCAGGGGAAACCTGCCTCGAACAGCGCCTTCCCGTGCAAGCACAGTGGCATTCGCTGATCGACGATTCTCGCTTACCGTTGCGGGGGCAGCGCCGGCCTTGCGGTGATCAACACCACGCACCGGCTTCCCGTTTCATCCCTTCGGCGTGAAGCCGTCGGGACACCTGAACCGAGCCACTTTAGCGTCGCGGGGTAGTTGAGGCAACGAGCGGGCGGTGTGGTGCTACGCCGCACAAGCATCGCGAACGGTCCGGGCAGGCGCCGGGCGACTGCTACGATGCTGCCCGTCTTCCACCGCCGATCGATGCCATGTCCCTGCTGCCCACCGTCGAACACGAAACCGCCGCCAACCCCACCCACAGCATCATCTGGCTGCACGGCCTGGGTGCGGATGGCAACGACTTCGCGCCGATCGTGCCGGAGCTGGTGGCAAAAGATTGGCCGGCGCTGCGCTTCGTGTTTCCGCATGCGCCGGTGCAGCCGGTGACGATCAACGGCGGCGTGCCGATGCGCGCCTGGTACGACATCCACGGTTTCGACGCGCGGGCGCCGCAGGACGAGGCGGGGATCCGCGTGTCGATTGCCGCCGTCGAAGCGCTGATCGCCCGCGAGAACGCGCGCGGCGTGGCGGATGACAACATCTTCCTGGTCGGCTTCTCGCAAGGCGGCGCGATCGCGCTCAGCGCCGGTCTGCGCCATCCGCGCAAGCTCGCCGGCATCGTGGCGCTGTCCACCTACGTGCCGATATCCAGCCTGCTTGCCGCCGAACGCCACCTGGCCAACGGCGCCACGCCGATCTTCTGGGGCCACGGCAGCGCCGATCCGGTGGTGCTGTACCAGCGCGGCGTGGATTCGCGCGATCTGCTGCAGTCGCTGGGTTACACGGTGGACTGGCACAGCTACCCGATGCCGCATTCGGTCTGCGCCCAGGAGATCGCCGACCTGCGCCAGTGGCTGGGCGCGCGGCTGGCCTGACCCGCGCGGTGCGGCATACTCGCCTGATGCGCGAACTGCCCGCCCGCCGCCTCGAAGCCAGCCCCTTGCCGGACTTCTGCCGGCTGCCGGCGGTGTTCGCCTGGTTCGTGGTGGGCGCGCTGACGGTGACCGTGATGTGGCTGGCGCCCGGGCAGACGCGCGGCTGGTCCGGCTACAGCGTGGCGGTGCTGTTCGTCAGCTGGCTGGCGCTGGTGATCGCGGTGCTGCTGTGCAAATCGCGGCCGTGGCTGCAACGCCTGCCGGGCCGCTGGCCGTACCTCGGCGCGTGGCTGCTGATCATGCTGATCGTGGTGGCCGCCAGCGCGGCCGTGCACTGGCTCGACGCCTCGCTGCAAATGCCTTTCATCACCGCGTCGATGGGCGCGTTCGTGCGCGACAACGCCGTCATCGCCGCGCTGCTGGGCGCCGCGATGCTGCGCTATTTCTACGTGCTGGCGCAGTGGCAGGCGCGGCTGGCCGCCGTGACGCGGGCGCAGGTGGGCGCGTTGCAGGCGCGCATCCGGCCGCACTTCCTGTTCAACAGCATGAATACCGTGGCGGCCCTGATCCGGGTCGACCCGGCCGCCGCCGAGCGCACCGTGGAAGACCTGTGCGAACTGTTCCGCGCCGCGCTGGGCCAGCACGACACCGACACCGGCACCCTGGGCGAAGAGCTGGCGCTGATCGAGCGCTACCTGGCCATCGAGCAATGGCGCCTGGCCGAACGGCTGCGCGTGGTGCGCCAGCTGGATGATCTACCGGCCGATTTCCCGCTGCCGCGGCTGCTGCTGCAACCGCTGGTGGAAAACGCCGTGCGCCACGGCATCCAGCCGCTGCGCGCGGGCGGCGAGGTGGTGTTGCGCGGCGCCCGCGAAGGCGCCGGCGTGATGGTGGAAATCATCAACCCCCTGCCCACCACGCCGCCGGAACCGGGCAACGGCCACGGCCTGGACAGCGTGCGCCAGCGCATCGCCTACCACTACGGCCCGCGCGCCCGTTTCGAGGCCGGCCCGCGCGGTGACCAGTTCGTGGTGACCCTGCACCTGCCGGGGCCAGCCGCATGACCCGCGTACTGATCGTCGACGACGAACCGCTGGCACGCGCCCGGCTGGCCGCGCTGTTGGCCGAATGCGACGGCTGCGAACTGGTCGGCAGCGTGGCCGACGGCGAAGCCGCGTTGGCCGTACTCGGCGAATTGCAACCCGACGTGCTGCTGCTGGACATCAACATGCCCGCCCTCAGCGGCACCGCCCTGGCCCGCCGGCTGGCCGGACGGCCGCGGCCATTAATCATCTTCTGCACCGCCTACGAAGCCCACGCACTGCAAGCCTTCGAACTGGGCGCCGTCGACTACCTGCTCAAACCCGTACGCCTCGACCGTCTGCGCGAAGCCCTGCAACGCGCCCAGCGACGGCTGGCCGAACAACCCCGCGAACGCACCACCTTCCTCCACGGCCGCCTCCGCGGCGCACCCGTGCGCATCGCCCTGGACGAAGTGATCTGCCTGCTGGCCGAGGAGAAATACGTGGTCGTGCAACATCAGGGAGGGGAATTGCTGATCGAGGAATCGCTGCGGCAGCTGGAAGAAACCTATCCCGAGCAACTGCTGCGCCTGCACCGCAATTGCCTGGTGCCGCCGGCTCGGTTGCTGGGGCTGAAAATCTTGCCCGATGGTCGTGCGTTGGCGCGCCTTGATGGCACTGAGCTGGCGCCGGAAGTGAGCCGAAGGAATCTGCCGGCGGTGCGGAAGTTGTTGCGGTTGGGGTGAGGTGTCGGGTTGTATATCAAAGGCACCACACGGCGGCGTCTGACAAGCGAGCGGGGCAAGCTAATCGGATAATGCATCGAAGGGAAGCCGCCAGCAGATCACTCACTGGATGGTTATTCACGGGTGCGAAGCGCGCGATCTTGGTTTCGGCGGTGGGATTAGGCGGCATCAGCCAGAGCAAGTCTTTGATTCGCGTACACCTACAGCACCAAGAAGATGTCGCCACGCGGGAATAGGCTGCAGGATTACACTGCATTTTGAAATCTACATAGCGTTAGACCTCATGAGCAGAACTTGCGGCACGTCAATGCATAGAAAGCAGTTGCTCGCCAGCGAGGTGGCAGTCTGTTACTACTGCTTCGCCCAATTTCCGCCTTCGACTATTACGCAGTGGTGCGACGGCGACGAGCTGGGGCACACTGCAATCTGCCCTCACTGCAGTGTCGACGCGGTTGTTGGCTTCAACGGTCCGGTCGATGTTGCCTGGGTTAAGGACGCGCATCAAAAGGGGTTCGGCTAGCATGTGGTCTAACATTTCATTCGAGGCGGACGGCTCCGCCGCCGCTCAATTCCAGCGTTAGGCGCGTATGGAAATTGTCGGGCTCATTATTGCATCGCTTGGCGTCCTGATCGTCTTTGACACGCCAAGAAAATGGATCGCAGCTCAATTCAGCCGAAAAAGGGTGAACCAAACGAGACCTTCACTTGCAGAGGACGAGCCCACTTCTCTACATGCCATCATCCTGTACGTCAATTCGAGCGCTAAGCCTTTAAATCTGGACAATGACATTGCACTTGCTACAAGTTCGACGGTTGATCCATTTGTCGGGGATGGTAGGTGGTTGTTGGACATGGTGAGCGCATTGAGCATATCCACCATGGGGCAGCTAGATGAGCTCGTGGCGCGGCACACTCCACACGCCAAATTGCTTGCGCATGCAATACTCTCTGAACACCAGAAAATCCGCCGCGGTCATGGCCTAAGCCTCGTTCTAGAGATTGAAGCAATGCAGCGCTACGGCTCGGATTGGTACGAGAAATTCATTAAATTACTCAAGATGACATCTTCGTCAAAAAGGTTCGCTGATGAGATCTATTCTTTCTACATGACGGTTCGTAGATCACGTGCCTAACAATTCGTTCAAGCCGAACCCGCATCGGGGCGGCGCCCGCGTGCCTACGCTACGCTAGCACGCAGTCGCCGCCCCGCTACGGGTCGGCTTAACTAAGGCGTTAGACCTCATGTTCAAAATTGCGGCCATCCTTAGAAAAAGCCAGAGTCCCAACGTCTTCCGTAGGGCGATCCTGAGTGCGTTCTCTGGAGGCATTGGCGATGAGTACCTCATATGCAGCGGCTTCTTCCAAGAAAAGAAATACAAAGTTAACTCGTACTATGCATCTGACTCCTTTATCGCAAATGTCCCGCCGAAGCCCTGCAAGGCCACAGTGACTACTGTTGGCATATATGACCCCCATACATGGGGATCTCAGTACAACGACTTTGTAGCCAAGCTTTCTTCAATAAAGTGTTCGTGCGGAAACCACCTATCGGTCAAACAGCGCAAACGGAAGGGCAGCAACAAGTGGCACGCCAAGGTCTTCGTTGCAAAGAGCAATGGCCAACCGCGGCTAGCCATTGTGGGAAGCAGCAACATCACCAAGAATGCGTTTGATGAAAAGAAAGGCTGGAATCGCGAGTGCGATGTTCTAATCTGGAACTCTTCAGACGCGCAAGTGGATGCCTTAGTTAGGGCAGCCATTTCTGGCGGGGGAGATCAACCTGGCCTAGGCGCGGCTCAGGATGGCCAGGCTCCAGAAGTCTTCATTTCTTCCTACGATGCGGAAGACCCGCTAAATTTTCGTCGCGGCAGCATCCAGTCAAGGTTGGAGCTGCTTTGGCAGGACGTGATCGATGCCAGCGATGAGATCTAACAATTCATTCAAGCCGAAGCCGCTTCGCGGCTCAGAACCAAAGGGGTCAGGTTCATTTAGCACAAAAAACTAGCCGAAAATAAATGAACCTGACCCCTTTCCTGCTGCAACGTAGGAAGTCTGCAACCCGTCCATGCAAAGTTGATTTCCTATTTCACGGGCTTTTTGAACGACAGCTTTCAGCCAACCAACGACCCGGTAAATCAACCACAGCTCGATGACGACGAGACAACCATCGAGATGAAACTATTTTTCTCGACGGCTGCGCTTGCGGGTACCAACGGTGTTTCCGTCTTTATCGATGCCTAGGGAAAAGGCGTCGGAACTGCATGATCGTAAGCAAGCAGCCAGTTTTAGGCTCGTCGTCACGATGTCCGCAGCGGCCGACTAGGTTGTCGATTAATTCAAACGCAAAAAAAAGGAGAATTCATGCAAGACATGGGTGTCATTTCCGAACACAGGGAATACGAGTATTCCGTGAACCCGTCATTTCTGACTAAGTTTCTAAAAGTAATGTTGTTCATTTCGATTGGTACGACGGTACTTTTGCTGATCTCCAATTTCATGCAGTTTGAGCTAGTGTCGAGCGGTATCATAACGAAGTCTTCTGCCGATGCCAACGATACGCGCCAACACTTCTTGAGTATTCTTCGACTGGCGATATTCATCGTAACTTCCATCACCTTTTTGATGTGGATCTACCGCGCCAATAAAAATGCTCAGGGATTTTCAAGCAAGACTCTGGAATTCACACCGGGATGGGCGGTAGGTTATTTCTTCATACCGGTTGTCAGCCTCTACTTGCCGTACAGGGCCATGAGGGAAATATGGCGAGTCAGCTCGGCACCTGATCATTGGAGAACTCAGCCTGGCAGCGCTTTACTTCAGTGGTGGTGGGCAGTATGGCTGGCATCGAATTTTTCCGGTTTTGCTGCAGCAAGATTTTCCATGCACATAAAATCTTTGGCCGATATTCAGCACGCCACGATCGCATCCATTCTGTCAAATTGCATTAACATATTGGCGTACATCCTGGCTCTATCGGTAGTTGTCGCGATATCGACCAAGCAGCGAAAACTGGTTGATGAAGGTTCGGGCAATTCGTTCGATGCGGATGGCCTCGCCACCAACAACTGACGAAATAGGGACCAGTCTGGAAGCAGGGGTCGGTGTGAACCTTCTTGGTAAGTCGACCCCGGCGTTTTCCCTGCTTTTCGACTCGACGGTATTCGATTGATCTATTCAAAAAGTCGGAATCGATGCAACCTGCCCACGGTGTTGCATCAAGGCGCGTGAAGAGCTAGTCGATCGCGCAGGCTCGCCGATGAAGCGCTAGGAAAACATCGCCCCAACGCCCCGCAGGAAGCGCGCCGAAACGTCGTCGTACAGGGCGTTCGCCTCGGTGTCGATGCTGCGCCGTTCGTGCTTTGCCATGAACCAGGCAATCGACTCGTGGATCGCGTCCTCGAAACGGTGTTGCGGTCGATAGTCGGGGACAAGGGAGCGCACCTTGGCGTTGTCGAAGATCGCAGCATTCGCCTTGTCGCCCTTGATGGGGCCCTCGAAGGCGTCCTTGTTGAAGCGCACCAGGAGGTCGGTGGGCACGAATACGGTCTGCTCGTAGACGCGCCCGGGGTCCAGGCCCGCGGCGTTGGCGATGAACGCGTGGATCCGATTCCAGGTCATCACGTCGTCCGATGTGATGTGGAAGGCCTCGCCGATCGCCTTGTCGTTGCCCAACAAACCCGCAAAAGCCTGCGCGAAGTCGCGATGGTCGGTCAGGGTCCACAAGCTGGTGCCGTCGCCGGGAACCAGGATGGGGGCGCCGCGCTTCATGCGGTCGACGACGGTCCACGGGTGCGTCCACGAGTTGATCGCGGCGGGGATGTCGCAATGCGCATACGTGTGTGAGGGCCGGACCACGGTGAAGGGGAATCCGGTTTCACGATGGGCGGACTGGAGTCGCGCCTCCGACTCTGCCTTGTCCCTGCTGTATTGCCAGTAGGGGTTGGCAAGCGGCGTGGAACCTTCCCTGGCGATGTAGAAGCCTGGCGGGGTTTCGTAGGCGGAGGCGGACGAGATGAAGACGTACTGCCGGGTAATGCCCGCGAAGGTCTCGATATCGCGGCTGATGTGGTCGGGATCGAATCCGATCCACTGGACCACCGCGTCGTAGTGGCCGTTGGCCGCAACGTCGGACTTGATCGCCGCCCGGAACGACGCCGTGTCGTTGACGTCGGCCACGATCACGTGAGCGCCCTCCGGGGCATCGGCCTTGCGCGAGGTGCCCCTGTTGATCAAGGTCAGGTCGTGTCCCCGGGAGACGACGAGCGGCGACACCGCCGAAGAAATAAGTCCTGTTCCCCCGATAAACAACATGCGCATGGCGGCTCCTTCGTTCCATTTCAGACCGGGTCGAAACGATTCGACTCACTCGCCAATGTATCTGGTTGGTGGCGACAGGTGACGCGATCCGGCGACAACGGCAGGCGCCTCAGCACAAGGCCGTCCGCCACGAGTTTTAAGGCGCATCCCTGCCCGTGGCGAGCTGGGTGCAGGTGCAGCGGCTTTACCTCCCGTCCTATGTTCTGGAGGTCGAGCTGACCGCGGAGTTTGAGGAATGAGGGTGCGCCGTGGGGCGCGCTTGTCTGCGGCAACACGAAAAGCCACCCGCGGCATTCGTGGCCGGCACGGCAAGAGCGTCGCGACTGAAGTCGCTCCTACATGTGGCGGGTGTTTGCCGCGGCATCTGGCGGATTGATTTGGCGTTCGCGACACTACAACCCTGCTGTTGTCGCATACCCCCGAGGAGTCGCCGCCATGTCGCTCGCGCTTTACGGTCACCCGTTCTCCTCGTACACGCAGAAAGTCCTTGTCGCGCTGTACGAGAACGCCATCCCCTTCGAGTTTCGCTGTCTCGGACCGGACACGCCGCAGCATGTGGCCGAGTGGTTGCGTCGCTGGCCGCTGGGCAAATTTCCCCTGCTGGTGGATGGCGAGCGCAGCGTGGTCGAGACGACGATCATCATCGAGTACCTGCAGCTTGCGCATCCCGGGCCGGTCCGGCTGTTGCCCGCGGATTCGATGGCCGCGTTGGACGTGCGCTTTCTCGATCGCTTCTTCGACCTGCACGTGATGCAGTGGGTGCAGCACGCAGTGGATGGCGCGCTGACGGGTGACCCCGTGAAGCGCGAGGAGGGGCTTGCGCTTGCGGCGAAGAAGCTGGATCTCGCCTATGCCTGGCTGGAAAAACAGCTGGCGGGCAGGACCTGGGCCGCCGGCGAGGCGTTCACGCTGGCCGATTGCGCGGCCGCGCCCGCGTTGTTCTACGCGGACTGGACGCAGCGGATTCCGGAGACCTGCCCGGTGTTGCGTGCCTACCGCGCGCGCTTGCTGGCCCGGCCCTCTTTCGCCCGCGCCGTGAACGAGGCGAGGGAGTTCCGGCCGCTTTTCCCGCTGGGCGCGCCGGATCGCGATTGAGCGAAGCCGGGCGGCTGATGGCTCGCCGCACTTTCCGCTACGCGCCGTCTTTCCGCGCCACTTCCGGCAGACGGTGCCTGGCAAACCTGTCCACCATCGATGCGCTGGCCTCGTTCAGGCCGGCGACTTCCACCTGCGCGCCGTGACGACGCAGCTTGTGCACGATGTCGTCGAGCGCGCCGATGGCCGAGACATCCCAGAAGTGGGCACCGCTGACGTCGATGCGCACGTGGGCCGGCACATCCTGGTAATCGATCGCGTCCACCAGGCTATTGGAGGAGGCGAAGAACACCTGGCCGGTGACGTAGTAGGTGAGGATGCGTCCGTCACTGGAGCTGGCGGCTTTTACCTCGAACATCCGCGCGACCTTGCCGGCGAAGAACACGCCGCTGAGCAGCACGCCGACGAAGACGCCCTTGGACAGGTCACGGGTCGTCACCACCACGATGACGGTCGCCAGCATCACCACGCTGGACTGCCATGGATGCGATCGCAGGCTCTTGAATGACGACCACTCGAACGTGCTGATCGACACCATGATCATCACCGCCACCAGCGCGGCCATCGGGATGCGCCGCACCCAGTCGCCCGCCACCACGATCAGGAACAGCAGGAAGCAACCCGCGAACAGGGTCGACAAGCGGGTCCGGCCGCCGGCGGTGACGTTGATGACCGACTGCCCGATCATCGCGCAGCCGCCCATGCCACCGAGGAAGCCGGTGACGAAATTGGCGGCGCCCTGCCCCATGCACTCGCGGTTCTTGTTGCTGGGCGTATCGGTCATGTCGTCGACGATGCGCGCCGTCAGCAGCGATTCGAGCAGGCCGACCGCGGCCATGGCCAGCGAGTAGGGGAAGATGATGCGCAAGGTATCCAGCGTGAATGGCACCTGCGGCACGCCGAACAGGGGCAGGCTGGAGGGCAGCGGGCCCATGTCGCCGACGGTGCGCAGCTTCAGGCCGGCCATGATCGAGAACGCGGTGATCACGATGATGCTCACCAGCGCCGAGGGTACGCGTTTCGTCAGTAGCGGGAAGAGATAGATGACCGCCAGGCCGGCGGCGACCATCGCGTACATGTGCCAGTCGGCGCCCACGAACTGGGGCAGTTGCGCCATGAAGATCAGGATGGCCAGCGCATTGACGAAGCCGGTCATCACCGAGCGCGAGACGAACTTCATCACCAGACCCAGCCGGGCCGCGCCGGCGACGACCTGCAGCAGGCCCATCAGGATGGTGGCGGCGAACAGGTATTGCAGGCCGTGATCGCGCACCAGGGTGATCATCAACACCGCGGTCGAGGCCGTGGCGGCCGAGATCATGGCGCGGCGGCCACCGAGGATGGCCGAGGTCACCGCGATCGAGAACGAGGCGTACAGGCCTACCTTGGGATCGACGCCGGCGACGATGGAGAAGCCGATGGCTTCGGGGATGAGCGCCAGCGCCACCAGCGCGCCGGACAGCAGTTCGGTGGGCACGTTGGTCAGCCAATCGCGCCGGAAGTTGGGGAAAGTCCGCATTTTTTCAGGCCAAAGGGTTCGCGGACACCGCCGCATCAGCGGCATGTCTCTCGGGCAGGGGATGGTGTCGCGAGGTTTCCGGGGGATAGGCGCCCGGACGAGCCACCCGGCAGGGCCGGGTCCATGGAGGTGCGTATGCTCGCGGTTTCGGGGCGGCGGATCAACCGGCAATGCCGGAACCGGCACATGCAAGCCGGGCCGGACGGGCTACGGTAAATGCGAAACGCCGGTCGGGCTGCGGCGAATCGTCGGGCGGTCTGGCCCGCCGTTCTGCGCGACAATACGGTTTTGCCAATGCCCGCGGAGTCCCCATGACCACCACCTTGCGCATCGCCACCCGCAAAAGCGCGCTCGCCCTCTGGCAGGCGGAGCACGTGGCGGCCTTGCTGCGCGTGGCGCATCCCACGGTGGATGTGGTGCTGGTGCCGATGAGTACGCGCGGCGACGAGATCCTGGATCAGCCGCTGGCCACGATCGGTGGCAAGGGCCTGTTCCTGAAAGAGCTGGAAGTGGCGATGCTGGAAGGCCGCGCCGATCTGGCCGTGCATTCGCTGAAGGATGTGCCGGCCGACCTGGAGCCGGGCTTCGCGCTGCCGGCGATCCTGCCGCGGGCGGACGCGGCCGATGCGTTTGTCAGCAACGATTACGCCGACCTCGCCGCGCTGCCGCAGGGCGCGCGGGTGGGCACGTCCTCATTGCGGCGACAGACCCAGTTGCGGGCGCTGCGGCCAGATCTGCAATTGCTCGACCTGCGCGGCAACGTGGGCACGCGGCTGGGCAAGCTCGATACCGGTGACTACGACGCCATCGTGCTGGCGTGCGCGGGGCTGGAACGGCTGGGCCTGGCCTCGCGTATCCGCTCGCGACTGGCCGCGCCGGACTGGCTGCCCGCGCCCGGGCAGGCGGCCATCGCGATCGAGGCACGCGACGACAATCCGCGCGTCCTGCAGTTGCTGGCGGCGCTGGACGATGCCGATACGCGCGTCACCGTCAGCGCGGAGCGGGCGATGAACCGCGCGCTGGGCGGCAGCTGCACCGTGCCGGTGGGCGCCTGGTGCGTACTGGGCGAACACGGCCTGCATCTGCGCGGCATGGTGGGTGATGTGGAGCGTGGGCGATTGCTGCACGCCGAAGCCCATGCGACCAGCGACCAGGCGCAAGCCCTGGGCGAACAGGTAGCCGAGGCGCTGTTGCAGCAGGGCGCCGGGGCGCTGTTGGGATTGTGAGGTAGAGCGACCCCTCCCCAACCCTCCCCTGCGCGCAGGGGAGGGAGTACGGCGAGGCACTCTTGTGGCTCCTCCCCCTGCTGGCAGGGGGAGGCTGGGAGGGGGTGGCTCGGGCTTGCCGCGAAGGTCAAGAGCGAAACCCCTCCCCGGCCCTCCCCCGCAGCAAGCAGGGGAGGAAGAAAGGCGACCGCTCTCCAACGACAACGGCCCTCCCGCTTGCGCGGAAGGGCCGTGGCGATACCCCGGTGCAATCAGCTCAGAAGCTGTAGACCAGGTTGGTGGTGGTGAGCGTGTCGGTGTTCTTGGTGCCCGGCAACACGTCGGTGTTGTGGCGCACCTGGAAGCCGACTTTCAGCGCCAGCTTCTTGGTCATGCTGACGGCCAGCCCCGCGTCGTTCTGCAGGTAGGTGTTCTTGGAGCCTGCTTCGACCAGCAGCGTGTCGTCGAACGAGGTGTTTTCGGTGAGCTTGTACTTGTAGTTGACCAGGCCGCGGCCGACCATCTCGCTTTCGGTGGGCTGGCGTACGGCCACGCTTTCGTTGTCCACGATGATGTGGGTGTCAGCCGGGCGGTAACGCTTGTAACCGGGGCCGACTTCGAACGAGAGCTCGTTGCGCTCGTCTTTCAACGCGATGTAGCCGTAGCCCAGCGAGACGATGCCCTGCCATAGGTTGGCGCCGAAATCGTCGTGCTCGTAACGCGCCGCGCCCACGATGTAGCTGCGCGGATCAAGCTTGTAGCCCACCGACGCGCCGCCGTCGTAACGGTTGGCGGTGGTGTTGAACTCCTTGATCGTGTTGCCGGCTTCGTCCTCGATCGTCTGCTGGCTCTTCGAGCGCAGGCCGTCGACGAAGAAGCTGTTCTTCCACTGGTCGTTTTCCTGGTTCAGGCCGAGCTTGGCGTTGAGGTTCTCCGAACGCGAGTTGCCGGTGGAGGACGCGAAACCGAACTCGCCCGAACCGCTCCAGCCGCCGTTGTTGGGCGCGCTTTGCGCCTGCACGCCGAAACTGGCACACGCCGCCAGCAGCGCGCTGGCCATCAAGGTCTTTTTCATCCGGGGAGCGATCCATTTGTTAATTAAAAGTGAGTTACTACGATAGCCGGCCGCATTGAACTTGCTATGAATGACGCCGGCAAGTTCAGCGGATGATGTCATTCCGGCGCACGGCGGCGAACTGGCGTTGTTCCAGCCAGCGCCCCAGCAGGCAACTGGGCGCCGCCACGGCAGCGGCCAGCAGCGGCGTGTGGATCCACATGGCCAGCACGATCGCCAGTGCCGGGACGGCGTAGGCCAGCAAGGTCGACACCCACCGGGCCGAGCGCAATACCGCCGTGCGTGCGGGGCGACGGCGCTCCAGCGATCGCCAGGCCCGGACTTCCGTCACCCACGTCGCCAGCGCCAGCGCCAGCAACACCGCCAGCCATGGCATGCCCAGGAATGGCGAGCCCTGCTGGCCCTGCGCCACCGTGATGGCCCACAGGCACAGGCCACCGGCATAGCCGGCGAAAAGCACCCGGCGCAGCGGAAACTGCCGTGACGGCGGCGGCGGCGCCGGCCGCACCCAGCGGCGGCGATGGTCGTAATGGTTGTAGGCGAGGCTGGCCAGGCTGCAAAGCGCCAGCGCCGCACCGGCCAGTCGCGTCGCCCAGAAATCGTTGTCGCCGCGGGCCAGGCCGGCCACGCCAAGCATCGGCAGGTAGGTGACAAACGCCAGCAACGCCGCCCGCGTGGGTCGGCTGTCGCGATACGGCTGCCAGCCATACCAGTCGTGCGCGGCACCGCGCCCCGGCAGGCAGGCCAGCATCAGGCCGAACCCGGCCAGCACCAGCCCGGCCGCCAGCGGCACCAGCGTTCCGCTGCGGCCATCCGGCCGTCCCAACACCAACGCCATCCCCAGCCACGCCCACAGGCCGTAGCCGCTCGTGGCCAGCACGCGCCAGAACGGTGCCGCCACATGGGTGACCGCCCGCGCGGCTTGGCTGCCGTTCGCGTCGTTGGCCGGCGCGGCATCGGGCGAGGAGGAGATCGGTGGCATGGACGTTGTCAGTCAAGGCATCGAACGCTCAGGATACGGCAAGCGCCCCGGTGTGTCCCGGCGACCGCATCACACACGCCGCCCGTGCTACAACGCCTGCATTCCAACCCCAGCCTGGACCCGCGTCATGGACCGCTACGAACGCATACTCACCCTGCATCGCATGCTGAAATCGGCGCATTACCCGATCCCGTTGCCGCGCTTGCTGGGCGAACTCGAATGCTCCCGCGCCACGCTGTATCGCGACGTGGCGTTTCTGCGCGATGCGCTGGGCGCGCCGATCGAAAGCGCCGGCGGCGATTCGGCCGCGTTCCGCTATGCGCTGGGCGAGGGCGAGCGTTTCGAACTGCCGGGCCTGTGGCTCACCTCCGACGAACTGGCCGCGTTGCTGGCCCTGAACGAGTTGATGGGCCGCAGCGGGCCGGGCGTGCTGGCCGGCGCGCTGGCACCGTTCAAGGCGCGCATCGAAGGGCTGCTCACCGACCAGGGCAGCGGCACCGCCTTGCCGCTGGAGCGCATCCGGGTGATCCCGTGGGGCGAGCGGCGGCTGGACCAGCAGGTGTTCCGCACCGTGGCCGGTGCCGTGTTGCGGCGGCGGCAACTGCGCTTCCGCTACCGCGCGCGCACCACCAATGCCGACAGCCACCGCACCGTGTCGCCGCAGCGGCTTACCCACTACCGCGACAACTGGTACCTCGACGTGTGGGATCACGACCGCGAGGCGCTGCGCAGCTTCGCGGTGGACCGCATCGCCGAGGCGCAGGCGCTGGAGCAGCCGGCGATCGACGTCAGCGAAGGCGACCTCAACGACCTGCTCGCCTCCAGCTACGGCATCTTCGCCGGCAAGCCCAAAGCCTGGGCCACCCTGCGCTTCTCCGCCCACGCCGCCCGCTGGGTCGCCGACGAACACTGGCACTCGCAGCAAAAAGGCGAGTGGCTGCCCGACGGCCGCTACGAACTGAAAGTGCCCTATTCCAACTCGAAGGAACTGCTGATGGACGTACTCAAGTACGGCCCGGATGCCGAAGTGGTGGCACCGATGTCGCTGCGCGAGGAGATGAAGATCCTGCTGCAGCTGGCTTTGGGCGGGTACCAGTAGGGTCGGGATTTGGGATTTGGGATTCGGGATTCGGGATTCGTAAAAGCAACAGCGACGCCGCAAGCCGCTCTAACGAATCCCAAATCCCAAATCCCGAATCCCGGCCTTCAAGGATTGAAAGGCCAGAGGATGGGAATCAGCCACATCGACACCGCGCAGAAAATCGCGATCAGCGGGATGCCCACTTTCATGAAGTCGGTGAAGCGGTAGCCGCCGGCGTAATAGACCATGGTGTTGGTGGGGTAGCCGACCGGGGTGGCGAAGGAGGTGGCGGCGGCAAAGGCCACCGCCACCACGAACGGGCGTGGATCGGCGTGCACCGCGTGCGCCACGGTGATCGCGATGCCTACCATCAGCACTACCGACGGGTTGTGGCCCATCAGCTCGGTCAGCAGCGCGGTAAGCAGGTAGACCATCAGCAGCGCGGCCAGCGGGCCGTGTCCGCCCACCAGTTCCATCGCGCCTTGCACCACCACGGTGGACAACCCGGTGTTCTCGATCGCCAGTCCCAGCGGCAGGATCGCGCCGAGCAGCACGATGATCTTCCAGTCCATGCCCTCGTAGACGTCTTTACGGCCAAAACAGCCGGTGAGCGCCATCGCCACCGCACCGCATATGGCGGCGATGGGAATCGGCAGCCAGTGCAGGCCGGACACCACCACCACGGCGGCCATGATCGCCGCAGCCACGATCGCCTTGCGCGACATGCCACGGGAATCGTCGCGCTCGTTCAACACGATGAAGGTCTCGTCGCTGCGCAGCTTGGCCATGGCGTCTTCGTCCACCAGCACCAGCAGCACGTCGCCGACGGCCAGGCGGGTGACGCTGAGCTTGTCGCGCAGCACTTCGCCGCGCCGGTGCAACGCCAGCACCGTGGCGCGGTAGCGCCAATCCAGGCCGATCTCGGCCAGGCGGCGATCCTCCACCGGGCTGGCCGGCGCCACCATGATCTCGGCCAGCACGCGCGGCTGCTCGCCCTCTTTCGCGTAGCGCCGCTCGGGTGCGTTGTGCAGCCTGGTCTGGCGCTGGAATTCCTCGATCTTGTCCCAGTCGCCGCGCACCAGCAGCACATCGCCGGCCTGCAGTTTCTGTTCGCGCGGCGACCACATGCGCCGTTCGCCGCGCAGCAATTCCAGTGGATAGACGTTGAACTTCTCGCCCAGCCGCGCCTCGGCGATGGCCGTGCCCAGCAGCGGTGAATCCTCACTCACTTCCAGCTCGGTGACGTATTTGCCGATGTCGCTGCCCTGCGGCAGGGTCGCGTCGATGTGTTTGGGCAACAGGTGCCGGCCGATCAGCATCAGGTAGGTGATGCCCACCACCGCCAATACCGCGCCCAGTTGGGTGAACTCGAACACGCCGAAGCCCGCCATGCCGTGTTTCTGCGCCAGGCTGTCAGTCAGCAGGTTGGACGAGGTGCCGATCAGGGTGCACACGCCGCCCATCTGCGCGGCGTAGGCCATCGGCATCAGCACTCGCGCGGGCGAGGTGCCGGTGCGCTGGCATACACGCAGCGCCAGCGGCAGGAAGGTGGCCACCAGCGCGATGTTCTTGACGAAGGCGCCCAGCGGCGCGATCGCCAGCATCATCGCCAGGGTCAGCAGCCATGGTTTGCGGATCTTCATCAGCAGGCGGGTCAGCGGATCGAGCACGCCGGAGCGCTCGATGCCCAGGCTCAGCGCGAACATTGCCGCCACCGTCACCGTGGCCTCGTTGCTGAAGCCGGACAACGCCTGCACCGGCGTCACGATGCCCAGCACCACCAGCGATCCCAGCACCAGCAGCGCCACCAGGTCGATGCGCACTTTCTCGCTGACGAACAGCGCCATCGCGCCCACGATGATCGCGACCGTGGCCCATGCCTGCCAGCTCACCGGCGAACCCCCGCGCAGCGCGGGCGCGATTTCTCGGCGCAAGACATCCGGCGCCCGACGATGGTGTGGGCGATTGGTTTGTCGTCATTCACGCCCCGCATCATGGGACAAACACCTTGTCGGTTCCAGAATGCGTGGACTTCAACACAGGCTGGTGCCAACGTATCGTGATGACCCGGACCCCTTCGACGAAGCCATGACCGACGCCTTGCCCGCATCCTCCACCGTCCGCAAACCCACCGTCGCGCTGGCGCTGGGTGCCGGCGGCGCGAAGGGCCTGGCGCATATCGGGGTGATCCGCGAGATCGAGGCGCAGGGTTTCGAGATCGTGGCCATCGCCGGCAGCTCGATGGGCGCGCTGATTGGCGGCATCCACGCGATGGGCAAGCTCGATGTATACGCCGACTGGGTCAGCGCGCTGGCCAAGCTCGACGTGCTGCGGCTGGTGGACTGGACGTTCTCCGGCGGCGGCCTGATCAAGGGCGAGAAGATCATCGAGACGCTGCGCGCCCTGGTCGGCGATACGCTGATCGAGGAGCTGCCGCTGACCTTCACCGCGGTGGCCACCGACCTGGACCGCGGGCGCGAGGTGTGGCTGGGCCGTGGCAGCCTGTTCGACGCCATCCGCGCATCGATCGCGATCCCCACCGTGTTTCGCCCGTACACCCTCGACGGCCGGCGCCTGATCGACGGCGCGCTGCTCAACCCGGTGCCGGTGACGCCGCTGATCCGTGAAGCGGCCGACTACCTGGTGGCCGTCAGCGTGGACGGCCCGGCGCTGGTCGCCACTCCGGCGAACGTGCCGGCGGAGGCGCCGCGCGAAGGCAACGGCTACCGCCAGCGCATCGGCGATTTCATCGGCCGCATGATCCCGCATGGCGAAGCCCGGCCGGCGGTACCGGGCGCGTTCGAGCTGCTGACGCAGGCGATGGATCTGATGCAGGCGAACCTGTCGCGCCTGCGGCTGGCCGCCTACGAGCCGGACCTGCTGATCCAGCTGCCACGCAACATGGCCAGCGCGTACGAGTTCTACCGCGCCAGCGAATTGATCGAACGCGGCCACGAACAAACCCGCGAGGCGCTCGCCAACTGGCACCGCGGCGGGGCGCCCGTTCGCAATCCCTGACGCCGGCCTCAGCGCGGCTTGTGCCGGCGCAGCCACTGCCCCATCAGCGCCTGCAACGCCACCGCGTCGTTGTGCTCCTCATCGCGGGCGCCGTACAGCAAGGTAACCGGCTCCCTGGCGGATCGCCGCGCGAGCGCTTGCCAGACGTCGGCCGAGTCGGCCAGCTCGGCCGCGTAGCGTTGGCGGAACTCGTCCCACAGCGCCGGGTCATGGCCAAACCACTTGCGCAGTTCGGTGGACGGGGCCAACGCCTTGGCCCAGACATCCATCGCCACCGCCTCCTTCTTCAGCCCGCGCGGCCACAGGCGATCGATCAGCACGCGGTAACCGTCGCCCTCGGCGGGCGCCTCGTAGACGCGTTTGATGGCGATGCCCATGACAACCTCCGCAGGCCGCGCGCAGGCGGCGGTTACAGTTCCTCGACCACGGTGACCTTGCCGCGGCGCATCAGCCACGCCACGCCGCGCAGGTCGGCCAGCCCCACCCACAGCCGGTCCAGCATGCCGTACTTGGAAACTCCCGCCGTGCGCGGGCGGTGGCCCACCGGCACGCTCTGGGTCTGGAAGCCGGCGCGCTTCACCAGCGCGGGCAGGTAGCGGTGCATGTGGTCGAAATAGGGCAGGCGCAGGAACACCTCGCGCTCGAACAATTTCAGCCCGCAGCCGGTGTCCGGCGTGGCGTCGCGCAGCATGCGCGAGCGCACCGCGTTGGCCACCTTCGAGGAAATGCGCTTGTTGAAGCTGTCACGGCGGGTGGTGCGCCAGCCCGCGAACAGCCGCACGTCGGCCGCCGCGGCATCGCGCGCGGCCAGCAATTTGGGGATGTCGGCCGGATCGTTCTGGCCATCACCATCCAGCGTGGCGATCCACGGCGACTGCGCCGCCCGCACGCCGTTCCACACTGCCGTGCTCTGGCCGCTGCGGGTGACGTGATGCAACACGCGCAACTCCGGATGCAGCGCTTTCTGCGCCGCCAGCACCGCGCGGCTGTCGTCGCTGGAGTCGTCGTCGATGTAGATGATCTCGAACGCCAGCTTGCCACGCAGCGCGGCGGCAATCTCGGCCAGCAGGGGCGGGATGTTGTCGCGCTCGTTGAACACGGGAACGACGACGGATAATTGCGGCATGGGGAAGCCTTTCAGCGAGACAAAGGCTGCGCGCGGCGCAGCGACAACAGAGTTTAATGCCTAGCGCCGCCACTAGGCGGCTGCGCTCTGGGAAATGGCTGTGGGAGCGACCTCAGTCGCGATGCTTTTGCTCTTGAATGTGGCTTTAGAGCAAGAGCTTTCGATCGCCTTTGGCGCTCGAGTTACTTTCTCTTTGCGTGGCCAAAGAGAAAGATAACCAAAGAGAAAGGCCACCCCACTTGGCGCTTGCCGCCCATCCATGGGCGGCAAGTCCGTGAGCCGGGGCCGGGCTTTTCGACAGGGCATCCTGCCCTGACGAAAAGGAGCCGACATCCTTGTCGACTCCCGCTCCGCGGCCTGTCGACCCCGCCTCACCGCCGCACAGGGGCCCCGGGTAGAGCAGCGGGCCATCCTGGCCCGCACTCGGGATGAAGCAAGGGCAAAAGGAAAGGCAAAGGTAAAGCCGCCAGCCTCAACCGTTCGCCCTGAGCGTAGGCCGAAGGCCGAAGTCGAAGGGTTGCCACTTAGCCTCACCCTTCGATTTCGAAGCTGCGCGGCTACGCTCAGGGTGATCGGAGTTTTGAGGAAAGCCCCATGCCGCGACGCTCTCGCAGCGGCAACGCCGCTGCGCACCGAGTGCGCGCCACGATGGCGCGCTGCTCTACCCGGGGCCCCTCTGAAACGGCGGGCGGGCGAAGGAGGAGCCCGCAGGGTGGTTCGCATGGACGCGAACCAGTTTGGCGTCAGTCCATGGATGGACTGTCGACAAACCCCGTAGCCCGCACGCGTACCTTGCGGGCAGGATGCCCGCAAGGCGCGTAAGCGGGGTGCTCTTTCTCTTTGGTTACTTTCTCTTTGAGCACGCAAAGAGAAAGCAACTCGGTCGCCGAAGGCGATCGAAAGCTCTTCGCTCTACAAGCAACATCAAAACCAAAAAGCATCGCGACTGAAGTCGCTCCCACAGGCCGCCCCGCCCACGCCCCGCCCACATTCGCCTCCCTAGAATGCGCCGGAGCCCCGAAAGGATCGCCCATGAAATTCCGATATCGCCGCTCCGTCGGCTGGCTGCTGGCAGTGATTGTGGTGCTGGTGGTGGCGCGGCTGGCCTTGCCGTATGCGGTGAAAAGCTACCTCAACCTGCGCATGGAGCGGATGGGCGATTACCACGGCCAGCTGGCCGATGTGGACATCCACCTGTGGCGCGGCGCCTACGGCATCGAGGGGCTGAAAGTGGTCAAGGTCAGCGGCAAGGTGCCGGTGCCGCTGTTCGATGCCACCCACACCGATATCGCGATCAGCTGGCGCGCACTGACCCACGGCCGCCTGCGCGGCAAGGTGGCGTTCACCCGCGCATCGCTGAATTTCGTCGATGGCGACGGCAACGCCAGCGGCCAGTCGGGCAAGGGCGTGAACTGGCGCGACCAGCTGGAAATGCTGGTGCCGATCCGGCTGGACGAGCTGGCAGTGCACGACAGCACGGTCACCTTCCACAACTTCACCTCGCATCCGCGGGTGGACATGAAGATGACCGACGTGAATGGCACCGTCGTCAATCTCACCAATGCCGACCGCCGCGACGGCCGCCGCGTGGCCACCCTGCAGGCCACCGCCAGGGTGCTGCAGGATGCGCCGCTGGAGGTCAAGGCCAGCATCGATCCGCTCGACCGAAGCGGCGATTTCATGGTCGAGCTGCGCATCAGGGACATCCAGCTGACCCGCCTCAACGATTTCGCCCGCGCCTACGCCAAGCTGGATTTCGCCGGCGGCAGCGGCGATTTCACGATGCAGCTGGAGGCGCGCGACGGCCAGCTCGATGGCTACGCCAAGCCGCTGCTGCACGGGGTCGAGATCTTCAGCTGGAAACAGGACGTGGAAGAGGACAAGAAGAATCCGCTGCGCGTGGCATGGGAAGCCGTGGCGCAGGGCGTCACTTCATTGTTCAAGAATCACGCGAAGGACCAGTTCGCCACCCGCGTGCCGATCAGCGGGCGCATCGACGACAGGAAGCTGGGCACCTGGGCCGCGATCGTGGGCGTGCTGCGCAATGCGTTCGTGAAGGCATACACGCCGCAGTTGGAGGATCTGAAGCCCGCGCCGAAGGCAACTGAAAGCGACTGATGCCGCTGCTATCCTGCGTGGTTTCCGAACTGCATGGTGAACCATGGCAACGCCGCCCCTGCACGTAATCGTCCTCGCCGCCGGCGCCGGCACGCGAATGAAATCGGCCCGGCCCAAGGTGCTGATGCCGCTGGCCGGCCAGCCCCTGCTGGCCCATGTAGTGAACGCGGCGCGGGCGTTGCAGCCGGCGGCGATCCACATCGTGCACGGCCACGGCGGCGACCAGGTGCAGGCCGCGTTTGCCGAGCAGACCGACCTGCGCTGGGCGCTGCAGGCCGAGCGCCTGGGTACCGGCCACGCGGTGGAGCAGGCGCTGGCCGGCGTGCCGGATGGCGTTCGGGTGCTGGTGCTGTATGGCGACGTGCCGCTGACCCGCGTCGAGACGCTGCAGCGGCTGGTGCAAAGCGGCAGCGCGCTGGGCCTGCTCACCATGCACCTGGCCCAGCCGCGGGGCTACGGCCGCGTGTTGTGCGATGACGCCAGTCGCGTGCAGGCCGTGGTCGAGGAGAAGGACGCCGATGCGCAGCAGCGCGCGGTGGATCTGGTCAACACCGGCATCCTGGTGGCCGACGCGCAGGCGCTGCGCGGCTGGATCGGGCGGCTCGATCGCAACAACGCCCAGGGCGAGTACTACCTCACCGACATTTTCGGGATGGCCGCGCAGGAAGGCCAGCCGGCGCTCAGCGTCGAATGCGACGATCCGCTGGAAGCGGCCGGCGCGAATGACCCGCTGCAGTTGTCCACGCTGGAAGCCGCCTACCGCCGCCGCGCCGCCGAAACGCTGATGCGCGAGGGCGTGCGCCTGGCCGACCCCCTGCGCCTGGACGTGCGCGGCACGGTCGAGGCCGGCAGCGACGTGGAGCTGGATATCGACGTGATCCTGGAAGGCCGCGTGCAGCTGGGCGACCGCGTGCACATCGGCCCGTTCTGCCGCCTGCACAACGTGCAGCTGGCCGCGGGCACCGTGGTGCAATCGCATTGCGACCTGGACGGCGTGGTCACCCACGGCCCCTGCACCATCGGCCCGTTCGCGCGGTTGCGCCCCGGCACCGAGCTGGACGCGGGCGTACACATCGGCAACTTCGTGGAAACCAAGAAAACGCACCTGGGCGAGGGCAGCAAGGCCAACCACCTCACCTACCTCGGCGACAGCGTGGTGGGCAGCGGCGTCAACATCGGCGCCGGCACCATCACCTGCAACTACGACGGCGTGAACAAGTTCCAGACGCACATCGGCGACGGCGCCTTCATCGGCTCCAACAGTTCGCTGGTGGCGCCGGTGACGATCGGTGCGCAGGCCACCATCGGGGCCGGCTCGGTGATCACCCGCGACGCGCCCGAGGGCGAGCTCACGGTGGCGCGTGGGCGACAGCTGACGTTGCCGGGCTGGAAGCGGCCGGTGAAACAGCCGCGCTGAGCGCGGGAAGTCGGCGGCGGCGGCGGCGTGACCCAGGTCAGTGCGGGTACGTATGGTGGCCGCCATGCTGCCGGCTCCCCCAGCGACGGAGTCACCGCATGTCCCCCACCCACCTCATCGTCAACCTCCGCAACGAGCACGCGCAAATGCGCGACATGCTGGATTCGGTGCGGCGCGTCGGCATTTCCACGCCGGACGGCCAGCGCCAGCTGAAGAAGGCGCGACAGTTGATCGTCGACCACCTGCATCACGAAGACACCCACCTCTACCCCGCCCTGCGCGGCAACCCGCAAACCCAGCCGCTGGCCAACGAATACGCCAACGAAATGCAGGAACTCTCACGCGAGATCCTGGCCTTTTTCGACGGCATGGAACGCGAACACGACGACCTGGTGTTCGCCCGCGGCTTCGGCAAGGTGATGGGCGCGCTCAACAAGCGCTGGACGCGCGAGGAAGTGCGCCTGTACCCGGCCTACGACGCGCATTGCGGCGACAAGCTGGCGGCCGCCGGCTGAGCGGACGACCGCAGCAAAGACCGCGTTCAGGCGTAGCGCCAGCCGTCGATTTCCACCAGCAACTCACCACGGCAGATGTCGCCGTGCAGCACCAGCACCGGTACGCCGGGCAGGCGTTGCTGCAGGAAGTCGTTCACGCGTGCGGCATCGACACCGTGTCGCACGTAGGCTTTCAGCGGTGACTGGGTGTCGAAGCCGGCGCTCATGCCGGCGCTGGCCAGCAGGGCTTCGAGGTTGACCAGGGTTTCCTCAAGCTGCGCATCGAGGTCGTCGTGGTGCGCCGAGGCGTGGCCCACCACGGCCGCGGTGCCGGATATCGCCAGCGCATCCAGCGCCGGCAGGCTCATGGCGCGGGCGAAGCTGGGCGGCGTGCTGCCGTATTGGCGCGGGTAGCGCCAGGCGCTGACCTGGCGCGGGTTTTCCACGCGCTGGCCCGGCTGGTCGCAGGCCAACAGGTAGACCTGCAGCAGCGGCACCTCACCATGGTGGCCGATGGCGGTGGCGGCGGGGAAGCCTTCGGCGAAGAAATCGCCCATGCCCTCGGCGCGACCGATGCAGAACTGCTTGTAACGCTCGGCGTCGCCCTCGCCCTGGTTGATGGCGGCCATGTAATTCCAGATGCGCAGCACATGGTGCTCGGCGCGCTGGCCGACGAAGGCGCGCAGCTGCTCATAGGCGTGGGTGGCGGTGGCCTGCGGGCCGCCGTAGTCGCGCTCGTCCAGCTCGATCGCGGCGTACAACCAGCCGCCGCCGGCCGACCAGCGCAGGTCGCCGGCGACGCCGGATTCCACCGGCGCATCCACCTGCCAGATCTCCAGCGTTGACGGCGCGTCGAAACTTTCCAGCGTCACCTGCAGGCAGCGCGGGTCTTCGCGCCGTGCGCGCGCGCCGAAATCGAACAACGCCAAGGTGCCGGTTTCCGCCAGGGCAGCCTCGACATCGGCCACGCGGTAGGAAACTCGCGGTGCGCGCCGCAAGGGCGCGCGCTGTGGGTTTTCACATCCCTGCATCTTCGTTACAACCGGGTAAGACAAGGGCGCTATGTTACACTCCGCGCCCAGTGCCCCCGGGGGGAGGCAATGCAATTTGAGTACGGAAGCAAGCATGGCGGAACAGACAGCGGCGCAACACGAATTGGCCACGTTGGTCGTGCAATGCCTGAATCTCGAAACGGTCACCCCCGCGCAGATCGACCCCGACGCCCCGTTGTTTGGCGGCGACCTGGGGCTCGATTCCATCGATGCACTGGAAATCGCGCTGGCGGTGTCCAAGCGCTACGGTTTCCAGCTGCGTTCGGACAACCCGGACAACCGGCAGATCTTCACCAGCCTGCGTACGCTTTCGGCGCATGTCGAGCAGCACAAGGTCAGCTGAACACTGCGGCCCCGCTGGCGTTTTCCCCCATCGCGCCGTGCTTCCCCGCGAATGCCTTGCCCGTGGTCCGGGCCGCGCACTCACGCGGCCGGGCATGACCTTGCGTGTGGCGACATCATGACCGCGTTCGAACATCCCCTCTGCATCAACGCCACCCATCCGGCGCTGCCAGGCCATTTCCCGGGCCAGCCGCTGGTGCCCGGCGTGGTGTTGCTGGAGCAGGTGGCGCTGGCGCTGCGCGCCTGGCGCGGCCAGCGGCTGGCGCGGGTGGTGGAGGCGAAATTCCTGGCCCCGCTGCTGCCTGACGAAGCGGCCACGGTGCGGCTGACGTCGGCCGAGGCGCGGGTGCGTTTCGAGATCCGCCGGGAGGACACCGTGCTGGCGCGCGGCCTCATCGAGGGCGCGGCATGAGCAACACCGAGAACTGGCAGAGCCGCCCCGAGGGCGGTGGCCGTTTCGCGTTGTGGCTGATCCGCAACATCGCCCTGTATGGCGGCCGCCGGCTGGGCCGCTTGTGCCTGTACCCGATCACGGTCTACTTCTACCTGCGCCGCGCGCCGGAGCGGCAGGCGTCGCGGCACTATCTGCAGCGCGTGTTCGGGCGGCCCGGCACGCCATGGCAGGTGATGAAACACCTGCACTGCTTTGCCGCCACGATCATGGATCGGGTGTTCCTGCTGGCGCATGGCGAGCGGCCGTTCCGGATCGAGGTGGTGGGCCTGGAACAGTTGGAACAGCGCGTGGCGCTGGGTCGTGGCGTGCTGCTGTTCGGTTCGCACCAGGGCAGTTTCGAGGCGCTGCGGGCGATCGGCGGGCGACGCCCGGAGCTGCCGCTGCGGGTGGTGCTGGACAAGCAGAAAACCCCCGCGATGACCGAACTGCTGGAAGCGCTGGCACCGGAGATCGGCGGCTGCGTGATCGATGCGGCACAGGACGGCACCAGCATCGCGCTGGCGATGGCCGAAGCCTGCCAGCAAGGTGCGGTGGTGGCGATGCTGGCCGATCGTGGCCGCGGCCACGAGGTGTTGCGTCGCGTCCCGTTCCTGGGCTCGACCGCGCCGTTCCCGGTCAGCCCCTGGTTGCTGGCGCATACGCTGCAGGTGCCGGTGGTACTGTGCTTCGGCATTTATCTGGGCGGCAACCGCTATCGGCTGACGTTCGAGCCGTTCGCCGACCAGGTCGAGATTCCACGACAAAACCGCGGGCCCGCGCTGGATACCTTGATGGCCCGGTATGCACAGCGGGTGGAACACTACATCCATGTCGCTCCCTACAACTGGTTCAACTTCTATGATTTCTGGCAAGACGCTCGTGATGATGTCGGGCCTGCTGCTGTGGTCGGCGAGCATATCGGCGTCTGAAGCGGCGGCGCCGGCGCCGGCCTCATCGGCCACGCTGGCCCTGATCAACGCGCTGGGACAACCGGCGCCCGCACACACCGCCTTCGCCGAAGCGCGCTTCATGCATGTGCTGGATCGGCCGCTGGTGATTTCCGGCGAGCTGGCCTGGCTGGGTGGCGACAAGCTGCAGCGACGCGTGGAGCAGCCCAAGGCCGAAACCTTCACCATCGCCGACGGCGAGGTGACCCAGGGGCGCGCCGGCAAGAAACCGCGCCACTTTTCGCTGAGCCGCGCACCGCAACTGCAGGTGCTGCTGGACAGTTTCGTGGCCCTGCTCAGCGGCGACCCGGCGCATCTGCAGCAGGTGTTCACCATCAGCCACCACGGTGACCCCGCCGCGCAGTGGACGCTGAACCTGGTACCGCGCGACACCAAGGTCGCCCGCACCATCGCCGCCATCACCATCAACGGTTACGCGACCGTGTCGCGCTGCATGCAGATGCACGAGGCCGATGGCGACCTGGCGGTGGACCTGCTGGGCCCGCTGGCGGCGAAGATGCCGGCGCAACCCACGCGCGAATCGCTGCTGGCGCTGTGCGGGGAGGCGCCTTGAGCCTGCGCGGAGGCGGGCGCACCACGCTGCTGGTGCTGTGGCTGCTGGCACTGGCCGGTCTGGGCTGGGTGGTCAGCCAGCGGCTGAAGATCAGCACCGACCTGCGCAGTTTCATGCCGGCGCCAACCACGCCGGATCAGCGCCTGTTGATGGAGCAGGTGGGTGAAGGCCCGGGCTCGCGATTGCTGCTGCTGGCGATTTCCGGTGGCGCCGACGACCAGCTGGCGGCGCTCAGCCAGGGACTGGTGGCGGCGCTGAAAAACGACCCGCGCTACAGCCAGGTCATCAACGGCAGTTTCGATCCCGGCGCGCTGGACCCGGCCCTGTTGCCGTATCGCTACCTGCTGTCGCCCACGCTGGATACGCAGCCGCTGGACGAGCCTTACCTCGCCGACCAGCTGGAGCAGCGGCTGGACGAGCTGTCCTCGCCCGCGGCCAGCCTGCTGAAGGGCCTGCTGCCGCGCGACCCCACGCTGGAGGTGCTGAAACTGGCCCAGATGTGGGCGCCGGCCAAGTCACCGCAGGTGCGCGGCGGCGTGTGGTTCTCGGCGCAGGACGAAGCCCTGCTGCTGGTGCAGACAGTCGCCGCGGGCTTCGACCCCGGCGCCCAGCAACAGGCCATCGACGGTATCGAGAAGGCGTTCCACGCCTTGCCCGGCAGCGCCGGCGCCAAGCTCGAGCTGAGTGGCCCGGGTTATTTCAGCGTGGTGGTGGGCGCGCAGACGCGGCATCAGGCGGACTGGATCGGGCGCATTTCCACCGTGGGTTTCATCGCCTTGCTGCTGCTGGCGTATCGCAGCATCGGCTCGCTGCTGCTGTCGGCGCTGCCCATCGCCAGCGCCGCGCTGGCCGGCATCGTGGCGTTGACGCTGGCCTTCCCCGACGTGCACGGCATCACCCTGGCGTTCGGCTTCACCCTGCTGGGCGTGGCGCAGGAATACCCGATCCGCGTGCTCAGCCATCGCCGCGCGGGCGAGGATGCGCTGCAGAGCGTGCGCAGCTTGTGGCCGCTGCTGCTGACCGCCATCGCCTCGGCCTGCATCGCCTATCTCGCCTTCTACGCCTCGGGCGTGAACGGCCTGAAGCAGCTGGCGGTGTTCACCATCGTGGGCCTGCTGGCGGCCGGTTTCAGCACCCGTTATCTGCTGCCGCACCTGCTGCCGCGGCGGGTGCGCGACGTGGCCGACATGGGTTGGCTGGTGCGCGCGCGCGACATCGTGGATCGCCTGCCGCGACCGCGTTGGCTGCCGCTGCTGGTGGCCGCCGCGATCGTGGCGATGCTGGCGCTGGCGCCCGGCCCGTTCTGGCAGAACAACCTGGCGGCGTTGACGCCGTTGCCGCAAAGCATGCTGCAGCACGACGCACGCCTGCGCCAGGCGCTTGGCGCGCCCGACGTGCGCTACCTGCTGGTATTGCAGGCACCGACAGCCCAGGGTGTGCTGGAGCTGTCGCAACGGCTGCAGCCGCGCGTCGATGCGCTGGTCGCCAGGCATGCGGTGGATACGCTGGAACTGCCCTCGCGCTACCTGCCCGCGGTCGCCCTGCAGCGCGAGCGCCAGCAGAAGTTGCCCGACCAGGCCACGCTGCAGCATGACCTCGCTGAAGCACTCGACGGCCTGCCGTTCCGCGCCGACCTGTTCCAGCCCTTCCTCGATGACGTGAACACTGCACGCACGCTGCCACCGCTGACACCCGAACGCTATGCGCAGACGCCGCTGGGCCAGCGTCTCGCCGCGATGCTGGTACCGCGCGATGGCCATTGGCTGGGCCTGGGTACGGTCAGCGGCGTCCACGACGTGGCCGCGCTGCAGGCGCTGGGCGAAGGCAGCCACGGCAGCGTGCGCCTGCTCGACCTGAAGGCCGCGTCCGAATCGCTGGTGGTCGATTACCGCACGCGCATCCTGCAGGCGCTGCTGGCCGCGGCGGTGCTGCTGGTGCTGACCATCAGCTTCGCCTTGCGCAGCGTGCGCCGCGCCTGGCACGTGCTGGCGCCGATGACGCTGGCCACCTTCCTGGTGCTGGCGGTGGAGCGCATGGCCGGTATCGAGATCTCGCTGTTCCACCTGGTGGCGCTGATCCTGGCCGGCGGGCTGGGCCTGCATTACGCGCTGTTCTTCGAACGCGACACCGGCGACCCGGCCGAGCAGCGGCGCACGCTGCACGCCACGCTGGTGTGCGTGCTGTCCGCGCTGCTGGTGTTCGGCATGCTGGCGTGGGCCACGATCCCGGTGCTGCGCGCGATCGGGCTCACCGTGAGCCTGGGCGTGGCGTTCCACTTCTGCCTGTCCATCCTGATGGCGCCGCATGCTTCCGAAAGCTGACTGGGCTCATTTGATCCCGCACGCGGGCACGATGTGCCTGCTCGACGGCGTGCTGGCGTGGGACGAGAAAACCATCCACGCCATCAGCGCCGGCCACGCGCGTCCCGAGAACCCGCTGCGCGGCGAACACGGCTTGCACGCCGTGCACCTGGCCGAATACGGCGCCCAGGCCATGGCCGTCCACGGCGCGCTGCTGGCACAGGCGGATGGCGTGGAGAAAGTGCGGCCGGGGCGGCTGGTCAGCCTGCGCGATGTGCAGTTGCACGAGGAATATGTCGACAGCCTGGATGGCCGTCTGGACGTCCATGCCGAATGCCTCTACGCCGACGACAGCGGCGCGCAATACGCGTTCCGCGTCGAGCATCGCGGCCGCGTGCTGGCGACGGGTCGCGCGGCCGTGATCTACGCGGTCGGCTGAACCGCCTTGATTTGATACCGCGTGCTGCGGCCGCCGCCCGGCAGCCGCTCCAGGCACCCCTTGTCCAACAGGTCCGCCAGATGACGGGTGGCGGTGGCCTTGGATACCCTAGCCAGCGCCTGGTATTTGGCGGCGCTGATGCCGCTTTCGAAGCCGCGCTCGCCGCCATCGAGCAGGCGGTTGAGCAGCTTGATCTGCTCGGGCAACAAGCCATGGTGATGGTGCTGCTGCCAGAAGCGCGCCTTGGCCAGCACGCGATCGATGCGCTGCAGCGCTTGCTGCAGGCTGTTCAACAATGTGGACAGAAACCAGTGCAGCCAGGCCGTGATGTCGAGATCGGCCTTCTGGCTGGATTCCAGCACGCGGTAGTAGCCCGCGCGGTCGCCCAGGATGCTGGCCGACATGGCATGAAAGCGGATGGCCTGGTGTTCGCCTTGGGCCAACGCAAGATCCGTGATGGCGCGGGTGAGTCGACCATTGCCATCGTCGAAGGGATGCAGGGTGACGAACCAGAAGTGGGCAATGCCGGCGCGCAACAGCGGGTCGAGGCGGGTATCGCCACGGCTGGCGTTGAACCAGTCGAGGAAGGCATTGAGCTCGGTTTCCAACCCCGCGCGCGGCGGCGCCTCGAAATGCACGGTGGGTCGATCGATGCGCCCGGACACCACCTGCATCGGCTCGTCGCCGCGCAGTCGACCGACGCGAACCGGGTGCGCGAGCAAGGTGTCAGGTTGGGGAAATAACCACACATGCCAATGCAACAGGCGCGGCATATCCAGCGGTGTATCGCTGTGCTGGATGGCATCGAACATCAACTCGGCCAGACCTTCGCTGCGCGGGGTGGGGCGCGCGCCTGCGTCGACGGCAACACCCAATCGGCGGGCCAGCGACGAGCGCACCGATCCGACGTTGAGCGACTCCCCCTCGATCGCCGACGAGGTGATGATGTTTTGCAGCAAGGTGTCCAGCTCGTCCTGCGCCCGGGGTTCACCCGCGACGGCGCCCGCCATGCCCAGCAGCCGGCCTTGGGCGTGCTGGCAGTCACGCAGCAGGGGTGCCAGCGTTTCGGCCTGCCAGCGAAAATGCGGCCAATGCGGCTTTTGCCAGATCCAGCGGGGACTGTCCAAGCGCGGCGCTCCGGGTTGTGAGCCGATTAGCAGACCTATTCAGCTCATTGAATGAGCCGATTATGGTGTTTATTCGGCTCGCTGACCAGCGTTCACCCGCGCGACCGTCCGGTTCAGCCCGGCGCCATGAACAACATCGGCTGTGGCTGGCCGGAAGGCGTGGCGTCCACGTCCGCGCCGGCGGCGGCCTGCGCGTCGATGGCGTCCGCCAGACCTTGCAGCAGGCGCACGTTCTCACGCAGCCGCTCGCGCACGCCGGCGTCGTCCAGGGTGTCGTGCATGCCCTCGTTGAGGGCGACGAACCACGGCAGCTGGCGCTGGTCGAAGATCACCGGCGGGTTTTGCGGCGTGGTGGTTTCGTGCCATTGGCGGAAGCGCGCCTGCATGCGCTGGTTGAGCTCCTGCGCCAGCGCCAGCTCGGGTGCCACGTCGGCGAACAGCGCCACGTCGGCCAGCCGCTGCTGGAACACCAGCTGGCACAGCACGCCCCAGTAGAACGCGTGGTCCCAGATGATCTTGGCGGCCATCACGGTGACGTCGCCGAACAGTGGGTACTGGTCGCGGAAGATCTGCAGCATGCTGTCGTAGAACGACTGGTACAGCCGCTCGTAGCTGCGCACGCGCGGCGCCAGCGGCAGGCCGGCGTGATCGTCGGCAATCAGCTGGCAGATGTAGGTGTTGCCGATGGCGATGAAGTCGCTGCCGGGGGAATAGAACGGGTCGAGGAACGCACCGGCCTCGCCGGCCAGCGCCCAGCGGTCGGCGCTGAACAGCTGCGAGCAGCCGTAGGAATAATTGCGCAGGAAGCGGAAATCCAGCAGCTTGTCGGCACACCGTGCCACCTCGCGCGCCACTGCCGGCTGATGGCGCGCCAGCCACGCCTGGGCACGGTCGAAGGTGTTGAACTCCTCCAGCGGGTGCATGGCCGCGTCGGCCACGATGCCGACCGAATGCGCGCCCGAGGCCAGCGGAATCAGCCACACCCAGTAGCCGGGGCCGCACAGGTGGTTGGTGGAACGCCAGCGCTCCGGCGGCGTGCAGCGGCGGCGCCAGTCCGGGTCATCGGACCAGTCGTCGGGCTTGAGTCGCTCGTCGACGCGGAACCAGGCGGCATTGACGTGGTGGCCGTTGTCCACCGTGAGCTCCAACCGCCGCCGCACCAGGCCGGCGCGGCCGGAGGCATCGACCAGCCAGCGCGCATGCAGCACGTGCTCGCCATCCGCGTCGCTGCAGCGCACGACATGGCCGTCGCTGCCCTTGCCCAGGTCGAAGCCGCGCACGCGGCTGCCCTGGCGGAAATCGATGCCGCGGCGAACCACTTCCTGGCCCAGGAAGTTCTCGAAGATGCCGCGGTCCAGCTGGTAGCTGGGGGCGGGGAAGACCTCGCTGACGCCCAGTTCGGCAACGGCATCGATCGCGCTGCTGCCGTGGGTGAAGAAGTAGCGCAGGCCGAACTTCAGGATGTGTTCGCGCTGCAAATAATCGCGCAGGCCCAAGGTTTCGCCGAAGTAATGCGCGCCGATGTCGACGGTGGATTCGCCCACCTTGTGCGCGGCCAGCGGCAGCGGATGGGTGGCGCGTTCCAGCACCACGATGTCGAGCCCGGGAAGCCGGTCGTGCAGTTGCAGCGCCAGGGTCAGACCGGCAAGGCCCCCGCCCAGGATGACGACGTCGTGTGTGGTCTGGCCGTCCGTGGTGGCGGTCATGTTTACTCCAGTGGGGGGGCGTGCGGGATGGTGTCAGCGGGGATCATCGGCCGCGCTGGCGCGGGCCGGCGATCCAGGGCCACCAGCATCGGGGTGGCCATCATCGTGGTGATGATGGCGATCAGCAGCAGGATGGTGAACAGTTGCGGCCCGATCACCCCGGCATCCAGGCCCACCTTCAGCACGATCAGCTCCATCATGCCGCGGGCGTTCATCAGCGAGCCCACCGCGAAGGCGTCGCGCCAGCGGTAACCGCCCAGCCGCGCGCCCACGGCGCCGCCGAACAGCTTGCCGGACGCCGCCACCAGCAGGATCAGGGCCAGCGCGCCGAAGGCCTGGATGTCCAGCGCCGCGGCGGTGGTGCTGAGGCCGGCCAGCGCGAAGAACACCGGCAGCAGCGCCATCACGGTGATGTTCTCCAGCCGCAGGATCAGGCTGGCCAGCAGCGCATCGTTGCGCGGCAAGGCCACGCCAAACAGGAAGGCGCCGAACACCGCGTGCAGATGCATCCAGTGGGTCAGCGCACCGCAGGCGAACGTGCCGATCAGCAGCAGGGCCAGCATGTAGCTGTCGGGGTGGCCTTGCTGCGCGTGGCGTCGCAACAGCCACGCCAGGCACGGGCGCAACACGCCAAGGCACAGCAGGATCATCGCGACGACGCCGATCGAGGCGCGCAGGAACGGCGTCCAGTCGCCGTTCGACGAGGCCATCGCCATGGCAAACGCCAGCGCCAGCCAGGCCAGCACATCGGCCACCGCGGCACTGGCCAGGGCGAGCTGGCCCACGGGCGTGCAGGTGCGGCGCGAGTCCTTGAGGATGCGCGCCAGCACCGGCATCGCGGTGATGCCGATGGCCGCGGCCAGGAACATCGCGAACGCCCAGAACGAAACCCCCGGCGGGGCGAATCGCGCCTGCAGGCTGGGCGCGATCAGCAGGCCCAGCGCCATCGGCAGCAGCACCGCCAGCACGCCGACCGCGCCGGCGGCGCGCAGCGAGCGATGCGAGCCGGCAGGCAGGCGCAGTTCGGCACCCACGATCAGCATGAACAACACCAGGCCGAGCTGGCTCAGCGCATCCAGCGCGGGCAGTGTGTCGGCGGCGAACAGCCACTGTTGCCACTCCGGCGCCACGGTGCCCAGCAATATCGGCCCCAGTGCCAGGCCGGCCAGCATTTCCCCGATCACCCGCGGCTGGCCAAGCCAGCGCAACACCCACGCCAGCGTCCTCGACGCGGTCAATATCACGACCAGCTGCAACAACAACACTTGCCTTCTCCCCGAAACTACCTGTAACCCCTGGTCGTACAACCCCTCGTCAGACAACCCCCAACTGGTCCTGCACGATCGTCGGCGTACCACGCGATCGACGATGGCTGGCCATGATATGGCCGTAATGCACGACCCGGCCAATGGTGTAAACCGTGATGCGGACCACATCGCGCACCGGGCTGAAATGGCTGGGTCGGAACGAGCCATGGTAGCGCGAAGCGATCGGCACGGAGACCACGCCAAGCTTCTTCTCGCGCGAGGCGACAATCAGGATGGCCGCCTCGAACACAAAATTTTCCGCCGGCAGATCAACCAGTTCCAGCGCCGCGCGCGGATACCAGCGCTGCCCGCTCTGGGTGTCGGCCACCGGCTGGGCGCAGGCCCAGGAGACGCCCCAGTCGGCCACGGCGTTGGCGCGGCGGCGGCCCTTGGGCTGCTGATCCCTGTCCAGCAGGCGCGCGCCGATCACGATGTGGTCCGGGTAGCGGGCGGCGGCGGCGGCAATGCGCGGAATGTCGCTGGCCAGGTGCTGGCCGTCGCCATCCATCGTCACCACGGCGTCGTAACCCTGGCGCAGTGCTTCGCGAAAGCCGCGCCGCAGGGCTTCGCCCTTGCCGCGGCGGTGCGTGTGGCGCAACAAGGTCACCGGCAGCGCGGCCACGATCTCCGGGGTGCGGTCGTCCGAGCCGTCGTCGATCACGATCACCGGTGCGCCCAGCGCCAGCACGGATTCCACCACCGACTGGATGGCCGCCTCTTCATTGAGGCAGGGAATCAGCACGCACCAGCGCGGGGTGTTCAAGCGACCGCCTCCGTGTCGATCTGCAAGCCCAGTCGGGGGCCGGCAGCCAGCTGGCAGCGGCCGGTGCCGCGGGCCAGCATGGCCAGCAACGGCAGTGCTTCGGCGGATGCGTTGCCCGCGCGCCAGCCACTCAGCGGCGGCTCCAGATCGGTCCCTTCGCCACCGGCATTCAGCTGGATATCGAGCCGCGCCCGCGTCGCCGGGCTCGCCGCGGGGGCCAGCACCAATGCGCAGGCGAACGGTTGTTCACCGCCGATCACCTTGCCCAGCGGCCCACTGCCGGCGGTGTCGGCGCATACCAGCAGCACGGGCCGCTGCTCGGCCAGCACCTGGCCGGCGGCCTCCAGCAGGCCCGCGCCGAAACTGGCGCGATGCGCGCACACGGCGGTGGACGGCTCGTGACAACCCACCGCGATCGTCCAGTAGCCGACCGGCGCGTTATGCACCGAGTTGTGGAAGCGGGTCGGCGACAGTTCGGTTGGCGAGTGCGCCAGCGTGGCGCACATGTAATCGGTGATCGACTGCTCGCCATGCGACGAGGCGAAAACGCAGGCCAGGCTGGCCGCCTCGCGCCCGCTCATGGCCACCGCCTGGCCGGCCACCTCGACCGCCAGCAGCACGCTTTCCGGTGCGCGACGGCGCTCGTTCGGCGCCATCCTGGCCGCCGCCGGGCGCGCCGGCGGCGGTGGCGGCGAACCACCATCGAGCAGGCTGCGCAAGGCATCGAAATCACCCAGTTGCGGCGACCACAGACCCATGCCGTCGACGTGAATCCGCAGCGCGCTCATGCCGCAAACCCCGCCGCCGCGAACGCCAGGCAGGCGTTGTTGCCGCCGAAACCGAACGAATTGCTCAACGCCACCTGGACTGGCTGGTGCTCGTTGCGCCAGGCGAAGCTGGGGCCGCAGGCCGGGTCCGGCGTGTCGCCACCGAGATTGCCGGGGACCAGGCCGTGTTCGATCGCCTGTAGCGCCACGGTGGCCTCCAGGATGCCGGATGCGCCCAGCGTGTGGCCCGTGAAGCCCTTGGTGGAACTGGCCCGCGTGGTGGCGGGAAACGTGCGGCTGACCAGCGCGGCTTCCACCTCGTCATTCTTCTGGCTGGCCGTGCCATGCAGGTTGAGGTAGTCCACCTGCGCCGCCTCGAGCCCGGCCCGCGCCAGCGCCGCATGCAGCGCCAGCCCCGCGCCCAGCCCCTGCGGATGCGGCGTGGACATGTGGTGCGCGTCGCTGGCCTCGCCGTAGCCCAGCAGCCGTGGTGCCTGCGGCGCCGCTTCCACCCGCTGCAGCAGGGCGAAGCCCGCCGCCTCGCCGATCGAGATGCCATCGCGCGCCACGTCGAACGGGCGGCACGGTTGGGTCGACACCAGCTCCAGCGCGTTGAAGCCGAACAGTACGCTGTCGCACAAGGTATCCACGCCGCCCACCACGGCTGCGTCGATCAACCCCAGCGCGATCATCCGCTGCGCGCTGGCGAACACCTTGGCGCTGGACGAGCAGGCGGTGGACACGGTGAGGCAGGGGCCTTCCAGCCCCAGCGCGGCGGCGACGAAAGCCGCCAGCGAGTGCGGCGCATGGATCGCCGGGCGCTGCATGTCGGCGGGGAAATTGCCATTGGCATCGAGCCGCCGATAGGCCTCCTCGGTGGCACCGATGCTGGAGGTGGACGTGCCCACGAACAGACCGATGCGGCTGGCGCCATGGCGCTGCCGCGCTTCCTGCACCTGGGCCAGGAAGCCGTCCTGGTTCAGCCCCAGCCAGGCCAGCCGGTTGTTGCGGCATTCCCAGGACGCGTGTTCCGCGGGCAGGGCGGCCTGCTCCAGCCCATCGACCCGACCGATCCAGCACGCCAGCGGCGCGCTGCTGAAATCGTTGGGACGCAGGCCGCTGCGCATGCGCTCCAGCGTTTCGCGCTGCGCGTCCAGGCCGTGGCCCATGGCGGAAGTGGCGGTGTACGCGGTAACCGCGAGAGGCATCATCGACAAAGACATCCGCCGGAGCGTAGCGGGCGCTCCGGGGCTTGCCTAGTCTGATCGGCGCCTTGTCGCCGCCGCGACGAATGTGAGGGTTGCCTTCACGGAATTGCGCGAGTGGGGGCGTTTGCGCACACTGCCTCTCTTTCTTGCATGCACCCACCCTTGTCTCCCAGCCTTTCCCCCGCGCAACGACGCCTGCGCTACCTGCGCGATCGCGACGTGCAATACGCCGCGCTGGTGACGGTGCTGGTCATGCTGCTGAGTGCCGGGTTGGTGTGGCTGGGCTACCTGATCCATGTCTGGCGGATTGCCGTGCGCAGCCCGCTGGCGCCGCCGCGCCGGATGACCGTGCTGGTGTTCGGGCAGCGGCTGGGGCACGACCACCCGCAGCGCGATTACCGCCTGCGTCTGCGCCGGGCGATGGCCTTGCTTCGGCAACAACAGGTGGATCACCTGCTGTTGCTGGGCGGCCGCAGCGGCGGCAACCGCAGCGAGGCCGAAGCCGGCCTGGCCTGGCTGCAACGGCGCGGCCTGCCCGCAGTGGCGCAAATCGAGCTGGAGCAGGATTCGATCGATTCGCTGGAAAACCTGCGCCACGCCCGCCGCCTGCTGCAGGCGCAACCGCCCGCCGGCGAGCTGCCCACCGTGGCGCTGGTCACCAGCCGCTACCACCTGGCGCGCTGCCTGCTACTGGCCCGGCGGCTGGGCTTCGACAGCGTGCCGATCGCCGCCGAGCCGGTGTTGCCGAAACGGCCGCGTTACGTCGGCCTGTTGCTGATGGAAGCGACCTACTTGATGTGGATCGACATCGGCCTGCGCTGGGCGCGCCTGACCGGGCGCCACCGCATGACCGAACGGATCAGCTGACGCTCAAGAACACTGTAGGAGCGACTTCAGTCGCGACGCTTCTACCTTGAGGTACCGGAGCAAGAGCGTCGCGACTGAAGTCGCTCCTACAGTAGTTTGCGCCGCCTGGATGACAAAACCACCCGGAACCTGATCCAGCTCAGCCCGCCGCGGCACCCCGCCGCAGAGGTACCCCGGGGTCGCTTGCTAAGCTTGCGCCATTCCCCCGCGACGAGCCCCACGATGAGCCAGCAAGCCGATCTTGCCGAAACCTTTTTGCGCGATCTGCAGGATCGCATCTGCAGCGCGATCGAGCAGGCCGACGGCAGCGCCCGTTTCGAGGAAGACGCCTGGCAGCGCCCCGCCGGTGGTGGCGGGCGCACCCGCGTGCTGCGCGATGGCGCGGTGTTCGAGCAGGCCGGGGTGAATTTCTCGCGCGTGTCCGGCAACCAGCTGCCGCCCAGCGCCACCGCGCACCGGCCCGACCTAGCCGGCGGCAGCTTCATCGCCACCGGCGTGTCGCTGGTGCTGCACCCGAAAAACCCGCACGTGCCCACCACCCACGCCAACGTGCGCTATTTCGAGGCCAGCAAGGAGGGCGTGGAGCCGGTGTGGTGGTTCGGCGGCGGTTTCGACCTCACCCCGTTCTATCCGGTGGACGAAGACGTGCAGCACTGGCACTCGGTGGCGCGCGACTTGTGCGAGCCGTACGGTATGGACGTCTATTCGCGTTACAAGCAGTGGTGCGACGAGTACTTCTACCTGAAGCACCGCGACGAGACCCGCGGCGTGGGCGGACTGTTCTACGACGACTTGAACGAGGGCGGTTTCGAGCGCTGCTTCGCCTTCACCCGCGACGTGGGCGAGGGCTTTCTCGACGCCTACCTGCCTATCGTGGAGCGCCGCAAGGACACGCCTTACGGCGAACGCGAGCGCGAGTTCCAGTTGTACCGGCGCGGACGCTACGTGGAGTTCAACCTGGTCTACGACCGCGGCACCCTGTTCGGCCTGCAGTCGGGCGGGCGCACCGAATCGATCCTGATGAGCCTGCCGCCACGGGTGCGTTTCGAGTACGCGTACGAGCCGGAACCCGGCTCGGCCGAGGCGAAGCTGGCGGCTTACCTGAAGCCCCGCGACTGGCTGTAGGGTCCGGTTTCGCTGTGGGAGCGACTTTAGTCGCGATGCTCCTGCCTTGGAGTTTCACAGCAACAGCATCGCGACTGAAGTCGCTCCCACAGGTTGGTTCGGTGACTCAGCGCAACGCCACATCGGTTTCGCGCAACATTTTCGCCAGGCGTTCGGGCTTCAGCCGCAAGCAGTCATAAGCCTGCGCCATGGCATCGACGAAACGGCGGTTGCCCGTCAGCGCGGGCGGGAACACGGCGTCGAGCGCGAGAAACGCCGGCAGGTCGTGCGCCACCTCGTTCACGCAGGCGCGGCCGATCCTGAGCAGTTCCGGCGCCAGCGGATCGACCAGCGTCTCGCCCGCCTGCGCCCGTTGCCGCACGAAATGCATCCATGCCGCCACCGGCAGGCACAGCCGTTCGATCGGGTGGCCGCTGCGCAGGTGGTCGAGAATCGTGCCGAACAGGCGGAACGGCAGTTTCTGCGAACCGTCCCACGCGATCTGCGCCAGCTCGTGGCGGATCGTGGGGTTGCGGAAGCGCTGCAGGATCGACTCGGTGTAGGCGGCCAGATCCATGCCGGGCGGGCTGACCAGGGTGGGCTGGATGTCCTCCATCATCAGGCGGCGCACGAACGCGGCCAGCGCCGGGTCGTCCATGGCATCGCCCACGCTGGCGTGGCCCAGCAGCAGGCCCAGATAGGCCAGCGAGGAATGCGCGCCGTTGAGCAGGCGCAGCTTGGCGCGCACGTACGCCGGCACGTCGCCGGTGAGGGTGACGCCGACGCTGGCGAAATCGGGGCGCTCGTTGCAGAACGCGTCCTCGATCACCCACTGGCTGAACGCCTCGCGCTGCACTGGCCACTGGTCGCGCACGCCCAGCGCCTCGCTCACGCGCTGGCACAGGGCGGTATCCGTGGCCGGCACGATGCTGTCCACCATGGTGCGGGGGAAGGTCGCTTCCTGCTCGATCCAGCGCGCCAACGCGGTACTGCCTTGCGCCGTGGCCAGTCGCAGCACGGCGGCGCGCAGGCGCAGGCCGTTGTCGACCAGGTTGTCGCAGCTGATCGTGGTGAACGGCGCCAGCCCGCGCACGTGGCGACGGCGCAGACCTTCGACGAGAAAGCCGAGGGCGCTGGCCGGTTGCTGCGGCGTGGCCAGGTCGTGCATCACGTCCACGTGGCGCAGGTCCAGCTCGCCGCGGGCATCCAGGCAATAGCCTTTCTCGGTGACGGTGAGGGTAACGATGCGGGTCTGCGGGTTGGCCAGCCGCTCCAGCACGCGCTCGCGATCCTCCGCGGCCACCAGCACTTCGCGCAGCGCGCCGATCACCCGGTAGGACACCTGCTGATCCAGTACCGCCATCGTGTACAGGCCATGCTGCGGCCGCAGCGCATCGCGCAGGCCGCGGCTTTTCAGCGATACCGCGCAGATGCCCCAACCCGGTTCGCGCGCCAGCAGGCGATCGATGAACACGGCCTGGTGGGCACGGTGGAAGGCGCCGGGCCCCAGATGGACGATGCCGATGCTGATGGCGTCCAGCGGATAGTCGGGTAGCGCCAGGTGGGTCGCCGGTGCGGGCAACGTGTCCGGGCCGAGCAGCGCGGTGGGGGCACCGGTGACGGCGGCTTTCGCGCGGCTCACAGGGTGACTCCGGTCTTCCACAAGGCAATCTCGCGCTCGTCGTTGATCTCGTTGCGGGCCGGTTTTCCCGACGCCGTGTCCAGCACCAGTTGCTGCAGCGCGTCGGCCAAGGCCTCCATGCCGCGACCATCCAGCAACGCGCCCGCGTCGAAGTCGATCCATCGCGGCTTGGCCGCGGCCAGCGCGCTGTTGGTGGCGATTTTCAGCGTCGGCACCGGAAAGCCCAGCGGCGTGCCGCGACCGGTAGTGAACAGGATCACGGTAGCACCGGCGGCGGTCAGCGCGGTGGCCGATACCGCGTCGTTGCCGGGCGCCTCCAGCAGGGCCAGGCCGGGCGACTGCGCGCGCTGGCCGTAGCGCAGCACCTGGGTGACGGTGGCATGGCCGCCTTTCTGCACCGCGCCCAGCGACTTCTCCTCCAGCGTGGTGATGCCGCCGGCGATGTTGCCGGGCGAGGGGTTCTCGTGCACCGGCTGGCCGTGATCGAGGAAATAGCGCTTGAAGTCGTTGACCAGGGTGCCGATCTGCTCGAACACCTCGCGGCTCTGCGCGCGCGCCATCAGCATGCGCTCGGCGCCGAAGATCTCGGGAATCTCGGTGAGGATGGGCGTGCCGCCGGCCGCGGCCACCCGGTCGGCAATGCGCCCCACCACCGGGTTGGCGGTGATGCCGCTGAAGCCGTCGGAGCCGCCGCATTTCAGGCCGATGACCAGGTCCGACAGGTCGCAGGGCTGGCGCCGGTCCTGTTCGGCCACCGCCACCAGTTCCTCCACCGCGGCCAGTCCCTGCTCCACCTCGTCGTCGGCAAGCTGCGAGTTGAACCAGCGCAGGCGTGCCGGGTCGATACCGTCCATCGCCTCCAGCAGCCACTTCATCTGCAGCGACTCGCAACCCAGGCCCACCAGCAACACGCCGCCGGCGTTGGGGTGGCGCGCCAGCGCGGCCAGCATCTGCCGGGTGTGTTCCAGATCGCTGCCCAGTTGCGAGCAACCGAACGGGTGGGTGAACGCATGCACGCCGTCGACGCGCCCGCCAAAGCGGCGCTCGGCCTGCTCGGCGATGCGCCGCGCGGTGCGCGCCACGCAGCCCACCGTGCACAGCACCCAGATCTCGTTGCGGGTGCCGACTCGGCCATCGGCGCGGCGGTAGCCCTGGAAAACGGCGGTGCGGTCGGTGTGTTGCATTGGCGCCGCGGCCAGCGGCTGGTAGTGGTAATCCAGCGTGCCCGACAGCCCGGTGGCCATGTTGTGCGTGTGTACCCAATCGCCCGCGGCCACCGCCGTGGTGGTGCGGCCGATCGCGAAACCGTATTTGTGCACCGGCTGACCGGCGGCCAGCGCCCGCACGGCAAACTTGTGCCCCTGCGGCACGGCCTGGCGCAGCTGGACGTCACCGGAAGCCAGCGATACGACGGTGCCCTCGGCCAGGTCGGTGAGGGCGATCGCCACATCGTCCTCGGCGTGGACATGCAGGGCGGTCAGCGGAGCGGAGCGATCTGAGGACATGGTTTTGGGATGCGAACTAGTAACCGGTGTCATTGGAGCGCCGCGGCGCAGGCTTGTCGAGCATCGCGGCCGATGAATCCATCACGCTACACCCGAATCCGGGTTGGAAGACATCCCGAAAGTCACCGCCCACCACAGCGCTGACCATCATCCCAGCAGGGCAACAGGGATTCTTCCAGCCTCCGATGACACCGGTCACCAAAACCTGCCCAGATGGCTATGATGGGGGTTCATCACCGTCGACGGCTGCCGCAGGCCCACCGCCGTCGACCCGCTCCGGCGGCCTGCCGACCCACGCGCTCCCTGAACGCCGCGCGCCCACCGCATGAGGACCGACATGTACCAGAAGACCTACCACGCCACCCACCCCGACATGATGGACGGCGCCAGCAACGACCAGCTGCGCGACCGCTACCTGATGAGCGACTTGTTCGCCGCCGACGAGGTCCGCCTCAACTACAGCCACAACGAGCGCTTCGTGATCGGTGGCGCCGCCCCGGTGAAGCAGGCGCTGGCGCTGCCGCAGCAGACCGAGCCGGCCTCCGCCGCCGGCCAGCCGTTCCTGCAGCGGCGCGAGCTGGGCGCGGTGAACGTGGGCGGCGGCGTGGGCCGCATCCGCGTCGACGGCCAGGTGTTCGAGATGCAGCCGAAGGATGGCCTGTACGTGCCGATGGGCAGCGCCGAGGTGAGTTTCGAGTCGGTGGACCCGGCCAACCCGGCGCGTTTCTACCTGATCTCCACCCCCGCGCACGCCCGTTTCGAGCTGAAGCACATCCCGATCGACCAGGCCGTGGCGCTGGAGCGCGGCGCGCTGGAAACCTCCAACGAGCGCACCATCTACCAGTACATCGTGCCGGCCACCTGCGCCTCGTCGCAGCTGCTGCTGGGGCTGACCGTGCTCAAGCCCGGCAGCGTGTGGAACACCATGCCGCCGCACCTGCACGACCGCCGCTCGGAGGTGTACTTCTATTTCGACCTGGGCGAAAACGACCGCGTCTACCACTTCATGGGCGTGCCCGATGCGCAGCGCCACATCGTGATCGCCGACGGCGAGGCGGTGGTGTCGCCGCCGTGGTCGATCCACATGGGCGCCGGCACCAGCAACTACTGTTTCATCTGGGCGATGGGCGGCGAGAATCTCGATTACACCGACATGCATGTGCTCGACATCTGCCAGTTGAAGTGAGGTCGCCATGAATCCCTTCTCATTGCAGGGCAAGGTGGCGCTGGTCAGCGGCGCCAATACCGGCCTGGGCCAGGCCATGGCGATCGCGCTGGCCGAAGCCGGCGCCGACGTGGCCGCCGTGGGGCGCACCGATCCGGCCGACACCGCCCAAGCGGTGCGCGCGGCCGGGCGCCGCTTCCACTGGGTCGAGGCATCGCTGGATACCGCCGCGCCGGTCCCCGCCATCATCGAAGCCGTCGAGCGCGAGCTGGGCGGCATCGATATCCTGGTCAACAACGCCGGCACCATCCGCCGCAACGACGCGCTGGATTTCAGCGAGGAGGACTGGGATGCGGTGATGGGCGTGAACCTGAAGACCGTGTTCTTCCTTTCGCAGGCCGTGGCGCGACGGCTGGTGGAGCGCAAGCGGCCCGGCAAGATCGTCAACATCGCCTCGATGCTGTCCTTCCAGGGCGGTATCCGGGTGGCCTCCTATACGGCCAGCAAATCCGGCCTGCTGGGGCTGACCCGGCTGCTGGCCAACGAGTGGGCCGCGCACGGCATCAACGTCAACGCGATCGCGCCCGGCTATTTCGAAACCAACAACACCACCGCGCTGCGCGCCGACGAAAAGCGCCAGCGCGAGATCGTGGCGCGCATCCCGGCAGGCCGCTGGGGCGTGCCGGCCGACCTGGCCGGCGCGGTGGTGTTCCTGGCCGCAGCCGCCTCGGATTACGTGCACGGCACGGTATTGCCGGTGGATGGGGGCTGGCTGGCGCGCTAACAGGCTCACTGCTGTTGTAGGAGCGGCTTCAGCCGCGACGCTCTTCGCATCTTAAGCAAGAGCGTCGCGGCTGAAGCCGCTCCTACACGAGCCGCGCGAACTTACGGAGTCGCGCCGCTGAACGTCTGCACCGTGGCGCCTTTCACCGGGCCGATCTGCGCGCTGTCGCTGACTTTCAGCACCACGTCGCGGCGAAATTCCAGCGTGCCCTTGACCACGGCATGCGGGCCGATCACCACGGTCGGCTTGCGGTCGTTGCCGCCAAACCAGCTGCTGGATTTGTCGACCAGGATGCCACCTTCCACCTGCGAGCCGGCGCCGACGGTGATATCCCCGGCCACCGTTTCGATGCCGCCGGCCACATGCGCCGCGTCCAGCGTGATGGCGCCGTTGACGTTGCTGAGCTTGCCGCCGATGTCGGCGCCCCTGGCCAGCTCGACGCTGCCGTTGGTGGCATCGACGTCGCCGTTGACCTTGCTGTCGGTGCCGAGGTGGATGGCGCCGTTCACCGTGCTGAGCTCGGCCGCCTGCGCGCGCTCGCCCAGGGTCACCGCGCCGTTAACGGTCTGAGCCTCCTTGACGATGGCGCCGGCGCCGATCTCCACCGCGCCATTGACGGTGCTGACGTCACCGGCGTGCTGCCCGGCCTCCACCCGCGCGGCGCCATTGATCTTGTCGATATCGTTGTCGCTGGCCGCGGCCAGCAGCGGCAGAACCAGGAGCAGGGCAAACAGGATGCGACGCATGGGCAGTTCCTCGTGATGGGTGACGGCTTGAGATGCGCTGGCGGCGCCATGGGTTGGCATGACCTGTGGCAGGGCTGCATTTGACGATACCCGATGCTGGGCTGCACCATTCATCGTTTCCCTCCTCTGCACAAACGGCGCCCACCATGCACAAACTCGTACTGATCCGGCACGGCCAATCCCAGTGGAATCTCGACAACCGCTTCAGCGGCTGGGCCGATGTCGATCTCACCGAACAGGGCGTGGCCGAGGCCGCCGAGGCGGGCCGTCTGCTGAAAGAGGCCGGCTACACGTTCGACGTGGCGCACACCTCGGTGCTCAAGCGCGCCGTGCGCACGCTGTGGGGCGTGCAGGATGCGATGGAGCTGATGTGGATCCCGGTGCTGACCGACTGGCGCCTCAACGAGCGCCACTACGGCGCATTGACCGGCCTCAACAAGGCCGAGACAGCCACCAAGTTCGGCGAGGACCAGGTGAAGATCTGGCGCCGCAGCTACGACATCCCGCCGCCGGCACTGGAGCGCAGCGCCAACGAGTCGGTGAACGACCCGCGCTACGCCACGCTCGACCCCAGGGACATCCCCGACACCGAGTGCCTGAAAGACACCGTGGCCCGCGTGCTGCCGTACTGGCACGAGGTGCTGGCGCCGGCGATCAAGGCCGGCCAGCGCGTGGTGGTGGCCGCGCACGGCAACTCGCTGCGTGCGCTGGTGAAGTACCTGGACGGCATTTCCGACGAAGCCATCGTGGAATTGAACATCCCCAACGGCGTGCCGCTGGTCTATGAATTCGACGACGAGCTGAAACCGCTGCGCCACTACTACCTGGGCGATGCGGATGCGATCGCGGCGAAGATGGCTGCGGTGGCGAATCAGGGGAAGGCGAAGTAAGCCAGTAATAACTTCGTTGCGGCTTTCCCGCGACGTGTCCCCCTCTCCCTACCCTCTCCCCGCAGAGGAGAGGGGATTACGGCATCTTTCGATTTTGAGGCGCGGCGTTGTGTGGGCTTGCCGCCGCGAAACGCGGAAGTCCGAAGCCACCGTGACCTCCTCTCCCCCTTGGGGGAGAGGAAAGAGGAGAGGGGCCGGTGCTTGCGGAGAAGCCGGTGCAACGCGTCGATATCGGCCCCCGTGCACACAAAAACACTGACAACCGTCACTCGTCAGCGCAACGACCGCCGCACTAAGCTGGCGCCATACCGTCACCGGATCGCGCCATGCCCGCGCACATGCTCAGTTACCTCGTCGCGCTGCCGTTTATCGCCTGGATGATGTGGCGGCGTATCAGCCGGCAATTCGGCCGCCAGCCGATCCGCCGCAAACGCATGGTTTTCCGGGTGGCCATTTTCGCGGTGGTCGGCGGCTTGCTGCTGCTCAGCGGCCTGCATCGGCTGGCGCTGGCCGAAGGGGCGTTGGCTGGCATGCTGATCGGCGGCGCCATCGGCCTGCTGGGGCTGAAACTCACCCGCTTCGAAACCGACCCCGTGCGCGGCGACGGCTACGTGCCCAACACCTGGATCGGCGCGCTGCTCACGCTGCTGCTGCTGGGCCGGCTGGCCTGGCGTTTCGCGTTCATCGGCTCGCAGATCCCGCCCGGCGTGGAGGACCCGATGGGTCACGCGATGGCAACCCACAGCGCCAGCCCGCTGACGATGCTGGTGGTCGGCGTGCTGGTCGGTTACTACCTCGTGTATTACAGCGGCTTGCTGATTCACCATCGGCGGTTTCAGCGGGCGCAGCCAACTTCCACAGCCAGCGACGGCATCTAGCGATACGTTGATCGAATTTCTACCCGTCATTCCAGCGAACGCTGGAATCCAGTGCCTTCACGCAGCTGCCGCGGCGCTGGATCCCGGCGTTCGCCGGGATGACGGGTCATGCACCCCCGCGGCGCCACGCTAGGGAAGGTGCGCGCTGGCCAGGTATTCCTCGCTCTGCATCTCGATCAGCCGCGACTCGGTGCGACCGAATTCCGCGCGCAGGCGTTCGCCGTCGTACAGCTCGGTGATCGGCGCGGCGGCGGAGAGCACCAGCTTTACCCGGCGGTCGTAGAACTCGTCCACCAATTGCACGAAACGGCGTGCCGCATCCTCGCTGTAGACGGTGAATTGCGGCACGTTGGCCACGATCACCGCGGGCCCGGCCTTGGCCAGTTCGATGTAGTCGGCCACCGCGCGCGGGCCTTCGCATAGCGCAGGGAAATCGAACCACAGGATGTTGTCGGCCCGCTTGCACAGCGCGATGTCGCGACCGTTGATGTGGATGCTGCCGCCCTCGCGCACCTCGCCGCCGGCCTGGTTGGCGAAGATGCGCTCCAGCGCCCGGTGCGCCTCGGCGCCGGGCGGGTAGTGGTAGACCGACGCCTGCGCCAGCGCGCGCAACCGCCAGTCGCGCGAGGAGGCCATTTCCACCACGTGGCAATGCTGCTCGATCAGCGCGATGGCAGGCAGGAAGCGGGCGCGCTGCAGGCCGTCGCGATAAAGGTTGGCCGGCGCGGTGTTGGAGGTGGTGACCAGCGCCACGCCACGCTCGAACAGCGCCTGCAGCAGGTTGGCCAGGATCATCGCATCGCCGATGTCGTTGACCAGGAACTCGTCCAGGCACAGCACCCGGCAATGCGCGGCAAGTTCTTCCGCCACTTCGTCCAGCGGACTCTGCCGCTCACCCAGCGCGCGCAGGCTGTCGTGCACCTCCGCCATGAAGCGGTGAAAATGCCGACGCCGCGCCACGCCGTGGGGCAGGCTGGCCACGAACAGGTCCATCAGGAAGGTCTTGCCGCGACCGACCGACCCCCACAGGTACAAGCCCGGCACTGCCGTGGCCGGCTCGCTGGCGAGCAGGGATTTCAGCCGTCCAAACAGGCCGGTGTCGGTTGCAGGTTCGGCGCACAGCGCCGCGTGCATGCGATCGAATTCGGGCAGCAAGGCCAGCTGGGTCGGGTCCGATTCCCAGCGATGCGCGGCGACGCCGTCGAGATAGCGGGCGGAGGGGGTAAGCGTGGTTTCGGGCATGGGCCGATCAAAAAACGGGGTTCGTGGTGGCGTCGCGGAAAACCGTGGTGACGGTCAGGCGCCGCTCCGCTTGGCCGGCAACCAGCCGCGCACCGCGTGTTTGATGGCGCCGCGCAGGTCCATCAGCCGGCGATGGAAGAAGTGGCTGGTCTCGGGCATCCGCACCAGCTCCGGCTTGCGCTTCAGCGCATCCACCCAGTCGAATACGGCTTGCGGCTCGACCACCTCGTCGGCCTCGCCCTGCACGATCAGCCAGGGGCAGGTGGGCGGCGCAACCGTCTCGAACGCCCAGCGGCCGACCGGCGGCGCGATGCTGACCAGCGCGTCGGCGCGCAGGCGCACCGCGTTGCGGATGCTGACGTAGCTGCCGAACGAAAAGCCGGCCAGCCACAGCGCATCGTCCGGCCGCGTGCGCCGCACCCAGGTCACCACCGCGGCCAGGTCGTCGCCCTCGCCGTTGCCCTCGTCATACGTGCCTTCGGACGCGCCGGTGCCGCGGAAATTGAAGCGCACCGTGTCCAGTCCCGATTCGCGTAACGCCCGCTCCACCATCGTCACCACCTTGTTGTGCATGGTGCCGCCCTGCAGTGGATGCGGGTGGCAGACCACCGCCACGCCACGGCGGGCGCAGCCGGGGTCGGCGATGTCGCTGATGAGTTCGAGCTTGCCCGCGGGTCCGGCCAGCATGAAACTGGCCGCTTCCTCGGGAAAACTGACGGGATCGGCGGGTAGCGCAATGGGAGTCATGCGGACGATCATAACCGCCGGACGGATCGGCTGCCGCAAGGCGCGCCGGTGAACCATCTGGCCCACACCCTGCTCGCCGGCGACGACGAGGCCTTGCAGCTGGGCGGCATGCTGGGCGATTTCGTGCATGGCGCGCCGGACCCGGCACGGTTCGCGCCGCGGGTCATCGACGGCATCCGCCTGCATCGCGCCATCGACGTCTATACCGACGCGCACGCCGAGGTGCTGGCGGCCAAGGCGCAGTTGCCGCCGCCGTACCGGCGCTACGCCGGGATCCTGCTGGACATGTGGTTCGACCATTGCCTGGCGCGCGATTTCTCGCACTGGAGCGGGCAGTCGCTGACGCAGCGCTCGGACGCCCTGCGCGCGCTGCTGCGCCGGCGCGATGGGTTGCTGCCGCCCGGGTTGCAGCGCTTTTCCGCCTACATGGAACAACACGACCTGCCCGCTGCCTATGCCGACCGCGCCGTGCTGGGGCAGGCGCTGGCGGGGATTGGGCAACGCCTGAGCCGGGCCAATCCGCTGGATTCGGCAGTGCCGGTATTGGTGGAGCATGAGGCGGTGTTGCAGCGGCACTTCGAGGCGTTCTTTCCGCAGGTGCAGGTGTTTGCACGGGAGTGGATTGCGCGACATGCAGAGTAGGTTCGGCGTCCTCCCCTGCGGCGGAAGGGGGAGGGTTAGGAAGGGGTGCTTTTGACTTTTTCCGCCAGCCGGGGCTCCCCATCCCAACCTGCATTCGGGCCATCCTTGGCCCTCACCCTTCGGGCGGCTTCGCCGTGCAAATCGGCAATCCTGCCGATTTGTCCCCCACAGGGGGAAGGGGCAAACGAAAACGCCGCCCGGAGGGCGGCGTTTTGCGACAGCTTGTTGGATCAGGCGATGCTCGCCTGATCGAATTACTTCGCCTGATCGACAATCCAATGCACGGCGTTGGTGACCTGCTCGTCGGTCAGCGCCGGGTTGCCGCCCTTGGGCGGCATGAAGTTGCCGTCGGGGCCGTGGTAACCCTCGATCGCGTGCTTGACCAGGGTGTCGATGCCCTCGGCGATGCGCGGCGCCCATGCGCTCTTGTCGCCCACCTTCGGCGCGCCGGCGATGCCGCCGGTGTGGCAGCTGGTGCACAGGTGATCGTAGATTTCCTTGCCGTCGGTGGTGCCGCCGTAGGCGACCTGCGAGGCGGCGGCCTTGGTGGCGGCTTCGGCGGCCGCCTGCATCGCGGCACGGCCGGTGTCGCCCGCGTACACGGCGCCGGCAGGAGCGATCCGCTCGGTAACGCGCGCCGGCTGGGTCGGGTCGGTTTCCTTCGGCTCGTTGTTGTAGATGCACAACGCCGTGACGATCAGGATCACCGCCACCACCACGAGGCCGCCGATCATGATGGCGAACTGGCGCATGGTTGTCTGGTCGGATTTGCTCATGGAACCGCTCACGCGTGTACTCCAGTCAGTAGATAATCCCGGCCGGGCCCGGTAGGTTTCGGGCCTGGCCGATAATATGGTCAGCGGCAGTGCCGCCAGTGGTAGCGCCATGGCCGCGAGACAACCCGATGCCCCGGCAACCGGTTGGCCCCGTCGAAGGCAGGCGGATGCCAGCGGCGGATTATAAACGAAGCGGGCCACAAGTTTCAGGCGGGGTGCGGCGTTGGCGATAGTGACCGGCAAGGGTGGCGGCATGGCACGGCAACGGCAGCACCGTGTCGTCAGTCATGACACACCCGTGTCAACTGGCATTGTCCCGGTTCGTTGAACTGCCTCTATGCTTTCATCCCGGATCCCCCACGCCTGCCCAACGCGGTCGTGTTCCCGGCAGCCACACTGCTAAACCCAGGAGTTCTACATGTCGCGTTTTTGGAAGATCACGTTGATCGTGATTGCGGTAGTGGTGCTGGCGATCGTGGGCGTGCGCCTGCTGCACAAGCCCGCCGGCAAGGCTGCAGGTGCGCCCGCCGCCGGCGCCAAGGCCGATGGCCCCGAGGCCACGCCGGTGCCGGTGACGGTGGTGCCGGTGGAGCGGCAGAACGTACCCGTGTTCCTCACCGCGCTGGGCACGGTGCAGGCACTGAACACGGTGACCGTGAACCCGCAAGTAGGCGGCCAATTGCTGAGCCTGGATTTCCAGGAAGGCCAGCCGGTGAAGAAGGGGCAGGTGCTGGCGCAGATCGACCCGCGCACCTACCAGGCCGCCCTTGACCAGGCGCTGGCCAAGAAGCGGCAGGACGAAGCGCAGCTGGCCACCGCCAAGAGCAACCTGGCGCGCAGCCAGGACCTGGCGGCCAAGGGCTATATCTCGAAGCAGGATCTGGACACCCTGCGCAACACCTCCTCGCAGTACCAGGCCGCGGTGGCGTCCGATGCAGCCAGCATCCGCGATGCCCAGGTGCAGCTGGCGTACACCAAGGTGGTGTCGCCGATCGACGGCCTGGCCGGCATCCGCAACGTGGACCCGGGCAACGTGGTGAGCGCCAGCACGGCGATCGTCACGCTGACCCAGCTGCATCCGATCTACGTGATGTTCACCCTGCCCGAGCAGAACCTCGACCTGGTGCGCGGCGCCGCCGCCAACGACAGCTCGCCACTGGAAGTGACCGCACTGGACCGCGTCGACGCCCACCCCATCGCCACGGGCGGCGTGCTGAAGGTGATCGACAACCAGATCGACACCAGCACCGGCACGTTCCGCCTGAAGTCACAGTTCGCCAACGAGAAGAACGAGCTGTGGCCCGGCCAGTTCGTCAACGTGCGGCTGCAGGTGCGTACCGCCATGGGTGCGCTGGTGATCCCGGCGCAAGCCGTGCAGCGCGGCCCCGATGGCGACTACGTCTACCAGGTGCAGGGCGACAGCACGGTCAAGATGCAGGCGGTGGTGGTGGCCGGCGAAGTGGGCGACAGCCACGTGATGATCGGCAGCGGCCTGAAGGCCGGCGACCGCGTGGTCACCGAGGGCCAGTTCCGGCTGAAGCCAGGCAGCAAGGTCAACGCGCTGAAACCCGGCGAAGTGCCGGCGGTGCCGACCCAGGCCGAGCTGGACAAGGCGAAGCAGGACACCAAGGCGGGCCGTCGCAGGCACTGACGCGTGACACGGGCCACCGCCCACCGGGGCGCGGCCCGCGCGATCCATCTGCCGCTGGCTGGGCATGACCGCGGCTGACGCCGCTCCTACACGTTTCGGATAGCCATGGGATTCTCCACACTCTTCATCCGCCGCCCGATCGCCACCTCGCTGCTGATGGTGGCGATCCTGCTGCTGGGCATCCTGGGCTACCGGCAGTTGCCGGTGTCCGCGCTGCCGGAAATCGAGGCGCCCAGCCTGGTGGTGACCACGCAATACCCGGGCGCCAGCGCCAGCACCATGGCCTCGCTGGTGACCACGCCGCTGGAACGCAACCTGGGCCAGATCTCCGGCCTGGCGATGATGAGCTCGGACTCCTCCGCCGGGCTGTCCACGATCATCCTGCAGTTCAACATGGACCGGGACATCGACATCGCCGCACAGGACGTGCAGGCGGCGATCAACCAGGCCAAGGGCACGCTGCCGGGCAACCTGCCGTACCCGCCGGTGTACAACCGGGTGAACCCGGCCGACGCGCCGATCCTCACCCTGTCGCTGCAATCGGGCAGCCGCCCGCTGCGCGACGTCAACGACCTGGCCGACTCGATCCTGGCGCAGAAGCTGTCGCAGGTGCAGGGCGTGGGCCTGGTGTCGATCGCCGGCAACGTGCGCCCCGCCGTGCGCGTACAGGTGAACCCGGCGCAGTTGTCCAACCTCGGCCTGACCATGGAGGACGTGCGCAGCGCGCTGACCCAGGCCAACGTCAACGCGCCCAAGGGCACGCTCAACGGCAAGACGCAGAGCTACTCGATCGGCACCAACGACCAGCTCAGCAACGCAGCCGAATACAAGAACACCATCATCAGCTACAAGAACGGCGCGCCGGTGCGGCTGTCGGACGTGGCCAAGGTGGTCGACGGGGTGGAGAACGACCAGCTCGCCGCCTGGGCCAACGGCCAGCCGGCGGTGCTGCTGGATATCCGCCGCCAACCCGGCGCCAACATCGTGCAGACGGTGAAGCAGATCCGCCAGGTGCTGCCCGAGCTGCGCAACGCGCTGCCGGCCGACGTGCACCTGGACGTGTTCGCCGACCGCACCATCACCATCCAGGCCTCGGTGCACGACGTGCAGTTCACCCTGCTGCTGACCATCTTCCTGGTGGTGGCGGTGATCTTCGTGTTCCTGCGCCGGCTGTGGGCCACGGTGATCCCGTCGGTGGCGGTGCCGTTGTCGCTGATGGGTACGTTCGGCGTGATGTCGTTCACCGGCATGTCGCTGGACAACCTGTCGCTGATGGCGCTGACCGTGGCTACCGGCTTCGTGGTGGACGACGCGATCGTGATGATCGAGAACATCGTGCGCTACATCGAGCAGGGCAAGAGCGGCAAGGAGGCGGCCGAGATCGGCGCGAAGGAGATCGGCTTCACCGTGCTGTCGTTGACGGTGTCGCTGGTGGCGGTGTTCCTGCCGCTGCTGCTGATGCCCGGCGTCACCGGCCGGTTGTTCCACGAGTTCGCCTGGGTGCTGACCATCGCGGTGACCATCTCGATGCTGGTGTCGCTGACGCTGACGCCGATGATGTGCGCCTACCTGCTGAAACCCGACGAACTGCCGCCGGGCGATGACGCACATGAGCGCTCCGCCGCCGATGGCAAGCGCGACCTCTGGGTGCGCACGGTCGGCGCGTACGAGCGCTCGCTGGACTGGATCCTCGATCACCAGAAGCTGACCATGCTGGTGGCCGGCGCCGCGGTGGTGCTCACCGTGTTCCTGTACATCGTGATCCCCAAGGGCCTGCTGCCCGAGCAGGACACCGGCCTGATCACCGGCGTGGTGCAGGCCGACCAGAACATCGCCTTCCCGCAGATGGAAGACCGCACCAAGGCCGTGGCCGAGGCGCTGCGCAAGGATCCGGGCGTGGCCGGCGTGGCCGCGTTCATCGGTGCCGGCACGATCAACCCCACCATCAACCAGGGCCAGCTCAGCATCGTGCTGAAGGAGCGCGGCGACCGCGACGGGCTGGACAAGCTGCTGCCGCGGCTGCAGCAAACCGTGGCCGATATCCCCGGCGTGGCGCTGTACCTGAAGCCGGTGCAGGACGTGACGCTGGACAGCCGCGTGGCCGCCACCGAATACCAGTACACCTTGTCCGACGTGAATTCGGCCGAGCTGGCCACCTACGCCGGCCGCATGACCGAGGCGCTGCGCCAGCGCCCGGAACTGGCCGACGTGGACAACAACCTGGCCGACAAGGGCAACGCGCTGAAGCTCACCATCGACCGCGAGAAGGCCAGCCGCCTGGGCGTGCCGGTGCAGAGCATCGACGACACGCTGTACGACGCCTTCGGCCAGCGCCAGATCTCCACCATCTTCACCCAGCTCAACCAGTACCGCGTGGTGCTGGAGGTGGCGCCGGAGTTCCGCAATTCGGACGACCTGCTGAACAAGCTCACCGTGCGCGGCAACGGCAACGGCGCGCTGACCGGCAGCAACGCCACCAGCTTCGGCCAGGTGAAATCCAGCAACTCGGCCACGCCCTCGGGCATCGGCAATGCGGGCAACGTGGGCTTCGAGATCGGTGGCGGCGGCACCATCCCGCTGTCGTCGCTGGCCAGTGCCGAGGTCACCAGCGCGCCGCTGGTGATCAGCCACCAGCAGCAGTTGCCGGCGGTGACGGTGGCGTTCAACGTGGCGCCGGGTTACGCGCTGTCCGACGCGATCGACGCCATCCACGCCACCGAGGCCGAGCTCGATTTCCCACCGCAGGTGCGCGGCGAGTTCGTGGGCAAGGCGGCCGAGTTCAGTTCATCGATCGGTGACGAGGTACTGCTGTTGCTGGCCGCCATCGTGGTGATCTACATCGTGCTGGGCGTGCTGTACGAGAGCTACATCCACCCGCTGACGATCATCTCCACCCTGCCGCCGGCCGGCGTGGGCGCGCTGCTGGCGCTGATCATGTGCGGCATGAGCCTGTCGGTGGACGGCATCGTGGGCATCGTGCTGCTGATAGGCATCGTGAAGAAAAACGCGATCATGATGATCGACTTCGCGATCGAGGCCCGCCGCACCGGCATGAACGCGCACGACGCGATCCGCCGCGCCTGCCTGCTGCGCTTCCGCCCGATCATGATGACCACCGCCGCGGCCATGCTCGGCGCGCTGCCGCTGGCGCTGGGCAACGGCATCGGCGCGGAACTGCGCCGGCCGCTGGGCGTGTCCATCGTGGGTGGCCTGCTGTTGTCGCAGCTGGTCACGCTGTACACCACGCCGGTGATCTACCTGTACATGGAGCGCTTCTCCGACTGGCTGGCCGCGCGCCGCGAACAGCGCGCCCTGCGCCACGCCCAGGCCAGCAACGCGGCGTGATCCCGCCGATGTCCGCCTTGCTCCCTCCCCTGCAAGCAGGGGAGGGCTGGGGAGGGGTCGCTCTTCGCCCGCCCAAAAGCACCCCCTCCCAGCCTCCCCCTGCGCAGCAGGGGGAGGAGCGGTGTGCGCCAGGCTGTGGAGAACGACGGCGACTCAACCATTTCGCTCCTCGACCGTTGAGAAGTGGAATGCGTCGTTCACACCCGCTCTGGCATACCTCCGCAGGCTCCCCGGTCACGCTTGATCCATGAATATCTCCGGCATCTTCATCCGTCGCCCGATCGGTACCTCGTTGCTGGCGATGGGCCTGTTTGCGGTGGGGGCGATCTGCTATTTCCTGCTGGGCGTGGCGGCGCTGCCGGCGATGCAGTTTCCCGCGATTTTCGTGCAGGCCAGCCAGAGCGGGGCCGACGCGAGCACGATGGCGTCGACGGTGGCCGCGCCGCTGGAGCGCCACCTGGGCCAGGTGCCCGGCATCCAGAGCATGCGTTCGGGCAGTTCGGAGGGCCGCACATTTGTCTTCATGATGTTCAATACCGATGTCGACCTGGATGCGGCGGCGCGCGACGTGCAGGCGGCGATCAACGCCGCCGCGCCTGATCTGCCCACCGGCCTCAACGGCGCGCCCAGCTACCAGAAGGCCGACCCCAACGACGACCCGATCATCGCCTTCGCGCTGACCTCGGACACGCAATCGGCCGAGGCGCTGTTCAACGTGGCCGATACCTTGCTGGCGCAGCGGCTGCGGCAGCTGCCGGGGGTGTCGGCGGTGGAGATCGCCGGCGCCGCCACGCCCGCGATACGGGTCGACGTGAACCTGCGCGCATTGAACGCGATGGGCATTTCGCCGAACCAGTTGCGCAATGCGCTCAGCGCCGCCAACGTCACGTCGCCGGAGGGCTTTTTGTCCAACGGCAAGACCACCATGGCGATCACCGCCACCACCCAGTTGCACAGCGCCGATGACTTCGCGTCGCTGGTGATCGCCAGCCACGACGGCACGCCGGTGCGGCTGCGGGATGTGGCGCACGTGTACGCCGGGGCGCAGGATGCGTACCAGGCGGCGTGGTTCGACGGCAAACCCGCCGTGCTGATGTATGTCTACAAGAAGACCGATGCCAACATCATCGCCACGGTGGATCTGGTCAAGGCACAGGTGCCGCTGCTACACGCCTACCTGCAACCCAGCACACGACTGACGCCGTTCTTCGACGGCACGCCGACCATCCGCGCCTCGCTGCACGAGGTGCAGGCCACGCTGCTGATCTCGCTGGCGATGGTGATCCTGACCATGGCGTTGTTCCTGCGTCGGCTGGCGCCCACCATGATTGCCGCCGTGGCGGTGCCGTTGTCACTGGCTGGCGGCTTCGTGGCGATGTACCTGTTCGGCTACACGCTCAACAACCTCACCCTGCTGGCGCTGGTGATCGCCATCGGTTTCGTGGTGGACGATGCCATCGTGGTGATCGAGAACATCATCCGCCACATCGACGCCGGCATGACGCGCTTGCAGGCCACCCTGGCCGGCGCCCGCGAGATCGGCTTCACCATCGTCTCGATCACCGCCTCGCTGGTGGCCGTATTCATTCCGCTGCTGTTTGCCGGCGGCATGACCGGCATGTTCATGCACGAGTTCGCCGCCACTCTGGTATCGGCCATCGTGGTGTCGGCGGTGGTGTCGCTGACGTTGACGCCGGCGTTGTGCGGCCGTTTCCTCAGCGGTCATCGCGAGCCGGAGAAGCCCTCGCGGCTGGGCCTGGCGCTGGACCGTTTCCACGCGGGCATGCTGCGTGTGTACACCCGCTCGCTGAACTTCGCGCTGCGCCATGCGCTGATGCTGTCACTGACGCCGCTGCTGCTGATCGCGGCCACATTCTTCCTGCTCGGCGTGGTCAAGACCGGTCTGTTCCCGGCGCAGGACACCGGTTTGATCTGGGGCCGCGCCAGCTCCAGCGCCACCGTATCGTTCGATGAAAGCCGCCAACGCCTGGTGCGACTCACCGAGATGCTGCAGGCCGACCCGGATGTGGCGTCGGTCGGCTCACGGTTGGGCAGCAGCCGCCACGGCACCAGCGGCTCGTTCAACATCGACCTGAAAACGCGCGCCGAGGGCCGGGTGGATGACACCTTCGCCGTGCTGGCGCGTCTCAGCGCCAAGGCCGCAAAGTATCCCGACCTCAACCTGCGCCTGCGTCCGGTGCAGGATCTGCCCAGCGGCGGCGGCGGTGGTGGCGACCAGGGCGCGCAATACCAGGTCGGGCTGCAGGGCAACGACCTGGCCCAGTTGCAGGAATGGCTACCCAAGCTGGTGGCGGAACTGAAGAAGAATCCGAAACTTGCCGACGTGGGCAGCGACGTAGAAGAGGGCGGCCTGCGCCAGAACATCGTGATCGACCGCGATCGCGCCGCGCAGTTGGGCGTGTCGATCGGCGCCGTCGACGGCGCGCTGTACGACGCGTTCGGCCAGCGCCAGGTATCCACCATCTATTCGGACATCAACCAGTTCAAGGTGGTGGTCAACGCACTGCCCGAGCAGACCGCCACCCCCGACGCGCTCAACCGCATCTACGTGCGCTCCAGCAGCGGCAAGATGATCCCCATCACCGCCTTCGCCCGGCAGGAGCCAGGCCTGTCGCCCTCATCCATCAGCCACGAGAACCAGTACACCACGATGGATCTGAGCTTCAACCTGGCCCCCGGCGTGAGCATGGGCGAGGCGATGGCGATCGTGCAGGCCACAGTCAGCGGCATGCGCATGCCCGGCGACATCCGGCTCAATGTGGGCGGCGATTTCCGTCGTTTCCAGGAATCGCAAAGCGGCATGCTGTGGCTGGTGCTGGCCGCCGTGCTCACCGTCTACATCGTGCTGGGCATGCTGTACGAAAGCCTGCTGCACCCCATCACCATCCTGTCCACCTTGCCCGCTGCGGGCGTGGGTGCCTTGCTGGCGCTGTGGCTGACTGACACCGAACTGTCGGTGGTGGCGCAGATCGCGCTGGTGCTGTTGATCGGCATCGTGAAAAAGAACGCGATCATGATGATCGATTTCGCCCTGGTGGCCGAACGCGAACACGGCAAGACCCCACTGGAAGCCGTGCGCGAAGCCTGCATCGTGCGCTTCCGGCCGATCATGATGACCACCATGGTGGCGATCCTGGCCGCGCTGCCCATCGCGATCGGTCTGGGCGAAGGCAGCGAACTGCGCCGCCCGCTGGGCATCGCCCTGATCGGCGGCCTGCTGATCTCGCAAAGCCTCACCCTGCTCAGCACCCCCGCGCTGTACGTGATCTTCTCGTGCCTGGCCGAGCGGCGGAAAAGCTGGGCGGCGCGGCGGCGTGCGCGGCGAACGGCGCGGCGGTTGCCGGCAAGCATCTGATCCGGCCGAAGGCCACCTGCTGTCCGTCAAGCCGTATGGGCGGCTATTTGCCGATGCAGAACGAGCCGAAGATCGCCCCCAGCAGATCATCACTGCTGTAGCTGCCGGTGATTTCGCCCAGGGCCTGCTGGGCGTGGCGCAGTTCTTCGGCAGCGAGTTCGCCGGCGCGGGTGGTGGCCAGCACGGTGGCGGTGCGAGCGAGGTGGTCGCGGACGGTTTGGAGGGCCAGAACGTGGCGGCGACGGGCGCTGAAGCTGCCTTCGCCACCGGCGCCGGCCAGCAGGCGCAGCGCCTTGCGCAGGGCGTCGAGGCCGGCGCCGGTCTTGGCCGAGGCCCACAGCCAGCGGGTGCCGTGGCGCTGGCCGCTGCGGGCGGGGGCCTGATCCAGATCGATCTTGTTGATCATCACCAGCCGCTCGACGCCTTCGGGCAGGTTGGCGAAGAACCGCTGGTCGGCATCGGCGTGTTCGGCGTCGGTGACCAGCAGGGCCACGTCGGCGCGCTGCAGTTCGCCATGGGCGCGGCGCACGCCTTCGCGCTCGACTTCGTCGTCGGTGTCGCGCAGGCCTGCGGTGTCGGCCAGTTCCAGCGCGATGCCGTCGAGGTCGAGATGCTCGCGCAGCACGTCGCGGGTGGTGCCGGCGACAGCGTTGACGATGGCGCGGTCGCTGCCGGCCAGCGCGTTGAGCAGGCTGGATTTGCCGGCGTTGGGCCGGCCCACGATGGCCACCTTGAGGCCGTCGTTCAAGCGCACGCCGCGTTGCGCTTCGCGCAGCAGCTCGGCCAGTTCGTGGCGCAGCTTGTCGAGTTGTGCGGTGATGGCGGGGTCGGCGAGGAAATCGATCTCTTCCTCGGGAAAGTCGATCGCCGCCTCGATGTGCACGCGCAGGGCGATCAACGATTGCAGCAACACGTCGACCTTGCGCGAGAACACGCCCTCCATCGATTGCAGCGCCGCGCGCGCGCCGGCCTGCGAGCGGGCCGCGATCAGGTCGGCCACCGCTTCGGCCTGAGCCAGGTCGAGCTTGCCGTTGAGGAAGGCGCGTTCGGTGAATTCACCGGGGCGCGCCAGCCGCGCGCCCAGTTCGCAGCAGCGGCGCAACAGCAGGTCGAGCAATACCGCGCTGCCGTGGCCCTGCAGTTCCAGCACGTGTTCGCCGGTGTACGAGGCGGGCGCGGGGAAATGCAGCAGCAGGCCGCGATCGATCAACTCGCCGGCGCCGTTGCGGAAGGCGGCGAAGTGGGCATATCGCGGCGTGGGTGCGCGGCCGAGCAGGGTCGCGGCGATGGCGGGAACGGCCGGCCCGGAAACCCGCACCACGCCCACGCCTGCCATGCCCGGTGCGCTGGCGACGGCGGCGATGGTGTCGGTGGAGGTGTTCATGATGGTTCTCCGGATCGCAGATGATTCTGACGCAGGAATCCGACGCCCGCAGGTTGAGGATGTGGCTTCTTGCGCGGCCCTTCGACTTCGCCGCTGCGCGGCTACGCTCAGGGTGAACGGTGTTATGGGGGGCTCGTGGTTTTCAGCCGAAGGGAAAAACCGCAGCCCCTCAAAAGAAAACAGCTGCGCCGGTTGTCCGGATGCAGCTGTTCAATCCCAGATGGTGATGCTCAGGCGGGCTTCGCGGTTTCCTCGCGGTCCACGTGATGGGTGACCCACCACTGCTGGCCCAGGCCGACGATGCCGTTTACCGCGTAGTAGAGACACAGGCCGGCGGGGAAGAAGGCGAACATCACCGAGAACAGCAGCGGCATCACCTTCATCATCTTCGCCTGGGTCGGGTCCATGCCCGCGGCGACGGGGTTCAGCCATTGCGTACCCAGCATCACCAGCGCGTAGATGATCGGCAGGATGTAGAGCGGGTCGGCGGCGCTGAGGTCGGGGATCCACAGGAACGGTGCATGGCGCAGTTCCAGGCTGTACTCGAGCACGTAGAACAGGCCGTAGAACACCGGCATGGTGATCAGCACCGGCAGACAGCCGCCCATCGGGTTGACCTTCTCCTTCTTGTACAGCTCCATGGTGGCCTGCTGCATCTTCAGCTTGTCGTCGCCGTAGCGCTCCTTCAGCTGCGCGATGCGCGGCGCCAGCTTGCGCATGCGCGCGCTGGAGCGGTACTGCACGGCGGTGAGCTTCCAGGTGAGCCCCTTGATCAGCAGCACCAGCAGGATGATCGCCACGCCCCAGTTCTTGGAGATCGCGTGGAACTGCGACAGCACCCAGTGCATCGGCACCGCGATGGCCTTGAACATGCCGTAGTCGATGGTCAGGTCCAGCCCCGGGGCGATCGCGTCCAGCGTGCCTTGCACGTTCGGGCCGATGTACAGCCGCGCCTCGCTGCTCTGGCTCTGCCCCGGCGCCACGCTGAGGGTGGGGCCGACGGCGCGGATCAGGTGGCGCGGATGGGCGCTGTCGGGGTTGAGGGTGGTGGTGGTGTAGTGATCGGTCTGACCCGCCGGCGGAATCCACGCGGCGAAGAAGTACAGCTTCAGCATGGCGGCCCAGCCGCCCTTGTAGGAGGCGTCGAGCGCGTCGTCCTTCTCGGCGAAATTCTTGAACGGCAGCTTTTCGAACTTCTCACCGGTGTACCAGGCGGCGCCCTGGAAGCTGCGCGACTCGGGATCCATGAGGCTCTTCAGCCAGCCGCTCGGCTTGGGCGGCTCCACCCGCAGCAACTGGCGGTAGGCATTGCCTTGCCAGGTCTGGGTGCTGCCGTTGTCGATGCGCTGGGTCAGCCCGATCACGTAGCTGCCGCGCTTGAAGGTGTAGATCTTGGTGACCTTGAGGCCGTCGGCGTTCTGCCAGGTCAGCGGCACCTGCAGCTCGTCCTGGCCGCTGGCCAGTTCGTAGGCCGCCTTGTCGCTGTGGAACAGCGCCAGGTGGTTCGGCTGATCCTGTGCACCGCTGCTGCTGACCAGGCCGTTCTGCGCCACGAAATAGCGCGTGTCGCTGTCGTTCAACAACGCGACCGGCGGCGGCGTGGGTTGCTTGTGGGTGGGCGCGACGGAGGGGTAGGCGAGCAGGTCGGTGTGCACCACGCTGCCACCGCGGGTATCCACCACCAGGCGCAACACGTCGGTGGTGATGGTGATGCGAGACGAGGTGGCAATAGTTGGCGCCGCGCTCTGCCCCGCGGTGACGGCGGCCGGTGGCGCGCCTGCTTCGGGGATCGCGCCGGGCACGCTGGCATCAGCCGGCGCCGCGGTGCTGGACGCGCTGGCCACGGCCGCTTGTGGCGGCTGCGGTGCGTAATCCTTCTCCCAGGCCAGAAACAGCAGATAGGCAACCGCCAGCAGGGCGAACATGAGGAAGGTGCGCGTTTGATTCATCGCGTAGCAAATCCGGTAACGCCACGACTGGGGAAGGCCGCGGAGGCAGAAAGAAAGAGGTCAACGGCCGATTGTGGTGGTGTCGTCGGCCCGCTTCAATGGTTCGGTGGCCGCGGATCGGCCGGCGATCAGCTTTTTCCACAGCACGTCGATCTCCGCCAACAGCTGCGGCCCGGGCACGTTGGCCGCCTGCTCGCGCGCCATCACCATCAGGTCGACGGAAGGCAGTTGATGGCGTACGCGACGAAAGGATTCACGCAGCAGCCGCTTGATGCGGTTGCGTTCCACCGCGCGTTTGGAAACGCGCTTGGAAATCGCCAGGCCGAGGCGGGCATGGCCCAGCTCGTTGTCGCGGTAGCGCATATGAAAACAGCGGCCGCCTGCGCGTCCGCTGCTTGCTCGCAAGGCGGCGAAGTCACCAGGCCGACGTAGCCGCGCCTCGCGCGGCAGGTCGGCATGAGGCATCACCGGTACGCCGCTTACGGGATCAGGCGCTTGCGGCCCTTGGCGCGACGGGCGTTGATGATCTTGCGGCCGTCGGCGGTGGCCATACGGGCACGGAAACCGTGCGTGCGAGCGCGCTTGAGCTTGCTGGGCTGGAAGGTCCGCTTCATGGCTTACTCCGAAGGGAATGTGGATAAAAAGGTTTGCGAGTATGTGGTCAGATCGCGCTGCTGTCAAATACACGGCCCAATGAGCCTGTGGACACCATGTGGATAAAACGGCCGGGCGGCGGGCCGAACTGGTAGACTTGCCGATCGACATTCCGCGCGCCAGCGCCCCTGCAGTGGACTGAGTAGATCGATGAGTGATTTGTGGCGACGTTGCCTTGAGCGTCTCGAAGGCGAACTGAGCGCCGAGGACCTGCACACCTGGCTGATGCCGTTGCAGGCCCGCGACAGCACCACGGGCCTGCAGTTGTTTGCGCCCAATCCCTATACGCTCGATACCGTGCGCGACCGCTACCTGCCGCGGATCGAGGCGGTGATGCAGCAGCTGACCGGCCACGCGCTGACGGTGCGGCTGGAGGTGGGTTCCAACTCGGCCCGCCCGGCACCGGCCGCCAAACCCGCGCCTGCGCCAGTTCGCGCCACACAGGAACCGGCCGCGGCCAGTTTTCCGCACAACCTGGACCCGCATTACACCTTCGAAACCTTCGTCGAGGGCAAGTCCAACCAGCTGGGCAAGGCCGCCGCGATGCAGGTGGCGATGAATCCCGGCCGCGCCTACAACCCCTTGCTGCTGTATGGCGGCACCGGCCTGGGCAAGACCCACCTGATGCATGCGGCCGGCAACCTGATCCGGCAGCAGAATCCGGAGCGCAAGGTGCTGTACCTGCGCTCGGAGCAATTCGTGGGCTCGATGATCGAGGCGCTGCGCGCCAAGAGCATGGATCAGTTCAAGCAGCGCTTCCGCTCGGTCGACGCGCTGCTGATCGACGACATCCAGTTCTTCGCAGGCAAGGACACCACGCAGGAGGAGTTTTTCCACACTTTCAATGCGTTGTTCGAGTCCAAGCAGCAGATCATCCTCACCTGCGACCGTTACCCGAAAGAGGTGGACAAGCTCGAACCGCGCTTGAAGTCGCGCCTGGGCTGGGGCCTCAGCGTGGCGATCGAGCCGCCGGATTTCGAGACGCGCGCGGCGATCCTGCTGGCCAAGGCGCACGACAAGGGCGTGGCGGTGGACGAGAACGTGGCGATGCTGCTGGCCAAGCGCATCCGCTCCAACGTGCGCGACCTCGAGGGCGCGCTGAACACGCTGGCGGCACGCGCCAATTTCTACGGCAAGCCGATCACCACCGACTTCGCCGAGGAGACCTTGCGCGACCTGCTGGCCACCCATGCCCAGGCGATCACGGTCCCCAACATCCAGAAGATCACCGCCGAATACTTCAACGTGCGGCTGCAGGATCTGCTGTCCAAGCGGCGCGTACGCTCGCTGGCGCGGCCGCGGCAGTATGCGATGGCGCTGTCGAAGGAATTGACCGAGCACAGCCTGCCGGAGATCGGCGAGGCGTTCGGCGGGCGCGATCACACCACCGTGCTGCACGCCTGCCGCACAATCCGAAAATTCGTCGAAACCGATACGCGCATGCGGCAGGACTGGGAACAACTGATCCGCACGCTGACCGGCTGAGGTGACTCAGTGCGCAAAAGTCATGCATAACTGGTGGGGCTGGCTGTGGATAATAGGTGGATGAAACGCGGTAAAAAGTTACCCACAACTGATCAACAGCCGGCGCCACCGCTCAAGCACAGCCAAGAACACCAGCAAGTATTTGATTGTTATCGCAATATGGCGCTATAAAAGTTATCCACGGCGCCTACTACAACAACTAAACTTCTTTTAAAAAAACAGAACAGAAGCTAGGGGAAGCGAAATCATGCAATTCAGCATCCAGCGAGAAGCCTTGCTCAAACCGCTGCAGCAGGTGATCGGCGTGGTGGAACGCCGCCAGACGCTCCCCGTGCTCGCCAACCTGCTGGTCAAGGTGGGCGACGGCAAGGTGTCGCTGACTGGCACCGATCTCGAAGTGGAAATGGTTGCGGCCACCAGCGCCGAAAAGCTGGCTGATGGCGAGATCACCATCCCGGCCCGCAAACTGTTCGACATCGTGCGTGCACTGCCGGATGGCGCCCAGATCGACCTGAAACTCAACGGCGATCGGGTGGCGCTGAATGCGGGACGCAGCCGCTTCACGCTGACCACGCTGGCGGCCAGCGAATTTCCCACCGTCGACGAGATCGAGCTAGTGGAAACCGTAAGCCTGCCCGAACAGGTGCTGCGGGACTTGATGGAACACACCTCGTTCGCCATGGCCAACCAGGACGTGCGCTATTACCTCAACGGCATGCTGCTGGATCTGCAGGAGCACACGCTGCGCTGCGTGGCTACCGACGGCCACCGCCTGGCGATGAAGGAAACGCAGCTGCAGAGCTCGGTCACCACGCGTCGCCAGATCATCATCCCGCGCAAAGGCGTCAACGAGCTGGTGGGCCTGCTGGAGTCGGGCGACGGCGAGGTGGAGCTGGAATTTGGTCGCAACCACCTGCGCGTGCGCCGCGGCAGCGTGGTGTTCACCTCCAAGCTCATCGATGGGCGTTTCCCCGATTACGAAGCGGTGATCCCGCTCGGTGCCGACAAGACCGCCACGCTGGATCGCGAGGTGTTGCGCGGTGCGTTGCAGCGCGCGGCGATCCTGTCCAACGAGAAGTACCGGGGCGTGAAACTGGAACTGTCGCCGGGCAAGCTGCGCATCGTGGCGCACAACCCCGAGCAGGAAGAGGCCGTGGAAGAGGTCGAGGCCGATACCCACGTTTCCGATCTCGCCGTCGGTTTCAACGTCGGTTATCTGCTGGACGCACTGGCGGCACTGGACGGCGAGAAGGCCCGGCTGAGCCTGCGTGACGCGCAGTCGAGTTGCCTGGTGCAGGAAGAAGCCAGCGAGCAGGCACGGCACGTGATCATGCCGCTGCGACTCTGACGCTTCATGACGGCAGCTTTGCTGGAGCAAACACGCGCCGGGCGTCTCAAGACTGCCCGGCGTTTTTTCGTGCGGGGTTTGCCGCATGCGATTTGAACGGTTGCGCATCCAGGGGTTGCGTTGCCTGTCCCGGGTGGATGTGGAACTGGGGCCGGGCATCAACGTGTTCGAGGGCCCGAATGGCGCCGGCAAGACCAGCATGCTGGAAGCTGCGTTCCTGCTGTCGCATGCGCGCTCGTTCCGCAGCGGTGCCAAGGAGGCGCTACTGCAGCGCGGTGCGCCCGAGCTTGCGGTGTTTGCCGAGCTGAAGCATGACGATGGGCGGTCGAGCCGGGTCGGGCTGGGGCGGGCAGGGTCGCCACGATGGGATGCGAAGATCGATGGCGAGAAGGTGGCACTGGGCGCCCTGGTGGGAGAATGCGCCGTGGTGTGCTTCGAACCGGGGTCGCACGCGCTGATAGCGGGTGCGGCGGAAGAACGCCGGCGCTACCTGGATTGGGGTGTGTTCCATGTGGAACATGCTTTCCTGGATAACTGGCGCCGCTACCAGCGCGCATTGAAGCAGCGCAACGCCTTGTTGCGGTCGGCCACAGTGTCCGACGAGCTTTACCAGCCGTGGGAGGCCGAGCTGTCCCAAGCCGCCCAAGCCATCGAGGCGCTGCGCCAGGACTACCTGCAGCAGCTGGAACCCTTGTTGTCCGCCAGCACCGCCGGCCTGCTGCCGGAGTTGGGTGACGTGGAGCTGCGCTGCAAGCGGGGCTGGCCCGATGGCGTTGATCTCGCCGATGCGCTGCAGGAGCAGCGCCCCCGCGACCGGATCAGGGGACACACCACGTTCGGCGTGCACCGGGCGGACTGGTCCATCGCGTTCGCCCATGCGCCGTTGCGCGAGCACTTGTCGCGTGGCCAGGAAAAGCTCACGGCTCTGGCATGCCTCCTGGCGCAGGCGGCGCTCTTCGCGCGCGATCGCGGTGAATGGCCGGTCGTCTGCCTCGATGATCTGGCTTCCGAGCTGGATCAGGCGCATCAGCAGGCCGTGGTCACCGAGCTGGAGGCCGCGGGCGCCCAAGTCCTGCTGACCGGCACCGATTTGCCGACGCCGCTGAAGGCCGTGCCGCACCGGTTGTTCCATGTGGAACAGGGCAATGTGGCGCCCCTGCTATAATCCATAGGTTGCATCTACCCAGATTGCATAACCTTGCATAACCCTTGCCCGGCTTACATGGCGCCGCGTCGGGCGGGTTCTGGCGCCAGGAAACGGGCAACGCATGAACGAATCCCAAGACTCCACCTACGACTCCAGCAACATCAAGGTCCTCAAGGGCCTGGAAGCCGTACGCAAACGGCCAGGCATGTACATCGGTGATACCGATGACGGCACCGGCCTGCACCACATGGTGTTCGAGGTGGTCGACAACGCGATCGACGAAGCGCTGGCCGGCTATTGCGACCGGGTGACGGTGACCATCCACGAGGATGGTTCGGTAAGCATCAGCGACAACGGCCGTGGCATCCCGGTGGACATGCACCCCGAGGAAGGGCGCTCCACCGCGGAAGTGGTGATGACGGTGCTGCACGCCGGCGGCAAGTTCGACGCCAACTCGTACAAGGTCTCCGGCGGCCTGCATGGCGTGGGCGTCTCGGTGGTAAACGCCTTGAGCGAGCACCTGTGGCTGACGATCTACCGCAACGGCCTGGAGCACCTGCAGGAATATTCCCTGGGTGAACCGCTGTACCCGCTGAAGGTGGTCGGTCCCTCCACCAAGCGCGGCACCCTGGTGCGCTTCCTGCCGAGCCCGGCAACCTTCACCAACAACATCGAGTTCCACTACGAAGTGCTGGCCAAACGCCTGCGCGAGCTGTCATTCCTGAATTCCGGCGTCACCATCGTGCTGACCGACGAGCGCGGCGACGGCCGACAGGACACGTTCGCCTACGAAGGCGGCATCCGCTCTTTCGTGCAGCATTTGGCGCAATTGAAGACGGCGCTGCACCCCAACGTGATCAGCCTCACCGCGGAACACGACGGCATCGTGGTGGAAGTGGCCATGCAGTGGACCGATTCCTACCAGGAAACGATGTTCTGCTTCACCAACAACATCCCGCAGCGCGATGGCGGCACCCACCTCACCGGTTTCCGCGCGGCACTGACACGCTCGTTACAGAACTACATCGAAAAGTCCGGCATTGCCAAGAGCGCCAAGGTCATGCCTTCGGGCGATGACATGCGCGAGGGCATGATCGCGGTGCTGTCGGTGAAGGTGCCCGATCCGAAATTCTCGTCGCAGACCAAGGACAAGCTGGTGTCGTCCGAGGTCAAGACGGTGGTGGAGCAGGTCGTCAACGAAAAGTTGGGCGAATTCCTGCTGGAACACCCCAACGAGGCCAAGGCGATCGCCTCCAAGGTGGTCGACGCCGCCCGCGCCCGCGAGGCTGCACGCAAGGCCCGCGAGATGACCCGCCGCAAGGGCGCGCTGGACATCGCCGGTCTGCCCGGCAAGCTGGCCGACTGTCAGGAGAAGGACCCGGCCTTGTGCGAACTGTTCCTGGTCGAGGGTGATTCCGCCGGCGGCTCGGCCAAGCAGGGCCGCAACCGCAAGACCCAGGCTGTGCTGCCGTTGAAGGGCAAGATCCTCAACGTGGAAAAGGCGCGCTTCGATCGCATGCTGTCCTCGGCCGAGGTGGGCACGCTGATCACCGCGCTGGGCACCGGCATCGGCAAGGACGAGTACAACCCGGACAAGTTGCGCTACCACCGCATCATCCTGATGACCGATGCGGACGTCGACGGCTCGCACATCCGCACCCTGCTGCTGACCTTCTTCTACCGCCAGATGCCCGAACTGATCGAGCGCGGCCACATCTACATCGGCCTGCCGCCGCTGTACAAGGTGAAGCAGGGCAAGCAGGAGCTGTACATCAAGGACGACACCGCGCTGAACGACTACCTGATCTCCAGCGCCGTCGACAACGCCTCGCTGACCTACAGCCCGGATGCGCCGCCGATCACCGGCGAAGCACTGGAGAAACTGCTGCGCGGCTACCAGTACGCCCAGGACCAGATCGCCAAGCTGGCCCATCGCTTCGACGCGGCGGTGCTCAACGCGCTGCTGGAACATCCGCCGATCGAACCGGCGCTGTGGGCCGATGCGACCGCCATGCAAGCCTGGCTGGACGGCGCCGCGCAGCGCCTGGCCGCCAGCGGGCTCGGCAAGCCGCACTACCGCCTGTCCCTGCGCCCCGGCCACGATGAACATCCGCCGGCGATCGAGGTGGTGAAGGAACAGCATGGCCTCAGCCATACCTGGTTCCTGCCGCAGCCGTTCTTCAGCAGCAACGAGTTCCGCCCGTTGCTGGCGATCAGCCAGCAGATTGCGGGCCTGATCCAGCCCGAAGCGGTCGTGCGTCGCGGCAACGCGTCGCGCGGCGTGCTGAATTTCGTCGATGCCCGCAACTGGCTGCTGGACGAGGCGAAAAAAGGCCGCAGCATCCAGCGCTTCAAGGGCCTGGGTGAAATGAACCCGGAGCAGCTGTGGGACACCACGGTCAACCCCGACACCCGCCGCATGCTGCAAGTGGGTATCGAGGACGCCATCGCCGCCGATCAGATCTTCTCCATGCTGATGGGCGAGGCGGTGGAACCGCGCCGCGACTTCATCGAAACCAATGCGTTGAAGGTGGCGAACCTGGACATCTAAGCGCGTCGGGCAATCGCGAATGTGATGCCCGGCTCGGCTTCGTCCGATCAAATATGTCCGGAAAAAGGTGGACAATCCGAAAGGTTCGCGCTAGAAACATCTAAGTAATTGAAATACTTAATGTTTATTTTATAAATCAACGCTTGTCACCGTGCGCCGGGACGCGCTACGCTCAGCGACCCCTCACGCGTCAGCGTGAACCCCCTAACCACGAGGACCGTCATGAAGCCCTTTCATCTGTTTCGGACGCTGGCTGGCGCGACCGTCGCGCTGGCCCTGATCAGCAGCCCGCTGATGGCGCGCCCGCACAAGGCGGACACCGACAAGAAGGAAGCGTTGTATCCCGACGCGACCCGTGAAGCGCCCAAGCTCGACCTGACCAGCAAGAAGGATCAGAAGGCGATCAACGAAGGCCTCGATGCGGTCAGCCTGGGTGACAAGGCAAAAGCCGAACAGGTGCTGGAGCCGATCGTCGAAAGCAGCAAGAGCAAATATGCCCAGGCTCTGGCGCTGCAAGGGCTGGCCAACCTCAAGTACAACGACGGCGACGTCAAGGGCGCCATCGGCACCTTGCAGAAATCGCTGGCCATCGGCGTGATGCCCAACGACACCTACTTCCAGTTGCTCTACGAACTGGCGCAATTCCAGATGGCCGACGAGCAATACCAGGCGACGCTGGACACCATTGCGAAATGGCGCGCCGAGGGCAAGAAGGAAACCGCCGACTCGTACGCACTCGAAGGCAACGCCTACTACCGGCTGGAGAAATACCCCGAGGCGATTGCGGCCGTCCAGAAGGCCAAATCGATGACCGACAAGCCGAAGGAAAGCTGGGACCAGATCCTGATGGCCAGCTATGCGCAAAGCGGCCAGAAAGACCAGGCGATGAAGCTGGCGCAGGAGCAGCTCGCTGCCAACCCGAATGATCCGGAGGCCCGCGCCAATGCCGTATCGGTGCTGGTCAATGCCGAAAAATATCCCGAGGCCATCCAGCTGCTGGAGAAGGCCCGCGCCGCAGGCACGTTGACCGACGAAAAGGACAACATGACCCTGGCCAAGCTCTACCTGCTGCAGGCGCAGAGCAGCAATGACCCGGCACCGAACGCGGCGAAGGCGGCCCAGGTGCTCCAGGACGGCATCGCCAAGCACACGATCACCGGCAACAGCGAGACCTACAAGCTCATGGGTCAGTCGTACGAGATGGCCGGCAATTCGGACAAGGCGATCGCCTCGTACAACCTGGCACTGCCGCAGGCTACCGATGGCGAATCCGCCCTGCGCGCCGCGCATCTGCTGATGGTGGAAAACAAGTTCAGCCAGGCGAAGCCGCTGCTTGAACAGGCGATCCAGAAGGGCGTGAAGCACAAGGGCACGGCCTACATGTTGCTGGCCGAGACCGAACGTGGCCTCAAGAACAAGCCGGCAGCGATCGCCGCCATGAAGCAGGCAGCGCAGCAGCCGGAAACCGCAGAAAAGGCCAAGGCGTGGCTTAAAACCGCTGGTGTGAGCAAGTAAACAGCCCTGCGCACCCGTGAAGCAGATGGACGTCCATTTGCGTTATTCACGGGTGCTATACAAATGCCTCGTGCTGTTGTACCGTTGAAAATTCTTCCCCGCGTATCCCCAGCGGCGAGTGCTGTCCGAGAGGGCAAGGCTCGACCCATGCGCTGCGGCACGTCCACTCCGATTGACTAGCTTCAGAAAGTTGACAGATGGCCTCTAGTAACGAAGAAAACGGGCGTGAACCATTCAGTTGGAAACGCACCTGGGCGTTGGCAGTGGCCGTCGGGCTGCATGCTTTCGCGTTCCTGTTGCTGATCGCGCCGATGGCGCCACATCAGAAAGAACAGAAAGCCAAGGAACACATCGTCCAGGTGAGCTTCATTCCGCCGCCGCCGCCGCCGCCACCGCCGCCGCCGCCGCCGCCGGAACCGCCAAAACAGCCGCCACCGAAAATCATCAAGCAGGTCGTGCCGCCGCCGACACCGCCGCCGCCGGCTCCGCCGCCGGCAGTGGAAGAGGTGTCGCAGATGGCCGTGCAGGCTCCGCCGCCGGCACCACCGGCACCGCCCGCACCGCCGACCGAGATCACGGCCAGCCAGGATCTGAGCTACAACAGCCGTATCCAGCCGCGGTACCCGCCACAGGCGATCCGCATGCGGCACGAGGGTACGGTAGTGTTGATGATCCTGGTGGGCACGGATGGTTCGCCGAAGGACATCAAGGTCGACAAATCCAGCGGTTTCCACGAGCTTGATCGTGCGGCTATGGACGCAGCACGACGCTGGCGCTTCAATCCCACAGTACGAAACGGACAAAAGGTCGAGGGGTACGCTCGCGTTCCCGTCAACTTCAATCTCAACCAGATGTAATCGGGCTCCTCCGGTCACATTCTCAGTTCACGCTTGACTTCCCTAGGGTAGCGTTATGTTCCTACAGACTCCTGCACCGTCCGATGCCACTCCCGTCATGGGTGGCAATACCAACGCCGAAGCCATGAAACAGATGGGCTTCGCCAACCTGGCACAGAACTTCGACTGGCTTGGCTGGGTGGTTTTCATCACGCTGGTCGTGATGTCGTTCCTTTCCTGGTACTTCATCATTGCCAACGGTATCCGCAACGCCCAGGTGCGTTCGCGTGCCGACAAGGTGATCAACGATTTCTGGGGCAACGCCTCCACCCAGGACGCCATCCGTGAGCTGGAAGCCCAGCCCAAGGGCGAACCGTTCTCCAAGATCGCGCTGGATGCCGCTTCCGCGGTTGCCCATCACCAGCAGTCGGTTGCCGGTGCGCCGGGTCGCCTGGCCGAATCGCTGAGCCGTTCGGAATTCATCGACCGTGCCCTGCGCCAGGCCGTGGCCCGCGAGAGCCTCCGTCTGGAAGGCGGTCTCACCCTGCTCGCCACCGTGGGTTCGGCAGCACCGTTCGTCGGTCTGCTCGGTACCGTGTGGGGCATCTACCACGCGCTGATCGGCATTGCTGCTACCGGCAACGCGTCGATGAACGCCGTGGCAGGTCCGGTCGGTGAGGCTCTGATCATGACCGCGTTTGGTCTGTTCGCCGCTATCCCGGCGCTGTTCGCGTTCAACTTCTTCAACCGCTCGAACCGTCTGACCTACGCTCGTTTCGACGAATTCGCGCACGACCTTCATGACTTCTTCGCCACCGGTTCGCGCGTCGAAAGCCAGAAGTGAGGGATTGACCCATGGGCATGAGTACCGGTGGCAATAACGGCGGGCCGATGTCGGAAATCAACGTTACGCCGCTCGTCGACGTGATGTTGGTTCTCCTGATCATCTTCATGATTACCGCGCCGCTGATGTCACACAGCATCACGATTGACCTGCCTACCGCCAATCCGAAGGTGAAGGACGATGAAATGCCGGTGCCGCCGCTGGATCTTGCGATCAAGCAGGATGGCAGCTTGTACTTCAACGATCACCCGGTCACGGATGTGGAGTTGCGGGCACAGTTCGCGGTGAACGCGCAGAAGTCGCCGCAGCCGGAACTGCAGATCCGTGCGGACAAGACAACCGAGTACAAGATTGTGCGCAAGGTTCTTGGCGACGCCAAGGACGCTGGCATGGTCCATGTCGGGTTCATGACGACCGGCAAGGAGTAACGAGATGGCATTCAGTACCAATACCAGTGGACCGATGTCGGAGATCAACGTTACCCCGTTGGTCGACGTGATGCTGGTGCTGTTGATCATCTTCATGATCACGGCGCCGGTACTCGCCCACAAGATCAAGGTCGATCTGCCGCAGCCGAATCCGAACGTGATCAATCCACCGAATCCGCTCGATCCCATTCGACTGAAGATCGATGCCGGTGGTGGGTTCTACTGGAACGACACGCCGGTCGATGAGCTGGGACTCAAGGCGCAGCTGGCGGTCATCGCCCAGCAGACCAATCAGCCGGAGATCCAGATCAACGCGGCCGATACGGTGGCTTACGAGTACGTGGCGCGCGTGCTGGCTGACGCGAAAAGCTACAACCTCGTAAAGATCGGCTTCACCGAAGGCGATTGATCCGGTCAACAACCGGTTGCATGAGATAAACAAAAAACCCCGCTTCGGCGGGGTTTTTTGTGGGTGGAAATCGAACCCGTTGTATCGGAAATCGCCTTCGCTACGCGCCGGCGGCGCGCCACGACGACTCAGCGCAGGATCTGCAGGTAGTTGCGTACGGTGACGGCAAGGCCTTCGTACAGGGCTTCGCCGATCAGCGCATGGCCGATGGAGACTTCCGCCAGACCGGGGATGGCTGCCTTGAACGTGCCCAGGTTTTTCTGGCTGAGATCGTGGCCGGCGTTGACCGCCAGGCCAGCCTGCTGCGCGCACCGCGCCGTGGTGACGCAAGCTTCCAGTGCCAGGCCAGGGGCATCTTCGGCGAACGCCTTGGCATAGGGGCCGGTATAGATCTCGATGCGTTGCACGCCGATCGCCGCAGCCTGCTCGAAGGCTCGGGTCGTGTTGTCCGCGTCGACGAACAGGCTGACACGGCACCCCAGTTCGCAGAGTTCGGCGACGAGCGGACGCAGCCGTTCGATGTCGCGCAGGATATCGAAGCCGTGGTCGGAGGTGATCTGCCCGTCGCTGTCCGGTACCAGGGTGACCTGGGTCGGACGCACTTCGCGCGCCAGCGCGATCAAGCCGGGGTAGGCGCCGCGCGGACCGGCAAACGGATTGCCCTCGATGTTGTATTCGACCCGGCCGCGCAGCAGGGTGGCCAGCGCACGCACGTCGTCGGGTCGGACATGACGCAGGTCCGGCCGCGGGTGCACCGTGATTCCGCCGCAGCCCGCCTCGATGCAGGTGCGTGCCGCCTGGCAGATATCGGGTTCGGTATCACCGCGCGAATTGCGAAGGACCGCGATCTTGTTGAGATTGACGCTGAGCAAAGTCATGGCGGAGTCGATGCAGGTGGCGGAGGCAACGGCTGATCGGATGCGGAATCGCTGCGTGGCCGAAAACAGTGCACCAATCAAACGGCGCTGGCAAGCGCCCTCAGCCGAATCCGTCGCGCCTCACCACGCCATGCCAGCGCACCGACAAAAGCCTGGCCCAGCGCAAGCGGCTGCAGCTGCCAACCGCCCACATCCTCGCCATCGAACCGACGCAGCTGGATCAGTGCGTCGTCGCCGACGACGCTGAGCCGATCCAGGCCGAACGACAGTCCGTGGCCATGCGCTTTCAGAAGCGCTTCCTTGGCCGTCCATATATCAAGGAAAACCCCGCCGCGACGCTCGGGTGCGGCGCTGGCCAGCACCGCAATTTCGTCGTCGCTGAAAAACCGCTGTGCGATTTCCAGCGCCTTGGGCCGCGGACGCCGGCGCTCGATGTCCACGCCTGGCGTGATGCCGCGGGCGACGGCGATCAGTGCGTGGTCGCCGCTGTGCGACCAGTTGAAATCTAGCGCATCATCGTGAATCGAGGCCAGGGCTGGCCGGCCATGGTCGCCCTCGCGCAACTCCACCGCGGACGGATCGATGGCGAGGTAGCGGGCCAACAGCCGGATCAGCGGCCGGCGACCCTCGGCGCGTTGATAATCCAGTTTCCACACGTGGATCTCGTCATCGTGCAGGGGCTCTGCTACGTTGCCAAGGCGGGGTGTGTCGGCGATCGTCATTCCACCATGGTGACGTTCACCGTGCAGGGGTACAAGCACGGCGCGGCCTGCTCATCGGCGCGACCGGCTACCGTGCAAGTCGCCACAGCGAGGCGCCGTCGGGGGCTTTCGGTGTCGACGCCGCCCACGCGAAACGTCATCGAGGCAGCGTCGTTCGTTTGCCGGGAGAGGGGCTTGATACAGGGTTGGCTGCTGCTGCTGGTATCGCTCCTGTATGTGGGCGTGCTGTTCGTGGTTGCCTACGCGGGCGATCGCCGGCCGCTCTACCCGCGCCAGCCGAAACTGCGTCCCGTCATCTACAGTTTTGCGCTGGCGGTGTACTGCTCGTCTTGGACGTTCTACGGTGCGGTCGGAACGGCGGCGCGCGACGGCCTGGCCTACCTGCCGATCTACCTGGGGCCGATCCTGCTGTTCGTGTTCGGCTTCGGCTTGATGCAGCGGATCGTGCGGATCGTGGGCCAGCGCAACATCACCTCGATCGCCGACTTCATCGGCGCGCGGTTCGGCAAGTCCCATGGCCTGGCGGCGCTGGTAGCTGTCATTGCGGTGACTGCCGTAGTGCCGTACATCGCATTGCAGTTCAAGGCCGTGGCCATGTCGTATGGCGTGCTCGGCGGGCATGCGTCGGTGCCGCTGCCGGCGGATGGCGTGGACAGCGCGTTGTGGTGTGCGGCGCTGCTGGCGGTGTTCGCGATCCTGTTCGGTACGCGCAGCATCGATGCGACCGAACACCATCACGGCATGATGCTGGCGATCGCGCTGGAGTCGTTGATCAAGCTGGTGGCGTTCGTGGCTTTGGCCGGTTACGCGCTATGGCGTGGGCCGGGTCTGGTGGCCACGGTGCAACTGCCGATGGACCAGCTCAGCCACGGGCTCTCGTCGGGCTTTCTGGCGCAAACCATGTTGGCGTTCTGCGCCATGTTCTGCCTGCCGCGCCAGTTCCAGATCGGCGTGGTGGAATGCGAGGAAGTCGATGACCTGAAGCGCGCGCGCTGGATGGTGCCGATCTACCTGGCCATCATCAGCATGGCGGTGCTGCCCATCGTGGCAGCGGGCACGCACATGCCCGTCGTGCGTGATGGCGCCGCCGATGCCTGGGTGCTCACGCTGCCGCTGGCGTACGGGGACAGCGGCGTCGCCCTGCTGGCCTTCATCGGTGGATTCTCCGCGGCGACCGGCATGGTGATCGTGGCCTCGGTGGCGCTGTCCACCATGATCAGCAACGACCTGGTGATGCCCGCGTTGTTGCGTATCCGCTGGTTGCGGCTGGAACAGCGCGATGACTTGTCGCAGCTGGTGCTGGCCGTGCGCCGGGTGGCCATCGTGGCGTTGGCGTTGATGGCCTACGTCTACTACCGGCTGGCGGCCAACGCGGAAAACCTGGCGGCTACCGGATTGCTGGCCTTCGCCGCAGTGGCGCAGTTCGCGCCCGCGTTGATTGCCGCCCTGTACTGGCGCGGGGCCAGTCGCCGCGGCGTGGTCACCGGTTTGCTCAGTGGCTTCGCGGTCTGGGGTTACACCTTGCTGCTGCCGGCGCTGAGCCGCTCGGGTGCATGGCTGCAGCATGGCCCGCTAGGCCTGGGCTGGCTGCGACCGCAGGCGCTGTTCCAGCTCAGCGGCTGGGACCCGGTGATGCACGGCACGTTCTGGTCGTTGCTGGTGAACGTGGGCTGCCTTGTGTTCGTGTCGTTGCGCTTTCGGCCCAGCCTGGAGGAGCGCCTGCACGCGGCGGTGTTCATCGATGCCGACCCGGCCGGGCGGGGCGGGCCGGGCGATTGGCGCGGCCGTGTGGTGGTGGGCGACCTGCGCACCATCGCCGAACGCATCGTGGGCGAGCGCAGCGCCCGGCGGGCGTTCGATGAATACGGGACGCGGCGCGAGCGGCCGCTGCTGGCGGGCGAGACGGCGGACCGGGCATTGATCCAGTACACCGAGCGCCTGTTGGCCTCGGCGGTGGGCGCGGCCAACGCGCGGCGCATCCTGATCGGCGCGCTGTCCGGCAGCGGGCTGGACCTGGCCGAGTCGATGGCGCTGATGGACGAGGCGTCGCAGGAGCTGCGCTTCAACCGCGAGCTGCTTTCCACCACGCTGGAGAACGTGTCGCAGGGAATCAGCGTGGTCGATGCGGACATGCGCCTGGTCGCGTGGAACCGCCGCTACCTGGAACTCTTCGACTACCCCGACGGCATGGTCCACGTGGGCGTGCCGGTGGCCGACCTGATCCGCCGCAACGCGGAGCTCGGCGAATGTGGCCCCGGCGAAGTGGACGGCCATGTGGCCAAACGCATCGACTACATGCGGGCCGGCTCGTCGCACCTGTTCCAGCGCACACGACCGGATGGCACCGTGATCGAGATGCGTGGGCGCGCGCTGCCGGGCGGCGGCTACGTCACCACGTATACCGATGTCACCGCCTACAAGCATGCCGAGCAGGCCCTGATCGAGGCCAACGAAACCCTGGAACTGCGGGTGGAGCAGCGCACCGCGGAGCTGTCCGAATCCCTGGTCGCCACGGCGCATGCCCGCCGGGCGGCGGAAACGGCCAACATCTCCAAGACCCGCTTCCTGGCCGCGGCCAGCCACGATTTGTTGCAACCGCTGAACGCGGCGCGGCTGTTCACCTCGGCCCTGCGCCAGCATCCGGGGCTGGATGCCGAAGCCAGCCAGCTGGCCGAACGCATCGACGCCTCGTTCCGCTCCGCCGAGGACCTGCTCGACGCCTTGCTCGATACGTCGCGCCTGGATACGGGCAGCTACCGGCCCGAAGTGAGCGGCTTCGCGCTGGCGGAACTGTTCGAATCGCTGCAGGCGCAGTTCGCCGTGGTGGCCGAGCAACGTGGCCTGAAACTGCGGGTGGCGACGACCCGCCTCGCCGTGCGCAGCGATCCGCAGCTGTTGCGACGCGTGCTGCAGAACTTTCTCTCCAATGCCTTGCGCTACACGCGCCAGGGCGGCGTGCTGCTGGGCGCGCGGCGGATGGGCGACGAGGTGCGGATCGAAGTGTGGGACTCGGGCCCCGGCATCGCGGCGGAGCAGCGGGCGCGCATCTTCGACGAGTTCCAGCGGCTGGAGCAGCCGTCACCGTGGGGCGAGAAAGGGCTGGGCCTGGGCCTGTCGATCTGCGATCGGCTGGCCGGTATTCTCGGCCATCGGCTCGACCTGCATTCGCGCCCCGGCCATGGCAGCTGCTTCGCGGTCACCGTGCCGCGCAATGAACCGGTGGCGCCGCGGCGGCACAAGATCCTGCAGCGTGGGCCGGATGCACGGCTGCCGCTGACCGTGCTGTGCCTGGACAACGATGAATCCATCCTCGATGGCATGCGTGCACTGCTCGGTCGATGGGGCGTGGATTGCCGCACCGCGGTGGACGTGACGCAGGCGCGCATCGAATTGCAACGCGGGCCGGTCGACCTGATCCTCGCCGACTACCATCTGGCCGACGACACCGATGGCTTGCAGGCATTGGGGCAATTGCGGGCCGACTTCGCGCAGTTGCCGCCGGCGGCCATCATCACCGCCGATGGCAGTGTCGAGCTGAAACAGCGGGCGCGGGCGTTGGGCTATCCGTTGCTGCACAAGCCGGTGAAGCCGGCGGCGTTGCGGGCATTGCTGGCTTCGCCGCTGCGGCCGCAGGGTAGCGGCGACTAACAACGGGGGGCGGGAGTTCGGCAGGTAATCACTGCGCTGCGCGCCGGATGGCGCGCAGCGTATCGTCGGTATCAGCTCAACGCGGCAGCGTAGAAACGCCCATCAGGAACTCGTCCACGGCGTGGGCGCACTGGCGCCCCTCGCGGATCGCCCAGACCACCAGCGATTGCCCGCGACGCATGTCGCCGGCGGCGAACACCTTGTCGACGCTGGTGCGGTAGCTGGCGGCGCCGTCGGTGCTGGCCTTGGCATTGCCGCGGGCGTCCTTGTCCACGCCGAACGCATCCAGCACCGCCTGCACGGGCGACACGAAGCCCATCGCCAGCAGCACCAGGTCGGCGGCGATCTCGAATTCGCTGCCGGCGACTTCGCTCATCTTGCCGTCCTTCCATTCCAGCCGTACGCCGGTGAGGCTCTTCACGTTGCCCTTGCCGTCGTCGTTGAAGTGCTTGGTGGCCACGGACCAGTCGCGCTGGCAACCTTCCTCATGCGAGGTCGATGTGCGCAGGCGCAGCGGCCAGTACGGCCACACCAGTGGCTTGTTCTCCTGCGCCGGCGGTTGCGGCAGCAGCTCGAACTGGGTCACCGAAATCGCGCCTTGGCGGTTGGAGGTGCCCACGCAGTCGGAGCCGGTATCGCCGCCGCCAATCACCACCACCTTCTTGGCGGTGGCCAGCGTCTGGTGCTTCAGCCTATCACCGGCCACCACCTTGTTCTGCTGCGGCAGGAAATCCATCGCGAAATGGACCCCCTTCAGCTCGCGCCCGGGCACCGGCAGGTCGCGCGGCGTTTCGGAGCCGCCGGCGATGACCACCGCGTCGAACTCGGCCTGCAATTGCTCGGGCGTGACCGCCTCGACCTTGCCGTAGCGGGCGGCGTCCGCCGCCGCACCCACGAAGACGCTGGTGCGAAACTGCACACCCTCGGCGCGCATCTGCTTCACGCGCCGGTCGATATGGCTTTTTTCCAGCTTGAAATCGGGGATGCCGTAGCGCAGCAGGCCGCCGACGCGGTCATTCTTCTCGAACACGGTCACCGCATGGCCCACCCGCGCCAGCTGCTGCGCGGCGGCCAGGCCGGCCGGGCCGGAACCGACCACGGCGACTTTCCAGCCGGTCTTGATGGCGGCCGGCTGCGGCGTGACCCAGCCCTCCTCCCACGCCTTGTCGATGATCTTGTGCTCGATCGACTTGATGCCCACCGCGTCGCTGTTGATGTTCAGCGTGCAGGCGGCCTCGCACGGGGCGGGGCAGATGCGGCCGGTGAACTCGGGGAAGTTGTTGGTGGAATGCAGCACCTCGATCGCGTGCTTCCAGTCCTGCCGGTACACCAGGTCGTTGAAGTCCGGAATGATGTTGTTGACAGGGCAGCCGTTGTGACAGAACGGGATGCCGCAATCCATGCAGCGCGCGCCCTGGACTTTCGCCTGCTCATCAGTCAGCTGCTGGGTGAATTCGCGCCAGTGCTTGAGCCGCTGCGTGGGTACCTCGGCGGTTTCCGCCTGACGGGGGTATTCGAGAAAGCCGGTAATCTTGCCCATTGTCTATTCCTTCGCGGGTCAGGCCGTGGCCTTCTCGGTGGATGCCAGTACGGCGCGCTGGTGCAGTTCGGAAAGTGCGCGGCGGTATTCGGCCGGCATCACCTTGACGAAACGCGCACGCGCGGTCGGCCAATCGTGCAGGATCTCCTTGGCGCGGAAGCTGCCGGTGTAGCGGAAATGCGCTTCCACCAGTCGCCGCACGATCGCCTCGTCGGTTTCGCCCGTGGCGCCGCGCGCGCCGGCATGCCACAACTCGCGCGGGATGCGCAGTTCCTGCTCCACGCCCGACAGCAGCGGCTCGATGCCGACCATCGCCAGGTTGCATTTGTGCTCGAAGACGCCGTCGGGGTCGTAGACGTAGGCCACGCCGCCGGACATGCCCGCGGCGAAATTGCGGCCGGTGTCGCCCAGCACCACCACGGTGCCGCCGGTCATGTATTCGCAGCCGTGGTCGCCCACGCCCTCGACCACCGCGGTGCAACCGGAGTTGCGCACCGCGAAGCGTTCGCCGGCCACGCCGTTGAAATACGCCTCGCCTTCGGTGGCGCCGTACAGCACGGTGTTGCCCACGATGATGTGCTCGGGGCCGAAGCCGTGGAAGTCGTTCGGCGAGCGCACGACGATGCGGCCGCCGGACAGGCCCTTGCCGACGTAGTCGTTGGCTTCGCCGACCAGGTCCAGGGTGATGCCGCGGGCCAGGAACGCGCCGAAGCTCTGCCCGCCGACACCGTCCAGCTGGATGTGGATGGTGTCGTCCGGCAAGCCGACGTGGCCGTAGCGACGCGCCACTTCACCGGACAACATCGTGCCCACGGTGCGATTGACGTTGCGCACGCTGACGATGAAGCTGGTCTTTTCGCCATGCTCCAGCGCCGGCTGTGCCTTGTCGATCAGGGTGTGGTCGAGTGCCTTGCCGGTGGCGCGATCCAGGCCGTGATCCTGCTCGGCGACATGGCGCACGGCCACGTCCGCGGGAACCTCCGGGCGATGGAACACGCGGCTGAAGTCCAGCCCGCTGGCTTTCCAGTGCGCGATGCTCTGGCGCGTGTCGAGCAGGTCGGCGCGGCCGACCAGGTCTTCGAAGCGGCGGATGCCCAGCTGCGCCATCAGCGCACGGGCCTCCTCGGCGACAAAGAAGAAGTAATTCACGACGTGCTCGGGCTTGCCCGAGAACTTCTTGCGCAGCACCGGGTCCTGCGTGGCCACGCCGACCGGGCAGGTATTGAGGTGGCATTTGCGCATCATGATGCAGCCCTCCACCACCAGCGGGGCGGTGGCGAAGCCGAACTCGTCGGCGCCCAGCAGCGCGCCGATCACCACGTCGCGGCCGGTCTTCATCTGGCCATCGGCCTGCACCCGGATGCGCCCGCGCAGGTGGTTCAGCACCAGCGTCTGCTGGGTTTCGGCCAAGCCCAGTTCCCACGGCGTGCCGGCATGCTTGATCGACGACCACGGCGAGGCGCCGGTGCCGCCGTCATGACCGGCAATCACCACATGGTCGGCCTTGCACTTGGCCACGCCCGCGGCCACCGTGCCCACGCCCACTTCCGACACCAGCTTCACCGAGATCGAGGCCTGCGGGTTGCAGTTCTTCAGGTCGTGGATGAGCTGGGCCAGATCCTCGATGGAGTAGATGTCGTGATGCGGCGGTGGCGAAATCAGGCCCACACCCGGCACCGAGAAGCGCAGCTGCGCGATGTAGTCGGACACCTTGTGACCCGGCAGCTGGCCGCCTTCGCCCGGCTTGGCGCCCTGCGAGATCTTGATCTGGATCTGGTCGGCGGACATCAGGTAGGCCGCGGTGACACCGAAGCGGCCCGAGGCCACCTGCTTGATGCGCGAGCGCAGCGAATCGCCATCCTGCAACACCAGGTCGCGCTCGATGTGCGCCGCGCCGAGCAGGCCGGCAACGGTGTCGCCCTGCTTGATCGCGATGCCGCGCTGCTCGTTCTGGTAGCGCGCCTCGTCCTCACCGCCTTCGCCGGTGTTGGACTTGCCGCCGATGCGGTTCATCGCGATCGCCAGCGTGGTGTGCGCCTCGGTGGAGATCGAGCCCAGCGACATCGCGCCGGTGACGAAACGCTTGACGATTTCCTTCGCCGGCTCGACCTCGTCCAGCGGGATCGCCGCGGCCGGGTCGATGCGGAACTCGAACAGGCCGCGCAGCGTCATGTGGCGCTTGGACTGGTCGTTGATGAGCTGCGCGTATTCCTTGTAGGTCTGGCCGTTGTTGGAGCGCGTGGCGTGCTGCAGCTTGGCCACCACGTCCGGCGTCCACATGTGCTCGTCGCCGCGCACGCGCCAGGCGTACTCGCCGCCCGGGTCCAGCCGATCGGCCAGCACCGGGTCGTCGCTGTAGGCGGCGGCGTGCGTGCGCAGGGCTTCCTCGGCCACTTCGAACAGGCCGATGCCCTCGATGTTGGAGGTGGTGCCGGTGAAATACTTGTCGATCAACTCGCGGTTCAGGCCCACGGCCTCGAAGATCTGCGCGCCGGTGTAGGACATGTAGGTGGAGATGCCCATCTTGGACATCACCTTCTGCAGGCCCTTGTTGATCGCCTTGATGTAGTTGGTGATCGCCTTTTCCGGCTTCACCTCGCCACTGGCGCAGACGTGCGCCAGGGTTTCCATCGCCAGGTAGGGATGGATCGCTTCGGCGCCGTAGCCGGCCAGCAGGGCGAAGTGGTGCACCTCACGGGCGGAACCGGTTTCCACCACCAGGCCAGTGCTGGTGCGCAGGCCCATCGTTACCAGATGCTGGTGCACGGCAGAGGTGGCCAACAACGCCGGGATGGCCACGCGCTCGCGGCTGGCGCCGCGGTCGGAGACGATCAGGATGTTGTGGCCAAGGCGGATCGCGTCGGTGGCCTGGGCGCACAGCGAAGCCAGCCGCGCCTCGATGCCGGCCTTGCCCCATGCCGCGGGGTAGCTGATGTCCAGCTCGAAGCTGCGGAACTTGCCCTTGGAGTAGCGCTCGATGTCGCGGATCTTGGCCATCTCGGCGAAGTCCAGCACCGGCTGCGATACCTCGAGCCGCAACGGCGGGTTGATGTTGTTGATGTCCAGCAGGTTCGGCTTCGGGCCGATGAAGGACACCAGCGACATCACCATCTGTTCGCGGATCGGGTCGATCGACGGGTTGGTGACCTGCGCGAACAGCTGGCGGAAATACTGGTACAGCGACTTGTTCTTGTCCGACAGCACGGCCAGCGGCGAGTCGTTGCCCATCGCGCCGATGGCTTCCTCGCCCGCCTGCGCCATCGGCAGCAGCTGGAACTTCAGGTCTTCCTGCGAGTAGCCGAACGCCTGCTGGCGATCGAGCAGGGTCTCGGTGGAACGTGGCTCCGTGCGCGCCGCCGGCAGATCGTCCAGCTTGATCCGGATGTGTTCGATCCACTGCTTGTACGGCTTGGCGTTGGCCAGCTGATCCTTCAGCTCCTTGTCGTCGATGATGCGGCCCGCTTCCATGTCGATCAGCAGCATCTTGCCCGGCTGCAACCGCCACTTCTTCACGATGCGCGATTCCGGTACCGGCAGCACGCCGGCCTCGGAGGCCAGGATCACCAGGTCGTCGTCGGTGATCACGTAGCGCGCCGGGCGCAGGCCGTTGCGGTCCAGCGTGGCGCCCACCTGGCGGCCATCGGTGAAGGCGATCGCGGCGGGGCCGTCCCACGGCTCCATCATCGCGGCGTGGTATTCGTAGAACGCGCGACGGTTGTCGTCCATCAGCGTGTGACGTTCCCAAGCCTCGGGAATCATCATCATCATCGCCTGCGACAGCGGGTAACCGCCCATCGTCAGCAATTCGAGGCAGTTGTCGAACGACGCCGTGTCGGACTGGCCGGGGTAGATCAGCGGCCACAGCTTCTGCAGGTCGTCGCCCAGCACGGGCGAGGAGATCGCGCCGGTGCGCGCGTTGATCCAGTTGACGTTGCCCTTGACCGTGTTGATCTCGCCGTTGTGGGCGATCATGCGGTACGGATGGGCCAGCTCCCACGCGGGGAAGGTGTTGGTGGAGAAGCGCTGGTGCACCATCGCCAGTGCCGACACCGTGCGCGGGTCGGCCAGGTCGAGGTAGTACTGGCCCACCTGGCCGGCCAGCAGCAGGCCCTTGTAGACGACCGTGCGGGTCGACATCGAGGGCACGAAGTATTCCTGGCCGTGCTTCAGGTGCAGCGCGCGGATGGCGTGGCTGGAGGTCTTGCGGATCACGTAGAGCTTCCGCTCCAGCGCGTCGGGCACCATGATGTCCGGGCCGCGACCGATGAAGATCTGGCGGATCACCGGCTCGCGCGCCTTCACCGCGGGCGACATCGGCATCGCATCGTCCACGCGCACGTCGCGCCAGCCCAGCACCACTTGCCCCTCGGCGTGCACCGAGCGCTCCAGCTCCTGCTCGCAGGCCAGCCGGGAGGCGTGTTCCTTGGGCAGGAACACCATGCCCACGCCGTATTCGCCCGGGGGCGGCAGCACCACGCCCTGCGCCGCCATCTCCTCGCGGTAGAAGCCGTCGGGGATCTGGATCAGGATGCCGGCGCCATCGCCCATCAACGGGTCGGCGCCGACGGCGCCGCGATGGTCCAGGTTGCGCAGGATCATTAATCCCTGCTGGACGATTTCGTGCGTTTTCCTACCCTTGATATGGGCGACGAAACCCACGCCACAGGCGTCATGTTCATTGCTTGGGTCGTAAAGACCCTGTGCGCGCGGTTGTTCCATGTGTCGATCCCGGAAAAAGGGGAGTATCGACTATAGTGCGCTGCAACAAAAAAGCAAGAAAAATCAAATAGCCGTATATGAGGCCGAACCGGAAGCGCCGATCAGCCCGAAAAAAGGGCAAACGACCGTACGAATTTCCGACCTTGCCGGCGTCTGCCCGGCGCTCGCTCAGCCGGCGCCGTCCGGCAGCGGCGGCGGGCTTTGCTGGTCCACCGCCAGATGGCTGGCGACCAATGCCACCTGGGTGCGGTTGCCGACCCCCAGCTTGCGCATGATCGCGGTCATGTGCGCCTTCACGGTGGCTTCGGAGACGCCCAGCTCCCAGGCAATCTGCTTGTTGAGCAGGCCCTCGGCGATCATCGTCATCACCCGGAACTGCTGCGGAGTCAGCGTCGCCACCTGGGCGGCGACGGCGGCTTCGTCCGGTGGCAGTTCGGCCGCGGCGCCCACCAGCGTCGGCGGCAGCCAGACGTCGCCATCGAGCACGGCGCGGATCGCCGCCACGATGTCTTCGCCGGGACTGGACTTGGGGATGTAAGCCGACGCGCCGTGACCCAGCGCGCGGCGCGCCACCTGCGGCTCCTCGTGACCGGAGACCACGATGGTCGGCAGGCCCGGATACTGGCCGCGGATATGCGCCAGCGCGGAATAGCCGCGGGCACCGGGCATGTGCAGATCCAGCAGCAACAGGTCCGCGTCGGGCAGCCGTTCGATCAACGCCAGCAAGGCATGCACGCTGTCGGCCGCATGCACCTGCGCCTGCGGCACCGCCGTCAATACCGCCCGCTGCAACGCATCGCGAAACAGCGGGTGGTCATCGGCGATCAGGATGTCGGGCATGGGGAGAGCCGGGAGTAGGGAATGGGGAATAGGGAATGGATGTACGAGGTTTGCGGGGAAGTGCGCGCTTGCGCACCGATTCCCCATTCTCCATTCCCCATTCCCGGTACTACTTGATCAACCGCTCATCCACCAGGTTCTGCACTACGCCGGGGTCGGCCAGGGTGGTGATGTCGCCCAGCTGGTCGGGTTTGTTCTCGCCGATCTTGCGCAGGATGCGGCGCATGATCTTGCCCGAGCGGGTCTTGGGCAGGCCCGGCGCCCACTGCAGGTAATCGGGCGTGGCGATGGGGCCGATTTCCTTGCGCACCCAGGCGACCAGTTCCTTGCGCAGGTCGTCGCTGCCGGTTTCGCCGACCACCAGGGTGACGTAGGCGTAGATGCCCTGGCCCTTGATGTCGTGCGGGCAGCCGACCACGGCGGCCTCGGCTACCTTCGGGTGGGACACCAGCGCGCTTTCCACCTCGGCGGTGCCCAGGCGGTGGCCGCTGACGTTGATCACGTCATCGACGCGGCCGGTGATCCAGTAGTAGCCGTCTTCGTCGCGGCGCACGCCGTCGCCCGAGAAGTAGTTGCCGGGGTAGGCGCTGAAATAGGTGTCGATGAAGCGCTGGTGGTCGCCGTAGATGGTGCGCACCTGGCCCGGCCACGAGGTGGTGATCAGCAGATTGCCCTCGGCCTCGCCTTCCAGCACCTTGCCGTCGGCATCGACGATGGCGGGGGTTACGCCGAAGAACGGTCGCGTGGCGGAGCCGGGCTTGGTGGCGATGGCGCCGGGCAGCGGCGAGATCATGATGCCGCCGGTTTCGGTCTGCCACCAGGTGTCCACAATGGGGCAGCGGTTTTCGCCGACCACGCGGTTGTACCACTCCCAGGCCTCGGGGTTGATCGGCTCGCCGACCGAGCCCAGCAGGCGCAGCGACTTGCGCGAGGTCTTCTTCACCGGCTCCTCGCCTTCGCGCATGAGCGCGCGGATCGCGGTGGGCGCGGTGTAGAACAGGCTGACCTTGTGCTTGTCGATCACCTGCCAGAAGCGGCTGTGGTCAGGGTAGTTCGGCACGCCCTCGAACATCACCGTGGTGGCGCCGTTGCAGAGCGGGCCGTACACCACGTAGCTGTGGCCGGTGACCCAGCCCACGTCGGCGGTGCACCAGTAGACGTCGTCCTCGCGCAGGTCGAACACCAGCTCGTGGGTGTAGCTGATGTAGACCAGGTAGCCGCCCGTGGTGTGCAGCACGCCCTTGGGCTTGCCGGTGGAGCCGGAGGTGTACAGCACGAACAGCGGGTGCTCGGCCTCGACCGGGGTGGGTGCGCAATCGGTGGACTGGCCCTCCATCAGCGTGTGGTACCAGCGGTCGCGCGGCGACTGCATGTTGATCGGGCCGCCGGTGTGGCGCACCACGATCACGGTTTCCACGCTGCTGGTGCCGGGGCGTTCCAGCGCGGCGTCCACGTTGACCTTCAGCGGGATGTGCTTGCTGGCGCGCAGGCCTTCGTCGGCGGTGATCACCACCTTGGCTTTTGAATCGACGATGCGGCCGGCCAGCGAATCGGGCGAGAAGCCGCCGAACACCACCGAGTGGATTGCGCCGATGCGGGCGCAGGCCAGCATCGCCACCGCCGCCTCCGGAATCATCGGCAGGTAGATCGCGATGCGGTCGCCCTTGACCACGCCGAGGTTCTTCAGCGTGTTGGCGAACTTGCACACTTCGGCATGCAGCTCGCGGTAGGTGATGCGGCGCGAGTCCTTTGGGTCATCGCCCTCGAAGATGATCGCCACCTTGTCGCCGCGCTTTTCCAGCTGGCGGTCGAGGCAGTTGGCGCTGACATTGAGCTGGCCGTCCTCGTACCAGCGGATGTGCAGGTCGGACGGGTCGAACGAGACATCCTTGATCCTGGTCGGCGGCTTGATCCAGTCGACGCGCTGGCCGATGCGCTTCCAGAACCCTTCCGGGTCCTTGATCGATTCGTCGTAAAGACGCGCGTAATCGTCCGCGCTGACGCGCGCCGCCGCGGCGAATTCGGGGTTGACCGGATAAAGCTTGGACATGGCTGGCCTCCTGCTGGCCGCCGCATGGGCGGCATCGATGAATGGATGGCTTGGCGGCGTCGACGCCACCTGACGATCGAGTGTAGCCCCATCGCCAACGGGCGGCAGGCGGCCGCGCGCATCGACTTTGGTCGAATAGCGACCAAAGGCGAATAGCGGCGCGCGCCGCAGCATGGCCATGCTCAACTCGACAACCACCGGGGAGAGCCGCATGACCACGCGATACCCAAACCGCTACAAGGCGCTGGCGCTTGGCGTGGCCTGCGCTCTCAGCCTGCCGCTGGCGGCGCATGCGCAAAGCGATACGCGCGAACAACAGCTCGAGCAGCGCGTGGCGCAACTGGAGCAGCAGTTGAACGAGCTGAAGAGCCTGGTGCAGGCGCAGGCCGCGCAGGCGCAAGCCCCGGCCGCGGCCCCGGCGAAGACTGTCGCCGCCGCACCCGCCGCGCACGAGGTGGTGTTGACCACGCCCGGCAACGCGTATGCCAACACCAAGGTGAAGATCGGCGGCTTCATCAAGACCGATTTCATGTCCACCCATACGGATGGCTATCTGGGCGACCAGAACGCGGCGCGCGACTTGTACCTGCCCGGCGCCACGCCGATCGGCGGCAAGTCGGCCAGCTACAGCGATATGCACGCCAAGTTCTCGCGCATCGGCGTGGGCGTGGACAGCCTCACCGACGGCGGCGACAAGGTCGGCGCCTTCCTGGAGTGGGATTTCTTCGGCAACTCGCTGGGCAACGAGAACGCCAGCAACGGCTACGGCCTCACCCTGCGCCACGCCTACCTGTACTGGAACAACTGGCTGGCCGGCCAGACCTGGACCAACTTCATGGACCCGAACGCGCTGCCGGAGGCGGTCGACTTCATCGGCGTCACCGACGGCACCGTGTTCGTGCGCCAGGCGCAGTTGCGCTACACCAGCGGCGGTTTCGCGGTGGCGCTGGAAAATCCGCACACCACGGTCACGCCCTACCAGGGCGGCAGCGCGCAGCTTTCGCCCGACCACAACGTGATGCCCGACCTCACCGCGCGCTACACCTGGAAGGGCGACTGGGGCTTCTTCGGCGTGGCCGGCCTGCTGCGCCAGCTGCGCACCGATGGCCGCAACGACGCGCTGCCCAGCGACACCAGCACCGCCACTGCCGGCGGTGTCAGCGTGATGGGCAAGGCCGTGCTCGGCAGCAACGACGACTTGCGCTACAGCGCCACCGTGGGCAAGGGCATCGGCCGCTACGTGGGCCTGGCGAACTTCGCCGCCGACGGCATGTTGAACGCCGCCAGCGACATCGAGACCCGCCGGGTCTGGGCCGCGTATCTGGCCTGGCACCACGCGTTCGACGACCGCCTGCGGATGAACCTGATGGTGGCGCGCAACGGCATCGACAACGATGTGGCGCTCACCGGCCCGGCAGCCAACCGGCACACCGAAAGCGCGCACGTGAACCTGCTCTATTCGCCCCTGCCCAAGGTGGATCTCGGCGCGGAATACGCCTGGGGTCGCCGCGTGCTGGAGAACAACGACTCGGGCAAACTGCAGCGGCTGCAGTTCACCGCCAAATACTCGTTCTGACCGGCGCCGGCTCGCCGGCGCGCCACTGGCTTTGAACCGATGGCCGTCCACCCGCGAGGGAGGGCGGCGATCCATTACCAAGGGGAGTACAGCATGGCAACCACTGCGATTGACGGGCGTCCCGCGCTCGACGTCAGCCACAAGCGGGTGATCCTGGCATCCAGCCTGGGTACCGTGTTCGAGTGGTACGACTTCTATCTATACGGGTCGTTGGCCGTGATCATCGGCCACCAGTTCTTCTCCGGCCTCAACGAGGCCAGCCAGTTGGTGTTCGCGCTGCTGGCGTTCGCCGCCGGCTTCGCGGTGCGACCGTTCGGCGCGCTGGTGTTCGGCCGGGTCGGTGATCTTGTCGGCCGCAAATACACCTTCCTGATCACCATCGTGATCATGGGCCTGTCCACCTTCTTCGTGGGCCTGTTGCCCAGTTACGGCTCGATCGGCGTGGCCGCACCGGTGATCCTGATCCTGCTGCGCATGCTGCAGGGCCTGGCGCTGGGCGGTGAATACGGCGGCGCCGCCACCTACGTGGCCGAGCATGCGCCGCCGGGGAAACGTGGCCTGTACACCAGTTTCATCCAGATCACCGCCACCTTCGGCCTGTTCCTGTCGCTGCTGGTAATCCTGGGCTGCAAGTGGCTGCTGGGTGACAAGTTCGACGACTGGGGCTGGCGCATTCCGTTCCTGATCTCGTCGCTGCTGCTGATCGTGTCGGTCTACATCCGCCTGCAACTGGCCGAGTCGCCGGTGTTCCAGCAGATGAAGAACGAAGGCAAGACGTCGAAGGCGCCGCTGACCGAATCGTTCGCCCGCTGGGGCAACCTGAAACTGGTGCTGCTGGCCCTGTTCGGCGCCACCGCCGGCCAGGCCGTGGTGTGGTACTGCGGCCAGTTCTACGCGATGTACTTCCTGGGCAGCACGCTGAAGATCGATGCCACCACCACGCAATTGCTGATTGCCGCGGCGCTGTTGATCGGCACCCCGTTTTTCGTGGTGTTCGGCTGGCTGTCCGACAAGATCGGGCGCAAGCCGGTGGTGCTGGCCGGCTGCCTGCTGGCGGCGCTGACGTACTTCCCGATCTTCCAGGGCCTCACCCACTTCGGCAACCCGGCCATCGAGGCGGCCAGCGCCAGCGCCCCGATCACAGTGGTGGCCGACCCCGCCGACTGCCATCTGCAGATCAACCTCACCGGTACCTCGGTGTTCACCAGCTCGTGCGACATCGCCAAGAGCACGCTGGCCAAGCGCGGCGTGCCGTACGCCAACGAGGCGGCAGCGGCCGGCTCGGTGGCGCGGGTGACCGTGGGTGGCGCATCGCTCGACGCGTTCGATGGCTCGACCCTGCCCAAGGCGGAGTTTGCCGCCAAGTCCAAGGCGTTCGCTGCCAGCCTCGGCACCGTGCTGGATCAGGCCGGCTACCCGGCCAAGGCCGCACCGGCCAACAGCAACTATCCGATGCTGATCGTGCTGCTGACCCTGCTGGTGCTGTACGTGACCATGGTCTACGGCCCCATCGCCGCCTGGCTGGTGGAGATGTTCCCCACCAAGATCCGCTACACCTCAATGAGCCTGCCGTACCACATCGGCAACGGCTGGTTCGGCGGCTTCCTGCCCTCGGTGTCGTTCGGCATCGTGGCACTCACCGGCAACATCTACTCGGGCCTGTGGTACCCGGTGGTGATCGCGATGATGACCTTCGTGATCGGCCTGTTCTTCGTGCGTGAAACCAAGGACGTCGACATCACCGCCTGAGCGGTCTGTCGCGGCCACAAAAAAACGCAGCGGCGCGAGCCGCTGCGTTTTCTTTTGCGCCCACCGGTCAGGCGCGCTTGATCAATCCGATGATCACCAGCAACACGATCGCACCGATCATCGCGTACACGATGCTGGTGACGATCGGGCTGCCCAGGCTGAAACCCACGCCCAGCGCCGGCAGCAGCCAGCCGGCCAGGAACGCGCCGATGATGCCGACCACGATATTGCCCAGCAGGCCAAAGCCGAAACCGCGCACGATCAGCCCGGCCAGCCAGCCGGCAACCGCGCCAATGACGAGAAAAATGATCAATCCAGTGGCAGTCATCACGAACTCCTTGATCAGACGAGGCGTTGGATAGCGCGCGATGCCCCGGAACCGCGCCCGCCAAGAGTCAGCGCCCGGGTGTATAGCCGCTGTGAGCACACCCGTCGCCGCAGCGCGTGGCCCTTCGCAAGCGCTGAGACGCCGCCACGCCACACTGCGCCGATGAACGTTCCGCCCGATCGCCGCCCGCTCAAGGGCCGCGGCGCCGCCTCCAATCCCGAAGGACGCTTCGAGAACATCCGCCACCAGGCGGAGGACGACGGCTGGCCGCGCGAACTGCTGGACGAGGAGGCGCCGCGCCCGCGCACCGAAGTCACCGAGGAACGCGCCCGCAGCGTAATCAGCCGCAACGATTCGCCCGACATCGGTTTCAGCCAGGCGATCAACCCGTATCGCGGCTGCGAGCACGGCTGCATTTATTGTTTTGCGCGGCCATCGCACAGCTACCTCAATCTGTCGCCGGGCCTCGATTTCGAAACCCGGCTGCGGGCCAAGAGCAATCTTGCCGAGGTGCTGCGCGGCGAACTGGCAAAGCCGGGTTACGTGGTCAGCCCGATCAATATCGGCAGCAACACCGACCCCTACCAGCCAGTCGAAAAACGCTGGCGACTGACCCGCGCCGCGCTGGAGCTGCTGGCCGAATGCCACCACCCCTGCACCATCGTCACCAAGAACGCGCTGGTGGAACGCGACCTGGACATCCTGGCGCCGATGGCGCGCGAGGGGCTGGTACGGGTGCTCGTCTCGGTCAATTCACTGGACAACCGCCTGGCCGCCAAACTCGAACCACGTGCCAGCGCCCCGCACCGCCGCATCCAGGCGATCGCCGCGCTGCACGCCGCCGGTGTGCCGGTGGGTGTGTTGGTGGCGCCGATCATCCCCGCGCTGAACGATCGCGACATGGAAGCGGTGCTGGCCCAAGCCGCCGCGGCCGGCGCCAGCAGCGCCGGCTACACCACCGTGCGCCTGCCGTGGGAGCTGAAAACCCTGTTCCGCGAATGGCTGGCGCTGCACGTGCCGCAACGCGCCGCCCACGTGATGAGCCTGGTGCAACAGATGAACGGCGGCCGCGACTACGACAGCGACTTCTCCACCCGCATGCACGGCCAGGGCGTGTTCGCCGACCTGCTGCGCACACGCTTCACCGTCGCCTGCCGCAAACACGGCCTGACCCGCGCCCACGACCTGAAACTCGATACCTCGCGCTTCGTGCCGCCACGCAAGGCGTCACCGCAGGGGGAGTTGTTTTGAAGGCCGCGAGTAGGGAATGGAGAACAGGGAATCGGAAGAGCGTCGCTTGGGCGAGGTTTTTGGGGAAGCCCCACCCCTTTGACGGTCTGGAGTGCCTCGAGGTTTCTTTTCCGGCTTCTACCATTCCCTATTCCCTATTCCCCGCTCAATCAATCAGGCGTGCGGTCGGCGGCCCGATCCACCTTGCGGTCGCGCCGCAGCGCGCTGAGGATCAGGCCCGCGCCCAGCACGCCGGCCACGATGATGAACAGTGCGGACAGGATCGGCAGGCCGAACAGGGTGGCGCCGCCCTGGATGCGGGCGGTAAGCGCGGCGCCGATCACCAGCGCGGCCACGATCACGCCGGTGGCGATGCGGTTGGCGATCTTCTGCAGGCTTTCCATCATGCGGGATTCTTCCAGCCCGTCGATGCGCACGCGCAGCCGGTTTTCCGCCAGTGTGCGCAGGATGGCGCCCATGTGCTGAGGTGTGCGACGGGCCAGTTCCTGCAGGTCCAGCCATTCGCTGGCCAGGTTGGCGGGCGACAGCGAACCCAGCGCCTGCCGCCGCATCATCTGCTGCAGGTGTTGCTCGACCACGGCGCGGGTATCCAGCGCCGGGTCGAGCGCGGTGGTGACGGCTTCCAGGTTCAGCAGGGTCTTGCCCAGGATGGTCAGCTCCGGCGGCGGCCGCAGGCCACAGGCGGCGCCCACCCGGGTCAGCTCCAGGATCAGCCGACCTTCGGAGTACTGGCGACTGGCGTCGTGCAAGCCGGCATAGCCGGATACCAGCTGATCCACGCTGCGACGGTATTGGCTGTGGCGAAAATCCTGCAGCGGCGTGCCCATCGCTTCGCTGATTTCGCCCACCTGGTCGCCGTTGCCGCCGATCGCGCCCAGCATCAGCTTCAGCAGGCTGTGCCGCGTATGTGGCGGCAATCGCGCCACCATGCCCAGGTCGAACAGCGCCAACCGCTGGTCGTCCATCAGCAGCACATTGCCCGGGTGCGGGTCGGCATGCACCAGGCCATGCACGAATACCTGGTCGAGATAGGCGCGCAGCAGTTCCTGTGCCTGCTGTTTCAGCGGATGCTCGATGCGCCGCACCGGTGGCACGTGGGTGACCTTGATGCCGTGCACGCGATCCATCGTCAGCACGCGCTCGGTGGTATAGCCGTCCATCGGCTGCGGCACGTACAGGTGGCGGTAGTCGTCCAGGTTGGCGGCGAAGCGGCGCAGGTTGTCCGCCTCCAGCGCAAAGTTGACCTCGTTGGCCAGGCTGTGGCGCAGCTCCTGCACCCAGTCGGCAAAGCCGTAGCGGCGGCCCATGTCGGTGAGGCGGTCGGCGGCGCCGGCCAGCCTGGCCAGGATAGCCAGATCCTCGCGCAGCGTCTGCGCGATGTGCGGACGCTGTACTTTCACCACCACCTCGCGTCCGTCGCGCAAGGTGGCCGCATGCACCTGCGCCATCGAACCGGCGGCCAGCGGCACATCGTCGAAGCTGCCGAACAGCACACCGATGCGCGCGCCCAGCTCCGCCTCGATCACCGCACGCACCTCGGCCACCGGCACCGGCGCCACGTCATCCTGCATCCGTTCCAGCGCCGCCAGATAGGCGGGCGGCACCATGTCCGGCCGCGTCGACAGCGCCTGGCCGATCTTGATGAAGGTGGGGCCCAGTGCCTCCAGGTCGTCCACGAAATGTTCCGGCTGGCCCGGCACCACCGGGTCGGCGTCCTGCGCCAGCGCCACCTCCTGCACATCCAGATCCAGCCCGTTGAACAGGCCCGCCTTGCGATAACGCAACAGGAAAGCGCCGATCTGGGCATACCGCGACAGGCTGGTCGATTCGCTCACACGCGTGCTCCGCTGGTTTGACCCAGCATGCAGAGGCGGCCGGCAAGGAGGCGTCAAGGCGCGCCACATCTTCACGGGGCGGTGATCGCCGCGTCGTTTCAATGATCGTCACTGCAAGATCGCCGTTGCCGCCACCAGCGATCGACCGCCCGGAGAATCCCCCGATGTCCTCATTCGCGCTTTATCTGATCGGCATGATCGTCGTGATCGGCGGCCTCGCCTACGTGGCTTTCCTGATGCACGTGCCCTCGCAGTGGATCATCGCCGGCGCCGTGGTGCTGCTGGGTCTGGGCATCGTGGGCGCGGTTACCCACACGCGTCGGCGCGATCCGCCGGAGTCGTGATCGGATCGCGCCGCGGCTGCCGGCTCAGTTCGTGGCCGGCAGGTATTTCTGAAACCAGCCCAGCGCCCGCTGCAGCACGTCGCGCTGATGCGCGGGGTCGACGAAGTGGTGGCCCTCGTTCGGGTACACCACCAGCGAGGTGGGCACATTCTGCGCGCGCAGCGCGTGCCACATCTCGAACGATTGCGGCGCGGGGCATTCGGCGTCGCGGTCGCCGACCACGATCAGCATCGGCGTCTTCACCTGCTTGATGAAGTTGATCGCCGAGCTCTTCGCGTACACCGCCGGATCGTCGTAGACGGTGGCGCCGAAGAACGGCGGCATCCACTGGTCGATCAGGTTCTGGCCGTAATAGCTCTGCCAGTTGGAGATGCCGGCGCCGGCCACCACTGCGTGGAAGCGCTGGGTCTGGCTGGGCACAAACATGCTCATGAAACCACCATAGCTCCAGCCGGTGAGGCCGAGCCGCTTGTCGTCGACCGGGAGTTTCTTCTCCACCGCATCGACCCCGGCGAGGATGTCGCGCAGGTCGCCGTAACCGAAATCCTTGCGGTTGGCCTGTACGTATTTCTCGCCCTGGCCGAAGCTGCCGCGCGGGTTGGGCATGAACACGAAATAGCCCAGCGCGGAGAACGGCACCGGCCCGTAACCCACGCCCGGCCAGCGCGGGATCACCGCGCTCGACGGGCCGCCATGCACGCTGACGATCATCGGATACGTCTTTTTCGCGTCGTAATGGGCCGGGTACAGCAGCCAGCCCTGCACGTGGAAACCCTCGTTGTCCCACTCCACCGATTCGGCCTTGCCCCAGGTCGGCTTGTGCGCAGCGTTGATCGCCGTGACCGCCGGTGGCGGCATCGTGCTCGAGGTGCCGGCGTGCACTTCCGGTGCGGCGGCGTAAGAGCTCTGCACGAACGCCACGCGTTGCCGGTCGCGCGAAAGCGACATCGCCATGGCCGCGCTGCCGTCGCCGATGCTGGCCGGCAGCGTGAAACGCACCGCCGTCTGGCGCGCGCTGTTGCCATCGACCGCGTAATCCGCCAGCTGGCTTTGCCCGTTGCTGATCTGGCTGACCAGCATCGACTGCGGCCCGGTCCAGGTGAGCCACGCCGGCGTGACGCGAATGCCCGGTGTGAGATTCGTCAGCGTACCGCCGCTGCTGGATACGGCGTAGATGTCGCCGCCGGTGGCGCCCTGGTCGCTCATCAATCCGCCGATGAAGCTGATGCGCGATGCGTCGGGCGACCAGCGCGGCAACGCGATCTGCAAGTTGTGCAGCGAGCCGCTGCGCGCGCTGGCGGGGTCGACCAGCAAGGTGGCGGGCGCATCGGCCCGCGCGGGTTGCACGTAGAGTTTCGCGATCCACCAGTTGTTGTCGCCTGGCGGTTGCGCCGCAGTATAGGCGATGCGCGTGCCATCCGGTGACCAGCTGAATTCGTACGCGTAGATGTTGGCCGGGGTGAGCTCGCGCACTTCGCCTCCGGCCACGGCGACGCTGGCCACGCGTTGCACTTCCGGCCCGCTCACGCCCACTTCGCCCACCGCCGGTTTGGCGGCAGCCACCGCGCTGGCATGGCGGGTGGCGCCGGGCACGTACAGAAAGCCCAGGAATTGGCCGTCCATCGTCCATTGCAGCGCGCGCACGTAGCCGCGCAGTTGCGCCAGCCGGGCCGGGGCGGCTTGGCCGATGGTGTCGGCCAGATACACGTCGTTGTGCATCACCGTGGTGCTGGTGAGATCCACGCTGCAATTGGATACGAACGCGAGATGGCGCGAGTCCGGCGCCCAGGCGATGTCGGATTCCGCGCAATGGCCCGGTTTCGCCGCGGCGCTGACGCGATGTGCACGGCTGCCATCGGCCGCGGCCACGGTGATCGCGGGCTTGCCCTGGTCCTCGGTTACCCACGCCAACTGCCTGCCGTCAGGCGAGATCGCCACCGCGCGGATGGGTTGCACCGCGTCGAGCTGGTGCAGCAAGGATTCGATGCGCGGATCGACCGCGGCGGGCGTTTCCGCAGCGAGCAGGGCGGGCGTCGCCAACGCCAGCAGCAGGGCGGCGCACCAAGGCAGGCACTTGGACATGAGCGACTCCGACGCGGAAGGCGTCGACGCTACAACCGGGGCTGCGCAAAACCCAGTGCATGAAGGCATGTCCGCGAGAGCGCTGGCGTCTAAGCCGCCTTCAATGCGTCGCGGGCGGATGCGTCGCCACCATGGACGCCTGGCGCGCCGCCTTCATCGCGGCCAGTTTGGCGCGGATCGCCGGTACGGCCGCCAATGCTGCTTGCTCGCCGCGCAGGATGGCGCGGTCTTTCTGGGTGAAATCCGCGGCGCCGATGCCGTCCAGTTTGGGGTGGATCACCATGTCGGCGCGGGCCAGTTCCTGCTCGCCGAGCTGGCGGCCCATGATGGAGATGGATTTGCCGATGACGTCCAGCATGCCGTCGGGGCTGCTGCGGTCCGGTGGCGCCGAGATGTCCACCGCGATGACGAAGTCCGCGCCCAGCCCGCGCGCGGCATCCACCGGCACCGGGCTGACCACGCCGCCGTCGACGTAATGCTTGCCGTCGATGGCGGTGGGTTCGAACACGCCGGGCACGCTGCTGGAGGCGCGCACGGCCTGGCCGGTATTGCCCAGCACGAACACGGTGCGCTGCCCGCTTTCCAGTTGCGTGGCCACCGCGGCAAAGGGCAGTTGCAGGCGCTCGATCGGCCGGTTGCCCACTTCCTTGTTGATGTAATCCTGCAGCTTGCGGCCCTGCACCAGTCCGCCGGAAAACAGCCGCACGTCGCGGATTGACGCTTCATCCAGCGAGAGCGCCGCCTGCTGCAACTGGAACGGGTTCATGCCGCTGGCATACAGCGCGCCGACCACGCTGCCGGCGCTGGTGCCGGCCACCACCTCGGCGTGGATGCCGCTGGCCTCCAGCATCTTGATCACGCCGATATGCGCAAACCCGCGCGCCGCGCCGCCGCCCAGTGCCAGTCCGATCTTCAGCTTCACCGGCGCGGGGGCGGCCAGTGTGGGTGGAATGTCGGGCTTGCGCGATGCGAAACAGGCGCTCAGGGCGAGCGAAGCCAGCACGGGCAACAAGAAGCGGGTGCGATAAAACAACATGGTTCGGCCAGAAGGTGGCAGTACGACGAGTGTAGGGCACAACAATCGTGCCGAAAAATTGCCCGCGCGCGCGATGCGGCCAGCTTGCACCCACTCCCGGGCAGGCGATACTGACCCTCCCCACGACGCGCAGGCCCCACCTGCCGTCCACCCGAGCCGGAGTCGCCGTGGCAACGCACACCCAACTGACCGCCCAATGGCACGACTGGATCGTCGAAAACCTGGCCCGCGGCTGCGCCGTGCAGGCGCTGGTGGAAGACATGTGCCGCAGCGGCTTCGACGCCACCTTCGCCCATGCCGCGGTGGAAGCCCTGGCCCGAGGCGAGCAGCCGCCCGCCGCCAGACCGCTGAAAGCGCAAACCATCGCCTATGTCGCGGACGCGCCGCGACTGCCGGCGGGCAATGTCATCCCCACCCATGATCGCGACGTCCGCGTGCTGCTGCGCGTGGCGGCGCCCACCATCGCCGTGCTCGACCAGGTGCTCAGCGACGAGGAATGCGACGAGCTGATCCGCCGCTCCGCCGACAAGCTGCAGCGATCGACCACGGTCGATCCGGTCAACGGCGGCTACGAGGTGATCGCCGCGCGCAGCAGTGAGGGCACCTTCTTCCCCGTCAACGCGGACGACTTCATCGCACGGCTCGATCGCCGCATTGCCGAATTGATGAACTGCCCGGTGGAAAACGGCGAAGGCCTGCAGGTGCTGCACTACGGCGAAGGCGGCGAATACCAGCCGCATTTCGACTACTTCTCGCCCGGCGACCCTGGCAGCGAGGCGCAGATGGCGGTCGGCGGCCAGCGCGTGTCCACCTTGCTGATCTACCTCAACGACGTGGCGCAGGGCGGCGCCACCGTGTTCCCCACGCTGGGCCTGCGGGTGCTGCCGAAGAAAGGTATGGCCGTCTATTTCGAATACAGCAACCGCGCCGGCCAGGTCGACCCGCTGACCCTGCACGGCGGCGAGCCGGTGGAAAAAGGCGAGAAGTGGATCATCACCAAATGGATGCGCCAGCGCAGCTACGGGTTGGCGGCGCCAGCCGAGCCTTGATTCCCTTCCCCCGCAAGCGGCGGGAAGGAACAACATGTCGCCGCACGATCCCTCGCGACCATCCCTGCTGACACGACGTTGGCAGTAGCGCCAGCCCATCCTGTCACTCCAGCAGAGGAGGGCGAGGGTATGCGCGATACGGTTTACTTCCTGGTGTTCGAGGGTTTTGCCGACTGGCAGGCGGCGCTGGCGTTGTGCGAGATCCGCCGCCCCGGCGACTGGCTGGTGCGGACTGCGGGCTTCTCGTCCGCGGCGGTGGTGTCGATGGGCGGCCTCACGGTCTCACCCGACGTGACCCTGGCGCAGATCGATGTGGAACGCGCCGCCTTGCTGGTCGTGCCCGGCGGGCACCTGTGGCAGCGCGGCGACGGTGACGCGGCGGTGGCGGCGATCCGCCGTGTCCATGATGGCGGTGCGCCGGTGGCCGCGATCGACAGCGGCGTGCTGGCACTGGCACGCAGCGGCCTGCTCGATGGCTGCCGGCACACCGGCAACTGGGCCGGCCACATCGACCGCCACGTGCCGACGTATGCAGGCGCCACGCAATACGACGCCGGCGTGCTGGCGGTGAGCGATGGCGGCGTCATCACCGCCAGCCACCTGGGCAGCGTGGAGTTTGCGCGCGAGGTGATCCACACGCTGGATCTGTACAGCGCCAGCGACCGTGAACTCTGGTACCGCCTGTTCAAGCACGCGCAAATGCCGCCGTGGTGCGTGGGCGACGTCGCCGCCGCGGCGTGAGGGCGCCGCCATGAAACCGCTCTTTCAACGTCTGCTGACGGCGTACCAGCCGTTGCGACAACGCGGTCTGCTGCTGGATGGCCGGCAGCCCGCGGGCACCGCGCCGCCTGTCGTCGCCGCACGGCGTCCGCGCATCACGCTGGCGGCGCTGACCGGCTTGCGTCACTTTCTTTTTCCCCCGGAAGACTCACCATGACCCATACCTTTCACGGCAGCTGCCATTGCGGCGCGGTACGTTTCGAAGCCGATATCGACCTGGCCGCGGGCACTGGCCGCTGCAACTGTTCGATCTGCACCAAGACGCGCCACTGGGGCGCCATCGTGCGGCCCGATGCCTTCCGCCTGCTGGCCGGCGAGGCGGCGTTGTCGGATTACCAGTTCAACACGCAGAGCGCGCATCACCTGTTCTGCAAACACTGTGGCGTGCGGCCGTTCGGTCGAGGATTTATCGAGGCGATCGGTGGCGACTACGTGTCGATCAACCTGGCCTGCCTCGACGACGTCGAACCGCAGCAACTGATCGATGCGCCGCTGCACTTCGCCGACGGCCGCCACAACAACTGGATGTCGCCGCCCGCCGAAACGCGGCACCTCTGAAACACCCTTCGCCCATCAGGAGAGCGCCATGAGCAAGCCCCACGTCAGCTTCTTCCATTCGCCGCAAAGCCGTTCCGCCGGCACCCGCGCCCTGCTCGAAGAACTTGGTGCCGACTACGAGCTGCACCCGCTCAACCTGAAAAACGGCGAGCAACGCCAGGATGCCTATCTGGCGATCAACCCGATGGGCAAGGTGCCGGCGATCCACCACAACGGCGCGCTGGTCACCGAGCAACCGGCGGTGTTCATCTACCTGGGCGACCTCTACGCCGACGCCGGGCTGGCGCCGTCCATCGGCGATCCGTTGCGCGGGCCGTATCTGCGCTGGCTGGTGTTCTACGGCTCCTGCTTCGAGCCGGCGGTGACCGACAAATCGATGCAACGCGAGCCGGCGTCGCCCTCGACCTGCGGCTATGGCGATTACGACACCATGCTGAAGACACTCACCGACCAGCTCGAGAAGGGCCCTTGGCTGCTGGGCGAGACGTTCAGCACCGCCGACGTGTTGTGGGGCACCGCGTTGAACTGGACCACCATGTTCAAGCTGGTGCCGGAGTTGCCGGTGATCCGCGCCTACATCGACCGCGTGTTGGCACGTCCGGGCGTGCAGCGCGCCGCGGCGCTGGACGCCGAGCTGGTCGCGGCGCAATCGGCGTAGGAACAACCGGAGCAAGGCGCAGATGGCCACCGTGCTCTCCAGCCCGCCTCCCCCGGTGTTGCCGGGGGAGAGGGCTTCAAATGCATGCTTCCCGTGACATTCGACGCTTTTCCCCATCGCCGGTCTCGGCGATGATGGCTGGATGCGCCGTGCCGATCGCCTGTTCCTCATCATCCACGCCCTGCGCGGTCGCCGCACCGCGCTGCAGGCGCGCCAGCTGGCGGAGACGCTGGACGTGTCGGTGCGCACGGTCTACCGCGACGTGGCCGACCTGCAGTTGTCCGGCGTGCCGATCGAGGGCGAGGCCGGCGTGGGTTACGTGCTGCGCAAGGGCTCGGATATCCCGCCGCTGATGTTCAACGCCGACGAACTCGAATCGCTGGTGGTGGGCACGCGCTTCGTGCGCGCGTTTGCCGGCGCGCGGCTGGCCGCGGGGGCGCAGGCCGCGCTGTTGAAGATCGAGGCGGTATTGCCGCCGGACCTGCGCGAGCGCTCCAGCCGCACGCCCATCTTCGCGCCGACCTGGCGCGACGAGAAAACCCTCGCCTTTGCCGCCCGCATCGACCAATTGCACGCGGCCATCGGCGGCAACCGCGTGCTGGAGCTGGGCTATCGCGACGAAGCCGGCAACCCCAGCACGCGGGAGATCGAGCCGCTGTGCCTGGCGTTCTGGGGCGGCAAGTGGACGCTGGGTGCGTGGTGCCGCCTGCGCGACAGCTTCCGCAGTTTCCGGCCCGACCGGATCGATGATTTCCGTGAAACCGGTGAGCTGTTCGACGAAGTCGCCGGCCGCAACCTGGATGCCTACCTGCAGGCGATGCGCGGTCATTACACGGTTATCGACTAGCCGCGGTTCGGGCGCCCGCAGCGGCATCGCCCTTCTCCATCACACGGTACCCATCCATCGGCACGGTGCCATCACGGCGTTCGGTGCGATGATCGGCGGATATTTTTCGTGGAGACCGTGATGATCCGTTGTTGGCGTTACCTGCTGCTGGCGGGCCTGGCGTGCAGCGCTTTGGCGCATGCCGGCACGGCCGATGACCGCTTTCGCGCGATCTACCAGCAGGAATGGTCGTGGCGCATCGGGCAGGCCGGCATCGTCGCGTCGGGCGAACCGCAACCCAACAACGGCCGGCTCGATACGGTCGACGCGGCCAGCCAGCAGCAGCGGCTGGATTACTGGCAGGACGTGCTCAAGCAGCTGGACGGCGTCGACGCGACCGCGCTGTCGCGCGCCAACCAGGTGAACTACGCGATCTATCGCGACCAGATCAGCAACTTCGTCGCCAACCAGCGCTTCAAGAACTGGCAGATGCCGTTCAACAGCGACTCGGCGTTCTGGTCGGACATCGGCTACGACCTGGGCAGCGACCGGCTGCGCACGGTGGAGGATTACCGCATCTACCTCGACCGGCTGGGCCAGATCCCGGCGTATTTCGACCAGCAGATCGCGAACATGCGCGCCGGCCTGAAGCGCGGTTTTTCCGTGCCGCGCGCCGTGCTGGACGGGCGCGACGCATCGATCGCCGCCGTGGCCGAGCTGACCGACCCCACCCAGGCCAGCCTCTACGCGCCGTTCCTGCACCTGCCGGCCACGTTGCCGGCCGAGCAGGCGCAGGCCATGCAGGGCAAGGCCTTGCAGCGCATCCGCGATGACGTGATCCCCGCCTACGCCAAGCTGCTGGCGTTTTTCCGCGACGAATACGTGCCGCAGGCGCGCACCACGCTGGCGGCCGAGGCGCTGCCCGACGGCAAGGCGTTCTATCGCCAGCAGATCCACGAATACACCACGCTCGACCTCGGCCCCGACGCGATCCACCAGATCGGCCTGGACGAGGTGGCGAAGCTGCACGCGCAGATGCTGGAGGTGATGAAGGAAAGCGGTTTCCAGGGCGATTTCCCCGCGTTCCTGCACTTCCTGCGCACCGACCCGCGCTTCTATGCCAAGACGCCGGAAGAGTTGCTGATGCGCAGCGCCTGGGTGGCCAAGGAAGTGGACGGCCAATTGCCGCGGCTGTTCGGCCACCTGCCGCGCGCGCGCTTCACCATCGTGCCGGTGCCGGCAGCCATCGCGCCGTACTACACCTCCGGCCGCGGCGACGCGAACGAGTACATGGTCAACACCTACGACCTGCCGTCGCGGCCGCTGTACAACATGCCGGCGTTGACCCTGCACGAGTCCTACCCCGGCCACGCGCTGCAACTGGAACTGGCCGAAGAGAACCCCGATCAGCCCGCGTTCCGCCGCGACAGCTACATCTCCGCCTATGGCGAGGGCTGGGGCCTGTATTCGGAATACCTTGGTAACGAGATGGGCATCTACAAGACGCCGTACCAGAAGTTCGGTTACCTCACCTACCAGATGTGGCGGGCCTGCCGGCTGGTGGTCGATACCGGCATCCATCACCTGGGCTGGACCCGCCAGCAGGCGATCGATTACCTCACCGTCAACACCGCGCTGTCGGCCCGCGAGATCGCCAACGAAGTGGACCGCTACATCAGCTGGCCCGGCCAGGCGCTGTCGTACGAGCTGGGCTACCTGAAAATCCGCGAGCTGCGCGCCAGGGCGGAGAAGGCGCTCGGCGCGAAATTCGATGTCCGCCACTTCCACGACACGGTGCTTTCCACCGGTTCGGTGCCGCTGCCGTTGCTGGAGCAGCGCATCGACCGCTTCATCGCCGAAGGTGGGCCGGAGCCGGATTACGGCTGCGCCTGCGCCAGAAAGGGCGATGCGAAGCGTTCAGGCCAGTAACGCCCATCCTGACAACTGCCGTCCCAATAACTGCCGGCATGTAGTAATATTTGATGCAACTTCACAGGGAGAGTAAGCGCATGACGGCTCATTCGACCCGCATCGCCGAAGCCGCGCCCCGCTACACCTCGCCGGATACGCTTGCCGATCCGGCGCTGCGCGCGTTCTTCAACCTCACCGAACAGTGGAAGCTGCGCATCGCCGACCAGCGCAAGCTGCTGGGCGATCCGCCGGAGTCCACCTTCTACAAGTGGAAGCGCCAGCAGGGCGGCAGCCTGGGGCGCGACACGCTGGAGCGGATCAGCTACCTGCTGGGCATCTGGAAGTCGCTGCAGATCCTGTTTCCCGACCCGGCCCAGGCCGATACCTGGCTGCACCAGCCGAACACGGCACCGCTGTTCGGTGGCCATTCCGCCATGGAGCGCATGTTGTCGGGCAACGTGGCCGACCTGTACGTGGTGCGCCAGTACCTGGACGCGCAGCGCGGTTGAGCAAAGTGCAGATGATGGTCGCGCGCGGCGAGACGAACGCGCGGCATGCTTTTGTCCCTCCCCCGCGAAGCAGGGGAGGGAGCACATCCTGGAGCTTTGATGCCGACCGATCTGCCACCCGTCAAACGCATCCGCTGGAGCCGCGCCTGGCGCATCGTGCCCAGCCGTTTTCCGCCGGTAGGCGTGTACGACCGCATCGCGGACCCGGCTGATATCGATGCGCTGTTCGCGATCGAGGCGCTGACCAATCCGCGCCTGCGCGAGGAGGCCGACGCGTTGAAGCTGGTGCCCAGGGAGCGGCGCCTCAGCGGCCCGGGCGCCACCCCGGTGATGGCCGCGTTCACCCATCTCAATCCCGAAGGCAGCCGGTTTTCCGATGGCACCTGGGGCGTGTTCTATGCCGCCCACAGCGTGGCCACGGCGGTGGAGGAAACCGTCTATCACCGCGAACGCTTCCTGGCCGCCACCGCCCAGCCCGCCGCCGACATCCAGATGCGCTGCTATCGCACCAGCGTGGACGGCAAGCTGTATGACCTGCGTGGTGGCTGGGCCGCGGCGCAGGCGCCGGACAGCTACGCGGCCAGCGTGGCGCTGGCCCGCGAGCTGCGGGCCGCGGGTGCCAATGGCGTGGTCTACGACAGCGCGCGCGACAGCGGTGGCGAATGCCTGGCTGCGTTCTACCCGGATGTGGTGGCGCCCTGCGTGCAGGCGCAGCACCTGGTCTATCGCTGGGATGGCACCCGCATCGCGCAGGTGCTGGAGGTGAGTGAAGTCAAACGGTCGAGCCTGGACAAACCGTAGGGGCGACTCGCCGTCTTCCGGGCGCAGGCCCGGCTGGCTACAGCTTGTCGAATTCCCGCTTCAGGTCGTAACCCTTGTCGGTGACGATGCGCTCCAGTGTCTGTACGCGCTGCTCCAGCGTGTTCATGCGCGCCTGGTATTGCGGATCTTCGCGCGGCTGGGTGTGCTTGAAGCGCAGGTGGTCGCGGAAGATGCGCGCGCCGAGGACGACGATGATGATGCAGAGGATAAAAAATTGACCGTTGTCCATCGTTGATTCCTAGGATTCCAGATCGCGAAACTGGCGATCGAGGTCGTACCGACTCGAGGTGACGTAGCCTTCCATGTGCTGCAGTTTCATGTCCAGCTCGCGGAAGCGGTGGCGCACGTCGCGAAAGGTGTCACCCGCCGAGCGCCGCACGCTGCGCCAGTACTCCTCGTCGGCGTCCCAGTCGTAGAGTGCCTCCGGCTTGGTCGGCAGCACGAAGCCCAGCACCAGGTACGCCGCCAGCGTCACCACGTTGAACCACAGCAGCGCGACGATCGCCAGGCCCCGCACGAGGGTGACGTTCCAGCCGAAGTAATCGGCCAGGCCCGCGCACACGCCCATCAGCTTGCCGTGGCCTGGGTCACGATAGAAGCGCTGCGCGCGCCAGTTGCCGTCGTGTCTCATGGCTCGGCCCGGTGGCGTGGCTGCCAGCAGCTGCGCTCGTCGCCGCGGCCGCAATAGCGCAGCGGCCGCTGCGGCATGACCATCGCGGCGACCACGTAGGCCACCACGGTGGACATCGGGAAGCACCAGAGCAGCACCAGCGCCCCGATGCGGGTCAGCCATGCCGGCCAGCCGAAACCCTCCGCGATGCCCGCGCACACGCCAAAGATCAGGCCGCGTTCCGAGTCGCGGTGGAGTCGGCGCTGATGATAGTCGTCCGTTGAACCGTTCATGCCTTGTCTCTCCAGTTGGGTACTTCGGTATCCAGGATGGTCTCCAGCGTCTTCACGCGGCCCTCCATCCGGTTGGCGAGCTGCCACAGATCCGACAGCATTTTTTCGTCTTCGCGGGTCAGGCACTGGGCGCGTCGGCGCTGGGTCGTGTAGTGCAGGATCAGCCACAGCGGCGCGACGAAAATGCAGAACATGGCGAAGATGGCGGTAACGTCCATGTCGCGTTACTCCTTGGCGGCTGCTGTCTCCGAGCCCATCCGTTCCTTCAGCGCGGCCAGTTCGGCCTCGACGTGGTCGTTGGTTTCCAGGTCGGCGAATTCGCGGTCAAGGTCGCGCTGCTTGCCCAAGTCGTAGGCTTCGACGCGGCCTTCCATGTGCTCCAGCTTGCGCTCGTAATGCTCGAAGCGGCCCAGCGCGTTGTTGATGCGCTCGTCATGGGTGCGGCTGCGCGCCTTCAGGCGGTTGGCCGCCGTGTGGTGGCGCAGCTCGAACGATTTCTGCCGATGCTTGGCATCGGCCAGCTTGCCCTGCAGCGCGGCGATGTCGTCATTGAGCTTGGCCAGGCCCAGCTCGACTTCGTGGCATTGCCCCTGCAGCGCCTCGCGCGCCGTGTCCGTGTGTTTCTTCTCGACCAGCGCGGCCTTGGCCAGGTCATCGCGACCCTTGTTGATGGCCAGCTCGGCGCGGCGCTGCCACTCGTCGGACTCGCGCCGGGCGTATTCCACGCGCCGCTCCAGTTCCTTGCGGTCGGCGATGGCGCGCGCCGCGGCGGAGCGCACCTCCACCAGCGTGTCCTCCATCTCCTGGATGATCAGCCGCACCACCTTTTCCGGTTCTTCGGCCTTGTCCAGCATCGCGTTGATGTTGGAGTTGATGATGTCGCTCATTCTCGAAAAAACGCCCATGTCTGCTTGCCTCGTGATGGTGAAGGGGCCACGAAGTGTCTAGAGCACGGGTCGTGCCAAACCGGCGCATGCGTTCAAGTTATTGATAGATCGAAACTTGTGGCTTCGAGGCTGAAAGTGGGCGTCATCTGAGTCGGTTCTATCGACCGATATATGGTTATATTCACCAATACTGAGCGAAAACGAACCATCAGGCGCGCTGCCTCGCTTCGAGTGATGCCCCATGCCAGATCCGCGTCCATCGGGTACCGAAACCACCGCCATGCTGGGCGAGTCCACGGCGTTCCTGGACTTGCTGGAACACACCTCGCGGGTGGCGGCGGTGAACAAGCCGGTGCTGGTGATCGGCGAGCGCGGCACCGGCAAGGAGTTGATCGCGGCGCGGCTGCATTACCTGTCGCCGCGCTGGGAGGCGCCGCTGGTCAAGCTCAACTGCGCGACTTTGACCGAGGCGTTGCTCGAAACCGAGCTGTTCGGCCACGAGGCGGGCGCATTCACCGGCGCCAGCCGCCGCCACATCGGCCGTTTCGAGCAGGCCCATGGCGGCACGCTGTTTCTCGACGAGCTGGCCACGGTCTCCCTGCGCGTGCAGGAAAAGATCCTGCGCGCGGTCGAGTACGGCCAGTTCGAACGCGTCGGCGGCAGCGAGACGCTGAGCGTGGACGTGCGCATCGTGGGCGCCACCAACGGCGACCTGCCCGCCGCCGTGCGCGCCGGAACGTTTCGCGCCGACCTGCTCGACCGGCTGGCGTTCGACGTGCTGACGGTGCCTCCGCTGCGCGCACGCACGGGCGATGTGATGCAGCTGGCCGAGCATTTCGCCGTCAACATCAGCCGCGAGCTGGGGCGGGACCTGTTCGCCGGCTTCAGCGAATCCGCCCGCGCCGCGCTGGTGCGCTACCCGTGGCCGGGCAATGTGCGTGAGCTGAAGAACGTGGTCGAGCGATCCGTGCACCGCACGCCGGCCGACGAGCCGGTCGACACCATCGTTTTCGATCCCTTCGCTTCCGCGTTCCGGCCAGCGGTCGAAACCGCACCGGACGCGGAGCAGGGGACGCCGCCGGAACAGGCCTCGATCCGGCTTCCCTGCGATATCAAGACGGAATTGGCGCGGCTGGAAATCGATCTGGTGCAGCGCGCGCTGGTCGAAGCGCGCCACAACCAGGTCGAAGCCGCGCCGCTGCTGGGACTCGGCTACCACCAGTTGCGCGCGTTGCTGCGCAAGCACGGCATGGTGAAATCGCGCCGTCGGCGCGAGGGTCCGTAAAGCGGCCGTCTTGCGCTGGACGCCTGCGTATCAGCTGTCCGCGTTGGTCGCCCAGCCCGCGCGATCGCCGCGGGTGAATACGCGGTCACCATCGAGTACGTCGCCGGCGGCGTACGCGGGCGATTGGCGCAGCTTCGTGTAGATCGGCGTGAAGTCCGGGCGGGTGGCGTCGAACAGCTGCTCGAAGTTCTCGATCACGAAATAAGTTTGCTGGTAGGTGTCGATGCGGTAGCGCGTGTTCATCACGCGCTCGATGTCGAAACCGATGCGGTTGGGCGAGGGCGAGTCCAGGCTGTAGACCGACTCGCCCTTGGAGCTGACGATGCCGGCGCCGTAGATGCGCATGCCGTCGGCGGTGCGAATCAGGCCGAACTCAACCGTGTACCAGTACAACCGGGTGAGGTTCATCAGCGCCTCGGGGCCGATCTTGAACGCCTTCATGCCGCCGCGGCCGTAGGCCTGCATGTAGTCGGCGAACACCGGGTTCAGCAGCAGCGGCACGTGGCCGAACAGGTCGTGGAACAGGTCCGGCTCGCTGAGATAATCGAGCTGGTCGGGTTTCCTGATCCACCAGCTGACCGGAAAGCGGCGGTTGGCCAGGTGATCGAAAAACACCTCGTCCGGCAGCAGGCCTTCCACCGCCACCACCTGCCAGCCGGTGGCCGCGCCCAGCACGGTGTTGAGCTCGGCGAACTTCGGGATGCCGCCGTCGCCCAGGCCGAAGCGCTCGACGCCGTCGAGGAATTCCTGGCAGGCGCGGCCGCGCAGCAAGTCGCGCTGGCGCTGGAACAACGTGTCCCATACCGCATGCTCGCTGCGGCTGTAGCTCGCCCACGGCTGCTCCACCACGCCGGTGGCGTAGACCGGCACGTAGCCACGGTCGGTCTGCTGATGTTCGATCTTGCGGGGTGTGTTCATGGCCATTCCTGCGTTGGCGGAGCCTCCCGACAGCTTATCGACGATCCTCAGCACGAAGATTGCTTTCTTGCAGATATAGACCCGTAACACGCCATATAATTGCGTTAGTTACCGAAAGCTTCGATGAAGGTTGTGTATGAACACGCTTGACCGCACGGACCTGCGCATGCTCGCCGTGCTGCAGGGCGAGGGCCGCATCACCAATGCCGAGCTGGCCGAACGCGTCAGCCTGTCGCCGTCGGCGTGCCTGCGCCGGCTGCAGCGGCTGGAGGCCGATCACGTCATCAGCGGGTACGCGGCGCAAGTCGACCCCCAAGCCGTGGGGCTGGGTTTGCAGGCCTTCGTGCGGGTGCAGTTGAGCAAACACGAGAGCACGGTGGTCGAAGGTTTCGTTGAGCGCGTCAACGCCTGGGATGAGGTGGTCGCCTGCCACGCGCTCACCGGCGCGATGGACTACCTGCTGCATGTATACGTGGCGGATCTGGCGGACTTCTCGCGCTTCCTGCTCGACCACCTGTTGAATGCGTCGGGCGTGGCCGACGTGAATTCCAGCTTCGTGCTGCGCACGGTGAAGCGTTCGCCCTCGCTGCCGCTGGCGCATCTGGGCGGGCAGTAGCACCCCTGTAGGAGCGGCTTCAGCCGCGATGCTCTTGTTTGTGGCCGCCTGGAACAAAAGGCGTCGCGGCTGAAGCCGCTCCTACAGAAAGGCAGGTTGACGCGGCGTTCCGCGCGGCGGCGAACTACCGTTAAACTGCTGCGCTCATGAGCGACGCATCCCCCTCCGAACCACACGATCCGTTACGCCCGCTGCGTTATCTGTGGCGGGTGCCGCTGGTGCTGGTGCACATCGTGCTCGGCATCCTGCTGTGCGGCCTGCTGCTCAGCTGGACCCAGCAGGCGGTGATGAAGAACGGCCGCGAGCCGTTTCCCCACCGCATGATCCGGGCCTGGTCGGTGGCGCTGCTGCGCATCTTCGGCATGCGCGCGCGGCGTTTCGGCACGGCGCAGCGCGATCCGGTGCTGTTCGTGGCCAACCACACCTCGTGGATCGACATCACCATGCTGCACAGCCAGCGCGCCGCGTGTTTCGTGGCCAAGGCGGAGATCGCCAGCTGGCCGCTGATCGGCTGGCTGGCCGCCAGCGGCGGCACGATTTTCCATCGCCGGGGCAACAACCACTCGTTGTCCACGGTGATGCAGGTGATGGTCGACCGCCTGCGCGCGGGGCGTTCGGTGGCGGTGTTTCCGGAAGGCGGCACCGGCTACCACGGTGTGCTGAAGGTGTTCCATGCGCGCATCTTCCAGGCCGCGCTCGACGCCGACGTGACCGTGCAGCCGGTGGCCCTGCGCTTCGCCCGCAACGGCCGGCGGCTGCTCGATGCGGGCTTCCGCGAGCATGAGAGCTTCTTCAACAACATCGTGCGCCTGCTCGGCGAGGCGCCGATGGATGCGGAGATCCACTTCCTTACGCCGGTGCCCGCCACCCCCGACGCCCGCCGCCGCATGGCCGAGCTGTCACGCGAACGCATCGCCGCCGCGCTGGAAGACCGCCAGGAATGAGCCTGCTGTACGGGAAGGATTTCCGCCCGCCCTGGCCGCTGCGCAGCGGCCACATCCAGACCATGCTTTCCTCCAGCGGTGTGCGTCGGCTGCTGCTGCCGGCAGCGGCCAAAACAGTGTCGCAGGGTGCCGAGCCGGTGGTGGTCGACGGCGGCAACGGCGTGCGCCTGTCCGGCGCGTATACCGCGCAAACCTCGCGCCCCGAGCCACGCGGCCTGGCGGTGCTGTTCCACGGCTGGGAAGGCAGCGTCGACTCGACCTATGTGCTGCAGACCGGCAGCCGCCTGCTGGCCGACGGCTGGGATATCTTCCGGCTCAATTTCCGCGACCACGGCGACAGCCACGGCCTCAACGAGGCGCTGTTCCATTCCTGCCAGCTGGACGAAGTGGTGCACGCGCTGGGCGACATCGCCCGCCGCTGGCCGGCGCGACCGCTGGTGCTGGCGGGGTTTTCGCTGGGTGGCAACTTCGCGCTGCGCGTGGCCATGCATACCTCGCTGGTGGGCATTCCGTTGAGCTACGTGCTGGCGGTGTGCCCGATCATCGACCCGGCGGTGGGATTGTTTTCGCTGGAAGAGTCGGCGCCCTGGTTCTACCAGGCCTACTTCATGCGCAAGTGGCGGCACTCGCTGCTGACCAAGCAGAAGGCGTTTCCCGAGCATCAGTACTTCGAGATGTCGGAGATGAAACAGCACCTGCGCGGGCTGACCGAGGCGCTGGTGTTGCGCCACACGGACTTCAAGTCGCTGCAGCAGTATCTGGATGGCTATTCGGTGGCCGGCGACATCATGCAGGCGATGCAGATTCCCGCCACCATCCTCACCGCGCGCGACGATCCGGTGATCCCGGTGCGCAGTTTCGAGCAGCTGGAACTGCCGCCCAACATCGAACTGGACATCGCACCATACGGCGGCCATTGCGGTTTCATCCGCGATTTCGGCATGACCAGTTTCACCGACGACTACATCGCGGGGCGGTTCAATGCGGTGGCGGATAGCCGGGAATAGGGAGTCGGGAATGGGGAATCGGAAATGCGCCGTTCCCCCTCACCGATCACCCTGAGCGTAGCTGCGCAGCAGCGGAGTCGAAGGGCGGTTTGCGGCGAGGCTTCGACTCCGCCGCTGCGCGGCTACGCTCAGCCCGAACGGGTCGGGATGGCAGGTTGATGATTCAAAAAGCGCGGCTTAAACCGCTTCCAGCGCCTGCGCCAGATCCTCGATCAGGTCATCGATGTGCTCGATGCCCACGGACAAGCGGATCATATCCTCACTGACGCCCGCCTTGGCCAGCTCCGCCGCATCCAGCTGGCGATGGGTGGTGGAGGCGGGGTGGGTGGCCAGCGATTTGGCGTCGCCGATGTTGACCAGCCGCGTGAACAGCTTCAGCGCATCGAGCGCTCGCGCACCGGCGGCGCGCGGATCGGCATTGTTGCCCTTGACCCCGAACGACAGGATGCCTGACGCCTTGCCGCCCATGTACTTCTGCGCCAGCGCATGGTCGGGGTGATCGGGCAGGCCGGCGTAGCGCACCCACGACACCTTCGGGTGCTTCTGCAGGTACTGGGCGATCGCCAGCGCGTTGTCGCAGGTGCGATCCATGCGCAGGCCCAGCGTGGCCACGCCCTGCAGGATCAGGAACGCGTTCATCGGCGAGATGGCGGCGCCGGTGTTGCGCAGCGGCACCACGCGGGCGCGGCCGATGTAGGCGGCCGGCCCCAGTGCCTCGGTGTAGACCACGCCGTGATACGACACGTCCGGCTCGTTGAGGCGGCGGAAGCGCTCCTTGTGCTCGGCCCACGGAAACTTGCCGCTGTCCACGATGGCGCCGCCGATGCTGTTGCCGTGGCCGGCGATGTACTTGGTCAGCGCGTGCACCACGATGTCGGCGCCGTGCTCGATCGGGCGGCACAGGTACGGGCTGGGCACGGTGTTGTCCACGATCAGCGGAATGCCGTGCGCATGCGCGACCTCGGCCAGCGCGGCGATGTCGGTGACGTTGCCCAGCGGGTTGCCGATCGATTCGCAGAAGATCGCCTTGGTGCGCGAGTCGATCAGCGCGGCGAAGCTCTCCGGCTTGCCCGCGTCGGCAAAGCGCACCTCCAGCCCCTGCTGCGGAAAGGTATGCGCGAACAGGTTGTAGCTGCCGCCATAGATGGTGGCGGTGGAGACGATGTTGTCGCCGGCCTCGGCGATGGTCTGGATCGCATAGCTCACTGCCGCCATGCCCGAGGCCAGCGCCAGCGCGGCAATGCCGCCCTCCAGCGCGGCCACGCGCTGCTCCAGCACATCCTGGGTGGGGTTCATGATGCGGGTGTAGATATTGCCCGGCACCTTCAGGTCGAACAGGTCGGCGCCGTGCTGCGCGTTGTCGAACGCGTAGGCCACGGTCTGGTAGATCGGCACGGCCGAGGAACGCGTGGTGGGGTCCGGGGAATACCCGGCGTGGACGGCGAGTGTCTCGATCTTCATGGCGGCGCTCCGTGGTCGATATCCGAGAGGTCATCATGCGCATCCGCGGGATGGGCGCATTCCTCCCTAGCCTACAGGCACGGCGACGCGTTTTGGCCGTCTGGATGGCTGCGCCACGATGCCTCAGCGCCGTGGCGGCGCCTGCCGCAACGGATCGAGCAGGCCGGACAGGCCGTTGTGATCGATTTCCAGCGCCAGCGCCAGCAGGCGCCCCAGTTGCCCGGGCGGGAAACCCTTACGCGCAAACCAGGCCAGGTACGCGCCCGGCAGGTCGGCGAGCAGGCGGCCCTGGTATTTGCCATACGGCATGTGCGTGGTCACCAGCCGCTGCAGGTCTTCGGCGTCCATGGTTCGTCGTCGTGATGGGCCAGGCGACATGGTAAAGGCTGCGGCCACCGGCGGTTGCGGTATAGGCTTGGGGGCAGGGAACAGGGAATGGAGAATGGGTAAAAGCCCGTGCTGGCCGCACGCTGGCTCTTCCGATTCCCTATTCCCGCAACCGCAGGAGACCCCCATGCAACTGCGCAGCGACAGTTTCGAAAACGGCCAGCCCATTCCGGCGGCATTCGCGTTCGGCAAGCGCGCCGATCCGATGGCATTGTCCGACAACCGCAACCCGCATCTGGCGTGGAAGGATGCGCCGGCCGGCACCCGCTCATTCGTGCTCACCGTGATCGACCCGGACGTGCCCAGCCGCGGCGACGACGTCAACCAGCCCGGTCGCAGCGTGCCGGCCGACCTGCGCCGGGTGGAGTTCGTGCACTGGCTGATGGCCGACATTCCGCCCGAATACACCGAGCTGGCGGCAGGTGCGTGCAGCGACGGCGTGGTGGCGCACGGCAAGCACGAACCGTTCGGGCCACCGCGCAGCGTGCAGGGCATGAACGACTTCACCGGCTTCTTCGCCGGCGACGCCGACATGGTGGGCGAGTACCTGGGCTACGACGGCCCCTGTCCGCCGTGGAACGACGAACTGGTGCATCACTACCACTTCCGCGTATCCGCACTGGACGTGGCCACGCTGGGACTGGCCCGCGGTTTCACGCTGACCCAGTTGCGCGAGGCGATGGATGGCCATGTGCTGGCCAGCGCGGAATGGGTGGGCACGTACAGCCTCAACCCAGCGCACCAGGATTGACGAGCCGGCGATTGCAGAGCGCCGGCTGAACGTCGCCGCCGCGTGCAGGCCGGCATCGCCAACCTTCACGCGCGCATGGCATCGGGCTGGGGATGATGCGGACATGCGGCATATGTCCGCAGCCCCCCACTCCACGAGGACATGTCCATGCTTCACTACGCGCTGGTTTTTCTGGTTATCGCCATCATTGCCGCCGTATTCGGTTTCGGCGGTATCGCGGGCACCGCCGCCGGTATCGCGAAAATTCTGTTTGTCATCTTCCTGATCCTGGCGATCATTGCGTTCTTCCGTCGCGCCAGGTAACGGGCGTAGCCCGTCCATCCACCCACGTATTTTCCGGAGCAAGCAATGAGCAACCAGGTACCCGACCATTCCGCACCGCTGAGCGGCAACCGGATCGACGAGAAGGCCGAGCGCGTGAAGCAGGCCACATCCAGTGCCGTCGCCAGCACCAAGGAGGCGGTGGATCGCGCCGCCGACCATGTCGAGGACAGCCTCCACCGCGCCACCGACAAGACGGCCGAAGCGGCCAATCGCGCCGCCGACACCGCCGCCGACGTGGCCGAGCGCGGCCGCGAAGTCTGTGACCGCACGATGGACACCGCGGACGCATGGCTGGAGCAGGCACGGCTCTATGTGCGCGAGAAACCGGTGCAATCGGTGGCCATGGCATTGGGGGCGGGCTGGCTGCTTGGCCGTATCCTGCGGCGCTGATCGGCGCCAGGGGATATTCCATGCAAGAACCAAGGAGCGACCGGGGCGATACTCCCGGTGAATCTGCAACGGCGCCGGAATCAACGGCGCCGTTGCCGTCTGGATTGCTCGCCGAAATCGCCCAGCTCGGGCGGGCGCTGGGCCATTTGTTCGGCGCGCAATGGGACCTGTTGGCAGCTGAGCTTGGCCTGGCCCGCAGCGCCGTCTCGTGGCTGTTGCTGGCCGGGCTGGTCGCCACCGCGGCCGGGGTGGCGTTGGCGCTGACCTTGATGGCCTTGCTGGGGTTGGCGCTGGCGCAGTGGTTCGGCTCGTGGCTGTGGGCGCTGACGACGCTTTGCGTGTTGCAGATCCTGCTGCTGGCTGGCGCGGTGTGGTTGTTCCGTCGCTGCATGCACTGGATGACCTTGCCCGCCACGCGCGACGAATGGGGTGCGATGATGCGCGATACCCTGCACGAGGCACGGCAGGGCGGCGCGGCCACTACCGCGCCGACGGGGGAGGCGTCATCGACAGCATCATCGGACACGCCGTTGCAGCCGCAGGACCGGGGGGATCGAACATGAGCATGGTGTCGAAACTGGCCAGGGTGAAACTGGCGAAGGCACGCGTGGGGCTGGCGCGCCACCGCGTCGGCTTGCCCGCGACCGCGCTGCTGGCGCGCGGCCGCGCCCATCCGCTGAGCACGGTAGGCATCTCGGCGGCGACCGGTTTCGCGCTGGGCCGGCTCAACGTGCATCCGCTGCGGTTGCCGGGTCTGGGTGCGCTGCTGGGCGGCGGGCTGTCCGAACTGGTGACGATCGGCTCGCGCATGATCGCCGAGCTGGGCGTGGCCGGCCTGGGTGCGGCCGCCGCCGCCGAGGCCGACCGCGTCGATGCCGAGCCGCACGCCGACCAGCCATGAGCGAGATCGACCCGCTGCCATCCGCTCCGGCCATGCTGCCGGAATCCGCCACCGAACCTGCCATCAGCATGGATGCCGAGCTGCCGCCCGAGCTGCCCTTGCGCCGGGCCGCGTCGGGCACGCGTTACGTGCGCGGCATGCGTCGCCACCTGCGCGCGCTGCGCGTGGTGATGAACGCGCTGTTGCTGCTGGCGTTGCTGTACACCATCACCATCACCCGCGCGCTGCTGATACCGCTGGTGCTGGCCGCCTTCATCGGCCTGGCGCTGAACCCCATCGTGGCGGCCGGCGCCCGCGTGCGCCTGCCGCGCTGGCTCACCGCCAGCGTGCTGGTGATCAGCCTGATGGTGGGCATCGGCACTGGCGTAGGGCAGTTGGCGCAGCCGGCGGTGGGCTGGTTCCAGGGTGCGCCCGCGGCCATCCGTCATTTCGTACCCAAGCTCAAGGGCCTCACCCAGCCACTGGAGGCCGCCAACCGCGCCACCCAGACCCTCGTGGCCGGGCACCCCGTGCGCAGTTCGTCGAGCCAGCCATCACCGGTATCGTTCAGCACCTGGGACGTGGTTTCCACCGCGCCCAAAGTGCTGGCCGCCGTGCTGAGCGTGGTGTTGCTGGTGTTCTTTTTCCTGATCTACGGCGACTCCATGCTGCGAAGACTGGTGGAGATCACCCCCGGCTTCACCTACAAGCGCCACGCCGTGACCATCGTGCGCAGCATCCAGACCGAGATATCGCGCTACCTGCTCACCGCGCTGTCGATCAACGCGGGGTTGGGCGCGGTCACCGCCTGCATGCTGTGGCTGTATGGCGTGCCCGACCCGCTGCTGTGGGGCGCGGTGGCGATGTTCGCCAATTTCATCCCGTACGTGGGCGCCATCGTCACCACCATCGTGCTGTCCATCGTGTGCATGCTGTATGCGAACGACGCCAGCTTCGACGTGTTCCTGCCGGTGCTGACCTTCGCCGGCATCACCGCGATCGAAGGCAACCTGATCACCCCGTTCATCCAGGGCCGCAGCATGCGCCTGAGCCCCATCGCGATCCTGCTGTGGCTGCTGATCTGGGGTTGGCTATGGGGCATACCCGGCGCCCTGCTGGCGGTGCCGATACTCACCTGCACCAAGCTCATCACGGAGCGCGTGCACGGCTGGGAGTGGTTCGCGCATATCGTGCAGCGTTAGCCCGACGAACAACTGCCCTGCAGGAGCGACTTCAGTCGCGACGCTCTTGCTCTGATGCCCGGACCACAGCGCTTCAAAGCAAGCGCTTCCGCCCGCCTTCGAAGAGTGGGCCCCCTTTCTCCGCCGCCACCAAGCCATCCTTGCACCTGCCCATTTCGGGCATTATCATGCCCAATATGGGCAACAAGGCAATCAGCAAAATAAGTGAAGCGGCGGCGCTCTACGCCAGCACCAACTTGTCCGATGCCCTGTTCACCACCACCCAGCAGCGTGTCCTCGGCTGCCTGTTCGGCCAGCCGGACCGCAGCTTCACCGTCAGCGAACTGATCCAGACCACCGGCGCCGGCAGCGGCGCGGTGCAACGGGAGATTGCGCGACTGGCCGGCAGTGGCTTGCTGACCGTGGAACCTGTCGGCAACCAGAAGCGCTATCGCGCTGATCCCGCCTCACCGATCCACACCGAACTCGTGTCGATCGTGCGCAAAACCTTCGGCCTGGCCGCTCCGTTGCGCGAAACGCTGGTGCCCCTGGCTGAGCATATCCTTGCCGCCTTCGTATACGGCTCGGTGGCCAAAGGCACCGATACCGCTGGCAGCGATGTCGACCTGATGCTGGTGTCGGATGCGTTGACTTATGCGGACGTCATGGCCGCCCTGCATCCGCTGATCGAAGGGCTGGGCCGTGAGATCCATCCCACGCTTTACACTCGCGCCGAGTTGCGCAAGCGCATCGCCGCGGGCAACAGCTTCGTGACGCGTGTGCTGGCACAGCCGCGGCTCTGGGTGATCGGGGACGAGCATGACCTCGCCGCTTGAGAACCTCGCCGGCACCGGCAAATCGCTGGCGGCCGAGCCCACGGATGCGGCAGAGTTCGAGGGCTTGCTCCGATCTGGCCGGACACGACTGGCCGACGCACGCAATGCATCGCTCGCGCTGGAAAGCCGCTTCGATCTGGCCTACAACGCCGCGCACGCATTGTGTCTGGCCGCGCTGCGCCGCCACGGCTACCGCGCCCGTCATCGCTACATCGTGTTCCAGGTACTCCCGCATACACTCGGGCTGGGGCCGGAGGTGTGGCGCGTGCTGGACAAATGCCATCACATGCGCAACGTCGCCGAATATGAGGGGGCTCTCGATGTGGACCCACGCATCGTGACCGATCTGGTCGCGGCGTGCGAAAGGGTTGCGGATAAACTCGCCGGGCTCGTGCGGCAAGATCACTCGTAGGTGATCTGCTTGGTCAGCGACGCACACTGTAGGGGCGACTTCCGTCGCGATGCTCTCGCGTGTTCTTGCCAAGTTTTCAGAGCGAGAGCCTACGGTTCCCCATAGCTACGCAGGCCATCGGCCCGCGACGTCCTTCCGACATAGCCCAGTTCCCGACGGGCAGCGGTGTCATCGATGGTGAACGCGCGTCCGATCATGCGGATCATCGAACGCGAAATCGGCGGATCGCCATCCTTCCGCGCCACGGCCCAGATGGCATCAAGCAGCCGGCCCAAGGTTGAAGCGAGCCAGTAGGGCATGGAACGCAGCTTGTCGATCGACAACCCCTGCAAACTTGCAAGGGATGCGACGAACGCGCGGAAGGTTTGCCCCTCCTGATCCTTGATGAAGAAGGCACGTCCACCTTCACCACGTTCCAGCGCGCACCGTATCGCTTCGACCACGTTGTCCACGTGGCAGGTCGAGAACGCATAGTCGCCGCGACCGATGAAGGCGAATCGCCCTGAGCCGATGGCGTCGGGTAGCGCGCTGCTGAACGGATCGCCCGGCCCCCAGATCGCCGGTGGGCGTAACGCGATGGTGCGAAACCCGGGTTGGTTGGCGGCCAGAACCAACCGCTCGGCCCGTGCCTTGCTCGCCAGGTAGGCGGAGAAGTGGTTCGGAAAAGTCGGCGCGCTTTCATCGGCGTTGCGGATGGGCGTGCCGCCGTCATCCATGATGATCCCTGCCGCGCTGATGTAGACGAAGGTCTTCGCACCTGCGAACCGGGCAGCCTTCAGCAACGCTGCGGTGCCATCGGTGTTGGTGCGGAAGAAAGGCTTGCGGGGGCCGGAAAAGCGGAACATGGCCGCCGCATGCACAACCGCATCGATTGCAGGCAGCACCGGCGGCGCGCCGCTTTCCAGATCCGCGTCAACCGACGTCGACCCCATCGCCTGCAGCCCGGCGTGCGATGACGTGGAGCGGGTGAGGGCGAAAACCTGGTGGCCGTCGTCCACGAGCCGGGGGATCAGGCGACCACCGAGCAGGCCGGTGCCGCCCGTGACGAGAATCCTCATCGTGATCGGCCTTTCGTTGCGGGTTTCAGGATGGACCGCAGGGCGTCCTCACGGATTTGCTCAAGGACGACGGCAGTGGGTGGCGCGCCCTTCCGCAGCCGGGCGGTGACGTGAAGCAGGGATGCCGCGTTCGCCGAGGCCCACATGAGATCGGCCGCCGCCGCGACCGTCGGACGGAGCCGCCCCTTGGCGGCAATGGCGCCGATGCGTGCGATCAGCAGCGCAAAAGCCTGCTCGGCGGCAGGGATGTCAGCGCCGTCGAGAACGCGGCTCATCATCGCCGCGTAGAGCCGGGGCCGCGCCGCGGCGAAGCGCACGTAATCGTTCCAGCCCTCGCGCAGCACCAGCACCGGATCGGCTGATTGAACGACGGACTTTTTGCTTTCGAGGAACTGCCCGAAGGCTTCCGCCATGGCCGCGCTCAACAGCCCATCGGCGCTGCCGTAATGATGGTAAAGCGTCGGTGCCGTCACGTTGGCGATCGCACAAACCTTGCGCGTCGAGAACTGTGCCTCGCCGTCTTCCTCCAGCACCTTCAGGGCGGCGTTGAGCAGGATGTCGCGTGTATCCATGGGGCCAATATAGCGTCGCTATATTGGTATGTCTATAGCGACGCTATATCGATTGCTGTAATGCTGGCGGTCGACGTGGGGCAGGGGTTGTTGTGACGCCGCGAATCGCAGCCTGACTACCAGGCGATGCGCTGCCCATCCCGGTAGAACCCGCCGGTGAGGGATTCGGTGAGGCAGGCGGCCCAGACGATGCCGGCGGCGCCGTCGCTGACGGGGCGGCCGCCGGGGCCGCCCATGTCGGTGGCGACCCAGCCGGGGCAGACGGCGTTGACCAGGATGCCGCTGCCTTCCAGTTCACTGGCGAGGGTGCGGGTGTAGCTGTTCAGGGCGGCCTTGGAGACGCGGTACGCCGGGCAGTTGGCGCCGCTGGTGGTGGTGGCGCCGTAGCCGCTGGAGACGTTGACGATGCGGCCGTAGCCGTGGCGGCGCATCAGCGGCGACAGCGCGCTGCACACGCGCCAGGTGCCGAACAGGTGGGTGTCCATCGCCTTGCGCGCGGGAGCGATGTCGACTTCCACCGGATTGGTGCGCGGGTGGTAGTAGCCACCGGCATTGTTGACCAGCACGTCGAGCCGGCCGTAGGTGATGGTGATCCAGCGCGCCAGCGTATCGACCTGGTCCTGCCGGGTGATGTCGAGTTGCACCGCGATCATTTCGCCGGGCAGGTGGGCCAGCTGCCGCGCGGCATGCAGGCCCTTGTCCATGTCGCGGGCACCCAGCAGCACGGTCATGCCGCGCTCGCCGAGCTGGCGCGCTACCTCGAAGCCCAGCCCGCGGTTGGCGCCGGTGACCAGCGCCACGCGATGGATCGGCGTGGCCGCCGACGCGCCTGCCGCTGCCGGCAGGCGCCTTGCCGGTGCGCTCATGGCGCGGCGTCGACCTTGGCCACGGCGCTGCAGTGTTCATCACCGCAGGCCTGCCAGCCGCCGCCGAGCGATTTGTACAGGGCGACGGCGCGCGTGTTGATCGCCGCCTCGGCCTGCGCCAGATCGTCCTCGGCGGCCAGTTGGGTGCGCTCGGCGTCGAGCAGTTCGAGGAAGCCGGTGGCGCCTTCCTGATAGCGGATGCGAGCGAGGTCGGCCGCACGCTTGCTCTGCGTGGCCTGTTCGATCAGGTGATCGACGCGCACGCGCTGCTGGTTGAAGCCGGTGACCGCGTTGTCGATGTCCTCGATCGCCTCCAGCACGGTGCGCTGGTAATTCGCCTGCGCCGCATCGGCACGCGCCTCGCTGACGTGCAGGTTCGCACGCACGCGCTGCACGTTGAGGCCGGCCCAGCTGATGCTGGGCGCCAGCGACCACGCCCGCGTCGACGGGCTGCCAAAGTCATTGCTGCGCCCGGACAGGAAGCCCAGGAAACCGCCCAGCGAGATATGCGGGAAGAAGTCCGCCTTGGCCACGCCGATGCGTGCGTTGGCGGCGGCGTACTCGCGTTCGGCCATCTGGACGTCCGGACGGCGCGACAGCACGTCGCCGGCGTCGCCGATCGGCAAGGTGGTGGCGATCGGGGTGAAACTCTTCGGCGACACGTCGATGTCGAGCTCTCCCGGCCGCTCGCCCAGCAGCACGGCGAGGCGGTACTCGCTGGCGCTGGCCTGGGTTTGCAGCAGCGGCAGTTGCGCCTGCACTGCACTGAGGCGGGCCTTCGCGCTGGCCACGTCCTGCTCGGCGCCGGTGCCGACCTGCTGGCGTACCTCGGTCAGGTGCACGGTCTGGCGCTGGTTTTCGATGTCGCGTTTGGCGATGTCGAGCCGCAACTGGGTGCCGCGCAATTCGAAATAATTGCGCGCCACCTCGGCCAGCAGGCTGACCTGCACGTCGTGCAATGCCGCCTCGCTGGCGCCCAGATCGGCGCCGGCCGCTTCCACCGAACGACGCACGCCGCCGAACACGTCCAGCTCCCACGAAGCATCGAAGCCGGCCTGGTAGGTGGTCGTGGTGAGCCGCTGGTCGCTGAAGCCTGGTTGCTGGCCGCGGCTGCGGGTGTAATCCACACCGGTGTTGATGGTGGGCAGGCGATCGGACTTGGCACCGCTGAGCAACGCGCGCGATTCATGCAGACGCGCCACGGCGATACGCAGGTCGAGGTTGTTCGCCGCGGCGCGCTGGATCAACGCATCCAGCGTCGGATCGTTGAACTGCTTCCACCACGCGGCCTGGAACTGCGCGTTGCTTTCCTGCGCGGCGTCGAGGCCCTGCAGCTGCGGTGCGGCGATTTTCTCGGCGTGATAGTCGGGGCCGATGCTGGCGCAACCGGCGAGGGCAATCGCGGCAGCTAGCAAAGCACTGCGCACCACCGTCATTCCTGCGAAAGCAGGAATCCAGTGCCTTCGAGGTTTCGTGAAAGTCGCTGGATCCCAGCTTTCGCTGGGATGACGGGTTGGGGGATTCGGAGCGGTGTTGTGCATGAAGGTTTTCATCAATGGTTCTCCATCCCGGCAGCGTGGGCGCGCGACTCGCGGCGCCCCGCCAGGGCGTGAATGACGTTGTAGACCAGGGGTGTGTAGATCAGCCCCGCCAGGGTCACGCCGAGCATGTCCGAGGCCACGGCGACACCGACGCCGGCGATCCTGCGTACGGTTTTCATCAGTGGTTCTCCAGCGCCGGCAGCGCATCGGCGGCGGCGCGCTCGGCCGCGCGGGCCTCGCGACGCTCGACCAGGGCGCGGATGACGACATAGAACAGCGGGGTGTAGATCAGCCCGAAGATGGTCACGCCCAGCATGCCGGCGAACACCGCCACGCCCATCGCATGGCGCATTTCGGCACCGGCGCCGCTGGAAGTGACCAGCGGCACCACGCCCATGATGAACGCGATCGAGGTCATCAGGATCGGGCGCAGGCGCAACCTGGCGGCTTCCAGCACGGCCTCATGACGCGGCACGCCTTCCAGCTGCAATTCGCGGGCGAACTCCACGATCAGGATCGCGTTCTTGCACGCCAGGCCCACCAGCACGATCAAGCCGATCTGGGTGAAGATGTTGTTGTCGCCACCGCTGAGCCACACGCCGGCGATCGCGGACAGCAGCACCATCGGCACGATCAGGATCACCGCCAGCGGCAGTGACCAGCTTTCGTACAGCGACGACAGCACCAGGAACACCAGCAGCACACACAACGGGAACACCAGGATCGCGGTGTTGCCGGCCAGGATCTGCTGGTAGGTCAGCTCGGTCCACTCGAAGCTGATGCCGTTGGGCAGGTTGTCCTTCGCCAGCTTTTCCATCGCCGCCTGCGCCTGGCCGGAGCTGAAGCCCGGCGCCGGGCCACCGTTGATTTCGGCGGTCGGGTAACCGTTGTAATGCTGCACGCGATCCGGGCCCGCGCCTTGCGACACAGTGACGAACGAACCCAGCGGCACCATCTGGCCCTGCGCGTTGCGCGTCTTCAGCTGCAGGATGTCCTGCGGCGTGTGGCGGAACGCGGGGTCGGCCGAGACATTGACCTGGTAGGTGCGGCCGAAACGGTTGAAGTCGTTGACGTAGAGCGAGCCCATGTAGGCCTGCATGGTCTGGTACACGTCGCCCAGGTTCACGCCTTCGGCCTTGGCCTTCTCGCGGTTCACGTCAGCGTCCACCTGCGGCACGCTGACCTGGAAGCTGGAGAACAGCCCGGCCAGCGCCGGATCCTTCCGACTGGCGGCGATCAGGTTCTGCGTCTGCTTGTACAGCTCGTCGAAGCCGCGGTCACTGCGATCCTCGATCTGCATGCGGAAGCCGCCGATCGTGCCCAACCCCATCACCGGCGGCGGCGGGAACACGGCGATGTAGGCGTCCTGGATGGCGCCGAACTTCTGGTTCAGCGCACCGGCGATCGCACCGGCGGACAGGTCCGCGGTCTCGCGTTCCTCGAACGGCTTCAGCGTGACGAACACGATGCCGGAGTTGGTCGAGTTGGTGAAACCGTTGATCGACAGGCCGGGAAAGGCCACCGCATGTTCCACGCCCGGCTGCTTCAGCGCGATCGCGCTCATGCGCCGGATCACGTCTTCCGAACGATCCAGCGAAGCGGCGTCGGGCAGTTGCGCGAACGCCACCAGGTACTGCTTGTCCTGGCCCGGCACGAAACCGGTCGGCACGTGCGAGAAGCCGAACCAGGTCAGGGCGATCAGGCCGGCATAGATCACCAGCGCCAGCTTGCCCTTGCCGACGACGCGCTTGACGCCACCCACGTAGCGCTCCGAACCGCGCTGGAACATGCGGTTGAAGGGACGGAACAGCCAGCCGAACGCACGGTCGATGCCGCGGGTGAGGCGGTCCTTCGGCGCGTTGTGCGGCTTCAGCAGCACGGCAGCCAGCGCCGGGCTCAGGGTCAGCGAGTTGAACGCGGAGATCACCGTGGAGATCGCGATGGTCAGCGCGAACTGGCGGTAGAACTGGCCGGTGAGGCCGCTGACGAACGCGGTCGGGATGAACACCGCACACAGCACCAGCGCGGTGGCCACGATCGGGCCGGTGACTTCGCGCATCGCCTTGCGCGTCGCCTCCTTCGGCGACTCGCCCAGCTCGATATGCCGCTCGACGTTCTCCACCACCACGATCGCGTCATCGACCACGATGCCGATCGCCAGCACCAGTCCGAACAGGCTCAGGGCGTTCAGCGAGAAGCCGGCCAGGTACATGATCGCGAACGTGCCGATCAGCGACACCGGCACCGCCACCAGCGGAATGATCGAGGCGCGCCAGGTCTGCAGGAACAGGATCACCACCAGCACCACCAGCAGGATCGCCTCCAGCAGAGTGTGCGCCACCGCCTCGATCGAGCCGCGCACGAACACGGTCGGGTCATAGACGATCGAGTAGTCGACCCCTTGCGGGAAATCCTTCTTCAGCTCCGCCATGGTGGCGCGCACTTCGTCGGAGATCTGGATCGCGTTGGAGCCGGGCCGGGCAAAGATCGGCATGGCCACCGCGGGCGTATTGTCGAGCAGGCTGCGCAATGCGTAGCTGTTCGAGCCCAGGTCGATCTTGGCCACGTCGCTGAGGTGGGTGACGCCGCCGTTGGCCGCGGTGCGCACGATGATGTTGCGGAAGTCATCTTCGCTGACCAGTCGGCCACGCGTGTTGATGTTGAGCTGGAACGCGGAGTTGCCGGGTCCGGGCGGCGCATTCAGCGCGCCGGCGGCGACCTGCACGTTCTGCTCGCGGATGGCGTTGATCACGTCACCGGTGGTGAGCGAACGCTGCGCCAGCTTCTGCGGGTCCAGCCACACGCGCATCGAGTACTCGCCGGCACCGAAGATCTGCACGTCGCCGATGCCATTGAGCCGGCCCAGCACGTCTTTCACGTGCAGCCGCGCGTAGTTCGACAGGTACAGCATGTCGTAGCGCTGGTCGGGCGAGATCAGGTGCACGACCATGGTCAGGTCGGGCGAGCTCTTCTGCGTGGTCACGCCGAGCCGTTGCACTTCCTCGGGCAATTTCGGCAGCGCCTGCGCCACGCGGTTCTGCACGTCGACCTGGGCGTTGTTGAGATCGGTGCCCAGCGCGAACGTCACGGTGAGCGTGAGCGCGCCGTCACTGGTGGCCTGCGACGAGGTGTACAGCATGCCTTCGGCGCCGTTGATCTGTTCCTCCAGCGGCGTGGCGACGGTCTGCGCGATCACCTTCGGGTTGGCGCCGGGATAGCTGGCGTGCACCACCACGGTCGGCGGCACCACTTCGGGATATTCGCTGATCGGCAGCTGGAACACCGCGATGGAGCCGGTGATCACGAACAACAACGACAGCACCGCGGCCATGATGGGCCGGTCGACGAAGAATTGGGCGATGTTTTTCATGCAAAAAATCCTCGCGAGGCTTCTGCGAAGCCTCGGTTCTCTTGGCCCGTCATCCCGGCTTTCGCCGGGATGACGGCTAGGTAGCTGTTTGCCTATGTGGCGTGACCACGCCAGAGGCCGTCCTCAGCCTTGCGGGTCCCGCGCTTTCGCTGGCTTGACCTGCGCGGTACGCGAATCCGTGTCGACGTTCGCGTCGCCGCGCTCGACCAGCGCCTTGTCGGCCGGATCGAGCCGGTAGCTCATCGCCACCTTCTGCGGGTTCACCTCGGCGCCGGGGCGGACGCGTTGCAGGCCGTTCACCACCACCAGGTCGCTGGGCTTCACGCCGCTTTCGATTACGCGCAAGCCATGCACCAACGCGCCGGTTTCGACCTTGCGGTATTGCACCTTGTGGTCCTTGTCGACCACGTAGACGAACTGGTTGCCCAGGTCGGTGCCGATGGCGCGGTCGTCCACCAATACGCGCGACTTCACCTGGCCGCTCTGCAACTGCACGCGGGCGTACAGGCCGGGCGTGTACAGGCCGTCGGCGTTGTCGAACACGGCGCGCAAACGCATCGTGCCCGAGCCGGTGTGCAGCTGGTTGTCCACGAAATCGAGGCGGCCTTCATGCGGGTAGCCCGATTCGTCGGCCAGGCCCATCGTCGCTTCGATGCGGGCGCTGCGGCCGGCCTGCTTGGCGTCGGCACGCAGATGATCGAGCTTCAGCCAGGTGTGCTCGTCCACGTCGAAATAGACATAGACGGGGTTCACCGAGACCACGCTGGTCAGCACGTCGTTGCTGGTGACCAGGTTGCCGGGGGTGACGCGGGCGTTGCTGACGCGGCCATCGATCGGCGAGCGCACCTTGGTGAAATCCAGGTTCAACCGTGCGGCGGCCAACGCGGCGGTGGCGGCGCCCAACTGGGCACGCGCGCTTTGCGCGGTGGTTTGCTGGCGGTCGGCTTCCTGTTTGGCGATCGCGTGCTGGGCCAGCAGCATCGTGGCGCGTTGCTGGTTGGTCTCGGCCAGGCTCAGCTCGGCACGGGCCTGCGCCTGGTTGGCGGCCAGCCGGTCCACCTCGGCCTGGTACGGGCGGGCATCGAGCTGGAACAGCACGTCGCCCTTGTGCACCACGGCGCCTTCCTGGAAATGCACCGACTCCACGAAGCCGCCCACGCGAGGCTGCACCTGCACCGTATTGACCGCTTCCAGCCGACCGGTGAATTCGGCGCTGTCGCTGACCTTGCGGCTCAGTGCCTGCGCCACGGTGACTTCCGGCGGCGGCGCGCCGACGGGGGTTTGCGCCTGGCTGTCATCGCCATGCAGCACCATCCAGCTGCCCAGCACGGTGACCGCGATCAGGGGGATCAGCATCCATTGTTTCTTCATCTTTCGCTCCGAACACCTTGTTGGCCGGACAGGGGGTACCGGCGAGGGTCGAGAGAATAGGTGTACCTGGCGGTATAGAAAATCCCCTTTTCAGGCATTACACTCATGCGTCGCAGTCATGAATCGACGAGGAATGGGACCGATGGAAGACTTTTCAGCAATTTCGACCTTCGTCCGCGTGGTCGAGGCCGGCAGTTTCGCCGCTGCCGCCGGCCAGTTGGGCATGACCCCGTCAGGCGTCAGCCGCGCCGTGTCGCGGCTGGAAACCCAGCTCGGCGCGCGGCTGCTGTTCCGCTCCACGCGCTCCTTGCGACTGACCGACGATGGGGCCTCGTTCCATGCACGTTGCCGGGAGATCCTGGCCGATCTGGCCGAGGCCACCGAGGCGCTGAACTTCGCCAACAGCAAGCCCACCGGCAAATTGCGGGTGGGTATCTCGCTGTCGGTGGGGCGCGCCGCGGTGATCCCGCGGCTCACCGAATTCGAGCAGCGCTACCCGGACATCCGGCTGGAGCTGTCGATGAGCGACTCGCCGTCGGATCTCAACGGCGAAGGGCTGGACTGCGCCATCCGCGTGGGCGAACTGGAAGATTCCAGCCTGATCGCGCGCAAGATCGGCTATCTGCGCAACGTGGTGTGCGCCTCGCCCGAGTACCTGCGCAAGTACGGCGCCCCGCGCAGCATCGAGGATCTGAAGGATCACCGCTGCATCAATTACGTGTACCCGAACGGTCGCCCGCGGCAATGGCAGTTCGACACGCCGGATGGCCAGGTGAGCGTGGATATCGACGCGCACATGCTGATCAACGACGGCGAATCGGTGCTGCAGGCCGTGGCGGCCGGGCTGGGCATCACCCAGGTGCCACGCATGCTGGCCGCCTGCATGCTGGAAAAAGGCATGCTGGAACTGGTGATGGCCGATACCAACTCCACCGGCAAGCCGGTGTGGATCGTCTATCCGCAGAAAAAACACCTGTCGGCCCGCGTGCAGGCCTTCATCGAATGGGTGCGCGAATTGTTCGAGCGTACCAACCGGTGCACGGTGGCCACACCCAATACCGTCCCTGCCGTCGCCCGGCCAAAACCGGTACGCACCGAAACGCTGGCGGAAGTGGCGTAAGCCGCTGCTGGAGCGGCCGCGCCGGCCTCAGCCGCCGGCCGGCACCAGCAACAGCAGCGCCGCGCCGAACGCGATGCGGTAGATCGCGAACGGCGTGAATGTGTGCGTGCGGATATAGCCAAGCAGCCACTTCACCGCGATAAACGCCACGATCGCCGAGACCACGAAACCCAGCCCCAGCGCGGTCCAGTCCTCATGCGCCGCGCCACCGCTTTTCACCACCTTCAGCAACTCATAGCCGGTCGCCGCATACATCGTGGGAATGCCGACCAGGAATGCGAACTCGGTCGCCGCCGCGCGGTTGCTGGTGCCGAACAGCATCGCCGCGAAAATCGTCGACGCCGAGCGCGACAGGCCAGGGAAAATCCCCGCAACCATCTGCGCGATACCCACCAGGATGGCCACCCGCCACGTCACCTCGGTGCGGTCGGGCTGGCGCGCGGCCAGCCGCTCCGCAGCGATCATCCACACGCCACCGATCACCAGCGCCCACGCCACCGGCGTCACCGTCTCCGGCAACTTGAAACCCATCTTCACCGCGATAAAGCCCAGCACCGCCGTGATCAGGAACGCCACCGCCAGCTTGAACAGGTAGTCGCGGTTCGCCGCATCGCGCCATTGCGTCAGCAACTGCCAGATGCGCTTCCAGTAGATCAACGTCACCGCCAGGATCGCGCCCGCCTGGATGCCGATATTGAACAGATCCGAGCGCGCCCCCAGCCCGAACTTCTCGGCAATCAGCAAGTGGCCCGTGCTGGAAATGGGCAGGAATTCGGTAACGCCCTCGATGATGCCGAGCAAGGTGACGCGGATCAGGTCGCTCAAGAACAGATACTCCGCAAAAGCTGTTGCCGGCATGCGCCAGCGTGGGGGCATAGCTTACGTGGATCGCGAATCAATGCGTCAGTGCGATTGGCTGGCGTCGGCTCGATTCCGATGGTGGCCGTCCGATCGAGCACCCATGCGACTCTGATCCCCGTTTTGATAAATGGGTGGGGCCAAACGCCAACCCCTATTTGCCCGTTTTCGTGCTTGCCGAACCTTCGCTGACCGTGATGTCGGAACTGCCGCGGCTTTGATAGCCCTCAGTCGCCAGCACCTGGTAATCGGGGGTGCCCAGTTTCAGGCCTTTGCTTGCCCAGAACTTGACGTGGTTGGCGAAGGTGATGGTGCCGGAAATGGCGCCGAAGCCCTTCTTGGGAGTGCGCACGCTGAAGTACTGGTAGAAGGTCTGGGTGCCGTCGATGGACGGCTGCTGGACGCGCTGGCAGCGGCGCACGTTGTAGGTGGCCCCATCGCTCTGGAAGCTGCCGTAGTCGGTGCCGCCTTCGCAGTTGGCCGGGTTGTACGAGCCGTAACTCTCGATCACGTAGTACTCGATCAGCGGGTTGCGGGTCCATCCGTAGAGCGCCAGATAGGAGTTCTGGCTGTCGTCCACGCCGAAGGTGCCCGAGTAACGGACGACGCGGTCGGTGCTGCCGGTTTTCCAGCCCTTGCCGCCGACCCAGTTATTGGTGGCGTTGGTCCACTGGGAGGTATAACGGCCACCGGCCTTCAGGCCGAACGAAGCGTCGCCGGAATCCTTCCAGAACGAGTAGTAGAACCCGTCGTGGGTTCCCGTCGCATTCGATGTGAGGGTTTGCGCGCTGGCACCCAGTGCCAGGCCGACTCCGACCAGCCCGGTCAGAACGCTCTTGCCGATGTTGTGCCATTTCATTGTCGGATCTCCGCCATTCATGAATCGGGGACAGTCTGCACGTTCGCGGGCCGTGTCTCCCGAGGAGGTGCAGCCATGGAGGTTGTGATGGTGCTGGTCGGTCGCCCGCACCTGTACCGGGATCGTACTTGATGGCTTCTGCGCCGCCGGCGGCGGCGCTCGGGAACGACCTATGCCTGCGGGACCGAAGCCGGCTCCCGCCCGGGTTGCTCGTCATGGATTCGCGTATAGACACCCTCCATGACGAGGACGTACGTCGCGCCGCCGTCGAACGAGCTTTCGAGCCGCATCCCGTAGGTGTCGTCGTCGATGAAGGTGTACGTGTGGCGGCTTTGCCCGCGCGGCGAGGTGCGGATGAAGGCAAGGTCGTGGCCGTCCCACGTTCCCTGCGCCGGTTCCTGCGGGGCGAAGCCGAGGCTGTCGAACCAGAACAGGCTGTAGTCCGCGGCTTCGGCATGGCGGGCGAAGATGGCGTGCGCCTGGAGCCAGGTTTTTCCGTCGCGCTCGGCCTCGTAATCCTGCACGAAAGCTTTGCCGCCAAGGGCTTCACGACAGGCCACCTGCGCCTGTGCCGGGCCGCCAGCGCCCCAATGGGATGGCTGGATCGTTTCCTTGCCGCGCCAGTGGCCGACGAGTTTGTGCAGCGGGTTCGAGCTTGTGTCCGGCATGGTATGTATCCGGGGTGGGGAACGTTCTGGCATCCGGAGGGCGCGCGATGTCAGCCGATCCGCGCATCCGCCGTCGCGAACCGGGCCGCGGCGCTCAACACGGCCATGATGGAGGCGGTGGCCATGTTCGGATGCACGCCGACACCGAAGCGCGAACCGGGCATGTCAGGCCTTGCCATTTCCACCACGGCCAGCGCCGAGGCGCCCGCGCCGGTACCAAGGCTGCGTTCTTCGTAACTGTCGATGCGAAGTGGCATCGACAGCGCGGCCACTGTGGCGGCGATCGGACCGTTGCCGGTCGCCTGGTAGGTCTGCGTCGCGCCGTCTGATCCAGCCAGTTCCAGCGCGATACCCTGACCTTCTGGCGACTCGAAGAGGTGATGGGAACGGTAGATGAAGCCGGGTTGTTCCCTCAACGGGGCGAGATACGTCTGCTCGAATATGTCCCAGATCTGCGCGCTGCTGAGCTCGGTCTCGCTGGCGTCGGCCAGGGCCTGCACGATGGCGCTGAATTCGACCTGCATGCGGCGCGGCATGACGATGCCGTGGTCGCGTTGCAGCAGGTAGCTGATGCCGCCTTTGCCCGACTGGCTGTTGACGCGCACGATGCTGTCGTAGGTGCGGCCCAGGTCCTTCGGATCGATGGGCAGATAGGGGACGCGCCAGATGGCATCGTCCTTCTGTGCCGCGAAGCCCTTGGCAATCGCGTCCTGGTGCGAGCCGGAGAACGCGGTGAATACCAGGTCGCCCACGTACGGATGGCGCGGGTGGATCGGCAGGGCGGTGCTTTCCTCGGCGATGCGGGCGACGGCGGTGATGTCGGAGAAATCCAGCCCTGGGGAAACACCTTGTGTGTAGAGATTCAGCGCCAGGGTCACCACGTCCACGTTGCCGCTGCGCTCGCCGTTGCCGAACAGGCAGCCTTCCACGCGCTGCGCGCCGGCCATCATGGCTAGCTCGGCGCAGGCGACGCCGGTGCCGCGGTCGTTGTGCGGGTGCACCGAAAGCACGATGTGCTCGCGCCGGTCCAGCCGCCGATGCATCCACTCGACCTGGTCGGCGAAGACGTTGGCCGTGGCCACCTCGACGGTGGTGGGCAGGTTGATGATCATCGGCCGCTTCGGGCCGGCGTCCCACGCCTTGATCGCCGCGTTGCAGACTGCCAGCGAGACATCCAGTTCGGCCATGCTGAAGGTTTCGGGTGAATACTGCAGCACCCACTCGGTCTGCGGCTGCTGCGCCGTGAGCATCTTGAGGTAGCCGATGCGCTGCTCCACCATCTCGACGATCTGCGGCAGGCTCATGCCGAACACGATCTCGCGCCAGGCCGGCGCGATGGCGTTGTACAGATGCACGATGGCACGGCGCGCGCCCTGCACGCTGCGCACGGTGGTTTCGATCAGGTCCTCGCGCAGCTGGGTGATGACCATTGGCGTGACGTCGTCCGGAATCAGGCCGTCATCGATCAGGTGGCGCACGATCTCGAAGTCGGTGGTCGAGGCGGATGGAAAGCCGATCTCGATCTCCTTGAACCCGATGCGCACCAATTCCTGGAACAGGCGCAACTTGCGCTCGCGGTTCATCGGCTCGAACAGCGCCTGGTTGCCGTCACGCAAATCGGTGGAAAGCCAGATCGGCGGCTGGGTCAGCGTACGCGAGGGCCATTGCCGATCCGCCAGGTCGATGGCGGGGAATGGACGATAGCGGGTGCCGGGATTTGCCAACATGATGAAGCCTCGAACAGGGTAATGACCGGATCCGGTGTTTCGACCATACGTCAGCGTCGGGATCAGGGTGAATCGGAAAGGGCTGCGCCGGTGAATGTGCCGGGATCGACGGCGGGGATCAACGCCAGCCGTCGCCATTGAAACATCGGAGCATACATGCCGCACTGCGCGGAACGGTTTGACCATGGGAATATAGGCTTGTTCGATATGGCCATCCATAAAATAATGGACAACCGCTCTATCGAAATGGACACCGGCCGCCGATGGGATTTGCCTCACCGCAGGATGGCAGCCGGGCGCTGGACCTGAGCGTCCACGAGTCCTCGGGGTTGCCGGTGACGGGCGTTGTCGAAACGTATCCGGCGCATCATGTGGTGCCCTCGCACCATCACGGCCGGGCCCATCTGCTGTATGCGGCCGAGGGCGTCATGCTGGTGCAGGCTTCCACCGGTCAATGGCTGGTGCCTCCCACCGCGGCGGTGTGGTTGCGCCCGCATGTGGAACATCGCCTGGTCATGCACACGCCGGTGCGCGTGTACGGCATTTTCGTGGACAAGGAGGTGGCCGATGGCCTGCCTTTCAAGGATGGCGTGCTGCACGTTTCGGCGCTGCTGAAAGCGCTGATTGGTGAATTGGCGCAGCCGATAGCCGGCCGCTCCGATTCACGGCGCGAGGCGCTGTTGTCGGCGCTGTTCCTGGAAGAACTGGGCGGCCAGCGCCCGCTGCCTTTTCATTTGCCGTGGCCGGTCGACGGCCCGATGCAGCAGGTGTGCGGCAGCCTGGTCAGGGACCCGGCCTACGTCTTCTCCGCCGACGATTGGGCGGCATCGCTGGCCATGAGTTCCAAGACGTTTCACCGCCACTTCCGCAAAGGCACCGGCATGACCTTCGGGCGCTGGCGCCAGCAACTGCGCTTGATGTCGTCGATCACCACGCTTCTCGGTGGCGCGCCCATCACGCAGGTCGCGTTGAGCAGCGGCTATGAAAGCCACAGCGCGTACGCGGTGGCGTTCAAGAAGCACTTCGGCGTTCCGCCGTCGAAATTTCTCTCGACGGTTTACCGTCCGTAGCCTCGCCAAACCCACTCCAGCGCCTCAGGTAGCGTCTGCTCGCGCACCTTGCGATCGCAATGGCCCGAATTGCGCGCGAAAACGTACTGGTACTGGTAGCCCTTGTCGTGCAGCACGGCGGCCATCCGGTGGTTGGCGCTGACCCAGTCGTGCATGCCGTCGCGCATGATGTTGGGATTGAACAGGTCGCGATCGCCAACATCCATCCACAGCTGGATGGGCTTGGTGGCGCTCGTCGCGATCAGGCCGTCTTTGCCGTGATAGTCCCATGCGCCACCCGGCGTTTGCGGGTTGAACGGCCACTGCTGGTTCACGAACGTGCCCGAGTAACTGATGACGCGGTGGTACCACTGCGGGTGATACCAGGCCATGGTGAAGGCGGCCGCGGCGCCGGAGCTGCAGCCCATCGTGGCGCGGCCGTCCGCATCGTTCGTCAAGGTGACGCCGTAGCGTTTCTCGACCTGCGGCAACACTTCCGCCTGGATGAACTCGGCGAACTTGCCGGACAAGGTGTCGTACTCGAGGCCGCGTTCGCTGCCCTGCGCGTCTCCGCCGCCGTTCTGGATCATCACGGCGATCATCGCCGGCACGCGCTTGTCGGCGATGAGGTTGTCGAGCACGTGGGGCAGCATCATGTCGGGTGCGCCGAACGCCGGCCCGTCGTGCGTGACGATGAAGGGCGCCGCGGTGCCGCGCCGGTACTGCTGCGGAATGTAGACGGTGATGGTGCGCTGGTACAGCGCGGCATGGGTGGCCACGATCAAGGTCTTCGGGTTCGCGGGATCGACGGTACCGAACACGTCGCGACCGATGCCCGGGTAGAACTTGCTGTCCTTCGAATCCATGACGAATTGCTGCACCGTTCCCTGCGGCACACCCTGGCGCACGGCAAGTTCGGGTGCCGGCACGTAGTCGGGGCCGATCACGAAGTTGCCGTTCGCATCCACCGGCGCATTGGCCCCGCGGCCGTCGATCACCGTGAAAGGCGGTGCGTCGGGCGCGTCGTACAGGCGGGTTGGCGGCGGTGCAGGCGCGGCATCGGCGGCATTCGCGGCAAGGGGACAGAGCATGGCGAACAGGGCGCCGACGGCGGTGACACGGACGAAGCTTGGCGTTCTCATGGATTCCTCATCGCTACGTGGCGGCGGAAACGGGGATCATTCGGGGGCTTTCGGCCGATGGGCGCGGCCGCTCAGCTTTGTTCCATATAGCCCAGGCCGGCCATCCAGCGGGCCAGAAGCTCGGGCCAGATGCTCAGCAGCGGCTCGTGCTGGCCCAGGCCGCTGCCGTGTTTGCCGGTGCGGAACACGTGCAGCTCGGCCGGGACATGTTGCCGGTGCAGCGCGAGGTAATAAGCGATGCTGTTTTCCGGCGGCACCAGGGTGTCGGCGTCGGTGACATAGATGAAAGCCGGCGGCGTCTCGGCGGTGACCTGCGTCTCGTTGGACAGCTCATGCACCAGCGCCGGTGACGGGTGCAGGCCGATCAGGTGCTCGCGTGAGTCCAGGTGGGTAAAGGCCTCGTCCATGGTGATGACGGGATAGGCCAGTATCGTGAAATCCGGTCGCGCCGACGCCTGCCCCACGGCGTCGTGCAACAGCGCCGTCTTAGGGTCGTAATGGGTGGAGACAGTGGCGGCCACATGCCCGCCGGCGGAGAAGCCCATGATGCCGATGTGCTGCGGGTCCAGCTGATAGGTCTTCGCGTGCTCGCGCACCCAGCGCACCGCGCGGCGGCCGTCGTCGATCGGCTGCGGGTAATGGTGTCCGTCGCCATGGCGGTACTGCAGCACGAAGGCCGCCACGTGGTGCTGGTTGAACCACTGCGCGACCAGCACGCCCTCCCAATCCAGCGCCATCGCGTGATACGCGCCGCCCGGGCAGATCACCACCGCCGTTTTCGTGGGATTGGAGGCGGGGATATAGGCCGTCAGTGCTGGCAATTGTCCCTGCCTTGCGCCGTCGGGCAGCGCGACGCTGGGCCACAGCGGCACCGCGGTACCGGTCGCGTGGGCGGCGGTGGCCATCGAGAGCAGCGCAAGCAAAGCCAGGGAAAGCGATGGAAGGCGCATCGGCGTTGTCTCCTGAAGGCCGGAAAAAAGCATAGCAGTGGCGGCCTGGCGGTCGGTTCGCGATCAAATGAAGGCGAAAAAAAGGGAGGGCGATCAGTCCGTGGACTGACCATCCTCCCCGCGGGAAACGGTTATGCCGGAGCGGCCAAGCTCGTCTACCGTGCCGGCTGGTTGCCCTCGACCAGGGTGTCGGCGGCGTTGGCCAGGTAGATGTAGTACGCGCCCAGGTCGGTGACGTATTCGTTCTCGCCCCAGAAGAAGGGCCAGTTTTCCTTGTTCTCCGGGAAGTCGGGTTTCACGATCAGCACGCCCGGCACCACGCCGCCGGCGATGAAGCTGAAGTCGGCGCGGTTATGGCCGTAGGCCACTTCCTTCGATCGCGCGCCGACGGCCGAAACGAACGACAGGTTCGAGCCGGGGTGGGTGCCGTAGAGGTAATCCAGCCCGCGGAACACGCCCTTGTCGTCGACGATGTCCGGGAACGCCTTGTGCAGCACGTAATCGGTGATGGCCAGGCGCACGACGGCGCCATTGCCGGCCCAGCCGCCGTCCGTGATCGGCACGCCGTACGGGTTGGCCTGGCTGATCGACGCCCGCTGCTTCGCATACGCGCGGACGGCCGTTTCGAGCTGGCCGCGGTAAGCGGCCGGCATGTGCGGCAGCGCGCGAACGGCTTCGGTGGCGGTGAAGATGAAATGCTCGGCGATCCACGGCCACAGGGCGGTGATCCGGGTGGCGTATTGCTGGTCGCCGGTGGCGATCAGCAGTTCGACCGCGGCGTTGAATTTCTCCGCCTGCAACGGGCCGCCGGTGGTGTTGCCGTGGCGGTAGAGATCCGGTGCATGCGATTCTTCCTGCGCCCACACCTTCTGCGCGATGGCCAGCGATTTCTTCGCCAGCGCCGGGTCCATGTCGTGCAGGGCGCGCGAGGCGGCGGCCAGTGCCCCGATCGAGCCGTAGTTGAGCGCACTCGATTTGCTGGTGAACGCCCAGCGGTCATCCGGCGTGCCGCTGCGACCGTCCTTGACCTCGCCTTCCTTCAGCGACGGGTCGTAGACCAGGCCATCCGTCTTGGTCACCGCATCACCCAGGTGGCGGTACTGGACCAGGTCCGGCGCGATGATGCCGTGGATGGCATGGCCGACGGCGTCGAACTGGGCGACCAGTTGCACGGTGCCGTGCTTGATCTGCTGCAGGATGTCAGGCACGCCATCGGGGCGGTGCATGTCGACGCGGCGGGCGGTCCAGTTGACGCTGGTGGTGTCGCGTTCGGGGTGGAAATCCTCCCAGGTGTGCACCAGCGTGCGCACGATCGCGTACTGCGTCTGCGTGCGAATGTCGTAATCGCCCGCATCCAGCCAGCCGCCCACGTTCAGGCCGGGAATGTGCTGGCCGGGCTTGAACGCGGTGTCGGTCGTGGGGCCCTGGGCGTAGAGGTCGAAATGCTCGTGGTTGACCGGTGCCTGCCGCGCGTCGTCGCGGTGCGGGTCGCCATGCCATACGCGATAGGCCTCATTCACCCGCATGTGGTCCATCTGCTGCGGCAGATAGACGTCCAGCGTGGGATGCCAGGCCGCCGAGAAAACGTCCTTGGCGATGGGGAACGGCGCGGTGCGCTGGCCGTCGTAGTCGATGACGTAAAGGCCGGGCTGGGTCACGCTGCTGAAATCGAAGCGGGCGTAGCCGTAGCGCAGGTAATCGCCCCAGGGCTTGGGTGCGGCGCTGAACACGGCTGTTTCCTTGCCATCGGGCGTGACGCGCAGCAACCGCGCCTCGCCACTCATCGGCGCCTTCGGGTCGTGCTCCAGCACGGCGACCTTCGACTGGGCGGGCGCGTAGCCCACCTGCGAGTGGCCGATCACGGTGGGGCGTATCCAGTTCGGGTCGGTGCTGCCGGACAGTGTCCACTGCAGCACCGTGCCGGTCTTGCCGGCGGGAATCATCTGGCGCAACACGAACCAGCCGTTCTGCGCCTGGTTGCGTCCGTCGTAGAAACTCATCGTGCCGTTGGCGGCGCTGACCGTCACCCGCTGCTGCGGGTCGGTGGGCGCCAGCACGAAGCGCTGGCCGCTGGCCATGGGCAATGGCTCGGCGCGCTGGCCCTCGGTCGGCTGCGTCATGGCGCTGGCCGGGTAGAGCGGAAACGGATGCGCCACACCATCGGCGAAATAGCTGTGGTGGAAATACGTGGCGGGCAGGAACTCCAGGTTGAACCCGGCCTTGCCGTCCAGCGCCGCCGGCAAAGGCTTGTCCAGGATCACGCTGATGACGACCTTGTCGCCGTCCTGGCGCGCGTGGATGCGGTAGTCGAAGTGGTAATCCGGATAAGACAGGTGGGTGTCGATCGTGCCCTTGGCCTGATCCACCTTGCGGCTCACCAGTTTGCCGATCGGGTCCCACTGGTCGGGCGTGGCCGACAACCGGATGTCGCCGTTGGTGGCCGTGCGCTGATCGTGGTGGATGATCTCCACGCCGCTCATCTTGGCATCGCTGAACAGGCCGTCGTACCAGTTGCTGTACACCAGTACGTCGAACCCGCGGGACGCGAAGTAACCCTTGTCGTTCAAGCTCAGGGTTTGGCCGTCTGTTTCAGCAGACGTTGCCATGGCGGGAAGTGCGGCGACGGCGGTCAAGGCGCTGGCCGTCAGCAGGAGCAACCGCGCGCGATGGATCAGGTTGAATCGATGGATGGGCATACGGTTCCCCCAAAATGTTAGCGGTAACCGTAGCAGTGTCAGGGGCGGTTCGGAAGGGCCGAAGTGCCGGGGTGATGGCATGGTGCGGCGCACCGTGCGGCGCGTCGCACCGCACAACGATTGTTGCATTGCGTCGACGATCAGCCGGCGGTGTCGACATCCTTTTTTCCGGACCGAAACGGAAACATCTGCTGCTTCACGAAGCCTTCGGGCATGTAATCGCCGACCACGCCATAGCGCTCGGGAAACTTGTTCTTCGACTTCACCGCGGTGCCGAACAGGTAGTCCAGGAACGCGTAGTGCGCGGCGTAGTTCCTGTCGATCGCCTCGTCGTCGGAGGCGTGGTGCCAGTGGTGGAAATCCGGCGTCACCAGCAGGTACTTCAACGGCCCCCACGGCAGGTGCACGTTGGCGTGGTTGAACACCGCCTGGAAGCCCACGATCAGGATGTAGCCGTTCATCGCCGCCTCGGAAAAACCCAGGATGTACAGCGGCGCCAGCACGCAGACGCGGGTGAAGATCAGCTCCAGCATGTGCTGGCGCGAGCCGGCCAGCCAGTCCATCGTCTTCACGCTGTGGTGCACGGCGTGGAAGCGCCACAGGAACGGCACCTCGTGGTACGCGCGGTGCGTCCAGTACTGCGCCAGGTCGGCCACCAGCACGCACAGCAGCAACTGCGGCAGGAACGGAATGTGCTGCACGGCCTGCTGGAAATCGCTGCTGACCAGCCAGCCGAACATGTGGTGCAGCAGGAAGTTCACCGTCAGCAGCGCCAGCCCCACGATGAAATGATTCACCGCGAAATGCTTCAGGTCGGTCTGCCATTCCTTGCGGAAAATCGCCTGGCCCTTGTACAGCGGAAACAGCTTCTCGATCACCACGAAGATCAGTGTGGAGCCGAGCAGGTCCAGGATGAACCAGTCCAGCCCGATGTACGGTGTGTGGTCGGGAAATTCGCCCACCGGCACCCGCGAACCGCCCAGCGCCACCGCCGCGATCACCAGCACGAACGCCATGATGTTGAGATTGCGCTGGCGGCCCAGGATCACATTGCCCAGCGACATGCCGCCGGCCACCAGCAGGCCCACCAGCAACACCTGGCGCAAGACGTCGACCGAGTATTTGTGGCGCAGGTCTGGCGTGGTCAGGTACTGCGGAAAGTGGAAGGCCGCCACCGCCAACAGGCACAGGAAGCCCAGCGACAGCGCGATCACGCCGCTGATCTTGCCCAGCCCCGGCTTCAGCTCGCCGTCGCGGTGCAGCAGTTCGCGCGTCTCCGCCACGGGTTGCACGACGCGCTCCAACGCGTCACGGGCGGTGTCGCGCCTGGAATGTCTGCTCATGGTGATCCTTCACTGAAAGCGCCGGCTGGCGTCGGCGCATGGTAATCGAAGCGCTGCCGGCACGTTCCCGCTGTCGACGGCCAGGGCGCGATTTGTCATGGACGGCCATTTCCATGCGACGATTGGCGGGTACCTGTCGCGCCACCCGCTCCATCTCACCGCCGATCCAGGACGTGGGCGCTTTCCACGGAAAGCGCGCGCCGACGTCGTGTTTTGCCCGGAGAGCGCTGAAGGGAGGACTTGTCGCAATGCACTGCGGCCGCGAAACCGGCCGATACGCGACCGCACATCCAACGTACCAAGCATCGGGAGACGTCAACGTGGCGCAAACAGAGCACGAGTTAGCCAGTGTCAGGATCGGCCTGAAAGAGAAGATCGGTTATGGCATCGGCGATGTCGGCTTCAACTTCTACTGGGCCAATATCTCCGCGTTCCTGCTGATCTTCTATACCGACACCATGGGTCTGCCCGCGGCCGCGGTCGGCACCATGATCCTGATCACCAAGATCATCGACGCCTTTACCGACCCGGCGATGGGCGCCATCGCCGATCGCACCAGGTCGCGCTTCGGCAAGTTCCGCCCCTACCTGCTGTTTGCCGCCGTACCGATGGCGGCGGCGGGCGTGCTGACCTACACCACGCCCGACCTGGGTGAGGGCGGCAAACTTATCTGGGCGTACGGCACCTATTCGCTGATGATGCTGATGTACACCATCCTCAGCACGCCTTATTCCGCGCTGTCCGGCGTCATCACCGCCAACAGCCAGGATCGCACCACGCTGATCAGTTTCCGCTTCATCGCCGCCTTCACCGGCACCACGCTGGTGAACTACTTCACGCTGGACATGGTGAAGTGGTTTGGCCAGGGCGACGACAAGCTCGGCTGGCAGCTGACCATGGCGGCGTACGGCGTGGCCGCGGCGATCATGTTCATGACGGTGTTCTTCACCACCCGCGAGCGCATCTCGCCGCCGCGCGAACAGAAGTCCGCGGTGATGGGCGACATCAGGGACCTGCTGGACAACCGTCCGTGGCTGGTCCTGTTCGCGCTGGCGCTGATCATCATGACGACGATCGTGATGCGCGCGGGTGCCTCGGTCTATTACATGAAGTACTACGTGGGGCAGGCCGACCTGACCGGTGCCTTCCTCGCCACGTACTCCATTGCGCTGGCCATCGGCGCCGCCTGCACGCCGTTGATGACCCGCTTCATCGACAAGAAGAAGTTGATGATGCTGTTGATGGCGGCCGTCGGCGTGCTCAGTTGCGTGATGGTGTTCGTGCCGAAGGACGCGATCTGGCTGATGTTCGGCATCAACACGCTGATCGGCTTCTTCCTCGGGCCCAAGTCGCCGCTGGCCTTCTCGATGTTTGCCGACACGGCCGATTACACCGAATGGAAAACCGGCCGTCGCGCCACCGCGATGACGTTTGCCGCGGCCACGTTCTCGCAGAAGCTGGGCGGCGCGATCGCGTCGGCGGTCATTGCGTGGATGCTGGCGGCGATGGGCTACGTGGCGAACGAAGCCCAGTCGGGCGCGTCGCAGCTGGGCATCGTGCTGCTGCTGACCGTCATCCCCGGCGTCATCGCACTCATCGCCGCATTCGTCATGCGTCTGTACACGCTGGACGACGAAACGCTGGTGCGCGTGCAGACGGAATTGCTGGCGCGCAAATCCACGGTTTGACCATTCTTTAGATCAGCGGAGCGGTTTCAGATGCTTAACCCCAGCGCCGATGGCGAACGTTTCGAATTGCACAGCGCGGTAGCGATGCCGCGCGCGGCCGGCTTCCTGTGGAACCGGCGCATGATGATGCAGATGAATTGCCGCGGTTATGCCGTGGCGCAATTCATGCAGCCGGAGCCGGCCAAGTACGCGCACGCGCCGAACCTGGAAGCGAAGACGTTCATGCAGCCGGAGCAGCCGTATTACGCGCATCATCCGGGGCGCTTTTTCTACGTCAAGGACGAGGAGTCCGGCGAGATCTTCTCGGCGCCGCATGAGCCGGTGCGGGCCACGCCGGAAAGCTTCACCTTCTCCGCGGGCAAGGGCGACATCGCGTGGCGTGTGGTCTGCGCGGGCATCGAGGTCGAGATGGCGGTGTCGCTGCCGGTGAACGACGTGGTGGAGCTGTGGACGCTCAAGGTGCGCAACCTGTCCGGCCGTGCGCGCAAGCTGAGCATCTACCCGTACTTTCCGATCGGCTACATGTCGTGGATGAATCAGTCGGCGGAGTACCGCGCCGACCTGGGCGGCGTGGTGGCCAGCAGCGTCGCGCCGTATCAGAAGGTGGCCGATTACTTCAAGCAGAAGGACTTCAAGGACAAGACCTTCTTCCTGCATGAACGCGCGCCCGATGCGTGGGAGGCGAAGCAGGAAACCTTCGAGGGCGAGGGTGGCCTGCATCATCCCAGCGGCGTGCAGCAGGAGACGCTGGACGGTGGCGATGCGCGCTACGAAACCCCGGCGGCGGTGCTGCAGTACCGCCACGGCTTTGCGCCGGACGAGTCGCAGCAGTACCGCTTCATTTTCGGCCCGGCCTTCGATGACGCGGAAATCCGCGCACTGCGCGAGAAGTACCTGAGCGAAGCGGGTTTCGCCGATACCCGGCGCGAGTATTCGGATTACGTGAGCCAGGGTCGCGGCTGCATCCAGATCGACACGCCCGATGCCGCCTTGAACAATTTCGTGAACCACTGGCTGCCGCGCCAGATGTTCTACCACGCCGACGTCAACCGGCTCAGCACCGATCCGCAGACCCGCAATTACCTGCAGGACAACATGGGCATGAGCTACATCCGCCCGGCGGTGACGCGCTCGGCCTTCCTCCATGCCCTGAGCCAGCAGGAGGAGAGCGGCGCCATGCCCGACGGCATCCTGCTGATCGAAGGCGCCGAGCTGAAGTACATCAACCAGATCCCGCACACCGACCATTGCGTGTGGCTGCCGGTCTGCCTGCAGGCCTACCTCGACGAAACCGGCGACTACGCGCTGCTGGACGAGCCGGTCATCGGCGTGACCGACGGCCGCACCCTGAGCGTGTTCGAGCGCATCAGCGCCGCGATGCGCTGGTTGCTGGACGTGCGCGACGAACGCGGCCTCAGCCTGATCGCCCAGGGCGACTGGTGCGACCCGATGAACATGGTCGGCTACAAGGGCAAGGGGGTGTCCGGCTGGTTGTCGGTGGCCACCAGCTACGCCCTGAAACTGTGGGCCGCCGTGTGCGACGCGCGACAGCAGCCCAAGCTGGCGCAGTCGTTCCGCGAGGGTGCGCAGCAGCTCAATGAAGCAGTGAACGGCCAGCTGTGGGATGGCGAATGGTTTGCCCGCGGCATTACCGACGACGGCGTGATCTTCGGCACCCGCAAGGACAACGAGGGCCGCATCTTCCTCAACCCGCAGAGCTGGGCGATCCTGGCCGGCACCGCCGACGACGCGCAGCGCGGGAAGATGCTGCAGGCGATCGAGCAGCAACTCGAAACGCCGTATGGCGTGATGATGTTTGCGCCCGCGTTTACCGCCATGCGTGACGACGTGGGCCGGGTGACGCAGAAGTATCCGGGCTCGGCGGAGAACGGCGCGGTCTACAACCACGCGGCGATCTTCTACATCTACAGCCTGTACGACATCACCGAATCCGAGCGCGCCTACCGCCTGCTGCGGCAGATGATCCCCGGCCCCGATGGCGACGACTACCTGCGGCGCGGCCAGCTGCCGGTGTTCATCCCCAACTACTACCGCGGCGCGTATTACCAGTTTCCGCGCACGGCCGGCCGCTCCAGCCAGCTGTTCAACACCGGCACGGTCTCGTGGGTCTACCGCTGCCTGGTCGAAGGCCTGTTCGGTTTGCAGGGGCAGGCCGACGGCTTGCGCATCGCGCCGCAGTTGCCGGCGGATTGGCCATCGGCGCGGGTGGTGCGCACGTTCCGCGGGGCGGAATTCGTGATCGAGATGGCGCGTGAGGCCGGGCGGAAGGAGACGTCCATCGTGGTGGACGGCAAGGTGCTGGAAGGCGCCGTTGTCCGCGATGTGGAGGCCGGCCGGCAGTACCAGGTGTCGGTGCGTTTACCCGGCTGAACCACGTCGGGAAGGGGTTCGTGGCATCGCCGCATGCGCGATGGCCCGCATATTGCTGTGCAGCATGGCCCGGCGGCCGGATCGCATTCTGCGGACCCGGCGCTTGGCCGGGCAGCTGGAAAAGCGGGAGTCGCAACGATGAAACGAACCAGGCAACTGATCCACCTTGGTGCAGCAGCGCTGGCCCTTTGCACCGCACCGACCCTCATGGCGGCCGAAAGCGCCACCATCGGCAATGTCACCGTCGTCAATGACTATCTGTTCCGCGGCCTCTCGCAGAGCGACCGCGACCCGGCCTTGCAGGCCGGCCTGGAATACGACCATGCCAGCGGCTGGTACGTGGGCGGCTGGGGCAGCAGCATCAGCTGGTTGTCCGATACGTCCGCGCCGGGCGCGCGGGTTTCCAGCAGCGTGGAACTGGACGTCTATACCGGTTACCGCACCAAGGTTGGCGACGACTGGACGCTCGACGGCGGCCTGTACGAGTACTACTACCCGGGCAGCTATCCGCACGGCTACACCCGGCCGTACACGTTGGAGGCCTACGCCGCGGTAGGCTGGCGCGCGCTGACGCTGAAATATTCGCAGACGCTGGGCAACGCGTTCGGGGTGGCGGACAGCCGCAACAGCAGCTACGTCGATCTTTCCTGGAACTGGGAGTTCACCCCGGGCTGGCTGGTCAACGCCCACGCCGGCCGCCAGCGGATCGCCGGCACCAGCGCCGCCAGCTACAGCGACTGGAAGCTGGGCCTCACCCGCAACTTCGACCATGGTTACGCGGTGGCGCTGGGTTATTACGACACCAACGCGCGGCGGTCGGTCTACACCAACGCGATGGGCCACTACCTGGGCCGGGCCACGGCCGTGATCAGCGCCAGCAAGGCGTTCTGAATCGGGGACGCCGCGCCACGTCGTCCTCGGCGTGGAACGGCGTCGGCGGCAGCACATGCACCAAGCTGGTGAAATGAGGCACCATGCTGCACCGTTAAGGGACTTTGCTGTCAGCCTCAGGGCGCGCGAAGCCCCACGGCATGCGGTTTTCCCGCTACTGTCCGTTGGCACACCGTTTGCTAAAGCTCATCCGCCCATTCCATTCGAGGTTGCTCCATGACTGCTCAGAAAGTGCTCGACCTGATCCAGGAACACGACGTCGAGTTCGTCGATCTCCGTTTTGCCGACATGCTCGGCGTGCACCACCACGTCACGTTCCCGGCGCATCAGATCGATGAGTCCACGTTCGAGGACGGCAAGATGTTCGACGGCTCGTCGATCACCGGCTGGAAGGGCATCAACGAGTCGGACATGGTCCTCATGCCGGACCCGGAAACCGCGCATCTGGATCCGTTCAGCGCGCACGTGCAGCTGATCCTGCATTGCGACGTGCTGGAGCCCAGCACCATGCAGGCCTACGGCCGCGACCCGCGCTCGATCGCCAAGCGCGGCGAGGCGTTCCTGAAATCCACCGGCATCGCCGACACCGCATTCTTCGGGCCGGAGCCGGAATTCTTCATTTTCGATTCCATCCGTTTCCAGAACGATCCGGGTCGCGTTTTCTACGAAATCGGCTCCGAAGAGGCGGCCTGGTCGTCGCGCTACAAGTACGACGGCAACAACACCGGCCACCGTCCGGGCGTGAAGGGCGGCTATTTCCCGGTCAGCCCGGTCGATTCGCTGGGTGACCTGCGCGCCGACATGTGCAAGGTGCTGGAGTCGCTGGGCCAGACGGTGGAAGTGCATCACCACGAAGTGGCCAACGCGGGCCAGTGCGAGATCGGCGTCAAGTTCAACACGCTGGTGAAGAAGGCGGACGAGCTGATCACCATGAAATACGTGGTCAAGAACGTGGCGCACCAGAACGGCAAGACCGTCACCTTCATGCCCAAGCCGCTGGTCGGCGACAACGGCAGCGGCATGCACGTGCACCAGTCGCTGTCGAAGAATGGCGAGAACCTGTTTGCCGGCGACCTCTACGGCGGCCTGTCGCAGATGGCGCTGTGGTACATCGGTGGCATCTTCAAGCACGCCAAGGCGATCAACGCGTTCTCCAACTCCACCACCAACAGCTACAAGCGCCTGGTGCCGGGCTTCGAGGCGCCGGTGATGCTGGCCTATTCGGCCCGCAACCGCTCCGCCAGCTGCCGCATCCCGTACGTGGCCAGCCCCAAGGGCCGTCGTATCGAAGTGCGTTTCCCCGACCCGATGCAGTCGGGCTACCTGGTGTTCACTGCGCTGATGATGGCCGGCCTGGACGGCATCATCAACAAGATCGACCCGGGCGCCCCGGCCGACAAGGACCTGTACGACCTGCCGCCGGAAGAAGAGAAGAACATCCCGCAGGTCTGCTCCAGCCTCGACGCCGCGCTGGAAGCGCTGGACAAGGACCGCGACTTCCTGAAAGCCGGTGGCGTGTTCACCGACGACTTCATCGATGCCTACATCGAAGTGAAGATGAAGGAAGTCACCAAGTACCGCGCCAGCACGCACCCGCTGGAGTTCCAGATGTACTACTCGCTCTGATGCGGGCGCCTGAAGCCCTCCCTGCAAGGGGAGGGCGTTAGGTGGGTCAGATTTTCAACGGGCGCCTCGGCGCCCGTTGTCGTTTTGGCTGCCCGAAGAATTCGCGCGTTCGCCGATGACCTTCGATCGGGCCGATACCTCTCAACTGTTGCGACGGCAGCCGGTTACAGTGACGGGACAACGCCCGCAGTGAATCCGCACAAGGAGTCGGCCATGCAGCAACTGCCCACCCAGTTCGAAGACCACGCGATCCGCCGCGTCTACGACGAAACCAGCGAAACCTGGTGGTTCTCGGTGGTGGACATCGTGCAGGTGCTGACCCAGCAACCGGATTACCAGGCGGCCCGCAAGTATTGGAACAAGCTGAAGGAGCGGCTGCGCAAAGAGGGCAATGAGTCGGTGACAAATTGTCACCGACTGAAATTGACCGCCGCAGATGGCAAAAATTACCTGACTGACGTGGCCACCGCCGAGACCCTGCTGCGTCTGGTGCAATCCGTGCCCAGCCCCAAGGCGGAGCCGATCAAGTTGTGGCTGGCCAAGGTTGGTTACGAGCGCATGCAGGAGTTGGCCGACCCGGCGCTGGCGCTGGATCGTGCCCGCGCGACGTGGCAGAAGCACGGCCGCAGCGAGAAGTGGATCAACCAGCGCATGATGGGGCAGGAAACCCGCGCCAAACTGACCGATTATTGGGCAAGGCACGAGATCAAGGCCGGCCAGGAGTTCGCCATTCTCACCAACCTGATCCACGAGGAGTGGACCGGCCTTGGCGTGAAGGAGCACAAGCAGCTCAAGGGGCTGAAAACACAGAACCTGCGCGACCATATGAGCGAAGCGGAGTTGATCTTTACCGCGCTGGCTGAACTGTCTACCCGACAGATTGCCGAGACAACGCAGGCTGTTGGCCTGCCGGCCAACAAGGTCGCGGCGAAAAGCGGTGGCAGCATCGCCAAGCGCGCCCGCCGGGAGCTGGAAAGCCAGACTGGCAAAAAGGTGGTGTCCGGCGAAAATTACCTGCCGCCGCCACGCCAGAAGCGTTTGAAGAAGCCGGGCGGGTAGCGTTGCGGCCTGCCGCATCGGCGGTCTTTACCGCCCAGTGTTTTCTGCTGGCGTGCGTCCGTTCCGGATGGCTGCGGGTAACGTACTTTCGCCCGCGTTTCATGTGGTCGGCGTAACCTTGGTGGTTGCCGTTGGCCGCATCTCGTGGCGCGGCCGCCCCTCACATCCCCGCAGGAACAACGCCATGGCCAACGCAAACGCCGTCTCATCGGGCACTTTCAAGATCGGCGGAAATACCGCCATCCATCGCCTCGGTTTCGGCGCCATGCGCATTACCGGCAAGGGCATCTGGGGGCCACCGGCGGACAAGGCCGAGTGCCTGCGCACGCTGCGGCGACTGCCCGAGCTGGGTGTCAATTTCATCGATACCGCCGATTCCTACGGGCCCGATGTGTCCGAGGGGTTGATCCGCGAAGCGCTGCATCCGTATCCCGACATGCTGGTGGCCACCAAGGCCGGGCTGACCCGCAGCGGGCCGGACCAGTGGCAGCCGCTGGGTCGCCCCGAATACCTGCGCCAGCAGGCGCTGAAAAGCCTGCGCTGGCTGGGTATGGAGCAGATCGGTCTGTGGCAGTTGCACCGCATCGACAACAAGGTGCCGCGCGATGAGCAGTTCGGGGCGATCAAGGCGTTGCTGGACGAGGGCATCATCGCCCACGCGGGCCTGAGCGAGGTATCGGTGGATGACGTGGTCGCGGCGTCCGCCGTGTTTCCGGTAGCCACCGTGCAGAACCGCTACAACCTGGTCGATCGCGGCAGCGAGGACGTGCTCGACCATTGCGAAAAGCACGGCATCGGCTTTATCCCGTGGTATCCGCTGGCCGCCGGCAGCCTGGCCGGCAAGGGCGGGCTGCTCGATCGCATCGCCGCCGCGCATGACGCCACGCCCGGCCAGTTGGCGCTGGCCTGGCTGCTGCGGCGCAGCCCGGTGATGCTGCCGATCCCCGGCACGTCGAAGGTCAGCCATCTGGAACAGAACGTGGCCGCGGCCGGCATCACGCTGTCCGATGAGGAATTCGCGGAACTGGACGCGGGCGGCAAGGCGGAGTCCAGCTCCGCCAAGCCCGATTGATCAGCTGCGTCCGCGCGAGCGTCGCCAGCGCAGCCAGCGGCGCTCCACCCACAGCAGGGTCCGCAACATCGGGCGGCGCAGAAAGGGCAGGTCCTCGGCCAGCAGCAACAGCCCCAGCGGCAACATCCACAGGCCCAGCACCGGCAAAACGCTGAATATGCCCCCGGCAATCAGCAGCAGGCCCACCGGCACGCGGACCCAGCGCGACGAGGGCACGCGCAGCCAGCGTATCGGTCGCGCAATCCACCCGGGCAGCTGGGTTTCCATGCGGTGGAAATGGCGGTTGAGCCGTGTCTCGTCCTTGTCGATCATGCGGCGCGGCAATCGGCGGTCATCATGCGGGCATTGTATGTCGCGACCTGTCCGCTGACCGGCTGCGGAGGGAGTGGCAGATGCCGTGGTTCATCTATCGGACCTTGTCCGGACGCCGCTATTCCTCCTCATCGACCCCGTTGCCGCGCGCCTGGTAGGAAGGGTCCGCTGCATCGCGCACATGACGCGTCGCCTCGCGCAGCCGTGGCTGCAGTCGCGCGACATCCAGCACCACCTTGCCCGAGTGCACGCCGTGCACCGCCGACAACGGCAGCTCGAAATCGCCCGCATTCTCGATGTAGATCACCAACTCCGGCGGCTCCGGCCGGATCTCCCGTACCGAGCCGATGCCTTCGCCCCCGTCGGAGACGAAAACCATGTCGCCCAACTGGATGGATTCGTGCATGTCGGTGGCCCTCTTTCGTGGCGTCGGTACACGCTCGCCGCGTGTCCCGCCACAGTGCCCATCGCAGGGTGAATGCCCGGTATAAACGGCGCCAAGCCGATGTTCCACGACGGAATTTGCCCCGCGATGCGGTAGATCGCACGCCATACGCATCAGGCCTATTGCACCAAATGTAAACAACACCCACAATGGTGCAATGAGCGACCGCGACTGGCAGGCGTATGCGGAGCAGATGGCGACGGGGCTGGCCCTCGTCGACGCCGATCTGCGTCTGCAATGGCTCAACCCGGCGCTCGCCGAATGGCTGGAATGGGGGCCGCGCAGCGCGCTTGGCCAACCGCTGGCCGGTGTGCTGGGCGATGCCTCCCGGCAGGCACAGCGGAGTCTGGCGCAGCAGCGGCCGGTGCAATTGCGCGGGGTGACGCTGACCGCCGTGAGTGGGCGGCAGACGCGGGTCGACATCACCCTGCAACCGCTCGACGGCGGCTTGCTGCTGGAGGCGCACGCGCTGGCCGAATCGCCGGCCGGCCAGTCGCCGCTGTCGGCCACGTTGCGTGGTTTCGCGCACGAAATGAAAAACCCGCTGGCCGGCCTGCGCGGTGCCGCGCAGTTGCTGCAGCGGCGCGTGACCGGTGAGGACCTGCAGGCGCTGGCCGGCCTGATCATTGATGAGGCCGATCGCCTTGGCGCGCTGGCCAGCCGCCTGTTGCACAACGACGGCGCGCCCACGCTGGCGCCGGTGAACATCCATCAGCCGCTGCAGCGCGTCGCCGACCTGCTGCAGGCCGAGCCGCAGCCGCCGCGGCTGCGGCTCGACTACGACCCCAGCCTGCCCGACCTGCACGGCGACGCCGACCGCCTGCAGCAGGCGCTGTTGAACCTGGCCCGCAACGCGCTGGAAGCCGGCGCCACCACGCTCACTCTGCGCACCCGCGCCGAGTACGGCCTGCGCCTGGGCGAGGGCGTGGCGCGGATGGCGCTGCGCGTGGACGTGGCCGACGACGGCCCCGGCGTGCCCGCCGCCTTGCGCGACACCTTGTTCGAACCGCTGGTGTCCGGCCGCGTCGACGGCACCGGCCTGGGCCTGGCGCTGTCGCGCGAAATCGCCCACGAACATGGCGGCGAACTGCGCTACGCCAGCCGCGCCGGCGACACGGTGTTCTCGCTGTACCTGCCACTGGAGTCTGGCCATGACTGATACCCCGGCACCGGAAATCTGGATCGTCGACGACGACCGCGGCGTACGTTTCGTGCTGGCCGAGGTGCTGCGCGACGCCGGCCTGGCAGTGCGCGAGTTCGGCGAGGTGGAGACCGTCCGCACGGCGCTGCACGACGACCGGCCCGCGCTGCTGCTGACCGACGTGCGCATGCCCGGCGAGGATGGCCTGAGCCTGCTGCGCGAGCTGCAGGAGTTGGGCGTGGGGCCGGTGATCGTGATGAGCGCCTTTACCGATGTGGCCACCGCGGCTGCCGCCTACCGTGCCGGCGCGGTGGACTACCTGGCCAAGCCGTTCGACCTCGACCACGCCGTGGCGGTGGTGCAGCGCGCGCTGGCCAGCGCCGCGGCACCGGCTGAACCGATCGTCGAACCGGTGGCATCCAACCATGCCCTGCTGGGCGAAAGCGCGCCGATGCGCGAAGTCTTCCGGCTGATCGGCCGCGTGGCCGCCAGCGACCTCAACGTGCTGATCACCGGCGAAACCGGCACCGGCAAGGAGCTGGTGGCGCGCGCGCTGCACGAGGAAAGCGCACGCCGGCAGAAACCTTTCGTGGCGCTCAACACCGCCGCCATCCCCAGCGAGCTGCTGGAAAGCGAACTGTTCGGCCACGAGGCCGGCGCGTTCACCGGTGCGCTGCGCCGCGTGGCCGGTCGCTTCGAACAGGCCGAGGGCGGCACGCTGTTCCTGGACGAGATCGGCGACATGCCGCTGGCGCTGCAGACGCGGCTGCTGCGTGTGCTGGCCGGCGGCGAGTTCTACCGCGTGGGCGGACGCGAACTGATCCGCGGCGACGTGCGCATCGTGGCGGCCACCCACCAGGACCTGTCCGCGCGCGTGGCCGCGGGCCTGTTCCGTGCCGACCTGATGCACCGGCTGGACGTGGTGCGCATCGAACTGCCCGCGCTGCGCAACCGGCGCGGCGACATTCCGTTGCTGGCGCGGCATTTCCTGGCGGCGATGGCACAGGATCTGAAGCTGCCGCCGAAGCGGTTCTCGAAAGCCGCGCTGAAACTGATCGCGCAACGGGATTTCCCCGGCAACGTGCGCGAGCTGGAAAACCTGTGCCGGCGACTGGCAGTGATCGCACCCGGTAGCGAAATCCTGCCCACCGACCTGGACGGCATGCGCAGCGCCCCCAGCGGCGGTGACTGGACCGACGCCCTGCGCGACTGGGCCGCCGAAGCCCTGGCCGCCGGCGAAGTCGAAATCCACGCCCGCGCCCGCGAAGCGCTGGACCAGACCCTGCTCCAGGCGGCATTGCAGGCCTGCGATGGCCACCGGCAGAACGCGGCGCAAGCCTTGGGCGTGGGCCGCAACACGCTGACCCGCAAGCTGGGGACGTCGCGCACGCGCAAGTCGTCTTGAGGGGGCTTCCCGCAAACGCTTCACCTCAACGCCACAAAGACACCGTAATCCCCTCTCCCCTGCGGGGAGAGGGTAGGGAGAGGGGGCACACGCCGCGGGGAAGCTCAACGAAGCTTGCTCGCATCGCCGAACCCCCCGGCTTCCCCACAAGCACCGCCCCCTCTCCTCGGTCCTCTCCCCAAGGGGGAGAGGAAGCAGAGCGTTCCCCAGCCTCCCCGCAAGCACCGCCCCTCTCCTCGGTCCTCTCCCCAAGGGGAGATGAGGCAGAGCGCTCCCCAACTTCCCCGCAAGCACCGACCCCTCTCCTCAATCCTCTCCCGCAAGGGGGAGAGGAGGCTTAGCGCCCAGCGTGACCCGCAGCCGGTGCACCCGTCCATCATCCACCAGCACCACGGCCTTGCCGGCATCCAGCGTTTGGCCGTCCATCTCCATCGCCAGCACGCCGCGGCAAACCCGTTGCGGATTCTCCACGCTGACCTCGTAAGAGCTGACGTGCTGCTTGCCACGATGCCGATAGGTGAGCGTGAAGCCTGGCCAGTGCTTCGGCATACACGGATCGATGCGTAACTGCTCGCCGCGTAATTGGAACCCCAGCAATGCTTCCAGCCCGGCGCGATACAGCCACGCGGCGGAGCCGGTGTACCAGGTCCAGCCGCCGCGGCCGACGTGCGGGGCTTGCGCATAGATGTCGGCGCAGACGACGTAGGGTTCGACCTTGTAGCGCTGCACGGCCTCGGCGCTGGCGCTGTGGTGGATCGGGTTGAGCAGGCTGAATACATCGCCGGCGCGGTCGCCGTCGCCCAAGCCGGCCCAGGCGAAGATCGACCAGATCGCGCCGTGCGTGTACTGGCCGCCATTCTCGCGCACGCCGGGCGGGTAGCCCTTGATGTAGCCAGGGTTCTGCGGGCCGCCGTCGAACGGTGGGGTGAACAGTTTCGCCACTTGATCGGCGTGATCGACCAGCAGCCGATCGACTGACGCCATGGCCTGCGTAGCGCGTTCGCGGTCGATCGTGGCCGGGTCGTCCGCGCTGGCCATCACGCTCCACGATTGCGCGATCGTGTCGATGCGGCACTCGTCGTTCTGCGCCGAACCCAGCGGCGTGCCATCGTCGTAATAGCCGCGCCGGTACCATGCGCCGTCCCATGCCTGCGCCAGCGCCTGGCGCAAGGTGTCGGCATGGTCGCGCCAGCGGCGGGCGCGTTCACCATCGCCGCGTTGCTCGGCGACCGGCGCCAGCGCCGCGATGGCGGCCAGCAGGAACCAGCCCAGCCAGCTGCTTTCGCCGCGGCCGGCGACGCCCACCGCGTTCATGCCGTCGTTCCAGTCGCCGGTGCCGATCAGCGGCAGGCCATGCGCGCCGGTGGCGAGGCTGCTGTCGATCGCGCGCGCCGCGTGTTCGTACAGGCTCGCCACGTCGTCGCTGTGGCCGGGCAGGAAGAACGCGTCGGTCGCGCCGTCCTCGATCGCCGGGCCGGTCAGCCATGGCAGCACTTCGTCGAGTACGGCGTCGTCACCGCTGACGCGCACGTAGTGCATGGCCACGTAGACCAGCCAGAGTCGATCGTCGCTGATGCGGGTGCGGATACCCTGGCCCTGCGGTGGCAGCCACCAGTGCTGTACGTCGCCCTCGGCGAACTGGCGACCGGCGGCGCGCAGCAACTGCTCACGCGCCACGTCGGGGCGGCTCACGCACAGCGCCATCACGTCCTGCAATTGATCGCGGAAACCGTACGCACCGCTGGCCTGGTAATAGGCCGTGCGCGCCCACACGCGGCAGGCCAGCACCTGGTACAGCAGCCAGTCGTTGAGCAGGATGTCGAGGGCGCGATCGGGCGTGCGCACCTGCACCGCGTCGAGCACGTCGCTCCATTGCGCGGCCACGGCGGCCAGCACGTCGTCGATGTCGATGCGCCGGTAGCGGTCGATCAGCGTTTGCGCCTCGGCTTCGGCACTGGCGTCGCCCAGCAGGAACAGCAGGTCGATCTGGGTGTGCGGCGGCAATTCGATGCGCGTCTGCAGCGCGCCGCAGGGATCCAGCCCGGCGCCCACGCGGCCGGACAGCGGCGCGCCGTCGTGCAGCGCGGCAGGGCGTTCGACCGTACCCAGTTCACCCAGGAACTCGCGCCGGTCGCCGCTGATCGATTGCTGCTGGCCGGCCATGTCGAAAAACGCCACGCGCTCGCCGAAGTCCGGCCGCCACGGATTGCGCGCCAGCATCGCGCCGGTGGCCTCATCGTGCGCGGTGATCACGAACGGCGCCGGCGTGCTGCCGTTGGCGCCCAGCGCCCATTGCACGTAACCGGTCACCGCCAACTGCCGCGCGCGCGCCGAGCGGTTGTACAGGCGCAGCCGCGACAGCTTCACCGGATCGGCCAGCGGCATGCATTGCACGAGGTCGGTTTCGATACCGTGGGCGTCGCTGCGGAAGCGACTCCAGCCCTTGCCGTGAGTGGCGGTGTAACGGGCGCCGGGCGCGCGGATCGGCAATGCCGTGGTGCTCCACACATCGCCGGTGTCCTGGTCGCGCAGGTAGATCACGTCGTGCTGCATGTCGCTGACCGGATCGTTCGGCCACGGCGTCAGCGGGTTCTGCTGGCTGTTAAGCGACCACGCGTAGCCGCCGCCCTCGGCCGACACCAGAAAGCCGAACGCAGGGTTCGCGATCACGTTCACCCATGGCGCCGGCGTGGTGCGGCCGTCATCGAGATCGATGCGATAGGCGCGGCCATCGTCGACGAAGGCGCCGCTGCCGTTGGCGAATTCCGATCGTTCGGCGCTGGCGGCGGCCGGCGGTGCGGCCGGGGTGCTGGCGCGGATCGGCGGTGCTGCGACGGCGGCGGCCGGTGCATCGGGCATGTGCGGTACCGGTTCGGCGGCGTCCAGCACCAGCCGTGCGACCGTCAGCAGGCCTTGCCGCAGTTCGGTGGCGAGGGTGTCGTCTTGCAGCACGAACAGCTGCGCCTTCGGCCCACCATCGTGGGCCGCCAGTCGCGCCTGTTGCGCCTCGACCAGTGGCGTCAACGCCTGCTGCAGCGCGCTTTCGCCGGAGGTGGCATCGAGCAGCACCACATCCACCGCCAGTCGCTGGCTGCGCCACCAGGCTTGCGCCTGCAGCAGCTCGCGCACGCGCGCCAGCGTGTCGGTGTCGCGCACGTACAGCAGGGCGATCGGCCGATCGCCGGAAATGCCGGCGGCCCACAAGGTGGGCGGGCCACCGCGGCCGCGGGGCAATTGATCGAGAGGTGCGCGTTGCGCGGTGTCGGTCACCAGCAGCGCGCTCAACCAGCGGGCACAGCGAGCCGCGCAGGCGGCGTCGATGCCGTGTCGCGCGCGTTCCGCCTCGGCCTGGCGGGCGGCGCCGTCGAACAGGGTGGCGGCGGTGTCGGCTTGCGTCAGCCGCGTTGCCAACGTCAGCGCAGCCTCGCGGGTATCGGCCAGCGCGGTCCACAGCAACAGGGTCACGCTGCCGCGCGGTGCCAGGGTGAGCGACTGGCGCAGCGCGAAAACCGGATCGAGCACGCAGCCCACCGTGCCGGACAGCGCCGCGCCGGGCGCCATCGCCTGTGCGTGCGCCAGCGTGCGGCCGCGTCCAAGGAATCGTGCGCGGTCGGTTTCAAAGCTGACGCCGTCGGCGCCCCGGCCTTCGATCTGCAGCGCCTGCGCGCACCACGCCGCGGGGGGAGCGGCGTCGCGCGCGCGGCGGTGGGCCAGCAACAGGCCATGCGCCGCGTCCCATTCGGTCTGCACGAACATCTTGGAAAACGCCGGATGCGCGTCGTCCGCCGCCGCCGCGCCCAGCACCAGTTCGGCATAGCTGGTGAGCGTGAGGGTGCGTGTGCGATCGCCGTGATTGCTCAACGTGATGCGGCGCAGTTCGGTGTCCGAGTCCGGCGCCACCGCGACTTCCAGCTCGCTGTGCACGCTGTGGTGGCGGCGGCTGAAGCGGGCGTGGCCGATGCCGAATTCCACCGCGTCGTCGGGTGTGCGGCTGGTGCCGGGTTGTTGGGTCAGCGACCACACCTCGCCGCTGTCCTCGTCGCGCAACAACAGGTAGCTGCCCCACGGGTCGCTGACCGGGTCCTCGCGCCAGCGGGTCACGGCCAGGTCGCGCCAGCGGGTGTAGCCGGAGCCGTTCGCGCTCAGCATCACGCTGAGCTTGCCGTTGGACAGCAGGCAGTGCTGGCGCGGGTCGATGGTGCGGGAAGATGGCGACATCGGGGTTCCTGTGATGAACAGGTCCCCGATGATGCGCCGACAACAGCATCGGCCGCGTCAACCTGCGTTTCATCGCGGTGGGGGGTACCATGCCGTGCTCATCGGCCACGCGATCCGCCGCCGACTTCCTGCAGCGAGACAGGCCACTCCCCGATCCATGCGTTCGTCCCCGTCCAGCCCGCCGCTCCGGCCCGACCCGTTGTTCCAGCGGCTGCAGAGCAAGGCGTTTGCGTATTTCCAGTACGAAACCAACCCGTTGAACGGCCTGGTATCGGACAAGACCGCGCCGGACTGGCCGTGCAGCATCGCCGCCACCGGGCTGGCGCTCAGCGCGTATCCGGTGGCGGTCGAACGCGGCCTGCTCAGCCACGCGGAGGCGTTGCAGCGGGTGCTGACCACGCTGCGTTTCTTTCGTGACAGCCCGCAAGGGCCGGAACCGGACGCCACCGGCTACCGCGGCTTCTACTACCACTTCCTGCACATGCAGACGGGCCGGCGCGCCTGGCAATGCGAGCTGTCCACGGTGGACAGCGCCTTCCTGTTTGCCGGCATGCTGACCGCAGCCGCGTATTTCAACGACGACAGCGCCGAGCAGAAGGAAGTACGCGAGATCGCGCACGCCTTGTACGAACGCGCCGACTGGCTCTGGGCGCAAGCCGCCGATGGCACCATCGGCCATGGTTGGCATCCGGAAAGCGGCTTCATCCCGCACCGCTGGCAGGGCTACGACGAAGGCTTGCTGTTGTACGTGCTGGCGCTGGGTTCACCCACCCATCCGCTGCCGCCCAGCGCGTACGCGGCCTGGGCCAGCACTTATGAATGGAAGCACTGCTACGACCTCGATTACCTGTATGCGGGGCCGCTGTTCACCCATCAGCTGTCGCATGCGTGGATCGATTTCCGCGGTATCCAGGACGCGTTCATGCGCGGCAAGGGCATCGATTATTTCGAGAACAGTCGCCGCGCCACCCTGATCCAGCAACGCTATGCCATCGACAACCCGCTGGGTTTCAAGGGCTACGGCGCCGACTGCTGGGGCATCACCGCCAGCGACGGTCCCGGCCCGGCCACGTTGAAGGTCAACGGCATCGAGCGGCACTTCTACGATTACCAGGGCCGCGGCGCACCGTTCGGTATCGACGACGGCACGCTGGCGCCATGGGCGGTGGTGGCCTCGCTGCCGTTCGCGCCGGAGGTGGTGTTGCCCGCGGTGCACCACTTCATCCATACGCTGCAGCTGCACGATCATCATCCCTACGGCTTCAAGGCCAGCTTCAACCAGAGCTACGTCGACAAACCCGGCATGGCGCTGGATGGCTGGGTGTCGCCGTACTTTTTCGGCCTGAATCTGGGGCCGATCCTGCTGATGGTGGAGAATTACCGCAGCGGCCTGCCGTGGCAGCTCATGCGCGGCTGCCGTTACATCATCGATGGCCTGCGCCGCGCCGGTTTCAGCGGTGGCTGGCTGGATACCGATCGGCATACGCGATAATGCCTTCCCGGGTGCTGCCGTGTGGCGCGCCCTTTTTTGTTTTCTGTGACGGAGTAGTGCGATGGAACTTGGCATGGTGGGTTTGGGGCGCATGGGCGCGAACATGGCCGAACGGTTGCTGCGTGGCGGCCACAAGGTCACCGGCTTTGACCCGAACGTCGACGCGCGCAAGGCGCTGGAAGGCAAGGGTGCGGCCAGCGCCGATTCGCTGCAGGCCCTGGTGCAGGCGCTGCCAGCGCCGCGGGTGGTGTGGCTGATGGTGCCCGCCGGCGCGATCACCGATGACACCGTCAACACGCTGCTGTCGCTGCTGTCCCCCGGCGACACCGTGATCGATGGCGGCAACTCCAATTACAACGACACCTTGCGCCGCGCCGCACTGTACCGCGAGCACCAGCTCGACTACGTCGACTGCGGCACCAGCGGCGGCGTGTGGGGCCTGGCCGAGGGCTACAGCATGATGGTCGGCGGCGACGAGGCGGTGGTGAAACGCCTGCAGCCGATCTTCGAGACGCTGGCGCCGGGCAAGGATGCGGGTTGGGGCCGTGTGGGTCCGGTCGGTTCCGGCCACTTCACCAAGATGGTCCACAACGGTATCGAGTACGGCATGATGCAGGCCTACGCCGAAGGCTTCTCCATCCTGGAGCACAAGCAGGAGTTCGGCCTGGATCTGGCGCAGATCGGCGAGATCTGGCGCCAGGGCAGCGTGGTGCGTTCCTGGCTGCTCGACCTCACCACCGACGCGCTGACCAAGAACCCGAAGATGGACGGCATCGCGCCCTACGTGCCCGATTCCGGCGAAGGCCGCTGGACGGTGGACGAGGCGATCCAGCTCAACGTGCCCGCGCCCGTGATCACCCTGTCGCTGATCGCCCGCCTGCGCTCGCGCGACACCGAGTCGTTCACCGACAAGCTGCTGTCGTCGATGCGCAACGAATTCGGCGGGCATGCGGTCAAGAAGGAATGATCAGCTTCGCTGGGAGGTTCCTCTCCCTGTAGGAGCGGCTTCAGCCGCGACCGCTTCAGCTTTGCAGCTTCGGAGCAAAAGCGGTCGCGACTGAAGTCGCTCCTACAGGCGTGCTCCCACAGTGCGGTTCACAGCAGATCCGCTTGCGCCGGCGCATAGCTCAGCTCGCCATCGACGATGCGCGCGGGCGAGGTGTAGGGATGCTCGGTGCTGTGGGTGGCGTCCATGATGTGGATGACCTCGATGCCGCGCAGCTTCAGCACGTCGGACACCAGCGAACGGTGGCAGCGCCACCACACCGCCTCGGCGCACATCATCGCGGTGCGTCGCTGCGAGGCCAGCGCCAGCAGCGTCTCCAGCCCTTCGGCGAATTCGTCGGTGGCGGTGTAGTCGGCATAGCCCTGGAACGAGGCATTGCGCCACGCCGTATTCGGCGAACCCGGTTGCACCTTGCGCCGCCCGCCCAGTTTGGGCATCCACTGATAGGCGACCTCGTGAGCGGACAGCGCCTCGGCCAGCGCCTCGCTGGCGAAATAGGGGTAGCGGCGCGAACCGGGGAAGCGCCGTACGTCCGCGATCGCCTCGATGCGGTAGGTCTGCAGCAGGCCGATGAATTCTTCCAGCGTGCGGGTGGAGTGGCCGATGGTCCACACGGTGGCAGGCTTGACCAGCATGCTCAGTCGATCTTGTGCAGCGCGGCGCCCTTGTGCATCGCCACGTGATCGGTCTTGTCGCTCTTGATCTCGTACTGCGGATCGTCCTCGCTGCAGCGGCGCATGTGGCCTTTGTATTCCGTGTCGCGCGTGTGCACCTTGGTGATGGTGCCACTGACGTGGCCGGCTTCGGAATTCCAGCGTACGTGGTCGCCGACTTTGAATGCGTGGGACATGAGGGCCTCCGGTGGATACCGCACGCATGAAAGCAGAGACCGCTTCATGCGTGCGTGAAGCCGCGGTTACCCCTGCAGCAACGCCTTTGCCCGTGCCACCACGTTGTCCACGGTGAAGCCGAATTCGCGCAGCAGCACGTCGGCCGGAGCGGAGGCGCCGAAGTGGTCGATGCCCAGCACGCCGCCGCGGTCGCCCACGTAACGGTGCCAGCCTTGCGGCGAGCCCAGCTCCACCGCCAGCCGTGCGTGCACGGCCGGCGGCAGTACTTCGTCGCGATAACTCTGCGGCTGCGCGTCGAACAGCTCCCAGCTGGGCATCGATACGCAGCGCACGGCGATGCCTTCGGCCTGCAGTTTTTCGGCCGCCTGCAGGATCAGGCCCACTTCGGAGCCGGTGCCGATCAGGATCAGCGCGGGCTTGCCGTCCTTCGCGTCGCTAAGCACGTAGGCGCCCTTGCGCAGGCCGTCGGCGCTGGCGTAGCGCTGGCGATCCAGGGTGGGCACGTTCTGCCGCGTCAGCGCCAGCAGTACCGGCGCGTGGCGGGTTTCCACCGCCACCTTCCACGCCACCGCGGTTTCGTTGGCGTCGCCGGGGCGGATCACGGTGAGGTTGGGGATGGCGCGCAGGCTGGCCAGTTGTTCCACCGGCTGGTGGGTGGGGCCGTCTTCGCCCAGCGCCACGCTGTCGTGGGTGAACACGTGCACCACGTGCAGGCCCATCAGCGCGGCCAGGCGGATCGACGGGCGCATGTAATCGGAGAAGATCAGGAAGGTGGCGTCGAACGGAATGAAGCCGCCGTGCGCCGCCAGGCCGTTGCTGATCGCCGCCATCGCGTGCTCGCGCACGCCGTAATGGAAGTTGCGCCCGGCGCGGCTCCAGCCGCCGCCGTCGGAGCCTTCGGTGTCTTCGCCCGGTGTCGGCGCGGGATTGAAATCGCCCAGGCCCTTGAGCGCGGTGTGGGTGGAGGGGTCCAGATCGGCCGAGCCACCGCACAGCGCCGGCACCTTGGCCGCGAAGGCATTCATGATCTTGCCACCGGCCACGCGGGTGGCCATGCCCTTGGCGTCGGCGGGAAAGGTCGGGATATCCGCGTCCCAGTTCGGCGCCAGCTCGGCGCGAAGGCGGCGGTCCAGGGCTTTCGCCTCGTCGGGGAAGGCCTTGGAATAGCCGTCCATACGGCTGAGCCAGTCCGCTTCCGCCTTGGCGCCGCGATCCCGCGCCTGGCGCATGTGCGCCAGCGCCGGTTCGGGCACCAGGAAATCCGGCTCGGTGGGCCAGCCCAGGTTCTGCTTGGTCTTGGCCACGTCCTCGGTACCCAGCGGGGAACCGTGCGCCTTGTAGCTGTCCTGCTCGGGCGAACCGAAGCCGATGTGGGTGCGCACCAGGATCAGGGTGGGGCGTTCGGTATCGGCGCATGCCGCCTTCAAGGCGTTGTCGATGGCGGCCACGTCGTTGCCGTCGGGCACGGTAATGGTCTGCCAGCCGTAGGCCTCGAAGCGCTTGGCGCGATCCTCCGAAAACGTCATGTCGGTGCCGGCGGACAGCGTCACGTAGTTGTCGTCGTACAGGCACACCAGCTTGCCCAGTTTCAGGTGGCCGGCCAGCGAGGCCGCCTCGCTGGCCACGCCTTCCATCAGGTCGCCATCGCTGACGATGGCCCAGGTGCGGTGGTCGATCACCGTGTGCCCGTCGCGGTTATAACTGGCCGCCAGTTGCGCCTCGCCCAGCGCCATGCCCACGGCATTGGCCAGGCCCTGGCCCAGCGGGCCGGTGGTGACTTCCACGCCGGGCGTGTGGCCGTATTCGGGATGACCCGCCGTCTTGCTGCCCCACTGGCGGAAGTGCTTGATGTCATCCAGCGACAGGTCGTACCCGGTGGCAAACAGCAGGCTGTAGAGCAGCGCCGAGCCGTGCCCGGCCGACAACACGAAACGGTCGCGGTCGGTCCACTGCGGGTTGGCCGGGTTGTACTTCATGTGCCGCGTCCACAGCACGTAGGCCATCGGCGCCGCGCCCAGCGGCAAGCCGGGATGGCCACTGTTGGCCTTCTGCACCATGTCCACCGACAGGAAGCGAAGCGTGTCGATGCATTGCTGGTCGAGGTCGTTGGACATGGTTGTTTCTCCGGAAGAGGTTGGGATTCTTGTAGGAGCGACTTCAGTCGCGATGCTTTCGCTCTGAAGCTTCAAAGAAAGAGCATCGCGACTGAAGTCGCTCCTACAGGGGCTTGGCGGAATCAGGCCAGCGCCGCATCCACGATGCTTTGTGCTTCGCTCAGCAGCGCCTGCAGATGCGCCTCGTCCCTGAAGCTTTCCGCGTAGATCTTGTAGATTGCCTCGGTGCCGGATGGCCGCGCGGCGAACCAGCCGCTGGCGGCCACGGCCTTGATGCCGCCGATGGCCGCGCCGTTGCCGGGCGCGCGATCCAGCACCTGCTCGATCTTCTCGCCGGCGAGCTGGTCGGTCTTCAGCTGGTCGGGCGACAGTTTGGACAATTTCGCCTTCTGCGCCGGCGTGGCCGCCGCTTCGACGCGATTGGCGAACGGCTTGCCCAGTTCATCGGTAAGCCGCGCATACAGCTCGCCCGGGTCCTTGCCCTCGCGGGCGGTGATCTCGGCCGACAGCAGCGCGGGCACCAGGCCATCCTTGTCGGTGACCCAGGCCGTGCCGTCGCGGCGCAGCAGCGAGGCGCCGGCGCTTTCCTCGCAGCCGAAACCCAGCGAGCCGTCGAACAGACCCGGCGCAAACCATTTGAAACCCACCGGCACCTCGTAAAGCTGGCGACCCAGCCGCTTCGCCACGCGGTCGATCAGCGCGGTGCTGACCACCGTCTTGCCGACCGCGGCCTGCGCGTTCCACTGCGGCCGATGCCGGAACAGGTAGTCGATCAGCACCGACAGGTAATGATTGGGTTCCAATAATCCGCTGCTGCGGGTGACGATGCCGTGGCGGTCGTGGTCGGTGTCGCAGGCGAACGCCACGTCGTAGCGATCCTTCAGCCCGATCAGCCGCTGCATCGCGTATTTCGACGAGGGATCCATGCGGATCTTGCCGTCCCAGTCCACGCTCATGAAGGCGAACTGCGGGTCGACCACGTCGCTGACCACGGTGAGGTCCAGCCGATAGCGCTCGGCGATCGGGCCCCAGTAGTGCACGCCGGCGCCGCCCAGCGGGTCCACGCCCATGCGGATGCCGGCGCCGCGGATCGCGTCGAAATCGATCACGTTGGCCAGGTCGGCCACGTAGTGATTGAGGAAATCGTGTTCGTGCGTGGTGGCGGCCGTGCGCGCCTGCGCCAGCGGCATCCGCTTCACCTCGCGCAGGCCGCCTTCCAGCAGTGCGTTGGCGCGGTTCTCCACCCATTTGGTGATGTCGGTGTCGGCCGGGCCGCCGTTGCTGGGGTTGTACTTGAAGCCGCCATTGTCGGGCGGGTTGTGCGACGGCGTGATCACGATGCCGTCCGCCAGGCCGGATGTGCGGCCCCGGTTGTAGACCAGGATGGCGTGCGAGACCGCCGGCGTGGGGGTGAACTCGCCGCCGGTGGAAACCATCGTCTCCACGCCATTGGCGGCCAGTACCTCCAGCGCGTTCTCGAACGCCGGCTGCGACAGCGCGTGGGTATCGGCGCCGATGAACAGCGGGCCGTCGATGCCCTTGGCTTTCCGGTAGTCGCAGATCGCCTGGCTGATCGCCAGGATGTGCCAGGCGTTGAAGCTGCGCTCGAACGAGCTGCCGCGATGGCCTGAGGTGCCGAACGCCACGCGTTGGGCCGGTACGGAGGGATCGGGTTGCAGGTCGGTGTAGGCGGCCAGCAGCCTGGGGATGTCGACGAGTATCGATGCGGGCGCCGGCTTGCCGGCGAGTGGGCTGATCTTCTGACTCATGTGCCCTCGAAAAATCTTTCGTGGAAACGTTGCAGTCTGCCACCAGTGAAGCGATTGGAGCGTGAGCGGCCGGTGGAGCCGACTCTGTAGGAGCGGCTTCAGCCGCGACGCTCTTGCTTTGGAGTTCCAGAGCAGAAGCGTTGCGGCTGAAGCCGTTCCTGCAGAAGATGCTACGGGGCGGCGTCCCGCAATTGCCGGTAGCGGCGGATCAACGCATTGGTGGAGCTGTCGTGCGCCAATGCCGGCAGCTGGGCTGCGGTGAGTTCGGCGATGGTGGTCTTGGCCAGTTGCTTGCCCAGTTCCACGCCCCACTGGTCGAACGAGTCGATAGCCCAGATCACGCCCTGCACGAACACGCTGTGCTCGTACAGCGCGATCAGCGAGCCCAGCGCGAACGGTGTCAGCTCGGCCGCCAGCAAGGTGCTGCTGGGGCGGTTGCCGTCGAAGGTGCGGTGCGGCACCAGTGCCTCGGCGGTGCCTTCGGTGCGCACTTCGTCGGCGCTCTTGCCGAACGCCAGCGCCTCGCCCTGGGCAATCAGGTTGGCGATCAGCAGGTCGTGCTGGTCGCCCACCGGGTTGCGTGTCTGGCCGAAGCCGATGAAGTCGCACGGCACGATGCGCGTGCCCTGATGGATCAGCTGGTAGAACGAGTGCTGGCCGTTGGTACCCGGCTCGCCCCAGTAGATCGGGCCGGTGGCGTAATCCACCGCCTGGCCGTCGAGGGTGACGCTCTTGCCGTTGCTCTCCATCGTCAGCTGCTGCAGGTAGGCGGGGAAGCGCTTCAGGTACTGCTCGTACGGCAGCACCGCCACCGTGGCCGCGTCCAGGAAGTTGGTGTTCCAGATGCCCAGCAGGGCCATCATCACCGGCAGGTTGCGTTCGAACGGCGTGTCGCGGAAATGCACGTCCATCGCGTGGAAACCGGCCAGCATGTCGCGGAAATGCTTCGGCCCGATCGCCAGCATGGTGGACAGGCCGATCGCCGACTCCATCGAGTAGCGGCCGCCCACCCAGTCCCAGAAGCCGAACATGTTGGCGGTGTCAATACCGAACTTCGCCACTTCGTCGGCGTTGGTGGAGACCGCCACGAAGTGCTTCGCCACCGCGCTGTCATCGCCCAGCGCCTGCACTGCCCATTGCCGCGCGGCCTGCGCATTGCTCAGCGTTTCCAGCGTGGTGAAGGTTTTCGAGCAGACGATGAACAGCGTCTCGGCCGCGTCCAGGTCGCGCACGGCCTCGGCGAAATCGGTGCCGTCCACGTTGGAGACGAAGCGGAACACCATGTCGCGCTGGCTGAAGTCGCGCAGCGCCTCGTACGCCATCACCGGCCCGAGATCGGAGCCGCCGATGCCGATGCTGACCACGTTGCGGATGCGCTTGCCGGTATGGCCGCGCCAGCTGCCGTCGCGCACCTGGTCGCTGAACGCGGCCATGCGGTCGAGCACCGCGTGCACGTCGGCCACCACGTCGTGGCCGTCGAACAGGATCTGCTCGCCGGCCGGGGCGCGCAGGGCCACGTGCAGCACGGCGCGGTCTTCGGTGGTGTTGATGCGCTCGCCGGCGAACATCGCGGCGGTGCGCTGGCGCACGCCGCGGTCTTCGGCCAGCTGGCGCAGCAGGTCCATGGTGTCGGCGTTGACGCGCTGCTTGGCGTAATCGAAATACAGGCCCACGTCCTCGATCACCAGCCGCTCGCCGCGCTGCGGATCGGCGGCGAACAGCTCGCGCAGGTGGCGTGAGCCGACCTGCGCCGCGTGCTGTTTCAGCGCCAGCCATGCAGGGCTGCGGGTGAGGTCGGCGCTCATGCCTTGGCGGCGCCGAGGCTGTCCACCTTGTCCGACAGACGTCCCAGCAACTGGTGCCACGACTTCACGAACGCTTGCGCGCCATCCTGCTGCAGCTTCAGCGCCAGGGCGTCGATGTCCACGCCGGCGGCGGCGATCTTCGCCACGGTCGCGTCCGCGTCGCCGCCGTCCTCGGGCATCACGCCGTTCAGTTGGCCGTGGTCAGCCAGCGCCAGCAGGGTTTTCTCCGGCATGGTGTCGATGGTGTCGGGTGCCGCCAGGGCGCTGATGTACAGCGTGTCGGACGCGTTCGGGTCCTTGGTGCCGGTGCTGGCCACCAGCAGGCGCTGCGGCTGGGCGCCGGCGGCGGCGAGTTTCTGCCAGCGCGGCGAGGCCAGTAGCTCGCGGTAGGCGCGGTAGGTCTGCTGGATCACGGCGATGCCCAGCTTGTTGTGCAGTTCCGGCGGCAGCTGCTTGTTGCTGGCCACGTCCCAGCGGCTGACGAAGACCGACGCCACCGAGCCCACCTTCGGGTCCAGCCCGGCGGCGATGCGGCGCTCGATGCCGCGCATGTACGCCTCGGCCACGGCCAGGTACTGCTCGCGGGAGAACAGCAGGGTCACGTTGATCGGGATGCCGGCGAAAATCGCCTCCTCGATCGCCGGCACGCCCTCGGGGGTACCCGGGATCTTCACGAACAGGTTGGGGCAGTTGCCCTGGTCGTGGATCTGGCGGGCGGCCTCCAGCGAGCCGGCGGTGTCGGCGGCCAGCAGCGGGGAAACCTCCATCGACACCCAGCCGTCGACCTGGTTGGTGGCGTCGAAAACGGGCTTGAACAGCTTGGCGGCGCGGCGCAGGTCTTCCAGCGCCAGTTCGGTGAACAGCGCCTCGCCGGACAGCCCGGCCTTGGATTTGGCCTTGATACCGTCGTCGTAGGCGTCGCCTTCGGCCATCGCCGCTTCGAAGATGCTGGGGTTGGAGGTGAGGCCGGTCACCGAGAAATCGGCGATGTAGCGGGCCAGCGTGCCGTCGTCCAGCATCGTGCGGGTGATGTTGTCCAGCCACAGACTCTGGCCGAGTTCATGCAATTGTTGTGTCGCTTTCATGCGGACTCCATGGTGCCTTGTTGCGGATTGATCGGATGGGGTATTCATTATGGACGTATGGACGGCTCAACCGGATGGCAAGCTCGTCGACGGCAAACTGATGACCGCCCCGGTGGGCAGGAAACTTCCAAGCTTACGCCCGCGCAGGTCACCGATGCACGCAATGGTGATGTCGGGGGCCGGATCGATGGTGTCGCCGGCGGCATTCTCGGCGTAATGGCCCTGGCGCACGAACACGGTGGTCAGCCGGCTGCCCATGTGCTGTTTCATGCGCGCCAGCAGGTGCGGCTTGTCGTCCACCATCACGTAATGCGCGGCCGGGTAGCGCTGCTGCATGGCCACCAGCATGCGCTCCTTGTGCAGGTAGACCATGACGTGGCCGCCCAGCGCCTGCCACAGCCCGGAGCGGTGGATCTTGCGCGGCTGGAACACGATGTCGCCGTCGGACAGCAGCGCCGTGGGGCCCAGCGATTGCAGGTGTGCCACCGTTTCCAGCGCCTGCGGGTACAGCCGGTCGGCGAACGGGTAATCCAGCAGCCAGCCGGACATGCTCAGCAACTGCGGGTCGTTGTCCAGCCCGGTGCGGAAGCATTCCAGCGTGCCCAGGTAGTCGGCGTAACCCAGCTCCTCGCGGCGCTGGTCGTAGATCGTCCAGTAGCGGTCGCGCGCCGCGGCGCCGAACAGGCGCTCCAGCTCGTCGCCGAGGTCGTCGCGAAAGCGGTCGTTGTCCAGCAGGGTATTGTCCACGTCGCACAGGAAAACGACGGCCGGGGTAGCGTCTTGGGTATCGGTCAACATGGTTCGCTGGTCTCCGCTTGCGGGTCGTGCCAGCCCTCGGCGCTGGCGACGACGCCAGCGGCGGCGGCGGGCCCCCAGGTGCCCGGTTCGTAGGGCGCGACCGGGCTTTCGTGATTCAGCACGCGGTCGACCACGGCCCAGGCCGCCTCCACACATTCATCGCTGGTGAACAGCGAGTTGTCGCCGCGGATCGCGTCGCCCAGCAGCCGCTCGTACGGCGATTTCTCCGGCGTCGTGTCGTGCCGCGCCACCAGTTCCACCGGGTTGCCGCGCATCGCCTCGCCCGGCCGCTTCACCCGCGCACCCTCGGCGATCACCACCTCGGGGCTGAGCCGGAAGCGGAAGTAGTTGGATTCCGGCGCGCGGATATCGTCGAAGATCGACATCGGCGGCGTCTTCATGTCGACCATCACCTCGGTGGTGGTGATCGGCAGGTTCTTGCCCGCGCGGATGTAGAACGGCACCCCGGCCCAGCGCCAGGTGTCGATGTACAAGCGCAGCGCCACGAAGGTTTCCACGTCCGAATCCGGCGCCACGCCGTCCACGTCGCGGTAGCCGGTGAACTGGCCGCGCACCACGTCGGCCGGTTCCAGCGGGCGCATCGCGCGGAACAGGCGCAGCTTCTCGGCGTTGAGCGAGGCCGGGTCGTTGCCCACCGGCGCATCCATCGCCAGCAAGGACGTCACCTGCAGCAGGTGGTTCTGCAGCACGTCGCGGATCGCCCCCACGCTTTCATAGAACCCGCCGCGACCGTCCACGCCGAACTGCTCGGCCATGGTGATCTGCACGCTGTCCACGTAATGGTGGTTCCACACCGGCTCGAACACGGTGTTGGCGAAACGGAAATACAGCAGGTTCTGCACCGGCTCCTTGCCCAGGTAGTGGTCGATGCGGAAGATCGACGGCTCCGGAAACACCTCGTGCAGCGTGGCGTTGAGCTTGCGCGCCGAGGCCAGGTCGCGGCCGAACGGCTTCTCCACCACGATGCGCGCCTCGTCGGCGCAACCGGCCTGCTTCAGGCCCCGCGCCACCACCCCGAACAGCGCGGGCGGTATCGCCAGGTAATGCAGCGGCCGCTGCGCCTCGCCCAGCGCCTGCTTCAACAGCGTGAAGGTGGCCGGGTCGTTGTAGTCGCCATCGACGTATTGCAGTTTCGCCGCCAGTTTCGCGAACGTGGCCTCGTCCACCGTGGTGCCCTGCGCCTTGGCCGCGTGCGCAAGGCTGTCGTGCGCGCGCTGGCGCAATTGCTCCAGCGTCCAACCCGAATGCGCGATGCAGATGATCGGCAGGTCCAGCCCGTCGCGCTGGATCATCGACTGCAGCGCGGGGAAGATCTTCTTGTAGGCCAGGTCGCCAGTGGCGCCAAAGAACACGAGGGCATCCGAGCGGGAAATCGGCATAACGGGGAATCACTCCATGCGGGTGGGAAGGCAGCCGGTCAGCTGCCCGGCGCGGAAAAACGCCATCCGCCGATGGTTGCACTGTCGCGGCGGCAACTCCACTACGCAGCCTGCGCGAGGCACGGTTAAGGCGGTGCATAGGGAATGGGGAATGGGACTTGCGAAACCGCCGCTTCTGCCCCTCCCCCTGCTTGCGGGGGGGAGGCTCGAGGGGGTGACGCTTTTCGCTCCGCGTGACGAAGAGCGACCCCTCCCCAGCCCTCCCCTGCGAGCAGGGGAGGGAGCCAGTTCGGCTATGGCGTGGCGCGAAGGCGGGCGAGCCGGTGGGTTGTCCAGGCCAGCACGCTGGCAACGGCGCCGAGGATGAACGCCCACAGCGGCATGAAGATGAAAGCCAGCGCCGAGGTGGATGAGCTGGTTCTGGCGCCGCCCCAGTCGAACAGCCACGAGAGATGGAACCAGACCATGAACAGCGTGGCGACCACGGCGAACGCCACGCGTCCCCATGGCATCGCGCGGCGGCTGCGATGCCCGACCAGGAGCATGCCCAGGCCCGCCAGCATCGGCAGCGCATTCCACAGCGCGAACCCGATGGAGTCGCCGCCCTGCACATAAACGGCCAGCGCCATCGCCAGCAGGAAGGGAGCCACCAGCAGTGTTGTTTTCATGCGTGTCTTCCGATGGTATTGGCGTGAATCAACACGTCCAGTAAGTGCGGTTCACCAGGTCGACCACTTCCGGCCCCTCGCTGCAGCCACCGGCCTCGGGGGTGGTGCTGTCCGACGCCGCCGTGCCGATGACCCACTGCCTGATCGCCACGTTCCACATCAAGGTGCCTTCGGCCACCACGCCGTGCGGAAAGATGCGGGCCTTGCCCGGGTTGATCAGCACGATGTGGTGGCCGCGGATTTTCGCCGTGAGGGAGATGCTGGGCAGGTCGGGCTGCTCCGCGAACCGGTGCCGGAACGTGTACTGGCCGGACGCTATCGGCAGCGGTGGCGCCGAACCCGCGACAGCGGCAGACATCGCGAAAAATACGAGGACGAAAAGCGGTTTGCGCTTCGTGCCGATCCTGTCGTGCCGTGTCATGAGCAAATCCTCAGCGGTGTTCGGCCCACAACTCGGGATGGTGCGTCGGAGAAAAACAATGCCTGCTGTCGATCGGTGGTTCCAGCAGCGCGCCCGCCAACGGCGTCAGCAGCGACTCCAGCTCGATCGAGGCCTGCAGCGAACGCGGCGTGACGCTGTATGTTTCCGCGTCGGTGACGCCGATGAGAACGCGGTCGTCGAACGTGTCGATATGGGGCGCTTGCCCCTGTGCCCGGGCCGTGGCGAGCAGTTGTTCGCCGAGCTCGCGCGTAAACGCATCCGGTGCCAGTGCCACCACAAACTCGTCCTCGATGATGGAGTGGCCGCCGTAGTGACGGTAGTAACGAAAAAACTTCAGCAGGCGTGCCCACTCGACCAGCGTCGAGCGCGCAGGCGGTGGCGGGCGCGTCCATGATTCGCTCATGTCACGCGTCCTGATCCGCCGCTTGCGGTGCGCTGAGGCCCTTGCTGTAGAACCCGGAGGGATCGAAGCAGCAGACGCGTCGCTGTCCGCCGCCGAGCTTGTCGCAGGCCTCATCCACCCGCTTCTGCCGCGTTTTTGCCTGCTTGGCCGATTCGATCCAGTGAATCCAGTCCACCCGCGCCAGCGTCGTGGTGCCGTCCCAAACCGTTCGCGCCTCCGGGCACGCGGCCAGTGCGTCGCGCAGGTCGGATGGCAACTCGGGCTCCGGCTCCTGCGTCACCGGATCGATCCGCACCGTGACTGTCTCGCCCACCTGCACGCCAGCGACCTTGCGCAACGCCTCGTCCACCTTCAGCCAGTGGCTCAGCTGCCCGTCCGGCTCCAGCGTGGCCTGAAAGGCGTGGCCGTTGAGGTGGCCATCCACCGTGGTCCTGCCGCGTCGCGGAAGCCGATCGCTGGCGGCTTTGGGCAATACCAGGAACGCCCATGACGCCTTGCCGACCTTGGCGGGGCCAAGCAGCCTGGCCTTGAACGTGGGTTTTCCGGCGGCGTCAGTCATGGGATCGCCCTGCGGGTATCGATGGGGTTGGCTGATGATCGGCGTCGGCACGACGAAGCTCACGCCCCGATTCCGACAGGACCGTGATCGCGGACCGGGTGAACAGGACCGCGATGGCGATACCCACCACCATGTCGGGCCACCCCGAGTGCGTCAGCAACACGCCACCGGCCGCGGCGATGACCGACAGGTTGGCAATCAGGTCATTGCGCGAGCACAACCACACCGAGCTCATGTTGATGTCGTCGGTGCGATGGCGCCACAGCAGGGCGAAACACACACCATTGGCCAGCAACGCCAACAAGCCCATGGCGCCCATCGCCTCGAAAGCGGGAACCTGCGGTACCAGCAGCCGGTAGACCACCTGGCCAAACGCCGCCAGCGCAAACGCGGCCATGATGAGACCCTTGATCCGGGCCGCGAGCGCCTTCGTCCGCAGACTTTCCGTTACCGCGTAAAGGCTGAAACCGTAGACCAGCGCATCGCCGAGCATGTCCAGCGAGTCCGAGACCAGGGCCACCGACCCCGCTGCCCATCCCGCGGCGAATTCGGCGAAAAACATCGCCGCGTTGATCAGCAACACGATCTTCAGCGTCGATGTCTGCCGGCGACGCAGTGCGTCGAGCTGGCATGCCTTGCTGGAGCAGCAATCACTCATGGGGTCTCCGTTTCGGACCGGTGATGGAGCCTGCCGGCGACAAACAAGACGATAGCCAGCAGCGCGAACAAGCCTGCCGGTACCGCGAGCACCGCGTCCTGTGCGTGATGCACGACCAGCTCCTGCGGGTCGAGGTAGCGGCCTTCCTCATTGAACAAGCCGCGGTAGCGCCAGTAAAGCGCGTAGTAGAAAAAGCCGAACAGCACCGCCGCCATGGCGCATGCGCAGGACGCGCCAAGCAGCAGCCGCGACGGAAGGCGTGGTCGGTGCATCAATGTCGAAACCGCGTCGGCCGGCAACGCATCAACGATGGCCTTCGACGTACCTGACGAAATTGTCCAGGATGGCCTGCCAGCCCTGGCGCTGCATCTCGGCCGGATTGTCCGTTTCCGCGTCGAAAGTGACGCGCACCATGATCCCTTCCGGAACCGCCACGAACTCGACCAGGGCCACCCGGTCGCCAAACGTGTATTCGATCAAGGCGTGCGGCTCGACCCGGGTATAGGTGCCGGCGAAGTCGAAGCCCACGCTGCCGTCCTTCGCCTCCATGCGCGACGAGAATTCGCCGCCCACGCGCAGGTCGACGTTGGCGCGGGTGGTGTGCCAGTCGTCGGACGCGGCGTTCCACTGCCTGATGTCCTGCGGCGTGGTGTAGGCCGCCCACACCCTGGCGATGGGCGCGTGGGCGAGGGCGTCAACGGTGATCTTCATGTTGTGGTTCCTGCTCGCTGCGGTCGGGCGCGGGCTACCGAGGCTAGAACATGCCGAGCTGGTTTGGGGAATCCCGCGGGATTTCCTGGGCCACGTCCCACATCTCGACAATCCTGCCTTGCTCGAAGCGAAGGATGTGGACCACGGCGTACTCCAGATCGACCTGCGCGCGGCGCAGGTGCGACATCACCGCGACGCGATCGGCCGACTCAATCGTCTGCCGCACGGTGAACGACTTGTTCGGCTCGGACTGCGCGCTTTGCTCCATCGCGGTCAGCAGGGCATCGCGATCGCCGGGGAAATACGCATTGTGGTGCCGGAAGTTTTCGGCGACGTGGCGGTCGTAGGCTTCCCGCACCTTTCCGGATGCGCACAGGGACAGAAACTCGGTGGCGATATCGGCTTTGCTGGCCACAGCCTGCTCCTCGTTGTCAGGTAGGGAACGCTACGCGCTTCCGGGTATTCAGCCTGAACGCCGCGCCGGATGCGTGAACCTGCAGCTAATGCCTCATTGCCCCGGCGGCGCGGCCACCACGGTATTTTGATCCTGCATGATCAACCACCGCGTACCGCGTTTGGCCAGGATAAACGTGCGTATGTGCTGCTCGTTCACGTGCCTTATGCCGTCCGGGCTGGTGAACGTGCTCATGCGGCTGGTCACGGTCGCGACCGCGGCGTCCTTGCCCGCAAACCGTACGTCCAGCTGCTCTATGTTGTCCGACACGCCCTTGAGAAAGCTGCCGTGCACCTGATGCAGCTCCTTCAGAACCTGTGCGCGGCCGCGGGTCCTGCCGCCATACGGGTTGATGTGGTTCCAGTCGTCGGTGGTGAAATCGGCCGCATGGTCGAACCCGTGGGCGTTGAAGGCCGCATAGAAGGCCTGCACCGTCTGCCGCACGGCGGCTTCGGCATTCGGGGGTTGTGCCGAGGTCGCCATGGACACGGCCAGCAAGACGATTCCGGCGATCAGCGCTTTCATGGTGCCTCCGTGGCTCAGTGGCCAGACGTTGCAGCGAAGCGGCGGCGAGCCGCCCATCGCACGGAGACTACGCCAGCGCGCGCTCGACTTCCTGCTGAATCCGGTTGATGAGCTCCGCCAGCTCGGGCCGGTCGCCGTACATGTCCAGCTCCCGCGTGGCGATCAGCCCCATGGAGAACGGGCCGGGGCGATCCGGGCCGGGTTGGCCGGACGCCAATGCCACGCACCAGCGCAACTGCCGGGCGATGCTCTGCGCCGGCGCCCAGCCCTGCGCCGCGAGCGGTTCGATCTGCTCCAGGGCCGACCGGGCCATCGTCAACAGCGGCTCGTGCGTGGCCGGCGTCATGCTTGCGGTACGTCGCGTCCGTTGCGGGTATACGGCAGCGCAAACAGGTACAGGCCGGTAAACAGCTGCAGGAAAAGCGGCGGCAGCGGTGCGTAGGTCAGCCATGGCGATGGCTCGCCCGGCGCCAGCGCACGGGCGATGAAGTTGGCGGCCACGGCTGCCGTGAAAACGATGGACAGCCAGCGATGGCTCTGCCGCATCCAGCCGCCCCGTTTCATTGCGCCTCCCGCGACGGCGAGCTTTCGATCATCTTCCACCCATTGCCGGAAGGGTCGCGGAAGCCGGCGTCCACGGTGCCGTAGCGATCCACCGGCTCCTGCATGAACTCAACCCCGCTGGCGCTCATGCGCTCGTAGGCCGCACGGCAGTCATCCACCACCAGCACCAGCGGCGGCATCGCGCCCTTGGCCACGGCCTCGCACAGTGCCTGCGCGGTGGCTGCGTCGTGCATCGGCGGCCCCGGCTTGAACAGGCCGAGCTGGAACGAGGGTTGCTCCGGGTGCTGCACCGTGAGCCACCGGTAGTCGCCGTTGCGGGCATCCGTGTGCACGCGAAAACCCAGTTTGTCGACGTAGAACGCCAGTGCCTCGTCCTGATCGCGCACGTACACGCCCGCTACATTTATGCCTTGATTCATGGAGCCTCCGTTGGTTGGATCCCTGTTTTACCGTCTGCCTCCCGCCGCCGCTTCTCCGAAACTGCGGTCTTGAGATCCGGCCGATGCGCGGCACGCACCAGGCATTCGGGCGCCTCATCCCGCCCGTGCGGGGCTGGCCGCTCGCGGGCGCGAAGTTCGCCGGGGCTCTCGCCGGTGATGTCGCGAAAAATGCGCCCGAACGTGCCGAGGCTGTTCCAGCCGGTCCGGTACGCGACCTCGGTAACGGGCAGGTCGGTATCGCGCAGCAAGGCGATGGCGCGCTCGATGCGGCGCGTAAGCAGGTAGCGATGCGGCGGCACGCCGAAGGCCTGGCCAAACTGGCGCGCAAAGTGCGCTTCGGACACCGCGCTCACCTGCGCCAGCCGGCTGATCGGCCACGGCTCATGGGGCGCGGCGTCCATCCGGTCCTTCGCGCGCAGCAACCGCCGCAATAGTTCGGGACTCTGACTCATCGTGTCTCCGTGCCCGGTGCCGGAGTCGCGCGGCGCAGGCCTTTCCGCGCGTTACACCGACATGCCCATGATGTTGTCGTCGTAGCTCTGCCCGCCGACGTCGAACTGGCGGCTGCCCAGTTTGCCGAAACCCACCCGCTCATAAAACCCGATCGCGGCCGCATTGCCCGCATAGACGCCAAGCAACAGGCGCGCGGCGTGGCTGGCGCGTGCATGCGCCAGGGCTTCGGCCACCAGCTTCTTTCCCGTGCCGCCACCCTGGAATTTGCCCAGCATGTAGATGCGCTTGATCTCCCGATCCCGCGGGGAGAGATCGGGCAGGGGCAACCGCGCCGGCGCCACCACCATGAAGCCGACCGGCGCACGGCCCTGCTGCGTCTCGACCAGCCACAGCTGGTAATCGGGATCGGCCAGCCAGTCCCGATACAACGCCACCGCATGGGCGTTGGCGCAGTGGGCGACGATGTCCGGGCCGGCCAGCAGGCCCGCAAAGGTTTCGAGGAACGTGGCCTGTCCCACAAGCGCAAGCGCGTGCTCGTCGCCGGGCAGGCAGGGTCTGATCAGTGTCTCGGGCGGCATAGGTTTCCAGCGGTGTCGGACGATACGGTGAGCAGCCGTGAACCGGCCTGCCCGGGATCAGGGTCGGGCCCCGTTGCGCTAATGACGCCTGGCCCGAGCCATGCGGGAAGCACCGATGGCGATGAAAGCGGCCGCGATTCCGTAGAAGGCGACCTGCGCGCCGAGATACGCCGCCAGAAAGAACGCGCAACCGGCTGCCATGAAGAGGTAGCCACTCCGTTTTGCACCGCTCATGTCGTTCTCCTGTTGAATGCCCGCAACCTGGGTTGGGACGGGCAAAGCCACCGGTGCCTCACGTTCGGCCCGACGCAATGATGGCCGGCACCTACGACGGGAACGTATCGAAACCCGGCGCCAATGCCAGGTCACGGTCCCAGGTGGCCCTGCTCGCCATGAAAACATGGGCATCGGGGACGACGGGAGACAGCGTATCCAGACTGCCCGCGGGAACCACCAGCATCCCCGGTGAGGCGAAGGGTAGCGCCGAGCCACAGACCGAACAAAAGCACCGCAGGTGCCGCGTCTGTGGCAGGTTGAAGGTGTTCACCTGTTCCCGCCCGGAGAGCCACTCAAGCGTAGCTGTCGACGAGAAAAGATTGGCGGCGTGCGCCGAACCGGTGTCCTTGCGGCAATACGCGCAATGGCAGAGATAAAAGCGCTCGAACGTACCGGTCACCTTGAAGTGCACGGCACCGCAAAGGCACGACCCACGATGTTCTGCTTGCATGGAAACCTCCAGTGCATGAAATGCCGCACATCACCACCTCCACGCCGGCCGAGCGGCCAAGGCCGCTTGATGTTCTCGATCACGAACGTGGCGCCGCTTTGGCTTTCAATGACGGCCCGGCCCGGCCCGGTTGTGGCTTGGGGCGAATAGTGAAGCGATCACCTGAGGCCTCGCTATGCCGCCGGCTTCAACCTCAGGGACAGCAGCAACAGCAAGACAGAAGCCAGTGCGGTTGCGCCACCGCCCAGCCAACGATGCAGCACCAGGGAGAGGGCGATCACGGGGATGAACCACAGCGCTACCGACGCGAACCTCACCCCGAGCGTGACGCCCTCACCGCAGTGGGGACAGATCTTGCGTTTTCCGAAGCGGTTCATCTCTTTCGAGAACACGCTGATCGAGGTGTTGCAGTGAGGACATTTCATCAGGGACCTGCTCCGTGTGGTCTGGGATGTGGATGGGCACGCCGAGTCCTGCCGCCACGGCGAGCAGCCATACAGAGCGCGTTGATCTCTCCGCTTTGCCCAGTGCTGCGATCAATGTGTGGCGAGTCGCCGATTGAATGAGCTGTTGGCGCGCAGCAGCAGCACGAGCGCGACAACCGCAAACAGGTTCAGGCCGATGAAGAGCTCGGCGGCTTCATCGCCGAAGAAGAACTGGCCATTGGCACCCAGGTTGACGCTCAAGCCCAGTGGAACGCTGCCCGTGCCAAGTTGCACGGTCGGTGAAAGTTCGGCGCCCGTGAACCATTGATACCGGATGCCTTGCAGCGAGAACATCGGGATCTGCGACGCAAACAGAATCGGCGCCCAACGCCGACCGTAAGGTGTGCCCTGCCACAAGCGGATGCCGGTGAAGGCTGCCCACGCGAAAAGTGCGGCAAGCCCAGCCAGTGGAACGAGCAGCAACCAACCCTGTGGAAGAAGCTTGAGACCCAGGATCATGACCATGGCGACACCGACGCTGCCGCCGGCCACGAGCATGACGCTGAAAAACCGTGTGGTCTTGTTGAATTGGCTCACGAAAGATTCCCCTGTGCACTACAACCCTGAGATCAGCCATGCCCGTCCGGTGATGGCCGCCCGAATGAACGGTCAGGCGGCAACAGTCACCCATGCAATAGCCGCAAGCGCCGCCATCACGGCCGCCACCAACCACTTCGCCGGCACCGTGATTTCGCCGGCGGACAACGGCTCCCATACCAGCGACTCCTTCCATGCCGAATCACCTTGGGCATATTTTTCAAATACGTCCTGGATCACGTCGAGCGGCAACGATTTGTTGCTGGCTTGAAAATGAGACGCCTCATCGCCGTCCCGATACTCCAGCACAAACCCGCTCGAGCCGGAGCCGGAGGTCTGGACATAAACCTGATCAGCGCGCGCCAGGATCGCGAACGAATTCGATTTTCCATCGAGAGAGGAGAGAGCCTGCGCGATTTGCCCGGAAGACGGGTTGGTCAGCGTCGTTCCGTGCTCTGTTTCCAGACGTAATGTCGTCATGCTCTACCGCCTGATAACCGAATTGAACCGATCCGCGAAGCGGCTTCGTCTGGACGAACATCATGCGTGAAGGTAGCTGGCGAATTGACGCCGTGCAACGGCTGCCGCAACGAACTGGAATCCCCCCCGGGAGTGGTTGGCTTTCACCGCTGCATGCCAATGATTTGTCGCCATGCGCCACGCAGCCGGAAAGCAGTACGCCACGTGCGCTGCAACGGGCGACAAACGGCTTCGATGTTGCTGCCATCCTGATCCGGAACGAAAGCGGCGTAATAACCGGGCGGGCCCTGGCGGATGTCCCGACATCCAGGAGCACCTTTTGTCGCCGCCGCCAGCAAACGCTGTCATGTGGAATGCATCGACCACGTCGCGGCTTTGCGTGCGATTCAGGGCAACAGTTCCTTGACCGTTTTGCCCGTGGCATCCAGAACGGAAATGCTGGACTCGCCGTTCTCCGCGACCTTCATGACGATACGCTTGTTGCCGGTGCCATCGAGCAGCGCCAATGAGGCTTCGCCATCATCGCCGCGCCCGAGCCAGATCCTGCGGCGAACGTCGTTGCCCGACGGGCTGTCGGAGATCGCCAGCCCGGCGAAGCGGTCTTCCGAATCATCGACGCCAAGCAGTTGCACCACCTGGTTTGCTTCATAGCGATCGAATGAAAGACTGCCGCCGGAATCACGCACCTTTCCGTCCTTGTCTTTTCTGCCGCCGAAGATCAGCCCGCCAATCTCGGAGCCCTCGTCATTGAGAAAGATGAGACCGGCCTGGGGTCGATCCAGCGGTTTCTCCTTGCCATGTACCAACACGCCGGGCAGCTTCGCGTGGTTGGAAATAATCAGCCGTGGCGTGCCATCCGGTTCGACAATGTTGATGCGTTGAACCGTTATCTCATCGGCCGTGATGGCACGCTTTCCAGCGCCATAAGCCAGGCCACCCAGCAGCAAAACAGTCAGCAGGCCGGCGTATACGGAAAGAAATCCATTTGCTTTCGACATGGGCGTTTCCTGGTGTGGGTGCAGGGTGCAGCGAACCGTTGGGTGACATCACTGGCGTACATAGCGCAAATGGGTGGCGGCCGAACCGTCAAGAATGCGGTCGATGCGAAACGCCGGACCGGGCTCGTGCAGGTTCTCGAACAGGCGTCGGCCGCTGCCGAACAACACGGGCGCCAATGCGATCTCCAGTTCGTCGATCACACCCAGGTTGAGGTATTGCTGGATCACATCCGCGCCGCCCGAAACCCGGATGTCGCGGTTGCCCGCGGATTCCCTGGCCAATTCCAGTGCACGCTGCGGCCCGTCGTTGACGAAGTGGAACGTCGTGCCGCCGGGGCGCACCCACGGCTCGCGCTTCTCGTGGGTAAGCACGTAGACCGGCGTGTGGAACGGTGCCTCCTCCGGCCAGGCGATCTCGCCCTGGTCGAACATCCGCTTGCCCATGATGTTGGCCCCGCTGCGCTCGGCAGTCTGGCGAACCAGATCATTGACCGGGCCGGTTTCTCCCCCATCGAGCTTCAGCAGCTTCTCGCGAAAGTACTGCTGGTTGAGTATCCAGGCCATCATCGCGCCCCATTTGGCGCCCCAGCCCTTGTACTCGGGCCTGCCCATGGTCATCCCTTCCGGCGCCATGTAGCCATCGAGACTGAGTCCGATATTGACGAAAACCTTGCTCATGATTTCCTCGCGCTATCGACGCGTTGCTCAGGCACCCGGGCCCACCGGCGGGTACTTCCGGAACTCGGGCGTGCGCTCCATGCGGGCGGACAGCGCCACCAGGCCCGGATACTTCTCCGCCACCACGATCGACGCCAGCATGGACTGCGTGAACTGCCAGACGACCGCGGTGGTGATGCCGGCCTGACGGCGTGGCTCCACGAAAACAGGCTGACGTGTCTGCACCTCGCGCTCCAGGGCGGCACAGGCTTCCAGCAGTTGCCCCTGCACCCGCTCCACCCACGGCTCGTACTGCGCGGACGGCGGCCGCAGCTTGCGCTCGTAGACGATCTGCACACTCTTCTCGCAAGCCGCCAGCGCCAAGCTGACGGCGCGCATCTCGTGCTGCATGCGCGTGGCGTCGCCGAGACTCCACAGCGAATCGCCGCCGCTCCGGGTCGCTTCGACGAACTGCAGGATCAGCGAGGAATCCATCAACACCTCGCCGTCATCGCACACCAGCGTCGGCGCCTTCACGACGGGATTGATGCGCTGAAACTCCTCGTACGTGCTGAATACCGAGATCGCGTCGTGCGCGAATGAAATGCCCAGGCATTCCAGCGAAATGGCGACGCGCCGCACATAAGGCGAATCCAGCATGCCGATCAGTCGCATCACTTTTCCTCCAGAGGGGATGACGCCGGCGTCGCGTCCGGCAGGTTGGTGCGGTCGCCGGCCGTCGTGGGTGACGATATGACGAGGAACACCACGTCGGCGTCCGAACGGTTGGCGAAACGGTGCCGCGTGCCCGGCGGCACATGCAGCCCCTGGCCGGCGGCGAACGTCACCGCCTCATGCTCGAACTCCATCGTCGCCGTGCCCGAAAGCACGTAGAAGAACTGGCGTGCCTGCGAATGAAAATGCGACGTCTCGCTCGCCCCCGGCGGTACGCGCTCCTGGATCACGCTGAGCGTGGGGTCCTTGAGCAGGTGCCAGCCATCGCAGACGCCGCCCCATGTGTAGTGCTCCGCGGTATCGATGTCTGAAATTCGATGATCCATGATGCGATCCAGCGTGGGAGTTGATCGGCGGCGAAGCCATCCGCTACGGCGCGGCATAGATATCCGGTACATAGCGCTCCATGAGCGTCTGCGGATGTGCAGGTGCCGTAAACCCGAACCGGGCGTACAGCCCATGCGCATCTCCGGTGGCGAGAGTGAACCGGCGCAGGCCCTGAAGTTGCGGGTGGGCAAAGACCGCGCCCATGAGCGCCTTGCTGTAGCCCTTGCCGCGATGTTCCGGCAGAACGAAAACGTCCACCAGATTGGCGAACGTGGCGTAGTCGGATATGACGCGGGCAAACGCGACCTGCCGCTTGCCGAGAAAGCCGCCAAAACAAAGTGAGTTGGCAACGGCCCGCTCGACCACGGCGAAAGGAATGGCTTTGGCCCAGTAAGTCTGCTCGGAGAGAAAGCGATGGATGAGCTGGAGATCCAGCTCGGCCGCTTCTGTGGTGATCCGGAGTTCTTCCATAGGGCGAAAATACTTGAGGGGTTGATGCCTGGATCAAGTCGCGCGAAGGAACGCGAGCTTGAGTGACTCGTCAGCGCTGGCCCAGATCAAGCGCCAGATGGTGGCAATTCAACTGCAGTCCCTTGCGCAGATACAACCGGTGCGCCGCATGCCGGGTATAGCCCGTGTCCAGGTGCACGCCCTGGCAGTCGTTGGCCCTGGCGTGCGCCACCATCCAGTCCATGAGCGCGCCGGCAAAGCCCTGTGACGTGGCCCCGGGCAGGGTCGTCAGGTCGTCTACGTAGAGGACTTTTTTTTCCCCACGCCAGGAACTCCGCGAACCGAAAGCCGGCGGCGCTCTGAACCTTGCCGCCATGCTTCAACGCCACGATCTGGTAGGACTGCGCCTGCTGCCGACGTACCTGGGACAGGAACGCCTGCTCCTGAAGGTGCGGCCGCAGAGCACTGAAGGCGGCAAAGCACGACAGGATGTCCTCATCCGAATGGGCCACGAAGATGTCGCCGGTCATGTGAAATCCTTCATGCGGTGCCCGATGCCGGAGTGAAAGACGGCGCAGTCCGTCGGAACGAATCGTCAGGTGTGCATCTTGCGGAACGCCCACCAGCCGAACCCGCCCAGCGCCAGAACCCACAGCGTAACAATGAAAACCGCCATGACGCGACTCGTTGGCCGGGTGGCCGCGGCCAGCGCCCGCTCGCTTGCGGCGGCCATTACGTCGGCGGGAATGAGGCGAAGCACCAGCGCCAATCCGAGCGGCACGATGATCAGGTCATCCAGGTAACCCAGCACCGGAATGAAGTCCGGGATGAGGTCGATGGGGCTGAGTGCATAGGCCGCCACCACCAGCGCCAGCAGCCGGACAAACCACGGCGTGCGCGGATCGCGGGCGGCGTAATACACCACCGTGGTCTGATGCTTGAGGCGCTTCGCCCATTGCCTGATCGGCATCACGACCGCGCATGCCGAGTCGTTCGCGACACTCTGGCCAACCCGGACAGACGCGGACCCCGATGCGTCACCACAGCCATCGCGCCAACCGCATCAGGGTGTCGCAGATCCAGCCAAAGACGTCCGGGGCAAGGCGAGGGAAGGCGAACGACAGGGCGGCGAACCCGACGATGGCTGCGACCAGCGCCGACAGCGGCAACACGGTGTCCGAGATGGGCGCGATCTGGTTGTTGATGATCAGCCAGATCAGGCCCATGAGCGGCACCGAGAACAGACACGACGCGACGGCGGCTATAGCGCGTCCGCCAAGCGTGAGATCCGAATCGGTGCCTCGACGTACCCGGGTGTTCGACATGCGAGTGGATGCTGAAGTTGAGCGGAGGCGGAGCCGGCGCCGGCGCAAGCCCGCGCAAGCGCGTTGTCAGCCGTCGTTGAGCAACCGGCAGCTGCCACCGCCGATGGTACCTGCTGACCAGGAGCCGGTACCGGAAGCATCGAGCGAGGCAAGGAAAGACAGCTCGGGTGTCACCGCGAAGGAAATCCGGCCGCCTGAATCGCCGATGGTGAAGTCCGCCTTGAACTCCACATGCTTGAAACTCTGCAGAAAGGTTGCGATCGATGACGTGTTGGGGGATGGCAGCGCCATGAGCACGACGTCACGCGTATCCATGGCAAACACGGCCTCGCTGCCGGCCACGAGCAGGAAGCCCCGATCCCGGTTTTCGTGGTCGCGTAACACGATGGTTGGCATGGACGGCTGACACCCGGGTAAAGCTGCCTGAGTTACGCCGCGTCAAGAAGTGGCGGCAGCGTGAACGCCGCTGTCGATGATAGTGCGTATACCGCGGCTACCCGGGCTTGAGAATGGCCACGAGAACGACGTGGAGGCAGAAGAACGCCAGGGTAGTGAAAAGGCATGCGTCACTCACGAGACTATTCATGTGTCTTGAGGCTCAAGTGAAGCTTCGGGCGGAGCGTATCCGCTAGTCCCCCTGGATGATTGTCAGACGCCAGCGCTCTTGCCCAGCGCCGCCTCGATCACGCGCTCGACGGGTGCCAGGTTGGCGACAAACTCGGGCGGGAGTCCATGGCGTTGGACGATGGCTGCCGCCGAGGTGAAGCACACGACAACCCGCCCCGGCACGGCCTCGCTGACAAGCACCTTGAGCGGCAGATCAACGCCCACTTGCGGATTGATGAGCATGAGCGGTGTACCCGCCTGAGGGTTGCCGAAGATCACCAGAGTCGTCGGCGGCATTGCCAACCCGGCCGCACTGGCCTCGGCCTGCTGATCAATGACCGCGAAAACCTTGATGCTCTTCGCGGCAAACGCAGCAAGCAAACGCCGAACCGTGTCGGAGAAGGTGTACGGACTTTCGAGAGTGACAACGCTGGATGATGACATGGGTCTGTGGGTACCTAGTGTTTGAATCAGGCCTGCCGCGAAATGGCATCGCCTTGAACGAATGGTCAGGCATCAGCGTGCTCTTCCGCTCGCAACGCGCAAAGCAGGGCGTAGCCCTCCGGCCATGGGCCAAACCCGCTGGACGCATTGATGTGCCCCGCACCCTGCAAAAGCACGAAGCGGCTGCGCCAGGCGTCGGCGTACTGGCGGGCTCGCGTCGGCTCTATATACCGATCATCGGCGCTTGCGACGACGATCGAGGGAAAAGGAAGCGGCAGCAGCGGGACGGGGCCGAAACCGACAGGGCCCGGCGGGTAATTGGCACCGTCAGGATCACTCGGGGCTACAAGAAGAGCGCCACAGACTCGCTCCAACTGCGGCGATGACGCCGAGGCGGCCCAATGGGCCACCAATGCACAGGCTGAACTATGCGCAGCGAGAACGACCGGGCCATTGCGTTGCCCCACCACATGGTCGAGGCGGTCAACCCAATCCCGGCAACGAGGCGTCTCCCAGTCATTTTGTATCACCCGCTCGCATGAAGAATCCTGACGCTCCCAATGGCTCTGCCAGTGGTCAGGGCCGGAGTTGCCAAGGCCTGGCAGGATCAGTACAGGATGCATGCTTCTCGCCTTTGATGATGTCGGGTTTGATGTTCGGCGCCGGAGTTGAGCACCGCCTTGCGCGAAATGTCAGGTCGCGCCTGCAGGCCAGTTCAGGAACTTGCCCGTGCCGGCGCCATCCCGGCGGCGTATGTGCAAGTCCTCAAGAGCATGCGCTGGAAAGAGCCGCGCATTGATGCCGCGCCGATCGCGTTTTGCGTCGCGAGGCACCCAGTGCGTGACGCAGCCGCAGGTACGGCACCGATGAAAATCGACATTGTGCCCAGCCCATGCATAGGTGTCGGTCAGCGAGCTGTCCGGCACGGAGATGACGTCGCCGGCCGCGTAGTAGGACCAGAGCACGCCGTAACTGTGGCAGAGCGAGCAGTTGCATTCGGTCACTTCCGTCGGAAAGTGCGCAACGGCTATCTGGACGGCGCTGCAATGACAGGAGGCGATCATTTTCATGGGCATGATGACTGGTGGTTCGGGTGGTCAGATCGAGACGTGTAGTGGAGCAGGGCGCAGGGCAAGCCGCATCCACCGGGTGCTTTGCAGAACGAGGAGGCTCCGGCTCGAGCGTATTGTCAGCCCACGCTCGCGCGCACCTGAAAGACGTTGCCCTCCGGATCGCAGGCATTGCGAACCACGAAGCCGGGCCCTTGCCATTGCTCCGGAAACACGTTCCCGCCCAGGGCTCGCGCTGATTCCTCAGCACCCGAAAGACTGGGGACGGTACAGAAAAACTTGATGGCGACATTGTCGCGCAGCCGCGGCGGGCGGGTGATCGCCACTTGCGACGCAATGTCCCCAGGCATCGCGTGAACGACGATCTGCAGATCCGGCGAGCAAAGCACGATCATCTGATCAGTGCGATGAGCGACTGTCATGCCCAGGACGGATTGGTAAAAGTCCGAAAGGCTTTCCGGATGCTTGGCGTAGATGAAAATGCCGGCGCGAGCGGGTGAGGGCACGATGACTCCACGGTGCGAGTTTCATTGGTGGCGAAGGTCTTGCAAGACCCAATCCCTGAATCAAGCCGCACCGCATAGCGGCGCCGGCCTGAATGAATGGTCAGCCCGGTCGCGGCGCGAACATGATGATCGACATGCCCAGCAGGCAGAACCCGACACCGATGAAGTCCGCAACGGAAGGTTTGACGGAATCCACGGCCCAGAGCCAGAGCAGCGCCATGCTGATGTACACGCCACCGTATGCCGCATACACGCGGCCGGCAGCTTGGGGATGGAGAGTGAGAAGCCACGCAAATGCGGCCAGACTCAGCGCGGCGGGCACAAGCAGCCACGCCGAGTGGCCCTGCTTCAGCCACAGATAGGGCAGATAGCAGCCGATGATCTCAGCCAACGCGGTGAGCGCGAACAGGCCCAGGGTTTTGGAGAGCTGGAAGAGCATCAGTATCTCGCTGGCATTCCCGGCAGCAGCCCCAGGGAAGCGAGCTGCGGCTCAACCTTCTTCATGGCAACACCGGCAGCACCGATCATTGGGTGGTTCCCGTTGAATGACGAGAAAGTGTAAGCACCATCCAGCGTCCGAAATCAGCAGTGTGCACAGCGCATCCGCTGCATTGACTTGCTAGCTTGCCCGCTGGCCATTCTCGCCGCCATTCAGGGTGAGCGCAGACGGCCAGATGATGGCTTGCGCAACGATAACTCTCTCGCCATCGAAAGTTGCAGCAGGCGAACCGTAAAGCCGATAACCCAGCGCCAAAGCCTCGCTGACCCTGTGACAGAACCTGGCGTCATCCGGGCCGGTGAGGATGCGATAGGTTGGCAACCCCTCGGGCGGTTGCTCCGTAACTTTCCGGGGCGGCATGTAGTTGACCTTGGCAGGTTGGAAGGAATTCCTGACAGGCTAACGTAGAGCCGAGTTGCGTACCAAGGCAGTCAAACCAAGCCGCCGTGGCGCATCAGCTTGAGCGCCGGGTCACGCCGCACTCGCCGGCCCTTGCAGCAGCGCCATTTGTACGCCCTCGTAAAACGTGTCGTCAAAGCGCAACGCGCACGGTGTTCGAGCTTCGATGCGAAACCCCACCTTCTCGTAGAGGCGGATCGCGGCCCGGTTGTCCGCGCGGGCCTCCAGCGTGACGCGAAAGATCCCCTTCTGTTCGGCATGCGCCAGCGTTGCCCGGAGCAGGCGTTCGCCGATGCCGCGGCCGCGATACTCCGCGCGAACCCCCATGCCAAGGCTGCCGACATGGGCGATGGCGTAAGCCCAGTGGGAGAACACATCGCACCATCCGATGACCATGCCGTTCTCGACGGCGACATACTGCGCGGCATCGGTGGCTACCGACTCGGCGACAAACTGTTCGATCCGCTCGATGGGCAAAGCCTCGACCTGGGCAAGAAATCGGCGCTCCCGAGCGACCGAATCCAGGCATTCTCGATAGCTACGTGCGTCGGCGAACTGAATTTTGCGGACTTCCAACGTCATGGCAAAAGTGGTGACTACGGTTCCCGGATGGTAGCGAGGTGAGGGCTGCGGCAACCGACAAGGCCGGGCAAAAGCTCCGCATCCCAAGCGCGACGAAGTGTTTTCCTCAGACGCCTGACGCCTGAATCAAGCCGACCCGCCAAGCGGATTCGGCTTGAATGACTTGCTAGACCGCAAATGAGCGCATGCGGCGCGCAGGCAAAGCGAGCCAACAAGAAACAAAGCCAGTACAAGGAGCCTTACTTTTCATCAGACGATTCTTTGGCGGGCACGGCAATCGATTTTCGCTTATGAGCGTCAATCATGGCGCCTAGGAAAAAGCCGAAGATCATTCCAAGCGCCAGCTTGCCGAGAAGTATTCCGATAAACGTTCCGAGGATCGTTCCCACAACAATCCAGTGGCCGGGTCTATAGGGCTTTTTAGTTGGTTGCATGGGGGTTTCCTTATCTGCGGTCCAACGCCTGAATTAAGCCGCGCCGCGAAGCGGCGTCGGCTTGAATGACTTGCTAGGCCCCGCTTGTGACCGCCCGGAGATGATTTTTTGAATCCAGTCATTGTAATGGCTCAAGCGAACATTACAGCTGATCTGACCATACCGCCCGGGTGTCCTAATAGTACTTTGAGGGTCTGACCATGACGTCAGTCCGGCCAACAGCCAACCTTCTTTGGTCTGGATAAGGACTGGCCCGCCGCTATCACCGCTTCCAGACCCGCCCTCAAGTGGCAGGGCATCAGACGGCTTGTCGAAGATGTAGCAGAGCCAGCGGTCATCGGCGCTGGTGACCTTGTTGTACGCGCGGCGAAGCTCGGTGCGGTGGGAATCACCGAATTCGTACCCGGTGGCACCGTTGCCGGTGGCACCTTTCCCCAAGATCTTGACGATCTGGCCGAACTCGTCATCCCCCTTGTTGATTGCGGCGGGAGCGACATCAGCAACGGGCTTCGTCAATTCGAGAAGTGCAACGTCGTCCGAAGAAGCAAGCAGCACTCGGAACAACGTCCAGTCCCACGTTGCTAGTGCCTGATCGAGCAGCTTCTGCGACGGCATTTTGTGCCCCGGATGCATTACCAGACGTTCGACATCTCTAGGTATCCCGTTAATGGTGACCTGCTTGATTTGAGCCTGCCAGGCGACGGCATGTGCGGCGGTGACGACCCAGCGTGGCGCAATCAGTACGCCATGCCCCTCGCCGGGGAGGTCGACGAGTGCGGGGAACTCGGATGCCGGAACCCGATACTTCGAGTCATCGACATCATCGCGAATGACGATCGCGCTTGCACTGAAGGACACAGCGAGCAGTGCCAACAACAAGAGCCGGGACATTGCGATTCCTTCGGAAACGTTTCAAGGGGGCTAACGCTTGAGTTGAGCGGCGGCGAAGCCGTCCGCCTCGAACGGGTGGTTAGGCAGCCTGTGGCTCACCTGAGCTGCCCTGTGACTGCCGCAACAAGCAACGTACCGCCGACGCACGCGATGAAGATACACAGCGCCTTCAAGCATTTGCGACGATACCGCAAGCCATCGTCTGTGAGCATGGTATCGCCGAGTAGCACGTTGGCAGGGTTCCACAACGTGTCGCGACCCCGGAGATTGACGCTCGGACGCGCGTGACGTATGGCCTTGATGGCGTAGAGGACACATGCAAACAAGGCGATGAGGGGCCGTTGACCTACTGCGGCAAAAGCCACGAGTGCCACACCTGCAAGAACTGGGACATTCCTGTCTCCGTGCCTACGTTCAAACTCAGCCGCCGGCCTGCCGCCGCACAGCGGAGGCGTGCCGGTCGGCTGGATCGCCCTGTCGGGCGTCGCCTCATGTCCCTTTTACGTAACCCATTGCTTCAACAATGCGTCCGCCACAAACCCGCATCAAATTGATGCCGCGGATCGAACTGGCGTCGTCTGTGCCCCAGCAGTAACGCCACCTGATAACCGCCCGTTCACCGACGACAAACACCTCTTCGCGCACGAACCGGGCACTCGTCGAACTGGCGAGGCCTTGCCAGTTCGCCAGGCACGCAGCCTTGCCAAGGAGGCGGGCACCGTTTGGGGCGGGGTTGGTATTCTCAATGACGCAATCATCAGCCACGAGATCTTCCATGGCTTGTGGATCGTGACGGTCGAACGCCTCGTGAAACTTGCGGATGACGTCCCTTGTCTCGCTCGCCGCATTATTTGCAGACCCCAGAATCGCGATCTGATCCGGGGCGAGGGATGGATAGTTCATAAACTTTCTCCTTGAACGGGAATTGCGATGCCCGACACCTGAATTCAGCGGCCGCGCGGAGCGGGTTAGGCTTCAGTTGTCAGGCGTCACTCCGCACCGCTGGCTCAGTCAATCCTGTCCGGTTATCCGGCCTTCAAAGGCCCGGCGACCTTGTAAGTACTGAGGATGACGCCGGAAGGCATGGCTTCCGAGCCGAGGAGCTCGAATGAGCATGCCGGGGTTCTCTCCGCAAGGAGGCGCTTCCCCCTGCCCAACAGGACCGGATAGACGATCAGCAGGACCTCATCCGCAAGCCCATGCTCGAGCACCGGCGACGCAAGCGTGGAGCTACCCCAGAGAATCAGGTCCGGGCCGTCCTGCGACTTGATGCGGCGAACACTTTCGACAATGTCCGGTCCCAAGCCCTCGAACGGGCCCCATTCAAGGCTCTCCGGACGGTGGGTAGCGACATGTTTTGTTGCCGCATTGAGGCCGTCCGCCATCGGACTGCTCGGTGCCTTTGGCCAAAAGCCCGACCAGATATCGTAGGTGCGACGACCAAGCAGCAAATCGAAGCGCGCGCCCAGCGCGGCCGTGAGTGCGTCCAGGCCGGCGGGGGTTCGATAGGGCGTGGTCCAGTTGCTGTAAGGGAAATCGCCGTCATCGGCGGAATGCTGGATCACGCCGTCCAGCGAGATGTGTTCGATGATTCTGAGCTTTCTCATTTGGCTCTCCGGGTTCTGGAATTCTGCGACACCGATGTACGGGCGACTCGGCTTGCGACCATACGACGAACCACAGTCGAGACTTTCGACAGTTCGAGGTGCTGGCTAACCCGGACAACTTCGAGCAGAGGCTGGACGGCCCGTGCGGCCTACCGCCCGAGTTCAGCTGCAAAGAATTCAAACAGGAGGGCGCGCGCGGCGCGCACAATCAATAGCGATCCTTTGTCAGCTGCAACGATCGTCAGACGCCGGGCGATTGGACATGTGCGGGTGAGCCCAGAATATGGACTCACTGCGCGAGCGGAATATCGCGTTCAGGCTGGGACACACGTCAGCTGAATCGCGTCCCTGCCAACGCGATCGCAGGCCACAATGCGGGTGTTGGGTCGGACGCCGGCAAAGTACGGCTTTCCCCCGCCCAGCACGAACGGCCGGAAGTAGAGACGATATTCGTCGATCGAGCCGAGATCGGTGAGGCTCCGCCGCCAGGGTGGGCCCGGCGACGTCGATCCCACCGTCGACGTCCTCCTTCAGTCTGCGCACAAACGCGTCGCCGTTCTCGGCGACGAGTGTCGCGTTCGGGCCGACCGATTTCGGCTTACGTGAGACGACCCATTTCGGCTACGCCTGCCATGCCGCGGACGTGATCGTTGAAATGAAGGCCACGTGCGGCGCCAGGGAGGAGGCAATGTCAGTCGCCCCGCGGCGTCATCGACGTATCCGTCGAGGGATTGCATCATGCCGAAAACGAGCTTGCCCATGCCTTCAGCCTCCGCATGGATGTCCGACGGGGTTTCTCGCGGTAATCGGACCTCAACGGCGAGAGATCGCACCCGCGAACAACACCCGCAGGCTGGCCGGAAGCGAAACGAAGAAACGATGCTTATTGCGAAGCCTGGTTGCGACGCTGGCGCTGACTTGGCAACAACTCCGAAAAGCTCTTGAAGCCTAACGCTTGAATCAGTGGCGCGCGCAGCGCGTACGCTGGATCGAGCAGTCAGGTGGTCCGCAGGTACGCAGGTGCATCTGCATGTTCTTCGAAGCCACCATACTTGACCCCGGACGGATAATACTCAGCAGCGAACTGCACTTTTCCCGCAGCTTCTTCAGACGCGACGCTAGCAATGAACGCCAGCATGAGGTCAATACCAGCCGACACCCCCGCGGATGACCATATGTTGCCGTCACGAACAAAGCGTTCCTCCACGACCTTTACATCACCCAGTGCACGCATGCGCTGCAGCGAACCCCAGTGTGTGGTGGCCATCCTGCCTGTGAGAAGTCCAGCTGCATGCAGCAAGAATGAACCGGTACAGACAGACAAGATGGCTTGGCAGGATGCCGCTTGCTGTGCGATGAAATCAACGAGCTGTCTGTTGTTGACCTCTGTCCGCGTGCCCTGCCCACCGGGAATCAAAAGGTAGTTGAGCGCGGGGCATGTTTCGAACGACGCGTGTGGGGTGATTTCCATGCCTTTAGCACAGATCACAGGCTCCAGCGACTGGGCAACCATGAGGCAATGTTCTGGTCCTTGTGCGTGTTTGGCCCACATGGTGAGCATCTCCCATGGCCCCACAATATCAAGCTCTTCCGCCTGTGGAAAAATGAGAACACCAAAGTTCATGGACATAATATTGGGCACCTAACGCTGGAGTTAAGCGGCGGCGTAGCCGTCCGCCTTGGACGAACTGTTAGGGCGATGGTTTGTCGTAGTTGATCCAAACGCGATAAATCGTGACGCCTTTGACCGTGTAGCTGTCGAAGGAGCTGAATATGAAGCGGTCCTTGCTCTGCGATAAAGGAGCCATCTGAACCTTCGTACCATTGCTGACAAGTGCTTCTGCTTGATTGGCCAGTGCTCGGGCGTTCTCGCCTCTAAGCCCGGGAGTCTCCAACGCGCCGTGAAGCTTGGCGAGGCAATTATATGTGGAAAGCCAATTGTTTGTGGCTTCGTTAAGGCCCGTGCCCTCATACGTGACCACGACGATTCGCAAGAGATGGCCACCCCGGAGGTAGAACTGAACATTCTGCTTTTGGTCGCAAAGTGTTGCGTTGTATGTCTCGAGGTCGCCGTTCTTGAAGGTGCGATAAGGCCCATGGCTTGACACCGCACGAATCTCGGCAGCCGTCATCCCAAAATGCCACGGTCCAAAGCCGCTCGCGGATGCAGTAGATGCAATACTGGTCAGCGCGAAAAATATCAGAAGCCGCATTCTTGAGTCCTAACGCTGGAATTGAGCGGCGGCGTAGCCGTCCGCCTTGAACGAGTAGTTAGAGCGCGCTTCCGTGGACCCCAATCCATTTTTCTGTCTGAGCTACCCGGTCGATGCTCTTTACAAGAGACTTAATATCGTCTTCTGCATCAAAGCCCTTGCACCCGTAATAGTAAACGACGCGCTTAGTCTCAAACCCTCGGGCTACGGCAATGGTGACAGAAGGATTATCCGTAGCCCAGCTAGTGCAGCCATCCGGCTCAAACTCGTAGCTGTCTCTAAGTTTGAAAAAGTTGATGCGCTTGATTTCGAGAATGAGCGCATCTACTTCGAGCTGTGTGGCTGAGCCACGATGACGCCCAGGTATAGCGACGTGTTTGGTGCCATTGAAACTAACGGTTCCGTTGCTATCGATGTTGACCTCGTAGACCGGACAAGACCCAAAGCAGCCGCTGCGCCGCATCAGAATATGGCTGATCTTTGGCTCTTCCAAGGTGCGCGTGGGGGCGGATTCAACTCTGCCCCCGCTCGTTGTCTGCGACTGCTCGCTTGCTTCGTGACCCCTTTTGCTGCACCCCAAAAGAAGGGCGAATGTACAAACGAGTAGTAGCCCGCGTTGAAGGTTCATAGGGCGCTCTAATGCTGGAATCGAGCGGCGGCGTAGCCGTCCCTTGAATGATTTGTTAGACGGCAGCACGCTACGCCGTCGATGACCTGCACGATAACGCTGCTTTGAATGCCCGGCAACGCCGAGAAGGTTGTGGCCTGCGCGCGAAGAACGAGCCGCTGACGACAAACGCCAAGCTGCGACGAACCGCGCGCACGGCGAAGAACGAAGATGCGAAATACACCAACGCGCGCCAAACGCAGGAGGTGACCAGGCGCGCGAAAGACGACAACGCAGGCCGGCCCGTAGCAATGCAGGCCGCCTGACACGGAGCCAAGACACGCACGAAATACGAAGGGAAGCTGCTCTGCCGCCTAACGCTGGAGTTAACCGGCGGCGTAGCCGTCCGCCTTGAACGAGATGTTAGGCCTCTACCAACTTAGGTGGCAGTGTGCCCGTTCTGACATGGTACTCGTACGCAGCAAGGTAGCCGTACATGTAGCCCATGGAAAGTTTGAGATTAAGTGCGACAGGGGCACCTTGGTCGACTTGCCCGACTGCACCATAGGTAGCTGCAATGAATTTGGAGACGCCTTTTTCTAGCTTCGGACTGTCCAGCCTATGAGCGAGCTCGTTTCGTAGCACACGTAGCGCATCTAGCATGGGCCATAACTGCTGAGGAAGCGAGTCATCTCCAACCAAAGCGTGAGCCAACTGCGCCTTTAGTTGGAAGCCCATGCGACTGCCGGCTAGGGCCGCTGGATTTTTGCAGTGATGAGCAATTATGTCGTCGAGAATTTCTTCTACCAGCAGGTGACCCTTCAACGTGATCAGTGCAAGATCGTCGCTGTCAGGAAGGTGAACACGGAAGCGCTCCCTTCTTGCATTCACTATTTGATCATCGGTTGCTGTCATAAGGCCTAACGCTGGAGTTAAGTGGCGCGCGGGCTCTTTCCGCGCGTCCGCTTGAACGAAATGTTAGATGAACCTCTGCGCGATGCGCCATACGAAAAAACCGAGGACGCAAAAGCCTGCGCTCAGGCCACACACAACCGTTGGCACCAAAAACCAGACCCAGACTTGGTTTGACGCTTTTTCGAACTGTTGCAGTGAGCTCTGGAACTGGGCTAGCACCTCCGGCCCCGGCTTACCTTCAAGATTTCGCTGCACTTTGTTGAGATGCAACGCACTCCAGATCATTTTCGTGATCTCCCAGCCGATGAACAGGAGCAGGGACACGATAATTAAAAGCCCCGTAACGGCGTACAGCCAAGGCGGAAGCTTGTCAGATAGAGTTGCCCAGAACGTAAAGAAGCCTGCGTAGCCAGCGACCATTACTAGATTCGTGTACGCACTCGCGTTGGATTGAAGGCGGGTGGTGAGTTCCTGCGCCGTCTTAATTTGCTTGTCATATTCAACTGCCGCTTGGAATGCCTGAAGGTTGGCAACCCGGCGGCCTAGATCGGACGTGCGTTTGTCCATCTGCTGTGACCAAGCTTGCAATCGATGTGGGTCGATATCCATTTTCATCTAACGCTGGAGTTAAGCGGCGCGCGGCTTTTTTCGCGCGTCCGCTTGGACGAATTGTTAGGCCTTGCGCCAATAGCGAGAGCCCCGGAGAACCACCCAAGAACAAAGCCAAGCCAAGCCAGTAAGAACAAACAATGTCACGAATAGAGCAGCAAGGAACCACTCTACCAAACCATCTGCTGGCGTGTCGTGGTCAGTGTGGGATGCGACCAGCCCTAATAGCGCTAGCATGCCAACACTGAAGTTGAGCCAGAACCCCCTCCACGATCGGTGCGCCGTGAACACTGCGATGCAGAAGTAGACGACGAACACTGATATGACGATGGCAATGACGACGGTAATCACTGATGCCTAACGCTGGAGTTAAGCGGCGGCGAAGCCGTCCGCCTTGAACGAAATGTTAGACGGCTGCACGAAAGCCACCTACTTGAGCCAACTAACGACAAGCACAACAACGATGACTAAAGGTATGAGGTAAACAAAGACTGCACGAGCTGTCCAGCGCTTGTCCCTCGGCTCTTGACCACTCGGGACCGGGACAATGTTGCCGTACTTATTTGTCTCGAAGAGTTTCATTTGCCGCCTAACGCTGGAGTTAAGCGGCGGCGAAGCCGTCCGCCTTGAACGAACTGTTAGGCCGATGCCACAAGGCCCGCTGCCGACAGCTTAGCAAAGAGCTCTTGCCCAGGAGCCACACATTGAGCAGGAGAAAAAAGCTCTGGCTCGAAGGATGCCGAGAAAACCGATGACAAAGCTGCCGCTGCTGTCGCGGCGTTTGAAATGCGAGGAATGCAGGAAGCCACCTTGGCGATCTCCGCGCCGAACTCGTCGGGTGGTGCGCCTGAACCTCCGAGGCGGTATGGGTGCCACGACCGCACAACCGACGCGACGATAAGAAGAGCCGCATCAAAGTCTTCGCGTGTTCGCATGAAAGGCCTAACGCTTGAGTTAAGCGGCGGCGAAGCCGTCCGCCTTGAACGAGATGTTAGACGGCAGCACGAAGCAGCGCCGCCAGCCAGCACGATAGCGCTGCTTTGAATGCCCGGCAATGCGGCGAAGCTGGTGGCCTGCGTGCGAAGAACGAACCGCTGGCGACAGACGCCAATTCGCGGCGAACCGCGCGCACCGCGAAGAACGAAGAAGCGAGATGCGCCAACGCGTGCAATGTGCGAATGACGACCAGGCGCACGAAACACTGCAACGCGGCCGGCCCGAGACAACACAAAACGCGCGGCCGATGCGGAGCAAGAAAGCGGCACACACGACGCAACTGCAAAAAGATGCTGCTCTGCCGCCTAACGCTGGAGTTAAGCGGCGGCGAAGCCGTCCGCCTTGAACGAGATGTTAGAGCTACCCGCGATAGCCCCTGCCGCGAACCGGATCGACAGAAAAGTCTTTGCTGCAGACCGCACAGAAAAAAGCGCCATTAGGCTGACGCTTGTCTTGCAGAGGTGAAATTGCTTGACGTTCGAAGCACGTTGGACAAGCGAAATGATGTGGTTGACCGGAAAACTCGTAGACCACAGCCTTGCCTTGAGTTTGTACGAGCTGATATTGATTCGCGCGCTCAGCCCATGATGACACTGCTGCAAGCTCTTTACGCAGATTTTCGTTTGTCTGTTGGAGTGCTAATAGCTCCTGTTGAGTATGAAACAAGCCGTCTTGTAAGCGGGTTATTTGATCCATCGCGGCGTGAATCTTAGCGCGAGCCTCCTCGTCGATTTTGGCGTTCAGAGCCAGCGACATTGAGTCGCGCATGAACTGCAAAGCGGTGTATGCGCTTGTAAGTGCCGAAAGGTCCAACGGACTCTCCGAGTAGCTCTAACGCCCGAGATAAGCCGACTGGCGAAGCCAGTTCGGCTTGATTGACTTGTTAGGCCCATCACTGACGATCATGGCGAAACCAGACCAAGTTGCTCCGGGAGCTCGGACGCTCCCAGCACAGCGGCGGCATCAATGAAAGATTGACGCTCATCCTCCGATGCACCAGCAATCATGGAGGCGATCTCCTCAAGTACCCGCACATCATTGTCTTCTGTACACGAAGAATTGCGTTGTTCAATGTATATGACCGCGAGCACCAAGGCTTTAGCTAACATGTCCATTGCTTCTAATGGGCCTAACGCCGGAGTTAAGCCGACCTGCGAAGCAGGTTCGGCTTGAACGAGTGGTTAGGCCGGCGACCTCTCAGGCAAGAAGCCTGGATGGTCGGAACGCCAGCCAACGAATTGTGCGAGACGCGCTCAAACCGAACGCCTGCCCCGCGCCCGACCCGCAGCGATGCCGCACGCCAATTGCCCATTGCGATTCCCCTACCGAAGTCCGACGCCCCACCCCAATACGAACGCCACAACCCGCCTAACGCCGGAGTTAAGCCGACCTGCGAAGCAGGTTCGGCTTGAACGAGTGGTTAGGCCGGCGACCCGTCAGATCGTGAGCCTGGATGACTGGAACGCTAGCCAACAAATTGTGCGAGACGCGCTCCGACCGAACGCCTGCCCCGCGCCCGACCCGCTGCGTTGCCGCACGCCAACTGCCCATTGCGATCCCCCTGCCGAAGTCCGACGCCCCAACCCCAAACACGAACGCCACAACTCGCCTAACGCTGGAATTGAGCGGCGGCGTAGCCGTCCGCCTCGAATGAAATGTTAGGCAAGTTAGCCACGATCCTTACCGCCCCAATGCTCTTCTATATCTTCAATAATGACCGCAGTTGAATAAATTGCGAGAGTGGCAAGGTCACTGAGCATGCCCCAATGCCCTTCAATCATTTCGCCTTTAACAAGGTCAAAGCTGATGTCATTGAAGGCCATTGTGGCACTTATACGACTGACCCCATTTCGGTGGATCAGATCATTTCTAACCCTTGAAGAGAACTCAAGAAGGGATTTCTCGTTTGGATCAATCACTCCTTCGGACTCAGCTCTGACTAGAAACGAGGAGAATGGTCCATTACATGCATCGGCTTTTAGTTTTTGGGAGCCTCGGCTACCAATAAGCAAGGGCATTGAATATTCAATAACTGACAAGGTGCCGATGAAGAACCACTTTTCGGTCTCAACGACACGCTCCGTCTGATCACTGGCGAGGTCACGATCAGGGGGTAGATGCATACCATAAAAGTCAATGATCTCGGCGGCATAGCGAGCTTTATTGCTTAATCTGATCAAACAAATTCGATATGGATGATTCGAGGAGAAGCGCTTTGCAACGTCAACGGCACAACTGTCGGCTATCGACTGAGCGTGGCGAAGCTTTTTTGAGATAGCTGCAAGTCTGACGTGCATATTTGCCTAGTCGCCTAACGCTGGAGTTAAGCGGCGGCGCAGCCGTCCGCCTTGAACGATGTGTTAGACCTCACCGCCCGGATGTGTCGGGTGAACTGTGCGCATGTGCGGCATCTCGCAGCGCCATATCTTTGCCGAGCGATTGACCCGTGGTGAAAAGTACGGCGCCACCGAACGCAAACACCCCAGCAAGGAATATCAGGCCACCCGAAAGGCGAGTGCGTGACAGTGTACACATGACCAGACCAAGAAATGCCACTGCGGCAAAGCAAATACCGATCAAGACGTGCCCAGTAGTGGTACCGACGACGATCATGGAGCAAGCCACCAAAGTGGGCAGCGCCTTTTCTGTAGCTTCAACTTGCGACATATCTCTATCCTTGAGGCCTAACGCTGGAGTTAAGCGGCGGCGAAGCCGTCCGCCTTGAACGAGATGTTAGACCTGCCCCCACGGCAAATACACGTTAGAAGGTTTTATTGACCGAAACGAGTCTCTTATTTCTTTGAGCTGGTTCTCGACGGCGCGTACGTCGATGCTGCCGCGCGCTGCGTCGTTGAGTGCTGCGGCAAGACGCTGGTTGCCAGACAGAACGGCCTCTGCGGCCTGACGATGCCCGAAATGTGCGAGGTCACTGGCGACGTACAAAATTTGAGCGCTCGTGCCGCATTTGATGGCGACGCGGCCTTGCTCTTGCATGTACTCGACGCTGTTGGCATGGCGAAGTAGGTCGGACCGCAAAGAATCAAATCGGTTGCGCCTGGCAATTATGCGGCCTGAATAAATGCCGGTTACAACGCCCGAAACGACGCCCGTCCCGAGCCCGATAAGTATGTTTACGCACAGATCATCCATGGCAGGTCTAACGCTTGAGTTAAGCGGCGGCGAAGCCGTCCGCCTTGAACGAGATGTTAGGCAGCTTAGCCCCAAACGGAAACATTGCCGCCACCTTGACCGATTGCCACCGTGCCAGCTGGGCCTTCCACTTGCCACGCTTCGTAGCCGCTAGAGTCTGTAATGACCTGAAGGGTTTGCGTACCAAAATGCAAAGTGAGATCCGCGGTGCCTGGCAAGACCTGGACGGCATCAAGGACGCGACCGCACAACTTACTGGAAAGCTCTGACATGCAGCGTACCGGCTCATTGCGGCCGAAGAGTTGACCCCTGTCTTTGCTTGTAAGCGCCACTGCGCCAGATGTGACTAAACGCCACAATGATTCGATTTGCACGTGGTAGCCGCCGGCCAACATAATGACGCAGGACCCATCCTCGCGTGACTGGACGGCGTCGACGGCTCTACCGACAAGTTGCGAAGTCCAAGAATCTTCCATGAGCGGCCTAACGCTTGAGTTAAGCGGCGGCGAAACCGCCCGCCTTGAACGAACTGTTAGGCCTGCGAAGGCCCGTCTATTGAACCGTTACCTGCGCACCGAGCGACTCAAGGGTGTGCAACAAAGCCCCTGCCAACTCGACATTGACCAGCTCTAGAGTCATGGGCTCCCGCTTCATGACCCGGCGAGCGACTCGCTTTAGTTCCGTGCCGCGCAACGACGTGCATTGTTGGATGCGATCGCAGAAGGCAGCGAGCGGCCAGCTGTTGGAACCTGCCCAGCTGTGCTCAGGAACCCATCGATGGATGACCAAGGACGCCATTTAGCTCTTGCGGCCTAACGCCTGAATTAAGCCGACCCGCGAAGCGGGTTCGGCTTGAATGAATTGTTAGCCATCACACCACCGAGTGTTTCAAGCCGATCCGATCTCGGCTCTGAATAAGCTTCTTCGCATAGATCTTTTGATTTAAACGAGGGTCTACGAACTTTAGCCAAGGGTAAGATTGTTCCATGGCGGAAATTCGGTCTGCTGGGCATAGACCAATGAAGACATCGTCTTGCCCGAACGCGAGCGGGCCTTTTGATGCTGGGTATCGCCACTCCCTCTCCCAAGAGAACTCCTGCTTTCCTTGGCGATTCTGATCAGGCGGGGCGAGGAAGGGCCCCGTTACGCTGAAGAGAGGAAGAATATCTTTGGCCGCTGCCTCGTGAGTCGTGGTAAGCGAGAATAGTGCCTGCGCAATCGCGTACTTATCTCCGGGATAGTTGTTCAAATAGTAGACTGGTGATGCTCCTTTGTCTCTAATTCTGTCTTTAACAAATAGCAGCCCGTATGGCTCAAGATTTATGCGTCTTGAGGCTAGGTCGAGCAGACAGTAAACCTCGGACAAAGGTGTTTCTGTGAGACAAACAGCGCCGAAGAATGATTTCTTCTGCTCATCAGTCATCTGTAGGTTATTGCCACCATACTTGATGTCGCTAATCTCACCACTTCCCGCTAAGAGCTGTCCAGAATCCAGAATTACTCGAAGCACGCTCTCGGCCGAAGAGTTGCCTGCTGTTTTCGTAAGGTGAGCAAGAAACGGGGAAATATCGGTGCGGAACAACAGCACATCGTCAATTTGTCTAACCACGAGACCTCCATGTGATGGCTAACGCTGGAGTTAAGCGGCGGCGCAGCCGTCCGCCTTGAACGAGATGTTAGACACTTGCCCTGAGGGCCTCAACTGATTTCCTGCATATAACAATGAACTGCTCTCGAAGTTCAGGATAACTGGCCTTATCTTTCTTGTCTTTCTGGTAGTGATCCATGACGCAGGACACGATTGCGCGCGAACACTTACCAAGCTCTGGTGACAATAACCAGATACGACAGTCTAGGTTGACGAGAATATCCAATTCATGGGGTTGAATGGATTTTCCAGCCACGCCAGCGAGCATGCCATGATTCGCAGCAGCAAAGAACTCTGCATACAGCGACTCTCGCTTCTCGATTTCGCGATCTGCTTGCGCAAGCCTCCACTCCAACTTGCGCATTGAGCGCGTAGAAAAATACGACGCTATCGCGCCAATCGCAGAGCCGAGGAGCGCTGCGACAACCCCGATAACGGCAACCGTTACGTTTGAGCTCATTACGAATACCTGGCACTGGAGTTAATCAGCGGCGTAGCCGTGCACCTTAAGCGAACGGTTAAGCGTCACGCTCGAGCGCATCGGCGATGCGGGACAAAATTTGCCCTAGCCCACCCACATGTTCGTCATGATAGTCGCCAGCGAGTGACTCCATGGAGTTGCGCCGCTCTAGCTCAAGAACCCGTTTTGCCGCAATGACCGTATCTACAGAGATGCCGTGCTTCTTCGCCAAGTCAGCGAAATCGCTCAGGTGAGCATCAAGCAGTTGGTGGTTAACACGGTAATCGTCCCGGGATGGCTGGTTGCCCAAAACTCCCATGATATTTCCTTGTGCTCGCGATGATGTTTGATTGAGGTCTAACGCTGGAATTAAGCGGCGGCGAAGCCGTCCGCCTTGAATGACCTGTTAGACCTAACCCTGCTGTGGTGCAAAAATTAGACGGTTCCATGCCCGAAACCTTCCAAACACCAAATAATTTACTGTGAAAACAAAGGCTAGAGGAAGAATGAACACCATTAGGCCAATGATAACGCCGTCGTTAGAGTAGCCCTCCCTCACCATTACTACGACGTTAGTGAGCGAGAGAGCCAGATCTGCCACCACAATGAGGTTGAGGGTGGCGGCAAACACATTGAGAAGACGTTTTGCGATCGGTGTCATGATGAATTTTGGTTTCCGTTGCTTAAAGTCTAACGCTTGAGTTAAGCGGCGTGCGGCTTTTCGCACGTCCGCTTGGACGAGTTGTTATGCCCCACCGGGGAACAACGACTCATAAGTTGGATCTGCATGCTCCCACTGCGCTCCGCGTTCGACGAGGTAGGAACGAACCTGCTGCAGCTCAACACTTGGTGGAATATTGACAGAGATGTACTTGCGATTCGCGCCCTCGTAGCTGCAACCGAGGGCAACTAGACCTTGAAGCACCTGGCCTGAAGAGTTGCCAGCCTCGACAGGCAGCTCGAAGAAAATGCGGACGGTGCGATTGCCGGACGCTTCAACTACGGATTGAAATGTAGGGAAGCCTTCTTGTTTATCGTACGGGGCAAAGATGATGTCTTGCCACGAAACGCCGTAAGCATAGAAAGGTGAGTTGTCCAATTTGTATCGATCGTTGCCGAGTGGAATAGCCCAAAGTGTCTCGACAGTCACGTCTCCATCGGCACCGGGAACGCGAAAGAGGACTTTGGCTGTGGGGTCATTACTCATAGGGCATAACGCTGGAATTAAGCGGCGGCGCAGCCGTCCGCTTGAATGAGATGTTAGACGGTTGCGACGCAGCTTGCTCGGGCGACAACGACTTGCCCGGCGAGCGCACAGCGTGAACAACCGACTCCCCAAAACTACCAGCTCTGAAAGCTCAGGCTTACGACGATGCCGCGCGAAATGCTGCTGCGGCGACGGACGATAAGCCAGCGCGAAGCTGGGCGAAACACACCACACGAGGAACCAACACGAGCTGCCGACTAACGCCTGAGTTAAGCGGCGGCGAAGCCGTCCGCCTTGAACGAAATGTTAGATTTGCTCGCTAGGCCATCATAAGGCGATAGGTGCCCACGCCGAGGATACCCAAGCCAACAAGCAGAAACGAATTGCCCAGCAATGTGTTTTTTGCGAGGATGGCCCGAAAGCTTTCCCCAGCCGGGATAGCCCTCACTGGGCGACACAATGATTGTTTGGAATGGATGGTTGACCCACTCGCCGAGACCGGTCAACGATGCGCCGAGTGAGAGAAGAGCCACTTGAGAATTTTCAATGCCTTGAAACTTCACGGGTGAGCGAAAGTACTAAAAAACCGACGCCAGCCACCAGGATGGCCTTGTACCAATAGTCGATTTTCAGCCCGCCGAGCAGAGTTGTCATAAGAATCTAACGCTGGAGTTAAGCGGCGGCGAAGCCGTCCGCCTTGAACGAACTGTTAGGCCGCGACACTAGGCCGGCGAGGATCTCGAGGCATCAAGTTCTTCTTTGCTTATGGTTCGCACTGTAATGCGAGGATTGAATTTTTTCGCAACTGTGGTTAGCAACGCCTTTAGTTCCAGATTTGTGCCGATGCCGAAGATTAGTTCTCGTATCTCAACTTTCACGAACGATGCCCGACTCACAAAGACACGATGTTCTTGTTCATGACGCCACATCCTGAATTTTTTCGTCAAAATTCGCTTTGCTTCGTCGAAATGGCCTCTCTCAAGGCCAAGATCTTTGACATAACGTACCGGTTCAATATCAGCTCGGGGATCGACAACGTCAACTCCGACGACAAAGCCTGCATGGCTGTCCGCGTAGTAAGCCCACATGAGCATATTTGTGGGCGTCTTACTTAGGGATACAAGCCGGTAGTCGTTCTTACGTCCAAATAATTGATCAATCTGCCAATCTTCCAAGGTCCCAGCATCGTAGGTGTACTGGCCCTCCATAGGATCATTGAGGCTTTTGTAAGGCGAAGCGTGAAGACGTTTGTTGACAAGAATGTCAAGGGCATATTGAAGATTGCTTACTCCTCGGTATTTGTAAAGCAAACGAATCTCTCCTTGCGAGGCCTAACGCTGGAGTTAAGCGGCGGCGAAGCCGTCCGCCTTGAACGAGATGTTAGACGGCAGCACGAAGCGCCGACGCCAGCCAGCACGATAGCGCTGCTTTGAATGCCCGGCAATGCCGCGCAACTCGTGGCCTGCGCGCGAAGAACGAACCGCTGATGACAAACGCCACGCTGCGATGAACCGCGCGCACCGCGAAGAACGAAGAGGCGAGATGAGCCAACGCGCGCGAGGAACAGCGGACGACCAAGCGCGCGGAAGACGACAACGCAGGCCAGCCTGAAACGACACGACGCGCTTTGCAAACACGGGGCCGAAATGCGACGGCGGCGAAAAATGGCGAAGAAAATGCTCTGCCGCCTAACGCTTGAGTTAAGCGGCGCGCGGCGTTTCGCGCGCCGCTTGGACGAGGAGTTAGACGGTTGCGACGCCGCTTGCTCGGGCGACAGCGACTGCCACGACGAGCCCACCGCTTGAACAACCGACTACCCCACAACTACCAGTTCTGAAAGCGGAGGGCTTGCGACGACGCTGCACGATAAGCTGCTGCGGCGACGGACGACAAGCCAGCGCGAAGCTGGGCGAAACACATGCAACGAAGAACTACCACGAGCCACCGACTAACGCTTGAATTTAGCGGCGCGCGTAGCGCGTCCGCTGGAATGAGTAGTTAGAGCGCATACCCTCATTTTTTTAGTATTTTTACATCAACGACTTTATACACCGTAAGAACGCGCTTAAATGCGTACACACACTTATAGTGACCTGGCGGACTAAGTTGGCCGCGGATGACAACGCGGGTAAGGCCCCAAGGCATCGGCTTGCCATTCTCGGACGCTTTGGCCTTGTCCATGTTGCCACTAAGACACCAGTTTTCACTTATTCCGTCCGGCTTGAATGATGAAAACTTAAACATGTAGTAGTAGGTGCCGCTATAGATTTGGCCTTGCGGCGGCCTAACGCACCCTGCTGCGAGAAGAATCGCTGTGACGATCGCAAGTCGTAGCCAGAATTTCATATGCGCTCTAACGCTAAGTAGATTTCAAAGTGCAGTCTAATCCTGCAGCCTAATCCCTGCATCCCGCGGCTTGCCAGGGCCGGCAGCCTACACGAATCAATGGGTTGCGCTTCTTGGGCCCGCCTAATCTGGCAACCTAATCTCGCCGTCTATTGCAGACAGGGGACACGGATGACTTCCTTTGGCGACGCGGGGAAACGGACGGATGGGGCAGCGGCGGCATCGTCGCCGAAGCTGCTCGACCAGGTGCGCGACCGGATGCGGCGGCTGGGCATGTCCAGGCGCAGTGAGGACGCTTATGTCGGCTGGATTCGCCGTTTTATCCTGGCCAACGACAAGCGCCACCCGGCCGGACTCGGTGCGCCGGAGATCGAGCGTTTCCTCACCGCGCTGGCGGTGCATGCCCATGTCGCTGCGGCTACGCAGAACCAGGCCTTGTCGGCGCTGCTGTTCCTTTACAAACAGGTGTTGGGCATCGAGCTGCCGTGGCTGGACGGGATCGAGCGGGCGAGGCGGCCGCAGCGTCTGCCGGTGGTGCTGACCCGACCGGAGGTGACGGCGCTGCTGGGCGAATTGACGGGCCTGCCGTGGTTGATGGGGAGCCTGTTGTACGGCACCGGGATGCGGTTGATGGAGTGCATGCGCGTGCGCGTGAAGGACGTGGATTTCGAACGTCACGAAATTCTGGTGCGCCAGGGCAAGGGGGCGAAAGATCGTCGCACCATGCTGCCACGTACGCTGGCCGAGCCATTGCGGGCGCAGCTGGCGGAGGCGGAGCGAATCCACCAGCGGGATCTGGCGGCCGGCTTCGGCCGGGCCTGGATGCCTGACGCGCTGGCGCGCAAGTTTCCTGGCGCTGCGGCGGAGTGGGGCTGGCAGTACGTGTTTCCCGCGGCGGCGCGCAGCGTGGACCCGCGCGACGGCGCGGAGCGTCGCCATCACGTGGACGAGTCGCGGCTGCAGCGCGCGGTCAAGTCGGCGCGGGAGCGCGCGGGCATCGTCAAACCCGCCACATGCCACACGTTGCGCCATTCGTTTGCCACGCATCTGCTGGAGGCTGGCCAAGACATCCGCACGATCCAGGAACTGCTGGGCCACAAGGACGTGGCGACCACGGCCGCTCTTGCGCATCCATGCGCCCGCGGCATTGGCACATCCGTGTGCAGCACAGATCTATACGCACGTGCTCAATCGGGGCGGGCAGGGAGTGGTGAGTCCGCTGGATCGTTGAGCGGATTGGCTGGGGTGAGGGTGGGATGGGACTGTTCGCGCTGTCGGGCCCTCACCCCAACCCCTCTCCCCGAGGGGAGAGGGGCTATTCGGGCATGGGGTGTGCGTGCTGTCGGCCCTCTCCCCCAACCGCTCTCCCCCGGGGAGGAGAGGGCTATTCGGGTGGCGAGTCAGTGGGGGCGGGGGTGGTTGATCAAGACGTAATGGTCCGCGCCATCGTCTTTCAGCGGGATATGGGCGTCGGGTCGCGCGATGCCGTCGAGGTGGACGGTGGCGGGGCTGTCGGGCGGAACCACGCGCAGTTCGATCCGGTACGTGGTGTCGCCGTGGCGATAGGTCATCGAGAAGCCTTCCCACTCCGGCGGCAGTACGGGCGCGAAGCGGAGGTGGCCGGCTTCCAGTTTCAGGCCCAGTAGTGACTCGACCATCAGGCGGTACATCCAGCCGGCGGAGCCGGTGTACCAGCTCCAGCCGCCGCGGCCGGTGTGGGGTTGGACGGCGTAGACGTCGGCGCAGATGACGTAGGGCTCGACCTTGTAGACGTCCATCTCGGTGGCGTCGTTGGTATGGCTGAGCGGGTTGATCATGCGCAGCAGTTCCCACGCGCGGGCGTGGTCGCCGCGTTCGGCGAAGGCCATGGTGGTCCAGATGGCGGCGTGGGTGTATTGGCCGCCGTTTTCGCGCACGCCGGGCACGTAGCCCTTGATGTAGCCGGGGTCGTGCGGGGATTTGTCGAAGGGCGGGTCGAGCAGCTGGATCAGGCCGGCGTCGCGGCGCACCAGATGGCGGTTCAGTGATGCCATCGCCTGTGCCTGACGTTCCGGCGTGGCCACGCCGGACAGCACCGACCAGCTCTGCGCGATGGCGTCGATGCGGCACTCCATGTTGTCGCTGGAACCCAGCGGGGTGCCGTCGTCGAAGTAGGCGCGGCGGAACCACTCACCGTCCCAGCCGTGCTGTTCCAGTGCGGCGGTGAGTTTTTGCACTTCGTCATGGCAGCGTTTGGCGAAGGCTTCGTCGCCGCGCAGCCGTGCCACTTCGGCGAAGCGGTTCATCACTTCGCAGCTGAAGAAGCCCAGCCACACGCTTTCGCCGCGGCCCTTTTCACCGACGCGGTTCATGCCGTCGTTCCAGTCGCCGCCGCCAATCAGCGGCAGGCCGTGCACGCCGCGGCGCAGGCTGTGTTCGATCGCGCGCACGCCGTGCTGGTACAGCGTTTCGATGAGGCCCGAGGGTTGCGGCAGGTCGTAATAGGATTCCTCGTCGGGATGCAGCGCGCGTCCTTCGATATAGCCCACGCGCTCGTCCAGCACCGCGGTGTCGGCGGTGGCCAGCACGTAGCGGCTGATGGCCAGCGGCAGCCACAGGTAGTCGTCGGAGCAGGTGGTGCGCACGCCGCGGTCGAGCGGGGGATGCCACCAGTGCTGCACGTCGCCCTCGGGGAACTGATGCGCGGCGCACAGCAGCAGCTGGGCGCGGGAGAGCTCGGGCGCCGCGTGCAGCATCGCCATCGAATCCTGCAGCTGGTCGCGGAAGCCGAACGCGCCGCCGGATTGGTAATAGCCGCTGCGTGCCCAGAAACGGCAGGCGATGGTCTGGTACATCAGCCAGCCGTTGGCCAGCATGTCCAGCGCGGGTTCGGGCGTGCTGATCTGCACCGCGCCCAGCGTGCGTTGCCAGTGCGCGCGCACCTGGGCCAGCGCGTCGGCGGCGGCGCTGGTGCCGCGAAAGCGTTGCACCAGGGCGCGGGCATCGGCGCTGTCGCGGCCCAGGCCCAGCCGGAACACGATCTCGCGCTGCTCCCCCTGTTCCAGCGGCACGGTCATCTGCAGGGCGCCGCAGGGGTCCATGCCGGCGCCGAGGCGGCCGGAGAGATGCGCGCGCTCCAGCGCCGCCGGCGCCTGCATACTGCCGTTGCGGCCCAGGAACTCGGTGCGGTCGCCGCCCACGCGACGGTCGGGGTCGTCGACGTCGAAGAACGCCACGCGGTCGGGGAATTCGCCGTTGTAGGCGTTGCGCGCGAACAACGCGCCGGTGGCGGGGTCCGCTTCGGTGACCACGTGCATCGAGGTTTTCTCGCGCAGGTCGCCGAGCAGCCATTCGACATAGCCGACGATGCTGAGCCGGCGCGGGCGGTCGGAGTCGTTGCGCAGTTTCAATACCGAGAATTTCACCGAGGCATCCAGCGCCACGTACATCCACAGCTCGCCGTGGATGCCGTCCTCGGTGTGCTCGAACACGCTGTAGCCGAAGCCGTGGCGGGTGACGTACTCGCCCTCGCCGCGATGCGGCAGCGGGGTGGGCGACCAGTGCTGGCCGGTGTCCTCGTCGCGCAGGTAGATGGCTTCGCCGCTGCTGTCGCTGACCGGGTCGTTGTGCCACGGCGTGAGCCGGAATTCGTGCGCGTTCTCGCCCCAAGTGTAGGCGCCGCCGCTTTCGGATACGACAGTGCCGAAATGCGGGTTGGCCAGCACGTTGGACCACGGTGCCGGGGTAGCGTCGCCGGGGCGCAGCACGATCACGTATTCGCTGCCGTCCGCGCTGAAACCGCCGTGCGGGCTGGGCAATTGCAGCGTGCGCGGCTCGGGCGTGGCCGTGATGGTTTCGGTGGGGGCGGCGGCGCGGCGGGTGCGGTCGGGTTCGAAGCGCGGGGCGTGGGTTTCCACGCGGCGGCGGCTGATCTGCTCGGCCAGGCTGCCGCGGGTGTCGCCCAGGATGATGCGGGCGCTGGCCTGCACCACCATGCGATCCTCGCTGGACAATTGCTGCGACGGCCGCACGAAGATGCCACCGGGGCGATCGAGCAGGCTCGCTTCACTGCCCGACGCGATCAGGCCCATGATCTGGTCCTGCAGCTCCTGCCGATAGCCGGCGCGGTCCTCGTTCCAGATCACCAGGTCCACGGCCAGGCCTTTCAGCCGCCAGTACGCGTGCGCCTGCACGAGCTGGCGCACCAGCTCGATCCGCGCCGGGTCGGAAATCTGCAGCAGCACGATCGGCAGGTCGCCGGAAATCGATTGCCCCCACAGGCCCGACTGGCCGCGGCGGTTGCCGCGCAGCACGGCCGGGTCGGCGCGCAGCTGCGTGTTCGGGTAGATGATGGCGGTGGCCATGTGCTCGTACAGCTGCGCGTCGGCGAGGCTGGCATTGAGCTGGCGCAGCAGCACCTGGCTGTGCGTCCAGGCCAGGTCGAACACGCGGTCGGCCAGGTGGCGGTCACGGTATTTGCCGATCAGGTGCAGGCAGCCGTCGCGGCTGTCGGCCATGCCGGTGACCAGGTCGATGGTGGCCGACTGTTCGGGCTCCAGCGTGATGCGGCAGCGGATCGCCACGATCGGATCGAGCACCGAGCCCTCGCTGTTGGACAGCCGGGCCTGCTCCAGGTCCAGCACCTGCGGTTGCGCGGTGCTGCGGCCGCGGCCGATGAAGCGGGCCCGATCGGTCTCGTAGGAAATCTGGTCGATGTGCGCGTTGTGCACGGCCAGCAGGTGGCACATCCACGGCACCGCCTCACCTTGCGAACGCGGCCGGCGGCTGCACACGATGGCCTGCAGCTCGGGCAGCAGCTCGGTCTGCACGAACAGGTTGCTGAAGGCCGGGTGCGCGGCGTCGCTGATCGGCGGCGCCAGCACCACTTCGGCGTAGCTGGTCAGCTCGATCGTGCGGCGGCCGCGGCCGCGGTTGGTGATGCGGGTGCGGCGCAGTTCGATGTCGTCTTCGGGCGAAACCACGATCTCGGTGTGGGCGTGGAAATCCTTCTCGCGCACGCGGAACTCGGCCCGCGCGTCGGAGAAGATCGCCTCGAACAGCTCGGTCTTCTTCAGCGTGGGCTGGTAGGTGGTGGCCCAGTACTCGCCGCTGGCCACGTCGCGCAGGTAGCAGAACATGCCGTAGTGGTCGCGCGTGATGTCCTCGCGCCAGCGCGTCAGCGCCAGCTCGCCACGGCGGCTGTAACCGCCGCCGGCGCTGCTCACCATCACGTGGTAGCGGCCGTTGGACAGCAGTTGCACGGCGGGGCGCGGGCGGTCGGGGTCGGTGAAGATGCGCAGCCGCGATTCGGCCATGCGTGGCGTGCCGTCGAATTCGGGGAAGCCCGATGCATGCAGGTATTCGGCTGCGGTGCGCGGGATGCGCTCCTGCAACAGCAGGCTGGTGGCCTGGAACGGCGGGTACGACTCGAACCGCCGCTGCATCGGCTGGCCCAGCAGCGCGTGCGCCAGCGCCAGCAGGCTCATGCCCTGGTGATGCGCCATGAACGACTGCACCAGCGCCGAACCTTGCCCCACCGGCAGCCGCGCCGGGGTGTAGTCGATCGCCTCGTACAGGCCGAAGCGCCCCAGCGCGCCGGCTTCCGTCGCCAGCCGTTGCAGGTTGGCGGTGGCGGCGGCGGGGCGCACCATCATCGCCAGCGCGGTGGCGTAGGGCGCGATCACCACGTCCTCGCCCAGCCCGCGCTTCAGGCCCAGGCCGGGCACGCCGAACGCGCGGTACTGATAATTGAACTGCGCGTCGCGGGTGTTGTAACCGGATTCGGAAACGCCCCACGGGATATTCAGCTGGTTACCGTATTCGATCTGCCGGCCCACGGCCGCGCGGCAGGTCTGGTCCAGCAGGGTGTTCTCGTAGCTGGGCATCACCAGCATCGGCATCAGGTACTCGAACATCGAGCCGGTCCACGACAACAGCACCGGTTCGCCCGCGCTGGTGGTCAGCAACCGGCCCAGTGCGAACCAGTTTTCCTGCGGCAGCTGGCCCTGGGCGATGGCCACGAAACTGGCCAGCCGCGCCTCGGAGGCCAGCAGGTCGTAATAGCCTTCGTCGCGGCGGCGTTCGTCCACGTTGTAGCCGATCGCCAGCAGGTCGCGGCCGGCGTCGTACAGGAAGTGGTAATCGACCACGCCCATCTCGCCGGCCTGGTCGGCCAGTTGCTCCAGCAGGGCGATGCGTTCGCGCGCGCGTTCGCGGATCGCCTCGGCGCCGGCCCCGCAGGGCCAGCACAGCGGCTCGATGCGACCCAGCTGGGCCAGGGTGGGGATGCCGCTGAAATTGATCTTTTCGTCGGCCGGGGGATCGAGCTGGAAGGCCTGCACGTCGTCGTACAGCTCGTGGCATTGCTGCACCAGCGCGGCGCTCCAGAATGCCACCTCGTTGTCCGGTTCCTGCGGCAGTTCCAGCGCCAGTGCGTTGGCGTGGTCGCACAGGCGTTGCAGCAGCGCGACGGCCTCGCCGAGCGTGGCCGGTGGCGTTTCCAGCGCGGCATCCAGCGCGCGCCGCATCGGTTGCAGCACGGTCGGGCGCACGCTGCCCAGCGCGTCGCGCAGCACCGCCACGGTATCGCGCAGGCCGTGCAGCAGGCGCGGGTGGAACAGCGGCTCGTCGACCAGCGCCAGCAGGCCTGGCTGCAGCGTCAACAGGTGGCCGGCGAGGTTGCCGCTGTCCACCGTGGAGACGTACAGCGGCTGCAGCGGCTGCAGGGTCTGCGTGTCGTACCAGTTGTAGAAGTGCCCGCGGTGACGCGTCAGCGCGCGCATCGTGGCCAGCGTGTGGCGGGTGCGGTCGAGCAGCCGGCCCATGCTGAGGAAACCGAAATCGTAGGCCGCCAGGTTCGCCAGCAGCGCCATGCCGATATTGGTGGGCGAGGTGCGGTGGGCAACCACCGGCTCCGGGTCTTCCTGCATGTTGTCCGGCGGCAGCCAGTGCTCGGCCGGGCCCACATGGGTATCGAAATAGGCCCAGGTGCGCCGCGCCAGCGAGCGCAGGAAGCGCTGCTGGCTGCCGCTGGGCGCAAACGCGCTGGCGCGTCGTGGCTGGCTGATCCACCAGGCGAAACCTGGCGAGCACAGCCACAGCAGCAGCAATGGCTCGGCGAGCAACAACACCATCGGCCGGTGCAGCGCCAGCACCACGGTGAGCGCCAGCGCCAACGCCGGCCCGATCCACATCAGCCGCCACAGCGCGCCCGGCGCGTTGCTGCTGGTGCGCTCGGCATCGCTGGAGGTCTGCCATTGCAGCAAATGGCGACCGCTGAAACCCATGCGCCACAGCGTGCGCACGATGGCGTCGAGGCTGTACAAGGTTTCGTGCGGCAGCCACGCCAGCCCGAGCAGCATGCGCGCCAGGTGTTGCGCGGCCGAGCGAAAGGCCGCGCGCAGGTGCTGGTCCAGCTGCACCTCGGCCGGCTTCTGCACCAGATCCAGCAGCGCCGCCAGCATCGGCGGCAGCACCACCATCGCCAGCACCGCCAGCATCCACGACAGCGGCGGCGACAACATCAGCCAGCCCACCGCCAGCAACACCACCAGCGACGGCGGCACCAGGCTGCGGCGCAGGTTGTCCAGGATTTTCCAGCGCGACAACGCGGTCAGCGCATTGCGGCGCCAGCCGTCGTGCGCGGTCGGTGCCCACGGCAGCAGCCAGGGCAGCAGTTGCCAGTCGCCGCGGATCCAGCGGTGGCGGCGCTTGACGTCGGCGCTGTAGCGGGCGGGGTATTCCTCGTACACCTGCACGTCGCTGAGCAGGCCCGAGCGCGCGTGGCAGCCTTCCACCAGGTCGTGGCTGAGGATGCGGTTTTCCGGGAAGCGGCCGTCCAGCGTCAGCTCGAACGCATCGATGTTGTAGATGCCCTTGCCGATGAACGAGCCTTCCTGGAACACATCCTGATAGACGTCCGAAACCATCCGCGTATACGGGTCGATGCCGGCGTCGCTGCCGTACAACTGCGCGTAGCGCGAGCGTGCGGTGCTGGGCAGGCTGACGCCCACGCGCGGTTGCAGGATCGAGTAGCCGGCCACCACGCGTCGCTGCTCCGGGTCGTACACGGCGCGGTTCAGCGGGTGATCCAGCGTGGCCACCATCTCCTGCGCGGAGTCGCGCGGCAGCTGAGTGTCGGTGTCCAGCGTGATCACGTAGTGCACCGGCCCCAGCGTGTCGATGTCGCCCACGATCAACTGGAAGCGGTTTTGGCCGTTGCCGCGCAGCAGGGCATTCATGTCCGCCAGCTTGCCGCGCTTGCGTTCGTGGCCCATCCAGCATTGCTCGGCGTCGTTCCAGCGGCGCGGGCGATGGAACAGGAAGAAGCGGTCGCTGTCGGTGGTGGCGTAGCGCTCGTTGAGCGCCTCGATGCGCCGCTGCGCCAGCGCCAGCAGCGCAGCGTCGCCGGGCAGGGTTTCGCTGGCCGCGTCGGTGAAATCGGTGAGCAGCGCGAAGTGAAGATTCGGGTCGCGATTGCCCAGGAAACGCACCTCCAGCGTCTCCACCAGATCCTCGATGTCCTGCGCGTTGGCGAACAGGCTGGGCACCGCCACCAGCGTGCGCGCGCTGGCCGGGATGCCGGCCGAATAATCCATCCGCGGCAGCCGCTGCGGCTCCACCATCAAGGTGGCCAGCCAGTTGAGCAGGCTCATGCCCAGCTGGCTGGCCACGATGGCGGCGGGGATGGCGATGGCGATGATGCCCCACAGCGGCAGGCCGTCATGGAACGCGGTGAGCACCAGCGGTCGCGCGAACAGGAACGTCAGCAGCGCCAGCAGGCCCAGGTGCACCGGTAGTGGCGTGCGGTCGAACTGGCGACGCAGCGCCTCGCCCAGCAGCGGGCGCACGCCCAGGCGTTGCTCCAGCGTGCGGCGACCCTCGTCGATCAGGTAGAAACCCACATGCTGTTGCAGCGCGGGCGGTTCCGCACGGCCACACAATTCCAGCGCCGCGTCGGCCACCTGTTGCTCGGTCAGGTGGTGGTTGCGCGCCATCGACTCGACCACGTGGCGATAGTGGTCGCGGGTGGCGAAATCCATGGTCGGGTAGATGCCGGCTGGCTCCTTGCGCAGGCGTTGTTCGACCAGGCTGGTGTGCTCCACGAAATCGCGCCAGTCGATCGCCGACAGCGCGCGCAGGCTGCCGATGCTGTTGCTGATCGACACCTGGTGCGCGGCCTGCTGCTGCGCCTCCAGTTGCACCAGGTGCTCGATGCTCTGGCCCGATTCGGACAACCGCTGTTCGATCCAGCTCAGCGGCAGCGCCAGCGCGGGGCTCTGGCCTTGCAGCCGGCGCGTCATCTCGGCCACGAACGAGCTGGCCATGGCCGGGTCCGAGCGCGCCATGTCGGCCACCACCAGCACCACGTTCTTGGGGTCGCTTTCGGCGCTGGCGGTGAGCGCGTCGGCCCAGCCCACGGCTTCGCTGCGGTGGCGCCAGTCGGCCATCACGCGGGCCGCCACGCGGCGCAGGTTCTCGATCAGCGCCAGCCGCAGCATGATCGGGATCGCCCACAACTCGCCCAGCTTCAGCGGCGTGATCGTCTGGTAGGCCATCACGAAGCGGCTGAGGCTGGCGATGTCTACCCGGCCATCACCGTGCGAGATGATCTCCAGCGCGATGTCGTACACGCGCGGCAGCGTGATCGACGGCCCCTGGCTCAGCCGCGGCAGTTCGCGGCTGTAGCCCTTGGGCAGGTGGCGCCGGGCGAGGCGGATCTGCTCCTCGATCAGGTACAGGTTGTCCAGCAGCCATTCGCCCGCCGGCGTGACCCGGCTGCGCTTGCGCGTGGCCGCGGTGAGGCGTTCGCAAGTGTGCAGCAGCACCGCTTCGTTGTCGGCCAGGCGCGCCAGCAGCAGGTCGGCGTTGGAGCGCTCGCTGATCTTGTGCTGCGCGGCCAGCACCGCGCCGTGGCGCTCCATCTGTTCGGCGCTGAACAGCTCCGAGCGCAGTGCCGGCTCCTGCTCCGGCCGCGCATGCGCCGCGACGCGGCGGCGGCGGAACGCGCGCAGGCGACGCAACTTCAACAGATCGAGCAGGCTTGCGATTTTCAATTCCGGTTTCCTTGGGCGCTGGCCACGCGCAGGCACCGGCGTCCGCTGCGTGCGATCGCCCGACCCTGTCGTGTGAGGAGCAGACCGCCTCGGCGGCTGACTCTGCTGCCAGCGTACGCGCCGGCGTGTGAAGACGATGCGCTAGCATGGCCCGCTCCCCCTCCACCGGAGCCACCCATGCCGCCCCTGTCGATCCGCCTGGCCACGGTTGCCGACATCCCCGACCTGCTGGCCTGGAACAGCGCGATGGCGTGGGAAACCGAGCACAAACGGCTGGACCCCGCCGTGCTGGAACGCGGCATCGCCGGCGTGCTGGAGCAACCGCGGCGCGGCTTCTACCTGATCGCCGAACGCGACGGCGTGGCGGTGGGCGGCTTGTTGCTGACCTACGAATGGAGCGACTGGCGCAACGGCGATTTCTGGTGGATCCAGAGCGTGTACGTGATCCCCGCCGCTCGCCGCAGCGGCGTCTTCCGCGCGCTGCATGCGGACGTGGCGCAGCGCGCCCGCGCAGCCGGTGCGGTGGGTTTGCGGCTGTATGTGGAAACCGGGAACGAGCGGGCGCAGGCCACCTACGCGCAGCTGGGCATGCGGCGCTGCCCGTACTGGATGTATGAGACGGATTTCACGACGGGCAACGGCGTGTGATATTTCTGTGGGAGCGGCTTCAGCCGCGATGCTCTTGCCTTGGGGTTTCAAAGCAGGAGCATCGCGACTGAAGTCGCTCCCACAAGTGGGGCTGAGGACCGCTATTGGGCCGGTGCCGACAACCGCCCGCTCTCATCCAGCACGACCTCACCACGTGCCTGCAGCTCGATGGCCATGCCGTAGCGTTCGGAAAGTCGGCTCAGCAGCGCGTCGCGCGCCTGCGGATGCAGCGGGTAACCGTGCGCCAGCACGCGCACCGAACCGTCGGCATCGCGCTGGCTCAGCGTGATCGCCACCACGCCCAGGCCCGGCGCCTCGTGCGCATACAGCGTGGGCGCGCTGCCGTTGGCGGTGGCGGGCGCCAGTGTTTCCAGCAGATAGCCGCGGCCGGCTTCGCTGTCGTCGCCGGCCATGGCCAGCGGCAGTTGGTGGGCGTCGAGCAGGGCGGCGTACTGGCGCAGTTCGAACACGATGCCGGCGAAATCGTGGGCGCGTTGCTGCGGCTCGCCGTGCTGCGTGGCCAACCATTGCGCGGGCGATTGCGCGGTGATGGTGCCCTGCGCGTAATGCCAACCCAGGCCGCGGGCGCTCATCGCCGACTCGTCGCGCTCGGGCGTCAGCAGGGCCGCTTCCAGCAGCGCCCACAGCGGCGCCAGGTTGACGTGCTCGTACTGCACGCAGGTCAGCGCCATCAGGTCGTGGCGGGTGAGGTAGCGCACGTGCTCCAGCGGAATGCCCAGCGTGCGCATCAGCCAGTCGGCGGTGTGCGCGCCGGCTTCACCGCGGCCGATCAGTTGCAGCTCCCACTGCTCGGACAGCGTCTCGGCCAGCTCGGCGGGTGCCAGCAGGCTCAGCGGCAGCAGGCGCATCGGGCCGTCGGCGTAATGCGGTGAGGGCTCCAGGGCTGGCGCCGGCATCTGGCCGTCATTGCTGCCGAAGGCCACCACGTTCTCCAGCTGGCCGCGCGGCACGCGGCGCGCCAGGTCGCCCAGCGTGGACCACACCGGGAAATTCGGCCGCAGCAATTCCACCGGATCGAACAGCGCGCCGGCCAGCGCCAGCCGCGCCGCGTCCACCTGCGGTACCAGCCCGCGCAGGTCGGTGGCCACGTGCTCGGCCAACTCATCCGCCTCGTCGCGCGTCAGCGTGAGCCGGGGCGGCGTCTGGCCGGCAGCGATTTCGAGGGCGAGTACAGCGGGCAGGTCGAGCAGCGTTTGCGCTTCCACGTGGGGAATTCCGGGCGGGAAGACCAATTCTAGCGGGTATGGGGGATGGGGGCCTGGGAGTCGAAGGACGATGAACACAGAAGCCCGAGGGCACCGTGATCTCCTCTCCCCAATGGGGAGAGGACACAGGAGAGGGGCCGGTGCTTGCGGGGGAGGTTGATGGATGGAGTTTTCGGCGGCGTGGTTTCGTTGGGGTTTCCCTGCTGCGTGTTCCGCTTCGTCGCGGTTTCCCCGCGGCGTGTGCCCCCTCTCCCTGCCCTCTCCCCGCAGGGGAGAGGGGGATTACGGCTTTTTTGTGGTGCCGAGGGGTGGCGGTTGCGGTTCGCCGCGGCTGAATGAACCTGCCACCCCGCGCCGTGGTGGGGTTTCCCCCGGATGCACTGCGGGTTAGCCTTGTGAGACTTGATATTTTCGGATCGTCCTGAGCATGGAGAACACGCAGAAGCGCGTCGGTGTGGTTGGCGGGGTACGTATTCCGTTCTGCCGCAACAACACGGCCTACGCCGAAGTCGGCAATTTCGGCTTGTCGGTAAAGGTGCTCGGCGCGCTGGTGGAACGCTACGGACTGCATGGGGTGGAGCTGGGCGAAGTGGCGCTGGGTGCGGTGATCAAGCACGCGGCGGACTGGAACCTGGCGCGCGAGGCACTGCTGTCGTCCGGGTTGGCACCGACCACGCCGGGCATCACCACGGCGCGCGCCTGCGGCACCTCGCTGGACAACGCGATCATCGTGGCCAACAAGATCGCCGCCGGGCAGATCGAGGCGGGCATCGCGGCCGGCTCGGACACCACCAGCGACGTGCCGATCGTCTACGGCCGACGTCTGCGCAAGCGCCTGCTGGCGATGAACCGGGCCAAGACGCCGCTGGACAAGTTGAAGGTGGCGCTGCACGGCTTCTCATTCCGCGAATTGAAACCCGCGTTTCCCGGCGTGGCCGAGCCGCGCACCAACAAGTCGATGGGCGACCACTGCGAGCTGATGGCGAAGGAGTGGCACATCAGCCGCGAAGCGCAGGATCAGCTGGCGCTGGACAGCCACCGCAAGCTGGCGGCGGCGTACGAGAGCGGCTTCTTCGATGATCTGGTGGTGCCGTTTCGCGGGCTGAAGCGCGACGGTTTCCTGCGCCCGGATTCCACGCTGGAAAAACTGGCTTCGCTGAAGCCGGCGTTCGACAAGCGTTCCGGCCAGGGCACGCTGACAGCGGGCAACTCCACCGGCTTGTCAGACGGCTCGGCCGCAGTGTTGCTGGCCAGCGATGACTGGGCCGCGCGCCACGGGCTGAAAATCCAGGCCTATCTGCGCGATGCGGAAGTGGCCGCGGTGGATTTCGTGCACGGCGAGGGCCTGCTGATGGCGCCCACCGTCGCCGTGCCGCGCCTGCTGGCGCGCAACGGCCTCACCCTGCAGGATTTCGATTACTACGAAATCCACGAGGCGTTCGCGGCACAGGTGTTGTGCACCTTGCGTGCGTGGGAATCGGCCGAGTACTGCAAGAACCGGCTGGGGCTGGAGGCGCCGCTGGGTTCGATCGATCCGGCCAAACTCAACGTGCACGGTTCCAGCCTGGCCGTGGGCCATCCGTTCGCCGCCACCGGCGCGCGCATCATCGCCACCTTGGCCAAGCTGCTGGAGCAGAAGGGCAGCGGCCGCGGGCTGATCTCGATCTGCACCGCCGGCGGCATGGGCGTCACCGCGATTCTCGAGCGGCCGTGAGTCGCGGCCCGTATCGACATGCCACGCCTTCGCACCACCACCGGTCTTAGCTTGCTGCTGCTGGCTGGCGGCATCGCCGGCACCGGCTGGCTCAGCACGCTGACGGCCGGCTGGAGCGGCCCGGTGGCGAAGACGCCGAGCCGCCATTCGGCCACCATCGCCAAGGCACCCGTGCAGCGGCATGCGCGTGCGCCGGTGCACGTGGCGAAGGCGAAGGTCGTTCGCACCGCGCCGCAGGAAGTGGCGCCTGCCGCCACGCCATCACCGCCCGCTCCGCTGGAGCCGGTGGCGATGCCGTATGACACCACGCAACCGTGGTACAAGCTGCGCGGCCATCTGGACGGCCGCGTGGTGGTGCACGTCGATACCGATGGCCGCGGCCAGGTCGACCGCGCCAGCCTGGTCGAATCCAGCGGTGACCCGGTGCTGGACGAACACGCCTTGCGCAGCGTGCGCGGCTGGCGCTTCGCCGTACCGGCCGATCACCCCGCCGGTGTCAGCGGCGAACTGCCGATGCGCTTCTCCTCGCACCAGGACAGCCTCGCCCGCGCACCGTAAACCGCGCCGCGACCGGAGCGCGCTGCCCTCCGATTCCCATTCCCTGCTTCCTCAAAGAATCCCTTTCGCCCCCACGCCGAACGCGGTAATCAGCCGCGTGATGATCAGCTTCGGTGACAGCGCCACGTCCGGGAAATCGCCCACAGGCCGGTAGCAGTTGAAGAAGTTGGGGTCGCTGGCCAGCAGGGGCTGGCAGCCGGGCTTCAAGTCGTAGCTGGTGGCGTAGCGGAACGGCCACAGGTCGAACAGCGGAAGGTGTTCGGAGACGGTGCCGATAGCCTGGTTGATGTCCGTCAGCACCGGCACCACGGGGCGGCGTGGCGCGATCACCCAGGCGTTTTCCGGTTGCGTGTCGCGCAGGATGGAGCTGCGCAGTTCGTCGGCAAAATGCCGGTCGTAGACGATGACGCCCGATTCGGTGTTGTAGTGATCCGAGCGCGGGTCGAAATTGTGCGAGCCGACCATGGCAAAGTTGTCGTCCACCACGATCGACTTGGCGTGCAGTCCGAAGCGGCGGCCTTCGCTGAGCAACGGCGCTGGCCGGCTGCTGCTGCCGCGGCTGCCCAGCAGGTGGAAGCGCGCCTGGCGGGCGCTGGCCGGTGTGGCGGTTTCCGGTGCCGGCGTCGGCGAATCCATGCCCAGGTTGGCCAGTTCGTTGTCGACCGCCGCGGCCACCGCGTGCGGCTTCATCTCGTGGATCTCGAAACCGAATTTGGTGAGGTAGCGTTTGCGGTGCTTGTACGACATGGCGTACACGGCGAACGCGTCGGTGGACGCCAGCGAGTTGGTGGACACCACGATGCGCGGCGGTTCGGCGCGCTTGTGCAGCCGGCGGAAAATCTTCTGCGCCTGGTCGCTCATCACCAGGTACGGCGTCTGCAGCAGTACCTCGCGTTTCGCGCTGGCGATCATGTGCATGATGTGGCGGGTGAATACCTGCGCGCGTGCCCGCTTGGGCGCGCGGGTCTTGGTCGGCATGTCGCTGAAGTAATCCACGTTGCCGACTTCGATGCCCGGCGCGACCAGCCACGCATGCAGCCACGACGGATCCTCCGCGGCCTGTTGCACCTGCGCCACGCGCAAGGGTCGTCGGTACTGCGGTGGGCGCCAGGTCGGCGCCTCGTCATCGGACAGGATGCGCTTGTTGAGATCGCGCAGGTGGGTCAGCGGCACGGAGCGGCGGTGGTTCCAGAACAGGTCGAAACTGTCGGCCATCTCGCGCGCGGCCGGCCCGGCGACCATCACGTCGCGGTCGACGTAATTGAAGTCGTCATCCCAGTTGAAGTAGCGATCCTCGTAGTTGCGCCCGCCGGTGATGCCGATGCTGTCGTCCACCACCAGCAGCTTGTTGTGCATGCGCTGGTTGAACTTCATGAAACAGCAGATCACGCCGGCGGCGAACTCCAGTGGCGGCGTGCGTGCGTTGTGGAAGGTGGGGTTGTACAGCCGCACGTGCAGGTTGACGCTGGCGCGCACCAGCCGGTCGAGCAGGTCCAGGTCGTTGAAGGAGAACAGCTGGTCGGCCAGGATGCGCACGGTCACGCCGCGTCGCGCCGCCTGCACCAGCTCGTTCAACATCAGCTGGCCGGCGTCGTCCTGGGCCCAGATGAAGGTCTGCACGTCGATCGACTTGCGCGCGGCGCGCACCAGGTTCACCCGCGCGGCCAGCGCCGGCTCGCTGTCGTCGAGCAGGGTGACCACATGCATCGGTTGCTCCGGCGTGGATTGGGCCAGCGCGCTGTCCGCCGCCTGCAGCAGCGGCGAGGGCTGGGCGCAATGGTCGGCTTGCTGGCAGGTGAGCTGGCGGTCGATGGTGTCGGCCACCGCCAGGTCGGCCTGGTGGATTTTCGCGCGCGACACGGCGCAGCCTTGCAACAGCAAGGCTGCGAGTAGAAGGGACAGGGAAAAGAGGCGTGACGACATGCGCGCATGATACGGGCAGTGTCGTGAGGGCGTTGATGACGGAGGCGCGGTGCCGCGCCCGGTGCTCAGCCCGACGCGGCGATCACGGCGACCAGAACGCGTCCAGCCGGGCATTCCCCGGCTCCAGCATGCCATCCAGATGCAATACCGCCAGCGCGCCCGGCGGCATGCCGCGGAAATCGTCCGAGCGGCCTTCCACCAACAGGGCCACCAGCCGCTCGATGCCGGGGTTGTGGCCCACCAGCATCACCGAACCAATATCGCCATGCTGGTCGAGCAGGGCCAGCAGTTCGCCCGGCGAGGCGTCGTAGATTTCCTCAGCCAGTTGCGGCACCGGCAGTGAATCCAGCGCGGTCAGCGCCAGCCTCGCGGTCTCGGTGGTGCGCCGCGCCGGCGAGCACAGCACGCGCTGCGGACGGATATTGTGGCTGGCCAGCCACAGCCCCGCCGCCTGCGCTTCCTGTTCGCCGTGGGCGCTGAGCGGGCGCTGGCGATCGTCGCCGCTGGTTTCTATGGGGACGGCTTCGGCGTGCCGCAGCAGGATCAATTCGTGCATGAGTGACTCCGTGATGGTGGGGGCGGGTCGATCGATCCTGCTCCGAGGGTCATGGGTGGCGCTTGATCCAACGCAGCAATGCTTTCCAGTCCTGTTGGTGGTTGCGCACCTGCTCGGATTGGTAATCGAAAATGCCCTTGCCCAGCGCGCTCAGCAGCACGTAGGCCTGGCTGTCGCGCAGTTGCGCGGCGATCGGGAAAGGCGACTCCTCGGCCAGTCGCGTCAGCGCGTCCTGGCTGGCGTGGGTCCACGGCTTGAGCCGGTTGGCGACCAGCGCCACCGGCAACTTGCCGCGCTTGATGCGGTTGATGGCCTTGAGTTCGTCCAGGAAACGCAGCGTGGCGTCGAGGTCGAACGACGACGGCAACACCGGCACCAGCAGCACGTTGGCCAGTTCGAGATAGGGTTCGAGTTCACGCTCGCCTACGCCGGCGGGGGTGTCGATCAGCAATTGCTGCGTATCGTCCGGCACTCGCTGCAGCCCGCGGCGGCCGCCCTCCAGCGCCAGCACGCCGGGTACGTTGTCGGGTCGCAACTCGGCCCAGTGGAAACTGGAATGCTGCTTGTCGGCATCGACGATGGCGGTACGCTGCCCCGCCTGTGCCCAGTATGACGCCAGTTGCGTCACCAGCGTGCTCTTGCCGCAACCACCCTTGCTGCATGCCACCAGCGTCGTAAGCATCGGTTGACCCTTGCCCCGGAAGGTGGATCAAGCCTAACCCGCGGAAGGGGTAAAGGGGAACGGGCGAGCGGAAAGCGATATCGAAGATGGCGAACCGGGAGCCGGGAATGACAACGGCGTCGCACAACTCCACCATTCGCCCTGAGCGTAGCCGTGCCAAGCCGTCAAACATCGAGGCTCGAAGGCACTGTGACCGTCCTCTCCCCTTGGGGGAGGACACAGGTTTGGTGTTTGCCGCGTTGTTGGTGGCTGGGTCGATGAACACAGAAGCCCGAGGGCACCGTGACCTCCTCTCCCCATTGGGGAGAGGACACAGGAGAGGGGCCGGTGCTTGCGGGGAGGTCCGGCGGAAGAGGCTTTGGGACGGCGGGAGCAGCTTTGTTGGGTCGCCCGCGGCGTGGCCTCTCTTCGTTGGGCTTTCGGCGTCGTGAGTCGCGTCGTTGGGGCTTTCCCGCGGCGTGTCCCCTCTCCCTGCCCTCTCCCCAAGGGGAGAGGGGATTACGGTGCTTTTGGGCGCTGAGGTTGGGGTGGTGCGGCTTCTTGCTGTTGCGCGGGTCGTCGTCGAATAGTGCGGCTGTGCCGTACTGCGACCTCCTCTCCCCTTTGGGGAGAGGATTGAGGAGAGGGGCGGGTGCTCGCGGGAAGCGGCCCCTCAGCTCCCGGGTTTCCAGTCCGCTGGCGCTTCGGCGGCGATGCCGGCGTTGCGCAGGGCGGCCAGCATCAGGCTCATTTCGCTGCCGCCGTTGCGGGCCAGGGTCAGCAGGTGCTGGGCCACGGCGGGGTCGGTTTGCGCGTGGGCGGAGAGGGCGGCGAAGTTCTGCACCTGCCACACGAGGTTGCGGCGGGCCTGGCGGGCGTCTTCCTGTTGCGCCGCATCGTCGGCCAGGGTTTCGCGCAGGTGCAGGCCCAGCGAGCGGGCCAGCGGGCTGGAGCCCCACTCCAGTACCTTGCCCAGTTTCAGGCAATCGGCCTTCAGCGCGGCATCGTCGGCCGCGCCTTCGCACAGCTTGGCGGCGGCCGGCAGGTTCGGTTGCGGTTGGGCGCGGGCGCTGCCGAACACCATCATCACCTGCAGGCCGGCGGCGCCGGCGGTGTCGTTGGGATCCAGCGTGGCGGCCGGTGGCGGCAGCACGGCGACGGTGCTGGCGAGGGCCTTCAGGCTGATGCCGGCGTAATCGTCATACAGCTTCGCACCGGCGGCGCGGGCCAGATCCTGGCGTGCCGCGTCGTCGTGCAGCTGGCGCTGGTCGTCGCCGAGTTTGAGCAGCCAGACGGCGGCATTGTCGGGCGCCTTGGCCTGCAAGGCGCTCAGCGCCTCGCGGTTGGGGCAGGCATCCGCCTTGGCGTCGCAATCGGCCAGGCGCATCCAGTCGATGGCCGGGCCCGCGTCCTGCGCCTGCGCCGCACGCTCGATCAATGCGTGGAAGCTGTTGTACTTGGGTTGGTTGGGCAGCGGTCGGGCCAGCAGGGCGGCACCGAGCAGCGGCAAGGCATCGGCGCGCGGCGCCAGCACGCTGACCAGATCGCGCTGGAAACCGGCCAGCGCCTTGTCGCGGGCCACATCGGCCTTGTGGTTTGTCGCGGGTTTTGGATGGCGAGCGGCCCACGCCGGCGCCGCCATCGTGGTCAATGCGCAAGCCAGCCATACATAGCGCAATCCGCGCATGATGCTCTCCAGACAAACAAAGTCCCCAGCTTAACGGCTGAATCTTAAGCGCGGCTGATCGCACGGTTTGCACGGCGAGCGCGCTTGCGCGAGGCTTGGCGGTACGAATATGGCCGTCTGTTCAGCGCGAAGGCGCAGCGGCAACCCAAAGGAGACCGCCGTGAGTCAATTTCCCACATGGGCCGACGGTGCGCCGTGGTTCGCCGGCTGGGGCACGCTGGCGTTGATCAACGCCGCCCTGGCACAAGGCAAGAACCGCAGCGGCCTGCTGTGGTTCCTGCTGTCACTGATACTCGGACCGCTGGCGACACTGGTGCTGGTGCTGCTGCCCAAAGTGCGATCAAAGATGTTCTGAAGGCACCCGCGGCCGGCTCATGCGTAGCCGTAATTGCCAAACCTCAGCGCCAGATCAAGCCGTAATACCCTCTCCCCTTGGGGAGAGGGCAGGGGAGAGGGGACACGCCGCGCGAAACCCCAACGAAGCTGTCCACGACGCCGAAAAGCTGCGCCAACAGCTCCCCCCGCAAGCACCGCCCCCTCTCCTGTCTCCTCTCCCCAAAGGGGAGAGGAGATTACGGTGCCCGCGGGCTTTTCCGTTTATCGACAAGGCAGGAACAGGCCGCGGGAAGCTCGCCTACTCCCCCAACTCCTCGCGCATGAACTCCGGCTGCGCCAGCGCGCCCTTGTGCACTTCGGCGTTGTAGTAACGGGTGGGGAAGTTCTTGGCGGCGGCGCCGCGCTCGCGGAAACCGGACAGGTCGCCGCCCTTGCGCGCCATGGTGCAGCTCCACCAGCCGGTGGGGTAGCACGGCTGCGGGAACGGCAGCGTCTTCACTGCGCTGAAGCCCGACGTGCGCATGGCCGAGCGCATCGACTTGATCAGGTCCAGGTGCGCCAGCGGCGATTCGCTCTGCTGCACCAGCAGGCCGCCGTGGCGCAGCGCCTTGTAGCAGCTGGCGTAGAAGGCCACGTTGAACAGGCCTTCGGCCGGGCCCACCGGATCGGTGGAGTCGACGATGATCAGGTCCAGCGAATCGGGCTCGGCGTCGGCCATGTACTTGATGCCGTCGATGAACAGCAGCTCGGCGCGCGGGTCGTTGTTGGCCTCGCACAGCTCGGGGAAATACTCCTCCGCCAGGCGCGTCACGCGCTCGTCGATTTCCACCTGCACGGCATTCTCGACTTCCTCGTGCTTCAGCACCTCGCGCAGCGTGCCGCAGTCGCCGCCGCCGATGATCACCACGCGCTTGGCGCGCGCATGGGTGAACAGCGCCGGGTGGGTCATCATCTCGTGGTAAAAGAAGTTGTCGCGCGTGGTGAGCATCACGCAGCCATCGATCACCATCAGGTTGCCCCAGTCGGTGGTCTGGTAGATCTCGATGTTCTGGAACGGGGTCTTCTCCGCGTGCAGCAATTGCTCGGTGCGGAAACCGATGGAGGAACCGGAGGCCTGGTGGGCTTCGGTGAACCAGCTGAGCTGCTGCGACATGGCGGGTGTCCTGGAAAACCGTGGGATGACGAGGCCGCCCATTGTAGCGGCAACGCCTGCGGGCCGCCGTGTCCCTATCGTCACGAGCCGCCATTACAATGGCCGCTGGCATCCGGGCGCAGAACGCGCTGGTGCCGACAAGCCCGATCGGCCCCGCGGCGTGCGAGGCTTCCGGTCGTACGGGCCTGGTGGCTACACCGAAGTACTCCGTCAAGGTCCGCCGCTGCGACGATCATCCGTGGAAACGTGGCCCGCGACGGTGGATGCCGTCAGCGCCGGCTGCACAGGAGATGACATCGATGGCGAAACAGTGGACTACCGACGACGCCCGCCACACCTACGCAGTGCCGCACTGGGGCGATGGCTACGTGGACGTGAGCGCCGCCGGCGAGATGGTGATGCAGCCGCGTGGCCCCGGCGGCCCGGCGCTGTCGCTGCCGGCGATCGTGGAACGCGCCCGCGCCGACGGCCTGCGGCTGCCGCTGCTGGTGCGTTTTCCCGACATCCTCGCCGACCGGCTGGCGCACATGCAGGCCGCGTTCGCCCAGGCGATTGCCGAGTACGACTACGCCGGTGGCTATACCGCCATCTACCCGATCAAGGTTAACCAGCAGCGCGGCGTGGCCGGTGAGCTGGTGGCCGCCGGCACCCACGGTTTCGGCCTGGAAGCGGGCTCCAAACCCGAGCTGATGGCGGTGCTGGCGATGGCGCGGCCCGGTTCCATCGTGATCTGCAACGGCTACAAGGATCGCGAATACATCCGCCTGGCGCTGATCGGCAAGAAACTCGGCCTGCGCGTGCACATCGTGATCGAGAAACTGTCCGAGCTGGACCATGTGTTCAGCGAGGCCAAGGCGCTGGACGTGGAGCCGCTGCTGGGCGTGCGCGTGCGCCTGGCATCCATCGGCGCGGGCAAGTGGCAGAACACCGGTGGCGACAAGGGCAAGTTCGGGCTGTCGCCGAACCAGGTGCTGACGCTGATCCAGCGGCTGGATGCGGCCGGGCTCAAACACACATTGAAGCTGCAGCATTTCCACATGGGCTCGCAGATTTCCAACGTGCGCGACATCGCCAACGGCATGCGCGAGGCCACGCGGTATTTCGTGGAGCTGAGCCGCATGGGCGTGCCGCTGGAGATCGTGGACGTGGGTGGCGGTCTGGGCGTGGATTACGACGGCTCGCGCTCGCGCAGCTACAACTCGATCAACTACTCGATCGAGCAGTACGCCTCCACCATCGTGCAGTCGCTGTCCGAAGCCGCCGCGGCCGAGGGCCTGCCGGCGCCGCACATCCTCACCGAATCGGGCCGCGCCATGACCGCGCACCATGCGGTGATGGTGGTCAACGTGACCGAGGTCGAACAGGTGCCCGCCGGCACGATTCCACCGCCGGCGGCGGACGAGCCGATGGTGCTGCGCCACCTGCGCGAGATCTGGGCCGAACTCGATCACCGCCCGCCGCTGGAGCTGTTCCACGAAGCCCAGCACCACCTGGCCGAAGGCCAGACGCTGTACGCGCTGGGCCAGCTGGCGCTGGCCGACCGCGCGCGGCTGGACGAGATGTACTACGCGGTGGCCAATGCCGTGCGCACGCGCCTGCTGCCGGCCGAGCGCTCGCATCGCGGCGCGCTGGATGAGCTGGACGAGAAGCTGGTCGACAAGTATTTCGCCAATTTCTCGGTGTTCGAATCGATCCCCGACGTGTGGGCGATCGGCCAGATCTTCCCCATCGCGCCGATCGCGCGGCTGGACGAGGAGCCGACGCGTCGCGGCGTCATCGTCGACCTCACCTGCGACTCCGACGGCCGCATCGACCACTATGTCGATGCCGAGGGCGTCGACGTGAGCCTGGCGCTGCATGCGCTGAAAGACGACGAAAGCTACCGGCTGGGCATCTTCATGGTCGGCGCCTACCAGGAGACCCTGGGCGACATCCACAACCTGTTCGGCGACACCGACGCGGTGAACGTGCGCGTGGAAGGCGACGGCTTCGTGTTCGCCCACCAGCGCCGCGGCGACACCACCGACCTGATGCTCGATTACGTGGGCTACGATCTCGAAGCCCTGCGCCGCAGCTACCGCGAGCGCATCGCCGGTGCCGACGTGACCGGCGCCGAGGCCGATCAGCTCTACCACATGCTCAATGGCGGCCTCACCGCATACACCTATCTGGCCGAAGACACGCATTGATCGCAAGCCCACGATTCACGCAACGCAGGAGCAACGCATGACAAGTCTCAATGGCAAGGTTGCATTGGTCACCGGCGCGGCCAGCGGTATCGGCAAGGCAATCGCGGAGGTTTACGCCGAACGTGGCGCGAAGGTGGCGATCGCGGACATCCGCCAGGAGGCGGCCGATGCCGTGGCCGCGCAGATCAACGCGGCCGGCGGCACCGCAATGGGTGTCGCGATGGACGTGACCGACGAGGCCTCCGTCGATGCCGGCACCGACCAGGTGGTGGCGACGTTTGGCCGTCTGGACGTCCTGGTTTCCAACGCAGGCGTGCAGATCATCAATCCGATCGACCAGTTCAGCTACGCCGACTGGAAGAAGGTCATGGCCATCCATCTCGATGGCGGTTTCCTCACCACCCGGGCTGCGCTGCGCCACATGTACCGCAAGGACGAACAGGGCCGGAGCCATGGCGGCATCGTGATCTACATGGGCTCGGTACATTCGCACGAAGCGTCGCGGCTGAAGGCGCCGTACGTGGCGGCCAAGCACGGCCTGCTGGGCCTGGCGCGCACGCTGGCCAAAGAGGGCGCGCCGCACAACGTGCGTTCGCACGTGATCTGCCCCGGTTTCGTGCGCACGCCGCTGGTGGAAAAGCAGATTCCCGAGCAGGCGAAGGAGCTGGGCATCAGCGAGGACCAGGTGGTCAGCGACGTGATGCTGAAGGACACCGTCGATGGCGTGTTCACCACGGTGGAGGACATCGCGCAGACGGCGCTGTTCCTGGCGACTTTCCCCAGTGCGGCGCTGACCGGCCAGTCGGTCGTGGTCAGCCACGGGTGGTTCATGCAGTGAGCAACCCGTCGCTGGCCGAGACGGTAGCCCGCGATTACCGCACCGTCGCGCTGGTGTTGCAGGGCGGCGGAGCGCTCGGTGCCTACCAGGCCGGCGTGTTCGAGGCGTTGGACGAGGCCGGCCTGCAACCGAACCGGCTGGCCGGCATCTCGATCGGCGCGCTGAACGCGGCGGTCATCGCCGGCAATGCGCCCGGACAGCGGGTGGAACGGCTGCGCGAATTCTGGGAGGCGATCTGCCGCCCGCCGCTGTGGCCGGATGTGCCGACGCTGCCGTGGTTCGATGCGGTGGCCTGGCCCACGGCATGGCTCAACGGCGTGAGCGGCCTGGCCGCGTGGCGCGCGATGACCGAGGGCCAGGCCGGCTTCTTCCATCCGCGCCAGCCACCGCCGTTCCTGGGCGCGCATGCCACGCCCGGCAGCGTCAGCTGGTACGACACCACGCCGCTGCGCGCCACGCTGGAGCGGCTGGTCGATTTCGACCGCCTCAACGATGCGCGCACGATGCATGTGGCGGTCGGCGCGGTGAACGTGCGCACGGGCAACTTCGCCTACTTCGACAACCGCCGCGAGCGCCTGCGGCCCGAGCATTTCATGGCCTCCGGCGCGCTGCCGCCGGGCTTTCCCGCGGTGGAGATCGATGGCGAGTTCTACTGGGACGGCGGCATGGTCTCCAACACGCCGCTGTACGAGGTGCTGAGCGAGCGCCCCGGTTGCGACACGCTGGTGTTCCAGGTCGATCTTTGGAGCGCCCGCGGCACGCCGCCACGCGACCTCGCCGACGTGGCCGAGCGCAGCAAGGAAATCCAGTATTCCAGCCGCACCCGCCTGGTCACGGAATTCATGCGGCGGACGCAGGAGCAGCGTCGCCTGCTGCATGACGTGATGGCGCTGGTGCCGGAAGATCGGCGCAACGACCCGGCGTACCGCCATGCCGAGGCGCGCGCCGCCGAGGCACTCACCAACGTGATCCACCTGATCTACCAGGACCGGCCGCACGAAGGCCACTTCAAGGATTACGAGTTCAGCGCCACCAGCATGCGCAGCCACTGGCAGAGCGGCCTGGACGACATGCGCCACACCCTGGCCCACCCGCACTGGCTGGCCGTGCCCGATCCGGAGCGCCCGTTCGTGACGCACGACGTGCATCGCAAAGGGGCTGGCTGAGCGGGTTCAGCTGTCGCGGTGCACCTGCAAGCCGGCCGCTGACTGGTTGACCGGCATCACTTCGACCCGGTTGATGTTGAGGTGCGGGGGCAGGTTGGCGATCCACCAGATGGTGTCGGCGATATCGCCTGCGGTGATCGGGTGGACGCCGGCATAGAGCTGGTCGGAGGCGGTCTGGTCACCGCCGGTGCGTACCAGGGTGAATTCGGTTTCGGCCATGCCCGGCTCGATCGACGACACCCGCACGCCGGTGCCAAGCAGGTCCACGCGCAGGTTCTGCGAGAACTGGGTGACGAAGGCCTTGCTGCCGCCGTACACGTTGCCGCCACGGTAGGCGTAACTGCCGGAAATCGAGCTGATGTTGACGATGGCGCCGCGGCGCTCGATCAGTTGCGGCAACAGCAGGTGGGTGATCGTGACCAGCGCGGTGACGTTGGTGTCGATCATCTGCTTCCACTGCGCCAGGTCCGCCAGCTGCGCCGGCGCGGTGCCCAGCGCCAGGCCGGCGTTGTTGACCAGCAGGTCGATGTCGGCAAAGGCCGGCGGCAGCGCCGCATGCGCCGCGCGCATCGCGGCTTCGTCGCGCATGTCGAACGCGGCGATATGCACGTTTTCGGCACCGTGGCGTTCCACCAGTGGCTGCAATCGCTCGGCGCGACGGCCGCTGGCGATCACCCGCCAGCCACCGGCCACGAAGCGTTCAACAGCCGCGGCGCCGAAGCCGGAGGTGGCGCCGGTGATCCATGCAGTCTTGGTTGTCATGAGCGAAAGCCTGGCAGAAACGTGAGACTCAGCGACCTTCCTTCAAGGCGATCGCATTGATACCCGCGCCGGCCAGCCGTTGCTTGGTTGATTCCAGGTCGGTGGCGGACGGGAACGGGCCCAGCCGGACCCGGTGGTAGGTCTGGCCGTTGACATTGACGGTCTGCACGTTGGCGATGAAACCCTGCATCGCCAGCTTGGCTTTCAGGGTCTCCGCGTCAGCGGCGTTGGGGAACGCGCCGACCTGCAACAGGTAACCGCTGCCCGCCGCCGCTGCGGCCGGAGGCGTGCTGCGCGGCGCGGCGACCACGTCTTCGCTGACCGCAGCCGGCGCATTCGGGTTGCTGACCGGCGCCGTGGCTATCGGCGTGGTGCCGGCCGCCGCCTGCTGCTGGGCCTGCGTGGCCGCCTGCTGTTTCTGCAACTGCTCGGCGCGCGCCTGGGCGCTGATTTCGGCATCGGGGATGCGCACTTCGCGCTCCGACAGCACCGAGTAGAAATCGTATTGCGGCTTTTTCGGCGCGTCGTCGTTGTTGCCCGTTTCGAGCAGGCCCGGTTCGCTGGCGTGCTTGGCGGTGGCCTGCGGATTGGCCTGCGGGCCCTCGGGTTTGTGCAGGCTGGTGAGCAGGCTGCCGCGCAGCATCATCACCATCAGCACGGCACCGACCAGCAAGCCGACGATCGCGTAGCCCCAGGCGGGGAAACCGCCCTTCTTGTTGCGCACGGCCTGCCGGCCCTTGCCCTTGCGTGTTGCCATTACATCTTCTCCGGGGCGCCGAGGCCCAACAGGCCCAGGCCATTTTTCAAGACTTGTTGCGTGGCCACCACCAGCGCCAGGCGCGCGTTGCGCAGCGCGGCGTCCTCGACCAGGAACTGGTGCGAGTTGTAATAGGTGTGGAACGCGTTGGCCAGTTCGCGCAGCCAGCCGGCGACCAGGTGCGGCTCCAGGTTGAGCGCGGCGGTCTCCACGATTTCCGGGAACTTCGACAGCTCGGTCAGCAGGATCTGCTCGTGCTCGTTGTCCAGCCGCGCCAGCTGGGTGAGGCCGTCGGCGAGGTCGAAACTGAAACCTTTCTCCGGCGCCTGCCGCAGCACGCTGCAGACGCGGGCGTGGGCGTACTGGATGTAATAGACCGGATTGTCGTTGCTCTGCGAGCGGGCCAGGTCGATGTCGAACACCAGCTGCGAATCGCTCTTGCGCGAGATCAGGAAGTAGCGCGTGGCATCGCGGCCCACTTCGTCGATCAGGTCGCGCAAGGTGACGTAGCTGCCGGCGCGCTTGGAGATCTTCACCTCCTCGCCGCCGCGCATCACGGTCACCATCTGGTGCAGCACGTATTCGGGCCAGTTCTTCGGGATGCCCACGTTCAGCGCCTGCAGGCCGGCCTTCACCCGCGCCAGCGAGCCGTGATGGTCGGAGCCCAGCTCGGTGATGGCGCGCTCGTAGCCGCGCTGCCATTTGCTGAGGTGGTAGGCCACGTCGGGCAGGAAGTAGGTGTAGGTGCCGTCGGACTTGCGCATCACGCGGTCCTTGTCGTCACCGAACTCGGTGGTGCGCAGCCACAGCGCGCCGCCTTCCTCGTAGGTGTGGCCGTGCGCCACCAGTTCGCGCACGGTTTCCTCGACCTTGCCGTCGCTATACAGCGAGGACTCCAGGAAGTACGTGTCGAAGCCCACGCCGAACGCCTGCAGATCCAGGTCCTGCTCGCGGCGCAAGCTGGCCACGGCGAAGCGGCGGATGGCGTCCAGGTCGTCCACGTCGCCGTTGGCGGTGACGGTTTCGCCATCGGCGACCACCGCGTCGCGATCGAGGAACGCCCGCGCCACGTCGGCGATGTAATCGCCGCGGTAGCCGTTTTCCGGCCAGTTGCTGTCATCCGGCGTGACGCCGCGGGCGCGCGCCTGCACCGAGACGGCGAGGTTGGCGATCTGCACGCCGGCGTCGTTGTAGTAGAACTCGCGCTTCACGTTCCAGCCGGTGGCTTCGAGCAAGCGGCTGAGGCAATCGCCGATCGCCGCGGCGCGGCCGTGGCCCACGTGCAGCGGGCCGGTCGGGTTGGCCGAGACAAACTCCACGCCCACGGTCTTGCCGCCGCCGGCGCTGCGACCATAGGCGTCGGCTTCAGCCAGGATGCGCCGCAGTTCGGCGTGGTACGCGCTGGCGGCCAGGAAGAAGTTGATGAAACCCGGGCCGGCGATCTCCACCTTCGCCACCAGGTCGTTCGCCGGCAGCGCCGCCACCAGCTTTTCGGCCAGCTCGCGCGGTTTGGCGCGTGCGGGCTTGGCCAGCAACATCGCCACGTTGCAGGCGAAATCGCCGTGTTCGCGGCTGCGCGCCCGCTCGATCACGAAGCCCGGCAAGGCCAGGTCGGCGGGAAGAGTGGCATCGTCCTGCAAGGCCTGAATTGCCTGCAAAATCAGTTCACGCAGCTGTTCTTTCACGGGCTTTCAATATCGTGATGGAACCGACAATCCTAGCAGACCGCCACCACCGGGGCGGAGCCGATGCCGCAGCCGCGGTGCGGCGAGGCAATCACCTCGGGTTTTTGCTGCACTGCAGTGGACGGACCTGTGGATAAGTCTGTGGGGAAAGCTTCGCCCGCTGGCGGGCCGCCGGAGCGGTGAGCCGATCAACCCACGATATTTTGGGAAAAGCCTTTGATAATCATCATGGTATATCGACAACCTGTGGTGAAGAAGGCGACATGACCGCCAAGTGACCGTTCCGCGGATTTGTGCATAAGTTTCGACGACTTGCCGCGTCTTGATGCACCCGGAATGCAGTAGTTGGCTGACGCCGGCAGCCGCGGCAGGGGCCGCGGCACGGGATTGGCCGGTCAGATCAGCCCGCGCGCGGCCATCGACACCGGCTCGCCGCTGCCGATCACCAGATGGTCCAGCACGCGTACGCCGACCAGGCGCAAGGCGTCGCGCAGTTCGTGGGTGATCGCACGGTCGGCGGCGCTGGGCTCGGCCACTCCCGAGGGGTGGTTGTGGGCAAAGATCACCGCGCATGCATTGTGCTGCAGGCAGGCGCGAACCACCTCGCGCGGATGCACGCTGGCGCCGTCCACAGTGCCGCGGAACAGCTCCTCGAACGCCAGCACGCGGTGGCGGTTGTCCAGGTAGAGGCAGCCGAAAACTTCGTACGGCAGGTGGCGCAGGCGGGCGCGCAGGAAATCGCCGCTGTCGCGCGGGTTGCCCAGGCTGGGTCGCTCGTGCAGTTGCTCGGCCAGGCTGCGGCGGGCCAGCTCCAGCGCGGCGGCGATGCGCGCCCGTTTGGCCGGCCCCAGTCCACCGACCCGGATCGGATGATCGGGCCGCCCGAGCAGGGCGCCCAGGCTGCCGGCGCCGGCGATCAGTTCGCGGCCCAGCGCCAGCGCATCCTTGCCGCGGCTGCCGCTGCCCAGCAGCACCGCCAGCAACTCCGCGTCGGACAGCGCGCCGCTGCCGCGCGCCAGCAGTTTTTCACGGGGACGTTCGCCTTCGGGCCAGTCGCGGATACTCATCGTCATAGCGTGTCCGGCCGGCGATCGGGGCGATAGCAGACAGCCGGAATGATTCCGGTAAGCTAGGCGTCTGCCCGTCTGTCAGGCCCGCCTTACATGTCTCTTGCCCAACGCCGCATTCTGCTGGGAGTGTCCGGCGGCATCGCCGCCTACAAGTCCTGCGAGCTGGTACGCCGGCTGCGCGATCTCGATGCCGAAGTGCGCGTCGTGATGACCGAAGCGGCCACCCATTTCGTCACCCCCACCACGTTCCAGGCGCTGTCGGGCCAGAGCGTGCGGGTCAGCGGCTGGGATGCGCAGGCGGAAGCGGCGATGGGCCATATCGAGCTGGCGCGCTGGGCCGAACGCATCCTCATCGCACCGGCCAGTGCCGACCTGCTGGCGCGGCTGGCGCACGGGCTGGCCGACGACCTGCTGTCCACCCTGTGCCTGGCCAGCGCCGCGCCGCTGTACCTGGCGCCGGCGATGAACCAGCAGATGTGGGCGCACGCGGCGGTGCAGGCCAACCTCGCCACGCTGCGTCAGCGCGGCGCGCATGTGCTGGGGCCGGCCAGCGGGGAGCAGGCCTGCGGCGACGTGGGATCCGGCCGGATGCTGGAGGCGCTGGAATTGCGCGATGCCCTGGTCGGTTCGTTCGGCAGCGGTGCGCTGGCGGGGCTGAAGATCATGGTGAGCGCCGGCCCCACGTTCGAAGACATCGACCCGGTGCGTTTCATCGGCAACCGCAGCTCCGGTCGCATGGGCTTCGCGGTGGCGCAGGCCGCCGCGCAACAAGGTGCTGAGGTCACCCTGGTCGCCGGGCCGGTCAGCTTGTGCACGCCACCGGGCGTGGCACGGCGGATCGACGTACGCAGCGCCGCGCAGATGCACGACGCCGTGTTGGCGGGCGCGAAGCAGGCCGATATCTATATCGCGGCGGCGGCAGTGGGCGACTATCGCCCCAGCGAAGTCTCGCCGCGCAAGCTGAAGAAGCAGGCCGGCGCGGACCTGTCGCTGCAGCTCAGGGAAAACCCGGACATCCTGGCCGCGCTGTCGGCGCAGGCCGCGCATCCCTTTCTGGTGGGTTTTGCCGCCGAAACCCACGACGTGGCGCACTACGCGCAGGGCAAGTTGAAGCGCAAGGGCCTGGACATGATCGCCGCCAATCAGGTCGGCGAGGGCCTCGGCTTCGAAACCGCCGACAACGCCATCAACCTGTATTGGGAGGGCGGCATGCTGGAACTGCCGCGCGCGGGCAAGGCCGAGCTGGCGCACCAGTTGCTGGCCTGCGTGGCCGAGCGCTACCGGGTCGCACGCGGATGAGCGCGCGCCCCGTCGTCGATATCGAACTGAAAATCCTGGACCCGCGCCTCGGCGACAGCATCGCCCTGCCCGAGGCGGCCACCGCCGGCAGCGCGGGCATGGATCTGCGCGCCGCGCTGGAGCAGCCGCTGACCCTGCAGCCGGGCGACAGCGCGCTGGTGCCCAGCGGCATCGCCATCCATATCGGCGACCCGGGCTGGTGCGCGGTGATCGTGCCGCGTTCGGGGCTGGGCCATAAACACGGCTTGGTGATGGGCAATCTGGTAGGAGTGATCGACGCCGACTACCAGGGGCCGTTGATGATTTCATGCTGGAACCGCGGCCATGCGCCGTACACCATCGAAGTCGGCGATCGCATCGCCCAGTTGCTGCTGCTGCCGGTGGCGCAGGCGCGGATGAACATCGTGTCCGCGTTTGCCCCGAGCCAGCGCGGTGACGGCGGTTTCGGTTCCACCGGCATCAATTGAGTGGCGGCCCGCGCCGCGGGCCACGCTGCGACAACCTGCGGGGGCGGGCAACAACGATGAAGATGGCGAAGGGGATGTCGTTCGACTGGCGTGGGCTGCTGCCGTTGGCGGCGGGCACGCTGCTGCTGCTGCTGGGATTGTTCTGCGGCTGGCAGGCGTGGTTGATCGCGGACGAGGGACAGGCGGCGGCACGCGTGCATGTCGCCCAGGATCAGGCGGTGAAAGCACTGGCGCAGGAGCTTGCCACGCAACGTGCCACGGTGACCGCTGCGGTGGCCACGCTGGATCCGGCCGTGGCCATGCAGGACCCGGCGCAGGCCACCGCCACGTTGCGCCAGCGTCTGCCCCAGGCGCAGGCGCTGGAGCTTTACAGCGGCACGCTCAATGAAGTGCTGCACGCCAATTACCGCGAATTCGGTTACGCCAAGGCGGCGCAGTTGATGTCGGCGCAAACGGCCGATGGCACGCCGCCGGCACAAAGCGTGTCGCACGGCGGCAGTGATCGACGGCTCAGCCTCGTTGTGCCCCTGGGTGCCCCGGATCGGGCGCAGGGCTGGGCCTGGGTCGAGTTGCCTTTTGCGCCGTTGCGCCAGCGGCTGGATGCGATCGACCCGGCCGGCGGCCGCCTGGATCTGCGCCAGGGCGATGAGCGCGGCGACATGCGCCTGCTTTCCCACGGCGCCGCCTCGGCCGAAAGTGAAACGGGCGGCAAACCGGTGCCCGGAAGCGCGTTCAGCGTCGGCGCCGCCCTGCCGCGCGCATTCATCGTGCTGCCGCATTCGGTGCTGCTGGCCGCCTTGCTGGCCCTGTTCGGCCTGGGCGCGGGAGCGTTCCTGCTGTGGCGGCGCACGCGCTCGGTGGTCGAAATATCATCCGAACCCGAGGAGCCAGTAGTGCCCACAGAAATTCCCCAGATTGTCCGCGAGCCGGCGAAGGTGGCGGCCCCGCCGACAGCGCCGGCGCGGTCCGGCGGTGACGCCAGGGCTGCCGTGGATCCTTCCATTTTCCGCGCGTACGACATCCGCGGCATCGTCGGCAAAACCCTCAGCCGCGACGTGGCTTACCTGCTGGGCCAGGCGATTGGCAGCCTGATGCGGGAGCGGGATCTGCACGAGATCGTGGTCGGGCGCGACGGGCGGCTGTCCGGGCCCGAACTGGCTGGCGCGCTGTCGGATGGTTTTCGCGCGGCCGGCATCGACGTGATCGACATCGGCGCGGTGCCCACGCCGGTGGTCTATTTCGCCACCTTCCATTTCGAAACCGGCTGCGGCGTGGCGGTGACCGGCAGCCACAATCCGCCCGACTACAACGGCTTCAAGATCATGGTCGGCGGCGAGACGCTGGCCGAAGATGCGATCCAGGACCTGTACCAGCGCATCGCCAGTGGCGCGCTGGTGGCCGATGGCCAGGGCGCTTATCGGCATGTGGACGTGGCCCCCGACTACATCGATCGGATCACCTCCGACGTGCAGGCCGAGCGCAGCCTGAAGGTCGTGGTCGACTGCGGCAACGGTATCCCCGGCGCGCTGGCGCCGCAGGTGCTGGAGGAGATCGGCTGCGAGGTGATTCCGTTGTATTGCGAGGTGGACGGGACCTTCCCCAACCATCATCCCGACCCGTCCGAGCCGTCCAACCTGCAGGACCTCATCGTCTCCGTGCAGAAGTCCGGCGCGGATCTGGGCGTGGCGTTCGACGGCGATGGCGACCGGCTTGGCGTCGTCACCCGCACCGGCGAAATCATCTATCCCGACCGCCTGCTGATGCTGTTTGCCCGCGATGTGCTGTCGCGCCAGCCCGGCGCCACGATCATCTACGACGTCAAGTGCACCGGCCACCTGAAAGGCCAGATCCTGGATGCCGGCGGCAGCCCGCTGATGTGGCGCACCGGCCATTCGCTGATCAAGGCCAAGATCCGCGAGACCGACGCGGAACTGGCCGGCGAAATGAGCGGCCATTTCTTTTTCAAGGAGCGCTGGTTCGGCTTCGACGACGGCATCTACGCCGCCGCGCGGCTGCTGGAAATCATTGCCGGTGACGCGCTGGGGCGTTCGCCGGACGAGATCTTCGCCACCTTGCCCAAGGGCGTGTCGACCCCCGAGCTGAAGGTGGAAATGGTCGAGGGCCGCAACTACCGCTTCATGATGAATTTCCGCGCCAAGGCGGCTTTCGAAGGGGCCACGCTGATCACCATCGACGGCGTGCGCGCCGACTGGCCCGATGGCTGGGGCCTGGTGCGGGCGTCCAACACCACGCCGGTGCTCGTGCTGCGTTTCGACGCCGACAATGCCGCGGCGCTGCAACGGATACAGGACGTGTTCCGTGAGCAGATGCTGGCGGTCGATCCGTCGTTGCAGCTGCCGTTCTGATCCGCCTGCCGCCCGCCGTGGCTACGGTTCCGGCGGCGCGTCCTCGGCGGCCTTGAGCTCGCGATAGCGGGCCAGTTGCTTCGCCTGCGCGGCCACGGTGCTGTCACGCTCGGCCTGCTGCCGGGCCAGTGCGTTGCGCTGCATCGCCACCACGTTGCGCTGCTTGGAAATGTTGTCCGCCATGAACTTGGGCACCGGCTGCTTGGCCTGCTCGAGTTCCGCGGCGCGGTCGAGCAGGCCGGTGAGCGCCTTCTCCTGGCTTTGCAGGTTGATCCGCGTGGTGCGGATCTGCTGGTCGAGGGCGTCGACCGTTTGCTGCAGGGACATCTTGTAGGAGGCCTCGTCCGGGTAGGCGCTCATCATCTGCGCCTCGGCGCGGGCGACGTCCTGGCGTGCGCGCTCCTTCGCCGCGGCTTCCTTCGCCAGCTTGTTGGCCACCACGCGCTCGGCGGCGGTCAACTGGCGCGGCACCCGCTGCACCACCATGCCGCGATCGTTGACCACGTCGTAGCCGGCCTTCATCGCCTCGGCGGTGAGGCTGTCGCTGTAATGCGGCAGACCCTGGGGGTCGACCCACTTGTAGCGGTTGCCATTGGCTTTCTGGGCGTGTGCGGCCACGCCAGCCAGCAACGTGCCCGCGATGATGACTGACAGAAACTTGCGCATGAATCCCCCCTTTGCGGGCCAGTATAGCGGTGGCGATTGCGCGGGCGGCGGTGGACAGGGGCCTCGCCGTCACGTTTTCGAGTACGAAGCGGCGGTTTCGCCACCGGCGGGTGGGTGCTTCGTTGGGGATGCTTTCACAAACCTTGTGATGACGATTGCACGCCGTAGCGTTCGCGATAGCTCAGCAGACGGCCATGCTCGGCGGCCAGCTGCGGTTGTTCGCCCGCGTACGCCAGTACGTCGTCCAGGCTGGTGATCGCGATCACCGGGATGCCGTGGTCGGCGGCGACTTCCTGCGCGGCGGAGCGCTCGCCCTGGCCGCGCTCCTGCCGATCCAGCGCGATCAGCACGCCGGCGGGTGTGGCACCCTGGGCACGGATCAGGGCCAGCGATTCGCGCACGGCGGTGCCGGCGGTCATCACGTCGTCCACGATCAACACGCGGCCTTTCAGTGGCGCGCCCACCAGAGTGCCGCCTTCGCCGTGATCTTTCGCCTCCTTGCGGTTGTAGGCCCAGGGCAGATCGCGCTGATGCTGGTCCGCCAGCGCAATGGCGGTGGCCGCGGCCAGCGCGATGCCCTTGTAGGCGGGGCCGAACAGCATGTCGACCTGAAGTCCCGAATTCACCAGGGCATTGGCGTAGGCGCGGCCGAGCTGGGCCAGCGCGGCACCGGAATCGATCCGGCCCATGTTGAAGAAGTACGGGCTGAGGCGGCCTGATTTCAGGGTGAATTCGCCAAAGCGCAGCACGTCGCGCGCCAGGGTGAGTTCGATGAAGTCGCGCTGGTAATCGTGCACGGGCGGTCTCGCGGCAGGAAGGTCAGGGGAGGGCGCGCAGCAACAGTTGCTGTGGCCCGCAACGGCCGCCATGGTAGCGCGCGCCGCCGTCGACGAAGCCGGCGCGTTGGTAGATCCGGGTGGCGGCGCGGTTGTCGCAGTCGACGGTGAGCACCAGCAGCCGCGTGGCCGGATGGCGCACGGCCAGATCCTCCAGCAGCAGGGCGACGGCGCGCGCGCCAAGCCCGCGGCCCTGCCAGTCGGCATCCACGAACAGCGAGCGCAACCCGCGCGCCGGCTGCGCGAAATCGCGGCCGGCCACGCTGCGGGCGCTCGCGTCGATGCGGTAGTAACCGATGGGCGCGTCGCCGCGCATGATCGCCATCGGCTCACTGCCCGGGCATTGCGTCACGTCGGCAAGCAGGTCGGCCATGCTGCCGACGCGATCGCGTTGTGCCGGCCGCACACGCAGGCGCAGCAGTGCGCGATGCAGCGACGGTTCCACCGGCATTACGTGCAGGGCGTCCGGTGGCGTTGCCGCGGTGTCACGGTTGTTATGATCGGGGATCACTTTCGGGAGATTCCATGCGCATCATCAGCCTCAACGCCAACGGTATCCGTTCGGCCGCCAGCAAGGGCGTGTTCGAATGGTTGCGCGACCAGAACGCCGATGTGGTGTGCCTGCAGGAAACCAAGGCGCAGGAGCATCAACTGACCGATCCCATGTTTCGCCCCGACGGCCATCACTGCTTCTACCGCGACGCCAGCAGCAAAAAAGGCTACAGCGGCGTGGCGATCTACGCCAGGCGCGAACCGGACGAGGTGCTGACCTCGCTGGGCTGGGATGAATTCGACAACGAGGGTCGCTACATCGAGGCGCGGTTCGGCAACCTGTCGGTCGTGTCGCTGTACTTTCCGTCAGGCTCCTCCGGCGATGAACGGCAGCAGTTCAAGTTCAAGGCGATGGAGTGGATCACGCCGATTTTCGACGCGTGGCTGAAGAGCGGCCGCGACTACGTGATCTGCGGCGACTGGAACATCGTGCATACCAAGAACGACATCAAGAACTGGAGCTCCAACCAGAAGAATTCCGGCTGCCTGCCGCAGGAACGCGCGTGGCTGGATCTGTTGTTCCTGCAGCGCGGCTGGGTGGACAGCTTCCGCTCGATCCGGCCCGAGGCGGTGGAATACACCTGGTGGTCCAACCGCGGCCAGGCGCGCGCCAACAACGTGGGTTGGCGCATCGATTACCAGGTGTGCACGCCGTCGCTGCGCGAGCGGCTGCTGGATTGCTCGATCTACCGCGACCAGCGCTTCTCCGATCACGCGCCGTATATCGTGGATTACGCGGACTGATCAAGCCGAGGCGCGAACGTCGACCTCGGCGATGGCGCGGTCGACCAGGCCGCGGTGCATCATCCAGGCGAACAATGCCACGCCCGGCAGCGCGACGATGGTCGTCATGAGATAAAAATCCACGTAGCCCATGCTCTGGATCAGGCCGCCGGCCGTGGTGCCGGTCACCAGCCGGCCCACCACGGACGCGGCAGCGGACAGCAGCGCGTATTGCGACGCCGTGTAGGAGAGGTTGCACAGCGCCGACAGGTACGCCACCACGACCACGCCACCGATGCCGCTGGCGATGTTTTCAAAGCCGATCGTGAACGCCAGCATGTCGTTGTTGTGGCCCATGTGCGCCAGTACGGCAAACGACAGGTTCGACACCGCCATCAACACCAGGCTCAACAGCACCGCGCGCTTCATCCCCAGCCGCACGTACAGCATGCCGCCGATGAAGATACCGATAAGGTAGGCGACAAAACCGAAGCCCACGTCGTAAGTGGCGATTTCCTCGTTGCTGAAGTGCAGGTCCTGCAGCAGCAGGCGCACCGTGAGGTTGGCCAGCGTGTCGCCAATCTTGTGGATCAGCACGAACAACAGCACCAGCCACGCGCCGCTGCGGCGGAAAAATTCCGCCAGCGGCCCCACTGCCGACGATAGCGCCACACCCAGGCCCTTCACCGGAATGGGGTCGCGGTGGCGGGCCGGCTCGCCCAGCCAGAAACCCACGAACACGGCCGGCAGCACCAGGAAAGCGCACAACGTATACGCCAGCGCCCAGCCCGATGACGCGGCCACCAGCAGCGCGATGGCGCCGGCGCTCACCGAACCGATGCGCCAGCCGTACTGCGACATGCCGGAGCCGACGCCCAGTTGCCGTGGTTGCAGTATCTCGATCCGGTAGGCGTCGATCACGATGTCGAACGTGGCGCCGGCCACCCCGACCAGCACGGCCGCCAGCGCCACCGTCTCAAGACTGGCCTGCGGGCTGACCACACCCAGAAAAACCACCGACGCCGCCACCGCCAGCGCCGTCAGCCACAACCACGAGCGGCGCTGTCCGTACCTGCCCAGCAACGGCAGGCGCGCCCGATCCACCACCGGCGCCCACAGGAATTTCAGGTTGTAGACCAGAAACGCCAATGAAAACGCAGTCACGCTGCGCTTGTCGATGCCGTCCTGGGCCAGCCTCGTGGTCAAGGTGGCACCGATCATGGCGTACGGAAAACCGGACGACATTCCCAGCAGCAACGCGCCGATCGGCGCGGGCTCCAGATAGGGTTTGAGCGAGGCGAGAATGCCCGGGGAGCCACGCGAGGCTGAGTTGGTCATGGACCTATGCTAACCAGCTGGCGCGTCGTTGGCGGGCGCCGCGTGCAACGCACCCAATACCCGCAGCCCGCGTGCGCCGGTAACCGCCGGCAGGTTGCCCGGCAGCCCCAGTACGCGCTGCCGCGCCAGCCAGGCAAAGGCGGTGGCTTCCAGGTAATCCGGATCGACACCTTCGCGCGCGGTGCTGAACAACGCGCGCGGCGCCAGCAACTCGGTCAAGCGACGCATCAGTGCGCCGTTATGCACGCCTCCGCCGCAGGCCAGCACTTCGCCGGCGCTCGAGGCGTGCCGGTCGATCGCCGCCACCACGCTGCGCGCAGACAGCTCCAGCAGCGTTGCCTGCACGTCGGCGGGGTCGATCGCTGCCTGTTGCAGATGGCCGTCCAGCCACGCCAGGTGGAAATACTCGCGTCCCGTACTTTTGGGCGGCGCCAGCGCGAAATAGGGATCGTCGAGCAATGCCTGCAACAGTGCCGCGTGGACGCGACCATTGGCGGCGAATGCGCCGTCACGGTCATAGGCTTCGCCGCGGTGACGCTGGCACCAGGCGTCCAGCAGGCCGTTGGCGGGGCCGGTATCGAAGCCAAGAACGCTACCGTCGGCGCCGAGCACGGTGATGTTGGCGATGCCGCCCAGGTTCAACACGACGCGTGCGCGGCCGGGGCGTCCCAGCAACATCGCGTGCACGGCCGGCAGCAAGGGCGCGCCCTGGCCACCGGCAGCCACGTCGGCGCGACGAAAGTCGGCCACCACATCGATGCCGCAACGCTCGGCAATGACGGTGGGGTCTCCCAGTTGCAGCGTGAAAGGGTGGGGGCCGGCGGGCCGATGCCGCATGGTCTGGCCGTGCGATCCGATCGCCCGGACATCACTAGCCGCGGTGCCGCTGTGCTGCAGAAGCGCCAGCGCGGCGTCGGCGAAACAGTACCCGATCCGGACGTCGAGACGTCCAAACGTATCCAGGTCCAGGGGTTCGTTGCCTTGCGCCAGCGCCAGAATCTGCGCACGCAAGTCCGCGGGCCACGGTAGATTGTGTGCCGCCTGCAGATGGGGCTTGCCTTCTGAAAAACGGACCAGCGCCGCGTCGATGCCATCGGCGCTGGTACCCGACATCAGGCCCAGGTAAAGGGCCTTCTCGCTATCCATGGGGCGTCGCAGGTCAGCTGTCGGAGTTGCGGGTGGGTTTGTCGCTGCGCGCCAGCCGCATGCGCGAATCCAGCGCTTCCAGGCGAGCCAGCTGAGGCTTGACGACCTGTGCCTTGAATTTGGCCAGCTGCGCGGCAGGCAATGGCTCGGGTTGCGGCAGAGTCACGGTTTGCGGATTGCGCTGCACGCCGTTGACGCGGAATTCGTAGTGAAGATGCGGGCCGGTGGCCAGCCCGGTCATGCCGACGTAGCCGATCACTTCGCCCTGGCGCACGTGTTCGCCCACGTGCTGACCCTTCACGAAACGCGACATGTGGCCATACGCGGTACTGATGGTCTTGCTGTGCTGGACCACCACGAAGTTGCCGTAACCGCGCTCCCAGCCGTGGTACTTGATCACGCCATCGCCCGCAGCGTGGATGGGCGTCCCGCTGGGTGCGGCGTAGTCGACGCCTTTATGCGCGCGCATGCGGCCAAGGACCGGGTGCATGCGTGCGGTGGTGAACTTGGACGAGATGCGGGTGAAATCCACCGGAATGCGCAGGAAGGATTTCTCGATCGGCCGCCCGTCTTCGCTGAACCAGCCGAACTCGCCATTGGCCTTCTTGAACCGGTAGGCGGTGTAGCGCTTGCCCTGGTTGACGAATTCCGCGGCAATGATGTCGCCGTGGCCGTAGCGCTGGCCATCGCGGTAGACGTCATCGTAAATCACGGTGAAGCGGTCGCCCGCGCGCAGGTCCTGCACGAAATCGATGTCGTACTTGAACAGGTTGGCGAGCTTGCCGACCATCGCGGCGTCCATGCCGGCCTGGCCAGCCGAGGCATAGAGACTGCTGCTGATGACGCCATGGGCGATCTGCTCGCGCACGTCCATGTCGCGCTTCTGGATGGCCAGCGTGGGCTGCACGCCATCGAATCGAATGGTTGCGCGGCTGGATGCGTCTTTTTCGAAACGGAAGCCGTCGAGGCTGCCGTCGTTATCCAGCAGAAAATCGAATTCCTGCCCCGGCCGGATGCTGTGCAGCGCGCTGCTGGCGCCGCCGGCGGCATCCATCACCGTTTGCAGGTCACTCATGCTGAGGCCGCGGTCGGCGAAGATGTCCGACAGCGTCTGCCCGGGTTGTACGCGCACGGATTGCCAGTTGTCCTGTTCCGGCGCGGCGATGCGGGGCGTGATTTCGGGTACGGCGAGCGGCAGCAGCGCGTGAACTTCAGGCAGTGGCGACGGGCGCATCGCACTGGCCCAGGCGGGCATGATGAAGCCGGAAAGCAAGGTGATCAGCATGGCCGTTCCGGCCAGCACCCAGCGTTCCCGGTGCCACGAAATCGGTTCCACTTCACCGCTGCGGTTGAACGACCAATGCGCACAGCGCTCGTAGAAGTGGGAATGCCGCTGCTGTGCCTTTCGGCAAATGGCTTGCCTGCGCGCGAGACGCGCCCCCCGATTGTCTTCTGCCATGCCGTGCGCCCCGCGGTACAAAGTAACAAACTGCGCGTACCATAGCGGCCATGTGTAAATGGCGTCAACGCCTTTCCCATCAAGGGTTTGCGCGACATTTCTGGTTAACGCACAATTAACGCGAGCAGCACGGTCGGCGACGACTGCGGCTTGCCCCCAACGATCCATCAGAGAGGAATACATGAGCGAGCTGGAGCAGGCGCTGGCCACGATTGCGCGTGGCGCGGATGAAATCATCAAACGGGAGGATCTGGCCGAACGGCTGAAAAGCGGGCGTCCGCTGCGGATCAAGGCCGGCTTCGATCCCACGGCGCCGGACCTGCATCTGGGTCATACCGTGTTGTTGAACAAGATGCGGCAGTTTCAGGACCTGGGCCACCAGGTGATTTTCCTGATCGGCGACTTCACCGGAATGATCGGCGACCCCACCGGCAAGAACGTCACCCGCAAGCCGCTGACCCGCGAAGACGTGCTGGCCAACGCCGAGACCTACGCCGAACAGGTCTACAAGGTGCTCGATCGGGAGAAGACCGAGCTGCGCTTCAATTCCGAATGGTTCGGCCAGATGTCGGCCGCCGACATGATCAAGCTCGCCGCGCAGCACACGGTGGCGCGCATGCTGGAGCGTGACGACTTCACCAAGCGCTACGCCGCGCAGCAACCGATCGCCATCCACGAATTCCTCTATCCCCTGGTACAGGGCTATGACTCGGTGGCGCTGAAAGCCGATGTCGAGCTCGGCGGCACCGACCAGAAATTCAACCTGTTGATGGGGCGCGCGCTGCAGGAACACCACGGCCAGCCGCCGCAGATCGTGTTGACGATGCCGCTGCTCGAAGGCCTCGATGGCGTCAACAAGATGTCCAAGTCACTGGGCAACTACATAGGCATCGACGAGCCGGCCATCGACATGGTTACCAAGACCATGAAGATCGGCGACGAGCTGATGTGGCGGTGGTTCGAACTGCTGAGCTTCGATGTGTCGCTGGATGAGCTGGCACGGATGAAGAGCGATATCGCCAGCGGCGCGCTCAACCCGCGTGATGCGAAGTTGCGCCTGGCTCGCGAACTGGCCACGCGTTTCCATGGCGCAGCAGCGGCGGAACAGGCCATTGCCGGCTGGCACGCGGTTGTGCGCGGCGAAGGCGATACATCGTTGCTGCCCCAGACCGAGTTGTCCGTGCCCGCCGAGGGTCTGCGCCTGGCAGCGCTGCTCACGGCGGCAGGCCTGACCGCCAGCAACTCCGAGGCCAGCCGCAAGCTTAAGGAGCGCGCCGTGCGCATCGACGCCGAGGTGGTTGAGGATGCGCAGCGCTCCTTCGAGCCAGGTTTCGAAGGCGTACTGCAGGTGGGCAAGCGAAATTTCGCCCGGGTGAAGCTCGTTCAGGCCTGACAACCACGCCACCCGGGCTCGCCGGGCGCGTGAAGCTTGCGTGATTGGAAAGAAATATTTTCAGCCACGCCAGTGACTTACCGAACATTCCCGCTATTTCTCTCAACAATCGCTTGCCAAATTTCATCCAGCTCGTATTATTCGCGTCCCGCAGTCGCCCAACGTCGCAAGACGGACCGCCGGGACCTCGAAAAAAGCTTCAACGAGGGTGTTGACGGTAAGGAAAAGCGATGTAGAATGGGCGGCTCACCTAGGACGAAACGTCTTGGGGCGGTACCGGGAAAACCGGTGCCAAGCGAACGATCTTTGACAGTGTGCGCAGGTGAATTGTGTGGACGTCTTGTGTTGAATGGGTCACGACCTGTCCAAGCAATGCAAGCGTCCCACCANCCAAGCGAACGATCTTTGACAGTGTGCGCAGGTGAATTGTGTGGACGTCTTGTGTTGAATGGGTCACGACCTGTCCAAGCAATGCAAGCGTCCCACCAAGAAAAAAGTCAGTAATGAGTTTTGATTGGTTGGGAACATACGCTTCAGAAAGATAGATCATCTTCGGATGGTCGAAAACTTAAGTGAAGAGTTTGATCCTGGCTCAGATTGAACGCTGGCGGCATGCCTAACACATGCAAGTCGAACGGCAGCACAGAGGAGCTTGCTCCTTGGGTGGCGAGTGGYGGACGGGTGAGTAATGCATCGGGATCTACCCTGACGTGGGGGATAACCTCGGGAAACCGGGACTAATACCGCATACGTCCTACGGGAGAAAGCGGGGGACCTTCGGGCCTCGCGCGGCAGGACGAACCGATGTGCGATTAGCTAGTTGGCGGGGTAATGGCCCACCAAGGCGACGATCGCTAGCTGGTCTGAGAGGATGATCAGCCACACTGGGACTGAGACACGGCCCAGACTCCTACGGGAGGCAGCAGTGGGGAATATTGGACAATGGGCGAAAGCCTGATCCAGCAATGCCGCGTGTGTGAAGAAGGCCCTCGGGTTGTAAAGCACTTTTATCAGGAACGAAATACCACGGGTTAATAACCTATGGGGCTGACGGTACCTGAGGAATAAGCACCGGCTAACTTCGTGCCAGCAGCCGCGGTAATACGAAGGGTGCAAGCGTTAATCGGAATTACTGGGCGTAAAGGGTGCGTAGGCGGTTGTTTAAGTCTGTCGTGAAATCCCCGGGCTCAACCTGGGAATGGCGATGGATACTGGGCAGCTAGAGTGTGTCAGAGGATGGTGGAATTCCCGGTGTAGCGGTGAAATGCGTAGAGATCGGGAGGAACATCAGTGGCGAAGGCGGCCATCTGGGACAACACTGACGCTGAAGCACGAAAGCGTGGGGAGCAAACAGGATTAGATACCCTGGTAGTCCACGCCCTAAACGATGCGAACTGGATGTTGGTCTCAACTCGGAGATCAGTGTCGAAGCTAACGCGTTAAGTTCGCCGCCTGGGGAGTACGGTCGCAAGACTGAAACTCAAAGGAATTGACGGGGGCCCGCACAAGCGGTGGAGTATGTGGTTTAATTCGATGCAACGCGAAGAACCTTACCTGGCCTTGACATGTCCGGAATCCAGCAGAGATGCAGGAGTGCCTTCGGGAATCGGAACACAGGTGCTGCATGGCTGTCGTCAGCTCGTGTCGTGAGATGTTGGGTTAAGTCCCGCAACGAGCGCAACCCTTGTCCTTAGTTGCCAGCACGTAATGGTGGGAACTCTAAGGAGACTGCCGGTGACAAACCGGAGGAAGGTGGGGATGACGTCAAGTCATCATGGCCCTTACGGCCAGGGCTACACACGTACTACAATGGTCGGTACAGAGGGTTGCAATACCGCGAGGTGGAGCCAATCCCAGAAAGCCGATCCCAGTCCGGATCGGAGTCTGCAACTCGACTCCGTGAAGTCGGAATCGCTAGTAATCGCGGATCAGCTATGCCGCGGTGAATACGTTCCCGGGCCTTGTACACACCGCCCGTCACACCATGGGAGTGGGTTGCTCCAGAAGGCGTTAGTCTAACCGCAAGGAGGACGACGCCCACGGAGTGGTCCATGACTGGGGTGAAGTCGTAACAAGGTAGCCGTATCGGAAGGTGCGGCTGGATCACCTCCTTTCAAGAAATGACGGCGTGAGTCACTCACGCAAGACGTCCACACAAGACACCTGT